>JALEFZ010000044.1 GCA_022760475.1 Bacteroidia bacterium | reverse complement strand
GCTTCCGGATCATTTTCATTCTTTAGGATGACCTGGACCTTTTCTGCCTTTGATTTCCCGGCAACAAGAAATGCAATTTCCTTTGAGTCATTTATGAGGTTTGAAGTCATGCTAACCCTTAATTGCCCACTTTGAGGATGAGTAGCAAGAAAAGTTGGACTTTCAAATTGTAGAGACTGCAGGTTGTCGGGAAAAATGGAGGCAGTATGTCCATCATCTCCCATGCCAAGAATCATCAAATCAAAACTGATTTTACCTTCATTGTTTTTCATGAAGGACTCTAACTCTCTGCCGTATCTGACTACTTCTTCTTCTGGCCTATCTTCACCTCTAACTCGATGGATATTTTCAGAAGGGATGGAAACTCCTGAAAATAACCTTGCATAGGTCATGCCGTAGTTGGACTCTTTGTGATCTGGAGCGACCATTCGCTCATCTCCCCACCAAAAGTGCATCCTTGACCAGGGAAAAGAATCTTTGAATTCTGAAGCCAGCAAATCAAATAGTTTTTTAGGAGTGCTGCCACCACTTAATGATACATGGAAATCTCCCTTAGAGGAGTTAAGTAAGCCCAACATCCAATAGGCAAAATCTCTTGCCAATGATTCCTTATCGTTTGAAATATAAATCTCTGCCATCAGTTTGGAAATAAATGGTAAAAAGGGACATACTTGTCCCTTTTCACCATAAAACTATTATATATTTTTGTCTAAAGCTCACAAAAAATCCCATCGTCAGCAAGGTTTCTACATGGATACCTCCATGTTACATCTTCCCCGTCGATCATTTTATCTGCAACTTCCGGACCCCATGTTCCTGAAGGATACTGATAAAGAGGAACGTTAGGATCTTTTTTCCATGCTTTCAGAATCGGATCTACAAATTTCCAGGCAGCCAGTACAGCGTCTCCACGTGTAAACAATGTCGCGTCGCCACGCATGGAATCCAACAGTAGCCTTTCGTAAGCGGAAGGCAAATAGGCATCACTCAAGCCAGAGTAATGAAAGTCCATGTTTACCGTTTCTGCCTTGAAGCCAGCGCCAGGAACCTTAAGTCCAAACTTCAGTAAAACACCTTCGTCAGGCTGAATCCTCAATACCAACTGGTTATACTCATGGGTCATTTCGGACTCATCACCAAAGAGCGACAAGGGAGTCTTTTTGAAATAAACTACCACTTCTGCTACTCTTGTTGGAAGTCTTTTGCCTGACCTGATGTAAAAAGGAACCCCGCTCCAACGCCAGTTGTCAATAAACAACTTGATGGCAGCAAATGTCTCGGTTCTAGAATCTGGATCTACACCTGTTTCTTCCCGATAAGCCTTCATAGACTCTCCCTTTACAGTAGCAGCACCATACTGGCCCCGAATGGCATATTTGGACACATCATCCCGGCCAATGGGTCTGAGGGCTTCAAAAACCTTCAAGGTCTCATTTCTGATGGAATCAGCTTCGATTTTTGTGGGAGGTTCCATGGCTGCTAGGCCTACCAATTGCATCAAGTGATTTTGAAGCATATCCCTCAAGGCACCTGAACCTTCATAATAGCCGCCTCTTTCTCCTACGCCAATGCTTTCTGAGGCAGTGATCTCGATATGATGGATATAATTCCTGTTCCACAATGGTTCAAAAATTCCATTGGAAAACCTGAATACCAGCATGTTTTGAACAGTCTCCTTTCCGAGGTAATGGTCTATTCGATAAATCTGCTTTTCCTCAAAATACTTGAGAAGCCCACTGTTCAAGGCCTGGGCAGTTTCGTAATCATAACCGAATGGCTTTTCGACTATCAGCCTTCTCCATCCTTGATCTTCCTTATTCAATCCATGAGCAGAAAGATTGGCAGGAATGATTTCATATAAGCTGGGTGGAGTAGAAAGATAGAAAATTACATTACCCTCAGTATGGCATTTATCGCTGATCTCCTGAAGCCTGTCTTTTAATTTGGCGAAGTCCTCTGTTTTTTTAGAGTCTACAGGAACATAATATAAAAGATTGATGAAGCTGTTGATTTTTTCTTCATCATCTGTTGGCTGTAGGGAGAATTCCTTGATTCCTTTGATCATCTTATCTCTAAAATCCTGATCAGAGTAGACCGTACGACCTACACCCAAGATGGCAAAACAGTCAGGTAGAAGAGATTGCATGTACAAATCGTATACAGAAGGAACCAACTTCCTGTAAGCCAGGTCGCCGGAAGCTCCAAATATGGTTAATGTCAGGTTGTCATTTGCCTTCATAATGAAAATGCTGTTTGAATTTTCAGTTTAAAAATTGGAAAGCAATTAGTCTTCACTTTTTACAGTTGCATGTCCACCGAACTGATTTCTCAAGGCAGCAAGCATTTTCATGGCGAAAGACTCATCCTGGCGAGATTCGAACCTTGTAAACAAGGAGGCGGCAATGACATGGACAGGGACATCAAAGTCGATGGCTGTTTGGATGGTCCATCTTCCTTCTCCGCTATCGTTAACATATCCTTTGATCTCGTCGAGTTTTGGATCGTCTTTCAGTGCCAATACTGCCAATTCCAACAACCAGGAACGGACAACACTTCCGTGCATCCACATATGTCCAATAGCCGAGAGGTCAAGGTCATAGGGGGACTTCTCAAGGATTTCGAATCCTTCAGCATAGGCCTGCATCATCCCATACTCAATGCCATTATGGACCATTTTTACCATATGTCCAGATCCGCTTCCCCCACAGTATAGGTATCCATTTTCAGGAGCAAGGGTTTTAAAGATCGGCTCAGCGTAATCAGCGGCTTCTTTATCTCCTCCATACATGAGAGAATATCCATTTTTAAGTCCCCAAACTCCACCACTAACACCACAATCAATGTAGTGAACCCCTTTTTCTGCAGTTCTTTGACCTCTCTCTACAGAAGTCCTCCAGAATGAGTTTCCTCCATCAATGATAATATCACCTGGAGAAAGATGGGGTAAAAGGGCATCAATATTTTGATCTACCGGAGCACCCGCAGGTACCATTAGCCATATAATTTTTCTTTCGGGCAGTTTACTTACTAAATCTTCCACACCACTGGCTCCAGTGGCACCTCTTTCTACTGCTGTGTCTATTTCTGGCTGAGTGAGGTTGTAGGCTATTACCTCATGCTCATTTAAAAGTAGGCGGTGAACCATGTTGCCACCCATTTTACCTAAACCAATAAATCCGATTTTCATATGTGTATAAATTTGATTGCGAAGCAACGAACCCGACATTTTGCGGGTTGTTAGTTGAACGACAAAAGTTGAATATGTACAAGCCCAATTAACTTAATTTACCCATAGGATATGAATGGATTATAATGCCCACTTTATAGGATTTAAAAAAAAGAGTGCGGTATCAGATTTAGAAGCGGTTTAGATTTTTGAGTTTACAGGCAGAACTTTAAGTCTCTGGGGGAATGATTTTTTTGAGTGGTGGTGGGGCTAAAGCGAAGAAAATGAGGAATTCAGGTTCTAAAAAACCAACTGAAAAAAAGAAATATGATTTTTAAATAGCTTCTTAGAGTTCCTTTCTGATGATTTCTACCTTTATGCCAATACCTTCATGTGATGGCCCAGAAAAATGGTAGTTGTTTTGAGCAGGTAAGCCATGGCGGATTATCAAGGCAAAAGGTACTCAAGGCTTGTTTCAAAGTTTAGGTATGAAACCTTGGGGAGAGATATGTTATGCTGTAATTGGCACCCTCAAAGATAAGATTTTTTTGATCCACTGGGAGAAACCACTTTTTCTACTATGTGACCATAGATAACAGGCATGGACACAAGATAAAAGGCTTGTATTTGTATTGGGGGCAAGTACGAAGTTGAAAAAAAACTTGATTCTGTTCTTATAAGCTATTTATTGCCAATTCACAAGGATCTTTGGTTGGCATGAAGCCAGGTCAGAGGAACTTAAAGTTAACGGCAAGGCTGGAGAAAACGGGCACCTTCCTTCCTGCAATTTCACCTGGAATCCATGCTGGCATCATCCTCACCACCCTTATGGCTTCTTCGTTACATCCGTATCCAATTCCTTTCATGACTTTGACATCAGTTAGGGTGCCATCGGGCTGAATGATGAACCTAACAAATACTTTTCCCTCTACCTTATTTCTTAAGGCATCCGCTGGGTATCTGATTTGGCTGGAGAGAAACCTATATAGTGCAGGCTCCCCACCAGGAAAAGCTGGCATGACATCAGCCTCTGTAAATGGCTCCGAAAAATTCTCAGGAATATGCACCATACCTGTATCCAGTCCTGCACCCTCTTCCCCATCTCTGAGGATGTTGCTGGCCTCCTGTGTCGGTAGACTGAGCGTGGCATCATGGATTGAGGAAAGAACAAGGAGGTACTCCTGGACTGATTTGACCGTATCAATTCTGCCAAGGGTTTTGTCTTCTACAAGAATAGGAGAGGGGTCTGCGTTGAAAAGACTGGTTACCTGAGACCTTGTGAGTTGTTCTATCTGGTATTTTCTCATCATTGGCCCTTTGTCAGCCTGCGAAAAGTCCATCGTCTGCCAAATAAAATATCCTCCTGCTCCGAGCAATACAGTGAACAACAGACCCAGCCTGATGAGGCGAGTCCGTTGTTCTTTTTGCTCTTTCTTTCGTATAAACTCTACTAAATCCTCCTGATGTTCGGGAAGTGCAAGCATATGTTATAGCTGAAATTTCTTTCTAAAATCGTTGTAAAAAGTTTCTCCCATTACTTTGCTGAATGCCTTATGCGTGGCTTCAACCATGTCGTTGTTCGAGACGTCCTCAGATGTAAATCCAACAAAAGTAATTTCTACATTCTTCTGAAGTCCCCACTTTCTTTTTTCCAATACAATGATGTTTTCCTCACTGAGGTCTCCATGAGGTTGAGAGAGAGAACGTACCTCTTTGAATACCATTAGGATGAACTTCAACTCATTGCTGGATAGGCTTTCTACACGCTCCTTTTTAGTGAATCCATTATTGATCAAATAGTTCTTCAACGAATTTCTTTCAATAAATGGACGGTAAAAATATAGCCCTTCTTTTGATTCGGAAATTTCACTCACCTCCGAATAGTATGCCCTTTCTTTCTGGTGAAGTTTCTTGAAAGCAGCTAATTGCTCCTGGTCATTGATGCTACCTTCCTTCAATAGCCTCAGTGTTTGCAATACAGAATCAGCTTTAAATGAAACGACCTTGGTAATAAATTCCTTATCTTTTAAGTCGCTTTTTAGAGAAAAAATATCACCAAGGCTAAAGCGCTGCTTCCCATTCTTTTCTTTGCTGAAAGGGCTTTTTGCTACAGGCTCATCCTTCTTTAAGGCAATTACAGGAGCTGGTTTTGCGCCAAGAACTGGGCCAGTTTTCATTCCGTCATTTCTCTCCGCAGGAGAAAGAACAAATACAGGCTCCTCCTCAACTTCTTCCCTTGTTTCTTCTGGTTCTGGTTCTGGTTCTGGAGTTTCTTCTTTAGGATCTTCTCTTTCTGCCTGAATTTCCCTCACAGGCTCACCTTCAACTTCCACCTTATGCTCCATCTCGACTCTTTCAGAAGATTCTTCCTGAGTCTGGTTCGTTTCTTCTTCCGCTTCTGGCTCTGGTTCAGGCTCAACCTCAGTTGGCTCTTCATCGCGGGCTGAATTGCCCTCATAGTGGTGATGCCCGTTATCAGAGCCATTACCATTAGTTGAGAGAGGCTGAGCTGCTAGAAAAGGGCTCTCTTCTTCCTCCTTTTCCTGGTGGTCAGGTGAGTCATTGTCTGAATCTTCAATGATTCCAATGGTCTGAGCCTCTTCGGTTAATGTGATTTTGCTAAGGATTTCGCTGATGTTCCACTTGATAACCACATCAGGAATTCCAAGCTGCTCACCTCTTGGGATAAACTTATGCTCGTATTCCTCCTGGAGGGTAGGGTTCACACAGGTCTCCTTGATCTCGTCAAATAGAGATTCCCTGGCATCTTTTGCTTGAAGTTCTGCTTTGACCTGCTCACGTTTTTTCTCTTCCTCTTCTCTTCGCTTGGCTTCCATTGCCTCCAGTTCTGCCTTGTAGTTCTCAGACTCAAGTACCATCTCAGTCCTCTTGGCTAAACCTTTGAAAAGTAGTTTGAATTCTTTTTCAGGACTAAAATCTCCGAGGTTAACCAGTCTTTTGCCAAGTGAGAGGTCATGCTTGACAAAGTTTTCCATCACTTCTGTCCTGAAAAACTGTCCCAAAAGAAATACCCGAGCAATGTTTTGCTCGTCCAGTTTATGTGTAGCAACCAGCTCGCTTAGCTTTTCGCGGTTTACTGAATATAAATTCTCATAGTCTTCACGGCTGAACTTTGCCCTACCTTCAAGAAAAATATCATCTGTTTCATGAAGTACACCAAATGTGAAATCATCAGAAGGCGCCATCAATTGATGAGCCAGTTCGGTTTGACTATCCAGGTTGAGGTTAAGTCCAGCACGTTGGAATTTCTGAATCAGTTCACTCATCAGCCGGCTCCTACCAGTAGATGGGCCAATTTCCTTGATTTGTGTGGCAACGATTGATTCTGAATCAAAAAATGCCTCTCTGCCTTTGTAGTTATCTCCTTCGCCCTTATTCCCAACGTTGACTGTCCAAAGGTTCAGGTAGTCATCCAGGGCTTCCAGGACGATGTTATTAGAGTTTTCTAGCTCTTCTCTACCAACCAGACCCTGGATAAAAGAAGAAGCCAGGTTATCTTCAAAGTACAGATTGAATCTTTCTCCGCCTAAATGCTTTAGCGTATTATGGATATTCTCCTTTTGGCTGTTTTCGAGATTGGCAGGAAGTGAAATCGCAATAGGTGCGGAACTGTCCTTACCATGGGCCTTATTGTAGGCGGAAAGGATTTCCGGCCATACATGCTCAATTACTTCAGGAATGGATTTCCCCTCATAGGAGTGGTACCACTGATCCTTAATTTTAACGGTTTTTATTTGGTTGTCAGGATTCTGAATTCCTGCAAGCAGTCTCTTTTTTGTAAAGATAAAAAATAGCATGTTATCGAGGCTAATCATGATGGTCTGGCGTATTGTTTGGATTTCTATCTAGTAACTCGGTTTGGAAGAACGTTTACAGTTCCTGGCTTGGGTAGCCACTGTCTAGACCACATTAAAAGCAAGAATGATGCTATTTTAGATATTTCAATGAATGAATGGAGAAAATGCCCTTCTGACTGGTTATTTAAATTGGGTGAAAAAAAACAGCAAGCCCTTCAGAATCAAAAGGCTCACTGTTTGTAACACATATGTTTCAAAAAATGGACAATATTAAACCTTGTCCAACGCTTTTGCTAAATCTTCCAGTAGGTCCTCTGCATCTTCCACACCAACGGAAAGTCTTATTAAGGTATCACTTAAACCAGATTTCTCTCGCTCTTCTTTAGGAATAGAAGCATGAGTCATGCTAGCTGGATGTCCGATCAATGATTCCACCCCGCCGAGGCTCTCAGCCAAAGAGAAAAGACTTGTTCCTTCCAGTACTTTAAGTGCATCATCCATTTGATCACCCTTTAAGGTAAAGGAAAGCATTCCACCAAAATCACGCATTTGCCTTTTGGCGACCTCGTGTCCAGGAGCATCTTCAAAGCCAGGCCAATAGACGTGAGATACTTTTGGATGGCTCTTCAAGAAGTGTGCTACCTTAGCTCCATTTTCGCAATGTGCTCTCATTCTCAGGTGAAGAGTTTTGATTCCCCTTAGCACCAGGAAGCAGTCCTGTGGACCAGGGACAGCACCAACTGCATTCTGAATAAACCTTATTTGTTGATGAAATGCTTCATCATTGGTTACAACACAGCCCATTACTACATCCGAATGTCCTGCTATATATTTGGTGATGGAATGCATTACTATATCAGCACCTAAATCTAGAGGGTTTTGCAGGTAAGGAGAGGCAAAAGTATTGTCTACCACAACCTTTATTCCCCTAGGCTTTGCAATATTCACAACAGCTTCTACGTCAATGATTCTGATCAAAGGATTGGTGGGAGTTTCCAACCAGATCATTTTGGTATTATCATTGATCAAGGAGCTTAGGTTTTCCGTATTACTGAGATCTACAAAGTGAAACTTGATGCCATATGGCTCAAAAACCTTTGTAAAAATTCTGTAACTTCCTCCATAAAGGTCATTGGTAGAAATTACTTCATCTCCAGGACGTAGGCTTTTGATGATAGCGTCTACAGCTGCCATTCCCGAACCGAATGCAGTTGCAAATTGGCCATTTTCAAGAGCTGCCAGGGATGATTCCAGTGCAGTCCGTGTAGGGTTTTGCGTACGAGCGTATTCATAACCCTTGTGATCACCGGGAGAAGCCTGTACGTATGTACTGGTTTGGTAAATGGGAGTCATAATGGCTCCCGTAGAAGGATCTGGCTCAACACCAGCATGGATCGCTTTGGTCCCGAATTTCATATGAATTTTTCTTGTTATTCTATAACCCAAAAGGTTTAATTGAGGTAAAATAAAAAAGAATTGTCCTAATACTGCGCATCATGGCAAAATTAAATTCTTCAGAAAGTAAGATACTCGACGAAATTGCGAAGTGGAAAGCTTCCAATCCGTCATTTCTAAATAAATCCACAGACTTTGTTGCAAAACCCATCAGTTGGTTGACAGAAAAATTGACTCCAGAGGATGTCAAAGGTAGCGTAGGTGGTGTCACAGAGAAAATAGTGGAAACCCTACAAGACATGTCTAAATGGTCAGTAAATCCTCAGGACATTTTGAATGCAACCAAGGAATTTGAAATAAATGCTGCTACAATCACTGATCTGAGAAAGGCTTCTATTCATGACCTCGATCATGTATCTGAAAGTCAGATTGAGTCCAATACCCGCATGGCAACAGCTTCAGGCGTAGGGACTGGTTTGGCAAGTCTTGCAGGTCCCATTGTTGGTTGGGCAGCTTTATTGGCAGATCTCCCAGCCTTGTTTACCTTTTCTACCAGGACTATCTACCAAGTAGCCCTTTGCTATGGCTATGATCCCAATTCTCCTGAATTATCTCCTCAGGAAAAGGCTTTTGAAATGGAGTATATGATGAGGATTTTCAAAGTAGCTACTTCCTCAGATAAGGTTCAGAAACAGAAAGCCCTTGGTGAGCTGAAAGATTTCGAAGCTGGACGATACAGCAATCATTTTGATGAGATCCTTGGTGATTTCACTAAGAAACAAATAAGTAAAAATGCAACATCCTACATCTCGAGGATGATTATCAAAGAAATTGTAGAAAGAACCATAACTAGAAAGGCTGTTGGCCTGGTACCAGGGCTTGGTGCCGTCTTCAGTGGAGGTTTCAATTACGTTTATATCAAAGATGTTGGGAATGCGGCCTTTATGCTCTATCGTGAGAGATTCCTCCTGGATAAAAAGGGAAGAAAAAAGACCATCAAAATCGAAATTGATTAATTTTTTAACAAAAATATCCTTTAACTGGTTTCATATACCATTTTTCATGTTATCTTGACAGGATAAGTGGAGTATAACGAAATTGATTAATCATTATTATAAATCATTTCTAAGGCTTCCAAAACTCCTTGTTTATCATTAATGAAAGTATAATATTGCTTTCATATTACTGATTTTCTATGAATTACAAGCCAGTTAAGTTTTCTCGCACGATTTCCAAAGAGTTTCACGCAACACTTAGAAAAAGAGTAAATTCCTATTTTAAGGATAGTGGAATTTCCATGTACGGAAATTACAAGATGGTCATCAAGACCATTGTTATTTTTGCTATGTATGCTGTGCCCTTTGTATTTGTGGCCAGTGGCTCAATTTCAAATCCATGGTTGTATTTCGGTGCATGGGCTTTGATGGGGGTAGCAACAGCTGCTATTGGAATGGGAATCATGCATGATGCTGTTCACGGATCTTACTCAAAGAACCCTTTGGTTAATAAAATTGTAGGACATGTACTAAACATTGCCGGAGGTTTTGTTACCACCTGGAAAGTTCAGCATAACCGCCTTCACCACTCATTTACCAACATTGATGGTCATGACCATGACATTGATGCCGGGGCTTTGCTTCGCTTTTCGCCTAACCAGAAGAGATATTTCATGCATCGCTTTCAGTTTGTGTATGCATGGTTCCTATACGGTCTGATGACTATTTCCTGGATCACTGCCAAAGATTTTAAGCAGATGAAAGAGTTTTGGGAAATGGGATTCTTGGGCAAAGACAAGAGAAAGTACAACAACTTGATGTTCAGATTGGTCTTGCACAAGCTTACCTATTATGCCTTTACGCTAGGTTTACCTCTTCTATTTGCTCCATTTCCATGGTGGCAGACGGTTCTGGCCTTTATCGGTATGCACTTCATCGCAGGCATCATCCTCTCAAGTGTATTCCAGTTGGCACACGTAATGCCTGAATGTGAGTTCCCTATTCCTGATGATGAAAATTATCTTGAAGAAAACTGGGCGGTTCACCAGCTACAGACCACAGCGAATTTCTCTCCAAAAAGTAAAATCATGTCCTGGTTCCTTGGTGGGTTGAATTACCAGATTGAGCATCACCTGTTCCCAAATATTTGTCATGTTCACTATCCAAAAATTTCTGAGATTGTGAAGAAGACAGCCAACGAATTCAAGATTCCTTATCATGTACAACCTACTTTTGTACATGCCTTGTTTAATCATACAAAACTGCTGTACTCTCTAGGAAATCAAGACTGATCCTCGAGTAAACGGAATATAGGCCTTACACATGAATTTGTGTAAGGCCATTTTTTTATGATGTTTTTTCAATGGTATTTACCCTGATCTCATTGTGGAGGGTTCTATGAACCGGGCATCTATCAGCGATTTCTATAAGTCTGGCACGTTGTTTTTCATCCAGATCCCCCTCCATCTCAATGACCCTTTCGATTTGATCAATCTGTGCCCCCTTTTCATCTGCTGCTGTTTGGTCTTCATCATAGACTTTGCTATGCTCAAGGTGTACCCTTACCTCTTCCAATGGCCAACCCTTCCTATTGGCATACATCCGCATTGTCATGGCAGTACATGTGCCAAGAGAAGCAACCAATAAATCATAGGGCGTAGGCCCAAGGTTATCTCCCCCTACAGAAAGTGGTTCGTCAGCCAGGAAGTTGTGTTTTCCTGCCCTGACCTCAGTGGTGTAGGAATTAGAGCCGATGCGTACTACCGCCTGTTTGTCTGTAGTTAGGGGTTCGCTTTCTTCTAAATTAATGTATCTCTTAACCCATGATGCTATAACATTGCCCGCATATAAGGAATCAGACTTGGTAGATAAAAGGTGATCGGCTCCATCAAGGGTCATGAAACTTTTTGGATGCCGAGCAGCATGATAGATTTCACTTGCATTATCAATGCCTACAATGGTATCCTGTGGAGAATGCAAAACCAAAATGGATTTTTTTATGTTTTGAATTATGCCCTTCAGATCTATGCCTTCAATGTCTTCAAGAAAATGTTTTTTGATGACTACGTTTTTACCACCTATCAATATCTCTCCCTTTCCCTCTGTTCTTATTCTTTGTTCAATAGCAGCAAAAAGGTGCTTGACATGCTCGGGTTCTGAAGGGGCTCCGATGGTAGCGACAGCTTTCACAGAAGGCATCTGCGATGAAGCCAGTAATACGGCTGCTCCCCCTAGAGAATGGCCGATCAATAGCGTAGGGGCAGCATAATTTTCCTCTAAAAAACTGGCTGCATCCCACAGATCAGCTACATTGGTAGAAAAATTGGTGTCGTAAAACTCACCTTCACTTTCGCCTATACCCGCAAAGTCAAAGCGTAGAACGGCAAAGCCATGCTGTGTCATGGACAAGCTGATGTTTCGCTCCGCCCTCAGGTTTTTGCCACAGGTAAAACAATGGGCAAAAATGGCAAAGGCTTTGGGCTTTTCTCCTAATGGCAAATCCAAAACTGCGGATAGCTGGAGCCCCTTTCTATTTGGAAAACTAAGACGCTGGGATCTCATGTTGAATTATATTTTGTACCCCAAAAAATAAGCTTTTTACAAAAAAAATATCAGGAGGATGACAAAACCATCTCCTGATATTTTTCAAAGTACGAAGGCTCGTTTAGAACTTATTGATTTTCTTGCTAATCACCTGATCACCATCTCGAACCTTCAATAAATAAGTCCCTGCCGGAAAATCACTGATGTTCAATTTAGATCCCGAAAGGAAATTATCTTTCTGCATGAGAAGTTTTCCATCCACTGACCATAGCGATAGATCAAGGGAATTTGACCTGCTAGAGCTCACCATTACAAAGTTCCTGCTCGGGTTGGGATAAAGGCTAATTCTTTCGCTTGCGAAGGCTGGATTGTTGGAGCTAGGGGTAGCAGATTCCAGGTTATCCATACAGAAATAGGCAGGCGTATTGAATCCAAATGAACTGGTATCAGAAGAATTCAGAGAGAAAGAAAGGCTATCTACGTTCCCAAGAGAGCTTAAGTCTACAAATGTCCATTCATCCACAATATAATCCTGTGTGTTATCCGCAAAGCGGTAATCTGCCAGATAGAAATCCACACTATCAGCTGTGAGCATTCCATTGAAATATCCTTTGATGGTCAAAAGGAAAAAGTCAGGATCGTTTCCATCAACTCCACCGAATCTTTTGGCGAATTGGTCACCGTTTTTCATGCTTAGATACGCATAGGTAGAATTGGTGATTTGGAATCCCCTTACCGGTTGCCCCAGTGCATCTCCCTCAAACTTCAGAATGTTTGCCTGCTGAGAGAAATCTGTGAGATTAAGGCCATAAGAGATGGCGTAGTTGCTGCTTCCACCAAATCCACCACCTGTAATGGAGCTGTATTGATTTGTGAAGCCAGCAGTAAGAGTGTCTGTTTTATTAGAAATTGACCATCCTGACCATGAGAAATTAGGTGCATCATAGGTAACGGGGAAAAAGAAGTTCCCGCTTCGATAGCCATTCACATTTGACTGACTCCCATTGAGGAAAGAGTCTTGTGGCAAGGAAATGTCTTCAAAGTTTGCAAGGTTTTGAGCTTGTACAAGACTGAAGATCAGAATGAATAAGAGTAATGATTGTCTCATTTAGTTTTTTTTGGTAAATGTAAATTTTAAACCAAGCTGGTAATTTATACCGGGCATGGGCCTTCGCTCAATGACGAAGTATTGCTGGTTCCACAGGTTGTTAACTTCAAAAAATGCCAGGGCTTCAATGGATTTGGAAGAAAACTCATAAGCTCCATTCAGGTTTCCGATGTGATAAGCGGGTATCTCTGAAATTAATATACCCCCTGTCTGACCTACATGGTTGTATCGGAATCCAAGAGAGAAACTATTCATGTTCCAGTCTAGCGTAGCAAATCCCTGGTGGCGTGGGGTGTAAAACAGCTGGCTGCCTTCTGGAATACGAGGAAGATAAAGCCCGACTTGATTGGTAGAGTAGGTAAGGTCATATCCTGCATTAAGCTCCATTTGAATTTTGCCAAACATGGCTTTTTTATTGTACCTGAATTCCAATCCCCTGCTCCATACTTCGGCCAGGTTGTTGGCTGACCAGAAATTTTCTCCTGGCTGGATTCCCCAGAGAATCCAGTCCTTTATGTTGCGATTAAATGCTGTAAGGCTAATTTTGGAAAAAATGGCGGCATCTGCTTTGTTGAAAGATAGACTCAATTCCTGGCTATAGCCCGATTCTGCCCTTAGGTCAGGATTGCCACCTGGTACCCAGTACCTGTCATTCAGTGTGGGTAAACGGTAATTCCTGCTGGCCTTTAGTTTGATGTGAAATACGGGAACAGGAGAAAAGTCCAATTGGATTTGGGGGGTAATGGGTACAGGCTTAAAGTCTATCCATTGTTGTCGGATATTGGCTTGAGCTTCAAGTTTATCTCCTTCCCATTTCCAACTACCAAATACAGACTGCCTGCTCTCTGAAGGACTTTCCTGATATCCTTTGGACCATGCCTGAGTAGATCTCCAAGTAGTTCCAAGCATGAATTGATGTGCTCGGAGGCCGTTTATATCCAGGTTAAATTCCCCAAGGTATGTCCTAAAGTTACTAGGTGATTCCAACAGAATTTGTGGATCGAAATAGTTCAAGTTTTCATTGAATATGGCTGCTTTGGAGCCAATCAGGAGGTTTCCTTTTTTGACTTCCATGTCTATCATCAGGCGTTGAGAAAGATCTTCCTGATACGCCTGACTGCTGTTTTGAACATTTGTAGGGGGGATTTCCCTATAGGAATTCTGATGCCAGTAGTGAAGGCCAATTTGGCCAGATTTTAATCTCAAAGAAAGATCCTGGAAAAAATTTCCTTGCCTAAGCGCTGCATTGCTTTGTTGGCGAGCTTCTACTCCTGGAACAGGTTCATAGAAAAAATCATTCTCAGCTTTTTTGAAAAGAAACTTGGTCTGACTTTGAACTCTGTCATTGCCAACTTTTAGGTATCCCTGATGCTGGGCTTGACCCCAACTCCCTTTGCTTGACAGATAAGAGGCGGATAATTTTTTGTTAAAATGTATTGAAGGATTTAACGAAATAACTCCCCCGATTGCCCCACTGCCCCAAAGTGCGGAGTTGCCACCTTTTTCAAAACCTATGGCATCAACTGAATTCAGAGGCAAAAGGGATAGGTCTAACTGGCCTAGCATAGGACTTTGTATGGGGAGACCGTTCCAAAGAACCAAGGTATGATTCGCATTTCCACCACGAATAGAGGAGGTAGCCAGGCTACCCAAGCCATAGCTTTTTATGAAGGCAACACCCTTTTGGCTGAGCAATTTAGCAAGGTCGCCTGTGGGATTTAGTTTGCTTGACTCTGAGTTCCATAACTCATTTTCCAACTCAGAAGACCTGATAGTTTCCACAATGCTAACCTCTGGCAATGCAAAACTCGAATCAGCCACTTGAGCAAAGGAAGTGGTAGAAAGTAGGAAAATAATGCAAAACAGATGTAAATTTTTCATTGCCAAAGTTTGGAAGGAAGAAAACTTTGGCGTGGATGTACGTCATGGCATCAAGCGGTGAGACTTGCAAAAAACCACAATAGCACATCCTTCGCCTACTTTTCCTCCGAAAGTAATGCACGCGAATCAAGCTATGGCAGGTCTTCTGGCTCGTTCTACCTTTGACTCCTTCCCATTCAACGAACAGTGGATTTTGTCAAAGGCTTAGTTTAGAACTTACAGCAGCGGGGACTGCTCCGGATTTACACCGGATTCCCTTTTAAGCTTTGCTTAGCAAAGCACCGAAGCTGCACGAATATAGGTGAATGCTTCAGAAAGAAAAAACAGCTTTTCAACAAAAGGCTCGAAAAGCATTTTGATCATGATTGATATATTTTTTTCCACAAAATTCCCCAAGATATCCCCAGTAGAAATTAGCAAATGTGGATTATTTATTACTGGAGTCTAGGCCAATATTTTGTGATGGCAGAAGAGTGATAGTATTGTGGATTTCCTCTAGTGAAAAAGTAGTATATTGATATTTGTATGTTTCTGTCTTACTTGGCAGAGTGGACAAACTAATCGTACATTTAGTCCCTTTTCTTTATGAGGAACCAAAAGTGAGCAATTCCCCTATGAATCCACAGTCTTCAAATCCATCTTACGATCCTGGCAAAAGAAGAACATCCAACCAGCCTTCATTTCCTGCGGGGAAGCTGCCCCCACAGTCCCTCGACATGGAAGAAGCTGTCCTTGGAGCATTGCTTCTGGAAAAGGATGCGTTGCACAGGATCATGGATATTCTCAAAGCTCACATGTTTTATAAGGATGCTAACAGGTTCATTTTTGAAGAAATTCTCAAACTCTTCGATAATTCAGAACCTATTGACATCCTAACCATAAAGAATGCCCTAAGGAAAGCCGGGAAGTTAGAGGCTGTTGGTGGAGCATTCTATTTGACCGAACTAACCTCCCGGGTTGCATCAGCAGCCAATATTGAATACCATGCAAGGATCATCGCCGAAAAGTTCATCCTAAGACAGCTTATCAAGTTTTCGGACGAGGTAATCAAGTCTGCCTACGACGAAACCACGGATGTATTTGAGCTATTGGATGCAACCGAACAGAAGATCTTCGAAATTTCCGAAAACAACCTTCAAAGAAATTACCAGGGAATGGGGGAACTGGTAATCAAAACCCTGGAACGTCTAGAGGAAATCCGGGGAAGGGATTCGAGTGTAACTGGGATTCCTTCAGGCTTGGCGGAGTTGGATAAAATGACCACCGGTTGGCAAAAAACGGATATGGTTATCATTGCGGCACGTCCTGCAATGGGTAAAACAGCTTTGACCTTGACCCTGGCAAGGAATGCGGCTTTGAGGTTCAATGAACCTGTTGTATTCTTTTCTCTGGAGATGGCAGCGACGCAGTTGGTTCAACGTCTCATTACTTCTGAGGCTGAATTAGATGCACAGCGTGTTAGGACGGGACAGCTTCAGGATTTTGAATGGCAGCAGTTAATTACCAGGATAGGGTCATTGAACAAGGCGCCCTTGTTCATCGATGATACCCCAGCCTTGGGCATCCCCGAGTTAAGGGCCAAGTGCCGAAGGCTGAAAGCCGAGAAAAATATCGGTATGGTAATCATTGACTACCTTCAGTTGATGACAGGAAATTCCAGTAAAGGTGGTAACCGTGAGCAGGAGATTGCAGCTATATCTCGATCCTTAAAGGTAATTGCAAAAGAACTAGATGTGGTCATGATCGCTCTTTCCCAGCTTAGCCGTGCGGTAGAATCCAGAGGTGGCGATAAGCGTCCTGTGCTATCTGACCTTCGTGAATCAGGTTCTATTGAGCAGGATGCGGATATGGTAATGTTCCTGTATCGACCAGAATACTACGGCTTTGAAACGGATGATGAAGGAAATTCTACAGCAGGGCTTGCAGAGATCATCATTGCGAAACAAAGAAACGGTCCAACAGGAAACTGTAAGGTTCAGTTTATTGGTAAATACGGTAAGTTTTCCGATTGGCAGTACACAGGAATGCCTGATATGGAAGGCTCCTTCGGTGGAGATATGGGGGGAGAAGGCAATACCATTACCCTTCCTTCCAAGATGAATCAAAAAGGGAATTCTGATCAACAAGTTCCATTCTAGAAAAGAGAATCTCACATCAAATCAAAACGTATTCCATTTTTAATCTTTTAGAAGATTTTATTGTCCACTAAAGCCATGCCAAACTTATTTGGTCAAATCTGACTTGTAAGTTTTATTTGTTTTTTGATCATCAATACTTGATATAGCCTGTAGAGTTAGGTGGGAATATTCGATAATCTAGTTCATGCGAAATCCTGAAAGGTTTTTGGCTTAATAATTTTAAGTAAAGTAATATGTAATAATTAATGAATATTTGCGCAAAAAATCATGGGGAATTACGGGTTTGGTTGGATTTAAAAATGTATCTTTGATTAGTTTATTGTACGATTGAATACAAAAATCAGGACATTAAACACCATTAAAATCAAAAATCACCCACGTATTCTTACCAATATGTTTCTTAGGTCGATTGCTCTTTTTGTTTTAGGTTTTGTCGTTCCTTGCCATCTACTGGCCAAGGCAAGCACCAACAACCCAACAAGTTGGTCAGAATTGACAACCGAAGCGAAAGAACAATACACGCCTGTATTGCTGATGCTTCACGATGGTGAAGACAAGCTGGTAAAGAAAATCAAAAGCAAGACTTGGGAGAATGAAAAATTCACCAATTGGTTGGGGGATAAGTTCCTGAAATGGTCTATAGATAAAAATGAACCTGGGGTAGGTGAAGAGAAGATTATTGCCAAGTTTCAGGCTACAGACCAACCTATGATACTTATATTCCATCCTACTGGTTACCTGATGGGAAGGGTGGATGGATTTGTCGACGCTCAAACATTAACCACCATACTCGATAGACACCTTAAAAGAACCTTTATTTTTTCTACTCGGCCCGCTCTGACCTTGGCCCATGCTCCTGAATCCTCGTTCTCTTTCTCCTCTACCTTCGATCTTGCCCTCAAGTATGGAAAAAGTCGTGGGGAGGATACTAAACTCTCATTTTACAAATCTGTAGAAGGCTTTGAAGCCTTCGCCTTGGACAAAAATTTTCTTGCCGGTAATGGCCAGGAAAGTTTTGGTTTGTTGCTATTTCAATCTGCCTCATCAAAAAATATCTCCCGAAAGATCAACAAAACAAAAAAGTTCTGGAGGGGGAATATTTGGGTTTTCCAACTGAAGGAAGAAGACGAAAAAGTTCAAACCTTTGTTTCCATTGGCCCATTTCAGACCGAAGATCAAGCTGAAACTTATGCAAAAGCCCTCCATAAATTCCAGGGCTTAAAAGCAGGACTATTTTCATTCTCGCAATTTTTGGAAGACTAATTCGTTAGAAAGGATGGTATTTCCATTCCTTTGATTTATAGCGAATTAGAAACACATTTTGATTCCAGATGAATCATTTTAGGGAAAATTTCCCTAGATTGTTATTAATATTGATTTCCAAAATTTTGCTTCTTGTTTAAAATCTATTCCATATTTGGTATCCTTTTTCTTTTTATTTGTCAGCTCATGGCTCAACCTGAGCCTGATGACAACAGAAGGGTGGATTTGGGTTTGGTAAATGAAATGAATGGGAATATCAATCCCTTTGATATTATTTATACCAACAAAGGCAATTTCTTTGTGCCAAATGGAAATACCCACCACAGTATTTCAGTTTTTGATAGAACATATTTTAAAGTCGATGACATAGCAGATAGAGTTTACTTATCAGACTTTTATTTTACTGAATATAAAGGCCTTTATGAGGGGTTTCCATATACTGGCGTAGCTGACCCCAAGGGACGATTTGTGTGGATATCCAATTATTGCATGGAAGGCAATGGGTTCAACAACCCTGGATTTAACAATTGCATTTCTCCTGGTATTTATGATCCCTCCTTTGTTTACCAGATTAATGCGAATACCTTTCAAATACAATCCGTTATCAAAGTTGGCAGTGTTCCTACGAATATGGCCATAAGTCCAAATGGAAGGTACTTGGTGGTTTCCAATTGGTGTGGTGGCAGTGCCTCAATTATTGATACAGAGATTGAAATGGAAAAATTTAATCTCAGGCTTGGCGAAAATCCCGCTGGAATATGTATCAATGCCCATTCTACCAAAGCCTATATAGCTTTGTCAGGAGAAAATCAATTGGTAGAAGTCGATTTAAGGCGAGGGCAGATTAGTAGATTTATTTTCAAAGGGAAAGCTCCTTTTGATGTGCAGTTGGGACCTTCTGACAGATATCTGTATGTCTCTTACCAAAAGGAAGGTAGGGTTGGTAAAATAGATTTAAAGGAAAGGAAAATAGTTTCCAAACTGGAGGTAGGAAAAGGGCCTGAAGATATTTTGCTGGGGCCAGGGGGAAGATTTTTGTATGTATTGAATGTAAAATCGAAATCTCTCTCTAAGGTAAGGACCGATGATATGACCCTCATTCAGGAATTGGATCTTCCTTCAACGCCTCGAGGAATGGCTTTAGATCCTATCAGTTCCCAATTGTGGGTAGCCCTGGAAGACGGCATCCAGGTGTATGAAGATATTTCAATGAATGGAGTCAGAATTCATACACCTAATCCTTTTTTGAGCATGGAAAAAAGGGATGATGATTCAGCTGAAATAGAAAATTTTCCTAAAACTTCAAAACCTATCATTACAAATGATAAACCTGAAAAGAAGTATTATATCATAATTGGAAGTTTTTTAAGCGAAAAGGTTGCAACTGAAAAGAAGTCTCAATTGATCTCGCTTGGATATGAAAATGCTGATATTTTAATCTCCTCCAAAGGCAGGTATCGCCTCAGCATCCAGACTTATACAGATTTAACCCGGGCAACAGGAGAGCTTTCCTTTTTTCAAAAAAACTTTGATCCTGAAGCCTGGATTCTTGATGAACAGGATGATAATCCTTAAGATTTAACCGCATCCATTACCTTCTTCTTCTCCTCCGCAATCATTACTGCTGCTTTTTCTGCAATCACTACCGCTGGTGCATGTGTATTACCTCTAATGACATTTGGCATGATGGAGGCATCAACTACCCTTAAGCCCTCAATGCCGTGAACCCTTAGTTCAGTATCAACGACAGACATGGGATCAGAACCCATTTTGCAGGTTCCAGCAGGATGGTAAAGGGTTTGAGAATGCTTTCTAATGTGTGTTTCCCAAAGTTCTTGCTTGTTTATAGGCTGCTCCGGGTATAAATGTCCTGTTCGATATTGGCCAAGGGACTTACTCATGGCAAGTTTTTGGGCAAGCTCAAGACCCCTGATAAGGGTATCCATGTCGTCCTGATGAGAAAGGTAGGCATGGTCAATCAATGGGGCATCAGACATTGAAGAGGAAGAAAGTTTTATTTCTCCAATACTCTTTGGCTGAAGAAGAGTTGGACCAATAGAAAATGCTCTTCCGGTTTTTAATTCCTGAAAACCATTATCAATAAAGAAAGCTGGACCAAAATGATACTGGAGGTCAGGGGCTTCCAAGCCTTCTTTTGTATGGACAAAGGCTCCGGCTTCTGCTACATTTGAAGAAAGAGGTCCTTCACCCCAAATCAGGAATTTGATAAGGTTAGTCGGGTCTTTATCTGCCCTGTCAAGGGTGTACTTGGCATTTGTTTTCAAGATATAAGGTACAATAAGATGATCTTGGAGGTTTTGGCCTACACCTGGAAGGACGTGCTTATTTTCAATGCCATGCCTATCCAATTCGTCTTTTGGCCCAATACCAGACACCATCAATAACTGTGGACTATGGTAAGCGCCTGCAGCAACAATGACTTCCTTGCGAGCTTTTACTTCCTGAAGGTGGGTTTTAGTTTTGTAAACAATCCCTATGGCTCTTTTATTTTCGATCAGGATCTGTTGAACTGGAGATTCGGTTAGAATAGTTAGGTTTTTCCTGCTTTTAATTGGCTTCAAAAATGCCTTAGCACCGCTAAATCTTTTCCCCTGATGCTGGTTTACATGGTAGTGCCCAAAGCCTTCCTGCTTCTCACCATTAAAGTCATCATTTGCATCAAAACCAAGTTCGACCCCTGCTTCTACAAAGGCTTTACTTAGGGGCAAGGGTTCTCTAAGCGAGGCTACCCTTAATGGGCCATGTTCTCCATGGTAATGATTTTCCCCTCCTTCAAATTTCTCTGATTTTTTGAAAAGTGGAAGTAGGTCTTGGTATGCCCAGCCTTTGTTGCCCATCGATTCCCATGAATCATAATCTGCCCTGTTGCCCCGAATATAAATCATGGCATTAATGCTACTCGATCCTCCCAGGACCTTTCCCCTGGGAAGGTAAAATTTCCTCTGACCTGCATGTTCCTGCTCAATGGTCTCTAACCCCCAATCAAGCTCGCTTTTAAAAAGTTTGCTGAATGCAGCAGGGATGTGAATCTCGGCTTTGCTATCTTTTTTTCCAGCTTCGATTAGTAGCACTGAGTTATCCGGGTTCTCAGAAAGCCTGTTTGCCAAAACGCAACCAGCTGATCCAGCCCCTACGATGATATAATCAAACATATTTTAGTCCTTTCAATAATTCGAATGCATTTGGTATGCAAGCATAACATTAAACTAGTCATTTTAGGGGAAATGCCCAAGGTAGATTCCTTGATCTTTGTCATTCTATGGTAGAAACTTCAGGAGGTAACTGCTCTTTTTGGGTGGATGGAGGGAGGACTTGCTTAGTTAATCCATTTATCTTGTCAAGATTGATTTTGGCCACAATCAAAGGCCTCATACGGCTTTTTTTCTTTGAAGTATGGGTATCCATCTTTACTAGAATGTTATTTAAAGTCTTGACTGCTTGCACAATATGTGGGCCCTTATTGAGCATGACACATTCTGCTTGGACGCTGATAGAGACATCAGAAACTTCTGCTCGGGTGGCGATTCCTTTTTTGGCAAGATTTTCCAATACCTGGGTAGCCCAAATGACCGGGATATGAGCAGCTTCACAAAACCAAAGGATTTCATTTTGGACCTCTGAAATTCTCTCATAGCCTATTTCAACGGCCAGATCCCCACGAGCAATCATGACGCCGATTTTCCTCCTTTTCATTGCCTTAAACAAAATCAAAGGAAGGTTGTCAAATGCATCCCTGGTTTCAATTTTAAATACAACACCAAGATCCTCATTTTCCAATTTATCCAGTTCATGGAATAGTTTGGCTACATCTTCTTCGTTTCTTACAAATGAATATCCGACGATATCAGCCTGCTCTTTTATGAAGGGTAATAATTCAATGTCTCTCTTCGTAAGTGAAGGTAGATTAAGTTTGGTAGATGGTAAGTTGATCCCCTTTTCCGAACCCAACTTGGATTTATGAGCCTGGATGATCAGGACTTTAACCCTACTTTTTCCTTTTTCAATTACTTGAGCTTCGATTTTTCCATCGTCGAAAAATAAAGGATCTCCCAATTTTACGTCAGTAATGATCTGAGGGAGGCTGACACTTATTTCGGCTGGTGAGATTAGCTCCCCCCTTTCTCCATAAACAGCTTTTTTTGCTTGAGTTTTTTCGGTTGTGAGCCACAAATGATCCCCTGACTTTAGCCTGATGAAGTTTCGGAATTCACCTGCCTTTTTGTTTTTGGGAACCCATATTTCTCCAGTGCGGATCTTGGGACCTGATAGATCCATATAAATCTGCAAAGGTCTCTGCATTTCTTCTCGAACTTGTTTGAGATTGGCCACCATCTTTTCCCAAACGGGGATATCATCATGGCTCAGGTTGATCCTGGCGATTTCCATTCCCTCTTGGACCAGTTTCCTAAGCAGGTCTATGTTTTCAGATGCCTCTGTAGGCATGGTAACCATGATATGGGTGCTATGCTTTTTTTCCTTGGTACCAAAAAGGGTATTAGCATGTTTTCTAAGGAGTTTTTGACTTTGAGAAAAGCCAATCCTTGATAGTCCGGCATCTGGATTCCACGCTTTGTTTTGGAGGAGTTTGACTAGTTTTAGCGTATTTAGCAGGTTATCTAATACATAGACCTCTGCTGTTCGAAGAGAGGAAATGCCCAGGTCTGATAAGGCATCCTGCACTTTTCTGAGATCAAAGCTTCTCAGCACCAGATATCTGAATAAATTTTTCGAACTGTGTTTATATTTTTTGTGAACCTCTTGGAAAAGGAATGCTGATTTTTTTTCAGACATTAATAGTTGTTTCAGAATGATCTCTAGTTCCTTTTCAATTTTTTCCAACTTCATGCTGTATATCTTCTTTTACTCACAAATAATGAGCTGTTGGAAAATTAGCGGCTTTTGTGGATAATACATGAAATTAGAAAGGGATTTTAGTCATTCAAAGGGAGAATAATTTCCCTGGACTTTGGCTGAAGGCTTTCTTGAAAATAAATTTTAGAATAATGGGTGATCAGAAGTCAGTAATTATTGAAAACATATCAGAGATGTTATGGCAAGCGGAGAAGAATAGGGAGGTCTGTAAGCCAGTCAGGCATACATTGGGAGAGAAGGCCATCGAAATGGCCTACAGGGTCCAACAATTGGTTTCCAGCAAAAAGATTGAAGCTGGGGCCATTCCTGTAGGCAAAAAAGTAGGACTTACATCTTTGGCCGTCCAACAACAACTAGGGGTGGAGGAGCCTGATTTCGGAATGTTGTTTGATAACAAAATGATCAGGGACGGAGGTGAAATTTCGATGTTGGAGATGATGCAACCCAGAGTTGAGGCAGAATTTGCCTTCATTCTTAAGAAGGATATTCTAAAACCAATTGGGACGGAGGAAGAAATGATGGATGCCATTGACCACATCAAGCCCGCTTTAGAGGTTGTAGGGAGCAGGATTAAGGATTGGGACATCAAAATAACCGATACGATAGCTGATAATGCTTCTGCCAGCCATTTTGTCCTTGGTCAGGATAACTTAAATCCTAGAGAAGTTGACTTGAGAAATGCTGTTGCCAAGGTATTTAAGAATGGGGAGTTGGTTTCTGAGGGTAGGGGGGAAGCATGCATGGGATCTCCATTAAATTCAGGAATATGGTTGGCAAATAAGATGATTGAATTGGGCAATCCCCTGAAGAAAGGAGAAATTATCCTGACAGGGGCACTTGGTCCAATTAGTAAACTTGAATCGGGGGATTTTATCCAGGCAGAATTTCCAGGGCTTGGAAGCCTGTCCTTCTCAGTAAAATAAAAGAGGGCATACCTTTATGAGTATGCCCTCTTTCTAGTGGATTAATCCTTAAGGTTCCACGACTAGTTTTTTCCAAAGTATTTTACTGGATTCATCCTGGGGAATAAACCTGACAATGTAATTGCCAGGATGAATTCCTGCTGGAAGACCAATTTCAATTTTACCTCCATTTCCAAGTATCTCAATATTCTGGATGTTCCTACCCATCATGTCAATCAACTGGATATCAAAGGCTTCTCTACTTGAGCCCGTGGGAAGAATAATGGCAAATCTGTC
>JALEFZ010000043.1 GCA_022760475.1 Bacteroidia bacterium | reverse complement strand
CTACCATGGCAGTCAGGTTTCCTGTGTAGGAAAGTCCCCATACCCAGCACTCACCAGGACCGGCTCCAGCGAAGTTCACCATGTCTGCAGGAGGTACTCCCAAGATGGTTCCCTGAGCATCGGTTACTACATAGGTAAAGTTTGGACCGGAGGTCATCATCGAATCGAAGGCGAAAACAGTTGGGGTACCACCATTGTAGCATACCTGAAGGGTATCCATGCCACCTGCAGAAGTTACCCTCCCCCCACTTACACTATCTCTAAAGACTCGGATAAAATTATCAGAAAGATCAAAACAGCCATCACTCAGTGAAATGCTGGTAGCATTCTGACCGACCATGGCAGTCAAGTTTCCTGTGTAGGAAAGTCCCCATACCCAACATTCACCAGGGCCAGCACCCGCAAAGTCTACCATATCTCCGGGAGGCAAACCCAAAATGGTCCCCTGTGCATCAGTAACTACATACTGAAAGTTGGGACCAAAATGACCAAGGCTGTCAAATTTAAATGCTGTAGGTGCTGTAGGGTCATTGTAACATACATATAAATCATCTGGACCATTCACAGTTGATTTAACTACACCTGCATCCACACTATCTCTGAAGACTACTACGAAATTGTCAGAAAGGTCAAAACAGCCTATACAAAGTGTGGGATCTGTAATTGTATCTCCTGGTTGTCCAACAAATGCCTGGAAATAGGAAAGCCCCCATACCCAACATTCACCTGGACCTGCACCACTAAAATCAACCATGTCACCGGGAGGTACACCCAAAATCACCCCATTATTGTCAGTAACAACATAGGTAAAATTGCTTCCCATGGCATTCATGCTGTCAAAGGCCAATACCAGAGGAGTTCCACCATTGTAACAAATATTCACTGTATCTTCTCCCGCTTCAGTCTGAACCGTTCCTCCATCTACGCGATCTCTAACCACCACGATGAAATTGTCAGAAAGGTCAAAGCAGTCATCACTTAAGTTGGTCGTCAAGGCATTTGCACCAAGAGCTGCTGTCAGATTGCCTGTGTAATTCAAGCCCCATACATAGCAAATACCAGGACCTGCAAGGCGAAAATCAATGTAATCTCCGGGAGGAATTCCAAGGATAGTGCCTGAGTCATTGGTTACGATATAGGTAAATTGCCCTGTACCTGTTCCAGTACTATCAAATTTATAAGCTCGATAAGAGCCGCCATTAAGGCAAATCTTTAAGGAGTCGAGTCCCCTTCTTTCAGAAGTAATGGTACCTCCATTTACACTGTCTCTCAGGACCACCACAAAGTTGTTGGATAGATCAAAACAGCTGTCGCTCAATGTTGCATTAAAAATATTTTGTCCTAAGCTAGCAGTAAGTGTTCCTGTATAGGAAAGTCCATAAATCCAGCATTCCCCAGGAGGGGCTGTAGTGAAGTCGACCTGGTTTCCAGAAGGCAGTCCCAGGATGTTTCCTGCGGTGTCTGTAATGATATAAGCATAAGGATTGGGGCTGGCACCAATATTAATCATCGTAAATACACCCTGACCATTATCTCCAGTGGGTGTTTTACAATAAAATACGGTGTCCTGCCAGGCAGCCGTCTCAATGAATGAGCCATTACATGTCGTAAGGGATTCCTCTAATGGATTATGGGCTTCTCCAAATGACAATTGCCATCCGGTCAAAGCCCATAATACAAAGAGTAATAAAGGGAAAGATTTGCTTTGCATACGCGTAGAAATTAGGTGATTAATTGAACAGGCGTTTAGATAATTTTGCCTTCCTAAATTTCTTTCTAGCATATCACAAAACTATCACAGTAGTATCGCCATTCTGTGATAACTTATCTCAATTACGCAAAAACAGCCATCCAGAGGGGATGGCTGCTAAATTCAATTTTTGGAATGTTTTTGTATTTAAAGCAAAATGTCGCCTGGGGCACACATCAACTTCCATCAAATATCCTAAAAATCATATGTAATTCTTCTGAAGTTAAAGCTTCCCACCAGGCCATATCCGCCTTCTACATTTCCGACCACAGATACCGGTTCCCTTGGAAGAATTGCCCCTTCGATTCCTTCGGTTCTGCTTTCACTCTGTAACTGTCTTTTATCCTGATACACACCAAAGTCTTCATCAATCAATAAAGCTTCCGCATCAATTTTGAGAACCTCCGTTTGAGGACGATTGAGAATATCAGTAGGATAACCACAACAACCCGGAAGCCTGACCCAACCATAAAGAACCGCTTCCTGTCCATTAAAATCTGTATCTGCCAATGGACGGCTGTTACCAAAAATTGTCCCTCCCCCATCACGAACGATCTCAGTAGAAATTAAAATGGGATAGTTAAATGAGTCTTTTATCACTCCACCAAGTCCGTCCTCATATTCCTCAACTGTATAGATGAAGCCCTTCAGCCCATAAAAATTGGAGATATCTCCAGGATCCTGTACCCTTATTTTCAAGGCTGACCAACTGTCTTGGTACCCATCAAAATCTGTCGTTACAATAGAATCAGTTACAAGTTCTACTCCCAATATTTCAGGTTTGGGCACAACCGTAGTCTTCACCGTGGCAGTCCCGTAGGTGGGGTGATTTACCTTGAACTCAAACTCATCTCCGGCCTTAGGCTTGACGGTGGTATCAGGATATACATACACATTATTATTAATGAAATTGAAGAATGTGTCAACCCCAAACTGTCCCTGGAACAAAAAGGTATCAAGTCCAGAAGGAATAAATTCGAGCTCTCCGAGCCGTTCTCCATTTCTAAAAACTTCTGCCGTAGCATCCTTGATTAGAATGCTTGTATCATTCACGGATCCTACATCCTCAAGTGCGCTGAAGCTCCTTGTAACATACAAAAACAAGGGGCCGTTCTCCACCAAATAGCCATTCAGGGTCAATTTAGGTTGATGCTCAGGAAATGGAATATCAAGATCCGTTTGGCAAGAAACCAACATCAACAATCCGAGTAACAGAAATACTATATTTTTCATGATTGATCTCTTTAGAATTTGAATTGATAGGATATAGATGGAATAATCGGGAACAGGGTTAGTTTACGCAGTTTTTGCTCCTGAGAGAAGCTGCCATCAGGCTCATTCGTGAAGACAGTCTGGAAATAATACACAAATGGATTTAGTCTGTTGTAGGCATTGTACACACCAAAAGACCATGTTCTCTCGCCCCATCTCTTTTTCTTGGTAAAATTCACCCCCAAATCAAGGCGGTGGTAAGCCTGCATCCTGAATCCATTTCGACCATTCTCAAACAATTCAACCCCATCTTGAAAAGGACTAATGGAAGAATAAATGGAATAAAGGTAAGACTGGTAAATATTGGCAGCAGGTGAGTTAGCCCCCTGGTATTGGAAGTAAGGGTCAAGTGGATTGTCCAATCCCGCAAACCCAGCCGTAGGCAAGGTAATGGCATTACCCGTACCGAATACCCAGGTGGCCGCAAGGTTAACTTTCGGACTTAGTTCATGGGTCACAACCACACTGACATCATGCCTACGGTCATATTTGAAGGGAAATCGCTCCCCCTTGTTAATGTTGTCAAACTGCCTCCAGTTCCAGGCAAGGGTGTAACCAATCCATCCAGTAGTCTTGCCTTGTTTTTTCTGTAGCAGCAATTCAAGACCGTAAGTTGTCCCGGTTCCCCCAGTCTCCACCGTCTCTTCCCAACCTCCTGACTGCGCTCCCCCAAAGAAGAAATTATTCCCTTCCTTAAAGGTGATCAAGCCATTCATTTCCTTGTAATAACCCTCTACGCTAAACTCAAACTGGTCATTCCACAAAGATGCTGAAACTCCACCTGCTACCTGCCATGATGTCTGAGCAGGTACTTTCTCAGTTGCAGGCACCCATAGATCGATGGGAAGGCCTACACCTGAATTTGTCAAGAGGTGGATAAACTGTGTCATTTGTGAGTAAGAGGCCTTGAATGAAACGTCTTCTGAGATTCCTACCCTTAGTGCAGCTCTTGGTTGAATGCTCCAGTTATGAGTTTGGTTGAGGTAATAATGGACAGCGTGTACCCCCATATTGGCACTGATCCGCTGACCAATTTTTATGTTGTCTTCCAGGTAAACAAAGGATTCGATGGGTTGATCAATCTTTGAAACCAGCGAAGTGTCAAGGTTTTGCCCTCCACCAGCAGTCGAAACACCAATGGTGCTAGGCTCAAAAGTATGGTAAGTGGAGTTGATTCCGAACTTGATTTCATGTCCAGGTGAAGGATAATAGTCAAAGTCCAGCTTGAGCCCCAGATCTTGAATTCTGGAAATGTACTCCAGGTCAAAACTTTCTTTTCTAACAGAATCTCCCCTTGTCTCGGTAGATTCTCCTCCTGCCGCAATACGCAATTGATAGCGGGTATAGGTGGCGGTGAGGTTACTGAATAATTTATCTGACCAAATGTGGTTCCATCTCAATGCACCAAGTCTGTTTCCCCATCCCAATGCCAATTTGAACTGTTCTTCATAGCTCACTCCAGGATCATTGAATTCATAGCCACCATTACCGCTGAACCTGTCTTCACCTGTATAAAAGCTGAAGTATAAGCGGTCTTTTTCGGAAAGGATATAATTGGCCTTGCCATTGAGATCATAGAAATAATACCCAATTGCAGCCTCTCCATTCGAAGCCAACCTAGAAATTGGTCTTGTAAACAAGTCTACATAGGTTCTTCGTCCCGAGATGATAAAGGAACTCTTTCCTCTGGCGATGGGCCCTTGAACAGATACTTTGGAGGAAATAATTCCTACACTTCCTTCTCCTTCAAACTTATTGAGGTTACCCTCTTTCATTCGCACATCCAGAATGGAAGACAACCTTCCTCCGTACCTGGCAGGGAAGCCACCTTTGTACAGTTGGATGCTGCTCAAAGCGTCTGCATTAAATACAGAGAAAAAGCCACCCAAATGGCTCACATAGTAAAGAGGTACCCCATCCAGGAGGATCAGGTTCTGGTCAGGGCCACCACCTCTTACATAGAGTCCCGAGGAACCTTCACTCCCCGATTGGACACCAGGCATAAGTTGAAGAGCTTTGACCACATCTACCTCACCAAATAAGGCTGGTAGCTTTTTAATCTGTTCCAAAGGAATTTCAACGCGACTCATTTGAGTCTGGTCAACCTTTCTCTCAAGATTTTCTGCGACGATATCTACCTGATCCAAGGCCAAATATCCTAGAGAAATGCTAATAAGAGTATCCTTATCAAGCAGAAATTTCATGCCTTTGGTCTTATAACCTGTGTAGGAAAAGACCAATTCAACTGTATCAGAAGGCAAAGTTAGGCTGAAAAAACCATAGGTGTTGCTTAATCCACCTTTTTTGGTTTTGGCATCATAGACGGTAGCACCAAGCAGTTTTTCCCCACTTGCTTCATCAATAACATACCCGCTAATGGTATATTTTTGGGCAAAGGTCTTGGAGGGAAGACTGAATAGGGATAGGAAAAGAAATCCGTAAAGGATTTTAAGATAACATTTCGACATGGATTGTGTAGTTAATTTGAACAAGCCAAACTTAAGACGATAAACAAGGGATTTAAGCTGGGAACTTTTTCATTTTTTTGAACAGCTGTTTAAACAAATTGCTGACTATTTAAATAATGGTGATCAAAATCATGGTGCAAAAAGAATTGAACACTGCTTTTTGAGTCTTAAACAATGGTACTTTTGACCTAAATACAAATCATGAAAAAAGGCCTGGCCATACTAAATATTCTCAGCCTGATAGGGACCATAGTCCTGAATGGACTTTCCAACGGCAAGCTGGTAGAAGGAAAGTTTGTTGGAGCTATCTCGGATAGTTACCCTACCCTCTTTGCGCCAGCTGGGATAACTTTTAGCATTTGGGGGATCATTTATCTTTTCCTAATTGGCTTTGCGGTTTACCAAGGAAGAGACCTCTTATTGAGGCGTAGCCTAAATATGGATTTTAGGGAACAAATTGGCCCCTGGTTCATTGCTTCGAATGTATTTAATATGCTGTGGTTGTTTGCATGGCTTAATGAAAAACTGGGCCTGGCCCTGCTTCTTATGCTAGGTTTACTTATTAGTTTGACTGCCATATACACAAGATTAGGAGTTGGAGTGAGAAAGGTCATTTCTCCTGTAAAATGGTTCGTGCATATTCCTTTCAGTATTTATCTAGGATGGATTTGTGTGGCTACCATAGCAAATGCTTCAGCATGGTTGGTGGCCATAAAATGGAATGCTTTCGGCTTATTTGCAGAAATATGGACAGGGATCATGATCCTGGTAGCGGGAATCCTTGGGTCAGGCTTAGGTTTTAAAAGAAAAGACTATGCGCTAAGGCTGGTTTTTCTTTGGGCATTCACTGGAATCTTCCTAAAAATAAATGGCCTTGACTTTCCCGAAGGTCAATACCTGCTTTGGACCATAGGAATTGCCATGGGAGGAATCCTTGTTTCTATCGTCCTTAGCCTGGCTAAACGTAGCTGAGCCGGAACAACTTATCAGATTTAAAATCTTGGAAATATAGCTGTTATGTCATTAGGAAAAAGTGTTGCAGATATCAGAAAGGATTACCTTCAGGGTTCGCTGGTGGAAAATGAGGTTTCCACAGACCCAATCAACCAATTCGAAGCATGGTTTGAAGCTGCTGTAAACAGCAAGGTAAACGAGCCCAATGCCATGAGCCTGGCAACGGTTAAAAATGGTCGCCCTTCATTAAGGATTGTCCTGCTAAAAGGATTTGATAAAGATGGATTTGTGTTTTTCACCAATTATGAGAGTAAAAAATCCAGGGAAATGGAAGAAAACCCTCATGTGGCTTTGACATTTTTCTGGCCTGAACTGGAAAGGCAAATTCGAATTGAGGGCAAGGTAGAAAAGATCTCTGAAAAAGATTCCGATAAATATTATCAGTCTCGTGGGAGATTGAGCCGCCTTGGAGCATGGGCTTCCCCGCAGTCAAGCAAAATCTCTAACAGGGAATTTTTGGAAAAGAGAGTGGAAGAGGTAACCCAAAAATTTGAAGGCCAAGAGGTATTTCCTAAACCAGAGTTTTGGGGTGGATTCGCTGTAAAACCGGATTATTTTGAATTTTGGCAAGGACGCCAAAGCAGGTTACATGACCGGATCATTTACGAATGGGTCGATGGCAACTGGCAAATCAGTAGGCTGGCACCTTAAAATCAAGAAGGGATTCTTGCCAGCTTATTCCATATAAGGAAGAAGCCTTTACGATACAATTTGAAGGCAAAACTAATGGGCATCAGCGGATTGACCATAAGCTCTTTCCCTAGTAGTACCAGAGAAACAGTAACCATGATGGCATAGGCTCCGAGAGTACTAAAGGCAGCCCCGACTTCACCAAAGGGTGGAATAAAAATCAGCAGCAGAATAACATTGAGAATGGCTCCCCCAAGGGTCAACATAAAGTTGAGCTTGGGCTTTCCGATGGCATCCATGATGGTGCTGAATTGCCTGCTGAAAGGGACGAACAGGCTTGAAAGCATCACAATCCGAAGGATGGGAACTTGATCAATGTATCTTTCCCCTGCGACAAACCGCAGAAAGTATTCAGGAAAAAGCCATACCAGTAGGACACCCGGTATGATGATAGCCAGTATGACCCCTACCGATTTCTCGAATAAGACTTTGACAGCATCTTTGCCTTGCTTCTCATGCTTTCGGGCAGATTGAGGAAATACAATTGCAGCAATTGATTGAGTTGGAACTTCGACCAGGTTTCCTATCCTCACCGAAGTGGAATAACCAGCTACGGCACTGGGCCCTGTAATTGCCCCAAGGATGATTTGATCCATGAACTTGAGCAGAATCATACCCAGATTTGTACCCGTGACGAAGACACCAAAGTTTATCAGCTTGATGACCCAGGCTCCATCCAATTTCCTTGAGAACTTCAAGTACGGAATGGACATAATGACAGAGACAACCCCACCCAATGCTGCCGCAATTGCCTGAAAATATGCCAATTCAACTAGATTAAATCCCGTATCCCGGAAAAAATAGGTATAGATTACATATCCGAAGAAAAAGGCATGTCGAACAAAGGTTGACAGGAATATGCCATGAAACTTCAGATGTGCCTGTTGCATGAACTGAAAATGGAAAAACGGGATCAGGCAAAATGAAGTAAGGATGTAAATCAGGAACAATTCTGATAACTGGGCCGCATCCCAAATAAAGCCTTGTGCCCAACTTAATAAGACAAGTATCAGGCTGATGACTATTCCAAATATGAAATTGAGGAAAAGTGAGGCAGTATTGATCAGTTTGCGGATATCGGTTTCCTCATGAAGTGAGAGCGCCCTAACAAGTGCATGTTGAATAAAACCCTGTCGTAGGACTTCAAAAATCGAGCAGACCACCAAAAAGAGGGTCCATATTCCAAACTCTTCCTTGTCCAGGCCACGTACCAGCAAGTAAAAACTACCAAAACGAAAAATCTGTAGGGACAGCCTGTCCATCATGGTGAATGCACCTGACTTAAGCCAATACGATTTGTCCCCCTTTTTCATCTACTAGTTAATGTGGTCCTTTTATTACGAAGAGTTTTTTTGGTGATTTGTACCCTTTATTCATTGAAATAACAAAAATACACTCTGCAAATTGAATTCCTTGCTATATTTCTTTCAACTCGGCAATACAAGGAATGAATGGGATATTCACGCCCTTCTTTGGTCTTAACAAACCATATTTTGTCTCCTAAAAAACAGCCAATTAGCCAGATCAATCGTTGATTAAATATAAGTTCAAAAAAAATAAAATGCGCTATCTATACTTCAGCTTTCTGATAATATTTCTTTCCATTATTACAATTTCTTGTACCAGCGATCCCTGTGAAAGCCTGGATTGTCAAAATGGAGGCGTTTGCATTGATGGCGATTGCCAATGCCCTGAAGATTTTTTCGGAAATGAATGTGAGTTCAAACTTGACCCATGTACCATTCAGCAGTGCTCAGACGCAGGAACTGATGAATGTGTAGAGACTGCCTCTGGGGATGCTTTCTGCCGGTGCGGCGATGGCTTTTCAGGGGAGCGTTGCGAAGACCTTTGGACAGAAGCCTATCCTGCTTCCTATAATGCCCAAGAGGATTGCGAAGGAACTTTTGCCACCTTCCCGGTAGAAGTGGAACCAGGTCCTGACTTCAATCAGATCACACTGGGAAATTTCCACAACCAAAGGAATTCTTCAGATCCATCCAAAATTGTAGCAAACCTGCTAAGCAGGAGGGTATTCGACATCTACCCGCAATTCATGGTTTTCGGAAGAGTTACGGGCGGTGGCAGCCTTACCAATGACGAAGGACTCACACTCCTTTACACCATCATCGACGGAACAGATACCCTAAATTGCTCTGCACAGTTGAGCAGGCTTTGATGTCATAACCAAACCATCGGAAATTCAACTGATCGGTGAGTTTTCCTTTGGACCCTTGGCCTCAGCCACCATCTTTATGAAAAGCAGCTAGCATGATCCTGAAAGAAATAAACCGTCTTCTACGTCCTCTTGTTACACAGATCAAACTGGCTCGCCAGTTAGACCTACAAATAAAGAGTCTAGAGGAACAGGTAGCTTTGGCCAAATTAAAGTTGGGGGATCTTGGGCAGCAGATGCACAAAGAAGAGGATGACATCATTCGTCTTCAGAATAGGAAATTGCCTGTCAGAGCTGCCAAATGGGACAAGGAAGAGAGTGAATACAAGTATGCTAAGCATGAGTATGAGGAAGCCCTGTACATGGCTTCACATATGAATCATTTGCTCAAAATCCTCCAAGAACAACGCCAAAAAATTGGAGATCCAGAAAGACTATATGCTGAGCTGTTGCAGGTCAAGCAGCAAACCATTGTAAATGAAAAACATCCTGCCCTTCCAATCCTCATTGAACAGGAAGAAAAGATTCTGGAACTGGAGGTAGAGCTTAGGGAGATTAATGATGCATTAGAAGCCATTGAATCCCTTTATGCGAGGATTGACCATCTTTTCAAATTGATGCAGCGACTTGAGAATGTGGGAAACGTTTGGTGGGGTAGAGAACGAAGAAGATATGAAGCCAGGATAGAGGAGGCAGCTTTCGAAGTGCACCAGGCCAATCATAAGATCCTTCGCGAATTGCTAGACGTAAAGAAAACATACAGAATCGCCAATGGAGACAGGATGAGGGACTTTTACAACATCTTTCTAAGTCAACTATCCAGTAGCAGGGGAGATCTTGATACCCAAATCAGCAAGGGCAAAAATTTATGTAGAAGTCAGGTAGCCATTGTAAATGAAGTCTTTCATAGCCTGAATTTACATAAAAACCAACTAGACCATCAGTTACAAAACTTAAGAAAAAGTCAGACCAGAATCATCGAGAATGCTTGATCTTAGGCTTTTAAAACCCCCTTTATAGGTATTTGACACAGCTTGCTTCCATTCTTCCCCACAATTATCAGGAACTTTATATGTGATATTTATCATGCACTTAACAGCTTTATCGGGAAATGATTTAATTTGCACCATCAAAAACATTAATTCGCAAAAAGATGAAATACATTAGTTTAAGTGTCCTTATCAGTTTATTTCTTTTCTCTTGTGCACCTGAAGGCAAGGAAGAGACCACAGATGAGAAGACTCCTGTCGTAGAGATGAGCTACCATGGAGAGAAAATCACCCCTGAAAACGCTGTTAACTTTACTTCATTTGAAGGCGAAAAAGCTGAAGGAGTGAAACTAAGCGGATCAATCGATAAGGTTTGCCAGGCAAAAGGCTGCTGGATGACCCTTAAAGGCGACGATGGCAAAGAAATGCGCGTTACATTCAAAGACTATGGATTCTTTGTTCCTAAAGACGCCAGCGGAAAAACGGCCATCGTAGAAGGCAACATGAAAGTTGATACTACTTCTGTAGAGGACTTGATTCACTATGCCATTGATGGAGGAATGAGTGAAAAAGAAGCAGAAGAGAAATACACAGAACCTGAGATGACGCTTTCTTTTGTTGCCTCTGGTGTAATCATTAAATAATTCAACTACAGAAAGAAAATAATAAAGGCTGATAGATGTTTGGGCAACTTAGCATCTATCAGTATTTAATTTAATTCACCTCAAAACGCTAAATAAATGTCTGAAATTCTGAGCATTGACGCGCTCAAAGAACAGCTCGGCCTCAAAGAAAAGAACCCTGTCATCATCACTGGACAGGAATGTTGGCATGCTTCCGAGAGTCCTTATCAAATGATTTACTCGGCTGCTGATGGAAGCCCCATCGCCTCCGTTCAAATGGCAACAGCCGATAAATACGAAATGGCAGTAGAAACTGCCCAAAAAGCATTTGAAACCTGGAAAGACATCCCTGCACCTAAAAGAGGGGAAATCGTACGCCAGATTGGAGAGTCCCTGAGAAAACATAAAGAAGCCCTCGGACAATTGGTTTCTATGGAAATGGGAAAAATCTACCAGGAAGGACTCGGCGAAGTACAGGAAATGATTGACATCTGCGACTTTGCAGTGGGTTTGTCTCGCCAGTTGTACGGTTTGACCATGCAATCCGAGAGGAAACACCACAGAATGTATGAGCAGTGGCATCCATTGGGGATTGTAGGGATCATTTCTGCATTCAATTTCCCTGTGGCTGTTTGGTCCTGGAATGCCATGATTGCGGCTGTTTGTGGTAATGTTACCATTTGGAAGCCTAGTGAAAAAACCCCACTTACTGCCATCGCTTGCATGAACATCATCAAGGATGTCCTCGTAGCCAATGAACTTCCTGAAGGGGTATTCAGTGTAGTGGTTGGAGATAGGGAAGTAGGCCAACTGATGGCTGCCGATAAAAGAATTCCTCTTGTTTCTGCCACGGGATCTACCCGCATGGGCAAAGCTGTAGCAGAGACTGTATCTCGTAGGCTGGGTAAGAGCTTACTGGAGTTGGGAGGAAACAATGCCATTATCATTTCCAGGCATGCCAACCTGCAACTGGCCATCCCTGCAGTGGTATTTGGCTCTGTCGGAACCTGTGCCCAAAGATGTACTTCTACCAGAAGACTCATTATTGATGATGAAATCTATGATGATTTCGTAGAAAAACTCAAATCAGCCTACGGCTCATTACAAAGCCGAATTGGCAACCCATTAGACGCAAATACCCTGATTGGTCCATTGATTGACAAGGATGCCGTAGAGAAAATGCAAAAATCCCTGGCCAGCGTTCAGGAAGAAGGTGGTCAACTTATATTTGGTGGAGAAGTATTAGAAGGAGAGGCCTACACGACAGGTACTTATGTGGTTCCAGCCCTGGTGGAAGCCAACAATGAGTACCCAACCGTTCAGGAAGAAACTTTCGCCCCTATTCTTTATCTGATCAAATACAGCAGCATTCAGCAGGCCGTAGAGATTCACAACAACGTCCCACAAGGGCTTTCTTCAGCCATCTTTACAGAAAACATGAGAGAAGCCGAATACTTCCTTAGTCATTTGGGTTCTGATTGTGGAATTGCCAATGTAAACATCGGAACCTCCGGTGCTGAAATTGGAGGCGCATTTGGTGGAGAAAAAGAAACTGGCGGTGGTAGAGAGTCAGGTTCAGATTCTTGGAAAGCATACATGAGAAGGCAGACCAACACCATCAACTGGTCCGAGGAACTTCCTCTAGCCCAGGGAATCAAGTTTGATTTCTAATGTTCGGGATGTCCCAAATAATTACACCTACCTGAATAGTTTGTTAAGGTAGAAACAATGCTTTAATCATAGTGAACAAGTGCCAATTCCCAATTGGTGCTTGTTCATTATTCTCCAAAAGTTCTACCTATTCAATAACTGGCCATCTTACCCCCTCCCTTTTTTGGCCCTTCATCTCCTTAGCCACAAAACAGAAGAGCCCATAGAAAAAACAGCTTGTTTCGTTGAAGCGAATGATCAAGTTGTGATGGAGCAACTCAATAGTGGAGAAATCCGAACCTTCAGTCTCCCTCTTCCTGAAAAGCCTGATGTAAATCGGGACCACCTGATTTCCTATTTGGAGATATAAAATTTGTAGGCTTGGGAGAAGCGACTCATGGAACCAAAGAATTTAACCAGATGAAGGATAAATTATTCAGGCATCTGGTTAAAGAAAAAGGCTTCAAAGCAATCATATTTGAGCTTCCCTGGGGCAGCCAAGCGAATCAATGATTTTGTAGGTGGTGGATCAGGCACTGCTGAATCTGTTGTTGAGCGGGCATATTACTGGACATTCGTCAGTACAAATAAAATTCTGACGGAGTCAAGATGGGGAAGGAAATTACCTCATATTCTAGGGGCTTGAAGGGGAAAGCAAGGACTATCTCAATGAATACCAAACTTTCTTTCAAATTGGAGCAGGCTTTAACTTCAGGTTGACGAGGATATCTGATATGTTGATTCATTTTGATGAGACTTCCCCCAGCGACTTAAGGTGATCCAGCTTACACAACAAGTTCAGGATCTTTCCGTAATTCAAGTGCTATTTAAAATTAAACTGAAAGAAATGGAAGGATTGGAACTATTATACTTTCAGGCCCGAGGATGTGGAGTTTGCCACGCCCTCAGGCCTAAACTTGAAGCCTTGCTTCAATCAGATTACCCAAACCTGCAATTAACAATTATAGATATCTCAGAGGACAGAGAGGCTGCCGCTCAGCATGTTGTATTCACTACCCCCGTGCTGATCATCAAAGTCGATGGCAGAGAGTATGAAAGATTTGTCAGGGCTTTTTCGGTTCATCAGGTGAATGAAAAGCTGGAAAAAATTGTCAACGCCTTTAATGAGGCTTAGGAATCTCCCGTTTAGATATTCATGTAAATACCCACTGCATATGAAGGGCTGGTAAAGTAAGACCTTCCACTCAGTGCCTTGGTTACGGTACCTGCAATTCCAATTTTTTCAGTGAAGTTGATTCCAACCTCACCCGATACACTTAGGAACTCAAAGTTATTAGAGAAGATGGTACCTGCATTCGCCTCAAACTCACCAAGGGCATCAATTCGGTCCAGTCTTCCAATGAGCAAAAGCCTGTTCTTCCAGACTTTTGCCCCCAATTCTGCTCCAAAACGAAATTCATCATTGAAGGTAAGGCTGCGGTTGTTGTAAGCCACATAAGCATTTCCCCAACCTTGAAGGCTACTGATATTCCATCCAAACCCACCGTCAAGTCTGAACATCACGTTCAGCTCACCATCCCCAGTAGCGAGGTTTTCATTCACACCCTGTCCTGTCCTTCCGAAGGGAATTCCGAGGGTAAGAGAAGCACTAGCCACAAAGGTCTGATCGGTAATAAGCCCATACTTGAAGGAAATATCTACATCCCCAAATCCATTGAGAGACTCTGTTGGAACAAGGGGATCACTATTTCTTTGGTATAAAACCATTCGGCTGTAGAAGGGCATATAAAGGGTTCCCGTCAACTTATCAGATAGACCTACTTCCCCATAAATACTTGTATTGAAGTAACCTACAGGTACAAGACTGGTACGATTGCCGAAAGCGTCAAAGGAAGAGGGACTTACTGCCCACCATTGGGTGAGTTTCAAGTAGCCTTGGCCCTGCTTGTAGACCCAGCCCCCACCGGCAAAACTCATGCTGGACAGCAGGGAAAGGAACAAAACCAATAGTATCTTTTTCATAAACTACAATCTTATATTTATCGACTTTGGCAAGGGTAACAAAAAACAATCACAAAAAAATAACAAGGCAGAAAATTTTGTCTCGTCTGTCCGACATTTGTAATGTGAACAAAAAAAAGGTCAACAATTACCACTGTTGACCTTATGGGATGGAATAAATCTTCCTACAACCTTGGGGGAATGATATTTTTGTAATGCCCATTGAGCTTTGCCTTGGCTTTCAGCCTTTCGGTCTCTTTGACCACTGGCAAAATAGCTTCAAGGTGCTTCTTGACATAGATAAGCCTATCTAATTCGTTGTTGAGAGACAGTAGCTCAAATTCCTGGCCCAATGTCAATCCCACATGATGTCCAATGGTGTAGGTAAATAAGTCGGTATATGAAGCGGCGTATTTTTTCTGAATTCCTAATGACTCATGTAGCTCCTCAAGGAGTTGCCAAACCTCTGCCTGTAGGCCTGTATCGGTGGACATCTCCTCATTTAGTTGTTCAACTTCTCCCCCTGGGTACAACTTTGGGCTTAATATTTCAAAAAAATTCTCGATTCTAACCCTTTTCTTGCCCTCAGTAGTAATATCCATCTCTCCTCCAGGGTAGGTTTTATCCAAACTCAAGATGCTTACCTCTGTCCCCACAGATACCACATTCTGGTTAATAACAGCAGGAATTCCGAATGTTTTACCTCCTTCTAAGCACTCATTGACCAATTGCTTATACCTTTCTTCAAAAATATGTAAATGTAGTGTCTCGCCTGGAAATACAACCAGACTCAGGGGGAACAGTGGAAGCGTATTGGACATAGTAAGGGTTGAATAACAATCAAACAGAACACCGGAAAAATAAACCTTGGCATCCTTCCCTTGTTTAAAACATAGTCAATTATCTATAAGTATTCATTTCATCATTGTCCTTATAGGTAGTCGTACCGTCCTTAAGGGCTTTCATAGCCAGTTGGATACCCTCCAGAGTCATAGGAAACATCTTATTGCCCATGTATCTTCTGAGGATAGCCGTAGATTCATAATACCTCCACTGATAAGCAGGATTGGGATTAATCCAGGCCATAAAAGGAAAATGCTGCTTCATTCTGAGCAGCCACTCCATCCCTGTTTCTTCGTTAAAATGCTCTACACTCCCACCGCGGTACATGATTTCCGTCGTAGACATAGCTGCATCACCCACCCAGATCACTTTGTAGTCCTCGTTGTAGGTATTGATCAATTCCCAGGTTGGAATTTTCTGGCTAAACCTCCTTCGGTTATCTTTCCAGACATGCTCATACAAGCAATTGTGGAAATAGTAGTATTCCAAGTGCTTGAACTCATGCCTGGCAGCAGAGAATAGCTCCGAACAAAGTTCTACATGATCATCCATCGAACCACCAACGTCCAGGAGTAGGAGTACCTTCACCCTATTGCGCCTGGAAGGCCTCATCTTTATGTCGAGGTATCCGGCGTTCTCCGAGGTTGACCGAATGGTCTTGTCGATGTCCAACTCGTCTTCCCGTCCTTCTCGGGTAAGCACCCTAAGACGCTTCAAGACCATTTTTATATTTCTCGTATTGAGTTCAACCTTATCGTTCAGGTTAGCAAATTGTCGCTTGTCCCAGACTTTCAGGGCATTTCGATAACGGCTCCCGGCCTGTCCCATTCTCCAGCCTTCCGGATTGAAGCCATTGTTGCCAAAAGGAGAAGTTCCAGCTGTACCAATATTTTCGCTTCCACCTTGGGTTCGCTCTTCCTGTTTCTCCATAAGTTCTTTGAAGCGATCCATCAAGGCTTCCAACCCACCCAGGCTTTCGATCGCAGCCAGATCCTCTGGATCAATGACCTTTTCCAATTCTGCCCTCAACCATTCTTCTGGAATATCATCAAATATTTCACCTCCCATACCTTCTTTCCCACGAAAATATTGCCCAAACAATACATCGAAAGCATCTAATTGCCCTTCTTGCTTCACCCACAAGCTCCTACATAAAAAGTAGAATTCTTCAATAGATGGACCAATGATCTCTTTTTCAAGGGACGCCAATAAGGCCAGGTATTCCATAAGGGATACCTTAATTCCATTCAAACGGAGCTTATAGAAAAATTGTAAAAACATAAGTTTGAAGATTGAATCCTACTTAACGATAGCGGCTACGCAGGTTTTGGATAAGATCCATGTCCTGTTCATTCTTGATCAACGCTCCTTCAAAAGGCACAAGGCCATCTTTGATGTTAATCTCTTCCAATTCCTTCAAGCTCATCCTTTCCAGTATGATGAGCTTTATCCAGTCTATCAACTCGCTTGTGGAGGGCTTCTTTTTCATCCCCCTTACTTCCCGAAGTTCATAAAATACCTTCATCGACCTTTCAAGAAGGGTAGCATCGATTCCAGGAAAATGAACATCGAGGATTTGTTTCATCAAGCCCATCTCCGGAAACTTGATATAGTGAAAGACACATCTCCTTAGAAATGGGTCTGGTAGTTCCTTTTCATTATTAGATGTAATGATGACGATAGGCCTTTTCTTAGCTACGATTGTCCTTTTCAGTTCGTAACAGTAAAACTCCATCTTATCCAATTCCTGAAGAAGATCGTTAGGAAACTCAATATCTGCCTTGTCTATCTCATCAATCAACAAGACCACTTGATTGTCAGCCTCAAAGGCTTCCCAAAGTTGACCTTTCTTTATGTAGTTAGAGATGTCCTCAACCTTGGCATCTCCCAATTGAGAGTCTCTCAAGCGGGAGACTGCGTCGTATTCATAAAGCCCTTGTTGGGCTATTGTGGTAGATTTGATGTGCCAGGAATAAAGCGGCATTTCAAGAGAAGATGCAATCTCTTTTGCCAACAAGGTCTTTCCCGTACCTGGTTCACCCTTTACCAAAAGGGGTTTTTGAAGATGGATAGCTGCATTAACTGCAATTTGCAGGTCTTTGCCGGCTACATAATTTTTTGTACCTGTAAACCTCATATTGAATGATAGCATTTTAAGCTGGGGAATCAAATTCTTAAGCCCTATTCCTCAAGTCATTTCACATCTGTAATTTTTGACTTCAAGCCTTTGAAATCTTACATAGCCCATTGAACAAGGAAACAGGATTATATGACTATTTTTGTAATCCGGCTCCCCCTTAAATATTCGAGATCAAGATAATTTGAGGCTTAGGGATTTTGGTTAAATAAATTCCTCAAAAAAACCAACATAAAGCGCAACTACCTTACTTTCAGACACGTTTTCATGAATAACAATGCGCCATTTTTTACTTTTGTAGCAAAAGAAACTTATTCTTCTTACCATCCATGAAAAAGGGAAAAACTGATAAACCAACTTTCTTCCAAATCGTTTCAATCCCCTATTTGTTTGTGCAATACCTGGCTTCCTTTGCATTGGCAGCAAGCCTGAGGATGCTTTTCAAGCCTGAATCGACTAGAATCGAAAAACTTCGACCCACTGAGTTGAATGAGGAGGAAATTGATCCACAAGTTATGAAAGTAGTTAATGGCTACACAGCTGGGCATACCTCGCCCATGAAGATTGCATCCTAATAAGATTATTCATGTCGGGGCAGGGAAATCCAGAATGTTGTTCCTTCCCCCAATTTGGATTCTACCCAAATCTGTCCACCCATACGCTCTACTATCCTGCGAGTCATTGGGAGGCTGATGCCTATGCCAGTCTTACTTTGATCTGCATCTAATTGCCTGAAAAGGTCAAAGATTTCAGTCTGATCAGTTTCAGACATGCCAGGTCCATTGTCAGAAAATTTGATCAACCACTGCTCATCTTTCTCTACAGCCTCGACAATGATTTCCAGTTTTTCACCTCGGTAATAGCGAATGGCATTCCCCAATAAGTGCTGAAAAAGGGCGATCATCTCAAACTCATTGGCATAAATTTCAGGAAGATCATGGTAGCTCAAAAGGGTTTCACCACTAGACAATTGCGGCTCCAAATTTGAAATGACCTGTTCAATAGTCTCAGAAAGGTCAATTTTGTGCTTACCAAATTTATTATCTCCATTGGCATATTCATGGAGCTCACCCACCATCCTTGTCATTCGAGAGAGGTGAGTATATAGGAAACTGACTGTTTTGGGCAGTGAGCCCTTTTTATTAGAATTCAGGTTCTCCTTGATATATTCTACCAACATTCGGGCAGATTCAAGTGGATCACGCAGGTTATGGGACAAGGCAAATACAAATTCCTGTGTCCGCTGCAGGTTGAGTTCTATGGCTTTGGAAAACTCTTTTTGTCTCTTCTTATTCTCAACCCGCTCAGTTACCAGTTCGGTAAAAAATATCAAGCCACCAACTTCATTTTCCTCTGTATACCAAGGTGTTACTACCCAGTTGACATAATCGACATACCCGTCATTTCGAAGGTATATATCTTCTTCGCATGATTCTGTAACTCCTCTTAAACATCTTTTGTGGACTTCTTTCCACCTATCCGGCACATCATTGAAGACCTCATAGTGATTTTGTCCTTTCAGGTCTTTTCCTCCCAATCTATAATCTTCAATCCACCGATCACTCACCATCAGGTAATTCATTTCCTTGTCCAGCATGGCTATTGCAGCTGGTGCATGCTTGACAAAAAAGCGCAAGAATGAATCTTTGTATCGACTTCTTTTTTCTTCAGCCAAATGTTCAGTAACGTCGAATGCGACCCCCATAAAACCGTCAGGTTTACCCTGACTGTCCAATACAGGAATTTGTGTGGCCTGAAAACTCTGTCCATCTGCAGTATGCAAAATTCTGGATAGCGCTTTTCCTTCAAGAGATTCGTTCACCGCTTCCGCTAAGCCTGGCCACCTCTTGCCCATTTCGTAGGCGGACATACCGATGACCTCCTCACGGGTGTTTGCCAACAATCGCAATCCCTTCCCGTGTATGTCTTTGAATACTCCCTCTTTATCTACCTGAAAAAAGAGCATGGGAACCTTTTCCAGGATCAAGGAGAGTCGAGATTCCAAAGCATCATTGATTGATTTCAGCTTTGCATTCTCAGCTTCCAGTTCTTTGATCCTGGCAAGTAGGTCTGTAGTTTCCTGCTGTGGGCTATTGTCCTTCAGCATATCAGTTTTTATCTGTTTGCCCCATGGTTAAGGGTAGTACGCCTATTCCTTGCCATCTAAACACCGGATACCTCCGATGTGTTTTTTCATAGTGAACCGAGTGGGTGTAAATGTAAAATAATTGAGCCCTTGCGCTTTCTCTAAAAGATTCATCCTCTGCCTTCTTTTTTTCAAATGCAGCTTTAAGTTCTGAATTCCTGGCAAGAATTTCTTCAGCCCTTTCTTCAAATACATAGGAAGAAAAGTATTCTTTCTGCATCAAGACCCCATCAAAAGCATTCCATCTGAAAAGTGCATCAGCCGCTAAAGGCTCAAAAATATGTACGAGGTATTGGGAATGAAGTTGATTGGTGTAGATAATTAGATCTCCTTTGTAGAATCTGATTTTTTGAAACTCCTTCCTTAGTTCGACAGAATCATGGTAAAAATGCCCTTCATAAGACCTCATTTGAGTATGAACCTTATCCAGGTAGTACACCTCTACTTCCATAGTTGTATCCGTATCCAGGTAAAAGTATTCAACTTTGTTGGCCTTGAGTTTTTCTTCAACCTCCCAGTAAGTCTGAGGTAAAATGTAGGCATTTGGCTTTTCAACTACCGTAGTGGCGCTGAAACTGTTGAAATAGGGGATTTTCTTTTCAAAAGGTTTATCCCGATGATATCTCAAACGATCTTTCCCTGTTACCTTGCTTGTTTCATAACTGTATTCAAAGCCCTTGAACATCAATTCATCCTGTTTCTCTTGATCCAGTTTCCAATTGACAGCAAAGGACTTTTTGTTGTAAGCCTCAAGCCTTGCTTTTACGACAGCTTCAAAAACAGCCCCCGGATTCTTAGAAACAAACTCAACTGTTCCTGATAAGAAATCATAAGTTGCTGTCACCCTGTCCTTAAAGGGCTTCAGCATATGTGCCTCGGTAATGAAACTCATGGTTTGGAACAAGGATGCATAACCGGAAGAATACCTTGGCAAGTCCAGGAAGCCTGCGATTCCCTTGTCAGGTACATTTCCTACCGAATAGACATAGGGGCACATGTGGTATGAAGATTTCTTTTTCATGTATTTCTCAAGTGCAGGAACCAGGGTTTCCGTTTGGTATGCTGCAGCGGACTTCTCCAATTTTTCAGGTCTTGTAGCAATTAGCGTGAGGGTTGCCTGATAGTCAGCTCCGTTTGTAGTGTGGGTATCAATGAATATTTCGGGCAGCCAAGTCTGAAATATTCGGGCGAATGCATGGGCATTTCGGGTATCCATTTTGATGAAATCCCTATTCAAGTCGTAGTTCCCGGCATTTCCACGGAAACCATAACTTAACGGACCTTCTTGATTTGCACGGCTACAACAGCCTCTATTAAGCGCACCTCCGATGTTGTATATCGGGATGATTCCAATGATGAGCTCATCCAGCATCGGCCTGAGCTTCTTATCCTCCAGAAGATTACGGGCAAGCATCATCGAAGCATCTACCCCACAAGGCTCGCCTGGATGTATGGCATTGTTAATAAGGATCATCGGAATCCCTTCTTTCTTGGCTTTTTTAGGGTCAAATATTTTTTGACCTGAGATCACTACCAGGTGCATGGGTTTGCCGACATCTGAACGGCCATACTCCTTTATCTCCACCTCTGGATAAGTCTCGGCCAGTTGTTTATAAAAATCAATGGCCTGCTGATAGGTAGCGGTTTCCTCTCCCCAGGTATTTTCAAATGGGGTCATGCCCATTTGAGCAGATAAGAGTTTAAACATTAATACAGCAAAAAGAAGGGTAGAAATTCCTTTCATAGGCGTTAGTTAGGTGAAGATCTTCATAAAAAAAGTCCCATAGACTCCAAAATTTAAAATAGGAAAGATTAGCTTCCAAATATTGCTAATACTTACTTGCTTCATGCCTCAATATTCATCAAATGTCGGAGCGCCTCCAGCTTGCTACTATACATTGGCACCTTCCAGATTTAGTAGATCATAAATCACCAGAATATTGTCTTCCTCTGCAAACTGGCCAAGTTGATTAGCCCTAATTAACCCAAGTTGCCCGTTTCAAACACTCAAAAGGGTACATGCCATTTCTATCCTAACCATACTCCTGGATGAATGTCATAGCTTGAAGTCTATTTACACTTGCCAGTCTATGGGTTCTTTCCCGAGTTTTTCAAGTATGGCATTGGTTTGTGAAAAATGCTTTGAGCCGAAGTATGCCCCTCTTGCCAGAGGTGATGGATGGGCTGCAGTCAACTTATAGTGCCTCGAAGGATCTATCAATTCGCCCAATTTTTGCGCTGGCCTTCCCCAAAGGAGAAAAATCAGGTTTTGTCTATCAGAATTCAGTTTGTTGAGTACAGCACCTGTGAAATGTTCCCAGCCCTTTTTGTGGTGAGACTTAGCCTGCCCTGCCCTTACAGTCAAGATGGAATTGAGCAATAGTATTCCCTGATCTGCCCACTTTTCCAGGTTGCCATGCTTAGGAATTGTTGTTCCAATGTCATCTTGCATCTCTTTGTAGATGTTTCTAAGAGAGGGCGGGATACGCTGATCCCTGGGAACAGAAAAGCAAAGGCCATGGGCTGCACCTGGTGTGTGATAAGGATCTTGACCAATGATTACAACCTTGACCTTGTCATACGGAGTTTTGTTAAAAGCATTGAATATCAATGATCCAGGAGGAAACACCCTGATTCCCTGCTTACGTTCTTCCAGTAAAAAAGCCTTGAGATCCTTGAAATACGGCTTCCCCCATTCAGACATAAGGGCTTGTTTCCAGCCTTCTTCAATTTTTACAGATGCAGCAGGATCGGACATGGTAGAGTCTGTTTAGTTAGTTATATAGTCAATATATAGACTTGGAAATTACCAAATTCTAGCAAAAGCCATCACTGGATTAAAATTCTTCACCAAGCATTAATTCTCCTTGGGATTTCTTTTCAGAACAACAAATAACACAATCGCCAAACCCATTATGGCAAGAATGCTGATTGTCCAAATAAGGGGTTGGATCATGTTGGATTGTTGGGGAGACATGCCTTCGCCAAAACTGCTAATATCAGCCTCGCCTAAGGGAACTGTTCCCATGCAACGATTGCTTTTAGGTGTGAATTTCTTTTCAACGAATACCAGGTAATCCTTACCAATGTCGAACTTCATTCCACCACATTCTTGAACGAAGGGGACATTTACAATCATCAAGGCGGGGGTGGCCTTCTTCCAGCTTTTCTCTACCTGAAAGGAGTACTTCATTCCTCCTGACATCCAGTTGGTATTCAGCAGGACGCATTTACCGACAAAGGCAAAGGTCGAATTTGTCAATGCAATTTCCTCAGTAGACGGAGTTTCACACTCGCAAGCAAGCAAACTGGGGAATGAACTTATTGCTATTAAGAAATAGAGGACAGCCTTTCTGATCATCTGAAGTCTAAAGAAATTTGATTGTATGGAATGATCAACTACCCTTCTAGGAAAAGGTTCTCATTCCATTGGATCTACATCAGTTTCCTGTGCCCTGAAGGACTTGCTGGTACTTTTTCTTATTGGACAATACAGATGTTGCTTCCTTGACCTCCTGATCATGGTCAAGGGCTGCCTCTATGATGCCATTTCTGTAGTAATACCTTTTTACAATTTCTTCTTTGATCAACCAGCTTACGCGATCCTGGTACCTTTTGAGGTCTTCCATTTTCATTTCTTCCAACTTTTCTCCCAGGAGGTCAATTTCTTTGCTCAACTCACTTGCATAAGCTTCCTTCTGTAGTACATCTCTCAGGTCCTCCAACTCTCTGTCCGAATTGGTTTGATAAGAAAACTTCTTGCTCTTGACGAAGTCCATGAATTCTGAGTACACCTGATCATCCAAAACGAATTCTCTAGGTGAAGCTATTTTAGCGTTTTTCTGACTGAAGTCCGTTACAAAATCGAAAATCACCCCCTGTCCTTTCAGGCTGGAAATCAGAGATACCTCCTCTCCAATTTGAACCTCAAGGTCTGGCTTGATCCCCCCCCCATCGCGAACCTTTCTGCCATTTCGGGTAGAAAACTCAGACTTCAGGCTATCCGGGATGCGTGTAGCCCTTCCATTTTTATCTCTTTCCCCATAATCCAACGCCTGAATACATCTTCCACTAGGGGTATAGTACTTGGCTGTAGTTACCTTGAGTTTGGCTTCATAAGCAAGGGGGCGGATGTTTTGGACCAAGCCTTTACCAAAGCTCCTCTGCCCTACCAATACGGCTCTGTCAAGATCTTGTAAGGCACCTGCCACAATCTCCGAGGCTGAAGCACTTTGCTTGTCAATAAGTACGACCAAAGGAATTTTAGTATCTACAGGAACCCGTTGGGCATAGTGAATACGTCTACTATTTTCCTGACGGCCTCTGGTCTCCACGACAGTTTCTTTTTGAAGAACAAATAGGTTTACAATCTTTACAGCCTCATCCAGGCGCCCTCCAGGATTTCCTCTCAAATCAAGGATAAGGGATTCCAGCTTGGAACTTTCCATTTTTAATATTTCATAGGCACTTTGAACCTCTCTGGATGCCCCTCTGGTAAATCCAGTAAGCTTGATATAGCCAATTCTGTCTTCTGCCAAGCCATAATAAGGGACATTCTTTACCTTGATTTTTTCTCTGGTTACAGAAATTTCCCTTGGGTCGGACTCACCAGGTCTTTTTACTGTAAGTGTAATAGCCGAATTATTTTCTCCCCTGAGGAGGTTTTTTATATCTTTCAAAACTACCTCTTCGCCCACTACACTTTGTTCACCAACTTTCAAAATCTCATCCCCAATCTTCAGGCCTGCTCGGTCAGCTGGTGCCCCTTTATATGGCTCAGTAATGATGAATCGATCACCTCTCTTCTGAACTAATGTGCCTATTCCTCCATATTCTCCTGTACTCATGAAGGTTAATTTGTCCTTTTCCTCTTCACTGATGTAGGTTGTATAAGGATCAAGAGACTTCAACATGGCATCTACCCCCGTTCTCATGAGCTTGGAAGGGTCAGTCTCTTCTACATAAAGAGAATTTACTTCACGATAGAGCTTACCAAAAATATCCAGGTTCTTGGATATCTCGAAGTAGTCATCTTTAATGTCTGTAGCAAAACCAACAAATAATATGGTGAGAGGCAGAAGCAGGAAAAAGAGTAGTTTCTTATGTAATTTCATAGATAACTGAAGTATAAGAACCTCGGTTTAAGTGTTGTTCGGAATAAGTCTAAGCTAAGCAATGCACTTCTTTCTAAGCAGGCAATCTATACGCTATTCCTACAAGATAGGAATTTTAACTACCATCCCTGCAAGGTATGTTTTGCTTATTTGACCAAAGCTGTAAAAAATATATGAATTCCTTCAAAAAGAATCCAAGTTTAACGGCAATGGTCAACTTTGTTCATCCTTCAGACATTCAGTTTTGATCTTCAGGAGCCCTTTTCGCATGGCCTTGTAAATGGTCTGATAGGCCACCTCATTTCTTGCACTATATTTTACAAAAATTGCAAGTCTATTTCCTCCTTGGGAGATTTGCGGAAGGATGAGATGTTTTTGGAGACGGTAACTTTCCCTGAGGCGGCGTTTGAGACGATTTCTCATAAATGCCTTCTTGAAGCTCCGTTTGGGAACGGCAAAGGCTACTTGGATCGGAATCTTTTGGTAGGCAGGATCAACCGTATCTAAATAAAAAAACTTAAGCACACCAACCCTTAATGAGTTACCGTGCTCAAATAAATCAGATATAACTTTTTTGCTGCAGAGTTTTTCTTCTTTAGGAAAAAAATACCTCCTGGGCGATTCAGGAGAATTCATATTTCCTAAATATTACTTCTGCTTATGACGACCTTCGTCGCTCACTGACAACCTGTGACGTCCTTTAGCTCTTCTTGCAGCTAGTACTTTACGACCACCTGGAGTAGCCATTCTTGCGCGGAATCCATGCTTGTTCCTGCGCTTTCTATTACTTGGTTGGAATGTACGTTTCATTACTCTCTTCTTTAGAAAGGATTGCAAAAGTAATGATTATTCTGGCTCAGGCAAAGGAATTTATTAAATTTCTCATAACTTCCTACCAAATTATCTGTTAGTACCCATATGAAAGTAACAATCATACTAGGTAGCATCCGAGAAGGTAGAAAATCTGATCGCGTAGCAAAACATCTTCATGCCCTTTTGGAAAAGGCAGAAGGAGTAGAGCCTTATTTGCTTGACCTCAGAGAGCATCCCTTGCCTCAGTATGAATACCGATGGGCTGACGTCGAAAGTCCAGACCCTAACCTCCCCAAAGTTGGGCAACTTCTCGCTAATTCCGATGGCATGATCCTGGTATCACCTGAATACCACGGAAGTTACACCGGTGTCCTTAAGAATGCCATTGACCATTATTGGAAGGAGTTTGGGAAGAAAGTTATCGGAGTAGTGTCCACAGGAAGTGGTCGCATGGGAGGCATCAACGCCTCTACAGAAATGCAGCAATTGATCCTCAGTTTGGGAGCCTACCCCATTCCAAAGAAACTTTTGGTACCCTTGATTCAGGAAGTTTATAGTCCTGAAGGAGAACCTCAGAATGAAAAGATGGAAAAAGATGCCAATAAGTTTGTCCATGAATTCTTGTGGCTAACCCAGGCTGTCAAGACAGCAAAAGAAAAAGCATTGAGCCTTTCATGATTTACATTAATATGTGGTTTTCGCATATTGAAATATGAATTCCACAATCACCAAGGCAAGTATTAAGACCAATCGACTTTTTTTGGTCTTATTTTTCATTGACTTTATTATCCAATTAATTACCAGGCTGGTCCCCAATCTTCCTGAATCAGTGGCTATGCTGAGTAAAAGCCTTTTGATGCCGCTCTTGATGTTTTATTACATCAATAACAAGGGTGGTGCAAGTAAAAGGCTCCAGAACTGGGTCCTGTTAGCCCTGATCTTTTCATTTTCTGGAGATGTCTGGCTAATGTTTGAAGGCTTGTTATTTTTCTTACTTGGTTTAGGTTCATTTCTTATTGCACATGTTTGCTACATCGTTATATTCCTCAGTGGTCAGAAAAATGCAGCCATAAAGCCTGTTTTAATCAGGAAGCCTTGGCTGATACTTCCTTTCCTGCTCTATGCCGCCGCCTTGATTTATACCATTTACCCAGGTCTTGGCGACATGAAAATACCGGTATTTGTCTATGCAGGGGTTATCTGTCTGATGTCTTTGACCGCATTGAATAGGATCACTAGCCAAAACAGGAATAGTTTTCGATTGGTTTTTGTTGGAGCCATCCTTTTTATGCTCTCTGACAGCCTAATCGCCTTGGGTAAATTCGCTGGAGAAAGCATGAGCCTGCCCTACCATTCATTTTGGATCATGCTCACCTACGGCATTGCCCAATATATGATCATTGAGGGACTCATCATTGAACATTCAGGCAAGTCCGCGGCTTAATCCTCTCCCAAACTTCTTCTTTGGGCCTCTCTTTGGTGTATAAACCTTTTTCTCCTTCTGTAAGGGAATACATCCACAATTTCCCCTTTGATTTGTTTCTGCTGCATTTCTTTCCAGAACTTGGGATCAAAAAGGTCCTTGTGGTAATTGAAGAATATCTTCCTTATGGCTTCCTTGCCAATAAGAAAGTGCCTGAATTCTTCCGGAAAGACATCATTGGGCCCTACTGCAAACCAGGGTCTACCTCCATCATCATACATTTCATCGCCATCATATTGGGCTTCGGGCAGTTTCCTGAAATTATAATCTGTCAAAAAACCGATTTCGTCATAGTCATAAAATACCACCCGTTTATGGCGAGTAACTCCAAAATTTTTCAGCAACATGTCTCCAGGAAAAATGTTGGCTGCTGCCAGTTGTTTGATGGTATTTCCATACTCATCTATGACTTCATCCGCATCTTCACCCTGTACATCCTCGAGGAATATATTTAAGGGGGTCATTCTTCTTTCCGTATACAAATGATCAATCACTACTTGATCCTTGTCCTCATCCACATGAACAATAGACGGAGCAACTTTTAGCAGATCCTCCAATAGCTCAGGCTGAAAACGATCCTTGGGAAGGGTGAAAAATTCAAACTCATGGGTATCTGCCATCCTGCCTACCCTGTCATGACGAGAAACCAGTTTGTAACAAGACTTTACATGCGCTTTGTTGGTTACCTTTGGTGGCTCAAATCTATCCTTGATGAGCTTAAAAACCAGGTTGTAGGAGGGAAGGGTAAAAACCGCCATCACCATTCCCTTGATTCCCGGTGCATGTACAAATAGATCATCGGTATTCTCCAAATGCTTGGCAAAGTGCCTGAAAGACTCGGTTTTTCCGTGCTTATTGAAGCCAATAGAGTTGTAAATATCACTATATGGCTTATATGGCATAACCGAACGCAAGAAATGAACCAGTTCAGAGGGAATGGCTACGCTTACCAGAAAATAAGAACGAGTGAAACTAAAAACGATACTCAGATCACCTTCTGTGGTAAGTAAGGTATCCACTTCGATGCCATCTTCCCCATGCAACATCACCAGCATCATCGGGACTGTGTCTTTGCCAATGATAACCCTACCTACGATATACGCGCCTTTATTCCTGAAAAATACAGATTTCAATACCTCCAGCCTGATCATGCCCTGGTAGGGGTATTCCATGAGTACCTCCTCCTCGAATCGGCCTACAATGGAGGCCAGATCACGTTCTTTGTTCTTGTAGGGTGCTTCAAAGGCATAATCGTCCAGGATTTCCGCAAAGACACCTTCCAGTGAATTCCCAATGAAATACGTCCTGTAAATGGGTGCTACAGAGGCATACTCTCTTTGGTTGTGTTCGTCATGGACAAACATTACATCTTCATCAGCCCCAAAATTATCTACTGTTTTTCGACAAACTGAGTTGAAATAGGTCTCTGCAATTTCGTAGGCAAATTTCTTTTGAGAAAGGGGAGCATAGGCTTTTTTGATCTTATGCCAAAGCTCCATATTGGAGAATTCTGCCCCCATGATCCGCCGGATCTTTCTGGCTAACCTGGGAACCTGCTTTTTGTAAATGTTCAATCTTTTCTTGCTGTCGGACTGGATTCCATGCCAATCCCTATTTTCAAACCTGCTACGGCCATTAGCCGTTACCTTTTCAAACTCGAGTATAAAAGCATCGAATGCCTCGATGATGGTCTCAGCCACCTGTTTGATGAGTTCCTGTTGCATGGGAGAAAAGATTTAAAAAGAATCTGAAATTAAAATAAGGAATTGACCCATTAAATGATCAATTCCTTCATATTTTTTGAATGAATGTGCTTTAGTTCTCTACCTACACCAACTGTTCAGGATTTTGCCCTTCGGCTCTCATTTTCAAGGCTTGTCTTCTTTTGACATACCAAATTCCACCTACTACGAATGGTAGGAATAAAGGCAGGGCAAGTAAATAAAGGACAGCTGTATTGATGCTTTCAAAGCTGTAAGCAGAATCTCTGCTTTGATCTGCGGCAGCCTTACATTGGGAACACTGAGCCATAAGCTCACTTCCTTGCCAGTAAATGAAAGTCAGAAATACAAGTATATACCTTAGCTTCTTCATCTTCTTCTCCTCAGTTCAACATTCAATTAATAACATGGTGAGTTCAAAATTACCACAATAACGCCAGTTACAGATACATACAACCAAAGCGGGAAAGTAATTCTGGACAACTTCTTGTGACGCTCGTAAGTCATATTCACTGCCCTGTAAATGGAAAAAGAGGCCAATGGCACGATAGAGACTGACAGGACAATGTGTGAGACTAGTATGGTGTAATAGAGCCCTTTTGATGCAAGATTCCCATCACAGTAAGGCACATGCCCAATGATTACATGATACGTTACGTAGCTGACCAGGAAAAGGGCTGAAAGGACGAATGCTCCAACCATAAATTTCTGGTGGGTTTCTCTTTTCCCATTTTTGATCATCAAAAAGCCAATTACCAAACAAATCGACACCAGGGAGTTGATGGTGGCATTTACATAGGGGAGGTTTTTGGCAAATGCAGTCAGGCCTTCACTTGGATTCTGGATGAGTTCTACCCTCGGATTGAGCAATACACCTACTACAATAGGGATGACAATGGAAACTACCCAGATGATTCGTTCGTACCTCTTATCACTAAATTTCGCTTGTACTGTACTCATTAAATTTGACTTTTAGCCTTAACGCTCACGGATAGCTTTTGTTTCTTCTGGATAATCAAATCGAAGCAAGGCGACATAATCCTGTAGCATTTGCCTCTCTTGCTGCAGATCTGTAGCGAGGTAATATCCCCGAGGGCTACCTGCCTTATCTACCATGGCAACACGTGTCCCGGTTATAGGCTGGAAAGGTGCATTCAATCCATCAAACTCTTCCCACTTGAATGCCGCTTGACCAATCTTCAAAACCTCGGTTTGAGGACCATGAAGGACCCACCAGTTGTTCTCAGGCCATTGGACAGAGCCGGTATAGGATTCTATATCAGTCAGCGAATCACCAGTATTGATAGAAAGGAAGAATATATCCGGATTTTTTTCCCAGTTAATTTTCTTATGTATCCTGGCCATGTTGCCATGAAGGACCGTACGCAAGGGGATCTCTTTGTTCCCATCCATGATGCGAACATCCTTTGGGTTAGGTTTTACTGAGAAAAAATCAATAAAAAGGATCTTCCCTTTGACATCATTTTCAGTGATGGTATCCCCCAATTGATTTACCAACTTAAAGGGAGGTAGTTTGTGGTAAAGGGTATCTCCGTTATCGACGCTGTATTCGTGTGGAATACCTCGATAGACAGGCTCAGTAAAGAGGTAAAAATAAGCAATCAAGAGTAGCGGTATGGCCATAATGACCATTAGCGCTACCCTTGCCTGTAAATTCTTCATAAATATTAATTGCTGCTCGTTATGCGTTGTCTTCTACCATCTCAACTTTATTGAGGGTAGTTTGTTCAGCATCTACTCCAGCACCCCAGTATCCACCTTCAAGCATCAAACCAATGATTAGCCAGATGATGAAAAGGAAGGGCAATACGATAGTTACAGAAAGTCTTCGAATTTCATGCTTAAGGTGCATGAAGTAAGCGACGATATAGAAAGCTTTAAATAGGGTGAGGATGATGAAGAGTAGGTTTTTCATCAACTTTGCGAACTCTTCTTCCACCCCGATCGCAGCTCCGACGTCCTTCCATATGAAGGCAATCAAGAACTCAAAGGCAGTTAGACCAGACAGGATCAAAGCCGTCTGAATGATTTCTTTTCTAGCGCTAGCGCCACCATCTGCTGCAGCCATAGCTGGTATATTGGTTATAAAGGTGTATTAAAAGATAATAAATTCCGGTCAAAGGCTATGCTAAACCAGGTAGAAGAAGGTAAATACGAATACCCATACCAGGTCTACAAAGTGCCAGTAGAGACCAATTTTTTCTGTCATCTCATAGTGTCCGCGCTTCTCATAGGTTCCTTTACGAACATTCAGGTAAAGAATGATCAGCAGGATAACTCCTGAAAATACGTGAGTACCATGGAAGCCTGTAACAAAGAAAAACAGGTTGGCGAAGGCTTTACGTCCATATTGGTTGGCGTACATGCTGGCTCCTCCTTGAGATGGATAGTATCCATCTTCTTCAATCTTGGCTATATGCCCTTCTTGATCCACCTTTACGCCTGGTTTTTTGAGTGTCTGGATAAGAGAAGGATAAGTAATCTCATAACCATTTCTCATAACCATTCGCAGGGTATCTCCATTGATAGACTTCTGTGCATATACTTTCACAGATGCGATGTCAGCAGGAGTAGTACCTGTTTTCTTCAATATTTTTTCAAGGCCACTTTTGCCTACTTCATCCCATTTCATCACAAAAGATCCATCGTGAGAATGGTGAGCATGCTCAAGAAGCTTTTTGATGTCACCTTTATTGGTAATTTCGGCACCGTTTCTAAGTCCTAACTTAGTGGCTTCTTCATGACCACCGCCACCATCGCCTCCATGAGCGCCGTGGATTTTGTTTTCGTAGAAATGTTCCAGACCTCCAGGATAGAATACTATTACCTTTTTGTCCTCCAGTCCGACAATCTTGGGTGCTGTCTCTTGAGATTCTTCTAACAAGGATGCACTGAGCATCATCCCCCCACTTTCAAATCGATGATCTTCTGCGTTGTAATAAATTCCGGTTCCTGAGATAAAGTGATACCACTCATATGCCTGACAAGAAAGGAAGGTAATCCCGCCAATGATGGTCCAGAATACCCATTTCTGTACTTCTTTCTTTGATTTCCTGTGTCCAGCTTCTACAGCCAGTACCATGGTAACACTGGAAAGGATAAGAACGAAGGTCATCAAACCTACGAATACCAGCGGTGCATCAATGTGGAAAATTTCGTGTAGGATCGGTGCGTGGGTAAATACCTCTTCAGGCAATGCCCAGTTGTAACCATCTGAACCTGCACGAACCCTTAATGCGCCATAAGCAATTAACAATCCAGAGAATGTAAAGGCATCTGACACGAGGAAGAACCACATGAACAGTTTGCCCCAACTGGCCTGGAATATCGGGCGTTCTCCTTCTGAGAGTGCCTTGGGATCTACTGAAACGTCTGCCATTTTAAATGTGTGTGATATGTAAAAAAGTAATATGTCGGCAAATTAATATTTCAAATGCTCTCCTTCAAAGCATCTGGCATAAATTTCAGGAACAAGAACAGATAGATCCATAAAAGTCCTAGAAAATGCCAAAAAGTTCCGGCCAACTCCAGATTTAAAGCAAGCTTTCCTGGCTTGAAAGAGTTGGTGAGCGTTTTGATTAGTACAAAAAGAACTACCAACAAGGCAGCAACAATGTGCATGCCATGCAGGCCTGTGATCACGTAGAAGAACGCGATAGAATTATCAGTTCTGTCCGGATCTACAAATGGGAGTCCACTTTCAGTAAGTTGTCCAAAAGCATCCCATTGACCATATAAAAAGAGTAATCCCAAACCAAAGGTCATAAAAAGCCCCAGTAGGGAAAAGTCTCTGTTGTTGCGTTTTCCAAAGTAAATAGCAAACTGTAAAGTAACACTACTTACAAGTATCACTGCCAGGTTCCTCCAAAGAAGCGGAGGCAAATCATAAATTAGCCTTTGGCTTTCTTGAAGCGCATCGGCTTGTACGATATAAGCACTTGTGAATCCTCCGAAGATCATCACGACCGTCAGGATGAAAAGCCACAAGGCAAATTTTAGTGGATGGATGATATAATTGCGATAGTCCATCTCATAACTGTAAGCACTCATCTTAATCGCTTTTTAAACAACTGAACCTGTAAAACCCGGCTCAGCATATTAGTTATCCAAATAAAAATACTAGCTGAATCAGAGGCAAGTATGCAAATGATGCAAACATAACTTGCCTTGCAAACTTCTTCTCCATAGTCCTGTAGAGCATCCAAGCCGGAACCGAGAAAAGGATACCTGCAATGACAAGTCCTATCGCTCCCCAAAGCCCTACAAGCTCAGTCTGCCATGCAAACCAGGTCAGAGGAACCAAAGAAAACGCATAGATGAATATCAAAAATGCACTGAAGGGTGTTTTCCCAGCGCTACTCGGCATCATTTTGAAACCAGCCTTTTTATAATCTTCTTCAGCCAACCATGCAATCGCCCAGAAATGAGGAAACTGCCAGAAAAACTGGAAAATAAAAAGAATAATTCCTCCTATGCCTAGTTCTCCAGTTACTGCAACCCAGCCAATCAATGGAGGCAAAGCACCTGGAATAGCTCCTATAAACACTGCAATAGGAGAAATCCGTTTCATGGGGGTATAGACAAAGGCATAGGACAACAGAGCGATAACACTTAACAAGGCAGCAGCCAGGTTAAAGTATAAACCCATCAGGACAATCCCCAAGCTCCCTATCAGTATGGCATAAACCGTAGCTTCTATAGAATTAAGTTTTCCTGTAGGAAGAGGTCTGTTTTCGGTACGTTTCATCAACTTATCGTACTCAATCTCCATTACCTGATTAAGGGTATTTGAAGCTCCCGTAACCAGCAATGCCCCGAGACCAACTACGAATCCTCCCAACCATGTGCTATTTGTTCCTGCGGCCATGGCATAACCAAAAATACCGGAAACAGCAACCAGTAGGGATAGCTTAAACTTCAGTAGTTCAACATAAGCTCCCAGCTTCTCCTTGATGAGAGAGCCTTTTGAAGAAACTTGTATTTTGTCTTTAGTCAGCATATTAGTTGTAAAAACCCCAGGGATTAAACTGAGGCCATTTCTTCTGTTTTGTTTGTTTTTGCCTTAAGAAAAACGACCAATTGAGCAAAGAGGCTTGCAAAAATGAGCGTCGCCAGCAAAAGGTGCAAGGGCTGAAATACTTTAGGAATATCCAGACGGTGCATACCAATTCCCAACAAAATTTCCAGGGACAATAAAATTAGCATGCTATTCTTTAGTCCAGTAAAAAGCCTTGATGAAGAATATCTCCTCAAGTGAACCCAGAGACCAATTACAGCAAGCAATAGGAAATAATAGAAGGAGTGAATATTGTAAACCACCCCTAGATTATCAATCCAATTAGCCCTTTCAGCTTCTCCCATTTCTTTAGCCAATACATCAATCCCTTCTCTGACCTGGGTACCCAAAATGATTTGCGCAACCACGAGCACGAGAACTCCTGCTATCAGCCAGCCTGTAAGTTTGCTACTTTCCTCCTTGTTTTGAATCTCAAAATCGTAGGAGGAAAGCCATCCCCACAAGTACATTCCCAAAATTACCATGGCAACAATCATATGCAGGGTAATCATTCCTTCGGATAGGTCAGTCTTGACGACTATAGACCCTAGCCAGCCCTGAAAGCCTACGCTCAGGAAGGCAATAAGAGATGTCCAAAGAAATCTTGGGTGAATTTTTCTCATCGGAATTGAGAAAAGTAATGTAAGCAAAGCAAAGAACCCAATCAGAACACCAACCAATCTGTTGATGTATTCGATCCATGTTTTTACCGGATCAAAATCCGCAATTTCCCTTCCTTGGACAGCAAACTGTTGTTTATAATCAGCAGGAAGTTGGGAAATATCTGTTGGAGGGACCCATTGTCCAAAGCACTGTGGCCAGTCCGGGCAGCCCATACCACTTCCAGTCATCCGCACTAGCCCTCCGACAAATATTAGAACAATAACAGCCCCAACCGTGATGCCAGCAATATTGCGGTATCGCCTTACGATTGGGGCCGTTGAAAGATTTTTCTTATCCAAATTATCCTTCTTTATCCTCTGTCTCCTCTGCTGCAGGATTTTCTTGCGGCCTTGGAGCTTTTTCAATCTCAGGCATTTCCGGCTGGAAGCCTTCCTCATATTCAACCTCTTCAGCAGGGATATGCTGTGGAAGGAAATCGTCTTTTACTCCAGGTTTAGAGTAATCATATGGCCAACGGTAAACAGTTGGGATCTCTCCAGGCCAGTTTCCGTGTCCAGGACGCAGTGGAGTAGTCCACTCTAATGTATTTGCTTTCCATGGGTTCTGAGGAGCTTCTTTTCCGAAGAAAATGTTCCAGAAGAAGTTTGCCAGGAAGAAGAGCTGTCCCACGAATCCGAAGATTGCAGAGTAGGTGATAAACTTACTCAGGTCTCCATATACACCCATGAAGTCAAAGGCAGTGTACTGGTAGTAGTGGCGCGCTACACCTCCAAGTCCCATGAAGTGCATGGGGAAGAATACCAAGTATAGAGATAGGAAGGTAAACCAGAAGTGGATGTATCCAAGTCTTGGGTTCATCATACGACCAAACATTTTCGGGAACCAGTGATATACACCAGCGAAAAGTCCGAAGGCAGATGCACTACCCATCACAAGGTGGAAGTGAGCTGTTACGAAGTAGGTATCGTGCAAAGGAATGTCGATTGCAGCGTTTCCAAGAAGGATACCTGTAATCCCCCCCGTAATGAAGAAGGACACAAGGCCTATAGCAAACATCATTGCCGGGGTAAACCGTATGTTACCTTTCCAGAGGGTTGTGATATAGTTGAAGGCCTTGATCGCAGAAGGGACAGCAATTACAAGTGTAAAGAGCATAAATACAGTTCCGAGGAATGGATTCATACCAGTTACGAACATGTGGTGTGCCCATACGATGAAGGATAGGAATGCAATACCGATCATAGAGGCGATCATCGCCTTGTATCCAAAGATTGGTTTTCTTGAGTTAACAGATATTACCTCAGAAGAAATTCCCAAAGCTGGAAGAAGTACGATGTATACCTCGGGGTGTCCCAGGAACCAGAAAAGGTGCTGGTAAAGAATTGGGCTACCACCCTGGTAGTGTAGCATCTCTCCACCAATGAAGATGTCACTCAGGTAGAAGGAAGTACCTAGAAGACGGTCAAACATCAAAAGAAGGGCAGCTGAGAAAAGTACTGGGAAGGAAAGTACACCGATGATTGCAGTCAGGAAGAATGCCCAAACTGTCAAAGGCAAGCGGTCGAATGACATTCCTTTGGTACGAAGATTCATCACAGTAGTGATGTAGTTGATACCCCCCATCAAAGATGATGCAATGAAAAGGGTCATAGAAATCAACCATAGGGTCATCCCTGTACCTGAACCAGGTATTGCTTGTGGCAATGCACTAAGCGGCGGATATATGGTCCATCCTGCTGCTGCAGGTCCACTTTCGACGAATAGGGAGATCACCATGATCACACTGGAAGTAAAGAAGAACCAGTATGAAAGCATGTTAATAAATCCTGACGCCATGTCTCTGGCTCCAACTTGAAGCGGGATCAGGAAGTTAGAGAAAGTACCACTCAAACCAGCCGTCAGTACGAAGAATACCATGAAGGTACCGTGCATGGTTACGAGGGCAAGATAAAAGTTAGGGTCAAGCTGTCCGTCAGGCGCCCATTTTCCTAGTAGGGTTTCCAGCAAAGGAATGCTTTGTCCTGGAAAGGCTAATTGAAGACGGAATAGGGTAGACATACCGATACCTATGATCGCCATGATGATACCCGTGATTAGGAACTGCTTGGCAATTACCTTGTGGTCAGTACTGAATACGTACGTCGTCCAGAAATTGCCATGACCATGATGGTCGTGGTGGTGAGCTGCATGATCATGCAACTCATCGTGCAGGGTATGATGTTGATTCTGCGTAACGTCTGACATATCCAAATTTCGTGATTATTGTTTCCTTCAGTTAATTTATTTCACCATTGCTACCTCTCCAGTAGCCTCTGTTTCGTTTTCTCCTTCGGCTCCTTCTCCATCTTCAGAAGAAGGCTCGGTTGTTTCAGTTTCTCCGTTTGCCTGAGCAATAAGATCAACTCCGTTCAATTCTTTGTAGAACTGAGCAAAAGTCTTCTGCTCTTTTAGCCATTTGTTGTAGTCTTCTTCACTTTCTACAACTACAATCAGGCGCATGTTCCAGTGTCCACCCCCACAAATCTGCTGACATGACATTTCATAATTGAAGTCAGGATTCTGCTTCAAAGTTCTCATGCTGTCAGTAGTAATGGTTGGAGTGAAGTTGAAATATGTTGGCATCCCTGGTACTGCATCCATTTTTACACGGAAGTGTGCAAGAGTCATCGAGTGTAGTACGTCTCTTGACTTAATGTCAATGTGAACCAGCTTGTTTACCGGAAGGTGAAGCTCCTGAACGACCAAGTCATCGAAGCCTTTCTCGTCTTCTTTGTTGAAACCAAGTGCATTTCCATCAGCCTCACTGATAAATCCAATATTGGTTTCTCCAAAGGTCAAATCTTCACCAGGATAACGAGCAGTCCATCCAAACTGTTTTCCATTTACCTCAATATTTACCACTTCCTGATCTTCAGGAATTTCTTTCCAGATGTCGTGCCATACTCCTACACCATCGAATACCAAAAGGGTAAGTACAACTGCAGGTACTGCTGTCCAGATGATCTCCAAACGGTTGTTGTGAGGGTAATAAAGGGCTTTATTGTCTTTGTCATACCTGTATCGCCAAGAGAAGTAAAACAGGATCAGATTTGTAACCACACTTACAAGAATAGCAACAATCATGGTATTGATGTGCATTCTGTCAATCTCTGCTCCATGCTCAGAAGCAGGATGGATCAAAAGGGTAAAAGTATCGCTCCAGTTCATGGTAGCTACAATAGATACAGGTAGACCTACCACAAAGAATAGGAGGAATAATGTTCCATTGATTTTGTCAGGGTCCCATTTTCTAAATGGATCAATGTCCTTCAGTCTGAATACCAAATAAAGGTTGATGGCCACAAAAACCAGTATGGCTATCAGAAGAACTTGGGAAATATTTAATAATGCTGCTGCATCCATTTTGTCTCACAAATTGATCGTGAAAAAATTCTTTAGGGTAATAACTGAAAAAAGAACGTATTGTTAAAAACCTATATATTTTTTTGGTAAAAAACCTCGCTTTTTTTCACGAGGTTTTTTACGCTAATAATTACTTGGCTGGATCAAGGTCAATATCCTTGAAGATCTCACCTGTATTGTGGTGGTAGCTCTCTTCCATATAGGGATGGTGCTTGGCATAAAGATTTGCCCTTGAAAGCGCGGTAAAGACCACAAAGATGAACAGACCTGCGAATGCCAGGAAGGCTCCGATTTCTACCAATCCAATGCCCCACTGATCTCTCATGGCACCTGGCATAATCAAGTTGTAGAGGTCGTGCCAATGTCCATAAAGCATGACGATACCGATTGGAAGGAAGTACTGAATATTTCTCTTCACAACAGGAGCAATTAACCCAAGGAATGGAATGATAAAGTTGATGATGATGTTTCCATAGAAGAAGAATGCGTAGCCCAGGTATGTTCCATTCGGATCATCCATTCTATAACGCTTCACATAATACATTCCTTCTTCCGGAATATTTGAATACCAGATTAGCAGGTATTGTGCGAGCCATACGTAAGACCAGAAGATGGTGAAGCCAAAGGCATAACCACCAATGTCATGCATGTGGCTGTTGCTTACATGCTTAAGGTGTCCTTGTCTTCTTAGGTAAGCAGTAATGAAGTACATCACAACCATCGCAGATACCATAGATCTACCAAACATCTTTACACCATAGATGGTAGAGAAGAAGTGTGGTTCAAGTGATTTCAACCAGTCAAATGTGAATAGGCAGAAAGTAATGGCATATATGATGATGAATACTGCCGAAAGGGTTCCTTCCTTTTTGAAATATGAAAGTGCATTGGCTTTGTCGATGTCAGAAGCTACTGACCAGCGGCGGATTAGTGTTGCAGTCAACACCCAGAAACCGATGAAGAGAACGGTTCTGATAGCGAAGAAAGGAGTATTCAACCAACCTTTCTTTTTATTTACCAAGGCATCTTGAGCCCATAGGTCATTTGATTCGATATAGGCCCAGTCAAATAGCTGAGGAAGGAAAGCCAGCAATACAAGGAACAAAACTCCTCCAATGGCTATGTACTGAGTCATTGCTTCTGGGATACGACGAATAGCAGTCTGCCATCCACCATTGGCAACTTTGTGGATTGCCAGGAAAAACAAGGCTCCACATCCTATCAGAAAGAAGTACATTCCTGCAAGGAGGATATTGGCCAAAACCCTGGTTCTCATACTGATCGGGTGTACCGGAGCGTGGTGTCCATGTCCTTCGCTATGCTCAGCATGATCTCCGTCATGATGCTCACCATCTCCATGAGAATCTCCTTCCTTGAAAAGATGTCCTTCGGAGTCGTGCTCCTCCCCATGAGAATCTCCTTCAGCGTGAGTTTCGTCTGCGTGATCTTCCCCATGAGTTTCTCCATGACCTTCATCGCCGTGCTCATCAGCATGCTCATCTCCGTGCTCATCATTCTGAACGCGGATGAAGGTAGCGCTCTGGTCGTCAACCTGCTCAAGTGAAGAGTGGCTATCTGCGCCATGATCTTCTTCAGTACTTGAAGGCGAACCACCCAAGAATGCACCCACGAGTAGCAATACAATGCCCACGCCTATCAGACCGAAGGCAATACTTCTTAACGGCCCCTTGAATTCATAGCGGTCGTTTAGTTCTTCTGGATTAAAATGTGTGTGTGCCACAGTTCCTTATATTTTTAAAAAATTGCTTCAAATTGTTGGTCAAAAGTTGCCAGCCTACTCATCAGCAGGTTTCCACTTTAGGATATAGGAAATAACTTCCCAGCGCTCTCTTGGAGTCAGTTGCCATGCGTGAGATCCCATTACACCTTTACCATAAGTAAGGGTGTGGTACATTTTTCCTACAGGCAGTCCTTTCATACGTACTTCATATGCGGGAACACCTACAAATTTACCGGAGGTCATCAGGTTTCCTTTGGCCTGACCATTCGGACCGTGGCAGTTTACACAGAAAGTAGTATAAAGCTCTTCTCCCCTTTTCTTCACAGTAGGATCGTCTTTGTCGAAACCTGCTGGAAAATCCAATTCAACACCCGCTTCTTCGTATCCTTCTGCTGTGTTGGGATATGGATATGGCTCCCAAGGCAGTTTGTGGTCATTTTTGTAGTACCATGAATCTCCACGAGGTACAGTTCCTTCTACAGGCTTCTGCATGGACATTCCGTACTTGAAATTCACCTCTTTAAGGGCTTTCTGGTCAGACCCTTTTACAGCGGCATAGTTACCACCCATGTGAGTCTCCCAGTACTCAGTCTGTGAGAAAGGCTCCAAAGGAAGTGAGTTGTACATGTTCGGTGCGTACTCTAGGTTACGCTTGGATCTATCGCTATAGCAACTGGTCATCAGGGATACCAGAAGCACCGCGACAAGGATTAACTTAAGTTGTATAAATATCTTGGTCATGATGGACTGATTATTCAAGATTTACAGGGTTTGATAGCCGATTTCATAAGCACCGGATTCACTAAGTACAGCTTTTACAGCAGACTCATTTTCCAGTTTTTCTTCGTCGATAGCGATGATGAATACGTCGTCAGTCTGACGATCATCGAACAGTCTGGCCTTTTTCCCAGGCCAATAGTTTCCTACCATGAAGAAAGTAAGTACCATACCATGACATGCAAAAAATACTGTCATCTCAAAGGTAATGGGTACAAAGTCAGGAAATGCAAGTGCAGGCTTACCACCGATATTCATTGGCCAGATGGCACCATAAATAAGGCTCATACAAGTTACTGCGACCGTAGCTCCTAGCAATCCCAGAAAGAAGGCAGCAATTGCCAGCCTGGAACGCTTGATGTTAAGGAATGGCTCAATGCCGTGAATAGGAAAAGGGGAAAACACATCATAGATAAGCACACCTTTCTCCTTCAGGGTCTTAGCTGCTTTGAGGACATGATCTGTGTTCCAGAACTTACCGATCAAAAAATTCTTTTCCATTATATTTTTTACTTAATGCGTGTGTTCTGATGATTAATTTTCGCCTTCAGAGTCTCCTGACTCATACTCACTTTCTGTTTCAACGCTACCGCCGTTTCCATTTTCTATGTCGATCACATGCTGTGGTTTCTTGATATTGTGCATCAAGGTTTTAACCTCAAACATATTGATAACAGGTAGGTACTTAGAGAACAGGAAGAAGAAGAACATAAACAGACCAAATGTTCCTACAAAGATTCCAACCTCAACCCAGGTAGGAGTGTACATTGCCCAACTCGAAGGCAAGAAGTCCTGGTGAAGAGAAGTGATGATGATCACAAATCGTTCAAACCACATACCGATGTTCACGAAGATCGAAATGATGAAGGTCGCCAACATATTGGTTCTGATTTTCTTGAACCAGAATAGCTGTGGAGTAATTACGTTACAAGAGAACATGATCCAGTAAGACCATCCATAAGGCCCAAGGGCACGGTTGATGAATGCATAGCGCTCCCAAAGTGATCCTGAGTAATATGCGATGAACAGCTCAGTCATATAAGCAAGACCTACAAGAGATCCTGTTGCAATGACAATCTTGGCAATGGACTCCATGTGGTCCATGGTAATGTAGTTCTCCAGTTTGTAGACCTTTCTGGTTACAATCATCAGGGTCTGTACCATACCGAATCCGGAAAAGATCGCACCTGCTACGAAGTATGGAGGGAAGATAGTAGTGTGCCATCCAGGAAGAACCGCAGTTGCAAAGTCCATGGATACGATGGAGTGTACCGAAAGTACCAGTGGAGTTGCTAGACCTGCGAGGATAAGAGAAATAACCTCATATCTAGACCAGTTTCTTGAAGATCCAGCCCATCCCATGGCAAAGAGGCCGTAGATCCATGCTTCAAAGTTTCTACCTGCACGTTTCATGCGGTCCCTGATTGTAGCCAGGTCAGGAATCATTCCTAGATACCAGAATACAATGGATACCGTCAGGTAAGTTGAGATCGCAAATACGTCCCAAAGAAGAGGTGAGTTAAAGTTTACCCAAAGAGAACCACGTGTGTTTGGCAGTGGAAGGGTCCAGAATGCAACCCAGATACGGCCCATGTGGATCAATGGGAAAAGACCTGCACAAAATACGGCGAAAATTGTCATCGCCTCAGATGCACGGTTAATTGAGTTACGCCATTCCTGACGGAAAAGCATCAATACAGCTGAGATAAGCGTACCGGCATGTCCGATACCTACCCAGAATACAAAGTTTGTAATGTCGAATGCCCAACCAATGGTTTTGTTGAGGCCCCAGGTTCCAATACCCTCGTAAATGGTCCAACCGATGAGTCCAAAACACATCAGCATAACCAAACCGGAGATAATTGTAAATATCAGCCACAAGGCGTTGGGCTTATTTTCGATCGGGCGAACAATATCCGCGGTCAGTTGACCGTAGGTGTCCGTGTTTGTTACCCAATCCTGGCGAATTTCAGATCTTACGTGTGCCATGTGAGGTGTTGACCTTTTTTAACTGTTCTCTTTTATTTTCTTGCCCGTAGGCATTATTGGATTCAAAATGGTGCCCTGGCCTAAACCAGGGCTTTATTTTATCTTTAGGCTTCGGTTGGTACTTCGTAACCAGGACCGTAAGTCTCTTTTCTCCACTCGTTGAAAGCTTCTTCACGTGCATCAGCTTCTCCGTTGGTTCTGTTTCTTACCAAAGCCTGGTACTGAACAGAAGGAAGAGTTTTAACTTCTTCCAGTGCAACGTAGCTACGCTGGTGGCGAAGTGCTTTGTAGATTTCGCTTTCTCTGTCGTTCGCATCACCGAATACGATGGCACCAGTAGGACAAGACTGCTGGCAAGCAACCTGTACATCTCCATCTTCAGGCTTGGCGAAGGTAGACTTGGCGTTAACCTTGGCTCTTAGCTTGGCATCCTGTAGACGCTGAACACAGAAAGAACACTTCTCCATTACTCCACGGTAACGTACCGTAACGTCAGGGTTAAGAACCAGACGTCCAAGTTTGGAGTGGGTATAGAAATCCTTGAACTGGTTGTCATTGTAGTAATTAAACCAGTTGAAGCGACGAACTTTGTAAGGACAGTTGTTGGCACAGTAACGGGTACCGATACAACGGTTGTAAGTCATTTGGTTCAATCCCTCATTAGAGTGGATAGTCGCCAATACCGGACATACAGTCTCACAAGGAGCATTGTCACAGTGCTGACAAAGCATTGGCTGGAATACTACATCTGGATCGTTTGGATTACCGCGGTAGTAGCGGTCAATTCTCATCCAGTGCATCTCGCGACGGGTACGAACTTCCTCTTTACCTACAACAGGAACGTTGTTTTCTGCATTACATGCAACCACACATGCCCCACAACCTGTACACTTGTTCAAGTCGATGGCCATTTTCCAGTGGATGTTTCTAGCAGTTTCAGGATCTTCGAAGTGAGCATCCCAAAGAGAAACCAGGTGTTGCTTTCTTGCTTCGCGCTCAGCAACTCTCTCCTTATATTCTGAGCCTGTATAGGCTGCCAAATGAGTTTCGTCTACAATTTCTTCCGTACGATCATAGTCGTCCTTGAAGATTCCCTTACCTTTTGCAGGATCATAAAGGGTGTTAAAGGTCTGAACCAATGCCAATGGATAAGTAAATCCAAGTTTAGAGGCAGTAGCTCCTGTTCTCATGTAGGAAACTGCTCCATCCTTCATTTCAGTAAGTGGGTAAACGTTTCCACCACCTACATTCTTACCATTTACTTTTTCTCCATTTACCTTATCAGCAACCACACCTCCCTTGGTACGTCCATAACCCAGAGCGATTGCCAGGGTATTGGCAGCCTGACCTGGCTGGATATATACCGGAAGGTTCATGGTAGTACCACCGACTGTAACAGCTAGTACATCCTCATTCTTCAATCCATTTTCCTGAGCGTAGCTGTAAGGCACACTCACATAGTTGTCCCAGCTTACACGGCTAATAGGATCAGGAAGTTCCTGCAACCAGGGGTTGTTGGCCTGATCACCATTTCCGATTCCAACTTTTTCGAAGAATACAACTTCGAAATCGCTACCAGCTCCATTTGCCATGGCTTTCAGCTTATCGGCCTCGGTCATTACGTCCTCGGCAGTAAGGCTCATGGTAGCAGTTCCAGTAGAGGGAGCCAGGGCAAATAGTCCCTTTCTCAATGACTCATTCCAGAACTTGCGGAAAGAAGTATATTCAGTTTGCTTAGGGAAAGCATTGTTCTCCCAATAAGTCTTAAGATAATCTACATAGCTTTCTGAAGAGCCAGACCATTTTAGCAGAGAATCTTCTGCCTGACGGGTGTCATAAATGGGGTGGATGGTAGGCTGCATCAAAGAAAGGTGGGTGTCGCTCTGCTGAACGTCTCCCCATGACTCGAGGTAGTGGCTGCTTGTAGCAACATATTCACAAGACTCAGAAGTCTCGTCCCCTTTCCATGCAAAAGACAAGGTAAGGTCAGCATTTTTCAATGCCTCTTTTAGTTCAGCTCCAAGGGTAGAGTTGTATACCGGGTTAGCATCAAGGAACAGAACAGCTTTAACTTTTCCACCTTTAAGGTCAGAAACCAACTCAGCCATTGCTTCGTCATCACCTTTGGCAAGGTGAGAAGCGTTTACGATATCAAGTGTAGAACCGTAGTTGCCAAGCATGTCGTTGATGGCAGCTACCACAGTCTGGATGGCAACATTGTTTGTGCCTGAAGCGACGATAGACTTTCCGGCATTTTTAACCAGATCACTCGCAGCAGCTTCGATGCCGTTCATCGCAACGTCGAAGGCTTTTACACCAGGAACAGAAGGCTTACCTAGTTTAGCGGCAACCTTATTGTAGAGGTTTAGAAGAGCTAAACCTTCGCTTGAAGGATTGATTGGAAACCTCAAGTCTGCCTTGGCACCGGTAATGGTCATCAAAGACTCAAACTGGTAGTGGCGAGACATTTTCCCATCAGGATCACGGTGAACAGTATAGTCCGCAGCAAATCCTACAGGATTGATCCATGTACCAAGAAAATCGCAGTTGAATCCTACGATGGTCATGGCTTTATTGAAGTGGAAAGAAGGAATGGCGCGCTTACCAAATCCTTTTTCATGTACTTTAGAAAGGGCAGAAACAGACACTGCGTCGTACTGTACGTGCTTTCCAGAACCAGGGAATTGAGCCAGGAAACCGTCAATGATAGCCTGGGTAGTTGGGCTCATCACAGTACTTGAAACAACTCTTACTTGATAATCAGTTCCTTTCAGCTTGTTGAGTTTGTCAGCAACTTCGCTGTCAAGTAATCCCCAATCAGTAAGGTTTCCGGCTTTCATTGGGCCACGTCCACGATCTTTGTCGTAAAGATCAAGAACAGTTGCCTGATCCAAAGCAGAAAGACCACCTTTATTCACTGAAGAATCGGGATTCCCTTCTAATTTGATGGGACGACCTTCGCGGGTTTTAACCAGGATTGGATTTCCGGAGGGAGCAGTAGAGGCGTAGTAGTTGGCCACACCAGGGTTTACTTCATCAGGAATGTCGTCCGGACGGGTAACGTAAGGAATGGCTTTTTTAACAGGACCTTCAGCACAAGCTGTCAGGGTAGCTGCTGTAACACCAAACCCGAGGAACTTCAAAAAGTCTCGGCGGTTGGCAGTAACATTCATGGACTCGTCGCTGGTTTCAGCAAGAACCTCGTCCATGGGTTTATCGGTAGGAAACTCCTTCTCGACGCTTGCCAGGAATTCTGGAGTTTGATTCAACTCATCTAGTCCTCTCCAGTATTTAGGAGTACTCATTATGCTAACTGATTAATGTGTTGTTCCTTTATTGAAAATTGTTTTCCCGAATGATTCTTGCGAGCCATCCGGGATATATATTAATAGTGGCAGCGAGCACAGTTAAGTCCTCCCATATCTGCTACTGTGTACTCGGTTTCTTCACCCAATACTTTGACTTTTTCGTTTCTGTGGCAGTTGATACACCATCCCATACCCAAATCTGAGTACTGATATACTACTTCCATGGTCTCTACAGGACCGTGACAAGTCTGACACTCAAGGTTACCAACCACTACGTGCTGGGCGTGGTTAAAGTAGGCATGGTCAGGTACATTGTGGATACGTACCCATTCTACAGGCTGAGGGTCATTCACATAAGCAAACTCATCAGGGTCCCATCCTACAGCTGCATATATCTTAGCAATTTCTTCTTTCCCGTATTGTGGTCCTTCCTGGATTTGCATGTGGCAGTTCATACATACATTCACTGAAGGAATCCATGCAGACTTGGATTTTGTCGTACCAGTGTGGCAGTACTTACAGTCAATCTGGTTTGTTCCAGCATGGAGGGCATGGCTAAACTTAATTGGTTGCTCGGGCATATATCCCTGGTGCAAACCAACTGTTCTGGCTTCTCTGACTGTAAATGCCAAACCAGCAAGCATAATGACGGTGGTAGCGGTAGCGATGAAAAACTTGTTTCCAAGAATTCCTCGAGCACGTGTCATTACGTCTCCAAAGGTAAATTCTTCTTGTCCCTCTTTTGCACGAACTGCAGTTACCAGAGTTGCTGTTATGATAACAAGTAGAAGAGCAATTAGTACCAGAATTCCTACAAGACCCAGTAGTGCATAATAAATGCCAGGATCAGCAAGCGGATCACCTGTTGCTCCTTCGCCATTTACAACAACGGTACCTGTCTCTTCGGGCTCCCAATCTCTGATGTAAGTGATCACCGACTGGATCTGGTCATCAGAAAGGTTGGTAAAGGCCTGCATCTGCTGCTTGTTGTATTGCTCATACAAAGCAACAGCTTTTTCGTCTCCTTGGGCGATCAGACCTGGGGCGTTTTTGATCCACTTGGCCAGCCATTCTTCTTCTCCGGCGTATTTCTGGACAACCCCTTCAAGTTGAGGACCTACCAGTTTCCCCTGCATTTTGTGGCAGGCGGTACAATTGGCTTTGAACAGTTGTTCGCCTTCTTCGTAGCTGGGCTCTGCGTAAGCACTGAAAGTGCTAAGGAGTAGAGCGGCAAGTATAACTAACGTATAACGTATATTGGAAAGACTGTTACGGCTCATGTCGTATCAGATTTTTGTTTTTTTAATGTGTGTGTTCCCGAATATGAGGCTTCCGCCGAAAGAACTAAAACCTTCGTTGAAGATTTAAGCTTGCTCGCAAATTAATATCCCAAACTATATCATTCAAACAATATGTTAGAGATAATGCTGCAAGTCTTTATATTTAGAATAAGTCTAAATAAGAATGAAACAAATTTTAGACTCAAGATTTTACATTAATCTGAAACAAAATATCCCCTCAAATTGCCGTCTGTCCTTGTTTTTGGACCCAAACTTATGAATTAATCAAATTATTTACCTTTTCTGCTGAGATGATTTTTCTCATTGCGCGTAATTTTATCTGAAAAAATTGAAACCTTTCTCAGATTTCAATTTTGCGCAAAAACGTGAGGGAAAATCAATTACACAAATTCTTTTTTCTTTATATGAACACATCCACAAGCTAACATACTCATAATGAAGGTTCAAAAGTTTCAGAGAAAAAAGAAAATAAAATTCTTCCACTCTCTTTCAACACTTTAGGCCCGAAAACGGTATAATACATGCTCAAGATGCTGCTACCAACTCCAATGATTTTTGCCTGCTTTTGTGCTGAGGAATCTTTTCGCGCTTTCGGCAAAGGCTTACATTTGTACTGAATTGAGAAAAAATGCAAAAAAATAAACCGCTTGACATCCTGGTCATTGGAGGCGGCCCTATTGGTTTGGCCTGCGGAATAGAAGCCAGTCGCCACAAACTCTCTCATCTAATCATTGAGAAGGGAACATTGGTAAATTCCCTTTACAACTATCCGATACATATGACCTTTTTCTCTACATCAGAGAAATTGGAAATGGGTAATGTTCCATTCATGTCCCTCAACCCAAAACCCAATAGACAGGAGGCCCTGGAATATTTTCGCCGGGTAAAGGAAAAATGGGATCTTCAGGTAAATACTTATGAAGAAGTCCTTGAGGTGGTCAAAGAAAATGGACTTTTTACAGTTCGATCCAACAAGGGAAGTTATCAAGCGAAGAACCTCATTGTAGCTACAGGTTTTTATGACCACCCCAATTTATTGGGTATTCCAGGTGAGAACCTTAACAAGGTAAGTCATTATTTTAAGGAGGCACACCCTTACATTGACCAGGAGGTCATTGTGATTGGGGCAAGGAATTCTGCGGTGGATGCAGCCCTGGAGGTATGGCGTAAGGGAGGAAGGGTTACGATGATCATCAGAAAGAATGAAATCCATCAAAAGGTGAAGTACTGGGTAAGACCAGACATCATGAATCGGATCAAGGCTGGGGAAATCAAGGCTTATTTCAATTCTACTGTAAAAGAAATAAGGGAAAAAGAGGTATTGATAAATACTTCTGAGGGAGAAAAGTTACTTCCGAATGATTTTGTTTTGGCGATGACGGGATTTTCCCCTGATTATGGTCTTTTGGGAATGTTGGGAATTGAAATAGAGGAGGGAGAGTTGTCAATTCCTAAAATTAATCCTGAGACCCATGAGTCATCTGTACCAGGAATTTATCTGGCAGGAACTGTTTGTGGGGGCAAGCAAACCAATAAATGGTTCATTGAGAACAGCATTGATCATGCTGGGAAGATATTGCGATCAATTGCCTTGGCTGCTAAACTTTGAAGAGCGAAAACGTTAGTGGGACCCTGACAGGGTTTAAAACCCTGTCAGGGTTAAGCATTAACATATCACTCAGCAAATCTCATTTTCAAAGAATAGAAAGCAGACCACCAGTCTGCAGGCAATTCTTTATCATTGCTGTTTGAATTTGAGTCTTTGCGTTCAGGGTCGGCGTTTACAGAACCAGCCAATTGCTGGCTTAGTTGAGAAATAAGTGCTAATTGTTCTTCTGAAGTGAGCCCGGTTGCTTGCTGTAGTATATCTTGAAATAATTTGCTCATGTCTCTTGTAGAGATTAATGGGTTTATTTAAAAAGTTCTCCTTGGGAAAGCATTTACATAATATACGAATAAACCGTGCCAAAAGTGAACAGGGCAGATAGATTTTTAGCAATTTTTCAACTTTTGAAGCATTTTTCTTACCTAAATCAATGAATCCTCAAATTTTCGAATTCCATTTGTCCCAAAATGGCTATCTTCTGTCTTTTTTCAACTTCTTAATGGCTTTAGCTTTTTTCTCCTGAGCTTCAAGCATATACTTGGAAATTTTCACATTCTTTCCTTTCAGTTTTAAAGGCTCCTCCCCCTTCATAAGTTCATGGTAGCCCCTCTCGGGCATGTCTACAACAGCATAGGCTTCATAGATATTGATGGTGCCAATTTCGTCAGACTCCAGGCCAGCTTTATTAGAAAGGAAACCTACTATATCGCCTGGTCTGATCTTATCTCGTTTTCCTCTGTTGAGGTGATATTTTTCCCAACGGTTTCCATCCTCAGCAACCAGGTCTGCACGATCAAAAGGCCTGATATTTTTTTCCCTCAGGGGAAGTTCTATCCTGTTGTGGTGCTGGGTAATTCTGATTTCTTCTATACTGCCCGAAATAAGGTTAAATACCTTACCAGGATTCCCAGCTCGGCCTGTTCGCCCCACCCTATGCAGATAGTAATCAAATTCCTGAGGAATGGATAGGTTTATAACCGCAGGCAATGCTTCAATGTCAAGCCCCCTGGCTGCCAGGTCAGAAGCCACCAAAAAATCAATGTGGCCTTCCTTAAAGCGCTTTAATATATGTGCCCTCTCTTCCTGGCTCAAGTTTCCATAGTAAGATTCGGCTTTAAGTCCACAATTTCGCAAGAACCTTGTCAAGCCGAAAATGTCTTCTCGCCTGGAAGCAAAAATCAATGCCTTTTTTAATTTGTCCTGTTGGATCAAGCCAGCCAAATGGGTTTCTCTTTTGCCTTTGGCAACTTGGGCTACAAAGAACTTGATGTTCTTCAATAAGTCTTTGGGCTTGAGGCGAATGGTCTGGATCTTTGGGTAGCGTTCGCGCATCATCTCCTCACTTTCACGAGGAATCGTCGCAGAAAAGAAACCCACCTGAACCGTACTCCTTACAAAGCCGCGAATGTCATCAAAGTCTTTCTGGAAGCCGCTTTCAAGGAGTTTGTCGCCTTCATCTACAATAAGAAATTTGATATCTCTCCATAAGTAATCATGCTTGTAATGGGCCATTACATCCTTTAAACGTCCCGGAACCACTACCAGGATGTGTGGTGCCGCTTTAATCGCTTCGAAAGACTCTTCCATGCTTGTCCCCCCATAAACGGCCCCTACTTGAAGCCTTTCTCCTGCAAAATAAGACCTTAAGGCTGTCGAAACCTGGATAGCCAATTCACGAGAAGGCACCAAAATAAGTGCCTGGGTACTCTTCTTCAGGAGGTCGATCATGTTGATCAACGGCAAGCCGTAAGCGGCCGTTTTCCCAGTTCCCGTAGGTGCCTCCACAATCAGGTTTCTCTTGGACAGGAATAGTGGAATGACTTTCTCCTGAACAGCAGTAGGTTTGTCAAATCCCAAGTGAGGAATTGCATCCAGGCTGCGGTCATGTAGGCGATAACGCTCGAAGCCTCTTTGATCTTTTGCCATAGCTGCAAAGATACGAGGATTTGGGAGAATGGTTTTGAAATAGTTGGGCTACATTCTAATGGAAAACCCAAGGCCAATGAATTGACCTGCCCACAATCACATTGAATAACCGCTATTTAACAACTAGCTTTTGGAAAGAAGGAGGGCAATACTAGCTGTTATTCCAAACTTCAGTCCTTGATTAAAGGGAATCTTCCTTAAATTTCCTCCTATATCCAGGCTATACCTTTCATTTAATTGTTTGAATGCTCCAGTTTGAAGGAAAAAAGCAGGCCGGATATCAGCTCCAAAGATCCGGGATCTATTCCTGATGTCTCCCCGTCTGTTGTAGGGAGTACTGCCCCTACTATAGGATAAGCTAAGAGGCTCAATTCCAGTCTCCCCATAAAACTTCAGCTTCCAAGAGGGTATTTCTTGATAATAACGCCCTGATACAATGAGGTTTACAGCATGAAAGTAATTTTCATAAATCTTGTCCCCAATAAATGAAGGAAGGCCAAAGTCTCCGTCAATTAGGAAAGCATAATTCCTTGCATAAAATAAGGTCGCTCTAAGGGCAAATTTTTCTTTGAATAAAACCTCAGTTCCCAGAAAAAGTGGAGTCCCTCTATGTAAAAAATTGTAGGTCTCAAAAGATAGATTGTTAATTGCCTCATTGACGCTAATATCCTGGCGAATATTTCCAAGGAAATTTGGGTTGGTTCCTAAGTGAATTGAGGTTCTGACTCTAGGTGAGTTTTGTTGGGCTTGTAGAAAGTTTAATGAAAACAAAGAAATGAATAAGGGAATAAGGTACAACGGTTTAAACCTCCTGCGAATTTTCATGGGTGCTTAGAATTAATGGTTATTAACTTATATTCAAATAACAAAAAAAGGAAAAGTACAAAAATGCACTTTCCCTTCTCTATACTTTGTGATTCAGTTTTAGGCTACTGTGTAAACTGTATTCTTCACTTTCGCTTCAAACTCATCTCTAAATCGAGTGATGGTGTTCCTCACAGGCCACGCAGCTGCATCAGCCAGGGCACATACTGTTTTACCCTCCATGGTATCACATAGATTCAACAAGAGGTCAAGATCTCTCATTTCACCTTGTCCGGAATCAATTTTCTTCAGCAGCTTTACCAACCACCCTGTTCCTTCCCTACATGGGGTACACTGTCCACAAGATTCGTGGTCGTAGAACTTGGAAATACGTAGTAGGAACTTGACCATGTCCACCGTCTCATCAATCACACACATCCCTCCGGTTCCCATCATGGTACCTACCGTACGCAATGAGTTGGCATCCATGCGGATTCCCTCAATCATATCTGCGCGGAGGATGGGTACAGATGAACCACCGGGAACTACAGCCTTTAGCTTTTTACCCCCGCGAATACCTCCTGCAACCTTATAAATCAAGTCAGAGATCAACATTCCTGTTGGGTACTCATATACCCCAGGACGATTTACATGTCCTGAAATTCCGTATAGACAGGGGCCAGGATGTCCTTCGGCTCCAATTCCCAGGTACCAATCAGCTCCATTCCTGATCACATATGGCACATGACCTACGGTTTCAACATTGTTAATGGTAGTAGGATATCCCCAAAGGCCTTTTTGGGCAGGGAAAGGTGGCTTGGAACGAGGATAGGCACGCTTACCCTCCAGGGATTCCATAAGGGAAGTTTCTTCTCCACAAATGTAGGCACCAGCGCCCTTGTGAAGGTAGACATCTATGTCATGGCCTGATCCCATGATATTTTTTCCTGCGTATCCTTTGGCGTATGCATCGTCGATGGCTTTTTGAACCATGTCAATCCAGTCTGCATATTCTCCGCGGATATAGATATAGGCGGCATCCATTTCCATGGCATAGCATGCAATGATGGCACCTTCAATAATTGTATGTGGATTGTATTCGAATAGACGGCGGTCCTTGATCGTACCCGGCTCAGACTCATCACCATTAACTGCAAGGAAACGAGGCACCCCTTCTTTTTTGGGAGGCATGAATGACCATTTAAGCCCAGCATTAAATCCAGCACCTCCACGCCCTCTGATATTGGCTTTCTTAACCTCATCAACTACTGCTTTTCTGTCCCACTTATCTTCGGTCAGCACCGTCTTCAGAGCCTTATAGCCATCTCCAGCATCTTCATACACGTCAATGGTATGAAAATCAGGAATATCGGGTAGCAATACTTTCTTATAATTTATCCACTCCATATGCTTGGTGTATCCTTTCTCGAATTTGATCGAAAATTAATCAATTAATGATCTACTTCAAGCTTTAGGAACCGGATTTTATAGTCAATAGTTCATTTTCCTCTGAAATTTCTTCCTGAGACACCATTGGGAGGGTAAAGGAAATGGTGGTTCCTTGATCTGGGATACTATTTACTTCCAGTTTGGTATTCATTTGTGTCGCAAACTCTGCACATAGAGCCATTCCAATCCCAGTTCCTTTTTCACGGGCAGTACCTTCTCGGCTGCTGCCCTTGCCTATGTCGAAAATTTTGGACTGAATCTCTTTGCTCATCCCGATCCCATTATCAATCACTGAGATTTTGACCTGACCTTCTAGTGAAACAGCATGCAACATCAATAAGCCACCATTTGGCGTAAACTTTATCCCATTGGTTATCAAATTCCTTAAAATAAAGTTGAGCATGTTCGCATCGGTATATACTTGAAGGTCTTTAGGGATCTTGGCATGTATGGCAAGGTTTTTTTCCTTGGCATGCTCCTCATAAAGGTTAATTACATCATTAACCAAATTCGGAAGCAAGTGAATATCTCCTTTGAAGTTGATTTCACCAATCTGGCTCCTTGCCCATTGGATAAGATTCTCGAAAAGGACATTGATTTTCTTTGAAGCAGAATAAAATTCTGTGGCGAACCGGGAGAGGTAATCGTAACTCAGGCTATCCAGATCGTCCTTCATAATTTCAGCAAAATGCTGGATACTCCCGAACTGGCCCCTTAGGTCGTGGGCGATTACAGTCATCAGTTTTTTCTGGACTTGGTTGGTCTCTTCGAGTTTAAGTTTTGAATCTTCTAATTCAACAATGGTATCTTTCAGCTGATTCATTGTCGATTCTATGGTCTTGTTTTTATCTCTAAGTTTCCGATTGTTTTTCCTGAATGTGTTGAAATACAGCAAAGAAAAGCCCCCCAATAAGACCAGGCAAAGGATCAACACCAAGGAAAGGTTAAACTTTGCCTGCATTTCTTTCGCTTTGGCCGCCATTCCATCCTCCAACTCCCCCATACGATCGGTATCCGAAGGGCTACTGTATTGCCTCAATACTCCCCTTCCCTGATTCTCATTTTCAGTGGCCATTCTGATAAAAAGAGAATTCTCAATCTCAAGGTAGGCATGATAATAATACAAGGCATCCTTGAACCTTCCCTTTTCTTCATATACAGCACTTAACTCCTTTGTTATCTGAAGAGAAAACCATTGGGCTTCCATTTCTTTCGCTACTTTCAAGCCTTCTTCCAGCAACCTGATTCCTTTTGAATCTTGATCAATGTCAAGGAGGTACTTTCCTTGGTGGTAATTGGCGAGCACATACAACTCCTGGAAATTAAGTTCTTTTGCCCTCCTGGCTACTTTTTCGTAGGCCTGAAGTACATTATTGGCATTTTTTAGCTCCAAAAATCTCGCTTTATTGAGTTGAAACTCTAGTCCCGCTCTCCTTATACCCAGGCGGCTACTGGAGCTGCCTTGCTTAATCAAATACTCTGAGGCCAATTCTCTGTCTCCTGCATCCAGGTAAAATGTGGCCAATTTATCATAAAGGAGATTGGCTGCCCCACTTGACTCCTCTGATGAGGTCATTAGAAGGTCAAGGGCTTTCATGTATTTTTTTAGTGCCTCTGCCCGATCTCCTAAAACAAAGGAAATCTCTCCCTGGTAGGTCTTGGCTTTGATCAGGTACTTAAGGTATTCAGTGTTTCGGGATTCAAAGAAATCCTGGGCGAGTGTATGCGCCTGATTGAAACGATTCTGGGCATCCTGGTACCTTCCCATTAGGAGATTGATCCTCCCTTCCAGCATCAGGGCATCCGCGACCTTCACATCAAAAAAGGGTTTCTGATTTCGGACGAGTGTAAAGAAATGTTTGGCCTCTTCTGCATGGGTCAAAGCATCAGAAAGCCGGCCTGAGTTCAGGTAAATTTCGGCTAGAATCATGTGTGCAGAAGATTTTTCTTCATATCCTCCCCTTTTGTAGTCAAGGAGATCAAGGGCTTCTTTCGCATACCCTTCTGCATCTTGAGGAGCTTGCTCAAGCAGGAGTCTGGCTACTTCTTGTAAAAATCCTGCCTTACGAAACTCGTCCTGGGTCGATTCTACACTGTCTATTAGGGCTGACAAGGAATAATTGGCCTTTGCGTTCCATGGGGGAATTAGGAAGAATAGGACCAAAACAGTTATGGCTAGAGATCGCATCATTGCTTGAATGGTGTAGATCGAAATTAGATCAAAAAACCTTCCTTTTCAGAACATTTTTAGCCCTCAACTTTCCTGGGAAAAGAAAAATTGTTGCTGTAATTTTGCCCCAATGAAAAAGGAGAGTTTACTAAAAGAGGAGTTGAAGAGGGGACAAGCTGATCCTCTCCCGGTCATGGAACACTTCTACACCCTTCAGGGTGAGGGCGCCTGGACAGGAGAACCAGCCTATTTTGTGAGGCTAGCAGGCTGTGATGTGGGCTGCCACTGGTGTGATGTCAAGGAGTCCTGGAAGGTATCGCCAGATCAATACCATAAGGGAAAAGAAATCGCCAACTGGGTTGAGTCTTCTGGTAGTCAAAGAGTTGTGATCACAGGGGGAGAACCTACAATCTATGATCTTGGCCCATTAACTCAAGAGTTTTCAGCCAAAGGAATCAAAACACATATAGAAACTGCGGGTGTTCACCCTTACACCGGAAAGTTTGATTGGATTTGCTTTTCGCCCAAGAAATTCCTCAAGCCCAGAGAAGAGTATTATCAACTGGCCAATGAGCTGAAAATCATCATCTACAACAAGCATGACTTCAAGTGGGCAGAAGAACATGCTGAAAAATGCCATCCACAAACACAACTATTTTTGCAGGTGGAATGGACCAAAAGAGCTGAGTTGAGCCAGGAAATAATTGATTATATCAAAAGAAATCCCAAATGGAGATTAAGCCAACAAACCCATAAATACCTTGATATTCCTTAATTTTTCATCAATTCCTTACTTAACACAAGGATAGAAAATTTCGATTTTCGATTATTAACAATGGGCAAAATATAGGAAAGAGTTTCACGTGTTAAGTAGGGAAAAGTTTGTTTATTCCTTCTTATTATTAGGAAAGTAATCTTCCCGATTAATCTCTGGTATTTAGAATACAAAAAAAATGCACCTCGCAACCCGACTGCGCCATTTTGGCCTTTGCTTTATTCTGTTAAGTGTATTTCAGTTATCCTTTGGTCAAAAACCCAAACCGGCAGATTTTGGCATTAAGTCAAAAAAGGCATTGAAATACTATTTTGAAGGTCTTCAATATGATCAATATAGAGATAGAGGCAAAGCCATGGCGGCCTATGAAGAAGCCCTATTGATTGAGCCTGAATTTGCTGACGCTCACTACAGGCTGGGATCTGATTTGTATGTCCTCAAATCGTATGAAGACGCCCTTCCACACCTGGAAAAAGCATTAGACCTATCCCCAGACAAATTTCCCAATGCAAACTTCCTCCTAGGAGAGGCAAATTTCTTCAATGAGAATTATGAAACTTCCCTTAAGTTTCTTCAGGAGTTTGTAAACCGAGGCAAAGGAAGGAGGCAAGACCTCGAAATCGCAGAGTCCAGGCTCAGACACGCCATCTACTCAGCTTTTGCCATCAAAGATTCTTTTGATTTCAGCCCTCAAAATCTTGGTCCCAAGGTGAACAGCATCGGCAACGAGACTCACCCCTTTCTAACTGCTGATGGAAGTACCCTGTTGTTTACGGGGAAAAGGCCGGGTTCCACGCCTGGACGCCCAAATGAGGATTTATTCTTGTGTGAATATGTCGACGAAGACTTTGAAGAGGCAAAAAATGTGGGCAAAGTCATCAATGATAGGCTTAACCAGGGAGCTGCCAGCATTACCCAGGACGGAAGAACTGTAATTTTTACTTCATGTAACAAAGAAGGAGGATTTGGAAGCTGTGATCTGTATATGTCGACTCGGGAAGGTAACAAGTGGAGTGAGCCAGTAAATCTCGGCCCTAACGTTAACACCAAGTTTTGGGAATCTTACCCCATGCTATCGGATGATGGCCAGACTCTCTTTTTTGCCTCAAGAAGGATCAATGGGATGGGAAATAGCGATATCTGGTATTGCACAAAAGATGGGGATGGCTGGAGCCCTGCAAAAAATATGGGAGCTCCGATCAACAGTCCCGGCGAAGAGGCAGCCCCTTTTCTCCATGCGGATGGCGAAAGTTTTTACTTTGCGTCTACCTACCATCCAGGCTTTGGCAACTCTGACATTTTTGTGAGTTTCAAGCAGGAAGATGGCAGTTGGGCAGAACCCAAAAACCTGGGATATCCCCTAAACTCTTCTGGAGAAGACCAGGGGCTTTATATCGCCGTAAATGGCAAAAGGGCCTTCTTTTCTTCCACCCGCGAAGGTGGTTATGGAGGCGCTGATCTATATGAATTTGAACTTCCCGAATCGGCCAGACCCAAGATAGCGACCTTTTTACGTGGAAAGGTTCAGGACAGTCTGACGAGCAAGTCATTGGCCGCATCCATCCGATTGATCGATGTAGAAAGCGGAGATACTGTCCGTCAGGTAAGCAGCGACAAAATTTCGGGACAATTTCTGGCTAGTCTTCCCCTGGAAAGACAATATGCTGCCTACGTTGAAGCCAAGGGCTATCTTTTCAAGACACAGACTTTTTTCCTGAAGAACCTCGAAGAAGAAGCCTATTTTGATATACTGGTGGAACTTGTTCCCCTCCGAGCTGGAAAGCAGGTGGTATTGAACAACATCTTTTTTGCCTCAGGAAGCTTTCAACTGGAGAAAACCTCGGACGTGGAGTTAAACTTCCTGTACAATTTCATGAAAAAATATCCCCGCCTGAGAATAGAAATCCAGGGCCATACGGACAATGTAGGAAGTCCACAGTCTAATCTTACACTCTCCCAGAACAGGGCAGAAGCAGTCCGTAGTTATCTGATAAAGATGGGCATCAAACCAGCTAGAATTGTAGCCAAAGGCTATGGAGAAACGCAACCAGTGGCTGGAAATATCACAGATGAAGACCGTGCCCGAAATCGAAGAACGGAGTTCAAGATCCTGACAGTGAAGTGATTTATCCATAAATAAAAAAAGGTCTGGGCATTTCACAGGCCTTTTTTTATTTAAAAATTTCTTTTGCAATAACTTACCATCTCATAAATGAGGCGATTCTTTTTACTCATTACAGCCTCATATTCCTCCACATTACTTAGAATTCTTTGTTCGATAAATTTGATGTTTTCGCGGAATACCCCAAGCTCTGTAGCATTTTTACCATCAGAATGGGCAACAATTTGGTCCAAAGCCCTTTCAAGCTGGTTTCTATTGATCAATTCCTTTACTATTTGAAAAATAGTCGGGTTAGAAAAGCTAAATTCTTGGGCTTGCCCTTCTACATTTAATTGTTCGTTTCCTTCAACTACAACAGCAGAACTCCCTACTTCGAAAGATCCACTGGCAACCAGGGTATTCATGAATATTGCATTTAAGCGGAATTTATCCTCGAACCAAATCCCTGGTGAGTTTGCTCCCCATCCAGTTACGACACGTATATGTTCTTCACCCTTTCCAATTTTGGACCATTCTAAGGTTTGGGCCTTGGATTGTGTCGCAGAGTTGAAAAAGTGAAATTCAAGTTCTAGGTTCCAATCCAAATGTCTGACCTTGTTTTCAAGGATCAGCTCTGCATATATATACCTCGTACTACTGGCTTCAAAAGTTTTTTGGTATTGAACTGGCTTGGGCTTCCTTCGCCCTTTTTCATCATCTTCAAAAAACCTCAGGGATTTTACATTGAAATAGGGATTAAACCCATCTGATACCCTACCCACATCATAGATATAGAAACTTGACTTCGCCACTAATCGTCCCCCGATATATGCCCTCCATTCATATTCCCCAGCCTTCCAAAACTCCCCCAATACTGGAGACCCCCAACCATCCCGAATGAATATAGTATGCTGGTCTTTGTCGATTTTCTGTTCGTGGGTCAGTTCACAAATGGGGTCTGATTCTTCGGCTGCTCCGCCTGTGGAATTAATTCTAAAGGCTTTTAGGCTAATATTGCTTGTCCAGTCTTCTTCATCATACATTTTGTTGATAAAAGAAAACTCAACATAGATATAGCTCAGTTCATTTTTGTCAAATAAGTTACGGTATTTCTTCCCTGTGTAGCGCAGCCACTCCGGAGAGCTATATGTTTTGAGGCTCTTGTACTTGTATTTCATGTGTTATGATGTGCTTAACTATTTTATTTTCAGCTATTAAAGCTAGTTGAAATGGAACTGTGGATTCTTAAATTCGTAGATAAGTTTACTTACCTAAAGGCTAAATACCCTAATCTCCTGAATTTATTCAAGGGCAAACGACCTGTGATGCTAAATAAATAATCCATTTCCTACAAATTCCTTAACTTTAACCTAAAACACCTTTCCATCACCTATGTTTGGCAAATCTGACGCAACAGACACGGACATCATTGAGGGCCTACGGGGGGATGCAGCTACCCGAAAAAAGTTTGAGTACCTCCTCTACAGAAAGTTTGCCTATCTGGTACCCAGCCGTCCAGGGAAATACCGATTGGATGAAGATGAAGCACGTGATGCCTACACAGACTCCTTCCTAGCTGTGGTTGACAACATCACTTCGGGAAAATTCAGGGGAGAGGCCAGCTTAAAAACTTACATTTCCAGAATATTTAGGAATAAATGTGTTGACCGATTTAGAAAAAATTCGACAGTAAAGGTTGAATGGCTTGATGAGTTTCCGGATATCTCTGATCCATCCAAGGATTTTCTCAGGAAAATCATGGGTAGGGAGGAGATGAATGGGCTATTGCAGTGGTTGAAACAATTAGGTGAGAGGTGCCAGGAGCTACTTATGCTTTCTGGCCAGGGGTATTCTCCTTCAGAGATTGCAGAGCAGATGGACTTCAAAACTCCCCGATCAGCTTCCAGCCAAAGATACAAATGCCTGGAAAAACTCAAGACATTGATAAAAAAAGCACAAACGTCTTCTACCAATGTATAACCTTAAAATCGGCTCCCAATAACATCCATTATGGAAGAAAATGAAATCCCATACGAACTCATAGACAATTACCTTTCAGGGAAGTTGCCTGAAAAAGATGCAAGGGAATTTGAAAAAAGAGTAGAGGCTGATCCTGAACTTTACAATGAGTTCCAGGCACACGTCAAAGCGGAAATTGCTGTACGTCAGGCTGTCAGATTAGAAAGGAAAGAAGAATTTAAGCGGGAGTTCGATCAATTATATCCAAAGGGTGCCAAGATTAGAAACTTTCAACCATTCGTATGGGTCGCTGTTGCAGCTGCGATTGCCTTCCTTGTGCTGCTGACTTACAGCCTGCAAAATGGAACTCAGTTACCTGCCAACAAACAGCTATTTGCCCAGCATTATAGCCAACCTGAAATCAATTGGGGTTCAGGTCAGCGCGCCATTGGAGAAAAAACAAATCCAGATAAAATTTGGGCAAGAGCCCAAACCGCCTATGAGCAAGGAAACTATGATGAAGCGGTCAAACAATTGAATTTACTTATTCAGGATACCACCCACGAAAGCCATCCCAAAGCCTATTTTACCCTTGGGCTGATGCATTTGAAACTTGCAGAAAAAATGGATGAACCTGCATCCTCAGTGGCAGAAGCTCAAAAAAGTTTTGACCTGGTATCCGATACATCCATATTTTTCCAGGAGGCAAAATGGTACAAAGCCCTTTCATTTCTCTTGATTGAGGATTATGAAGGGTGTAAAGCCTTACTGGATGAACTAAAAGATGCACCAACCAGCAGCAAAAGAGACGCTGCCAAAGAGCTTTTGGAAAGCCTGGAAAAGCAAGAATTAAGTTCCTGATCAACAAAAATAACCCAAGTTCCCAGTTGAAGACACCCTAGGTTGTCTGGTAGTAACAACTTTGTCTTTAAGCAAATAAAAGTAGTAGCACAAATGGCAACTTAGGTTAAATAAGTAAGTTTCACAGCTCAACTTGGCAGTTCAGCCACATTGAGCTGTGAAATAATTTCATACCTTAACCAAAAAGCAACACTTTCGATTAGATATGATTAACCGCCCTCTTTTTCGCCTGATTGAATCGTTAAAACCCAAAAAGTCAGTAAAAATTTTTTATGTTTTCACCAGGTTCATCATGGGAATAGGCTTTATTTTATCAGGAATCCGAAAGTTGCCAGGAATCCACTTCACCCATATTACTACTGATCATCCAATTGGAGCATTTTTCTATGGAATGGAGGCAACAGGAGTTTATTGGAACTTCATTGGAGTGCTTCAAATTATCCTGGGCTTCATGATATTTTTCTACAGATTCTCAGTTATTGTACCAGTTTTGATGATGCCAATAAGTTTAAATATTTTTCTCATCTCTGTGGGATTAAACATGCGTGGCACTCCCATCATTACCTTTCTCATGCTTTTGGCAAATATTTTAATGCTCATGTGGCACTACAAACATTTTTTACCCATTCTACAAAAGCCACAAAGCTGATTAGTCTTATTTTCTGGTTAAATTTGTGAATGGACTTGTTTGATTCGCAGGAGAAATCATACTCCTCTTCCTCCTATGCACCTCTGGCTGAGCGGGTTCGTCCCAAGAGCCTCGATGAAGTCATTGGCCAGGACCATCTACTCACAGCTGGATCTGCCTTTCGTCAGGCCATCGAAAAGCAGCGCATCCCCTCCATGATTTTTTGGGGCCCTCCAGGCGTAGGCAAGACTACCCTCGCCCAAATTATCGCTAGAGGAGCGGAGAGGCCATTCAGGCAGTTGAGTGCGATTTCTTCTGGAGTTAAGGATGTGAGAGAAGTTCTCCGCTTCGCGGAAGGAAGACCAGGGACCATCCTCTTCATAGATGAGATCCATCGCTTCAACAAAGCCCAACAGGATTCCCTCCTTGGAGCAGTTGAGAAAGGGCGAATCACCCTGATAGGAGCGACAACGGAAAATCCATCTTTTGAAGTCAACTCAGCCCTTTTATCCAGGTCTCAGGTTTATGTTCTTCAACCCCTTGATCAGGATCAGGTAAGAGAATTACTTCAGACTGCCATTGAGAAAGATGAAATTTTGTCTAGCCTGTCCATAGAGTTGCGGGAAATAGATGCAATTTACCGCATTGCAGGTGGGGATGCCCGCAAAAGCCTGACCCTGCTTGAAATCTTCATCAACACCCAGGATCATGAAGAAAAAATCATCATGACCAATGAAGCGGTAATGGCCAGTGCTCAGGAAAACATTGCCCTATATGACAAGGGTGGAGAGATGCATTACGACTTGATATCGGCTTTCATCAAGTCCGTTCGTGGCAGTGATCCTGACGCTGCCATATATTACCTGGCCAGGATGCTGGATGGAGGCGAGGACATCAAATTCATAGCAAGGAGGCTGATCATTCTTGCCTCCGAGGACATTGGAAATGCAAACCCTAACGCTTTGCTACTCGCAAATGCATGCTTTCAAAGCATCAACGTCATAGGGATGCCTGAAGCAAGGATAATTTTGGCGCAAGCTACTACCTATCTGGCCTCCTGCGAAAAGAGCAATGCCTCCTACGAATCCATCAACCATGCCATGAAATATGTCCGAGACCACCCCAACGAAGCAGTCCCTCTACACCTGAGAAATGCACCTACCCGCATGATGAAAAATATGGGTTATGGCAAAGACTATAAGTATTCGCATGCTTATAAAGGCCAGGAAGGAAATCAACAATTCCTGCCCGATCCTGCTACCCAACAACGATTCTATCACCCTAAATTAACAGGGACCGAGATCAGAATAAGAAAATACCTAGAAAGTCTTTGGGGGGATAAGTACAACAACTAATGCTGTCGAAGAATTTTTGAATTGCAAAACATTAGGGAGGAAAATGACCTTTCTTGGAAGGACATCTTGGATTATTTCTCTTTCTTTGCGATGAAATTTGAGATATATGAGTAAACCTTTGTTGAAGATAGGCCCACTAACCAGCCTTCAGGACGCCAGATCAAGCGCAGCAGTTGGATTCGACCTTGTTACCTTCAGTTTGGAGCGGGGTTCGATGCAGAAACTGGCCACGAATATGATCTGGAGCATCGTTCAATGGCTATCAGGCCCTCGTGTGGTTCTGGAAATCAATAGGTTCAGCCTCGAAGAGCTAGAACAAACGAAGGATGTATTTACCTACGAATACCTGTCATTTCCCTTAGAAGAATGGGGAACAGACTTATTGGAACTTGAAGGAAAACTTATTTTCAGGCTTGATTCTACCACTTCTACAGATGACATTCAAAGCATTGTAGAAAAATCCCCTGCTGAGAAGGTATATTTTGAAATCAGTGTTGACAAGGAAGAAGAACTGCAGAAATTTGGGAATTTACTTCAGTATGCCTTCATTCATGACAGAGGAGCAGGAAAGAAGCCTTTGGAATTGAATGATATTTTGGGTTTTAGCATGAAACAGGAGATGGAAGAAGAGGCTGGTGTACTGAATTATGAAGCTATTGATGAGTGGTTAGAAGTTTTTCAGGAAGAATTTGTTGAAGATTGAGGCTAGCCTAAAAAATATTTTCCTTATTTGCCCCAACCAAAAATTGCTACATGGCAAATCGGTCTTATAGACAGATCTTAGAAAGAAGTGGATATGGAGCTCTCGTTGGAGTGATCTATGCCATGGTGACTTTTTCATTCCGACCGATTGCCATTCTGATAAGTTCTTTTTTGGGAGCTTCCATTGGCCTCCTCACGGCCTTGCTTGACAGGTGGCTTTATCGGACTGAACTTCGAAGAAGGAGATTTGTCATTGTACTACTGGTCAGGACTTTTGCCTATCTATTGGTCATTAGTCTGAGCCTGATCCTCTTCTTTGGAATATACACCGCACTTGACAGGGAGGGCTTGTTGAGGTTCATCCCTGATGCCCAGAGACTTTCCCAGTGGCTGGCTAGCTGGGATTTTGCCTACACGGTAGTATACATTCTTCTAATTCTGCTTGTCCTCCAATTCGTAACCCTAGTATCCAGGCTTTTGGGGCCTAATGTACTGTTGGATTACATGCTGGGAAGGTTTCACATCCCCAAGGAAGAGGAAAGGATTTTTATGTTCATGGACTTACGTGCCTCCACGACCATAGCCGAACGGCTTGGCCACCTGAAATGGCACTACTTTCTAAATGACTTCTTTTATGACATAGCAGAGCCCGTCCGAAAAAGCAGGGGCGAGATCTACCAATACGTAGGAGATGAAGTTGTGATCAGTTGGCCCAAGACCATTGGGATCAAGAACCTAAACTGCATACATGCCTTTTTTGGGATATGGGATACCATGGCCCGCCGCAAGGAATACTACCTTGAAACTTATGGCTATGAACCGGTTTTCAAGGCCGGTTACCACGTTGGTATGGTGGTCATAGGTGAAATTGGCGACTTCAAAAGAGACATTGTCTTCCATGGGGATACGGTCAATACCGCCTCCAGAATTCAAATGGAGTGTAACCATTACAACCGGAGGTTGCTCATGTCAGACACCCTACTCAACCAGCTTGACCTAAAAGAGGAGTACACTTCGGAGTACATCACCAAGATAAAATTGCGTGGCAAGGAACAGATCATTGAGCTATACAGCCTTGACCCTGTTGAGCCATTGGTTCAGGAAGCTTGACAGGATGGAGATTATTCCATGCTAAGGACAATTTTCCCCTTCACCTGTCTTGCCATAATCTCTTCCAATGCTGCTGGCGCTTTCTCAAGTGGCAATGTCTTGTGTATGTGTGGTTTTAACATGCCTTCTCCATACCACTGAATCAACTGCATGGTATTCATCATAGATTGCTGTGGGTTGCTCAGGGCAAAGTTTCCCCAGAATACCCCCATAACCTGGCATCCTTTGAGCAAGGGAATGTTGAGCGGAATGGAAGGAATATCCCCCGCAGCAAACCCCACTACGAGGTACCTGCCTTCCCATCCACATGCCCTTAAGGCTGGCTCAGAATATTTTCCACCTACGGGATCATAAATGATATCTGCTCCCTTGCCATCGGTCAATTCTTTTATCCGTTTTTTGAGGTCTTCCTCTTCATAATTGATGACGTCATCAGCACCAAACTGCTTGCAAAGCTCCAGTTTTTCACTTGTGGAAGCACAGGCGATTACCCTGGCGCCCATTAGTTTACCCAATTCAACCGCTGCCAATCCTACTCCACCTGAAGCTCCCAATACAACCAAACTATCCCCTTTTTCCAGCTTCGCACGATTTTTTAGGGCATAGAATGACGTGCCATAGGCCATCATGAAAGCTGCCGCAGTCTTGAAATCCATGGAAACAGGCTTGGGAAAACAAGCTGCCTTTGGGACAATCACCTCTTCTGCAAATCCTCCATATGGTACTATTCCGAATACCTCATCTCCCTCTTTCACATGCTTAACTCCTTCACCAACAGATTTTACCACACCCGATATATCACTTCCTGGTGAAAAAGGTAAGGGTGGCTTGAATTGGTAAAGTCCCTGGATGATCAAAGTGTCAGGAAAATTGATGCTACAGGCTTTTACAGAAACTAGAACCTCTCCCTTTTTGGGTACAGGTGAAGGTAAGTCTTCCAGAACCAATGACGATGGAGGGCCATAGGTTTTACAAACAATAGCTCGCATAGATGTGGGTCGTTTTCTCGAATATTAATCCAATTTAAGAATTGTTTTAATTAATCTTAATGAAGAAGGCTGCATATAAGGGTAAGAAACAAAATAGGAGGCCTAAGGGCCTCCTATTGAAACTTGCTGCGCGATGCGCTTGAAATCGAAATCGAGAAATATTTGAATCTATTTGTTCAGCATTTTTATGGATCGGTGGATGAAGCCTGTCAGTTCCTTACCAGTAAGCATGCCTTGTCCCAGCATGGCCAGATCCAACAATTCCCGTACCAATTCAGGATCTTCATCCTTGTCAATCATTCCTTGTACAAGCGGATGCTCAGTATTGATGACGACATTCACAGAATCGGGCATTTCACGCATAAAGTCCTGACCACCTACAGAAGCCATTTCCTTCATTCTGCGCATGAATTCAGGTCGAGTGAGCATAACCGGAAGTTGCTCGCTGCCTAGCTTTCCAAGCTGAATGGCCCAAGTCTTACCTTCCAATGCATTGGTAAAGACTTCTTTAAGCTTATTTTCCTGCTCCTCAGTCAATACCAGTTCACCTTCATCCTTGCTGTCGTCCTCTTTAGGAACCAATTTATCAACCGTATCGCTATCTACCCTTACAAAGCGGACTTTTTCCGATTGACGCTCCATGTTGTCGATGAAGTGGTTGTCAACAATGCCATCAAACAACAATACATCATACCCATTGCCCAATGCAGAGCTGATGAAGATGTCCTGATCTTCTTTATTGGTTGCATATAGAACAACCAGATTTTCATCCTTGTCTGTTTGATTCCCAGCTATTTTTTCCTTGTATTCATCAAAGGTGAAGTAATTCCCATCCATATTTTGGTAAAGGGCAAACTTCTGAGCTTTCTCCTTGAATTTTTCATCGGTGACCATCCCGTATTTCACGAAGATGTTGATGTCCTTCCATTTCTCTTCAAATTTCCCCCTGTCCTCACGGAAAATCTCCAACAACTTGTCTCCGACTTTTCTGGTGATGTAGTTAGAAATCTTCTTGACATTGGGATCTCCCTGGAGGTAAGACCTTGATACATTTAAAGGAATGTCAGGGGAATCAATGACACCTTGAAGAAGCATCAGGTAATCGGGCACGATCTGATTTACCTCATCAGTGATGAACACCTGGCGAGAAAACAACTTGATGTTGTTTCTTTTGGGATCAATGTCATTCCTGATTTTGGGGAAGTAAAGGACTCCGGTCAGGTTGAACGGAAAATCAACGTTCAGGTGAATCCAAAATAAGGGCTCCTGATCAAAGGGATACAGTTCTTTGAAAAACTCCTGATAGTCTTTGTCTTCAAGCTCACTTGGAGCTTTGCGCCAGATGGGGTTTGGATTGTTGATGACCTCATCCTCGAAGTGAATCTCAACAGGTAAGAATTTGGCGTATTTATCGAGGATATTTCTAATGCGAACATTCTCCAGATACTCAGTGGCATCTTCTGAGACATGAAGGATTACATCAGTTCCCCTGCTTTCACGTTCTCCTTTCTCAATAGAATACTCAATGCTACCATCGTTGATCCATCTCACAGCTTCAACTCCTTCCTGATGGGAAAGTGAGTTGACCTCTACCTTATCTGCAACCATAAATGCAGAATAGAAACCCAGACCAAACTTACCAATGATATCACCTTGTTCGCCAGCCTCCTGATACTTTTTGATGAACTCCTCAGCTCCTGAAAATGCCACTACATTGAGGTACTTTTTTACCTCTTCAGCTGTCATACCGATCCCTGTATCAGAAATGGTGATTGTTTTAGCCTCTTTATCTACAGCTACACTCACCTTCAAATCCCCCAGTTCGGCCTTAAACTCACCGGTTCTGGACAAATGTTTTATCTTCTGAATGGCATCTACGGCATTAGAAACCAGCTCTCTAAGAAAAATTTCCTGTTCAGAGTACAGAGATCTTTTGATTATGGGAAATATATTCTCCGTACTGACTGAGATGTTACCTTTTTCCATGGATATGATAATTTAGTAAGTATCCTTTTTGCCATGCTGCTAGCAAAGACAAGGCCTAGGACTGCTCCTTATGACAAATTGTCAGAAACTATTCTTCAAAGCACAATACCTTAACTTCACTCAAGAGCTTTAATTTTCAAGAATGCCTATATTACATTAGATATATTTCTTGACTTGTCTAAATTCTTTTCATTATGAAAAACAACAGATCCTGCCCAAAATGTAAATCACAGGAAATCATGATCATGAATAAGAGTCAAAGTTCCTACTTGCTTTTGCCTGTATGGCCTTACCGGCCTGTGCAATACAGGAGTTTTGTATGTACTTCTTGTGGCTATTCAGAGGACTGGATTGCAACCACCAAAGAATTGGAAAAGGCAAGGAAAATGAGGATCACCTATAAGGATAAACTCATGGCTTTTCGAAGAAAGTTTAACCTTTAGGGGTAATATTTAGGTAGCACTCGCACGAAATAGTTTGTCCTTCACATTTTTGATACTAATTTCGGAGGAAAAGCCTAATTTGCAGGAATGAATATCTTACTGCTCGGTTCCGGTGGCCGTGAACATGCTTTAGCTTGGAAAGTAGCTCAGTCGCCTCTTTGTGATCAACTCTACATTGCGCCTGGTAATGCAGGGACTTCACAGATTGGAAAAAATCTGGCTATTGGTGTCTCGGATTTTGAAGCCCAAGATCGAGCAGTCGAGGAGCATAACATCCAAATGATCATTGTGGGGCCAGAGCAACCTTTGGTAGATGGAGTCTATGATTATTTCTCGGCGAAGGGTATCCCAGTTTTTGGTCCATCCAAGGCTGCGGCAGAACTTGAAGGGAGCAAAGACTACTCCAAAAAGTTCATGCAAAAATATGGAATTCCAACTGCTGCATATGCCAGTTTTGATCAATCTGAGCTGAATCAGGCTTTGGAATATTTGGAGGGGCAATCTTACCCTTTGGTGGTCAAGGCTTCTGGATTGGCGGCAGGGAAGGGGGTTCTGATTTGTGAGACTAAGGAGGAGGCAATCCTTGCAGTTCAAGGGATGTTATCGGGAAGTTCCTTTGGAGAAGCTGGAAACACCATTGTCATTGAAGAATTCCTTAAAGGGATAGAAATTTCAATATTTGTACTCACAGATGGAAAAGACTATGTACTTTTACCATCTGCGAAAGATTATAAAAGAATCGGAGAGGGTGATACAGGACTGAACACAGGAGGGATGGGAGCGATTTCACCGGTTCCTTTTGCGGATGAGTCCTTTATCAAAGAAGTTGAAGAGTTGATTGTGAAGCCTACCATGAAGGGGATTCGGGAAGAGCAACTGGATTACAAAGGTTTTATATTTATAGGTCTCATGATTGTGGATGGAAAGGCATATGTGTTGGAATATAATGTCAGGATGGGAGACCCAGAGACCGAAGTGGTCATTCCCAGGCTTCAAAGCGACTTATTGGACTTGATTCTAAAAGCACAAAAAGGTGAATTAGCAGGTTCAAATGTTGAGGTTGATGCGAGGACCTGTGCCACAGTCATGTTGGTAAGCGGTGGCTATCCCGAAGCTTATCAAAAGGGAAAGCAAATGAGGGGCATGGATGAGGTGAAGGATTCTATCCTGTTTTATGCAGGAACGAAGGAAGAAAATGGCCATGTACTGACAAATGGAGGCAGGGTGATTGCCATAACTTCATTTGGAGACAACATAAAAGAAGCGGTTGCCCAATCTTTGGCAGAAGGGGAAAAAATCAGCTTCGAAGGCAAATACAACAGAAATGATATTGGCTTTGACCTGGTATAATCTGGTTAGGCCCAACCCATTGTATATGAAAAGATTGATTATATGGATCTGGATTCCTGTATTGCTATTGGCATCATGCAATAATAATCAGGAAGATGAGCTTGTCCCCCTTACAGGGACATGGCACTTTCAGTTGATGCCAGAAAATCAGCCCATGCTGCCTTTTACAGGCACACTAGAGGAGAAAGACAAGTTCTACACCTTCATTATCAAAAACGGAAATGAGGAAATTGTGGTAGAGCAAGTAATCCTTAAGGGCGATGCCCTTCGCATGCGTATGCCAGTTTTCGAGTCTGTATTCGAAGGCAAACTTCTCAGTGAAGGCAGATGGGAAGGCATCTGGCGAGATCCTTCCAGGGGTCCCAATTACCAGATCCCATTCGTAGCCACATATGGAGAAAAAAGTCGTTTCGAAAACATGAGTACCCATGTCGTGGTAGACTCCATGTATGAAGTATCCTTCAGCCCTGACACAGAAGATTACTATCCGGCCATAGGGCTTTTTCGCCAGGAAGGTGCAAAAGTCGTTGGAACTTTTTTGACTGAAACCGGCGATTATCGATACCTCGAGGGAGGGCTACAAGGGAACAAACTTAGCCTTTCAGCCTTTGACGGTTCCCATGCCTTTATTTTCGAGGCTACAGTCGAAGAAAATGGAGACTTGAATGGTAAATTTTTCTCAGGTAACCACTGGAAAGAGCCATGGGTTGGGAAACCCAATCCCGAGGCTAAGTTGGCTGAGCCAGACAAACTTACCTATTTGAAGGATGGCTATGAGGGAGTATCATTCACATTCCCGAACGCAAGCGGAGATTCCGTCAGTTTCCCCTCGGCCAGGTATGAAGGTAAGGCCGTCATTGTACAGCTGCTTGGGTCATGGTGTCCAAATTGTATGGATGAAACCAGGCTTTTTGCCCGCTGGTATGAAAGTTACAATGAGCAAGGGCTTGAAATCATTGGACTTGCATTTGAGAGGCAGCCACAAATGTTTCAGGCTTTTCAAGCGATTAACTACATGAAAAACTCCTTGGGAGTAGATTATGAGATTCTTTTGGCCTCCAATAGCACATCAAAAAAGACTGCAGCGGAGAAGCTACCCATGCTCAACAAGGTGATTGCCTACCCTACTTCCATTTTTATAGACAAAAAGGGGAAAATACGAGCCATCCACGCAGGCTTTAATGGTCCAGCCACAGGAAGACTTTATGATGAATATGTAGGAAAGTATGAAAAGCTGGTACAAAACATGCTAAACGAATAGGGATTCAGCCTTTTATTCCATAGGAGTAAAGCCCCATCTGCTTGGCAGTCCCAAATTTGGAGGCAATGCCCTGGCTGTAACATTCCCCATTAGCATAGCATAATAGAACCATACACTTGCAATGTGCCAAGCTCCTTTGGCATCCTTGCCTTGCCGCCTAATGGCGTTGCGCTCGTCCAGACTTGCCGAAGGCTTGAATATTGATCCCAAGGGATAACCAGGATCGTCCTGAAGCCTGCGGCTATTTTCAATAGCCTTATTGATGATGTCTCCATCAACCTTTTTGAAAAATACCCAACGATCCATCTGGTAAGTTCCCCTACGGTTTAATGCTGGGATAATACCAATACTGGCAAAGGCAGCCAATAAAGAATAGATACAGAAGGTGAGAATCAGGGACACAAAACTTCCAGGATTTCCAGATAGGAAAGTCGCTAGTGTGAACAAGCCTGTATGCAAAAGGATGCTGCCAAAAACCCCAGAACCATGACTGCCTGTATTCAATGCTCCATGTCTGCGAGACAACTGAAGGTCAAAAACCGTTGAATCCCATTTTTTTTGCCAGTAGGCAGGCATAATGATAGATTCCTGCCCCGAAATCCCACTGATCCCACCTGTAAAGCCCCTATCGGGATTGTCAAAATAAAATAAAAGCCTCCCGCGATTTGATTCGTAGTCGATCTTGAATGGGGCCATCAGCCTTGCCAGGTATTGCCTGAAACCCGTTAAAAGCAACATCCAAACAAAAGACCAACCAGCTACGGCCCAAAGCCCTCCCCAATTCCCCAAAAGGATTAGCACTGCACAATGGAGCGCGAAAAACAGGCTTAAGACACTTACCCCTCTTAGCCATGAGAGAAACCACTTCCCAAAAGAGCCTAGTTGGCGGCCATGCTGCTTTTCTAAAAAATAGCCTGCAGCTAATTCAAAAGGGAACAACAACAGCAAAAAACCTTCCCAAAACAGGAAAAGTCCAAACCATGAATCCAAATATTCTTTTATTCCCCCATAATCTCTGTAAATCATTAAGCCTAAACCAATCACATAAGCAAATAGTAATATTTGGCTTAGGAAACTTACTCTTAATCTGGCTTGAAGATATTTCATGGAATTGGGGTATTAAGCATTGGGCCTAACAGAAAAGCTAAGCTGTGATTTCGAATTTAGATGAATATAAAACAATAAACCACGCTAGGGGGATTTTTACCTTTTCTTTTGAGAGAAAGATAAAATCCCCTAATACAAATAAATTTATGATATTAGAGCTCTATACCCAATAAACTCTCTTATGCAAATTCCTATCTATCAGGTAGATGCTTTTGCCGAAAATGTATTCGAAGGTAATCCTGCCGCTGTGTGTCCGCTGGACCGCTGGCTTCCGGATCATCACCTTCAAGCAATCGCGTCAGAAAATAATCTGGCAGAAACTGCCTTTTTCATTCCAAATGGAGAGGATTTTGATCTTCGCTGGTTCACCCCAAAATTTGAGATTGACCTATGTGGTCATGCTACATTGGCCAGTGCCCATGTACTGTTTGAGCATCTCAATCATCCTGATGGCACCCTGAGGTTCCATTCCAAAAGTGGTCTTCTCACTGTAAAGAAAAATGAAGGCCTCCTTGAAATGGATTTCCCTTCGAGGCCTCCCGTAGAAATCGAGTCTAATGAAACGCTGGAATACGCAATCGGAGAAAAGCCACTATTTGTAGGTAAGTCCAGAGATATACTTTTCGAAGTCCAAAGCCAGGAGATGGTAGAAAACCTCAAGGTCAATATGGAATTGGTCAGTAGGTTGGACTGCGTTGGGGTGATTGTCACTGCACCTTCGAACGAAGAAGGGATTGACTTTGTCTCCAGGTTTTTTGCCCCCCAGGCAGGGGTGCCTGAGGACCCGGTTACAGGCTCTGCTCATAGCACTTTGATTCCATATTGGGGAGAAAAACTAGGCAAAAAGGTGATGGTAGCCAGGCAGATATCGCCAAGAGGAGGAAAATTGTGGACAAGCTGGAATGGAGACCGAGTCAGCATTTCAGGAATGGCAAGAACTTATTTGAAAGGGGAAATTTTTGTAAACGAATGAAAAAAACGCTCTGTCTTGGTCTGATTTTTTTGGTTTTTGTCCCATTAAGGGGGCAGAATTTTCATCCTGATAGCACCAGTAAAATGCTGGATTGGCTGGCGCTGCAAGACCTCAGATTTGATACTTTATCAAATCCTGGTGAAGAAGATATTCAACTAGCCAAACGCATCGGAAAATGGGAATACCTGGAAAACCGGCTTAGAGAACATAATCCCAAAAATGTTGAATTGGCATTTATTAAGCTGGAAAAATATTGGTCAATGCATCGCTATGAAGAAGCTACACTTCAATTTGATAGCATCCAGGCTACTTTCTTTGCTTCTCCCATAGCTGTAGCTCATGAATCAATTATTTCTGAAAAATTCAAGCAGCTAAATCAGAAGTGGAAGGCAGAATTTGAGATCCTAAGGTGGCAACTCCCCAAGGCTAGGTCAATCTTTTTTAGTTTAATGGATGAAAACAAAACTTACAGACAGGCCTTATTGGGCTTGGGAAGAATAGAAATATTTGAAAAAAACTACCTGAAAGCTGAGGCGCTAGCCCTGAAATTAATAGAGCAAGATTCTACAGATGCCGAGGCTTATAAGCTTGCTGCTGAGGCCAATTTTTGGCTTAGGAAGGAATTAAAAGCGGAGTCTTACCTGCAAAAATCTTTGACCTATGATCCCTTGGATGCTGATGCAAGGTTTTCCTATGGATATGCGATTTGGCGAAGGAGAGATGCAAATCTCTTGGGAGAAATGGCCAGACAATGGGAAATAGCGCTCAAACTCAACCCCCTGCATTACAAAACCCATTGGCACTGGGGAAATGGCCACACCCATTTGACTTATACCGACTACTATGACCCAGATGAAAACAGGATAAGGGTCGCTCTCGACAAGGCAGAAGAGGATATTCTAAATGAAAAATTTGATCAGGGCATAGCAGGTATCAGAAAAATCAAATCCATGTATCCGACTTCGGTAATCCCTGAAATGTATTTGGGGTCTCATTTCTACCAAGAGTCAAATCAAAATCCTGTATATCTGGATTCTTCGGAACTTGTTTTTCAGGGAATTCTATCCAAAAAACCGCATTATGGCCCTGCACACAATGGCATGGCTGCCGTAATCAAGAAACGCCAAATGAGAGCTTTAGCCTCATACCCTTCTCTCGAAAAGAAAATTTCAGAGCTAAGCGTACCTGACAACAAACATTTCATTTCGGTATTTCCAGACTTGACAAGGTACCCTGGAGTTAGGGTATCAAAAATGGTTTGGAACCAACTACAAACAACGACTGCCTATTTGCCCTTACTGGATAAAATTGATAGGACATTTGCTATTCCACCTTTACATGAAGACCTGGCCCTGGCCATGAAAAACTCCTTTTTCCGTGGGGGAACAACCTTTGACAACAGGCAATGGATGGATATCCGAGGGGTAGGTTCGGGAGCTACCGGAATAGAATATGTAGAACGAGGCGCTCATAATGAACGAAATGTTAGCCTACATGAATATGTTCACCTGTTTCATGGGGTGCTTTTTACGGATCAAGAAAAGAGAGAAGTCAGGAAACTTTACTACGAAGCCATGAAATATGGAAGGGTCTTGGACTATTATGCAGCAAATAATGAATTTGAGTATCTCGCTCAGGCCATACCTGCATTCTTCTCTCTTTCAAAGGTTCACCCACTCAACCACAAGGCTGCCAATACCAGAAAAGACCTAAAGAGCAAAGACTCCTCCATGTATAATTGGGTGGAGCAACTCACATCAAATCAAAAAGCCGCATTAGAGGGAGACAGTAGCGCACTGGCAGGAAACTGGGCTGAGGCTTATCTTTATTTGTCCAATCAAGCAAGCCTGAAAAGAAACGACTCCTTAGCTCAAAAATATATTGACACCGCGCTTCTTTGGATGCCTGGATATACCCCAGCCATCGTTCGAAAAAGTCAGTTGGCCAAAAGAAAGGGAGACTTCAGGACATCCAGAAAGATCATCGGGAGGCAATTGACTTTAAAGCCTGAGAATTCTGCCCTTCTCTTGGAAGAGGGCAAGCTCTGGACTTCTATGTACCTGGAGGGACAGATTTCTTTGGAGAAAACCATAAGAAAGGCCAGTCAGTCCTTCGAAGCTGCCCTGAGCTATGAGGAAGACCTCATGGAAAAAGCCAGGCTCAACCGGGATGCCCGGAATTTCTTCATGAACTTTGGTTTGTGGGAGGAAGGAATCCGCCTTGCTGAGGATTACATCCTGGATGGTTCAGAAATATCTACCTATTTAAGAGATGAAAAGGATCAAAATAGAATATATAAAGCCTACCTGAAAGGAATAATGGGACATTATCGAGAATCTTCGGTAGATTTTGAAAGACTCATTTCACAAAAACCCCAAAATTATTCCTATCGTGAGAAGTATGGCGAGGTGTTGATGCAATTGGGTAGGTACGACAAGCTTGTTGAGTTGATCAAACCATCTCAGGAACTCCTCAAGAGTGCGGGTTCTCCACGAAAATCCTTTCAACAACTGCTTGCCTTGGCTTACCTGGGAATGGGCGACAGTTCTGCCTATCAAAAAGCTATTGCTTACTTGGGGACTTTCCCACGATATAAGCGTGGCAATAGTTGGTGGGAGACTCAACTGATCATAGACCTACATGGCCCTGACTCTGCCTTAAACAGGCTCAATCAGATTCCAGTTCCCAAGGAGCCGCTACAAGCCAGTGAGTACAATTATTGGAAGGCGCAGATCCTTATAGAATTGGATCGCCTGGAAGAAGCGATCCCCCTACTTGAGCAATCGCTCCAGGCACTTCCATATAATTTCAGGGCAAGGATGTCTTACATTCAGTTGCTTGAACTATTGGGAAAGGAAAAGGAAGCGCGCGTGGTTGCTCAGGAAGGAGTTTATCTGCCCTATCCGGCTGGAGATTTCTATACCCAGCAATTGGAATCTATATTGGTTCAGGATTAATTAAATTTGTACATGAACCTGAGTCTTGATTTCGAAGGAAAAATAGCCCCACAACAATTGCTTGCGACAGCCCATGCTCACAGCGGAATCCTGGATTTAACAGCAAGTGAAAGGGTCTTTATTGAAGGAGATAACCTAAGCTCTCTCAAAGCATTTCTTCCTGACCTAAGACAAAAAATAGATCTGATCTACATCGATCCACCCTTTGGCACAGGTCAACCTTTCTCTGATATTGAAGCTACAAAAGCTTATTCAGATGAAATTCAAGGAGAGGAGTTTTTAGCATTTATTTGGAAGAGACTGGTCTTTTTAAGGGAATGTTTATCTCCTCAAGGTTCTATTTATCTACATATAGACAAAAAAATCGGGCATTACATCAAGATAATGATGGATGAACTTTTTGGAGAGGAGAACTTCATCAATGACCTGAGTAGAATTAAGTGTAATCCCAAAAACTTTGCCCGAAAAGCCTACGGCAATTACTCTGATATGATCCTGTATTATGCCAAAAACAGGGATCAACAAATTTGGAATGACCTTCGAGAAAAGCTGGAGGAAGAAGACATTCAAAGGCTTTTCCCAAAAAAACACCCCAAGTATGGCCCTTATACCACCCATCCCCTTCATGCACCTGGCCCTACCCAAAATGGAGATACAGGCCTTCCATGGAAGGGAATTTTACCGCCACCAGGCAGACATTGGCGCTATGGAAGAGAAGAACTGGACAGGCTTGAAAGCGAGGGTTTGGTAGAGTGGTCAAGCAGTGGTAACCCTAGAAAAATAGTATTTGCCAGGGACCACAAGGGTAAAAAAATACAGGATGTCTGGACATTTAAAGACAAGGGTCTGAGCTACGTACAATACCCTACCCAGAAAAATCATAAATTGTTGGAACGGATAATTTTGAACTCCTCGAATGAAGACAGCTGGGTCATGGATGCTTTCGCAGGCTCGGGAGGCACCCTTTGGATGGCTGAGTCGTTGAAGAGAAAATGGATTGGAATGGACCAATCCCCCATGTCCATCAGGCTAATTCATGAACACATAGAAAAACTTAAATTAAATGTAACTGTTAGGACAGTAAGTTCCTGAGTTTCTTTACATATTTCTCTTACAACAAACAAAGATGAAAAGAATACTTACCGTTCAGATTTTACTCCTTTTGACGGGGCTATCAGCCTTCGGCCAAGAGCATTTCGAAATAGACTGGGAAAAAGAAATTTGTTATGTCATTGACGCTGAGCGAAGCAGATATGAAGCCAAGGCCCGCAGTGGCCAATTAAGCAGTGACTCTACCAAAAGTTATGACCTGAAATACCATCGCCTTGAATGGACCCTTGATCCCAACGTCAGATCTATTCTTGGATCTGTTACTTCTTATTTTGAAGCGACTCAAAATGCACTCTCTTATGTTTATTTTGATCTTTCGGATTCTCTGACTGTTGATTCTGTAAAGCGTGGAAATCAAATGCTAAATTTTAGCAGGCCGGTTGCAAACCTACTGAGGATTGATCTTCCAGTTCCTGTTTCTGCAGGACAAATGGACTCAACCACCGTTTTTTATCACGGAGCCCCTCCAACTACAGGCTTTGGCTCATTCGAAGCTACAACGCTCAATGATGGAAAGCCTGCACTTTGGACACTTTCAGAACCCTATGGTGGACGCGATTGGTGGCCAGGAAAAACCTCTCTTTCTGATAAGATTGACTCCGTAGATATCCTGGTCACGACTTTGGATACTTACAAGGCTGCCTCAAATGGCCTTTTGATGAGCACCAAGCCTGCAGGAGGAAATGCCGTAACCTATCATTGGAAACACAGTTACCCCATTACTTCATACCTGATTGCAGTTGCCGTTTCTGAATATGTAGTATATTCGGATTGGGTCGTGCTGGATGGTGACTCTATTGAAATCCTCAATTATGCCTACCCCAAATCTGAAGTTGAAGCAAGAGAAGAAACACCCCGTACCATTGGCGTGATGGAAACCCTATACGAGGTTTTGGGAGATTATCCTTTCATGGATGAAAAATACGGCCATGCAGAATTTGGTTGGGGAGGTGGAATGGAGCATCAGACCATGAGCTTTATGGGAGCCTACTATCATGGATTGATCGCCCATGAGCTTGCACATCAGTGGTTTGGGAATCAAGTCACCTGTGGCAGTTGGGAAGATATTTGGCTCAACGAGGGCTTTGCGACCTTTCTTACAGGTTATACTTATCAGCAAATGTTTGATGAAAGCACCTGGCTGAGTTGGAGGCAAGGTGCCATCGGAATTGCTACCCGAACAGACGCTGGCTCGGTTTTCGTAGATGATACCACTACTGTTTCGAGGATCTTCAATGGCCAGCTTTCCTATTACAAAGGTGCATTGGTTTTGCATATGCTAAGGTGGGAATTGGGAGACTCTACCTTCTTCCTGGGATTGAGAAACTTCCTTAACAACCCAAAACTTACTTATGGTTATGCCAAAACCCCTGACCTCGTTGCAGAATTGGAAGCGGTCTCAGGAAGAGACCTGACAGAATACTTCGACGACTGGGTATATGGACAAGGTCACCCACTCTACGACCTTCGCTGGGATCAGGTGGGGGATACCTTCTACCTGAAAGTTAATCAGTTTACCACACATCCCTCTGTACCCTTTTACGAAATGCATATAGGTGTCCAAGTGAAGGGTACCCAAGGCCAGGACACAACCTTCAGGCTACTTCATAGCTCCAGCGGAGAAAACTTCAAATTGCCAGTAGATTTCACAGTAGATGAGGTAATCTTCGATCCAGAATATTGGATTCTAACCACTCAAAGAGATGTCATAAGACAAATCGGAGTCTCAAATGAAATCTCTCTCAAGGATGAAATCAATATCTTCCCCAATCCATTTGATAACTTAATCAGCCTGGAGGGAAATTTGGGAAATTCGCAATTGAGGGTTCACAATTTGAACGGGCAATTGATCACATCAAAAGAGCTCAATGGTAGTTTGAATGAGTATTCTATCAATACTGCTCAATGGCCCAATGGAATGTATGTACTGTCTATTATCAAGGGTGACCAGCAGATTCGACAGAAGTTGATTAAGACCAAATAATAATTGGGAAGATCGATATTCAAGCCTTGATCATTTACGCAAAATGAGAGTTTTAAATGAAAAAAAATCCAGAATACATGCTTTTCTTCAAGTAAGTGTTTTGACATTTTCTTAAGAGTAATGCGTTAATTCACAAGATTTTAGAATATTTCCATACCAAATACTGATAATTTTTACCAATTATTCAAAAGTTGACATGTTAGAAAGGGGCCAAGTTGGCCCCTTTTTTGTTGATTGCTTATCAAGAAATTACCCAATTAGTAATGAACCTACCGGGAGCAGAACCTATACTAGATCAATTGGCTGCGATCATTGGAATCTTTATGTTCCTGGTGGCAGCATACGTCTTCATCAAACTGCTGACTCAACCCAAAGCACAAAAGCGGGCAGAGACAGTTGAAACTCCTGAGGAGGAGGAACTTTTCCCTGAGAAAAAGCCAGCCATTCCCAAGGCTCAGATGCAACCTGAACCTGTCATGGCAAGAAGTTTTGGTCAATTTGCCGCCTCTTCTGCTGCCACTCAAGTCCAGACAGCCCCTATTTCTCCTTCCATCCCACCTGAACTCGCATTTTCCAAGGTATCCAAATCAGGCTCCAACCTGATTCGCCTTAGCCTGATCAATGTAGGATCAGACATGAGGTTCGAACAGGTAAGACCTGATAAGTTCAATGAGGTTGATGTTACTTTTCAGTCCAAAGCTATGCTAGGCAGCAACTACAAGAGTAAATCAGCCATGAATTTCCTTCTTAAGGGACAAAATCTTGATTATGCCACCTACCACTTCAAGGTATACTTCAAAGACAGAAGAGGTAGGAGGTTTATGCAGGAAATAGCAGGTCTGGGAGACGAGGTACCCATTGTTGAGGCACCCGTTCAGTCAAATTCTTGATCATCCATCCTGAGTCCACCATTGCCTAGGTAAATAATTCCAACTTTTCTTTGAGCTTTCTACACATAGCCTGATCGATAGGAAAGGTAAGATCGGTTGGTTCTAATTCGTGTAGAGCTTTCCATCTAAAACTTTGCTTATCAGAACCATCCTCGTCAAAGTCGAAGGCGACATTACTAATTGCAACCTTGATTTGGCCTTTGAGCGCTACCCTGAAATACATGGCCAGTACTTCTTCATCAGAGTTAAATGCAGAGATTTGAAGGAAGGGATTTACATAGAAAATCTCCCCCACCTCTATATCGGCTCCAAGTTCTTCTTGCCATTCTCGTTCAAGAGCCGCCTGAACTCCCTCACCAAATTCAACTCCTCCGCCAGGCATTTTGGTCATCCTCATTCCCATCCTAAACTCATCAGAGAGCAGGAGTTTGCCCTTATTTACCAATAAACCATAGACTCGGACATTGAAACGCTTTGCCATAAATTGAAAATTTTAGATATGCAGGCTTTCTTTTACTTGAAAGTACCGTTATAGCATTGGGACAGGGTAAAAAGACTGTCAAAGAAAATCTTTCTCCCTCGCAAGCCCAAAATTTTGGTTAATTTGGGAGGAATTTTGAAAAAATGGAGAGAATCATTCTTATCATATGGCTTTTGGGGTTCTTTGGTTTTGCAAATGCCCAAACAGACTCATTGGACATCAAAAAAGACTCAATAGAGCAAGCAGGTATAATCAGTACGGTAAAGGATAGCATGCCTGCACAGGATAGCCTTACCCTAGCGAAAAAGAAAGACAAAAGGCCCAATCGGAATTTACCTGCAGATCCTCCCAGAAGATTCTCACTTGTATTTGCCAGAACGTTGATGCTCTCTGGAAGCAGTCCTGACTCAGTACCCATTAACGCCACAGGCTCGGGAACCTATAGCATCTCAGGTGGCTTGAAATTCTTTATGTACCGAGATATCGTAGGACTCCGCTTTGCCCCGGGCTTATCATGGACCCAAATCACATACGAATCAACCAACCTGAAGACATTCCCTGTAATCAAGGACAGTACAAGCAATTCGATCGACCAGGAAAGACACACCATCGTACACGGAGAGGCCAGCCTCAGCCTCTTCACAAACCTGACCCGTGATGAAGATGGTGATCCCATCATATTTTTGGAAGCTGGAGGTAATGTGGGATACATCATTTCAGCCAACTACAGGCAACGATTCACTGATGACAACGGCCTGAGACACAAAGAAAAATTGAGAGACCTGGAGACAGTTGAAGACGCTAACGGCAGTAGGGAATTTGTCCCGCTGAAGTATGGCGTGTTCGGGAGGGTTGGATACAAATGGGCAGCCCTGACCTTTCAGTACAGGTTATCGGACATCTTCGATGAGTTTACAGACGATATTTTCTTACCGGAGAATAAAGTTGGATTCAAAAATCCAAAGATCCCACCCATTGAAATAGGCTTGACAATTTTCTTTTAGAAAAGTCAGTAACTTAATTTCTTGGAGGATCAATCGGGTTTGATTTGAGTTCCGCTCTGGAAGGAAAATGGTTTGGTGGAATCTTTTTTAACGAATCAAGTAACTCTGCTGCTTGAACCGAATCATTTTCATTGATCAGGTTTGTTACCACCCTTTCATGATCTTTTCCTTCTTGAGGGGGGGTACAAGCAGTAAGTATAAAAATGATAGCTAGCAGAGCAAGCACATAACTAAGGTGCTTTTGCATGACAATTGAGTGTTAGTCTTACATGGAGATTCAATTCCGTTCTGGATAAAAATATACAACGAAATAGGGAAAAATTACTGGAATTCGCTTAATTTAATCGAAATTTTACTTTTAGTCTGTACTAAACGGTAAATTTTCCTTCGACAATCTGTGTTATTCTTACATCTAATTCATTGTACCAACCGAAACCTGCTTAACATGGCCTTTAAGAAAATTTGGTTAGCCTTAATTATTGCAAGCATTGCCTTGCTATTTGGCTGCGAGGATCAAGTCAACCCTATTGACAAGCCTACCCCAACTGATGAGGACCCGGCAATTGCAATCACAAGCCCAACAAACCCCCGATTTTCAGGAAGAGTTGGTGATGCCAAGAGCCTTACCCTTCAAATGGCTGATAACGAAAGTCTAAGCAAATTCACCATCAATGCTTCTTACTTTCTTCCGGATGGGACTTTGGACAGCAGTACACAGATAAGTACTCAGGACATTACGGGTAAGACATTCAGCTTTAGCTTCAGTTTTACCGTAGACAACAGGGCGCCATTCTCAAAAATCGAGTACACCTTCACCGTAGAAGACTCCAAAGGAGCAACTGCTTCAACCAAAGCGACCGTAAGTGTCCTTCCTGAACCAGGTGATCCTCCTCCATACCAAATCTTGACCTATACAGGAGACTCCATCATGAACCAGTTGGGAGATTCTCTATTTGGTTTCAACCTATCTTCTCGCCAGGGATACCCAAAAACTACAGGACAGAGCCTTGATAGCTTGAACCTTAGATTGGATATCATCGAAAGCTCCGGAACAGGACAAGGCCTATGGCAGCCTACCCTTCGTTCTCCTAACAACGAAGCTATCGGTGTAGATTCAGTATTTGTAATCACTGACTCTTCCAGATTGAACTACGAGCAAGCGACCTACAATTCCATCTTTGAGGCTTTTTTCTCTGCAGACCTGCAAATGGATGAAACTCCGGTATTGGAAGAAGGAATGTACGTCATTGTTAGATTGGTGAAAGCCCCAAGGCCTCAGTTTGCCTTGATGAGGATTACGGAAGTATTCAATGACGGAGCCGGTATCAATGTATTTGATAAGGTTTACTTTGATTATAAAGTAAGTACTCCATAAGAAATAAACTCAACCTAAATGTAGTCCAGCTTCTTTCGGGAGGCTGGATTTACTTTTATAAATGGTAACCTCCTGATATGTGGTTTGACGCCCTATCATATCTCAGAAAATCCAAAGGCAATTACCGCCTTCACTCCCCTTTTGTCTATGATTTCTTTGAAAAGGTGATAAAGGGGGGGCATTCGGAATACGGAGAATTTGCAGAGAGAATCAGGATAAGGATGCTTTCTGATCATACTCCTATTGAGTTTGAAGATTTAGGTGCTGGAAGCTATTCTCAAAAAGGGAAGCAGGTAAAGACCACCATTGCTCAATTGGCAAAGAAAGCCTCCAGAAGGCGTAATGAAGGTGAATTTTTACATCGACTGATGAGGTTCTGCCAGCCTAAGCGGGCCCTTGAGTTGGGCACCCAATTAGGCATATCCACCATTTATCAAAAATTTGGATGGCCTTCTGTTGGCTTGGAGACCATTGAAGGCATTCCCGAGCTTGCTGAGCAGGCACAAATGAATTTTCTTTCCCTTGAATTAGACATCCCCATACACCTGGGAAATTTTGAAGAAGTTCTGGCAAAAATTCTAAAGCAAGATCGGCAAGGCTACGATTACATTTTGATTGATGGCAACCATACTTACGAGGCCACTATCAATTACTTTGAGCTTCTTCTGCCCCAAATGAATGAATCTGGAGTAATTGTCTTTGACGACATATATTGGTCTGAAGGCATGAAAAAGGCCTGGAAACAAATTACAGAACATCCAGATGTGCGTGTCAGCATAGATGTATTCAGATTTGGTATTTGTTTTATCCGCAGACCACAGGCCAAGGAGCACTTCATGCTCAGGAACTTAAAACTACTGTTTTGAAACTCCGACAAAGCGCTGCAGACTTTTAGCAGCTTCTTCATGAGAGGTTAAATCCCGATTGCTCCAGTGCGAAACAGGAACCCATTCTTCCTTCAACTTTACCGCAAGGCGATAACTTGGCTTTCTGGCTCGCTTTTTCATTCTTTCTTCGATCCTGATTTGCTCAATGGCATTCAAAGAAATAAAGCGCTTAACCAGCATCCGAATGCCTTGTTTATGGGTTACTTCCATCTTACCCGTGTCAAGGTCCAGAGATACCTTGCTCATCTTTGGCCCCGCAATCAGGTACAATACTCCCCAAAACATCATGATGGCTCCAAAAATGTAGGTAAATCGATAATAGGACTGAGGTCCATACTCTTTTATAGAACCTACGATGAGCATTAAGCCTGCCCCCGCAATGGCCAAGGGAATCAACTGTTCCAGAAATGGCCTGTTCTCCACGATTAACTGTCTCGGACTTATCTGTTTTACCACCATGTTGAGTCTGTATATTTTTAGACTAAACTAAAAAATAATTTTTTAGCTCGACAAATTTCTTTTTTTTGCGTACACAAAGGAACAAAATCTTGGGATAATCTTCATAATAAGGAATGGATGCATTTTGGATCATATTGGTAGGTGCTTTGGTTGCGGCTTGTGGAGCTATTTTGGGTTCCTTTCTACTGCTGCGCAAAATGACCATGATAGGTGATGCCATTTCACATGCAGTTCTGCCAGGGATTGTATTGGCATATCTGGTTATGCAAAGCAGAGATTCTGTATTTATGTTGGTAGGGGCAGCTGTTTTCGGGATTTTGACCACTGTACTTATAGAGGTCTTGAGTAAAAAAGCCAGGCTTCAGGAGGATGCAGCCATAGGGATTTCTTTTACCTGGATGTTTGCCATAGGGGTAATCCTGATCTCCTATTTTACGGGGCAGATTGACCTGGATCAGGAGTGTGTGCTTTATGGTGAAATTTTGTATACCCCTTATGATACCTGGATTTTGGGTAATGGCATCAATATGGGGCCAAGGAATGTTTGGATATTGGGTTCGTTATTCCTACTGATTTTGGGTTTTGTATTCTTTTCCTACAAAGCACTCTTACTGACAAGTTTTGACCCTTTATTTGCTGCTGCCACAGGAGTTAGCGTTGCTTTTTGGCACTATGCCCTGATGAGCCTGGTTTCTTTGACTACAGTTTTATCCTTTGAATCAGTAGGTGCGATTCTAGTAATTGCCTTTCTGGTGGGACCAGCTGCAACGGCATACCTTATCACAGATTCCCTTCCAAGAATGCTGGCACTTTCAGTGATATTCGGAATTACAGCTTCCATACTGGGCTATTACCTTTCAGTCTGGATCAATGGCTCTACCGCAGGTTCTATGACCGTCGCTATTGGCGTACAATTTTTGCTGGCCTTGGGCTATGTCAAGCTCTTCGATAGAAGAAGGATGAAAGGCAAATTCAATGCTGTGCATTAGGGTTTAGCAGGCAATTTTTGCGACAGTCAGTTGAAAAGATTCTTCGCTTTCGCTCTGGATAACAAATTGGGGGTGCCTAAAAATGACATTTTGCTTCGGTGGATTGAGGAGGGAGCTTGCTCATTGCCACAAAAAAGAGCTACACCCTTTTATTAAAGTGTAGCTCAACAAGCTTTTCGAAAAGCATCATTTTGTCTTCACCCCAGCCTCCTGCTCGATGTAAGACCTTAAGTCTTCAATCTGCTGATTGCTCATTCGCTCCTCTGGATAATGTGGCATGTATGGCCTATGACCAGGTACTGCATAAGTTCCATGACGTATGATGTCGTAAAGAGCAAAATGCTTATCCTTCGGGATATCTTTGACCAATTGTTTGAAAGTCAACTTATTGTTGTCAAGGATAAACCATGATACGCCTTCATCACGATGGCACTGCTGGCAACTCAATTCATAGATCAGCTTTCCTTTGTCAGGCCTGCCTTCAAGACCTTCGTATCCTTTTACCTTGTCATTAGGAACCTCCCCAAAGGTAGCTGGAGATTTAAGCATGTATTTTGACTTTATTAAGTCGATGATTGACTGGTGCTTATCCTCATTTCTGTAAATGCTGTTGATTTCCTTCCATTCTTCCTCAGAGAATCCCAACTCACCCATCTTGAATCCAATGCTCCAGTAGTAAGCCACGACAGCATTCATTTCCCATTTTTCCAATAACCTTCCCTGGGCACATTCAGTCGCACACAGTTGGATAGATTCTTCCAGGCTTTTATTGGCCTTCCTAACCAGATCACCATACTTTTTGACATAGTCATCGTTGTACCATGTTTCGCGGTTCACAATGCCATGAAATGTAGTTGCCTGAAGAAATGGCAGTTTTTTCTTGGCCACATAGTCCAGTCGCATTTCGGGATCTCTGCTTGTGAGGTCAGGATCTTCCTGGACAAGGTTGTGACAAGTGGTACATTGGTAATACTTGGAAATGCGCTCCGATCTCTTGCCTTTGGGACTGGTGCTTTGCCCCTTCAAGATTAACTCTTCGCCTCTTTTGATTAATTCCGGAGTAATTTTTTTCATAAAGTGATCAGGCTTCTTTTCACCTAATGCAAAGAGAATTTCATGAACCGGAGTATTGTTGTCCCAACTGGGGGAGTCTACATCTGGTATGAATGCCAATATTAGCATACAACTCACGACCAAAAATAGGCCTAATATTTTTTTGTGAATTAGTACCATTTCCCTCTTGCTTTAAATTTCCTTCCAATGTTAAATCCGAACCTGATTCCCAATTCGTCAATGCGATCAAAGGTCTCAGTTATGAAAATCTTTTCAATCATTCCCTGCGAATTGGTCAGTTCAAGCTGAAAGCTGTGCCCATTGGTGGTGATTTCTATCCCCAGGGCGGCAGAGTTAACAAACTCATCCCTCAATTGACCGGGCAGGACGTAATAGTATTCTCCAACGATGGCAAACTTCTTTGTAAGCCTATATCTCGCAGCAGCACCTACAGCAAATACATCATTGGTCTCATTTTCTTTTTCATCAATAAAGTTTCTGTGAACCAAAGTAGGCATCAACTGAACAGAAAGACGATCGGAGATTTTGCTTCCAATGATGAGCTGATGGGTGTAAAAAAGCCTATTGGAGAATTGTGAAGCCTCCACAGAGTCTTGCGGACCAAATTGTTCACTTCGAACCGCTACTGAACCTAAGTAGGTGAGGGATACAGGGTTTCCACCATTCACCTGTCTCAGGATTCGGACCTTGGCGTAGCCATCGTATGTCTTCTGGAAGGTAGATCGTCCCACCCCAAGGGTAAGCCAGCGATTTACTCCATATGCAAATCCAATTCTCATGGTTGCATTGTCCAATCCAAAGAGGGTATTGATGCCTCCATCAAGGATGCCAAACCTGTGTGAGATGATGAATTCGAAGACTCCTGGGTCTTGAGTTTCCAATGAGTGGCTATTGATCACACGAGAACCCCTAAAGATCCCGTTTACATAGTCTTTTTGTTGGGCGAAAAGCATGCTACCCATCAAGAAGAGGAATAGCAAGAGTGTGGTAGGTTTCATGAATAATGGTATTAGCAGTAATTAGACAGGGCAATTAGTTTTCAAGGGCGCCAGCTTTTACCCAGGATTCGACCTGAGCAATTGTACAGTCGTCAAGAGCTCCAGAAGGTGGCATCAAGGGCAAGCCATCTCTTCTCTTCATGACCCCCACCAACTGACCGGTACGTGCTGTAGCCTGGACAAAGGCATAGGTGTCAAGGCGTATACCTGCATTTGCAGATCCCTGTCTATGGCAGCTTCTACAATTAGAGTTGAGAAGTGGCTGGATAAAGCCGCTGTAAGAAATAGAATCCGTTTCACAACCAATGGGGCCAGGAACTCCACCTCCTTCGTTCATTTCGGTTAGTAAGTCTTCCTTGTTGTCATAAAAGCAACCCGTCAAGGCCACACCCAACAAAAGAGAGAGAATTATTTTATAAAATTTCATAGGATTGAGTTATTTGAAATATCTATCAAGGAAGTTGTTGATCTTTTTATTTCAGACCAAACAAGTCTTAAATAGTTTAGTAATTAACCAAACTTAGTCTGGAAGCTTACTGATACAAAATTAGCTTAGGTATTCAAGAAATACTCCATCCAAAAAGGTGGCTTTATTTTATCCCCCTTTTTGAGGAGGGCTTAAGAAAATGTGTCCTGCCAACTCCCCTTCCCCACATACAACCCTAAAACCACTTTTCTCCCTCATTTGACAATAAAAAAGCCTACCAGATTCCTGGCAGGCTCAATTTATCTTATGTAATACATATTATTTTCTAATCCAGAATCGATCTCCACCGATTACTTTCCCGTCATATACAATTTCTACCTTGTGCTTTCCAGCTGCGAATTTTCCATCACCAGCGGGAATAAAGTCCATACATACGTTGTATTTCCCAACTCCTTGCTGATAAGTCAGCTCGGAATCTCTGGTATATTTGGCGGTTACTCCCTCCTTAATGGTCTGACCACTAAGAGTCTTAGCTGTGTATGTCTTGCCATAAGGATTGGTTAGGATAAGGTATAATTTTTTGGTACCTGAAGGAACCAGTTGGTTACCAGAAAGTTCAAAGCAGATGTTCAAGCGCTCCAATTTGTCAAAGTCCAATCTGTTTCGTTTGTCATACTGGATCACAGACTTTGACTTGCTGTCAGAATTTTTTGGAATACTTCTGAATTCAAATCCTTCAACTTTAAGTTCTGCAAACTCGGGCAACTTGACATCCTCTATCTTGTCAGCATCATTACAGTCCAGCAATGCTTTTTCGAACTTCTCATTCTCCCTTGTCAATTCCAGGATGCGCTGGTCGGTATTGTTCAACTCCATGATGGCACTATCCATGGCGGCAGTGATGCTGGAGTTTTCGACAACAAGGATATTAATTTCAGCCTTGTAGGCATCAACCAAATTAGCCTTGGTTTCATTGATCTTACTCCTCAACTCCTCTATCGTCTTTTCATCAAGCTGGCCTTTTTCTTCCAACTCATCGACTTTGGACTCCATCTTCTTGATTTTATCCTCCATCAGGTTCAGTTCGGTATATTTTTCATTCAATAGACTCTTAAGGTTCTCCATTTGGATGCCCTGTGTCTCATTGATGATTTCCAATTCAAGGATTGACTGATCAAGTGACTCTAGTTCATTTGTCAGATCCACCAATTCCTCAGAATCCACATTGGAGGCCTGAGGCTGAGAAAAATAATTGATCAATAGGAACGCAATGATGGTTGCGATTCCAAGTCCGATAACGATTAAATAATTCCGATTCACCCTGATAGTCGTTTATTGGAGTTCGATGATAGTCGTCAAATATGTATACTAACGTCCACGCTCAAGTATTTCTTACATAGCTATTCCCTGAATGTGAAGCTTTTGGCTAGTTGAGAAATTGTTCCAAATTTCGTTCCATTAATGACATTTATAGCTTTCAGACCAAATAATTTGCCTGGGGTTACATGTTTAACCCTCCTCTTCTTATTCACCAAGCCCTTCAAGCCATTGATTTTCGAGTTGTAGATACAGAGAAGCTGCCTTATTGCCATTTGTATAAACAGCTGGATATTGAAATTCCATTCCTCTATCTCCTTGCTGCATAATTAACTGATTTTTTTCCAAAGACTCTAGTTGAACCCTTGCATCCTCTTTCATCAGCTTCATTCTTTCTCTCAATTCATCCAACTCTTCTCTTGGCAGCTCTCGGCTGTCCTCGAGCCCATCCAACCAAATTTCATGAAATGCAATCAGTTCAATGGCAACCTTAACCATGCTAATCTCAGAAATCAGGTGTAGCTCCTTTGGTTGGTAAGTATAATCTTTGCTGTATAATGCTTTCAAGTCATCAAGGCTCCATGCGACCTCGTTTAATTCCTGTTGCCCATCTTCTTTGCGATCTAATGCCTCAAACAATTGAAGGAATACAAAAGCAAAAAGGATGCAGATACCAAGTTCAACATAGAACCTGATTGATGGGGAGGCAAATAGTTTATGTCTTGAAAAAAACTGGTTCATGGAAGCATTAGTTATTATAGCCTGAGAAAACAAAAAAGATTCCAAATCCGAATTAGTATAGCGTGAACTGTGCCATCGATCTACCTGTTCTGTAAAAACAGACGACTCAACAGTCAAATTGTCTATCTCACACATTAGAATCCTCAATCCAAAATTGCAGGAACAAACTTAAAATTTGGACACTGTATAGATTACTGTTTTTCCTCCTTTCTGGGGGTCATAGAAAGAAAGAGACACCCGCTCACCATCGGGGGATAGGGAGGCTGACCTTACAGCTCCTGTCTTTCTTACTGCAAATACATTGCTGTCATCCCGATTCCAAACCCTCATGCTCTTATCCATAGAAGAAGTCATGAGGTATTTGCCATCGGTTGAGTACTCAATTCCCGTAATCCAGTCAGAATGACCTTCAATTCGGGAACTTTTGCCCTGAATGACATCTATTATATAAGCAGCAGAATCTCTGGAAGCAATGGCTACTTCAGGTCTGTTGGGTGCATAATCTAGGCTAATGATTTGTCCGTCAAATGGGATTTTCTTGAACAACTGGCCACTGATAGACCAGACTTCTAATTCACTTTGTATACCACCTGCAGCAATTCTCTTGCTATTCGGAGAAAAACATAGCGCCTGAATTTCTTTGATTCGGGTATTGAAGATATTGGCAAGCACCATGCTCCTCATGTTATAGAGGAAGATCTTCCCGTCCTTCCCTCCTGCTGCCAGCCAGCTTCCGTTGGGAGACCACGCGATGCTTTGTAATTCATTTCGAGCAATATCAAATCTCTTCACCAAAGCACCCTCTCTAGTCCAAATATATAGGACTTTCCCACCTGAAATGGTCGCAATCAACCTGTTTTGTGGGGAGAAAATTGCCTCCTTCACAGGAGCATTATGGTTCAAAGTAGTGATTAGTTGAGCCGTCTTGGCTCCCCAGAGTTTTGCTGTGCTATCCCCAGAAGCTGTAATGATATATTTACCATCCGAGGAGAAATGTGTAGCAAATATTTCTCCTGTGTGAGAAGAAAACTCATTCCTCTTGGTAATGCTCCATCGCTCGCCTGGACATTGTCCATTGGAGGTGCTAGTGGGTACACAATTCCCTTCTCGGTCAATCTCGTAGACATTTCTCCAGCGCTTGACACGTGCTGTTTCTCCCTTGAAATTTCTTGCAAACTTAAAAGTTGCTCCTTCGAATGCTACTTTACCTTTTCTGTTTATAAATTGATATCCCTCCCCTCTCTTGATCACAGCCAAGGCTTCTGCACCAGCAGGTCGGGTACCTTTGTAATCAAAAATTATGGGTCTTTCATACCTGAACCTCAGCACTGTTTTTCCTGTACTGTCGATCAGTCCCCAACTTTTCTTTCCTTTTACACTGGCGAAGCCCTCCTGAAAATCTCTGGCATTCACATATCTGAATGGAATGACCGTTTCAAATTTTTTATTGATAAAGCCCCACCTACCTTTTTTCTTCACTGCTGCCAAACCTTCTTCAAACAACCTGGCATCCTCAAAGAATTGCTGACTCCCCAAGTTTCCGTTGGTATCAGCAAAAGCAACCCCTTCATTGGTTTTTACCAAGGCTAAATCTTCACTAAAGTCACTTAGATAGATAAACTTTTCCTCAATGATAATTCCTTTCTTTTCAGGCCCAGGTTGGGGAGGATTTACAGTTTCATCCGGAAGATTCTCCAATGGCGGTTGATTCCGTAATTTTCTTACACTTTGGGTGATGAGGCTTTTAAGTCTGGTATTATTTGTGGAATCTGCCAATGAATCCAGGACCGATAAAACCTGGCTCTGCCCTTGGAAGAAGTTAGAGTCAGTTAAGGCTACATCTTCAAGTTTGGTCAGGGCCAATCGAATTTTATTTTCCTGGGCAATCCCTTTTTCTTTAAGTCCTTTTTCAACCAAAATAAGGGCATTCCCAAAATTAGCTTCCTTAGTTACCCGGGTAGTATTGTTTTGAAGGGTTTCCGAAAAGTTATCTTCAGCACCATCCAAATCTCCTGCCTCATAGTCCAATTTACCCCTAATGTAGTCCGTGGCAGACTTTACGTCCCTAACTTTCTGCTCTATGGGTTCAGGCTGAATATTGTCCGCCAGTAATTGATCAAGTTTATTAGAGACTGTATTAAAACCAGACTCAGCCTCATCTCGTCTCCCTTCTTTTAATTTCAAAAGATTGAGGTTGTATTCAGCGATGAGGTAATCATCCTTTTCGATGGCATCGCGATAAGCCAAAGACATTTCATACTCATCCTTGGCCTCCTGATACCTTCCTTCTGTTAGGTACATATTTCCCTTGTAGGCATGGAAACGCATCCATGAATCATCGTTGGCAATGTAGTAGTCTCTGTTTTGAAAACGATAGACCTTATCCAACCTGCTTGGATCTAGGGTAAAAAGGATCAAAAGCACAAATGCTCCTCCCAACATGACCCTTACCCAGGTCTGAATACCCAAGGCAGGTGAACCACTTTCAAAAATGGCTTTAGTTACATTGGAAGGAATATTAACATTCGGAAGTTGTCTAGGGTACCGATTCAAATAATTCAGGACAGTAGGATCGGTTAACTCATGGTTCAAGGTAAAATCTTGAACCATTTGAACAATCTTCAGGTGCTTACGAATATTTGGTTTTAACTCTGCCTCCTGAACAGCCAGCCTGATCTGGTGCAAGCTATACGCAAACGTCCCCTCAAGGGGTTCATTTTCCTTCAATAACCTGATGATGGTTTCCCTCGTGAGTTTGATGCTTTTGTCATCCAGTTGCTCAATCAGTTGAGCCCTGGCTTCATCAGGAATTTTACCTTCTCGGAACCATTGTAGAGACGACATGATGTAGAGGTTGCGTGGGGTAACCAGGGGGGTCTCTATGATTCCCTCAAGCGCGTGTCCCAAAGATAGGGTCATGTCCCAGGATAATTCTGCATAGACCGCAGTGGCACATAACCATTTGAAAATGTTTTGCCCCTTACCCTCTTCATAATGCTCCTCACGGCCTTCATAATAAGTATCAAAATAGGCCTTTAACTCTTGTACAAGTTCAGGAGACTTTAGATCTGGAGAAGCAGGATAAATGTTGTTATCTATCCAATGCTTTAGCCTGACTCTTTTATTTTGAGTAAGATAATCCTTGACCGTTTTGATGCCTTCAAGGTTTGCAGGCAACAAATTGAACTTCTTGGATAGGGCAAGTTCTTTTGAACTCCAATCAAGGGGAACCTTGGGTGTCATGATTATAAGGTCCTCCCAAGGCTGAACCATATTTGTCCAGGAATCCAGTTCTCCTGAAACGGCATCGAAGAATGTTTCTGTCTGAGCAACTATGATCAGTTTGTTATCTGCATAGTTCTCTTTAAGGTGATCAAAATGGTATTCTTCCTTGTATTTTACTTTGTAAACCAGCCTTGGGTCTCCCTCGAAGAAGTACCTTTTATAAGGAATATTTTGCTGCGTCAGTTCCATGAGCATCTGGTCATAAAGGATCGCCAAATGATCATTGCTGTCAATTTTTTCTATCAGTATGAGGAAAGAAAATGGGAAAGCATTGTTCTCATCAGGCTGGAGGTTTCTCAACTGGCGAGTAGCCTCCATAAAATCGCTCTCCTTATAAAGCTCTAAATCTTCTGAAGAGGCTTTGATGGAATACATATAACCGACCTGCTCCTCATCTTCCAACTTATAGAAAAATCTCCTCCGGTAGTATTTGTATATTTCATAGAAAACCAGGAATGAAAGCAAAAATACTACGATCAATAATTTCAGGAGACTTCCATATCTTTGGTACCAATAAGCCCTTAGATCCGTGATGTCTTCATCTATCACCTGCCCTTCTGGCAAATCAAAGCGTGAATTGCTTTTGTCTTCCCAAAAAACAACATCTCCCTGTTCGACTTCCGTGGAATCAGACTCAATAAAATCTGTGGCAATCTTATAACTGCCCCCTGACATACAATTGAGCATCTCGCCAAAGTTCTTGGTCTTAATCCAACAATTGACCACAGAATATCCAAGGACACTGAAAAGAGTCACAATTACGATGGAAAAGAAAATGTAAACAGGCCTTTTGGAAAAGATATTCAGCCAAAAGTTTACTCGTTTACTTTCTTTGGATTCCTTATTAATATTTTCAGCTTGTTCGGCCAAGGGCTTTTAGTTTTGTATTTGGTAAAAGAACAAAATCAGGCATCTTCCAACTCATCGAAGAGTTCTCTCTGTGCCTTTTCCTTATTTATTCGATCAATTTCCTTTTTCAGTTGATATTCTACAACCTCCATGGGGAGGGGTTTACGGTTGTTGCTGGCATAAATGATGTCAGCCATTCCACTCAGTTCATCCGCAAAGTACTCATCTACCCAGTTGACCACATCTTCGTATGTAACTGGCTTTATTTCTCTCAGAACCTGGAAAAGCTCTCCTTCTTCAGCTCCCAGTTCACGAAGTTGTTTTTGAATTCTTTGTCTTCGAGTCGCCCCTCCAAATAATTTGGAGATCGCATTTTGACTTTCCTCTGGATAGATGATGTTGAGGAATATGATAAATTGGGGCAATTCCTTGCCATCCACTTGCCAAAACTCTTTTATATACCACTTAATGAGTTTCAGGGTATTGGTATCCCACTTCTCAGCGCTAATGGTATGTTGGAATATCACCACTTTCCCACGGGATTTTTGTCTCTCTATCAGGTCTTTTCCATCCCAACTGCTTCCTGCAAGCCCATCAAATTCGATAGCACGAGCAATACTGCGTTTGAGATTGCGCTGCCTCATAGGGAGTTCTCCGGTATAAGGCCACTCCTTCATGTCATAGAAATGAACGATACCTTGATCTTCTCCCAGAATCCGTTCTGCACTATACCTGATATTGGCTTCTTTAAATCTGGTTACAAGGCTTCGGTGTTTTTCATTTCTACTCCCATGAATGACAAAAAACTGTGGGGGATGCAATGTATTTTCAAGGATGTAATCAACGGTATCTCTGAAATGTTCGGCCTGTCTATCACGATTTACCATCAAATGTACAATACTTCCTTTGCTCGAAGCTTTTTTTACCTGAACCCTCCAATCCTTCTTCACTCCATACAATTCCCAGGGAAATACATTGGGAATCTCAACATTTTTCTTACCCCAATAAAGCCCTCGATACCCTCCATTTCCTCCTCCTGTAAGGGCAGTTTGTACCTTAATTTCAGCATCATCAAAGGATTTTGATATGCTTTTCTGATTACCAATTTGTTGGTAAAAACGGTCAGCAAACATGAGTGCTGCCGAGTCATTGATCAATTGGGAAGTAGCTACTACTGCAGGGATTCCTGCCTCCACCATAGAAAGTGCATGGTTTTGGGTGGTACATCCATTTAGGAATGCAAGCCTTAGTCCTTTCTGCGAAGCCAGCAGCCTGGTAAAACCTTCCTGGGAGGCAAAGCCTTGATGCTTATCGTCCCCTTCGAACATCAACTGCAAAGAGTCTGCATGGCCTGCATAGTGGAATATTCTGACCTGGCCTTCATATCTGTCGAATACCTTGATGATGTCATCCAGGGTAGCATTGGGACGCACCTCAATGCGGTAAGGAGGGGAAATTTTGTCCTCCAAGGCAGTACGCACAGCCCTTACCTCATCTACAAGATTGCGGAGGTAGCGTTCGGGGTCAGAGCGGTCATTCGCATATGCTAATAAGAATACGGGTTCTGCCATACGACAAATGTGGTCTCCCAAGTTAGGGAAAATTGATCAGAACAATGAATAATTTACGAAATCCAAAGAAAAGAAGTTGGCGATATGATGAAATTCCTATATCAGTGGTTAGAATTTAAGCAGATGACAGGCCTGATTGCCTCAATCCCAGGCTAAGGATTTGCAAGCCTTAATTAACCCAAGTTGCCAACTAATGACAACTTTGTCTCTAAGTATATAAAGTTATGCAGCGCATATTTGGGTTAATTATATAGGTAATAATACCCATTTTAATTTTGGAGTGATAATTCTCTAATCTGATACCCCTTTCTGGATCTAACTTTATACCAAAGTATAAGGTCTTTGGAAAGTATTCTTAGACCTTAGCAACTCCCAAAAATAACCCCACTTTTTCTCATGAAAAGTTTATCAAAAATCCTTGCCTTCTTGATTTTTTTCGTAGGATTAAGCTCAAGCATTCAAGCGCAAAATCTGACATTCAATGTAGGCACAGCCACTGGAGACCCTGGTGATACAGTAACGGTTGCTATCACAGTGACAGACTTCACCAACATAGCAGGTTATCAAGGCACGATTAGATGGGACAGTTCCATCCTGGTATTTGAAGATCTCTCTAGCCCAAGTCCTTCAATTGGCAACTTTTTTGGAAGACCTGGCCAGGGAATTATCCCTCTGGATGCAGTTACCTTTAGCTGGGTTGATTTCTCAGGTGGAACCACCAATTTGGTCAATGGTACTGCGGTCATCGAAATTACTTTTATCATAAAAAACAATGCGCCCTCAGGAGTTAGCCCTGTCAGCATGAATGGATCAGTTACGTCAATTGGTTATACCCAAGGATCAGTAATCCTTACCCCAGGAGTCAACCAAGGCTCTGTTACAGTGAACTCACAGGGCCTTGTTTTCAACCTTGCCAATGTGAGTGGAAACCAGGGCGACACGGTCGAAGTGCCCTTGACGGTTAATGATTTCATCAGTATCCACGGGTATCAGGGAACCATCAGATGGGACAGCAGCCAGATCAGGTTCTTTAACCTAAGCAGTCCAAATCCAGGCATAAGTAACATCTTCGGTAATCCGGGTCAGGGACTGATCCCACTTGATGCAGCCACTTTTACCTGGGTGGACTTCGTAGGTACAGGCATAACACGGCCAAATGGAGATACTATTATTTCCATTTCATTTATCATAAAAGCTAACGCAACTCCTGGAGTGGTTCCAGTTACATTGGATAGTTCGGTAACTAACTTGGCCTATTCTGATGGAGTCAGCTTATTGCCAATAATTACCAATCAAGGCTCGGTAACTGTTATTGGTTGTATACCTACGGCAGACCCAGGATTTCTCTTTCCGAGTAGTACTTGTATCAATAGTAGCAATCCTTCCGCGATCGTCACTGGTGATCTTGGAGGTACTTTCTCCGTAGACAATGGTGCCAGCATTGATGCCATAACAGGAGTATTAGACCTGTCTACAACAAGTGCCAATGTTACATATACCGTTTCTTATACCGTAGGGAGTACATGTCCAGTAACTTCTTCACAGACTATTCAGATTCTTGCAGTTGATGATGCATCATTTATCCTTGCTGATAGTGTCTGTGTAAACTCAGGCAATCCAATTCCCATAGTTACAGGTTTCCCCATAGGATCATTCGCAGTGAACAATGGAGCCAGTATAAATGCAGGAAACGGAATCCTGGACTTGAGTACAACCACTCCAGGTACGACCTATGAAATCTCCTATACCACAAGTGGCTCCTGCCCCAATACTTCTATAGATTCAATCTATATTCGTCCTCTGGATGATGCCTCATTTACCATGGTTGATTCTATTTGCGTCTTCGATTTCAATCCAGTAGCGACAATCACAGGTTTGGCAGGAGGAACGTTCTCCGTAGACAATGGTGCCACCATTGATCCGGGTACAGGTGAATTAAGTTTATCAACAACTACTGTAGGAGCAATCTATCAAATCACTTATCAGACAAACGGCCCTTGCCCAAGCAGCAGCAGCCGTAGTATCAGGGTTACAGGAGTCAATGATGCCACGTTTACCTATCCAAGTGAACTATGTCCTGGTGCTCCCAACCCACTTGCAACCAACATAGTTAATCCGGGCGGATCATTTAGTGTATTACCTAATGCGACCATCAATCCTATGACGGGTGAACTTGATTTAAGCTCTATCACCCCAACGACCTTGTACTCCATTATCTATCAACTAAATGATGCTTGTCAATCCTTCTCTGAAAGAACCATCATCATCCAGGATACCCAGGCGCCTGATACCATGAGTCTTCCTGAACTCTTTGGAGAGTGTAGTGTTAATGTTCCTGTTCCAGTGGCAATAGACAACTGTGCAGACAGTGTAGCGGGTACAACTACGGATAGCCTTATCTATACAGAACAAGGTATTTATACAGTTAGCTGGACATTCGACGACGGAAATGGCAACAGCATTACCCAAAACCAGATTGTAGTGGTAGAAGATACCGTAAAACCTGAAGTTATCTGTCAGGACATCACCCTTGCGTTGGATAGCACAGGCTTTGTGGTCATTAGCCCAGATACCATTGACAATGGATCAAATGATGCCTGTGGCATAGAGAGCTTGACTTTGAGTCAGGACACCTTCAACACCGATGACATCGGAGAGCGAGAAGTCATCCTTACGGTTGTAGATAAAAATGGCAATGAGGCTTCTTGTACAGCAACTGTAACAGTGAAAGCTGATCCAAGCTCAAATGAAGCTCTGGCTTCTACCCGAGTAAAAATAAGTCCCAACCCTGCAAGTAATTATGTGATGGTAGAATGGGAGAGCAGTTGGCGAGGAGAGACCAGCATGTTCCTGATTGACCCTATGGGCAAGGCTGTTCGCAGCATCAGTTCCAACAAGGCCGAGGAAAAATTCATTGAAAAGCTAACTCTCAATGGCCTTTCATCTGGAATCTACATCCTTGTAATTGAGCAGAACGGAAAAACATTCTACAACAAAATCCTGAAGCAATAACACAGCTCACAAAATTTTGGTTTTGCCCCTAACCTAATTAAGGGATCTTCCAGCCTGGCCAGACTGAGAAGATCCCTTAATTCATCCAAGTTACCAGTTAAAAGCACTAAAGGGTAAATGCCATTTCGACCCATGTCCACCTGTCGTTTCGCTTGGAACAAGTCATCTAGACCTATCGTAAGAGATCTATTCAGTACGGTAAGTAGATTGCTCGCTTAAGCTCGAAATGACACCTGGGGTTGTCCGAAATGACACTGACACCCTAGCTTGTCTTGTAATGACAACTTTGTCTTTATGCAAATAAAATATGTAGCAGAAATAGCAAATGGGTTTAATTATTTTATCGGAATAAATTTTGATGAATTCTTAGACTATGTATCTAATCTGACATCTTTCAGCCAAAAAAGATAGCTTCTTAAACCATTCAAGAAGTGTTTGCGTACTATCTACAAAAATTAACAAATTATAATTCTTGAGATTAATTAAAATGGCTATCTTTCAGCCGTTCCACGCATTAAGAAATCACTAATTACAAGTAATATGAAATTTTTCATCGATACTGCTAACCTGGACGAAATCAAAGAAGCTGAGGCCATGGGTGTTTTGGATGGGGTTACCACCAACCCATCTCTTATGGCTAAAGAAGGAATTACTGATGTTATGAGCCACTACCGAGCGATTTGTGAAATCGTAGACGGAGATGTGAGTGCGGAGGTGATCTCTACGGACTACGAAGGTATCCTTCGAGAAGGACGTGAACTGGTCAAAATTCACCCTAACATCACTGTAAAAATTCCTATGATCAAGGAAGGGGTTAAGGCAATCAAAACCCTGGCTGGTGAGGGAGTAAAGATCAATACTACTTTGATTTTCAACCCTATTCAGGCGATGATCGCAGCAAAAGCAGGTGCCAAGTATGTAAGTCCATTCATCGGACGTCTCGATGACATTGGACACGAGGGAATGCAGCTCATCGAGCAGATCAGGATTATTTTTGATAACTACGGATTGAAAACCGAGATTTTGGCTGCTTCTATCCGCCACAACCAGCACGTTTTGAACGCTGCCCTTGTAGGTGCTGATGTTGCTACCATGCCATTGAAAGTTATCACTGGTCTTCTGAAGCACCCACTTACTGACAGTGGTCTTGAAAAGTTCCTGGCTGACCACGCCAAAGCTACTCAGGGATAATCATTTGAATTCTATATACCAAAGGGAAATGGCTCAGGCTGTTTCCCTTTATTTATTTACAAAGCGATTCAAAAATTCTTCCTTGTAAACTCGTCCAATAGGAATCACCCCTCCCTTGATCAGGTATATCTGATTCCCTGATATTTTCTCAATTTTACTTGTATTTACGATATAGGACTTGTGTACACGTACAAATTGCTCATTACCAATATTCTGCACCCAATTCCTCAATGGTTCTGAAGAAAGGTACTTCTTCTCCTCGGTATACAGCTCGGTATAGTCAGCATCTGATTTGATGTAGAGCAGATCTTCCAGCTCAATTCTGATGTAATCGTGCCCACTTTTGATGAAGAGGTCTTTAGCAGGAGTAGGATTAGAAGTCCCTTGCAGCATGTCCTTGCCAGGCACCTTATTTACGGCCTTTACAAATCTTTGGAAGGAGAATGGTTTCAACAAATAATCTGTAATGTCAAGCTCATATCCTTCCAGGGCATAATCAGAAAAGGCTGTAGTCAAGATAATGGCAGGAGGCTCTGTAAGGGTTTTCAAAAACTCAATTCCTGACATTTTGGGTAGATGGACATCAAGAAAAATCAAATCTACAGGCTCCATTTTCAAAAAATCAATGGCCTGAAGAGCATTTGAAAAAACCCCTTTGAGTTCGAGGCTTCCTATCTCCTCTATATATTTTTTGAGGATTCGCTGAGCGGGTGGTTGATCCTCTATGATGATGCAGTTCATGACCTTTGGCTTAGTTGAATTTGGAGTAGAACCTCATACTCATTGTCCTTCTCCTTTATCTCAAGATTGTGCTTTCCTGGATAAATTAGATCCAGCCTCTTTTTGACATTTGCTAGGCCGATGCCTTTGCTCAGGTTGTCCAGATTACTGATGGGGTAATAATTGTTTTTACAAATAAATGACAGTTCACCGTCTTCAGAAACCTCAATTTTAATATCGATTCGGATATTATCAGATTGGCTGGCCTGGCTATGTTTAAAAGCATTCTCAATGAATACAATAAGGATAAGCGGAGCAATTTGAAATTGGCTAAGAGAGTCAGGATTCGGGCTATAGAAGGTAACCTTTCCTCGCTCTTCTACTTGTAGTTCACTCAGACGGGTAAAATTTTCCAATTGTTCGATCTCCTTGCTCAAGGGAACATAAGCCTCTTTACATTCATAGAGCATATAACGCAGTACCGAACTCAACTCAAGGATAATTTGAGGGGTTTTGGGAGATTGCTCAATGGCGTAGGAGTATAGGTTGTTGAGGTTATTGAAGAGAAAATGAGGATTGATCTGAGATTTCAGGAATTGAAGTTCACTCTCTTCAATGGTAGCCTTTAATTCTTCAACTTCATTTTGCTTCCAGAGGGCATCCCATGCAAACTTAAAGCCCGAAAGGGTAGCTATAACTGGCAAAACATCCAGAAGGGTGAAAAAGGCATTATTAAAGGTCTTGCCCTTGGTATCAGCAAAATAAATTTGTTCCAAGACATCTTCCTCGATTACAATGACGAGGCCAATTACAATAGCTGTTGCCAGAAAAAACTGTATGTATTTCTTCCTATAAAATAGCTTGGGAAGCAATAAGTAGTTGATTAAAAATGCTGCTGAAGAATAATTTAAGAAGTAAGCAAAATGGTGATCCTGGATTTTAGGCTGGGTTTTATCAAAGGAATAGAAAATAAAAACCCCCAGATGAAGGATCAACTGAAAAAATAACTCGCTGGATATCGACCTATTAGTTTTGGAGGCTTTAAACATTATATAAACTTAATACTTCTTCCTAGATATTAGAAACTCAACCAGATCAACTACAAGAATATCCTCTCAAACTACATATGTGCCTATTTTTTGTGGATCCTGCCGTTTGTGGGAAAAGCTCAGCCGTTCAAAGAATCTTTTTCACCTCAAATTGTAAGAGCGTGACATTCGCAACGACAAACAACAGCAATGACATCATTTTAATTTTTTCATGAGTTATTCAAAAGTCTTATCAATCTCTACAATAATTGTCCTATTGGCGATCAATACCCTTTTTGGCCAACGGATAGAAATCATTGGGCAGGTAGTAAACGGTAATCAACCCATTGAATTTGCAACTGTGGTCGCAGTGGACACCCTTTCACAAAAGACAGTTGGCGGGACTACAACGGACATGGAAGGGAGATTTACGCTAAAAGCCCCTTCGCAAGATATCCTCATTCAGGTGAGCTTTTTAGGCTACGAAACACTTAATATCCATAGAGCTGTAGGTGAAAATAACCGTCTCGACCTGGGACAAATCCAACTTAAGGAGAGTGGAATGACAATGGAGGAAGTCGTAATCTCGGGAGAGAAGTCTCAAATGGAGTTCAAACTTGATAAACGAGTTTTCAATGTAGGCAAAGACCTGAGCAGTACGGGGGCCAGTGCCCTGGAAGTCCTCAATAATGTGCCCAGCGTAAATGTCAGCATCGAGGGAGACATCAGTTTGAGGGGAAGTCAAGGGGTTCAGATTTTGATAAATGGAAAGCCGTCAGTTCTGGCCAGTGAGCAGGGCAATGCCCTGGGATCGATCACAGCTGACATGATCGAAAAGATTGAAGTAATCACCAATCCTTCAGCCAAATACGATGCTGAGGGAACTTCTGGCATCCTGAATATTGTCCTAAAAAAAGAAGAAAAGAAAGGTATAAATGGATCATTTACCATAAATACAGGCTTCCCCCAAAACCACAGTTTCGGTTTGAGCATGAACAGGAGAACTGAGAAGTTCAACCTCTTTACCCAGTTGGGGGCTGGTTACAGGGTCCAGCCCAATCAGGTCGATAACATCAACGAAAACCTGATTACAGGAACAAGATTGATCTCAGATGGGGAGGAGTTTAGAAATGAAAACTTTTACAACTTTGTTTTGGGAACCGATTATCATATCAATAAGTACAATGTAATTACCCTATCAGGTAACTTCGCATATGAGATAGAGGATCAACCCTCAGAAACCAACTTTCAACTGTTCGACGAAGAAGATGTCCTGATTTCTCAATGGAAAAGGGAAGAAACCACCAGTGCAACCAACCCAAAGTACAGGTATGAACTTCAGTACAAAAAAGACTTTAAGGATCACAAAGAACATGACTTATTGTTCAGTGCATTGGGGAATTTCTTTGGAAAAGATCAGTCATCAGAGTTCCTGAACACCAGCATTATCGGAGATGGGGAAAGTGGAGAACAACAAACCCGCACCAACTTTCAGGAAGCTCGATATACCTTCAAGTTGGACTATACCAAGCCCTTCAAGAAGTACTGGAGCATTGAGACGGGAGCACAATATGTGATCAATAATGTGAGCAATGACTTTGCAGTAAGTAATTTCCTCAGTGGGGAGTGGATACAGGATGATGGACTCACCAACATCTTTGAGTTTTCCCAAAATGTCCTTGGACTATATGGGACAGGAGCTTATGAAGGAGAAAAATGGGGTCTAAAGTTAGGGTTAAGGGCAGAGAACACAGACCTGAATACCTTCCTTGTCAACACTTCTGAGAGCAATACGAGGAATTTCACCAACCTTTTTCCCAGTGCGCATACTTCATACAAATTCACAAAGAGGGTCTCTATTCAGGCAGGCTACTCCAGAAGAATCTATCGCCCGAGGCTTTGGGACTTGAATCCCTTTTTTAATATCAGAAATAACTTTAGCATTCGTACAGGTAACCCCGACCTCTTGCCAGAGTTTACTGATTCCTACGAATTGACGAGTATCTTCATCCTTAATCAGGCATCTATCAACGCCGGGGTCTTTCACCGTTACACTACGGATGTGATCGAGCGTATTTCAAGCTTTGAGGATAACGTAACAACTTTCAAGCCCGTCAACCTGGGAACTGATCAATCCACTGGAATTGAGTTAAACGGAAAGTATGAACCTGCTAAATGGATAACATTCAATGGAGATGCGACTTATCTATTTTTCAATAGAGTAGGGAGTTTTGATGCTACCAGCTTTGACTTTACTGCCAGTAGATGGAATGCCAAATTGACAGCCAAGTTTAAGCTACCTGCCAGCATAGATGCTGAAATCACAGGTAGATATGAATCTGCCTTTCAAACAGTCCAAGGTGAGGTATCAGACCAGTTATTTGCGAACCTTGGCCTTAGAAAAAAAATCCTGAAGGGAAGGGGCATATTCAACTTGAGTGTCAGAGACATTTTTGCTTCGAGGATCCGTGAATCCAATACCTTCCAGCCCAATTTTTACCAGTACAACCGCAGGTTTAGGGGGAGGTTCATTGTAGCCGGCTTCAGTTATGGATTTGGTAAAGGAGAGGCGATGGAGTTTTCGGGTAGACGCAGGCGCTAAGATCGCGATACATATTTACTATATTCTTTCAACTCTGTCAGAACTTCAAGCTGGCAGAGTTGAACGTATTTAAGGGCAATCCTTTATTTAGCTATTCTTACGCTAAGTCCTGAGATTTTACCTCTGATAAAAAAACAAGAGAAAGAATTTCAGTGATTGCCATTCCTTGTTCTAATAATTTTCTGGCTTATTCCAAGGGCTTATAGCCATAGTATTTGATGTAACATAACAGGGCATAAAAAAAGCCACTCCAGACAGGAATGGCTTTCGCTTGTGTGTATAGGAAGAATATTTATCCAAAAATCAGATAGGTAAGCATAGCTAGTACTCCAAGAGAAACAATCAATAGGTAATTGGAAACCAAACCTGATTGTAGTTGCTTGAATACATCACCAATGTTCTTTACCCCTTCGGAGATGGCCTTTACAGCACCATCCACAATATTTTCTTCAGCCCACTTAATTACATTTTCACCCAACCAGTTGAAGGGCCCAATAATTGTACGCTGATAAAACTCATCAAAGTAAAATTTGCCTTGCATGACTTTGTAGAAGCCTCCAAAAAAGTTTCTAACCTTCTCATCGCCTGCAAGGCCATGCTTACGGTAAAAATTCCTGGTAAGGAATACCGCCATAATTGCAACCAGCATGGATAGACCAACCAGGCCATATTCGATCAAGACATTTTCATGGGCATGCTCGTGAATGGCATGGGCATTTTCACTGTGAATGATGTGCTCTAACCACCCATGTCCGATCCAGTTGATGCCTTCTCCCATGCCCAGCAAATCTCCAAGGAAAATTGGCAAGCCAAGGAAGCCACCAACAACTGCCAAGCCAGCAAGTATCCAAAGAGGAATCGTCATGATTGCAGGGCTTTCATGAGGCTTTTTAGCGTCAGGGAATCGCTCACTGCCTTCAAAAGTCAGCATGGTAACCCTTGTCATATAAAACGCTGTAACTGCAGCAGTAATAAGGGCTACAAACCAGATCACTTTATAAAGGTCAAAGCCTTCACCATAAAAGAAGAGGCTGGACAGAATCTCGTCCTTGGAAAAGAAGCCCGATAGTGGAATAATTCCTGATATGGCAAGTGTAGAAATCCAGAATGTATTGCCTGTTGCAGGCATGTATTTCCTCAAGCCACCCATCGTTCTCACATCTTGAGGATCTTCTACCGTGTGCATGTGCTCCATGGCATGAATGACAGAACCCGATCCGAGGAACAAACATGCCTTAAAGAAGGCGTGAGTCATCACGTGGAAGATCGCCGTAACATAAGCTCCTGCACCCAAGGCCATGAACATGAATCCTAGCTGAGAAACGGTAGAATATGCCAGAACTTTTTTGATGTCATTTTGAGCAATGGCTGTGAAAGCGGCGATGACTGCTGTAAGGGCTGCCACAACGACGATGATCGATAAAACCTCAGGGCTTGCTTCAAATATAGGGTGTAGCCTCGCAATCAGGTAAATACCTGAGGTAACCATTGTAGCGGCGTGGATCAATGCAGATACAGGAGTAGGACCTGCCATCGCGTCAGGTAGCCATACAAATAAAGGTATCTGGGCAGATTTACCGGTTGCTGCAATGAATACCAATAGAGCGATCCAGAAGGTGTTGTCTCCAAAGCCTCCATGATGCGCATGGTCAATTATATCTACAAAGGAAAGATTTACGAATTCACTGACGGAAGCCATTGACTTGTACATCATAAACATGGCAATCAACATGGCGAAATCACCAATTCTGTTGGCCACGAATGCCTTTTGAGCAGCATTTGCCTTAGGCATGTCCTTGTACCAAAAGCCAATCAGGAGGTAAGAACACAATCCTACACCTTCCCATCCCAGAAACATCACGACCATGTTATCTCCAAGAATCAGGTTGTTCATCGAGAAGATAAAAAGATTCAGATAAGTGAAGTATTTATAAAATCCTTCATCTCCCTTCATGTACCCAATGGAATACATATGGATTAGCATTCCCACACCTGTAACGATCATCCCCATTAAGAGGGAAAGCTCGTCATGTTGATAGGAAAAATTGATCTTGAGTTTTCCAGCCTCCATCCATGGGAAGATTTCATAAATCTGAGCGTCTCCTGGATAGGAGAAGAAGGCATATAGAATAACCAAAAAGGGAATACCTACCGCAGCAGTTCCAAGTAGGCCAATAAGGCCTTCATTCTTCCTGAATCCCGCGCTCATCAATCCCCCCAAGCCAATGATCAAGGCTCCCAATAAGGGCAAAACAATGATGAGAGAATATAAATAGGTCATGTGGTTCCTTTATATGATAATGGAAGTGGTACGATTACCACTTAAATATATTCACGTTGTTGATGTCAATGTCAAGTCTATTTCGGAAAAGGGCTATGATGATAGATAGACCTACCACAGCTTCTGCTGCGGCGACACACATTACAAAGAAAACCAACATAGAACCATTGGCGCCAGGATTGGGGCCAACTCCTTCCTCAAATGCACCCGATACAGCATGCATTTTGGAGAATGCAATCAGGCTGAGGTTAACGGCATTGAGCATCAACTCAATACACATAAAGACCACAATGCCATTGCGGCGAATCATCACACCTACAGCACCGAGGGCAAACATGACCACGGCAATGGCGAGATAGGTATAGGCATTTGGTTCTAAAAACTCCATGATAGTATACTTGCGTGTGTTCCTCTACAATTAAATCAGGTATGCTTGTACTTCCTGGCAACAACGATGGCGCCAATGAGTGCAGAAATCAATATCACAGAAATCATTTCAAATGGAAACAAGTACTGTGTCATCAGTTGTTCTCCAATCGCCTCCACCTTTCCATAAGTAAATTCTCCTGAGACATCCTTTTGAGCAAAATCCTTAAGCACAAAGATCATTTCTGCCACAAAACCCAAACCCAATAAAAATGCGACTCCCCTTTTGGCATCAAATTTCTGCACATCAGGTTCTTCCTGAAGGTTTAGCAACATGATTACGAAGAGAAAAAGTACCATGATAGCCCCTGCATAAACCAAAATCTGGATCGCAGCTAAAAATTCTGCACTCAAAGAAAGGTACAGCCCTGCAATGCTGAAGAAATTAAGCACCAAAGACAGGGCAGCATAAATAGGGTTTCTATTGAATACCAGCCCAATGCCTCCTGCAATTCCCAAAATCGCAAAAATCCAGAATAATATGGTAGAAGTCATCATATATGAAATTGGGTAAGAGATACCGGGTCAAAATTGGAAATTTATTTTGTTAAAATCACCCTAATCCATCAAAATTATCAGTTCCCAACTGCATTATCTTCCAATTTCTTCAAATGAGCTATAATTTTTTCCAAATCAGCTGGGATGTCGACTGCCATACTGCCCCATTTCGACAGTTCTGCTCGAATCCGGAAGCCATTTGAAAGCCAACGTAGTTGTTCCAATCCCTCACTTTTTTCTAAAAGGGAAGTGGGCAGCTCTACCAGCTTCAAAAGAACTTCCCTTTGAAATCCATAAATACCCAAGTGCTGATAATATTTCTGGGATTCATTGTAATTTCTAACATAGGGGATGATAGACCTTGAAAAATAAAGCACTTCCTTTTTCAGGCTCCAAACTGCCTTTACGACATTGGGAGAATGAAGGATTTTGGGATCTTCCAATAGCTTGATAAGGGTTGCAACCTCAGCCCCTCCCTCCAACTGCTGCTCAACCAAAGCAATTTGCTGGGGATCGATCAGTGGCTCATCACCTTGTACATTGATGATATAGTTGAATCGAGGATATCGAGCTGCAACTTCTCCTACCCTATCCGTCCCACTGAGATGAGTTCCTGAGGTCATTTCTACCTTCCCTCCGAACCCTGAAACATGCTCTTGGATTCTGGCATCGTCTGTCGCCACAATTACCTCACAGCCTTGCAAAAGGCTACATTGTTCATAGACCCTCCTGATCATGCTTTTGCCCAAAATATCTACCAAGGGCTTGCCAGGAAAACGACTGGAAGCATAACGTGCAGGAATAACAATCAATGTCTTACTGGAATCCATGGAGCCAAATTACCAAAATTATCGCTCTCAGGGACCAAAAAACAGTTCTGATCCAATTGGTAGATATTAGCTTTTTTATTTTTTCTAATGAATAAACCTGATTCAAATCCTCATGCAAAGGTACCTGGATAAAAAATGTGCTTGCCCAGATACCCAGCAGAAGGATCAGGTTCGAAAGGGCATTGAAGTCAAATCCGTAGGAGAAAACGAGCCAAATAGCAGTCCCTAACTCCGTGAGCATCAGCGGAGCGATTAGTAGACCGGCAAGTTTTGTATGCCTTTGCTCAAAATCCTGAAATGAATCTTCAGGTACATTCAAAAACAATGGGTAGTGGATGATTTGGACAAACCATATGACCCCAAGCATCATTAGGCTAGAAAGTAGATGAACATAGAAAAGGAGGTCCATAAAGGCATTTGTTGATGTAGGCTTTAAAGTATGGGATCTGGACAAATGTTTGTGGAAGGAGGAAAAATCTTTCTAAAGCAGAAAGAAAAATGAAGGGCCGAAATCTTTCATTATCAAAAAAATACCTTTCAGGATTCTTGACAGAAAACGCAACCTCAAGCCCTTCATTTACTTATAAAAAAGAGTTAAAATGCCTCCCCACCTTTTTCTTCAGGACAATAAAGGTGTATCTTTTGGCTACTTTTTCACTCAAGGAAAATGACGGGCTAAATATTCCCTTGAGCAAAGTAAATGTTGCGTTAGCAAAAAATAAGACATGCAAAGAATCATTTCAGCCTTTATTCTGCTACTGATATTATCCTCCACTGGTCTTCATGCACAAAAGAAGGCTACTATACTGGATCACAAAGACCGGATCAAAATAAAAAAACTATATACCCTCAATTCCACTTCCAGGGAGACAAACTTGAGTATCACCCCGGATGGGAAGTACCTCTTTTTTATGTCTCTCCGTGGAGGGCAGCCCTGGAGCAATAGCTTTATGATGTTCAAAGGAGACTCGGTATATGATGGTGATATATGGTATAGCAGGAAGGTAAATGGAAAATGGGCTTTACCCAAATGTATGCCCTATGGCATCAATACAATGCAGGGTGAAGATGAGCCCAACATTTCTCCTGATGGAAAACGTGTTTACTTTCAAAGTTGGAATGGCCTATGGGAGCAGACTGGAGGGCCTTATTACGTAGCCTCAAGAAAAAATGAGTCATGGGGCAGCCCTATAGGAATGGGTGGCGGTGTTACGGAGTTTTTTATGAACTACAAGTACCACGCTACGGATGGCATGGCCATTTCACCAGATGAAAAAACAATGGTTGTGGCTGTGGGGAAGGATTACGATGGGAACATGGATCTGTATATGAGTAAAAAAACCAAATATGGTTGGTCCTATTGCAAAAGGATGGGAATCTCAACCATTGGAGATGACAGATCCGTTTTTATTTCTGGTGACGGCAAAACCATCTACTTCGCATCGGATGGCTATAAAGGATATGGAGGTCTGGATATTTTTAAAACAACCCTTAAACCAGACGGAACAATTGGCGAGGTCATAAACATTGGCAAGCCTTTTAATACCGCAGGGGATGATTACGGGTTTATCCTCACAGCAGACGGTATGGAGTCTTATTTCGTCCGAAATGGAGACATTTATTATGCAGACTTAAAAGAAGCAGACGTTAGGATCAGGCCTTCTGCATCAGCGCTTAAGATTCCCCATACCATCAAGGGAACAGTGCGCGACAGCTCAAATTGGAAAGGCCTCAAGGCGGAGGTCATTGTTTTGGATGCCAAAACCAGGTTTCCGGTTAAGAAACTCAAGACAAGCGCAGATGGGAAATACACTTTCACCATTCCCAATAAAAATGGGATCTATGACGAGATCGTAGTAGCTGAAGGTTTTAAGAAGAAAAGGCGGAGAATTCAGGTCAATGAGTCTTCCTATTCACAAACCATTAAGGCAAATTTCCTTCTCAGCAAAACCAATAAGGCGGCAAACACTCCTCCTCCTATTACAAAGAAAGAGAAAATAGAAACTCCGCCTAAAATCATAGCCAAGAAAGATCAGGAGCCAGAAGAGACATCCAAAGAGCCTGTAAAAACGCTTCCTCCGCTTTCAAAAATGGAGCCTCCCACTAAAAACAAGAATGAGATTGATGTCAAGGTGGAGAAGGGCCCAATCCCAAAAGCTCCTGATCCCTATGATTTTTCAGGAATTGCCAGGAATAACCTCATTCTGCTTTTGGATGTATCTGCCTCCATGAGAAAATCTGACAGGCTACCGGTTCTGAAAGAAGCTTTGAATAAATTATTGACCCATATGCGGGCCGAAGACCGGATATCTGTAGTTGCCTATGCCAGCGATGCAAGGGTGGTAATAGATGGCGTTTCAGCCATTCAAAAAGACTATATCCTTCAGTCCATAGACAGGCTGGGAGGTTCGGGAGGGACAAAAGGCAAAAGTGCCCTTAAGAAGGCATACAAATTGGCAGAGGAGAACTTTATCCTGGATGGCAACAATCGAATTATCCTGGCAACAGATGGTTTCTTCGAAATCTATTCACTTTTTTCTACCGCAGAAAAGCTGGCCAGCAATAACATTTCACTTTCAGTCTTCTCCTTTGGAGTACTTTCCAAGTCCAGGCATGCAGCCCTTGAAGAACTGGCACAAAAGGGTGCAGGCAACTATGCGAACATCAACAGGAGCAACATTGACACAGCTTTGCTGAAAGAAGCCAAGGCTGTAAGGAAATAAGATCAAAATTGAGCGTGAGTTATCAAGGCTGGTTTACCAAAACCAGCCTTTTTTCTTTTTTAGGCCAAGGAACAATTGCCCTTTTTTATCCTTTATGGGATATATCTCAATGAAAAAACCTCCCTTTTCTGCCTGACCAGTTTTCAGATCAAAAGCATATCGATGCCAAGGACAAATGACACAATCGTTCTCATCGATCCAGCCATCGGCAAAGGGGCCATTGGCATGTGGACACTTGGCATCAAATGCCTTCCATTTTTCATTCCTCCAAATCAGGCAATAGCCTTTTCGACCGATTTTGAACTCGGCGATCTTGCCTTCAAGGGCGAGTTTTTTAACAGTTACAGGTATGGGATGCCACTCATATGCCATGAGGCAAAAATAGCAAAAGGACGCTTCCCCAGGAAACGTCCTTTAAATAGAATCTGAATAGACAAAGAAAAAGGTATTTTTGCGGATCAATAACGATCCTGTCTGTCGTGTTTCTGGCGGTAGATGTTTTTGCTTGCACGATCTTGCTTGCGGTTGATCTTCGCTTTTTCCCTTCTGGTTACCACTCCATCAGCTTTTGCATCTTTTTTCGCCATTTGAATGTGGAATTGTTGCAAGCCCAGGTGAGTTGCTTCCGAACGAGTCAATTCCCCACTCTTTACACCTTGTTTGATACGAACAGTTTGCTTAGCCTGTCTGGTATTGGCCTTACGGGTGGCAGTTTGAGCAAAAGCAGTGCTTCCAAAAGCAACAAAAGCGAGGGTCAAAAAAAACAATTTAACTTTCATAGTATATCGAATTATTCTGTGTTTGTCTTTTTGACTGGTAGAATAGAGCTACGTTTAAGCCACCCCTTCCCGTAATGAGCAAGCGTGTATGACTCATCTGGAAAGAGTGTCGATTTACTTTACAATTAAAATTTAACCCTCGATTACTTTATGAAGGCTTCTGAATTTGGATGATTGTTGGAATTCTATTCGTCTGAGCTTTCTAGGCGGCTAGTATCAGGAGTAGATACCTCCAGCACTTCATATGGGCCGGTTTCCTTAAACTTAAAGTATCGTTCGGGCAGTTTGTCATAGTCAAAAACCTCCCATTTGGTGATAAATGTATTTTCCTTTCCATGGGCCCATCGCATATTGTAGATGTTATCCTCCACCATAAGTGAGCGGGTTTCTCCTGTTTCAACGGTAGAAAGCAACCAAAACTCAAAGGAGGTCGCCCAGGTCATGATGAGTTCCTTTCGCTCCCTTTCAGACTCTTTCAGAATTAATTTCGGAACAGGCTCACCCTTGCTTGCTGCCATGAATTCCCTCTCCCAATTGAGCCTTTGGGTAAACTTTTTATGTCGAAGGGCAATGTGGCCGCACTGAAAAAGGAGGGTAGTTGCCAAGAGGATCAGAGAAAACCTAGGTTTTAGACTTGGTAAAATGTCGACACACCATGCCAACAAAAGGAAGAAACTCACGGGTAAAGATTGATTCTCAAGATGGAACTGGAACTTAGTATCAGCATAGGAAACATTAACCAGCAACTGATAACCCAAAACGCCTACTAATACAAGGCTGAATTTTAACCATTCCTTTTTTCTTCCATAATGAACCAAAACCCATATAAAAAGGGGGATCAACAAGTAAAAGTCATGGATCAAATAAGAAAGGTATTCCTGGTTTGAAGGAACTGCCAGATAGTTGGGGAAATATTTGTCAAAATTTCCCAGCATACTCATATTTTGCTTTTCATAGGCTGAAGTAAAAAAGCTGCTTTTGATGAGATAAAAGATGGGGATGGCAACGAGGCTTTCTATCATTAGGCCCCTGATTCGTTTGTCCTGCCAATGATTAATGAGAAAAAAGACAGCTCCAAATCCAATCACCAACACCATTAAAGGGTGAAAAAAGACCGAGGTAAACAACATCGGCATCATGAGCATCCATACCCACCTGGGGACAAGCTCCCCCTCCTTGTATCGGCTAATGATTCCAAAATATAGCACTGCAAAGGCTATTCCTGTTGGGAATTCGGATTGAATCCAGTAAAAGGTATCAGCAACCATCAATACATTAAAGAGCAATAGACAGGCTGCCAGGGCAGGCTGCTTGAGCTTTACCAATAGAAGCCAGAAAATGAGTCCAAAATAAAAGATGAAGCCAAGGGAATAGGTCATCATAACCACATTCAGGGGAGCATTCAGTTTTCTAGCAATAAGGGGGAGTACTTGGGTAAAAATTGTTGGCCATCGATTGTGCTCAATGTTAAATGCACTGTCCTTGATCAAGTGAAAGAGATAGTATGCAGCATCTAAAAAGGCGATTCTTTCCTTATAGAATACAAGGGCTAGAATTCCCAATATCAAATAGGTTCCCAGGCCAAGAAGGCCAATATTACGATTGGAAACAGATGCCAATTCTCTTTTCATAGTTCCGGTAAATTCCGGAAAGGCAGGGAAAATCACTGACACAGTAGGCAAAACAAAAACATTCGAGATCCAATTATCAAAATCCTTACTTACCTTCTGTAAAAAAGAATCCTTACTTTTGCCTTGGCAAGTTAGCCCTAACCCTTCTTGTTATTTATTCAATCAAATTAAACAGGTACGTGGACAAAATAAAAATATTGGACAATGCATCTATCCAGCAACGCCTGAAGCGGATTGCTTATGAGGTATATGAAAGCCACTACCTGGAAAAAGAGCTTTTGGTCATTGGCATAGATGAGCGTGGTGGTAAGCTCGCCAATGTGCTGGCGGAGCAGCTCTCGGAAATCAGCCCACTGGACTTGACCCAGGTGGATGCCCATCTGGACAGAGATAGCGAAGCGCCTAGTATTGGCATAGAATTAAACATTGGGCTTGAGGAGATCAAAGACAGGCCCATTTTAGTCGTGGATGATGTATTGTACACAGGCACGACCATGATGAATGTTGTTTCCATCCTTCTATATGCCTTCCCCAAGAGTATTCGAACGGCAGTATTGGTAGACAGGGGTCATAGGATGTTGCCTGTTTCTGCTGATTTTGTAGGCCTTCAACTTGCAACTACCTATCATCAGCATGTTGCATTTGAGCTTCAGGGGGAGGACATGTCTGCTTACCTACTTTAAGTGGGCCAAAGTATTCAACTTCCTTGCTTTCTAACATAGATCAATGGAAATGGAGAATTCTTTTGAGATATTCAATTCAAGCACATTTATCAAAGAAGAAGAAAACATTACGAAAAAGATTATCCTATGTTGAGAAACATGTTCAAATCAAAAATTCACCGAGCCAAGGTAACGGAAGCAAACCTCAATTATGTGGGCAGCATTACCATAGATCAGGATTTGATGGAAGCTGCGGATATGTATCCGGGCGAACGGGTTCAAATTGTGAACATCAACAATGGCGAGCGTTTTGAGACCTACACCATCATTGGGGAGCGAGGAAGTGGGACAATCTGTCTAAATGGTGCGGCAGCCCGCAAGGTGGCGGTCGGAGACCGTGTCATCGTGATCAGCTACGCGCTGATGGAGGAGGAAGAAGCCAGGGGTTTTCAACCGACGGTTGTATTTCCTGATGAGAGCAATCGACTTGTGTGAGGGTGTTAGCTAACATTAGCCCTGACAGGCTTATAAGCTTGTCAGGGCTAAATACAAAAGCTCTCCAAACTAAGCACCAATCGCCTTCCTCACCCTCATAACAAGCAACACCCCTACATAAGCAATCCCCAATACCAAGGTTATGCTAAGAAGTATCCTCAAATAAATCTTCAACGACCACTCCAAAGCCACCTTCATGCGATGTCCAATACTGATTCGCTGCTCCATTTTTTCAGTTAAGGAAAACTTGATCGTACAAAACTCATTCTCAGCATCATAATTACCCAACTGTACCCCCAATCCCTGCAACTGCCCCTCAATCTCAAGGATTCTGTTCTCCAACTGGATGTACTCTTCAATTTTGCCACCTTTGCTCTTCAACGCCAATAGTGAATTCCTGATTTTCTCCAAGGATGCCTTTTGCGCATTCAGTTCCTTGTACTCATTCGTCTTGTCTGTCTTGGTAATCTCCTTGCTTTGAATCTCACCTATCTTTGAGATCAATGCCTCATACATATCATCAAAACGGTCAGGTTGAATGCCAATCATCAAATGCAATGCCCTGTTTCCCGGATTTCCAGTCTTTTTCTGAAATTGAATAATGGCACCTTTCTCTGCAATCTCCGCTCTCAATTTCTCCTCCGCTTTCTCAAAATCAGTACTTGCAGATTCCACAACTGCGACCTTTTCATATTTTTGACTCACCTGACTCGTAGACATACCATCAGTAGACCTCATCTCATACTTTTTCGAAGCATAATTACTTCGAAGATCTACCCACCCACTAAAAAATGAATGGTTTACCGAATTGATAAAGTAGGTACTGGAATAATTTTGATATCCATACCACATTCTCCAGGAAAATAGAACGACAAATACCAGAGCCAATATCCATATGGCTCGCCTAAACAATGGTGATTTCATGGTAAATTAGTTTAATGTTGTATTGTAATTTTTGATTTGGGAAGCCATCCAATACCAATTTCTGTTTCTCCAATCATACAAAGTACCCATGGCTTTTCGGGATGTTCCTTTAGCACATAGCCAGAAGTCCTTCGAGGAATATAAAACTCAAAATTATAGTGCATCATGTCATCTGAAGCAGGGTCCTCCATCCAGTAATTTTCATGCGAGGGCATACTTCTTACTGAGTCAGGTGAAATTATGGCAGATTTTAGCTTCATTTCCTTATTAAGGCCAACTTTTTCCCAGTGACTATAGATCCTGTTCGAAAACTTAAGGCTAGCCAACTTTACGATCTGCTTTTGCCCTTTTGGAACCACAAACTTTGAGATGACATACGTGTAGTCAGCACAACAGGAATGATGTGTCAGAACCAGTTGGGTGCCGGAGGAGTCTTGTTCAATAGAATTCAATGTATCGTAGAAATAAAGTCGCAAAGAGTCGTTCAAATTTTTTAAGCTGAAACTCCCACTTCCTTCTCCCCAAAAAATCCATGTGGAATTGTAAGGTGCACAAGATCCCACATAAATAACGTCTTCCAAACCATCTCTATCTAGGTCTATGAAATGCAGAAATTCCCAAGGACCTTTGCTGTATCGGCCTGGAGATTCCATATAGCAATCCAGTTGTTTTTTTATTTCTGGCCAATGCAGCATTGCCTTCTTTTTTCCTGATTCGCTGGTATCAGTTGGTAAATTGCTGGCAAAAATGGTATCAAATAATTCCTGTGATAAGGCTTGAGCATGGACACTCCTATATCCCAGCAAAATGATGAGAGAAATAAAGAATCTCATTTTCCTTTAGTTAAAGATGATTTAGGAGTTTTTGATCAAGAGAATTCTATTTTCTTTAGGAAGTAAACTTGAACTTGGATGATTTACTTTTATTCCTATGAGAAAGAAGAAATACCCTCACAGCCAACATATGCTGCGAGGGCTCTTATTCACCCATTTACTGTTTTTTGAAAGACATGCCATTTGCCTCTCCCTGCTTGCGAATGGTGTTGATCATGACCTCATCAAGCGAAGTTGCAGAAGTCTTCTTCTTTTGCTCCTTTACATATTCTTCACGCTTCTTATAAAGCTCGTTGATTTCCTTCTTCAATTTGGCTCTCTCATCTGATTTTTTCTTGATTTCCGCTTTCAACTCTTCTTCACTAAGTTTCTGAAGTTTTGGATCAAGGGTCTTTTTATCTACATCTTTCCACTGGAATGACTTTTCCTCTGTCGCATCCACAAGGTCCCATTTAGAATTCCAATAGCTTTTAGACACCTTGGATTTTGCTCTCTTTACAGAGTTGGCCGTACCAAACTTATTGGCATTCTTATCCTGAGTCTCCTGTCTTGTCTTGTTTAAATAGCCTTCATCCCCATAATAAACATAGGTATCATTCAATCGAGAATTATAGGTCTGGATTTCCTGGTCATATGGTGTGCTGATGTGAGTTACTGCCTGGTTATGGTCAATGTTCATATACTCTCCCAAGCCTAGCTTCGCCCCATGCTCCCAACTCATCTGACGTCCCTGGACAATGTTTCCACAGAAGATGGTATTTACTACAATGTTTTTCTCCTGTGCATTTCCAATGCTCTTTTCGTAAGATACCGGGCCTTGAGCAAAACTCTCATTTCCGGCAACAAACACCATTTTTAAGTCTTTTTTGTCTTGAGACCAATTAAGGTTCTTAATGGCTTCATCTATTACCTGACCACAATATTCATCACCTCCACTGGTTCCCAATGCAAATAGTTCCTCAGAGATCAAGTCAAGGTCTGTGGTAAATGGAGTCAACTGCTTGGTGTATCCATGTTCGGCACCAAGCATCGGAGAACCATAGATGTAAAGGGCAATCTCCAGTTGTGTGGGTTTCCCATCCATTTTTGCATTCGAGAGCTCATTCACGATATCCCACAACCTACCTTTGGTCTGGTCGATAAGGCCGCTCATGCTCCCACTTACATCCAAACAAAGGGCAACCTGTATGTTACCTCCAAACTCAATGGCATTCGCTTGCTTATCATCAAGAGAAGTGGAATAACTTTCGCTGGCAAATAGCTGGTTCCAAAATACTTTATTGACTAGCACTACCCCAACGGCAAGAGGAATCAATACCAAAATAAAAGAAAGGGTCTTTTTCATGATTTCTTAAGTGAAATGGTTGAACAACAGGCAGAAGATCAACCGAAAAAAACTTGAAAAAAATATAGACTCCGTGAATAAGCCCCCTCAATGGATAAGTTCATTCTTCCAATTGATGAATGAGATTGCAGGCCGTATGAAAATTTGGGTGAATAAAAGGGCTGTTTTTCTTTTTGCTTTGGGATACGTATGTTAATCCTGTGAAGAAGATTTTTGTATATATCATTTTGCTTGGCTTTGCTCAAATTGCCTTGGGCCAAAGCAATCAATCCTACCCAGAGGTTAAAAAGGATGCAAAATCGTACGAGTGGAAAAATGCCAATACCAAGGAGGGTCGCAAATCTAGCCAGAACAGCGAATACCTGATAAAACAGGCAGAGACACTCTCAAAGAAAAACCCAACGGAAGCAGTAGATCTGATTGAAGGCTATTTTAGTTTCAAATACAGGGATGATATCGACCCGTATAAAGACCAACAAGCATATTTTCTTTTAGGAAAGATTTACCTGGATTTGGAGCGATACAACTCAGCCATTGACGCTTTTTTAAAGGCAAACTCAATAAAAGAACTTCCCAAAAGCAATAAATCAACCAGAAAAAAGAAAAAACGGTTTTCTACCCCTGCCAGGGTAGACCCTATGATTCTATCCAAATACCTGGGGATTGCTTATTCTAAAGCTGCCAAACCCGAGCCTGCCAGCAAATGGTTAACCGATTACCTCCGCCTTGCGCAATCCCGAGGGGATGTTCCTGCTCAGGTTGATGCAGAGACCCTAATGGGCGACCTATGGACAGCCCAAGGCTCCCCAAAAAAAGGAGAGCTCCACTACCAAAATGCAATCAAACTAAGCAGCAATACCGGTGGCAAAAGAAGCTACGTAAATTCTCTGGATAAGCTGGGCAGGAATTACCAAACCCAGGGAAATACCTTCGAAGCCAGGCAGGAATATATCCGCAAAAAGGAGGTGGCCGAAGAACTTGAGGACGATACCCTTGTTGCCAAAACCTATGAACAAATAGCAGAGACATTTGAAGAGGAAAATAACCTGGACTCTGCCATTTATAATGAAAAAAAAGCATTAAATAGCCTCAATATTGCCCGAGACTCCGTGGCTGAGGTAAAAAAGAAGAACCGCATTTCCAGTCTCTATCTCCGTAAAGAAGAAACCAAAGAAGCCATCAACATCCTCCAGGAAGGCCTGGCAGTAGCCGAAAAAATCGGTGAGGTAGATGCCCAAGCCAGGGCACATGAACTCTTGGCAGAAGGATTTGAAAAGGAAGGAAAAATAGACAAGGCACTTTTTCACTATAAAAAAGCCCGAATCCTCAACGATACCATTGAAGCAGAGCGAACCAGAAAATTCAGGAATATCCTGAGCCAGAATGAGCAAATCGCCTCAAAAGACAAAAAAATTGCCACCCTCGAAAAGGAACAGGAGCTGCAAGATGAGAAAATCAAAAGCCTGCAAGAACGAGAAGCCTCTCAACGGAGGATCATGTACCTCTTAGGGATTGGTTTGCTGATCGTTTCCATTTCCGCATTTCTGGTGATCCGTTCCAATAGGGCTAGAAGACGTTCCAACCAATTATTGGCTTTGAAGTCTCTACGGAGCCAGATGAACCCACACTTCATTTTCAACTCCCTCAACTCAATCAACGGTTTCATCGCCCGCCATGATGACCGCACAGCCAACAAGTACCTTTCTGACTTCGCCAGGTTGATGCGTACAGTCCTGGACCACTCTCAACAAGACTTTGTAAGCCTTGCAACCGAAGTCGAAGTCCTAAAGCTATATGTCAAATTGGAACACTTCCGATTCGGAGACAAGTTTGACTATGAACTTCAGATTGACGAAAACCTGGACGTGGATAAGCTCAAGATCCCACCTATGCTCATCCAGCCTTACATCGAAAATGCCATATGGCATGGACTCAGGTACAAACCGGAAAAGGGTGAATTATTTATCAGCATTCATGAGGAGGGTGAAAAAAGGCTAATTATTAACATTTTAGACAATGGGATAGGCAGACAGCAATCCGCCCTGATGAAGACCAAAAATCAAAAAAGTCATAAGTCCACCGGCCTTAAGAACACTTCTCAGCGCTTGGATATCATCAAAGACCTATACCAATACCCAATTTCGGTGATTTTAAATGATCCATACCCGGAAAAGGAACATACAGGAACTCAGGTTATCCTGGAGATGCCATTAAGGAAAAAAGAAGACTAACATTGCCATGAATACCCTCAAAGCCATAATCATAGATGATGAAGCCATTTCTCGCGAGACACTTCGAACCTATCTTGATAGGTATTGCGACAAAGTAGACGTGCTTGGAGAGGCCGATGGTGTAGCTACTGGCCTAGAGCAAATCAAGCTCCATAAGCCCAATCTTGTTTTTCTGGATGTTGAAATGCCCTACGGAAATGCCTTTGACCTCCTCGAACAGGTGGAAGAAGTAAATTTTGAAACCATCTTTGTTACAGCCTATTCCCAGTACGCCCTTAAAGCCCTGAATCTAAGTGCTGCCTATTACCTACTAAAGCCTGTGGATGTAGATGAGTTGATCGAGGCTGTTAATAAGGTAGAGGACAACATTGCCAAAAACAACCAGGCTTTCCATACCAAAATTCTGGTTGAAAATCTTCGCACCATGCAGCAGCAATCCCACAAGGTGGTCTTGCCAGTTATGGAAGGATTTGAAGTGGTAAAGATGAAAGACATTACCCGTTGTCAGGCAAATGGAAATTTCACCGATATTTTTATGACAAGTGGGAAAAAAAAGATGATTTGCCGCCCGCTAAAGCATTTTGAAGAGATCCTTGGAGAATCAGGCTTCATGAGGGTGCATAGGGCACATGTAATCAACCTGGAGTATGTAGTGGGATACATTAAAGGGAAGGCAGGCCAGGTCAGAATGGAGGATGGGACAGAAATTCAGGTCTCCAGTTCATACAAAAAACTACTGATGGATCACTTTGCCCAAGGTAAGTAAACTTTACTCAGGAAGCGGGTATCTGGTTGATATTAAACCAGTAATTACCCATCTGAGAAACGGTCTCATTAAACTCTAGTGAGTCTCCAGGTTTGGTGACAAAGGAATTTGCCCCCAACTTATAGCAAGTATCAATGTCCTCCCTCACCCTTGAGGAAGAAAAGACAACCACAGGAAAAGACCTTTTATGCAACTTTGCTGAGAGAGCTTTGAGGATTTCAATGCCCGACAACTTTGGCATGCGTAAGTCCAGAAAAACCACCCCAACCTGGGAGACCTTTTCCTGATCCGAAATATATTCCAGGAACTTTTCACCTTGACTAATCCATTTGACCTCTTCATTGGCATTGAGGGTCTTTTCGAGCTGCATCATCATGATCTCGGCATCAAACTCATCGTCTTCTACCAGAATGATTTTTCGCTTAAGTGTGGAAATAGAATTCATTTTGGAATAGATATAAAAAATGAAGCACCTACGTTTACCTCCCCCTCTGCCCATACTTGACCTCCATGAAGTTCAATGATTCGTTTTACGTTGGCTAGTCCAATTCCATGGCCAGGAAATTCTTTATTGTCATGAAATCGTTGAAATAAATTAAACAACTTCTCGGAAAACTCCATTTCAAAGCCAACACCATTGTCCTGGATACCAAAAATCAATTCTTCTCCCCTCTCCTGGCTGAATATCCTTATCTTGATCAAATCCTTCTTGATGGAATATTTAACTGCATTTGAAATCAGGTTTTCCCATACCTGAGTAAACAAGGCCTCATCTACATGAGCTGATGGAAGCCGAGAAATCTCCCATTCAATAGGATAGTTTGCATACTGTCTCTCTGTATTTTCTTGAATTACATGTATCAATGACTCTACATCCAAATCTGCCTTATTTAACCTGGCATGCCGATTTCTCGAAAAGTTTAACAATTGATCGATCATGCTGGCCTGTCTCCTAGCCGAATAAATGATCCTTTCAAGCCATTTTTGCCCGTTTTTAGAGAATTTATTTTCCCCCTCCTCCTTAATTAGCATCGCATAAGACTCAATATGCCTTACTGGAGCCCTCAAATCGTGGGATACCGAGTATACAAACTGCTGTAATTCCTGATTTGCTTCCTCCGCAATCCTCTTGGATTTTACCTCTTTGCTTATGTCCATAGCCACCCCTATGATCAGATTAGACCTTTTCCCAGGAAATTCCTCAAAAATTGTCATTTTGGAATCAAACCAACTGATCTTCCCCGTATCCTTATTCCTGATCCTGAAAACCAGCTTTTCAAATTGATTTTCATCTAGTTGCTTCAGTTTATTCTGCATGAAATCATCCATCAATTCCCAATCATCTTCCTCAACTACCATCCGAATGGCATTTTCATTGGTCTTAATGAGTTCATTCGAGGAATAGCCTGAATAGCCCAGTATATTTTCACTAATAAATTGAATCTGGCATGTTCCCGGATCAAAAATAAAGGTAACAGCAGGGGAAGTCTTGACTACTTTCTGAAGGAAGTCATTGGCCTTTTGCAGTTGATCCCTGCTCTCCAACAACATTATTTCCGCTTCTTTCTCTACACTGACATTCCTGGCAATCCCAAATATTTTCGACACCCTTCCATCCTTGGTTCTTTCAAAGACACTCTCTATCGAAAGAAGCCAAATAGAGGCTCCCGTATTCTTATGAATACACCTATAGCAAAGCTCGGCTACTTCTTCATCCACCAGATTGGGTAAGGTACTGCTATGATGGTCAAGAACCATTTGCCAGTCTTCCTCATGAATAATGGACGGCAAAAAGCTATCCCCAAGCGCCACGACTTCTTTGGGTGAGTAACCGATTTCTTCAAAAATAAACTTACTCGAATATTCATTTTTCCCCTCCAGAAGGTTGTATATGTAAATGATGTCAGGAGAGGTCTTCAATAATTTAGTGAAGAAGTTATTAGTTCCCTTAATGTTTACTTCTTCATTTATTTTTTCCGACACATCCTGTACCGTGCTAATTCTGCCGGTTCCATTCCAGGAGTCTATCATTTGTTCCCTCACCCAGATATCCCCTTTATGAGGATGATGATAGCGATAAACCATTTCAAATTGGGTGAGAGGCATTTTTTGATTTCGAAAAAAGACTAGCCGCTCTCTAAAATTTGAATCTACTTTTTCAAGTACTTCATTTAGAATATTGGATTCACTTTCAAATTCAAGTCCAAAAAAGTCCTTATAAGTGGGGGCAAATTGATACTCCCCAAATTCGTTGCAAAGCCAAGATGAAGTATAAATTGCTTTCCTGCTGTGCTCTTTTTCTTGCTTAGCTACCTTGATTTCAGGTTCGTCCAATTGATTAGAGTTTTTTGTAATAATGGCAACTCTCTGTTGATCCAAAGGGACGAGCGTAAAATCAAGGATGACAGCACCGGCTATATCATCTACATAAACCCAATTGGTATAGGACAGGGATTCCTGTTTCTTGATCGCCTCCAGCATCTTGGAGGGCACGATCAGATTGCCTTGGTAAAATGGAGGAAAAACTTCCCTAAGTTTTTTCCCTTCTACCTTTTCATAAGCATAACCATTCCTTTTCGAAAGGAAATAATTTGAATACAAGATTTCGAATTCAAGATTTTCCTCATCAAGCAATATGGCTATTAGGGCACTTAATGGAATGTTGTCAGCAAGTTTCTTCCATACTCCTTCCATTACAACACATTACAATTAGGGAATAGTTTATTTTTCGAATATAAAATAGTAATATTTTCGCATTCTCATATTAAAAGAGGTGCATATAATTGTTTTTAAGTCAATTCCATAAAAAAAAATAGCAATAACCACAGGTCTATCCATAAAAAAAGAGGCTACCGGATGGTAGCCTCTTTTTACCTAAATAATCTATTGAATGCTTATTCAGCAATCATCTGTCTTGCAGACCTTCTGGATTCACGCTCTTTGTACTCTTCCATGTCTCCAACCAGGATGTCCTGGTAGCGACGTAGACCTGTACCCGCAGGAATCAGGTGTCCTACAATTACGTTCTCCTTCAAGCCGATCAAATCATCAGTTTTTGCAGAGATAGCAGCTTCTGAAAGCACCTTCGTAGTTTCCTGGAAAGATGCCGCTGACAACCATGATTTGGTACCAAGGGAAGCCCTCGTGATACCCATCAATACAGGCTGACATACTGCTGGGCGAGCCGATCTCGCCACCACCAACTCCTTGTCCTGACGACGAAGATGAGAGTTCTCATCTCTTAGCTTACGCTGAGAGACGATCTGTCCTGGGCGCAGTGTTTCAGAACCTCCTGCAGTATCCACAACCAATTTGTCGTAGATCCAGTCATTTTCTTCCTGGAAGTCGAGACGCATAACCACCTCTTTCTCTAGGAAGATGGTATCTCCTGCATCTACAATTTCTACCTTTTGCATCATCTGACGTACGATTACTTCGACGTGTTTGTCGTTAATCGGTACACCCTGCATACGATATACTTCCTGGATCTCATTTACGATGTATGATTGTACTGCACTTGGTCCTTTGATTGCAAGAATCTCTCTTGGAGCAATTGCTCCATCAGATAGCATCTCACCAGACATTACGTAGTCTCCATCAAACACAAGAATGTGCTTACTCAACGGGACCATGTATTTCTTCTCATCAGACTCATCAGGTGCTGTAACAAATACTTCTCTGTTACCACGCTTGATTCCACCAAGTCTCACCGTACCCTCGATTGCAGTTACTACAGCTGGGTTAGATGGGTTCCTTGCCTCAAATAGCTCGGTTACACGTGGAAGACCACCCGTGATATCCGCGGTTCCGCCACCTGATCGTGGAATTTTAACAAGTGTCTGACCTGCTGCAAGTTCCTCCTGATCTTCTACGATAAGGTGGGCACCTACAGGTAGGTTATATGAGCGAAGCTCATTCCCCTCAGCGTCCTGAATGATAATGGTAGGGTTTACAGACCTATCACGGCTATCAATGATGATTTTCTCGCGGTAACCTGTTTGCTCATCCACATCCTCCAGATAAGTCTGGCCTTCTTTTACATCAACCAGAACTGCCTTACCATCATACTCCGATACAATCAGCGAGTTATATGGGTCCCAGTTACAGATCAATGTACCAGCTTCAATGGTAGCTTTATTCTTCACGTGAAGGTTAGAACCATAAGGCACTTTATTTTGGAATAGGATGCGCTGCTGGTCATCCATGATTTTCACCTTCCCTGCACGAGAGATAACGACATTTTTGGTTTCATCATCTTCCTTGCGCTTGGCGACTTTCACGTCTTCCAATACTACCTTTCCGCTGAATTTTGCCACCAACTGAGAAGCAGAAGCAATACGCTGGGCAACACCACCTACGTGGAAGGTACGAAGTGTAAGCTGTGTACCTGGCTCACCGATTGACTGAGCAGCAATTACACCTACAGCTTCACCTACCTGGACAATCTTACCATTGGCAAGGTTACGTCCATAACACTTGGCACAAGCTCCTCTCTTCGACTCACAAGTCAATACTGACCTGATCTCAACTTCTTCAATTGTTGATTTATCTATCGCTCTGGCGATCTCCTCTGTGATCATCTCACCAGAAGCAACCAATAGTTTGCCTTCCTCCAATGGATCAAACACATCATTCAAGGACACACGTCCAAGGATACGCTCCCCCAGTGGCTGAATGATATCTTCATTCTCCTTTAATGCTGAAGTACGAATACCTCTCAAGGTACCACAATCAAGCTCTGTGATGATTACATCCTGAGCTACGTCTACCAGACGACGGGTCAAGTATCCCGCATCCGCAGTCTTAAGTGCGGTATCCGCAAGACCTTTACGTGCACCGTGAGTAGAGATAAAGTACTCAAGGACTGAAAGTCCTTCCCGGAAATTGGAAAGAATCGGGTTCTCAATGATCTCACCTGCAGAACCTTTTACAGATTTTTGCGGTTTTGCCATCAATCCCCTCATTCCACCCAACTGACGAATTTGCTGCTTCGAACCACGTGCTCCGGAATGCATCATCATGTAGATGTTGTTGAATCCGTCCTTGTCGTTCTCCAACTGATTCATCAAGGTATCAGTAAGTTTGGAGTTGGTTTGGGTCCAAATGTCGATCACCTGGTTATAGCGCTCGTTTTCAGTAATCAGACCCATGTTATAGTTCATCCAAACCTCTTCGATTTGAGATTTCGCATCGTCGATCAGTTCGTCCTTTTCTTTTGGCACAATCACCTCATCAAGACCAAAGGATAGTCCACCTACAAAGGCCTCACGGAATCCCAGATCTTTAAGGTCATCAAGGAACTTAACTGTCTTTACAAGACCTACCTTGTTGAAGATTTCACCGATTACCTTACGCATGGTCTTCTTGGAAAGAACTTGGTTAACGTATCCGGCACCCTCAGGTACGATTTTGTTGAATAGAACCCTACCTACTGTGGTTTCATAGTACATCATTTTTGGATTACCATTTTCATCCATAATGACCTCACCAGTAATAGGATCGAATTCTGTATTTCTTACCTTAATGTAGGCGTGCTTGGCAACAACTCCTTCATTGTAGGCAATTTCTACCTCATCAGAGTTACCAAACAACAGCCCTTCTCCTCTTTGCTTAGGCCTACCCTTAGTTAGGTAGTAGACACCCAATACCATGTCCTGGGTAGGCAGGGTAATAGGAGCACCATTCGCAGGGTGAAGAATGTTGTGTGAAGCTAGCATAAGAACCATAGCTTCCAAACATGCTTCGTTAGATAATGGTACGTGTACCGCCATCTGGTCACCGTCAAAGTCGGCGTTGAAACCTGTACAGACAAGAGGGTGTAGGCGTATCGCTTTACCTTCTACAAGCCTAGGCATAAATGCCTGGATTCCAAGTCTGTGTAGTGTCGGAGCACGGTTGAGCATCACCGGGTGCCCTTTCAGAACATTTTCTAGAATGTCCCAGATCACAGGATCACGGCGGTCAACCAGTTTCTTTGCACTCTTTACAGTCTTCACAATCCCCCTTTCAATCAGTTTCCTGATAACGAATGGTTTGAAAAGCTCAGCAGCCATGTTTTTAGGAAGACCACATTCGTGCAGTTTCAGGGTAGGACCTACCACGATTACCGAACGACCTGAGTAGTCAACACGCTTACCAAGAAGGTTCTGACGGAAACGACCTTGCTTACCCTTCAGCATATCTGAAAGAGATTTCAAAGCCCTGTTAGAGTCAGAACGAACTGCGTTTACCTTTCTGGTATTATCAAATAATGAATCAACAGCCTCTTGTAACATCCTCTTCTCATTTCGAAGGATTACCTCAGGTGCTTTGATCTCAATAAGTCTTTTCAGACGGTTATTACGAATGATTACCCTTCTGTAAAGGTCATTCAAGTCGGAGGTTGCGAACCTACCACCTTCAAGAGGTACCAATGGTCTCAATTCAGGAGGAATTACAGGAACAATGCGAACAACCATCCACTCAGGACGGTTTTCGATCCTGCGGTTTGCAGACCTGAAGGCCTCAACCACCTTTAGCCTTTTCAAGGCTTCATTCTTACGCTGCTGAGAAGTCTCTGTAGCAGCTTTTTGACGAAGTCCATAAGACAGTTCGTCCAGATCGATGGTTCTCAATAAAGATTCCAAGGCATCGGCTCCCATTTTGGCAACGAACTTCTGCTCGTCTTCCTCAGGCAGCATTTGATTTTCTTTTGGAAGAGTTTCAAGGATATTCAAATATTCTTCCTCGGTGAGGAAGTCCATTCTCTGAATACCTTCTTTTTCCATAAACCCAGGCTGAATAACTACATACCTCTCGTAGTATATAATTTGGTCCAGCTTCTTGGAGGTAAGGCCAAGTAGGTAACCAATTTTGCTGGGTAGGGTACGGAAGTACCAAATGTGGGCGACAGGCACAACCAATTGGATGTGTCCCATTCTTTCCCTACGAACCTTTTTCTCTGTAACCTCTACACCACAGCGGTCACAGATGATTCCTTTATAACGAATCCTCTTGTACTTTCCGCAATGACATTCGTAATCCTTTACAGGTCCGAATATTCTTTCACAGAACAGTCCATCCTTTTCAGGCTTGTAGGTTCGGTAATTAATGGTCTCTGGCTTCAAGACCTCCCCATGAGATCTGTTAAGGATCGCTTCAGGGGATGCCAAGCTTACGGTGATTCTGCTGAAATCGCTCGTAATCTTAGTGTTTTTTGCAATAGGCATGCTTAACCTCCAGTATTAAAAAGTCCTTCAAAAGGTATATATATAATCCCCGCCTGGTATACAGGCAGGGGAGGATCTTATCCTATTCTAGGGTAACCTCTAAGGCCAGCCCTCTTAGCTCATGCATCAATACATTGAATGATTCAGGTACACCAGGTCTTGGCAAGACATCGCCTTTTACGATAGATTCGTAAACCTTCGCACGACCAATTACGTCATCCGATTTTACTGTCAGCATCTCCCTAAGGATATGTGCAGCGCCGAATGCCTCAAGGGCCCACACCTCCATCTCACCAAAGCGCTGGCCACCAAACTGTGCCTTACCACCAAGTGGCTGCTGCGTGATCAAAGAGTATGGCCCAATAGAACGGGCATGCATCTTGTCATCGACAAGGTGTATCAGTTTCAACATGTAGTTGATACCAACTGTCGTTTTCTCGGAAAACTTCTCCCCAGTCTGACCATTGTTGAGCTGGACAACACCGAACTCAGGCAATCCTGCCTTTTCGAGTTGCTCATTCACATCGTGAATGGTAGCTCCATCAAAGATTGGCGTAGCAAACTTGACTCCAAGTTTCTTTCCTGCCCATCCAAGAATGGTCTCAAATACCTGACCGAGATTCATACGAGAAGGTACACCCAAAGGATTCAATACGATATCAATTGGAGTTCCATCGTTCAGGAATGGCATGTCTTCCACAGGTACAATACGGGAAACAACCCCCTTGTTTCCGTGGCGTCCTGCCATCTTATCTCCCACTTTCAGTTTTCTCTTCTTAACTACATAGACCTTAGCCAGTTTTAGGATACCTGAAGGAAGCTCATCCCCTACACGGATCTGATATTCCTCTCTACGGAACTTACTTTCAATGGTATCGTGGCGACGCTTGTAGTTTCTGAACAATTGTTGGATGTGTCCATCAATCTCATCATCTCCGGTCCATCCGCTCGTTACCAACTCAAGGAAGTTCAAGGCCGCGAGGGTCTTTTCAGTGAACTTCTTACCTGCTGGAACGATTTCTTCATTGAATTTATTCTTTACTCCCTTGGATTTCAGATCACCGAGCAAAGAAGTAAGTTTGGAAACCATACCCGAATTAAGGTCATTCAAGTCCTTATGGTAGGTCTCCTCCAGTTCACCCAGACGCTTTTTATCTCTGGCTTTGTTTCTGGTTTCTTTCTTCTCTTTGGAGAATAGAACTTTATCAATTACCACACCTTTAATAGAAGGAGGAGTTCTCAAAGAAGCATCCTTAACATCACCTGCCTTATCACCAAAGATTGCTCTCAACAGTTTTTCTTCCGGAGTAGGATCAGACTCCCCTTTTGGAGTAATCTTACCAATAAGGATATCACCAGGGTTAACATCAGCTCCTACACGGATCAAACCGTTTTCATCCAGATGTCTGATGGCATCCTCACTTACGTTCGGAATCTCCCTTGTCAACTCCTCTTCACCACGCTTGGTGTCCCTTACTTGCATTTCGAATTCCTCGATGTGGATAGATGTGTAGACATCATCCATTACGATTCTTTCCGAAATCACAATCGCATCCTCAAAGTTATAACCCTGCCAAGGCATGTACGCCACAAGAAGGTTTTTACCAAGAGCTAGCTCTCCATCTTCTGTCGCATAACCGTCAGCAATAACTGTTCCGTTGCTAACTCGCTGACCTACACGGACACAAGGTCTTAGGTTGATACAGGTATTCTGGTTCGTACGCTGGAATTTGGTAACTTCATAAGTAACCACATTTGATTCAAAGCTGATCAGATCCTGCACAGGTGAACGGTCGTAGCGAACTACAATTTTTCCACCATCCACATACTCAATCACCCCTTCACCTTCAGCTTGCATCATAGACCTGGAGTCCAGGGCTACTTTTTCTTCGATTCCAGTACCTACTACAGGGGCCTCAGCTTTCAGCAAAGGTACTGCTTGACGTTGCATGTTCGAACCCATCAGGGCACGGTTTGCATCGTCATTTTCAAGGAAAGGAATCAATGAAGCTGCCACAGAAACTACCTGATTAGGCGCTACGTCCATGTACCTCAACTCCTCAGGGTCTACCATCGGGAAGTCCCCCTGTTTACGGGCTTTTACCGTTGGGTTAAGGAAGTTCCCTTTTGTATCTACAGGTGCATTGGACTGGGCAATAATCTGGTTATCTTCTTCCTCAGCACTTAGGTAAAGCGCTTGTGGATCTACTATCCCTTCTTTCACTTCCCTGTATGGAGTCTCAATGAAGCCCATCTCGTTGATACGAGCGTAGGTACATAGAGATGAAATCAATCCAATGTTGGGTCCCTCCGGTGTCTCAATAGGACACAGACGGCCATAGTGGGTATAGTGTACGTCCCTTACCTCAAAGCCCGCTCTTTCACGAGAAAGACCACCAGGACCAAGAGCCGATACACGACGTTTGTGTGTAACCTCAGCCAGAGGGTTGGTCTGATCAAGGAACTGGCTCAACTGGTTGGTACCGAAGAATGAGTTGATCACAGAAGACAAAGTCCTCGCATTGATCAAATCAGCAGGAGTAAACACCTCATTATCACGGATATTCATTCTCTCACGGATAGTTCTTGCCATACGAGCAAGACCTACACTGAACTGAGAGTAAAGTTGCTCCCCCACGGTTCTAACACGACGGTTTGACAAGTGGTCAATGTCGTCTACGTGGGTTTTGCTATTTTGAAGCTCTACCAGGTATCCAACGATCTTGATGATGTCAGACTTGGTCAATACCAATGAATCCTCTTCAAAGGTATCGTGAAGCTTCTTATTCAAACGGTAACGCCCTACTTCTCCAAGGTCATATCGCTTATCAGAGAAGAAGAGTTTATCGATTACACTTCTTGCAGTCTCCTCGTCTGGTGGCTCCGCATTACGCAGCTGGCGGTAGATCAGATCTACTGCTTCAGACTGGGAGTTAGAATTATCTTTCTGAAGGGTATTGTAAATGATCGAGTATTCTGCTGCGTTTTTAGCATCAGACACTAGGATCATGGAGGCCACACCAGAATCCAGAATAGACTCCATGTCTTCCTTCTGAATCACGTGATCCCTTTCAAACAACACTTCATTACGGGTAATAGATACTACCTCTCCGGTATCCTCATCTACAAAGTCCTCAGTCCAGGTCCTAAGAATCCTGGCTGCTAACTTCCTTCCTACTGCCTTCTTGAGGTTTGCTTTATTGATCTTTACTTCCTCTGCCAATCCGAAGATTTCAAGGATGTCCTTATCAGAACTGTAGCCAATAGCACGCATGAGTGTCGTAACAGGAAACTTCTTCTTCCTGTCGATGTAGGCATACATGACATTGTTTACGTCCGTAGAAAATTCAATCCAGGATCCTTTGAAAGGAATAATCCTCGCAGAATAAAGTTTCGTTCCGTTGGCGTGGAATGATTGCCCGAAAAACACACCGGGTGAACGGTGCAGCTGGGATACAACTACCCTTTCAGCTCCATTGATGATGAAGGTACCATCACCGGACATGTAGGGGATGTTTCCCAAATATACTTCCTGAGTTACAGGTTCGAAGTCCTCGTTTTCAGGGTCAGTACAGTAAAGGAACAACTTTGCCTTAAGGGCAACTGAATAAGTAAGTCCTCTTGACTTACACTCTTTAATAGAATACCTGGGAGGGTCAATGTAATAGTCTAAAAATTCTAGTACGAAATTTTCCCGGGCATCTGTAATAGGAAAGTTCTCTTTGAATACCTTAAATAATCCCTCGTCATTTCTTTTATCTGGAGGTGTGTCCAGTTGCATAAATTCTTTAAAGGATCGCAGCTGAATCTCCAGAAAATCTGGATAGTCAATGACTTTTTTGATTCGTGCGAATGAGTGCCGTTTTTGTACGCTCGTATTAGCCAATCGTGTAAATATTTAGGTGAGATCCTTAATAAAAAATAGGTACGGTAGCCAGAGAAAGAACCTAAAGTTAATATATGGGAAAATAGACCTGATTGCAACGAATCAGGTCTATCTTTAAAGGTAGAGTTTCATCTCTCCCATCGGGAGAAATTACTTCAGCTCCACCTCAGCACCAGCTTCTTCCAGAGCCGTTTTAAGGGCTTCTGCTTCTTCTTTAGATACTTTCTCCTTCACTGGAGCAGGAGCTGAGTCAACCAATGCTTTGGCTTCCTTCAGACCAAGACCTACAGAGTTTTTCACAGCTTTCACTACGTTCAACTTCTTGGCTCCAGGTGACTTTAGGATAACATCGAATTCAGTTTGCTCAGCAGCAGCTTCTTCGGCGCCACCGCCTCCACCACCAGGTCCTGCTACAGCTACAGCAGCAGCTGCAGGTTCGATGCCGTAATCGTTTTTCAAAATCTCGGCAAGTTCGTTAACTTCTTTAACAGTAAGGTTTACCAACTGTTCTGCAAATTCTTTAAGATCTGCCATTGTATGAAAAGTTTAAAAAAAGTTCTTAGTAATAAAATTTGAAAAAATTATTCGGCGCTTTCACGCTCTTGAAGGGTCTTAATAAGACCCGCAATTGTTTGTCCACCAGATGAAAGAGCACTGATAACGTTTTTCGCAGGGCTCTGTAACAATCCGACTACCTCTCCGATCAGTTCTGTCTTGGACTTCAACTTCGTAAGTGCTTCCAGGTTTTCATTCCCTTTGAACACAGAAGCTTCAATTACTGCCGCCTTCAATACAGGAAAATCTGTATTGGCTTCCTTTCTGTACTGCTTAATTACTTTGGCAGGTACATTCGGATTCTCAGAGTCAGTAAAGAAAATGGAAGATGGTTGCTTAAGGATATCATACACCTCAGCATAATCTTCTTCCAAATTGTCCAACGCTTTCTTGATCAGAGTATTCTTGACCATCTGCAGCTGCACATTGTTATTGAAACAAAGTTTGCGCAGCGCATACATTTCTGCAGCATTCAGGCTGCCTGTATCGGTGATAAAGAAGTTCGGATACTCTTTGAATTTCTCCGTCAACTCCTCTACAAATGCATATTTTTCTTCCTTCGTCATGATTTCAAAACTTAGGATATCCCAGATACAGAAGCTTTATCGATTTTGATTCCAGGACCCATGGTGGAGCTCAGGAAAATAGATTTGAAGTATATCCCTTTCGCAGCCTGAGGCTTCATGCGATGAAGGGTCTGGAGAAGTTCCAGTGCGTTTTCGTTGATTTGCTCAGCCGAAAACTGGATCTTTCCAATCGCAGAATGGATGATTCCTGTTTTATCAACGCGGAAGTCAATCTTACCTGCTTTAACTTCTTTAACTGCTTGCCCTACGTTTGGCGTTACGGTACCTGACTTAGGGTTAGGCATCAGGCCACGGGGACCAAGAATTCTACCCAAACGTCCTACCTTAGCCATTACATTAGGCGAACAGATAATTACATCTACGTCAGTCCAACCACCTTGAATTTTCTGGATGAATTCATCCAAACCAACATGGTCAGCTCCTGCGTCCTTGGCTTCTTGCTCTTTATCAGGAGAAGTCAGTACAAGTACTTTAACTTCTTTACCTGTTCCGTGAGGAAGTGTCGCAACGCCACGCACCATTTGGTTTGCCTGACGAGGGTCTACACCCAGACGGACATGAAGTTCTACAGACTCGTTGAACTTCGTGAAAGAAACCTTCTTGATCAGTTCAGCAGCTTCTGCTAGGTCGTAAGCTTTAGAACTATCGACCGCTTCACTGGCTTTTTTTCTATTCTTGCTAATTGTCGCCATGATCAGTCATTGTTTTGCTCCCAAGGGGGTGTCCCATCAACTGTAATTCCCATGCTCCTAGCTGTTCCTGCTACCATTTTCATGGCGGATTCTACCTTAAAGCAGTTAAGGTCGGGCATTTTGGTTTCAGCGATTTCCTTTACCTGGTCCCAGCTCACTGATCCAACCTTGATACGGTTAGGCTCAGATGATGCTTTCTTCAACTTGGCTGCATTCATAAGCAATACAGCTGCCGGAGGTGTCTTGATTACAAAGTCAAAAGACTTGTCTTTGTAAACAGAGATGACAACCGGAAGAACCTGACCCATTTTGTCCTGAGTCTGCGCATTAAAGCGCTTACAGAACTCCATGATGTTCAAACCCTTCGCACCCAGCGCAGGTCCGATTGGAGGACCGGGATTGGCTTGGCCACCCTTCACCTGAAGCTTGACATACGTTTCAACTTGTTTTGCCATTTGTTGTCTACTTCAGCTTATGATTAAATAGGCTCTCGTCTTTCTGGGAAGCATCTGTTATCCAAAATTGAGGCGGCGGATAACAGCATGGTCAGACTCAAGACCTTTAAATCCTACTGTATAACAAAAGCCCCTCCCTGAGAGGGGCAAAAATTAAAATTCCTTTTCAACCTGGAAATAGTTCAGTTCGATAGGTGTGTTTCGGCCAAAGATTTTTACAATAACCTTCACCTTCTTTCGATCCTCATAAACTTCATCCACAACTCCACTAAAGCCATTGAATGGTCCAGCCATTACTTTTACAGGCTCTCCTTTGATGAATGGATTCTCAGGAACCTCGCCCTGCTCATTCATTTCATCCACCTTACCAAGGATTCTGTTCACTTCTGAAACCCTCAAGGGCACAGGATCTCCACCTTTCTTGGCTCCTAGGAAGCCAATCACTCCAGGAACATTCTTGACACTAACAATCAGTTCGGGTGTAACCTCACATTCCATCAAGATATAGCCAGGAAGGTATGACCTCTCACGCAATTTCTTTTTACCATTGCGCATTTCGAATACCTTTTCAACGGGTATAAGGATTTGGTTAACGAGTTCCTCCATTTTTAGACGAACGATCTCGCTTTCCAAATAATCTTTTACTTTTTTTTCCTGACCACTAATAGCCCGAACTACGTACCAAGACTTAGCCATCTATCTCCACTTAGCTTCTTACAAATTGATCAATGAATAGGCAGTATTCATCAGATTTCTAAAGGCGAAATCCATCCCAAAAATGACCAAAGCAATAACCAACGAAGCGATTAGTACAGTTACGGTGCTGCTTTGCAATTCTTCTAGGGTGGGCCACTGAACTTTGTTCAAAAGTTCATCGGTATATTCACGAAAACCCTCTCTTAGCTTCTCCATTTTTCTGAGATTAGCACGGGCGGTAGGAATCGAACCCACAGCCTACGGTTTTGGAGACCGTCGCTCTACCAATTGAGCTACGCCCGTTTATGATATAGGAATTCCCAGTCGAACTGGGATTTCAAAAAATAGCCAAATAGGGCCATTTCAAGGCCCTATTTGGTATCAAGTTATATTTACGCAATTACTTCAGTTACCTGACCTGCACCAATGGTACGTCCACCTTCACGAATCGCAAAGCGAAGACCTTTTTCCATTGCTACTTCGTAGATCAATTCTACAGAAATAGTTACGTTATCACCAGGCATTACCATGTCTACTCCATCAGGAAGAGAGATAGTACCAGTTACGTCAGTAGTACGGAAGTAGAACTGAGGACGGTACTTAGAGAAGAATGGGGTATGACGACCACCCTCTTCTTTAGAAAGTACGTAGATCTCAGCTTTGAATTTCTGGTGGGTAGTAACTGTACCAGGCTTGGCAATTACCATTCCACGCTTAATGTCTTTCTTTTCAATACCACGTAGAAGAAGTCCTACGTTATCACCTGCTTCACCACGGTCAAGAATCTTACGGAACATTTCCACCCCTGTGATGGTAGAAGACAACTTCTCACCTTCTTTCTGAAGACCGATAATGTCTACAGGATCACCCGTGTTGATTACACCACGCTCGATACGTCCAGTTGCTACTGTACCACGACCAGTAATGGTGAATACGTCCTCTACAGGCATCAAGAAGTCCTTATCAGTCTCACGAGTTGGCTCTGGAACCCACTCATCAACGTTTGCCATCAACTCTAGGATTTTTTCTTCCCACTGAGGCTGACCGTCAAGACCACCCAGAGCAGAACCCTGAATAATAGGTGTGTCATCACCAGGGAATTCATATGTATCCAAAAGCTCACGAATCTCCATGTCTACAAGTTCCAATAGCTCCTCATCATCCACAAGGTCAACTTTGTTCATGAATACTACGATGGCAGGTACACCTACCTGACGGGCAAGCAGGATGTGCTCACGAGTCTGAGGCATAGGTCCGTCAGTTGCAGCTACTACAAGAATAGCTCCATCCATCTGAGCTGCACCGGTAATCATGTTTTTAACATAGTCGGCGTGTCCAGGACAGTCAACGTGTGCGTAGTGACGATTTGCGGTTTCGTACTCTACGTGTGAGGTATTGATCGTGATACCACGCTCTTTTTCTTCAGGAGCGTTGTCGATCTGATCAAAGCTTTTTACCTCAGCATTACCAGCTTTTCCTAGTACTACTGTAATCGCAGCGGTCAACGTGGTTTTTCCGTGGTCTACGTGGCCAATGGTACCGATGTTGACGTGCGGTTTGTTACGTACAAATGTTTCTTTTGCCATCGTTAAATAATGTTAGACTTGTTAACCAAGCACAAACAAAGTAGATAAATAAAATTAAGAGCCAATGACCGGGCTCGAACCGGTGACCCCTTCCTTACCATGGAAGTGCTCTACCAACTGAGCTACATCGGCAAGTTTTTAAACAGTGAAAGGAGAAGAGGCTTACACCTCTTCTCTTCACTTTGAGCGGGAGACGAGATTCGAACCCGCGACCCTTAGCTTGGAAGGCTAATGCTCTACCAGCTGAGCTACTCCCGCATTGTTGTTGTAACAAGTACAACGGTAGTTTTTAAAGAACTTCTTTGTGGGGAGAGCAGGATTCGAACCTACGAAGGCTGAGCCAACAGATTTACAGTCTGCCCCGTTTGACCGCTTCGGTATCTCCCCGTTTTTTTCACCTAAAAATAGGTGAGCCTGTGGAGGGATTCGAACCCCCGACCCCGAGATTACAAATCACGTGCTCTGGCCAACTGAGCTACACAGGCAACTAATATGTCAAATCTATTTTGGAAAAAGTTCTGCAAAAGTAGAAAAGTAACTTATTGCATCCAAATACTTTTCCCTTAATAAAAAAAACTATTTCAACTCTTTAATCTTGGCCGCCTTACCAATCTTATCGCGTAGGTAAAACAACCTCGCTCTTCTTACTTTTCCCCTTCTGATTACATCAACTTTCTCAACGATTGGAGAGTGTACAGGAAATATTCTTTCCACTCCAACACCGCCGGAAATCTTTCTCACAGTGAAGGTCTCAGTCGCTCCGGCTCCTCTGCGCTGAAGGCAGACACCCTTAAACTGCTGAACACGCTCCTTACCTCCCTCTGCGATACGTACATATACATTCACAGTATCTCCTGCCTTGAACTCAGGCATCTCATCGCGCAAATATTCCGCTTGTACGAGTTTAATAAGATCTTCCATTTTGTATCGCTTTGTTTGACGGACTGCAAAGATAGTAGTTTATGTTGCTAATCCAAAAGAATACAAATGATTTTTTCTTAAAAAAAAGGAGACTATTCAAAATGCTTTATTCAAACCCATTATGGGCTATCCAGCCACCTGTAAGAGCTTTGATAAGTATCAAATTGTGCCTTATCAATAAGCGTCCCTTCTTCATCCAAAACCACTACACTAAGCCCTCTTTTCTTTTCTACCTGTTCTTCATCATCCACAGCTATGGACATCTCATAGCCTGCAAGAATGCCCGACGCTACTATACGGAGCTTTTTTGGAAAGGTTATTCCCTCCAAAATCGCCCCACTTTCTACCTCCCAATTAATGATGGCATTCTCTGCCATATCTTCATAAATCAACTTCCCACTATTCAAGACTCCTATATAGCTTCCCCTAAATACCAGATTTCTGATTTGTGAACCTCGATCTTCAAGATAACTGATTGTAGATTCATTAAGGTTTCGGGAGGCTTCGTCCAGGCTAGCCATCAATATGGTCTTGTCCTCATACTTCTTTAGATAAGAACTCAAATCTTCTGCCAAAGGCTGTTTTAAGTTCCAGGATACCTTCGATTTTTCCCATCTGGATCGCAAGGAATCATTGGCCTGATTAGAGATCCCTACTATGTATCCATCAATCTCCAGCAGACTCATTTTTTCAAAACTCTTGTCATAATACCTGGTGGATTGAGGCAAAAACAGGTACAAAGCCCCTGGATCTACCCTGCCTTCCTCCATGTCTTTTTCAAATGTGTTTCGATAATTACTTTCGGCATCCTTCTCTGACCGGGCTACAAATCCAATGCTGGCAGGTTTTTGATAATTGGCTGCCAGGTATCCGATCTCAGCATAATCATCCCGATTTCTGATGTGCTTCATTTCGAAGGGAGGCCATAATAACACTTTGTCAGAGGCTTCTACCAATGGGCCCCATTTATCCTCACTGATTTCCATGAAAGATTCAGGATTCGTCCATTTATACCATTCCCTGTTTTTCCAAAGTGCACCCTGGTCATATAGTTGAGTCAGAAGCAATACAACCAGTATGAGGTTAAGGGGCCTGGGTCGAAGCAGTTTTTTTCCAATAAAGGCAAATGAAAGGGTCAAGAGAAGATAATATATAGGCCAAACGAATCTTCCTGTAGTCCTGAAGGCAGAGAGAGTTGGAATAATCGCATCGGCAAGGTCATAACGCAAGACCCTATCTGTACCCCAATAAACCTTAATACTTAATGCCCAAACCCACATAAAGAAAACGACCAACCATAAAATCCACATTCCTGAGTTTGGTTCTCTTTCAACTTGAGCATTTTTGATTGCTTTTTTCCTTGATGTGAAAACTTGGATCCCTCCCCAGACAAGCCATGCCACCACAAGGATCAAGCCCCCCATTCCCAGGTAAGCATAACCTTCATATTGTAATGGATTATGGGGAAGGCTGGGTAAAATTCTGGAGGTGTCCTCCATCGGATTGAAGAAAGCATTCAGGTTGGTAGAAAAATCCGTTAGCCCCTCTGCTGCCCTTCCTGCTTCAGAAATACTGAAATAACCCGTGATCCACCAACCGAAAACCAGCAATGCCCCCATAGCCACTAGGTTCAACAATCCTCCCCACCATTTTATTTTCTTTTCTATGAATGTAATCCTTAACACAACTGCACTGGCCAATCCCAAAATCATTACGGCCAGATATGGGTGGACAAAAGCCACTACAAACAATAAGATATATTGCCCTTTCAATGCTTTGAACCAATCAGACTTGGACCGAATGTACATCCAGAGGCTACCAAGAATTAAAAAATGTGCACAAAGTGCCGGATGAGCCAATCGGAAGAACCAGACCGGCGTACTCGTCAACAAAATTGATCCAACTACCAATTGAATCACATCTTTGATTCCAAGCTCTTCCAATAACTTCCATGCCATCCAGGTTTGGAGGACGACACAGATCAGAAACCATGGACCGATATATTGAAAATCTGTGGGCAGAATCCCATGAAATGGTTTCAGCAAAAGAGCCATTAAAGGAATGCTATCTGTAAAGCCGATATTGGAACCCAGGGGATAATAATAATCCGGGATTTCTCCCAAGGGGAATGTCCATTCGCTATATCGGAAGAATGCCCATCCAAGGTAATGGATGCCAATGTCTCCTTGTAACAGTACTTTTACCTGAGTAGGGTTGATGATATATGGCCCAAGCACATAAATTGCCACTGAAAGAGTGGTTAAAACAGCCAGTCCTGTTCCTATTAGACGACTATACTTAGGTGCGATCATAAGGATTAGCTATCGCATAGTTAGAGAGGCCAGGAGTTTTAATTCCAATTTTTCTCAGGCTTTGGGCAGTCTTATAGTCATTCCAAAGGATCTGAGTCATCATTTTGGTCTGCCAATCACTTCCTTCCCATTGACCTACTCCCTTTTCAAGATTGGGATCCTTCCCACTGACTTTTTCCTTCATCACCTGAAGCATTCTGGGCAATAAAAGGGAAGAGAAAAAATATCCCTTTCTTTTTACCTCCATATTTGCCTTATCCAAAGCCTTATGTAGAGAAGGATTGGTGTATCTCCTGTAATGCTCTAAAAAGACATCATGCTCACAAAAGAGCGACTGAAAGGCAGGAACTGTAATAAGGAAGTTAGTGAATTTTCCAATTTGGGGGAAAGTTTGCATCCACTTCAAGAAGGAGATTTCATCTTCTATGTGTTCTATCACATCTAAAAGGAGAACAATATCAACCTTGGTATCTTTAAGAACCTCCGAGGCATCATCCAGGCTCCTATATAGTTGAATGGGTTCATCCTTTAAGCGAGTAGAAAGGGTTTCGAGATGCTGGTCGGTAAAGGCAATATCAACACCAAGGTAGCTATGGTTGGGATAGGATTTGGCCAATTGTTCTACAAACCACAAATCCCCACAGCCCATATCAAGAATGGTAAGGGATTTATTACCATCTAGGCGGAGGTATTTTCTCATCAGGTCATCCGCGACCTTGAGCCTTGCCAATTCCCAGGGGTGTCGCACTACATCAGATCCTGGAAGTAGGGCTTCTTTGAGATCCATTTGAGTTTTATTTGTTGAAGAGGCACATGGCCTAGATGCTATCTGTATTTTCCTTGCCAGTTGTTAAGCACAAGTCTTCCCAACTCGAGCAGGGTACTTATATAATGTCTGGGTTTTACCTTGCTCCCCAAGGCATTTGTCCACTTAACTGGCACTTCTTTGATCTCCAGACCAAGACGCTGAGCAATGAACAAAATCTCAAAATCAAAACCAAACCCCTTGATTTGCTGTTTACTGAATATCTCCCTGCCTGAATCCCCCTTAAAGAGTTTAAAACCACATTGAGTGTCCTTGATTCCGGGCAGGACCAACTGGATCAGTTTGTTTCCGGTTTTCCCAAGCCAAACCCTCAAGATCTGGTTGGAGACCTGAGATTCCTTCATCCCCCTGGAACCGATTACCAAATCAGCCTGGTCAATATGCTCATAAAGATTTGCGAAGTACTCTATAGGGGTGGAAAGGTCTGCATCAGTAAGTAAGATATATTTTCCCTTGCTATTCAAGACCCCTTGCTGGACAGCGTAGCCTTTGCCTTGATTTTTTTCATAGGAAATAACCCTTAGCTCAGGAATTTGATGGCTTTCTACCTTCTGAACGGTATTATCACTTGAACCATCATTTACAACCAGGATCTCAAAAGATCTCCCCTTGAAATACTCATGGACGAGTTTCAGGGTATTGCCAATCCTCAAAGATTCATTGTAAGCTGGAATGACAACACTTATTTCGACAGATGGGTGAGCAAGATCTTTCTCCAGCATTGGGTGCGTGGAATTTCCGGTATTAGGTAAAAGAAAAACTCACGCAAGATGGAAAAAATATTGATATGCTGCCAACCCTATTTTGGTAGAGCTTGAAGTTAAATCAATCTTCATCAATGAGGTCAGGTCTTCTTTCTCGAGTCTTTTCAAGTGATCTTTCATCTCTCCATTCCTGGATTTTTTTGTGCTGACCAGATAAAAGTATTTCAGGGACCTCATGGCCTTCAAAATCCGCTGGACGCGTGTAAATGGGTGCGTCAAGCAAATTGTCTTGAAAAGAATCTGTCAAAGCTGAAGTCTCATCACCCAACACTCCTGGAATCAATCGTCCGATAGCATCTACCAAAACCAGAGCAGGTAGTTCCCCACCTGAGAGGACGTAATCTCCAATTGAGAGCTCCATTGTCACAAATATGTCGCGAGCCCTTTGGTCAATCCCTTTGTAATGCCCAGCAATCAGAATGAGGTTTTCTTTAAGAGAGAGTTGATTCGCAATCCCCTGTTTCAGACTTGTACCATCAGGAGTCAGATAAATGACTTCATCGTATTTTCTCTCTGTTTGGAGGGATCTGATACATTTGGCCAATGGTTCAACCATCAAGACCATACCTGCCCCTCCTCCATATGGATAATCATCTACCTGACGATGTTTATTGATGGAAAAATCACGCAGGTCATGGACATGAACCTCTAGCTGCCCTTGATCCTGTGCCCTTTTCAGGATTGAGTGGGACAAGGGACTGGTCATGAGCTGAGGCACACAGGATATGATGTCAATTCTCATCTGTGAAGCAAGAAAATGATTAGGTAGATCAAGAATTATCGGGTTTTGATCTTGTCCAGGTCTTCCAGAATCTGAATGGGACGCTTCATACTTTCCTCAAGGGAAATAAAGGTTTCCGTTCGTTGTATCCCTTCGATGGGCTGGACCTTATCATTGAGGATAGACCGCAATTCTCTGGTATTCCTGCTGATGATCTTAAGGAAAATTCCATACCTACCTGTGGTATAGTGAATTTCTGTAATCTCCGGAATAGCCTCCAACTGCTTTACGATCTTATTGTAGAGAGAGCCTTTTTCCAAAAACATCCCCACAAAAGCGCATATGTCGTATCCAAGTTTACTTGCGTCAATTTCCAGGTGAGATCCCTTCACCACATTTTCCTTCATCAATTTTTTCATCCTTACATGCACCGTACCACCCGATACATCCAAAGCTTTGGCTATTTCCGTATAGGGTTTTTGGGCATCCTCCATCAACATAGAGAGGATCTGCAGGTCGAGTTTATCAATTTCTAAATTTAGAGCCATTTTTCAGGTCTGTTTTTTGAAGATTCTCAATAAAAGAGAGTCAAAATTTCAATTTATGCAAATTTATCAAATTTTTTTAAAAAAATTT
>JALEFZ010000042.1 GCA_022760475.1 Bacteroidia bacterium | reverse complement strand
GCCATTTCTGTAGAAACTGAAGCAATGACGACCATGGCTATGGCCTGGGAAACATTGACCTTCGACTTCAGCAACAACGTATCAGGTACACCTGCCATCAACTTTGCCAATACCTATGACAAAGTATCTATCTTCTTCAACTTTGGTACCGATGGGGCTACCGCTGGAAGAAAGACCTACTACTGGGATGATGTGATGTACTCTTCTGGAACTGCCATGAAGACGGCTCCTGACCTACCGATCACATTCGAAGATACTGCTACTGTAGACTACGACTTGACCGACTTCGGTGGGAACATTTCTCAGATTGTAGTTGATCCTACCAACTCTTCAAACCTGGTTGCTGAGTCCATCAAGGACAGTACAGCACAGCTTTGGGCAGGTACCACTGCTGGAGATGCTGGATTGGTAAATCCCGTTCCTTTTGCGGCAGGTGCTACTTCGATGACCGTACGTGTATGGTCTCCAGATGCCAACATTCCTGTACGCCTAAAGGCTGAGGACGCATCAAATGGAGCGATTTCAGTAGAAACAGAGGCCATGACAACTGTAGCCATGGCTTGGGATACATTGACATTCGACTTCAGCAATAACGTTTCAGGTACGCCAGCGATCAATTTTGCTAATACCTACGACAAAGTATCCATATTCTTCAATTTTGGTACCGATGGGGCTACCGCTGGAAGAAAGACCTACTACTGGGATGATGTAGAATTTGTATCCGGAAGCACTGGAAAAACTGCTCCTGACCTTCCAATCACATTCGAAGATACGGCAACAGTAGATTATGCTTTGACTGACTTTGGTGGAAACATCTCTCAGATCGTGGTTGATCCGACAAATTCTTCGAATTTGGTAACTGAGTCTATCAAAGACAGCACTGCTCAGTTGTGGGCAGGTACTACTGCGGGTGGCTCTGGCCTTCTAAATGCCATTCCATTTGCTACAGGAAAAACAAGAATGAAAGTTCGCGTCTGGTCTCCTGATGCTAATATTCCAGTCCGCCTAAAAGTAGAAGATGCCGCAAACGCTGCTATCAGTGTTGAGACTGAGGCTATGACTACCATGGCTGGAATGTGGGAAACCCTGGAATTTGACTTCAGCAATAATGTGGGTGGTACACCTGCGATCAACTTTGCCAATACTTACGACAAAGTATCTATCTTCTTCAATTTTGGTACTGATGGTGCTACTGCTGGAAGAAAGACCTACTACTGGGATGATGTGGAGTTTATCGACTCTACCAGCACTCCAGGAGCACTTTCTTTCTGCAACACTGAAGTATTCCACCTGGGAATCCCTGGTGAAATTGCTTCTGCAATCTTCTTGACCGTTGAAAATACCGGTGCCAACTCTATGAAGGTAACCATTGAGTCTTCAAACGCGGACTCTGTTGACTTCTTGTTGGTTAATGGTGGTAGTGGTGCTGCTGTTGGACCAGAGGACTTCTCTGTACCTGGCAAGATCAGCCGAGACATGACCTGGACAGGTACTCCTCCTGCAAATGTAACGATGAACATCCTTTGGAGTAAGGTATCTTTTGGTGGAAACTGGCAGTTGAGCCCAATGGACATCACTGTACCATTCAACTCAGTTTGTGTGCCTCCAGCACCCAAGCCTGACCTGCCGATCACATTCGAAGATACTGTAATTGATTACAACCTAGCTGACTTTGCAGGTACTGCTTCTCAGATCGTAGTTGATCCAACCGACCCTAACAACAAGGTAGTTGAGACCCTAAGAACAGATCAGGCAGATACCTTTGCAGGAACAGTAGCAGGTGATGCAGGATTGGAAAACCCAATTCCATTTACCAGAGACAAAACAAGAATGCGTGTAAGGGTATGGTCTCCAGATGCCAATACCCCAGTAAGGCTAAAAGTTGAGAACTCAGGAAATAATGCAATTGCATCTGAGGTAGAAGTAACTACAACTACTGCCATGCAGTGGGAGACCCTTACTTTCGACTTCTCTCTGCCAGTAGCAGGTAGTACTCCTGTAAATCCAACCAATGTATACGATAAAGTAATCGTCTTCTTCAACTTTGGTACCGATGGTGCCACTCTAGGAGCCAAGACTTACTTCTGGGATGATGTGGAATTCGTAGACACTGCAGCATTTGTTATCAGACCTGACCTTCCGATCACATTCGAAGATTCAGCTCTAGGAAACTATAACTTGTTGGACTTTGAAGGAAACGCTTCTCAGATCGTAGTTGACCCAACTGATCCAAACAACAAGGTAGTTGAGACATTGAAGACTGACATGGCTGCTACCTTCGCCGGAACCGTAGTTGGTGCGCAAGGTCTTGAAAACCCAATTCCATTTGCAACGAACAAGAGCCGCTTGACTGTAAGGGTTTGGTCTCCTGATGCGAATATTCCAGTTCGCCTAAAGGTTGAAAACACCCTTGACGGTGCAGGTACCTTTGTTGAAGCTGAAACCAACACCACCGTAGCCATGCAGTGGGAGACACTGACCTTCGACTTTGCAAATGCTGTAGGAGGAACATTGGATACCACTAAAGTATTCGATAAGATTATCATCTTCTTCAACTTTGGTACTGATGGTGCTACTGCTGGTGCCAAAACTTACTTCTGGGATGATGTACAGTTTATAGATTCTGCTATCGTAGTAAAGAAGCCTGATTTACCGATTACTTTCGAGGATAGCACCATATTCTACAACCTGGCTGACTTTGGCGGAAATGCTTCTCAGATCGTAGTTGATCCAACTGATCCTAGCAACACTGTAGTCCAGGCAATCAAAACAGATATGGCTGAGCTTTGGGCAGGAACCACTGCAGGTGGAGCAGGACTTGAAAACGCCATTCCATTCGCCTTGAACCAGACCAAAATGTCTGTTAGCGTATGGTCTCCTGATGCAGGTACCCCCATTCGTCTAAAGGTTGAAGACGCTTCCAACCCCGCTATCAGTGTAGAAACAGAAGATACTACAACTGTTGCCCAGCAGTGGGAAACCCTTGTATTTGACTTCAGCAATGAGGCAATGGGAACTTCTCAACTGGATACCAACAATACCTACGATAAAGTATCTATCTTCTTCAACTTCGGTACTACTGGTGCTGCTGCCGGCGCCAAGACCTACTTCTTCGACAACATTGCCTTCGGTGATTCAAGTGCTGTAAATGTTCTTCCAGAATTGGAGAATGGCTTCGCACTTTATCCAAACCCAAGTAGAAACATCGTAACGCTTGAGTTTGAAGAGCAGCCTGTAAGGCCAGTAAACATCCAGATCTTCGATACCAACGGAAGGCTGACCAACGAATACGAGTTGACCAGCCAGGTATCTCGCCTGAATGTTTCAAACCTCAATGCAGGTGTATACTTCGTGAAAGTAAGAAGTGCAGAAAGAGGAGCTTACAAAAAGCTGGTGATAGTGAAATAAGGGCTTAGCCTTTAATTCAATCTTAAATAAAACGGGTACCTGCATGCAGGTACCCGTTTTATTTTATGTCATTGGTAAATACTAACCTCATTTAAAGAACTCCATGGCTTTGTGAGCCTCCCCATTAGAATCAAAAAATACGGCATTGTCCCAATGAGATCCTTCCCCCCAACGAGTACTACAAGAAGTTGAGACCCAAGCAGGCTCCCAATAAAAAAGTCCTGCCCCTCCCCCTTTTATTACCTCCTCTTCCAAATCCTTTAGATAAGCCAACTGCCCCTCAATGCTAGCTGGATATTCATCAAGTAAGGCATCCAGCCCCAAAATGTTGTTGGCAGCATCCTGATTTTCCAAGGTAAATGGATAAGCTGTTTCGACGATCATTACTTCCTTTTTATAGCTTTCTTTTAAGTCCATAATGGCCTCAGAAATATCATTTAACTCATAGGAAGACCAGGCAGGATAGTAGGAAATAGCTATCCATTCAAAGTCCTCAATACCCGCAGTCTTTGCCTCACTGAACCACCATAAGGCATTTTCAGGTTGAGCAATATGTAAGGCGATCTCCAATGACTCCCCACTTTCTTCCCTCACCTGTTCCACAGCCTCAATGGATTTGTTAATTATAAATGAATTCCGGCTCCAATTGATTTTTTCATAGGTTTTAGTGGGGTCCTGTAGCATTTCTATATTGATTTCATTTCCCAATTGTAGCATTTCAGGTAAAAGACCTTCATTTTCCAATACCTTTAATGTTTTGTAGGTATAGTTGTATATAGAATCACCTAAATGCGTATTGTTATTCACCACTCCCTCCCAGGCCTTTGGCACAAACTGCTTGGAAGGATCTGCCCAATCATCGGAATAATGAAAATCAAGCAATACCTTCATGCCCTGGTCTCTCGATTTTTTAATGGCCTTTTTCACATCTGTGAAATTGGAATAGGATGTCCAATCAGGATTGTGCCACAACCTCAACCTGACCCATTGACAGCCTGCTAGGGAGAATATTTCATAGGGATCTTTTTCCAGCCCTGACCCATTTTTGTATACAGCCCCACAATCGAGCATTTCATTCACATAAGAAAGATCAGCCCCTTTGATAAATTCCACCTGTTGGGAAGTGGTATCTACAGGAGGACTTGGTGGTTGATCAACAGGAACCTCATTTCTATCACAGGAAAAAAGAAATAGGGTAATAGCAATTAGAAGGACAATAGGTATCCTAGCAAGAAGGCTCAGTATCCAATTCATAGCAGTCAATTTTTTAGTTTTTATTTCAAAAAAAAGATAATACCAAAAGTGACTTTTCCCTAGGGCTACTTCAAAATAATGCCAAAAGGGGAAGAACTATGGAAAAGGTATTAATCCTTGAAAATTTAAAAACAGATGCCGATTTGATTTCAGGAATGTTGAGCTCAAATTATCAACATTTCCAGACCCAAATTGTGATTTCCAGGTTTCTAAAGGGTTCTCTTTCAACCATTAAGAAGCAGCACCCTAAGCCCGAATTCATTTTTGTCAACCTGGATAGCAGGGACGAGAGCCTGGATTTAAACTTGGAAATACAATCTCTCCGCCAACTATATAAGGATGCTTTTATCCTTGTATGGACAAACCCACTTTCTCCACTTCCAGCCTGGGAAACAAGCTATGGCAAAGGCGCTTTTGCATTCAAGCCAGTCGAAATGGAAAAGCTCAATCAAATGATCAACTTCTTCCTAAAGGGAAATACAAAGCCCTAGCCAACATTTATTCTTCAAGGACAATTTCAAGTTTAGCTCCTGAAACCGGGACTCGGTACTCTCCCTTATTTCCCAATTCCTTACCGTTGACAGTGATCTTTTTGTATTTACTTCTAGGCAACCAAATTTGCCAATCCTCGATTTTCTGTTCAAGGTTTAAAGTAATTTTTTCTCCTTCCCTTTTGAAGGAATAGCTGAGCTCGTTGTCCCCGATTTTCACCTTGGAAATACTGGCTTCGTTCCAGCTAGAAGGCATTTGAGGCTCCAATGTAATGAACTTGGAACCTGCCTGGGGCTTTATTCCAAAGAATTGGGTAACAATGGGATAATTGATGGCATAAATATTCCATGCTTGACTCATCATACCAAAATCAGGAGAGACCTCATACATCGAACCAGGCAAAGCATAGCTGAAAGATCGGTTGAGCCTTTTCAGGTAAGCCAGTGCCTTGTCAGGTCTGCCATAGTTGTTTTCTGAAATCGCCAAAACACCCGTAGGAAGTGTCATGACAGCACCTGTATATGAAAAGATCTTTTTCCCCTTGGCGAAGGAACCCTCATCATCCCCTGCAGATTCATCGCGGTCTATACCCGTAACAAAGGCACCGAAATAGTTGACAAACTTGCTGGCAGTCTCAAGCGCTGCAATCGCTTTGGCAGAATCGGCTATCCCCATCTCCATGGGGGTATTTACGACCCAATTATGATGGAGCACAAAGCCTTGCTTTTTTTCTGCAGGATAAGATGAAATTTTATTTTTGGTGGCTTTCAATTCCTTCACAGCCCAGGGCTTATCCAGGGTATCAGCCCGCACAATGGCATCATCAATCAAATGCCTTGCCTGAGAAGTCGTACCAATGAAGTCCGCATAAGAAGAAAATTCATCGACCCAAAACTCCTCATTGATCTTACTCTTCATTTTGGATGCAATACTTCTGTAATATTTGGCTTCAGGTCCCTTTTTGAGAATACTTGCCAAATCACCCAAGTCTTCAAAGGCCTGCTGGGTATACACAGCTACATCTATCATCTCGCTATTGAGGCCATGAATTTCCATCATCCCAAAACCATCAGGAAAGCTGTTATTGTCCTTGTCATAGGTCTTCATGAGCCAGTCCATTCCCTTTTTAAGAAATGGGTAAAATTCCTCCACCAGCTTTTTATCTCCTGTCCAGTCATAGAGTGTTCGGATCATGGAAGTAAAATGTGGTGTTTCGTTGATGTTGCCTGGATTGAAGACAGCCCCATTGGTGGATACTTCGTGTACAACCCTTCCATTTCCATTGGTGATCTCAGAGAAATCCCTCAACAACTTCAGGCTTGAAATGGCCAGTTCAGGCCTTCCAGTAGCCAAAACTCCCTGGAGAGAGTAAGTATTGTCGCAGCCAAACCACCAGGGATAATCAGCCATCCCCGCAGATAAGGCTCGGCCAAACTCGGGCACATCTCTGATCAGCCAATCAGTATTGTAGCGTGTCCAATCATACATCTGCTCGAGTTCTTTGTCCGGAATGTTGATTTCTGAGAATGATTTTAGCTCCTGGAACCTTGATTTTTTCATCTCCAACAAAGCCAAATGCTCTTTTTCAAGCCTTTCCATCTCTGTTGTTGCTGCTGTTTCACTCTTATAAGAACCAGCAATAAAAATCTTTAGGCTACTCGTTTCTCCAGCTTCCAGCTTGAGGCTCATAAATTGGCTTGCATCCAGTCCCTTGCCCTTTCTTTGAAAACTACACTCCCCTTTCTTAAAAGAAGTACTATCCACCTTCAGGGAACTTTTCCAGCTTACAAACCAGGGATTCTTGCTGTCTCTTCCTGTGAAATATCCTTTTTCTGTATGGAATTCAACAAAATCGCCTTCATCTTCCATTCCAGTTCTTTCTCCAAGCCAAACAGGCCTTAAATCTACCATTGCTACAAACCTGAGAGGAAGTTTTATGGCCTCTTTTCCCTTATTTATAAATCGATATTCCACAACCACCCCCTCAGCTCCGTCCGGAATGTATTGGAATCGCTCTATATTCAGTCCTGAAAATTTTGATTGGAACCTATGAAGGTTGGCAAAAGGATAATTGAAGAACTGTTTGGCATTATTTAAGCAATGCTCCTCCCCATCTTTGAAATACGAGAGCATAAAGCCATCCATCAACTTGATAGGATGCAGCCAGATGCCTCCCATTTCTCCTTTGACATGCCAACCGTGATCGGGAAAGCTCCCATCCTGATGTCCCACCATGTATGTCCTGTCTCCAGCTGTTACAAATGGACTGTTCAAGTATTTTTCTTTGCCCTCGAGACTGGATACTCCATCCATAACTGAGGAAATGCTTACTTCATTTTGTTGTGAACAGGCTAAAACAACGAATGCCAGGATTGTCAACTGAAGGTATTTCATGAAATCTAATTGAATAAGTGCTTCAATTTAATCAATAGAAGCCATTTACCTGCAATTTAGACATTAGCCAGGCTTTTTACATAGCAAGGAAGGGAGACAAATTGCCTACATGCAATTTCAGCAAAAAAAAAGGCCCTGCATAAGAATGCAGGACCAGTCGGTGAATGGGAATAATTCTTTACCTCAAATCGAATACTACAGGAAGTGAGTAGGATGAATTCACAGGTTTACCTGCCATCAATCCAGGTGTCCACTTTGGCATTTCACTTACAATTTGTAGTACTTCTTCATCACAGCCATAGCCTAGTGATTGAAGGATACGAGGAGAAGTGATGCTTCCGTCAGCTCTTACTACAAACTGAACAACAACCTTTCCTTCTACTTTCTCTTCAAGGGCTTTGACTGGATAATCCAGGTTCTTTCCAAGGAATCTTCTCAGGGCTCTGTTTCCTCCAGGGAATGATGGTGGGACTTCAGTGGCCATGAAAATGTGATTAGAAAGGTCGAGGTTGGTCGGAGCTTTTGGAGACTCTTTCACAACTGTATCAACTTTTTCTTCTTCAGCTTCACGGAGGCTAGAAGCACCTTTGGCGTTCATTTCGTCAGAATCACTGCCTTCATTGAGTCCAAACTCATCAAAACCAAGGTCTTCCATGGGAGACACATCAGAAGAAGTACTTGTAGCGACATCTTCATCTTCACCCAGGTCTGTGATCACGAGAGTTGGTGCCTTTTCAGGCTCAGCTTTGTTGTCAGCAATTACTTCATCTTTGGGCCTAGCCAAACGAATGGCAATCCTTCTACGAATGATTCTTTCGTTACCTTCACCATCCTTTGCAGTCAGCTTTACTACAAAGTTTCCACTTTCGGAATACTTGTAGGTATAGCGTTCATTAACCCTTCCTGCACGACCATTACCAAAGTCAAGGTAATAGGTAAAATCAGGACGGAATCCAGAAATGGAAAATGTCAATGGGCGCTCTGCCTCAAGCTGTCCGCGAATTACCAAACCCAGAGGTGAGCTGTTGATCTCCGGCTCATTTGAATTGTCTTCTTCGGTTTCTGTGGCTGTGAATTGATTTACAGAAAACTCCATGTCTCTGTTTTGATCCCTAAGCCATTGCTCGTAAGAAGTCATATCCAAAAGGGTATCGGCTGTCAACCCCTCATCATTCTTAATAATTACTCCGTGAGAACTTTTGTTAAGAAAATTGATGATCTCCTGATGAGGAAGATAATCAGACTGAAACATCAAATAGGTTAGTTGCTCTTTGGAATCTGACTTTGGGGAGTTGTTCAGAAAAAATACAGTCCCCGCAGCAGCCACAGCAACAAATAGCCCTATTATCAATCCAATCCTTAACACGCGTTTTTTCTGACGCTTGTTTTGCTGTTCCATTAATTGGATGTAAAGATCAAGGTTATCCGTCGATGGTTTAGGAGCTAGTTGCATGGATACAATTTTTGGGTTATATAGGTAATAATTAATAGGGGATCAGGCTGCTTCCCAGCAGCTTGACGCACAATAAATGAGTTGGTGATGTAGTGGGTTAAAATGTGAAATATATAATCATAACCATCCATAAAGACGGTTTAATTAGTTGGCTGGGGGAAGCCGTTTCACATGACAAATATTTTTAATATTATTTGATATTTGAAGTAAGTGTACAAGAAGAGACTGTATAAACGTATTACCGGGAATTATCCCACCTTCAACGGTATCTTTAAAGATTCTGGCACCCCTAACTATTATTTATTTTTTGCGAAAAATTATTTATATCAAAATTAATATATGCTAAATATCAAATTTTCTAATTTGTAAATAAAAGGGTTGCCGCAGATTTAGTTTAGTCCGCAACAACCCTCACAGCAAAGCCTTAGCTATTTAATTTTGCCTTTACCAAATAGGATCTAGCATCCAGGCATCTCCTTTCACAGTTGAAGACCCTTCTCTTGAGAAAAAGCTGACTTTTGAAAATTCCTTGTTGGGAAAAAAGATTTCTGTCAAAACCACCTTCCCGTCTGCAGCAAATACTTCTACCGAAGATACATCAATCAATATATGTAGCTTGATTGATTTCTTGTTGGCATCAAAGGGAGCTGTATGCTTTTCAGCGGCAAATCGATCAGAAAAATCCACTTCTCCTGCTTGGCTCCTGTCTACATAGATGACCTTTTCCTTGTCATCATATCCTATTTCTATTTTTTCGGACATGTCGTCATTATGGACCAGAATTCCTCCCTGGGCGTTTTCGTCCACCTTCAAATCCAGCATTAACTCAACCAAGGGAGTATCCATCCTGATATCAGCAAGAGCATTGATGACAGAAGTAATGGTTCTAGGGCTGATCTCTACTGCATCCTCCTTACGGAGTTCTTTCATTTCATAAATCGGATGAGTGAGCACCCTGAGTCCATCTTTCGAACGGACCAACTCCAATTCTCTGGGTAAGGTCATAGACGATCTCCAATTTTCTGTCGGTACCAAATTGGCATATTGCCAGTTGGACATCCAACCGATAAAGAGACGCCTTCCATCACTGGCAGGAACATTGGACCAGGTAACCCCTGCATAATTATCCTTGCCATAATCCAACCAAACTGCATTTTCGACCTTAGATTTTGCCCCCTCATCTGCAAACATGATTTGATCTACCATGATGTGTCCCCATCCTTCAGACCAGTCATCTACAATTTCCAAGCGAGCCTCCTGCCCTACAAATTCGCTCACATCCCAATGTGTCCATATCAGGTTTTCACTGTCATCTCCTGTAGCTGTAGCCGCAATAGTATCTGCAATGATGAGGTTCATACATTCCTTGCCAGGATGGTTTCCACCACCTATTTGGAAATTGATGAAGTTTTTCTGAATGGTAAATGCTTTTGAAATCAATTTACCCTTGGGTGCATCTCCCTTGTTGAAGGAGTTGACTAGTTTTTTACCAGTGAAGCCCGTTACATCCCGCTGTCCTTTGAGGGTTCCCTTGGCAGGACCAAGTTTGAAGGCATTCCCTTCTCGCTTCCAGGTCTTGAACAGCAAGCGTTCAAAATCATCAAAAACTTCCCCAACAGGAACAAATGCTCCCGCAGAAGTCAGGCTATTTTCAAACCCCTTGTCCAGGGTAAACCTTTCCCCGTCAAAATCCCCTATAAAGTACTGTGTAGCCGAACCTCCATTGGGGCCTCCACTCCCAATACTCACGATCATCATCCACTTTTGATCCATGGGATTGCCATTTACATCCATGGGGAATAAATCTGGGCATTCCCATACACCGCCATGCGACCCCCAGTTAGCTCCAAATTCGCTGGTAGGCTCCCATTCTTTTAGATCTGGAGAGGTGTAGATCCTTACCCGATCCAGGCTAGCGAGTACCATGACCCATTTTTGACTTTCTTCATGCCAAAATACTTTCGGGTCTCTAAAATCCCTGATTCCAGGATTTTTGATAACGGGATTGCCTTCATATTTCGTCCAGGTTCTTCCCCTGTCATTAGAATATGCAATGCTTTGGGTTTGGAAGAGGTCACTTTCCCCAGCCTTTTCCATGTCCATGTTGTGATGGGTAAATATGGCCACCATGACATCTTCATCTCCATCCTTAAAGCCACTGCTATTATTTTTATCAATAACAGCAGAACCTGAGAAAATTAGCCCCAATTCATCAGGATATAGCGCAATGGGCAGGTTCTCCCAGTGAACGAGGTCTTTGCTTACTGCATGTCCCCAATGCATGGGTCCCCAAACAGTGGATTCTGGATGGTATTGGTAAAAAAGATGATATTCACCCTTATAATAAACCATCCCATTAGGATCATTCATCCACTTTTCAGGCGGAGAAAAGTGGAGTTGAGGTCGATGTTTCTCCTTGTAAGATCCATCCGAAACAACTGAACCCTTTAGTTTCTTTTCCTTTCCTTCGGAAGTACCATCATCTCCGCAACTCCAAAAAAGGATGGTAGAAAATAGGATAATGAGGATCGGGTTGATTTTCATTGTAGGTGATTTTTTGTTGGTGGTAGTAAACTTCTAATAGTATTTCATGATATCTCTTCCCAAGTAGCCTATACTCAGGGGAAGTAAAGACCTTTGGGAAAAGAACCAAAAATCGGGAAGTAATTTTACCATGTATCGAAGTAAAAAAATTGTCAGTCGATTAAAAAGGAACATTCAAATGAGAAGCAGGTAAATATAAAAGCTTCACTCAAATCAGAATTTTTCCTTCATGTTAAAATCAAATAAAAAGATACGGTTAAAAATGAATCATTTTATAACCGTATCTCAAATTGAGGCCTGCCTAATTATCTTTTGATAAGTTTTCCTACAGCTGTCCCGTCAGTAAGCTCAACTTTATAGAGATAAACCCCAGGTACTACCCCATTTGCATTCCACTTGGATGTATGGGTACCGACAGCTTGAACTTCATCTACCAAAACCTCTACAGTTCTACCATTCAGGTCTATAATTTCAATCTTTACCTGCTGGCTGGTAGATAACTCATATTGGATGTTAACTACAGTTCCAACTGGATTGGGATATGCTTTAATTTTTTGAATCCCAGAGGTACCAGCTATAGAAGTTGCTGTATCTGCAACGAATATCACCGATCCGCAATCCTCAAACTTTTCTTTTCGCAAGTTTAGAAACTCAGATTCAGTTACCTCAACCGTGAAATCTGTGATGTTTTCATCCATATAACTATCTGGCACACCGGATAGAGTGATCGTAGCATTTGTATCGTCGACGCGACCCAATGTAAAGGAAATATTACCAGGAAGGTTTGAGACAGCCCAATTAGCTGGGTTAATGGTATCATTCAAAACGGTGTTAAAGAAACTAACTTCAATTACCTTTCCATCTTCTTCATTCTCCTTAATCTCGTTTCCTCCACCCATCAGAGACACACTAATGGTCTGCTCTTCATCATAGCTCCCAAGGTAGTTAAGCATATTATGGGTCAGCATTTCCAGGTTGTTTTGTTCATTTACACCATTGGAATCGGCAGAAACCCAGTTATATCCTGGAGCAGTACAGGTGATAATACCACCATTTCCAAATAAGATTTCCCCAATGATAGGTAAGTCCTCTCCTCCAAACCATGGCATAGCAGCCAGACCTGTACCTGGATAAGAGTTTCCAGTCCACCAGGAAATGGCCTCACGACCTGCTACTGAATCTGAAACCGTACGGAAACCACTCCAATTTGGATCAGCCCAATCAGTATTAGCTGGAATTCCAGCAAAAATAGGGTGTTGGTCTTTAGAAGGAAAAGGTCTCACGCCCCATGCAGCATCAGGTCCTGCCGGGTCATTATCAATGGTTTCGTTAGTGGCTGCAAAAGAAGTATCAATAAATTGTAAGGTCTGGGTGGCAAAACCCGAAAGCAGATAAGTACCTCCATCTCTGAGAAATCCGTTCATGGAATTTCCATAGGCTGGGAATATAGCTGGTAAGGATTGATCGTCTTCTTTATGGTACCAGATTACCTCCACAGATCCTGAAGAAGGAAGCCCGTTTGTGGTAAGTTCATCAAACGAGTAATACTGCGCACCTGCTCCATATTTATCAACTGCCCATTGGTAGGCATTTCTTTCTCCATCTGGCAACTGATTTAATGTGGCCGAATCACCGATCAAGAGAATTTTTGGAGAGGATGCCTGTAATAAATTGGCGGTAAGTCTTTCCAGATTATCCTGTTCCTTTGCCCCGTTTATATCAGCATTGACCCAGTTGAAGCCAGGGGCTGTACAAGTCAAATTGTATCCTGCCCCCTGTAAGATACCACCAATAACTGGCAAATCTTCTCCCCCAAACCAGGGCATAGCAGCAAAACCGGTTCCAGGGTAGCTGTTCTGTGTCCACCAACGCATGGCCTCTCTTCCGGCAACCGAGTCTGAAATGGTACGAAACCCACTCCAATTTGGATCAGCCCAATCGGTATTATTGGATATCCCTGAAAATATTCTATCCGTCTCAAAGGCAGGAAATGGTCTTATCCCCCATGCGGCATCAGGGCCAGCAGGGTCATTGTTTATGGTTTCTGTGGGGGCCACTGTTGTGGCATTTGTGGTAAGTAAGTACTCAGTGGCAAATCCTGATACCAATAACTGGCCACCATTATTTACAAACTGCTCTATTTGCGGAGCTGCAACACTGTCATCAGCAGGTAAGGATGGATCGTCCTCAAAGTGGTACCAAACTGAAACAGCGTTTACTGGCATTCCCATATCGGCAACCATCTGAAATGACATATACATGGCATCTTCACCAAAATATCCCAACGCCCAGTTGTAGGCTTTTTGCTCTGCAGAAGGTAGGTCTGCTACAGTCCCACCTGATCCAATGAGGATAACCCTGGCTTCATTTCCAATATTCCCGAGATAATCAAGCATGTTCTTGCTAAATCGCTCAAGATTATTTTGCTCGTTTGCTCCGTTGGAGGCAGAACTTACCCAATTGTAACCAGGAGCAGTACAAGTCATAGCTATACCTTTTCCATACCTTATGTACCCTACGATGGGAAGGTCTTCACCGGCAAACCAGGGCATGGCAGCCAAGCCCTTTCCAGGATAGGTGTTCCCAGTCCACCAACGAATTGCCTCTCTACCCGCCACAGAATCTGAAACTGTCCTGAATCCACTCCAATTTGGATCAGCCCAATCACTGTTGTATACCAAGCCCTTAAAGATTGGGTGACTGGCTTGGCTTGGAAAAGGCCTTACCCCCCAAGCAGCATCCGGGCCCCCAGGATCATTGTCGATGGTCTCTTTAGGGGCTACTGTAGTAACATTGATATCCAATAGGTACTCAGTTGCAAAACCGGAAGTCAGGATTTTTCCTCCTTTTGCTACAAAAGCATCAATGGCGGAAATGGCTCCACTATCAGAGGCTGGCAGGGCAGGATCATCCTCAAAATGATACCAGATTACCTTGGAAGTCTTAGGCAGGCCATGAACTGCAATTGAGTCAAAAGACATGTACATAGCTCCATTTCCATAGGCTGATTTCGCCCAGCCATAGGCATTTTGTTTGGCAGTTGGCAAATCGGCCAAGGTAGCTCCACCCCCAACAAGAATAACTTGTTGAGCAAATAATTCAGGTAACATAAGCATGAAGAAACCTATGTACCCTAAAAGAATTTTAGTAGTAATACTTTTCATAGTCCTGATAAGATTCCTCGATTAGAGGGAATAGCGAGTAATTATTTATCTTTTGAGGATTTTTTTTGAATAAATATTTCTGGAATCTGAAAGCATCAAGAGGTAAGTCCCGCTGGGTAGGGATCCAAGTTTCCACTCAAAAGTATCTTTCAGAATGATTGTCTCTGACATCACTATCTGACCCTGCAGATCTATTATTCTCGCATCAAGATTGAGCGATTGGCTTCCTTTTTGGGTGATTGAAAGTACATTTTCAACTTCAGTAGGAAAGGCAGACAACTCAGATTTTGGGAGAATGTAGGATCCAATATCAGTAGGAAAACTTCCTGGCAAGGAAGTGGGGGGACATACTTCGTTCCCTGAAACATCTTCCTTTGTTTCCAAATCCCAGGAATTAATTTCAACAGCCAGGACATTTCCATCATTAACTACCAGGTCAGTAAATACACTTCCTTCTCCTGGATACACCCTGCTCGACAGAACAGCAATATTGTCCACAAAGACCTCAATCGTCGAATGATCCAGAAATACCCTTACATAAATTGTATCTTGGAAAAAGTAAGTAGCGAATCGGTTTTCTTCAATTGTATTGAAAGGCGAAGAATTTCGAAGGTCAAGCCCAAGCCTATTGATCTTTGTGTTAAAATCTATGTCAGTATATTCTGTTCCGCTAGCATTAGAAAAGACCCTTAGAGAGAAGTCTGTATCAGGTCCTGGGACGAACCATGCTTCAATTTCGGTCTGGTTACCGCTAACTTCAGGCAGGTTGGCACTGGTATTTGGGAGAAACTCCCTATTGCTGATAGAGATGTTGTTTTTCCTTAGCCTGCATAAATTTGGATGTGGGTAATGACCAATTAAGGAATCATCCAACAACCTTGCAACCCTGGGAAGGCTGAATGTCTGCCTCCAGGCTGCATCTATTTGATCCTGAACATTTCTAGTTTCTGGAATAATTCCAATATAAGTGTCAAGGCCTGCAGAATCCTTACCAAATGCAGGAGAAAGCAAATTTCTCGATAGAGATTCAAAATTTTTTGGCTCCTCGTCAAAGGGAGTAAAAACTGTTCCATCCCAAGTTCCTGTCCAGAAAAGGGTTCTAGCACTTCCTCCCCCCCTAAATACCGGGGTGACGATCAGCACCCAAATTCCTGGTTTCATTTCCAGAAATACAGGCATTTCCCAAAAAACTCCAGATTCGAAACGGTTTGGATTGGTATATATATCCGGGGCATCTACCCAGTTTACCAGGTCTGTGGAAGTATAGGTAAAAAGGATTCCTCCACCATTATTTGCCAAACCACCACCTACTACCATGTAATATTTATCTCCATTCCACCAAATAAAAGGATCTCTGAAATCCATGTTGGGAATATTGGAGGGTGCTCCAGGAATCACGGGGTCGTTCATAGAACGCTCCCATTCTATCAAGCTATCATCTTGTGGAAAGGCCATTCCGATTCCCGCAAAAGAGCCATTGACTCCAGTGTAAGAAATCACGGGCAACCCAGAGGTATCAAAAACCGTGGTCCCTGACCAAACGCCTACCCTGGAAAAGCCTTCTTCAGGCCACAAAGCCATTTTTTCTTCTTTCCAGTTTACCAAGTCGGGACTGGAAATATGGCCCCAATGCATGAAATATAAATCCGAATGGTTGGGATTTTTTTGAAAAAAGTAGTGATATTTTCCCTTGTAGTATGTCAATCCATAACCTTCATTAGCCCAAAGGGTATTTGGCATAGGATGATAACGTGGACGCAAGTGGTCATTTGGATGTCTGGTATCCGGGTTTACGGTAAGATCAGGAATCACTCCATTACCTGCTTGGTACCTTGACAATATCTCTGCCTGAGAAAGGGTGTCAGCAAAAATATTCACATTGTCAATAGCCCCATTGGCAGTTGTTACATTGAACCCGTTGTGGGTAACCTGGGTATTTGGGCGGCCAATGAAAAAAGGAATATTTGAAACGAAGTTAAATGTAGAAGCAGAATTATTTAGGCTGCGACTTCCCCATAATTCCCCGTCTACGTAAATTTTCATTTGATCGACTCCCAGGTCAACCTGAGCAACAATGTGGTGCCACTTATAGCGGTTTAGTTGTCTTTCTGTCACCAGGGTTGTCTTGGCATTGCTTGCGAAAATTTCCAATCGTACAGCTCCAAAAGAGCCTACCTTCAGGGCAAAGCCTGCTTGGGAACTCAGTTGACTAATCAACCCAATTGTTTGTTCATTGAACGCCTCAGTGGCATACCAACATTCAAATGCGATCTTATCACTTATACCATTGATAGCCAAATTGGCAAATGCCCATGTGGAGAAACCATCGAAGCGAAGGGCTTTCCCCTCGATTCCATCTATTCTCTCGGGTCGGCTAAAGTGGTTTTCAATGTCAAAAACAGTCCCACTGATTGTTTCTCTGGTCTTAGTACTGTCTGTATCATTGTCAAATGAAAAACTGTGCACAGGATTTTGTCCAAAACTTTTCATTGTGGCAAAGGCCAACAAGACTGGTACGCAAAAAATGAAAACCTCCTTCATTGAATAACTGGATTTATAAAGAATGTGCCCGATCCCAGAAGGGATCGGGCATTAAAAATTATTCCACAAACAAATCAATAGCGTTTTTAGTCAACTGCGAAACATTGTCCAACCACATAGTAGCACCATCGACACGATCCCACTCATAAGCACCAGGACCAATAGAAATGGCCGTTCCTTGGTAGTCTCCTGAAGGCAACCACTCAATGATCGTTGCAAGCTCAATACCGTTAGCAGCAGGGTCCCACTCGAAAGAAGCGCGAACAATAGAACTTGTCTTGGTCTGAAATTCGTCTTTGGCTGCATTTGGATCGTCAGCACCTTTCATTGAAGTAAGGGCTCCATTGTCAACCATTACATTGAAATCCCAAAGGACTGCATCATCTTTCTTGTCGCCAGGAGCAGAAAGCATTATCGCAGGATAAGTTACACCTTCAAAGGTTACATCTTTGGTCGTTAGGTTCCCAAACAGGGCATTGTCCTTGTTATCAGACTGAAACTGTCCTGATTCGAAGAAACCTTCCTGATAAGAAAATCCCCAATCATCTGGATTTTGCTCTGCCAAGCCAGGGTTTCCTGCTATAACTGTGGGGCCTAGATCTGAGGAAACACGTCCTAGATTCATAAGGTAAGGAACACCATGTGTAGTGAGCACGAGGTTTCCACCAGCCTTGTACCAATCAGTAATGGTCTGGAGTGCAGAACCTTCAGCTCCTGAAGGCAAGGCGAAAGACTCTCCATTTCCATCATCCCAGGTAGTGTGGTAGTGGAACCAGATTGCAGTAGCTGTAGAGATAGAGCTCGGATCCGCTTCAATATCGGCGAATGACAAATATCCTGCCTTGTTGCCGTACTCTGTTAGAGCCCATTCATAGGCTTTCTTTACCTCCATATTGGTGATGTCATCCAAAGTTGCTGGTCCACCCACCAATGCAAGGCGTAAAGGGTTTTCGCCTACAACGATTGTTGCCTTGTACACTGTACTTGCATCTTCGTTTTTAACCGTAAAGTCAACACTCAATGAAGAGAAGTCAACACCTGCAGTTATATCTGGCGCAATGGTAGCTCCTGTTGGCAGACCTGCTGATCCAACAAGGTTACTGAGGTCTGTTCCGAAAGGAACGTTAATGGTGATGGTATTTGCAGCTTGGTCAATAATACCAGTTGCTGCAACAGGAGTTGTGATATTGAACGAAGTCAACGCTGTATCAGGCTCGATGGTTTCACCACCGCACGAGGTTAAAACAAGCGCGAGGAATAAAGCACTGATAGCAATCAAAATAAGCTTTTTCATAATTTTAACGATTAGTATAATAGTTGAGATTGATTACAATTAATAATTAGGGTTTTGGGTATATATAGATGGCCCTAGGTCTATTTCTCTCTGGGGAAGTGGGAGATATTCATGCTTTCCTGCCTCGAAGCTCACATCATTCAGGTATGGAACATTGTCCCTCTCATTAACGATGTAGTCATTGATCCTTGTAGCCATGTTACCCCATCTTCTCAGGTCATAGAACCTGTGGCCCTCCAAGGCCAGTTCCAAACGACGTTCAAACCTTACGGCTTTTCGAGCCAAGTCTTGTGTCCAACCAGCACTTGGATAAAGCCCAATGTTATAGTTGGCAGCATCCTGACTTCCATCAAGCGTCTTAACGTAAGTACTGTTCATTGCCCTGTTTCTTATATCATTAATTAGGGCACGTGCTTCATCGAGATTACCTCCCGATTCAATCAAGGCCTCCGCCTCCCATAGCAATACTTCAGCATATCTTATGAAGTTGAAGTTCAAACCAGAGGCAGCCCAAGGAAAACCATTGTGAACCTGTGGATCGTCTGGTGCTACAACATGCTTTTTACTAGAAAATCCAGGGAAATAATCAGGACTCCTCACCCATGACTCGGAGTAACTTGCAGTACCTTTCCATGGGATGCCTAGCCTTCCAAAGGAAAAATCTACCCTTGGGTCAAGATTTCCTGTAAAATTTCCACTAGTTACATCCTGCTCATTGAACGTATCGAAGAGAGGCAAGCCATTTTCATCCGTCCTGTATGCATTTACAAGATTTTGTGAGGCAAGGTAGAAATCATCCCCGTTGGCATAGGCACCATTGTCAATACCAGGCCCGAGGGTAACATTCAGGAGGTTACTCCAGTTGTGATTGGCAAATATATTGGCAGTAGAAAACTGAGCAGTAAATACAGACTCTGAACCATTTTCAAACTCAATGGTGGCAAGGTTTTCAAATTCATCAAGCAGTTCGAAGGGCCCTTTTTTTACTTCAGTAACCCAGGTAAGTACCTCTGACCAGTTTCCTCTGCGCAATGCACACTTAGCCAGATAGGCAGCGGCAGCATATTTGTTAATCCTACCAATCTCGTCCTGTTGGGCCGGGAGTCCATTAAATGCCGCTTCAAAATCCGCCTCAATAAAATCCCAAATCTCATCCTGGGTATATTGAGTATTTGATGCAGATGTAGGATCTGTTTCTTCAAAAAGGTATGGGATTTGGTTGAAGTTCTGAAACAGGTCAAAGTGAAAATGTGCACGCAAGAAAATGGCTTCTCCAAGGCGAACTGACTTGGGGTAAAGGGGATCCTCAAGTGCATTGATTTCCCTAATTGCCAAGTTAGCTCTTGCAATGGCAAACATATTGTTTTGCCACTTGTAAAAACATGCAATCGTGGTTGGATCCAAGGTAAAAGTTTCTAACGCGTGGATATCTGTACGGTCTCCAATTCCACCACCACCTTTGTACGCATCATCACTCATTACATCAATGATCCAATTGGTGGATGGGCCAGCGAAGGAGGGATCATTTCCAAAGAAATGCGCTCCCAGTCCCTGATAGGCTGCTATCAAGATCTTATCTACTGTTTCTCCTGTTGAAACTCCTTCGGCCAATTGGCCTTTGGGTTTGACATCCAGGACTTCCTCACAGGAACTGAACCATACTGAGGCAACCAAAAGCCCCACGACTAGTGAAATATTTCTAATGAAAGTTTTCATTTGTTTTCTTTTTAGGGTCTTGTTTGATTATAAGTCAACGTTTACACCTCCAAGGAAGGTTCTGGGCAGTGGATAAGCTCCCAAATCCAATCCTGGATAGTTCAAGGCATTGGCATCGCCAGAAGAACCCGTAAAAGGAACTTCTGGGTCAATTCCTGTATAATTTGTAATGGTAAATACATTCTGCACTTCACCGTAGATCGTAATTTTGAATTTATTGGTGATGCTCTTAGGCAAAGCATATGATACCCTTACCGACCTGAGTCTCACATAATCAGCGTCCTCCACAAAATAGTCAGACACCCTTAATTCGTTGTTTGCATTGGCCAGCGTAAGGGCTGGAATGGTAGATCCTGAGTTCTCTGGAGTCCAGGCATCAAGTACCCTTTGTCCCCTATTAAAGTTACTAAGGATAGTAAAGTCTGTGTATTGCCTGTTGAAATTGTAGACCTGATGCCCAAAAGCACCATAGACATTAGCGGCCAATGAAATTCCTTTGTAAGCAGCCACAAGATTCAAGCCTGCTGTTACATCGGGATATGGATTTCCAAAGTAGTCCCTGTCCAGGTCGTTGATAAGGCTGTCGTTATTAATATTAGAGTAGCGGATTCGGCCCGGCCCAGCTCCATTTTGTTCTACGTGAGATTCAACTTCGCCTTCATTCTGAAATAAGCCATCAGTAACCCATCCGTAAAAAGAAACTACAGGCCTACCCACAACAGCTCTGGTAGGTTCAGGACCAAGAATCAGGTAAGTCTCTCCTGCATTTCCTGTAAGACCAATGTTAGATCCAAAGTCCACAATCTCATTTCTGAAGTAGGTCATTTGGGCATTTACCTCAAAATAAAATCCTTTATCAGTGGTGGTTCTGTATCCCAAGCCAAGGTCAATACCATTGTTTCGAACTGTACCTACATTTCTTACAGGTGGGGTGCCCTCACCTTCCGCCGCCAGAAGAGTAGGACGTAAAAGGATATCAGTCGTGTTTTTATTGTAATAATCAAAGTTCAGATTAAACTTTCCATCCCAAAGTAAAAGGTCAAATCCGACATTAAACTGAGCTGTCTGTTCCCATTTTAAGAGGGGATTACCTTTGGAGATCACCCTGAATCCCTGTGTTACCCCTGTATTGGTGCCAGCAATGTCATAGTCCGCATTATTGAAGTTTGGACCTAGGGTAGAAATATCAGCAAATGGATTATCCACAGCCCTGTCATTGCCCTGAATTCCGTAGCTGGTCCTAACTTTCAAGCTGGTAGAGTTCCCAAATGTATTTTTGAAGAAGTCTTCCTCCGAAAGCCACCACCCAAGAGAGACGGCAGGGAAAAATCCTGCTGAGTCAAACCTGGAAGTGCGATCATATCTTAGCGTTGCAGAAAGGATATACTTATCATTGAAAGTGTAATCTCCCCTGCCAAAGTAAGATAACCTTCCCCAACCTGAGCCTCCTCCAAAGTTGGTCTGATCACCCGCACCTGCCTGAAGGAATGTAAAAGCAGGATCTTCAATCAGGAAATCGTTTCTGGTAGCTCGCAAAAATTCAAAATCATAGGAAATAACCTCCATTCCTGCCAGTGCCTGAAAACGATGCTTAGACTTGTTTAACTGATAATTAAGGGTATGGATTGCTGTGGTAGTAAGCCCCTTTCCAAATTCGTTGGTTAAAACATTATTCTGAACATCGAAGTCTCCTTCCGAAAACCTGGCTTCAAATCTCCTTACATAAAAATTAGAATAATCAACCCCAAGGGTAGTTTTGGCAATCAGCTTATGGTCATCTGAGATAAAGTCAAACAACTTAAACAGATCTGCCTGTACGTAAGCATTCCCAAATACCCTCCAGTTTTCGGTAGTATTGTCTCTATTTTTTTCCAAAACTGAAACCATGTTTCGAACATCTGGTAGTCCTGCAATTTTTCCAGCAAAAGCTCCCGCCACATCAAAAACGGGAAGTGCAGGGTGTTGCCTAATTACATCAGTAGGAATTCCATCCTGTCCCTGCTGAGTACCGACTTGTACCTGTTCTGAAAAACTAACGGAGAAATTCTCTCCGACAGATAACCAATCAGTCAGGTTTAACTGGGAATTGAAGCGCCCGGTAATTCTATCGAAGTAGGTATTATCTATGAGGCCGTCCTGGTCGAAGTATGATACACCAGCCATATAGCTTCCTTTTTGGTTTCCATTAGAAATATTCAGGAAATGTTGATGCGAGACAGAATTACTGTACACCTCATCTGACCAGTTGGTACCTTCAAGGCTCAAATCATAAACCTGACGCTGGTTGGAAATGATGAAGGGGGTGGTATTCAATACCGGAACTCCGTTTACCTCATCATAAAGTGGATGGCGAATATTGGTTTGTCCATCATTCCTGGCAGCTTCCCAGTAGGCATTCCCCCATTCCACTGGATCGAGCACATCGATTTGATTAGCAATGGTCTGTAATCCAATTTGGGTTCCAGCATTAATGGATAGCTTACCTGCCTTTCCTTTTTTGGTCGTAATTACAACTACACCACCAGCGGATCTTGACCCATATATGGAAGCAGAAGCCGCATCTTTTAATATTTGAATAGACTCAATGTCATTGGGGTTCAAATTATCGATGCTTTCTTCTGTGGGTAATCCGTCGATTACGAACAATGGATTGTTGTTGTTCAATGTGGTTACCCCTCTGACCTTTATGGAGGTACGCCCCTGCCCTGGCTGGCCATCCTGGGTAATCCCTATTCCAGCAACTTGCCCTGCCAAGGCCTGAATCACATTCGAATAGGGAGTATTTTCAATTGTTTCAAGGTCGACAATTGAGATGGCAGCAGTAATGTCTTTCTTTTGCTGAGCAGTATATCCTACGATCACGACCTCATCTAAATTGGCAATATCTTGTTCAAGTGTGATATTCATATTTGAAGAGGCTGTTAACTCTACGGTTTTGAAACCCAAATATGTTATCGTCAGGCTTGCTCCTTCTTGAACCTGTATCGTAAAATTTCCATTATCCTGTGAGAAAACCCCATTGTTGGTTCCTTTTTCAACCACGGCAGCTCCCACAATGGGGTTGTTGTCCTGAGCGTCCGTTATCTTGCCGTTTACTGTAACCTGCCCAAACATAAGTACAGGAATCAGCATAGCGACCAGACAAACTAGTCTACATAAGTTCATAGCAGTAATAGATTGATTTATATATGTTTTGTGAAAATTTTGACTCAGAGCCGAGAAACTAAACCCGACTCTCCATTTTGACTTCAGATTCTGGGTTTTGATTGTTAGCGTCAACCATAAAATCTTCCTTTAGATCTTCCAAACTTTTTCCTTTGGTTTCGGGCATGAAAAATGCTACCCAAATCAATTGCAAAACCATCATCCCAGCAAAAAATACAAAAACAGGCCAGGGCTTTTCTCCAAATCTTTCAATTCCAAAAATGCCTTCCTTATCGTCAATGAAAACAGGTACCAATAATGTGATGATAGCCGCGAACACCCAGTGAGTTCCTGTACCCAATGACTGGCCAAGCGACCTAACTTCATTTGGAAATATTTCAGATATAAATACCCAAATAACCGCCCCTTGACCTACTGCATGAGATGCTATGAAGACAAGTATGAAAGTTAGGGTTAACATAGGACTGGCATCAAACTTAAAGCAGTAAGCTACCATGGCCATGCTGATAATATATCCAATTGAGCCAATGTACATGAGTTGTTTCCTTCCCAATCTGTCAATCAGATAGAGGCCAACAAAGGTAAAGACCAAGTTAACGGCACCAATAGAGACAGAACTTAAAAGGGAATCTTCTGTGGTTAGGCCGGCCTGTGATAGAAGCTGTGGCGCGTAGTATAAGATAAAGTTAATCCCAGAGAGTTGGTTGAAAAAGGCAATAAAAAAGGCCAATAGTATTTGTTTATTGTAAAGGCCTGAGAAAATATTTCCCTTGGGAGTACTGTTAAAGTAATTTTTTAGGTCATTCAAGGCAGTATCTACATCCGTTTCAAGATCCATTTTTGCCAAAACTGCCTTCGCAGCATTATCATCTCCTTTTTTCATAGTCAGCCAACGTGGGGAATTGGGAACTGTCAGGATCATGATAGAATAAAACAAGGCCGGAATTGCTTCAACACCCAACATCCATCTCCAGTCATTGTTTCCTCCTACTCCATCAAGGAAATAATTCGAGAAAAAGGCTACAAATATTCCAAAAACGATCATGAACTGATAAAGAGCTACCAGTTTACCCCTGTCTTTAGCTGAAGAAATCTCTGAGATATAAATCGGAGCTGCTACAGTAGAGGCTCCAACCCCTACCCCTCCGATAAACCGGAAAAACGAGAACAGGTATGGATCAGGAGCTAGGGCAGAACCTATTGCAGAAACTAAATATAAAATACCAATCCAGAAGAGTGTTTTTTTCCTCCCCCAAATGTCTGTAGGAATTCCTCCAAACAAGGCACCTATTACAGTACCCCAAAGGGCCATTGACATGATAAATGTTCCATGGAAGAAGGCTGAGGTCTGCCAGAGTTCCCTGATGGGCTCGTTTGCCCCAGAAATTACTATGGTATCAAAGCCGAACAAAAAGCCAGCTAAGGCAACTGTTATTGACCACAAGGCAATGCTTGAATTCTTCATAGGTTAATTGTAGTAACGTCCTCTTACTTGCATTTCAGAAGCAGTTGAAATGGCTATAAACAAATGTATGTCCAAATTTCCGAAAACGATTTCACTAATGTCCCAATTACTTCTACTATTGTAGCGCTATAGAAAATGCACAGCTCAAACACCTACAAATCAACACTTTGCATGCAAACATTTTCCACTTTGATACATGAACGCTTTAGAATACGTTTCAAAAACTTCGATTTTGGTTACATCATTTTTTATCCATTATACTATTCCTAAAGTCGCTGGGGGACAATTGGTAATGACTCTTAAATGCAGTTGAGAAATAAGCTGGTGAAGTAAAACCTACACTGTAGGCTATTTCTGCAATTGACAATTCATTTTTCATAATTAATTCCTTAGCTTTTAACAACCTTAACTCCTTGATATAGTCAGAGACGGTATATCCAAGGAGGGCCTTCACTTTTCTATAGAGTTGAACCCTCGATAATCCCATACGTTCGCATAGGTCCATTACACCAAAAGAAGAATCCATCATATTGGCGCTGACAATCTCCTTGAATTCTTTTATAAACTTTTTGTCTGTAGGATTTATTTTGAGTTGCATTTTCTCGGTTGGTAGGACAAAAATGGGTTCAGAATCCTTTACACTATCTTTAATCAAGTTGCGATTGTTAATAAGATTCCTAATATGAGCAGCAAGAATGCTAATGCTGAATGGTTTGGTCAAATACAAGTCTGCACCCGCTTGAATTCCCTTAAGTCGCTGACTTACTTTGGATTGAGCAGTAAGCAGTATTACAGGAATATGTGAAGTATTTATATCGGACTTGATGGCTTTGGTAAATGCCCTGCCATCCTGTCCAGGCAACATAATATCACAAACTATGAGGTCAGGGACTTCCTTAGAGGCGATTTTCAAGCCTTGCTCAGCATCATCTGCTTTCAGAACTATATACTCCCTAGACAAGGTCTTTTTCAAAAAATCACTAAGCTCTTCATTATCCTCAATTAAAAGAACCGTATAATTTTTCCCCCTTTCTTCTTCAGTTGGAGGTTCTAGGCGGGAAGGTGCAGATTCATCAACCATGAAAGGAAGGATGAAAGAATTCTTTTTTTCCCCTCCGCTCGTCAGGACAAAGTCTGAATCGTTGAAATGTAGCTTACCTTTTTTGAGTCCAATATAAAACCTGGTCCCAACCCCTTTTTCACTTTCAACACTGATTTCTCCCTTATGCAACTGAATCAATTCCTGTGAAAGAGAAAGTCCTAAGCCTGTCCCTTTGGTTTGATAAGTTTCACCCTGATAAAATCTGTCAAAAGCATGTTCTACATGTTCCTTTGACATCCCTCGGCCATTGTCCCCAACCTCCAAGAATACCATGCTGTCCGAATCAGATGCCTTGATCCATATTTCTCCTCCTTCTATTGTAAATTTGAAGGCGTTGGATAAGAGATTAAATAACACCTTATCTATCATCTCGGCATCAACCCATAGCCACCTATCTGTTAGATCTATCTTTAAGCTGTAGCGAATACCCCTTCTCCTTGCAGTTTCTTCGAATACCTCAAATATTTCTGCTACAAAATTTCGAAAATCTACTCTCCCGACTTTGAGAACCATTTTGTTATTCTCAATTTTTCTAAAATCCATTAACTGGTTAATTAGCCGTAGTAAGCGCATCGCATTCTTTTTCATCAAGGATAAATCTTTCTTGATCTGCGGCTTATTATCAAGGTTTCCGGATAATAATTCTTCTACTGGGCCCAGGATGAGGGTGAGAGGAGTCCTGAACTCATGGGAGATGTTGGTAAAAAACTTGATTTTAGCCTTCGTAGCTTCTTCTGCTTTGGCTGCCATCTCCACAATTTTGGCTTGCTGCTCTAAAATTTCAATATTCTTAGTCTCTAATTCCAGGTTGGCCTCCTGCTTCGTCATCAGAGAATAATACACCATAGCACCTAAAACCAAAGCAGTAATCAATGAAAAAATAAGTATGTAGAGAGCTGTATTTTGGTCACGGAATATTTCTGTCTGGTCATTGATTTTCTTTTGCTGACGAGAAATTTGTTCCTGCTGAGAAGCCAGTTTTTCAGCCTGCATCTTAAGAATTCGGACATTGGTCTGATTGATGATAGTACTCTGTAGAATGTTATCTTTTACGACAGGCTTCTTCATCAGGATATCTTCTGCCATCCGAATCGCCTCCTCACCTCCATGAGGGTAAAGCAAGGTTGCTTCCAGGATACCGTCTTCGACCTGTTGTAACCCTCCCCTGGGTCCAGATAAGCCATCAACCCCGATTATATCCACTTTATTCTCAAGCCCTCTTTCTCTCAGCATCTGGTATGCTTTCAGGGCCATTCGGTCGTTGTGTGCAAATATTATGTCAAATTCAACTAAAGAATCAAGAGTCTTTTTAAATTCTGTATCCACACCATCTGCCTCCCAATTGGCAAAGACATTATCCACAATTCGCAGTTTAGGGTTTGTCGAAATTACATCCGAAAACCCCTTGTGCCTGTTCTGCGCTGGAGATGAACCTTTTGTTCCCCAAATTTCTACAATCTTAACCTCATCAAGTCCATTCGCCAGGTTTTTAATGTAATTTCCTGCAGTCCTTCCTATCTCAAAATTATTCGCACCTATGTAAGAGGTATACAATTTGGAATCAGTCTTTCGATCCAGTATTATTACAGGTATCCCAGAAGAAAAAACCCTTTCTACCACAGGAGTTATTGGTTCAGCCTCATTAGGAGAGACTATCAATAGATCTATACCACTGTTGACTAAAGAATCAATATCCCTGATTTGTTTCTCACTGTTGGCCAATGCATCAACGATTTCCAGTTCTAATGATGGATGAAATTCTTTCTCCCTCAACATGGCTGCTTCCATTTCCTGTCTCCAAACATCACCGCTGGTACACTGACTGAAGGCAACCTTGTATACAGGATTTGTCTTTGTTTGAAAACAACCCGTTAAAAAAAAGGCCGCAGCCAACAAAAATCCGATATAACAATGGTTCCTGATAGTTTTCATTTATCTTAAAATCCATACCAAAATCAACATATAATCTACAGATAAACCTCATAAAGGACAAAGCAATGAATGTTTAAACAATTATGCCTCCCTGTCACAGGGAGGCATTTACCTATCCAATCCACGAAACTTGAAACGTATCCTTACTTAATGGGTATTTGCCTGGTGATGGTTCCGCACACCTCTTCTCCTTCACATAGGAAAAGCCTTAAAATCAATTCATTATGAATAAATTTTGCAGTTATCCTCTCTACATCTACCCTTGGGTTGAGGTCAAATACCGTCTCAAAACGCCAAATATTCTTTTCATTCAGGAGGTACTCATGATCACCCATCTGTTCTTCGTCTACAGAACTTCCCTTGACCAGAAGCATACCGTTGATGGCTGTAACTTCCAGTTCCTCCCGCTCAATATTTGGCAGGGGAAGGCGCACCTCATGGTGTGGGCCAGAAAATTGAACCTCTTCCGGTGAGAAAGCGTAATGCTTGCTCCGGCTTCCTGAAAGGTTGCCCCCTCGGCTTAGCAATTCTTGTCCACCCAGTAGCCTGTTGCCAAGCCTTTCTTTTATGCTGTGAGATCTTCTAATCATGATCGTAGTATTTATGCAGTTAATAAATCCTCAAATTCTCTTTACTTTTTCTACGTTCAATTTATTCTGTAGATCAAGGAATTAGGATGATATATATCCCTTCAATGGCTGATTTTTATCGGACTTGTTACGACTTTCGTTTATTTTAGCATCAGTTTTTAATGCTCAAATAGCCTAATTAACCCGGGTTGCCAGTTTAAAACACTCAAAGGGGTACATGCCATTTCGACCAAGGTTCAGCTATCGTTTCCAATGGAACGTATCCTCTCAAACAATAGTGAGAGATCTATAAAGTAAGGTGAGTAGATTTTTCGCTTAAGCTCGAAATGACACAGCCTGGCTTGCCCGGACTGATACTGTAGGTTGTCTGGTAATGGCAACTTTGTCCTTAAGCAAACAAAAGCATGTAGCTCAACTATCAACTTGGATTAATTAATAATGGCATAACCTGAACAACTTAACTTTCTCAAAACATTTGAAATGAGAATCTTCCTGACTATTTCTTTGCTGTTGGCTATATCTACCATAAATGTTTCCTCATTACAGGCCGGGCAGGCAGCAGCCATACCTTCATCACAAAAGGAGAAAATCTCCGACGATCAATTGTCGCAAATTGCCTTGGGAAGTGCTGTCCTTGGAGCTATCCTGATTGCCATTCCTCCCCTTAGCATCTTTGGATTGGCTTTTGGGCTGATTGGATTAGGTTTGGGAATATTTTCCAAAAGAAAAGCAGCCAAAAAGCTATTTGCCAAACTGGCAATTGTCATCGGTTCATTGGTGAGTTTCTACTTTTTGTTAGCCCTTGGCCTTGTTACTTTTTATTGATTATCCTAATGACTTACAAAACTTGTCATCCAGCATGAAAAAATATTTGATCATCCTTATCATAGGCATATCGAGTGCCTGCGTCCCACAACAAAAGCTAGCTCCTAGCAATCCATTTCTTCTGGAAGATGGAATGCGTCCCTGGATCATCGCACATGGAGGGTCGAAAGACCTCTTTCCGGAGAATACCATGATTGCATTTAATGGCTCGGTACAAATTGGTATTGATGCCCTTGAAATCGACCTCTGCATGACGAAGGATGAACAGATCGTCTGTCATCATGACCTGACGATAGATCGAACCAGTGATGGCGAAGGGGATCTCATCAATTACACCTTTGAAGAACTCCAGGAATTCAACTTTGGAGCTGATTTTACGGATATTGACGGAATGATGCCCTATAAGGACAGTTTGGTACACATTCCCCTCTTGCAGGAAGTAATTGAGAGTTTTCCCAGCATGCCTCTTATTATTGAGCTGAAAAACAGGGCTGAAAACGGAAAAAGGGCTGCGGAAAAATTGAAAGACTTATTGGACAATTATGACTTGAAAGACAGGGTAATCGTAGCATCCTTCTCAAAGGAAGTATTGGACCATTTCGCAGAGATAACTGACAATAAATACATGGTATCCGGTTCGGAGGCAGAGGTAGAAGACTTCGTCTTTTCGGGTCTAAGCGGAGTTGCTTTTCTCTATCGTCCAAAATCTGTAGCCGTACAGATTCCAATGTCCCAGGCTGGGATCAACTTGTCTACACGACGCATCATCAACTCGGCACATAGCAGAAACATGGCCGTACATTACTGGACCATTGATGACAAGGATGACATGAAATTGCTGCTTGATAATGGTGCGGATGGCCTGATTACGGATAGACCTGATTTGATGTGGGAAGTTTTGGAGGAAATGGGATTTGAGAGGTAGAGAGACCCGAAAATAAAAAACACCTGACTCACATATTATTCAAGTCAGGTGTTTTTCAATTTCAATCAATCTTATTTGATCAGGCTTCGAAGCCCGGCAATGATCCTTGCCTGTTCCAGTCGGAAATTTTCATCCGAAACCAGCATAGTATGCTTTTCTCGCATTAAGCCATAATACCTAGCGGACAGGATACTTAGAGAGTCCCTTTCTTTGCCAGTCAAGACATTGTTTTGCTTGATATAATCCAGGGTAGCCTCAATGTCTCCTTTGTCAAGGAAGTCACTTACCTCGTCTTTATGCGACCTGACCCGATCCTCTTCGTATCTGGTAAAAATTTCCCTGGGAGCACGATAATCCCCCTTAGGTTCTTCCCCTGTTACCACCTCGACTATTTGACCAATTCCTTCCTCCAGGTCATTGGCGTTATTGACGATCAATGCTTTAAGGTCTGCATACAGGGGAAACTCTCGAACTATCTCGTCATGGGTGAACTTGTACCACACAGGAAGCACCCTTTTTCTACCATCTGCAAACTGCATCTTCATAAGAGCCTTTAGCTCTCCCTTTGCCCATGCACTTTTGGCATAACCTGGGCTGAGGATAACAAGTCCATATTTTGACCGCTGAAGTCCTTCCGTAATTTTATCTGTAATACTATCTCCCAGTTTTATCTGGCCCTTGTCTCGCCAAATTTTTAACCCATGGGCCGTTAGGCCATCAAATAAGGCAGTTACCAGCTCAGCACTATCCTTGTGGGCATAGGAAATAAAAACATCGAACTCGTACATTTGTCTGGGCTTTATTTTTTGAATGTGAATACAAATTAACCAATCCTGTCAACATGTAAAAGTTACACATTAACAATTAATTCTTCTTTCAGGATTGTTTTCAATTCATGATGTTCCGGTCTTTGGCCCAGTTTGAGGACAAGTCTGGTAACACCAAGGATAATTTCTGTTTCGTTCAGGTTGTCAGTCGTGTCCTTGGAGAACATTTCGATTGTCCTCTTTAGCACCTTGACCATCAATGATTGGATAAGTTCAGGATTTTCAGAACTTGACTGTAGAATAGCTGATTCCAAACATGGATGAAATAACCCATAGCCCAAGGCAGAATAGAGTACTCCCCCTTCGACCATGGCTTCGGGATTTTGGCTCATCCAATAATCCAAGATAGCCATCAATTTAGGAAGCTGCTTTGAGGTAGAATTTAGGTTTTCCCCGAGGTACACCAGCAATTCCAACATCCATTCAGGAAACTTGTTGAGATCAACATGAAGGGATGCTTTCCCCAAAATTCCAACAAGTGATGAAAGGATTCCTTCTTTTGAAATTGTGGTTTCAACCTTCCCAAGCAGGTAATCATTGTGGTAAATAAGGTTATTGGCCAAATCAATCAATAGTTCCTCATTGCCCAGTATGATCCATTGTTCAACCAATTCAGAAAAGACCTTAATGGAGGCCGTGGAGTTTTGATTTATCAATGAATAAATCAAGTCTTTTCCCATATGAGGAATAATTGATGTGGCCAATCCCAGAGAACGAACCATATTGATATGGGTACTCCCCTGAGGGACAATCCCCTGAAAATTTTGACCTTCATGGCTGCCAATCAGCATGTCACCTATGAAGTAAGATAGTTCCTTAAACCTTTTTGGGATACTTTCCCAACTGGCTTTCAGCCAAATTTCTCTATGAAGCCGCGAATCAACACGTATGCTTATACCTCTATTAATCGTATCATCATGTATGCTGACACCATCAAACTTTAAGTCAATTTTGTCAACCTCACCGATTAGTGTTTGCAAGTCATTCCAATCCCAATCTTTCAAGTTCTTAAGCAGGTCATAAAAACGACTGAGGGTCATTTGATCGAAGAAAGTGATCAACATCATAAGGAGTTTATCCCTTCGACTAGCCAATCGGTATTTCTCTTCAATCTGTCTTTCAAGGGTAGACATATTGGCATCCTGGACCAATTTCTTCAATTCCCCATGCTTGGGCTTCCGAGTCGGAAACTTCTTTGACAACAAGGTGAGAAAGGCCTTCGCTGTGGACAGGCTCTTGAGGTCTTTGGCTATGGAAGGAAGGGATTTGGAAGGAATAAAGTTCATATCGTTATCCCAATCCTGAATTTCAATCCATTTGGCCCATTCAAAACGCCTGTTGTTTAGCTCCTCCTTCAGAAACTCGAGGATACAACAGCTTTCGTATCTCAATTTTTCTTTTCCGGGAAAGCTAAAGCCTGCCTCCGTTACTTCGTTTTGCCAGGAGGAAATGGGGCTTGCTGAATTGACAATCAAAAATACATTCTTTGTCTTCAGCTCTTCCACAAATGCGCTCAGATCAAATCCAATCTCAGAAGGTACTGCCTGATTGATTATCAGTATGCTATCAGACCATGAGTCAAGGATTTCTTTAAAGCCAACTTCGGATTGTCGACAAATCCTGAGCATGATCGGATACTTATCTTTCATGATATCAGCCATGGTAAAGGCCAATAGCATGCATATCTTGTACTGATCAAGTCCCTGGTGAGGGTGCAACACAACAAAGCGACGATCTTTCAGCTGCTGGAGGGCATCCGGAACAAAGCTCGGAAAAACAAAGGAGGAATCCTGTTGCAGTAGCAACTTGTCCATTGAGGAGTCAAGATGCTTCTCAAGGCTCTCTGCCTCCCCTGTTTTCGAGCTGACATGATTACGCTTGCTTAACCTTTTATTCGAAACGGTATAAACCGACTTTTTTTCTTGAGACATAATTGGAGAACTTATTGAATATGGCTTTTAAAAAAGCTGCTCGAATCCATCTGAAAATTCGGGAAGCCCCTTTCAAGTCAATTGAAGCCATCTCTTCAGTTCCTGTCCAATTCACCAAGAGCAAAGGCTAATTCCCTTTAGAACGGCGGAGGATTAGCCAGATGCTACTTTCGTGCATCTGGTACTCCTCAGCTAGTTTGCGCACAATACTTGACTTACCAGATTCCTTATCTATATGCCGATGCTTGATAAAATCCCCGTTAATAGCTAGATTTCTAATCTTGTTGGGGTCGATAACTTCCTTTTCCATCATAAAGCGTAGCATGGCGTCCAATCCTGGCACTTGTCTATTGCTCATGCAATGCTCCTGGTACTCTTTTAATAAGTATGTCACGAATCGCTCTTTAGTTTGTGCTTCCATTATGGTATGTATTATCTTTCTTACTCATTTCTTTTACTCTACATTCCTTGATTTTATATATTGAAGTTCTATTAAATCTTAACAGTACGCCAGATAACCACTAGATTTGAAGAAGTTCGATTCATTTTTCATTCAAAAAAAGATACCAGAAATCACAAATCCCTGATTATCAAAAGAATTCATCAATATTTAAATACTATATCTTTGAGAAATTTTGGAGAAGTTGGTAATTTTCATCCATGAGTAGGAAATCGGTAAGCGCCCAATTGATTGAAACCTTCAGTGATGCAGAGAAAAAAAACTTCATCAACTGGCTGACATTCAGACATTCCAAGGATGACAAACTGATTATTCTGTTTACTGGTATACAACAAGAGTGGAAAGAGGAGGTAATAGCAGAAAAAATTTACCCCTCTCATATGGCAGCCAAAGTCAATAAAGGGAAAATGGCAGACTTAAGGTCCAAACTCACGAACGAATTGGAACTGTACATGGCATATACCCAATTAGAGCAAGAGGACGAAAGCCGAAAAATGTTGTTCCTCAATAACCTGGCAAGCCGAGGTAACAAGGAAGTCTTTGGTGCGATGCTTAAGAAAATAAAAAAGCAGCTTCTTCCTTTCAAAAGACCCAAAACAGCCAACTATTACGAACAGAAATTCCGAATTTCCCTCCACGAACATACCCATGCCCAACAAAATGGGAAGGATAAGAAGGAAAATACCTTAAAAGAAAGTTCCAAATCCTTCGACCTCTACTGGATTTACCAGAAACTCAACTTTATCCTGGGCGCCATTGTCTACAACAACTTCAGGATCAGCAAGGAGAAGAATGTTGGTAAAAAGACTTCGACCACTGAAAAAATGGAGGAAGTTGAATCATTCTTCCAAGAGGAGTTCCTGGAATATCTTGCAAAAAAAGTAAAGGGCAATGAATTGCTCCAGGGAGCAGGGCTTTTCCTCCAATTGATCCAATCTATAGAAAGCAAGGAATTCAATTTCAGGCGGATCATGGATGCCTTGACAGAACAGGTTGAGGCCAAGCGGCTTGACGAGGAGGATATTTCCAACATCGAATCAGCTATCCATAGCCGCCTGGTCCTGGATGCAAATTCCAGTACCTTTGACAAGCGTGATAAACACCTGAATAATCTTTGCGAACTTTACGATTGGAGCATCAGGAGGAAACCTTTGGAAAAAAACAGCATCATACGTTCTTCCACCTACAGCAACATGACCATCATTTTCACCATATCAGAACAATTCCAGCGTTCTGAGGTCATTGCCAATATGTATAAGAACCACCTGGCTCCATCCGTTCAAAACGAACTTTATAACCTTGCTATGGCATGGAATCTTTTTTACCAGGGAGACTTGGAAAAAAGCCAAAAATTCGTTGACAAGGTAGACACAACCAATGAGATACTAGACATAAGAAAAAGGTTCCTGAATTTTCAAATTGCCTACGAACAGTACGAGAAAGAACCTGAAAAAGGGCGGCCGAACGCATTGAACAGCATGAATGCCCTGTATGAGTACACCAGAAAGCGTAAAGGTGCGCTTACCTGGTCAAGCAGGGAATCCATGCAGAACCTTGCACGGCTTTCCGTTAAGCTGGTAAATGCGCACAAAACCCCCGAGCTTGAAAAGCTCAGAAAAGAGGCCTTTGAAACTGGAAGTTTTGTGCATAAGAAATGGCTGATCGACAAGATCAACAACAAGATTCAACTCACTTAATTCAGTTGGATTTTCTTCCTTTGGACATTGCCATTTCCTTCAATTTCAAGCAGGTACAATCCTGCAGGAAAGGAGTGGTAATCCAGTTTGTATCTCTCAGAATTTGACAATTCTGTTCTGTGTACACGTGCACCTGTGAGGGAAATAAGCTGAACCTGATAAGTCTGATCGGGATCAAGGCCATCCAGGTTCAGGAGTCCCTTGCTTGGGTTTGGATAGACATTGGCTGAGAAAGCCTCTTTCTTGACACCATTAACCGACATGGATGTCATCCTCAGACCAAGATTTGGTCCTTTTAACAGATCGTCTATCTGCACAATCACTCCTGGCGAGCCTGCTATGAAGCCATAGCCGTTTACTCCCACGCCATTGGTACGGTTCATGGTGATGGTCATCTCATCACCCGCTGCTGCAATGGAGAAGTCCATTTCCCAATCTTCCGGATCGGGGAAGCTAGTACCGCTGAAGTCTCCATGCAACGGACTCACCGGGTCGATGGTACATCCATCACATTGAAATACAACCTCAACTTCGGTGGCATTTACCAGGGGATCTGCAGAAGTGCCGACAGAAATTTGGACAGTGATCGTATCACCATCATAATAAGTACTCGGCACGGTCGTAAAGGTAGCGGGTACCTCTTGCGCCTTGATGCTTCCTACACTCAATAGAGCTACCGCGAAAAGCATCAACATTACCTTTGGGAAGGACATAGTTGTCCTGGCCCCCTTCTCTGGGAGAGATAGTAAAATCATTGTAGATTAGATTAAGTTTACAAATCCCAGAAGAGAAAGAGTCCGGACTACGCTCTCATTCTGTGTCCCACAACTGTTGGGAACAATACAAATGTCCTAATCCTCCTAGGCAAAACCCTTACGTTGGCCCAGCGTATAGAACAGAAATAGCGTAGACAGCCCCCGATTAAAGAATTTCACTATAAAATTGTAAGAGTTTACTTCAAACTATTAATAGTTAACAGCCAGTTTTTCGGATAGGCTAAGACACTATCCGAAAATTTTCGCCTAGTGTCTCATGAAATAGCATTTTTAGGCTAGAAAATATTATATTGGTATTAGAAGAAACTGAGGAAGTAGGATATAAATAGCTATACTTATAATGCTTTAGAACATGAAAGTTGCAGCCTTCATTCCATACGAGTTGCTAAAGAAGGTCTGTGAGGATAAAGCGCTCACATTAGACCGAAAGGGGATAATAAAACTCTGTGATATGATCTCAGAGGAGCAGGACACCGTTGCAGACCATCGATTTTATTATGAAAGCGTTTTTATTAGAGTTGGTAACCTGGCGAGAGAGGGGAAATTAAACAAAGAAATTGAGTTTAGGAACATAGATGCCCTTGATAACCTGGCTAAGTGTGTAGGCTTCGAAGATTTTGACTCTTACAAAGAAAATCCCTTTTCAAACTTAAGTCCTGAATTGAAATCCTGTATAGGTGCCTGGTACTATTATGTAAGGGAAAATAAAGAAGGAAATGTCTTATTAAGGAGTCCAATGAAAATCTATCAAGTGAGCGACTCATTAAATTTACAGGTTGAGTTAATTGGAGGAACAAGAATATTTACAGGATATGTAGTAAAGAAAAATGAAGCACTCTTTTTTCATCTGAATGACCAGCAAAAACTAAAGCAAATGCATTTTGTCTTTAAAATTGGGCTGACTATCCACCCTCAAGTACTTCAGGGAGTAATATCCGCATACACATCTGGGGGAGTTCCGGTGGCAGGACGAGCTTTCCTGGTTAAGCAAGTCAATAAAAAATATGAAGAACTAGATACCCAAAAATGGTTATTGCACAAGCAGGTTTTCCCTGATACCGAGTGGGAGAAATCCATTGCAAAGATTCTCGAAAAGCCTGAGAATAATTATATCAGGGTTGATAATGGTTTTCAAATGAACTTGGAAGATTTGGAGTAACAGAAATTTTTTTTCTTAAATATTTACTCAGCCTTACAATTAAGGTCGCAAGGCTGAGTATTTACACACTTTTCAGGATACTACCTAAGAAATTCGTTTAAGCCGCACAGTAATGACCAACTCCACTTTTCGAAACATTTTTCCGCTATTATATTCTTCAAATATCCCAGCACGTTTTGTTGTAATAGGAAATGGCAATTGACCAGAGCTCAATTCATCAATCCCTCCTTTAACCTTCCTTAACCTATTTTCAGCCCTTAAATTAGCCAAGGCCAAGTTTAAAATATAGTTGCGCTTTTTATTATGTTTCCCTTTTAATTTATGGAATTTCAAATATTCAAAGCAAAGAATCTGTCCATCCTTCCACTCACAGATGGCGCTCTTTATATCATTGAATACAGGGTCTGAATTATATTTTTCCAGGGTCTTTTTCCTAAAGGGGACATTATCTGCATACCCATAAGAGCTAATTTGAATACTTGCTATCCTATTTTTATACCTCAGTATTACCTCATCCAAAAAATCTGAAACATTGTTATCAACAGAATCTAAGAACCTAGAATCATTCTGTCCTAAAGAGTACCCTTCTTCTTTTAATACCAGTTTTACAGAGTCGATTTCATCATTACCTAACAGAGATCCATAGTCCAGATAGTGTAGGATGGCTGGATTCAATGAGTTTACTCTTTCATTAAATATTTTTACGATTTCTAACCCAATCTCCTCATATTCTATCTGCTCATCTTCAATTCCAAGTTCTTTT
>JALEFZ010000041.1 GCA_022760475.1 Bacteroidia bacterium | reverse complement strand
GGAAATACCTCAGGTATTATACAGGAGAAAATGATACAGCTCGGCTGCTCAAATTGAAAGAGGAAACCCTTAAAGAGTATCCTCATTTTGACAAAATTTTTGAAAAAAATAAGATCACTGCCTCAAAGGATAAGAAAGAGGATAAAAAGAAGAAGAAAAATAACTTCAAGGGTCCCCAGCCATTCAAGAAAAGGCTAAATAATATTAACTCAGAGATAGAGCGCTACCCTTATGTACTCAATTACTACCAAAGGAAAATTGATATGCTAAGGGAGGAAGAAATGTGGGATGAAGCTCTTCAAACTGCAAATGAAGCCTTGCAACTTACCCCCTATGCCCCAAAGGTATATGCGGCCAAAGGAAGAATCTATAAAGAGAAGAACATGAAAGATAGCGCCCTGAAATACCTGAACCTTTCACTTGATCTAAAAAATTATGGCAGGAGGAGCTATTCATATTATGGAGGACAATCAATTTCTGCCATGATTGCCCAGTTGGAAGACAAAGAGGAAAACCTTTGGGAATCCTTTGAAACACCAAGTTTGGAGGACATTATGGCTAAAAAAGAGGAATGGATGGCAACTTATGGCAAGGAGGATGCCCTCGTCCTTATGCATACCAGCCTGAATTGGCTAAAACCCGAGGGGGACTCCGAGACCAAAGAAAAATTTGCCTTGATTATCCTCAATGAAAATGGAATTTCAGAATGGACCCAGCAGAGCTTTAGTTTTCTGGGATCAAGAACCACCGTTGAGATCATCAAACCGGATGGCTCCAGGGTTCAGCCCGAAAAAAGTGGCAGCTATGCCGTCTTCAAAAACCTGGAAGTAGGAGACATCATTTGGGGAGAGGGTTCATCATCGTTTAGAAATTATAAAAGGAATGGGCTAACCTATGGCTTCAAAGATTATGGCGCATTCAAAGGCGGCAAAAATTTCAAAAGCCCTGTTTTTTATCAAAAATTTGAAGTAGCCAGTTCATCTGAAGAAAAGCTAAGGTACCAATCCATAAATGTACCTGCGGAAGTTAACATTTCAGAAAGGGATGGATACATCTTCCACAACTGGGAGTGGTACCACACACCCAAGCGAATCCGAGAAGATGCCGCCTACAACTATTATGCAGGTTCTCCCGAGATCTTCCTGAATACGGAGCTTGAATGGCAAGCCTTTAGCGATTGGTACAGAAAACTCAACTACAGAAAACTGGAGCCCAATTATTACCTCCAGGATCTTTATAAAGAAATCGTCAATGAAGAGATGAGCGATAAGGAAAAGGTAGTTGCCATTTACAACTACATCACCAAAGAGGTATCATACTCTTCGGCTTCTTTCCTCCAATCCAACTTTGAACCTCAAGAGCCTCAACTTACTTCCTCCTCAGGCATCGGAGATTGCAAAGATGTAGCTACCCTGATGCTCACTTTTTTGAAAATGGCCGATATCGAATCCTACTTTGTTTTGGTCAGGGCGGGGCAATATTTACCATACAAACCTTTGACAGCCAATGTATTCAATCATGCGATTGTTGCTTATGTATTGGATGGTGAGACCAACTACCTTGACTTGACGACAGATAAGTATCCTCACTATGTCCTGGCGGAGCATGACCATGAAGGATGGGCGCTGTTGATCAAAGATGGAAAACAAGACTTATTTAGGTTGCCAAACGATAAGATCAATCCAGAGAAAAATACGGTGAAGTATGACTTGCTTGCCAAACTGGACGAAAAGGGTGGGTTAAACCTGACTGTTGAAGGAGATTATAAAGGAATTGAAGGAGGTAGATTCAGGGAATTTCTGGGGACAGCCAGTGGGGCCAAGCTGGATGCCTTCATCCAGAAGGAGTTGAACCTTTCTTTTATTGCTGGTAATGTGGTGGAACGTAAAGAATTCCACAACATGGACTCTATCGACATTCCATTGAAAATGGAGATGGAAATTCGTGCTGAAAATTTTGCGGAGAAACTTTATGGACTCTATATCTTCCCATTACCCTTACTCGAACGCATTGAGATGCATGAAGAGTTCCTTCCTACCAAAAGACAATCAGTGATGGACTTAAATAAAGTCCTGAATCTGAGTCCCAAAGATGAAACTGTTGTGGTAGAAATCCCAGATGGGTATGAGCTTTTTGCAGAGCCAGAAGATGTAAGTATCAAAAGTGAGTTTGGTACCTATGACCTGAAATTTGAAACTTCAGGCAACAAATTGATCATCAAGAAAAAGCATACATTCATGAAGAGCAAGATATTCATTGATGAGTATGGTGCCTTCAGAGAGTGGTACTTTAAAGTGTCCAGATTGGACGCTGGAAAGGTTGTACTGACTCAACAAGGCTTTAAATACCCTAATCGTTAAGGATATCCTCAGGAATGATGGCCAATAATTCCTGAGCTTGGGTAAAATGCCTTTTCTCATGAACCACTATTGCCTCTACCGCCAATTCTGTGCTATAAACCAGTACATTATTGGCGGGGGAGGTAATTATCGTTTTAGGGGAAATGAGGTCCTCATTAGACCTTAAAAATTGTCTCAATTCCTCTTTGTGATGGCTATATTTCTCCATGATGTTTCCAGGGATATTACTTTCGCTTGGAAAAAATGGAGCAACAGTTTTCATTTTCCGGCTCCTGTCTTCGGAGACAGATCCTAGTAGCAAGTTTCCAAAAAACCTTGGAATGAAGCCAACTCTTGCATGCAAAGGCAGCTTTAGCCTCCCAGACCTCAATTCATGAAACTTCGAATAATAGGTTTCATTTAGTTTAATGACATGGTCTACCACTTGTCCCACACTCCATATATCAGCCTTGGGCTTCCAGTTGAGGGCTTTTCGACTTAGCATTTCAAATGCCTCAAGGTAAGCTTTCGTACTTTGATCCAACTCCCTAAGCCAGGAGTTCATTTTGGGATGTTGAGTCATGGCATCAATATTATCCTGCGATTTCTTTTTTCTTTTTTCCTTTTGTCCCACCGAGGTGAGGACAGTCTTTGAGGTGAGTCATTCCTTCAAATGGAACTGGATCTTTCGAATAATCAAATGTCAATTTCAAAGACTGGGTCTTATGGTTGTCTCCCATTCCAAGATCGACATCTTCCATGGTAAACTGACAGGGGTGTTCATATCCAGAAGCATGAGTTATCTCAAGTACTTCCTTTCTAAGGGTCTTGGCATAATTGAAGTAACGTTCGGACTTTAACCGAGGGTCTATTCCTGATGCAAGCCAATTGTTGTTGGTGGCAACTCCAGCAGGGCAAGTATTCTTGTGGCATACCTGAGCCTGGATACATCCTATCGACATCATGGCCTCTCTAGCTACATTTACCAAATCAGCGCCCATAGCAAAAGCCGTGATGGCAGTGGATGGGAAACCCAACTTACCGGAACCAATAAATGCTACCCTTTCTGTCAATCCCTTGGCTGAAAACAGTTTGTACACGCTGCTAAAACCATATATGAATGGAAGGCTCACATGGTTCGCAAAGGAGGGGGGAGCAGCTCCAGTCCCCCCTTCACCACCATCAATGGCGATAAAGTCAGGTCCTTTTCCTGTTTCTATCATTAAATCAGCCAACTCCTCCCATTGTTCCATCTTACCAACTGCGGACTTAATTCCAACGGGCAATCCCGTTTTTTCGGCAATCTCTTCTATAAATGCCAACATTTCTGGAACTGTAGAAAAGGCAGAATGAAACGCAGGGGACAATACATCTTGTCCCATCGGTACACCCCTGATTTCAGATATTTCTTTGCTTATTTTTTTGGCGGGTAAAACTCCACCTTTCCCAGGCTTGGCTCCTTGACTCAGTTTAACTTCTATGGCCTTGATGAATGGATTTTTTTCTACCAGTTCTACCAATTTATCCATGGAAAAAGTTCCATCAGGATTTCTAACACCATAATAGCCTGTTCCGAAGTGAAAAACTACATCAGCACCATGGCTATGGTAGGGAGAGAGCCCTCCTTCTCCGGTATTGTGATAACAGTCAGCTTTCAATGCTCCTTTATTCAGGGATTCGATAGCTGTTTTGGATAGAGAGCCATAGCTCATTGCCGAAATGTTTACAATAGAAGCAGGCCTGTACGGTTTTCTTCTTCCATGTGCCTTTCCCAAAACTTTTGCTGATGGCAGGAAATAGGGGTCTTCCTGATTCGGATGACCTTTTTCAAGCTTATAAGGGATCATGGAAGGACGGATGAAGTTGTAACCGGGAGAATGCATATCCTGGTCTGTACCAAAACCCTGGTAGTTGTTTTGTCTTTTTGAAGAGGCATAAACCCAACTCCGCTGGGAGCGATTGAATGGCAACTCCTCCCTATTATTCGCCACAATATACTGCCGCAACTCAGGGCCAATTTTTTCGAGCATGTACCTGATATGACCAATAATTGGGTAGTTATGCTGGATGGTGTGTGCCCTTTGAATGAATACATCTCGTATGAAAATCAAAACAAGGACTGTAAGGATATAAGCCCACCAAGGGATACTAGAAAGAAAGGAAAGAATTGCGTCCATGAGTTTTGGGTAGTAAGTGTCTAATTCATATCAAATAAAATAAATTTGGCTTTGAGCCACCAGATATTTTTTGACATAAATTATTTTTTAATCCTATATGACCCCCAAATTAATTTGGGGAGAGATCAACTAAAAAAGAATCAAGACAAGTATGCTTAGAAATGAAAACATTCCGCCCATCATTCCAAACTGAAACTTTAATCTGGCAAAACGTTTGGGAAGGGCAAAGACTAAAATCGAGGCAATAAGCCCTATTAAAGGTAGGAAAAAGAATATATTGAAAACGGAGGGCTTGTAATAGGAATCATAAACCTTGATCATCCCCTCTGGCTGATCTGTTTTCTGATACAACTGGAGGAGTTTGGTACCCTTCAATGGCGAAGATCGGTAAACTTCTATTCGTGTAATTTTCTTCAAAATGGGCGTGGTCGATTTAAACAGAGAATCGCCCTTTCTGATGTTTTTCCCAGTCTCACGATGAAAATTGTAGCTTGCCTTATTGGTTACTAGCATTATTCCCAGATCTCCCCTACTCAAATTGATTATGCCCCTTCGAGAAATAATTTCTCCTTGTTGGGTTTGGGAAAACTGCTTTTCAACGACTAGAAATACCACCAGTAGCATGGTAAAGATGGCTATTATCCTTGAAATGCCTCCGTATCTCAGGAACTCTTCATTTTCTTTCTGATCCTTTTTCTTTTTGGCTTCATGATACCTGGGATCAGGCCTTGAATAATCTTGTTGGGAATGGCTTTTCGGACGTGGAGGTGGAGTGGTCGCTGGCCTTGGCTGAGGAGGGTTGATCAACAAATCATAGCGCCATCTCTTCTGTGGATCGCTAAGAACTTCATAAGCCTTATTGATCTCTATGAATCTTTCTTTAGCCCCTTCACCAGGATTGCTATCAGGATGGTATTTCATAGCAAGTTTCCTATATGCCTTTTTGATATCGGCAGTATTGGATTGCGGTGAAATGCCTAGTACCTCATAATAATTCCTGTACATTCTTTTTAAATACTTCCAAAATTAGAATAGCAGGGGTGCAAGAATTCCCGTGAATAATAGTTCAATTCTTAAAATTAAATTTTTCAGGAAGAAAAATCGCATTTTTTACCTCATCAGCACAATTTTTTGTGCTTTGGACTCATTTCCCGTGATGAATTGTAGCCAATATATTCCTGGAACCAAATGGTTCAAGTCCAGGGTACTCTCCTGTGGCCCAGCAAATAAGAGTGCTTTTTGACTTAACACGTTTCTGCCCTGGCCATCTAAAACCCTGATTTCGACCTTCGAATTTTCCTCCTGCCACCACTTCAGGTTGAATACTCCTTCACTGGGATTGGGGTAAATATTAATCGTTTTATCAAATAGAGATGGTTCTTCAACACTTGTAACACAGCTTGTTTGGGCAATTACTGCATTTTGCTTAATCACTGGAAGATTCTGAAAAATCATATCTCCAGGACAGAGCGTAGAACATCCAGCCTTATGGCCAGTAATAACTGGAAGTATAAGACCGCTGTTGGCTAATGATGCTGTATCAAGGGCATCCAGGTTGCCATCACATAACTTCCAGGCCAGTAATCTATGTAGGCTCTCCATCGCAGGGGCAGTTGGGGCTACATTTTCATAGGTCCCAAGCATACAAATGCCCATGGTTCCTGTATTTTTTCCGCAAAAGTGTGCCCCTACTACGTTATTTCCCCCTCCTCTACCTTCGTAGATCATACCATTGGGATCAATCAACCAGTTATAACCAATGTCATCCCAGCCGTTGCTATTGACATGGAAGTTCCAGATGGATGATACAGTTGAAGACCAATTGCTGCTGGTGTTTGATCCTGCAGAATGGTGGATAACCAGGTGACTAACAGGAGAATATGAAGGCTGAATATTTGGATTCAGGTTATAGTTTTGACCTGGAGGAGCTCCCCAAGCTGTACGGCTCACATATGCAGGCACATCACAACCACACCCTGGATTGGTACCCAGCAAGCGGGTTTTGAGGGGATTGCTAGCTGTATTCACAGGTTCGGCTTCTCCTGGTGAGTACAAGTCAAACTGCAAGCGCGAAGCTACTACCCTTGGCTGTCCTGGTAGTGTGGGATGGAATATGATTAAAAACTGAAAGACCTTGTTTTGAGGATTGATGAACATCAGTTCCGACTGAAAAAGAGAATCATTCACCTCGGAGTGGTGGTACATCCTTACTTCTTCAAAATTCCCAAAAGAATTACTGTTTCTGGCAAACCTGACAAAAATACTCACCCTTCCAGTGTCATAGTTTTGAAAGTCTCCTTTCAAATTGAATGCAAGAAAGGGAGAAGGGTTTTCGATATTTACCGTAAGAGGAATTGAAAAAAAGAGGGCGTCATCTTCATTTTTAAATGATCCAATACCCATATTAGAGAAACTGATATTCAGTTCCTGCTCAAGGGGTGGTTTTTTCTTAAGGTCGTAATTTATCGTAGTACGCCTTTGTTGACCCCATATTTCCCCCCCGGAGATCAAAACACACATCAGATAAATGAGTAAAACTTGTCTTTGCATAATTAGTGGGATCCAATTTTAAATTAACCCTTCTTTCCTCCTCTTACTTTTTGAATTGATCTCTATACTTATCTATGTATGAAATGGGAATATTATGAGGAATTGTTCAACTAAACTAACGAAAAAAAAAGCTATTCATTAAGCAAAAAGCCTGATTTTTTATCCAGTAAGGGAATATTTTCCGTATACAAGCCGGGTTCATCCCAAATATGGGGTGTAAGCCTGGCCTAATCTCTGAATCTTATTGGGTACATGGAAGAAATTACCTTATTTTTGCCCCGTCGCAAAAATTTGGTTTCACACATGTTTAACTGAGACCAAAGATTTTGTATTTGAATAAATTTTCTGGCAACACTTTTGAGCAAATCGCTCAATCCAACATACTTAGTTATTTCTAAGCAATAATTTTCAAATGGGATCTTACAATTTCCGCGCCATTGAGAAAAAATGGCAAGAATGGTGGAAAGAAAATCGCACCTTCGTTGCTGAAAAGCAGTCCGAAAAACCCAAGTACTATGTACTGGATATGTTTCCGTATCCTTCTGGAGCAGGCCTCCATGTAGGTCACCCACTGGGTTATATCGCCACTGACATCCTCGCAAGGTACAAACGACTTAAGGGTTTCAATGTCCTCCATCCCATGGGATTTGACTCTTTTGGGCTACCTGCAGAACAATATGCCATCAAAACAGGCATACATCCGGCTGTTACCACACAGACCAATATCAAACGCTACAAAGAACAAATGGAAATCCTTGGTTTCCATTATGATCCGGACGCAGAATTATCAACTGCTGATCCGAAGTTTTATAAATGGACACAATGGATCTTCAAAAAGTTGTTTGGGCATTGGTATGACAATGAAAAACAACAAGCTCGACCTATTGCAGAACTGATTTCTATCTTCGAAAAAGCTGGAAATGCAGCGGTTAATGCCAGCACCAGTCAGGAGGAAGCATTCAGTGATGCGCAATGGAAGGCTTTCGACGCCAAGCAAAAAAGTGATATCCTGATGAACTATCGCCTTGCTTATGCAGATTATGCAGTGGTAAACTGGTGTGAAGCATTGGGGACAGTATTGGCAAACGAGGAGGTTAAGGACGGCAAATCAGAAAGAGGTGGACACCCCGTCGAGCGCCGACAGATGAAGCAATGGATGCTAAGGATTACCGCTTACGCAGACCGCTTGCTGAACAGCCTTGATTCGCTTGAGTGGTCAGACGCCTTGAAAGCCATGCAAACCAACTGGATTGGCAAATCCAAAGGTGCGTCCATCATTTATGATGTTGAAGGAGTAGCGGATAAACTGGAAGTATTTACCACCCGCCCCGATACTATTTTCGGAAATACATTCATGGTCGTAGCGCCCGAACATGAAATCGTAGCAAAAATCACAACCCAGGATAAAAAAGAAGAGGTTGAGAAATATGTAGACTGGGCCCAAAACAGATCTGAGCGTGAACGAATGGCAGACACCACCAAGACCGGTGTCTGGACAGGAGGCTATGCCATTCACCCATTCAATGGAAACAAATTGCCAATTTATATCTCCGACTATGTCATCATTACCTATGGTACAGGAGCTATCATGGCCGTACCTGCGCATGATGAAAGAGACTATGAGTTCGCCAAGAAGTTTGGGATCGACATTGTTCAGGTGATTGAAGGCGATGGAATCGAAGAAGCGGCCATTATCACCAAGGAAAGCAATATGATGAACTCTGATTTCCTAAATGGCCTGGCTGTTCCTGATGCGATTGGCAGAATCATCGAGGAGTTGGAGAAAAAGAATATCGGAAAGGGCAAGGTAACTTTCAGAATCAGAGACATCATTTGGTCTCGCCAAAGGTACTGGGGAGAGCCTACACCAATCTATTATCAAGATGGAGCTGCATTTGCTGTACCAGATGAAGAACTTCCATTGACCTTGCCCGAAATCGATGAGTACAAACCCTCACCTGACGGCAGGCCTCCACTTGCAAGAGCCAAAGGCTGGGAAAATCGACCAGAGGGTGGTACCCGCGATTTGAATACCATGCCTGGCTGGGCAGGCTCTTCGTGGTACTTCTTGAGATACCCGGATGCCCAAAATGAGGAAGCATTCCTGGATAAGGCGGTAGGGAAGTATTGGCTTCCAGTGGATTTGTATGTAGGTGGAACAGAACATGCTGTGGGACACTTGTTATATTCCAGACTTTGGACGAAGTTCTTGTATGATATCGGAGAGGTTTCTGTAGATGAACCATTCAAAAAACTGGTCAATCAGGGAATGATCCAGGGTGTTTCCCAATTGATGTACCGACACAAGGAGCGCAATGAATTTGTTTCTGCTGACTTGATAGAAAAGGGAACAGAAGATCAATACTCTGCCATTCATGCCAACATTTCCTTTGTTAAAGATGGCATGTTGGATGTGGAAGCTCAGAAAAAATGGGCGAGAGATGAGGATAGTACCTTCATTCTAAATAAGAACAATGAATTCCATACGACTTCACAAGTAGAGAAGATGTCAAAATCTCTTTACAATACTGTAGACCCCGCACTTGTTTGTGAGGAATATGGTGCAGACACATTGAGGCTTTATGAGATGTTTCTTGGGCCTTTGGAAGTTGCCAAACCATGGAATACACAAGGTATTTCTGGTGTATTCAACTTCCTGAAGCGCGCCTGGAACCTTTTCACCAATGATGACAATGAATTGAATCTCAGCGATGACAAGCCAAGTAAGGCAGAATACAAGGCATTGCATACAGCTATTAAGCAGGTTGGAGATTCTATCGACAGAATGGCCTTTAATACAGCTGTTCCAGCATTCATGGTGCTGACCAAGGAACTTCAGCAAATGAAATGCAACAAGCGAGAAATTCTGCAGGATTTCCTTCTTATCCTTTCTCCTTTCGCTCCACATTTCTGTGAGGAGCTATGGTCAAAGCTAGGACATGAAAGCAGTATACTGGAAGCAGGTTTCCCCAAATTGAAGGAAGAGTACCTGGCGGAAGATTCTATCACCTACCCCATTCAAATCAATGGCAAAGTGAGAGGAAAAATCTCCGTACCTGCTGATGCAGATAAAAAAGCGGTGGAAGAAGCTGCTCTTGCTGATGAAGGAGTTCAAAAATGGATGGAAGGCCAAGCTCCAAGAAAGGTTATCGTAGTACCAGGCAGAATTGTGAACATTGTAAAGTAAGACTACTGTCTTTCAATAAATTAATTGATTAGCTCCTCATATTTTGAGGGGCTTTTTTTTATTTTTTTGCTATAATTATCTACCCATCCTAAATTTTTCACCCACAAAAAGCAAATATTTTTAGCAAAAACTTGGAATTTATGCTAAAAATATGATTATTGCTCATCCTGAAATCCAGACCTAAATAAATCGAGTAGTTGCAGGGACAGGGAAGGGAAAATGAACATTTGGGATAATTTAGTAAATATTAGGAAAGAGCTCCTCAGGGGAGAAATTGAAGTGGCCATATTCTCATTGGAGAAATGGATGAACCAGCTTCCTTACGAAGTGAAGGAGGGACTCAAGGACATTTCTGATCAATTGATCCACCTAAGCAGTCAGTTTTTCCAGGGAAAGAAACGTGACAAGCTGCGGATGATCTCCACATTGGATCTCAACATTATCAACAACCATGTAACAAATGGTTTAATTGAGGTCTGCCGTGAGCTTGAGAAGCAACTGAAGCCTGTAGAAACAGCCGTGGAGGAGACAGCTCATGACCTCAGGGTCTTGTTGCTTTGCAACCAGTCAGGTTTGTCAAAGGCCAAAGAGTTGCAGGAATCTCTCCAGGATCTTGTTTTGGTTAAGATCCTGCTCATTTAAAAACAACTTAATTTTTTAAGCTTTGATGATGCTTTTTAAAATGTCGAATAATTTTTTGAATGAAAATTTCTTCATTGTAGATTGGGCACCGAAAAACATAACACTAAATCTATATTAGCCATGCAAAACCTGCAGTTCCCCATTAATTTTGTTTTTAAAATCTCTACACTTGCCAACGACTTTACTGCCACAGATGCTTCAGGTAAGGTAGTCGCCTATGTAAGGCAAAAGATGTTCAAGCTAAAGGAGGAGGTTAAAATTTATGCAGACGCCACTAAAAGTAAAATCAACTACACCATAAAGGCTGATCGTTGGTTAGACTTTTCTGCTGCCTATAGCTTTTTTGACGAGGATGGAAAAGAATTCGGAAAGATTGCCCGCAAGGGTTGGAAATCGCTTTGGAAGGCCGAGTACCATTTGATCGACGAAAACGCTGAGATTCAATACATGGTAAGAGAAGAAAATGGATGGGTAAAGGTATTCGATGCGCTATTTTCAGAGATACCTATTTTGGGAATATTCACAGGATATGTATTTAACCCTTCTTATCTGGTTACAGATACAGATAATCAACCCATTGTACGACTCAAAAAGAAAGCTTCTTTCTTTGGAAGAAACTTTGAGGTAGATAAAATTGGCAGCATGGACAATGACGATGATGACAGAATCATGTTGGGCTTGATGATGATGATTCTTCTTGAAAGAAGAAGAGGTTAACCCAACTGCCTTATCGATCTAATTTAATACAGAAATGGCCAGGACATGCCTTATGTCCTGGCCATTAATCCATTGTTATCAGTTTCAACTCCTAAATTACAGAATAAAACCAGGAGCCACCATGGGTTTGTATTCAGGATGCCTCCTGATGTAGCTTGCCACAAAAGGACAAGTCGGTACAATTTTCTTCCCTTTTTCTTTGGCCCAGCCAAGAGCAGCTTCCGCAAGCATTTTGCCGTATCCTATTCCCTCCAACTCAGTCGGAACCACCGTATGAGGAAACACAATCATGCTTGTTCGCTCGACGTATTCAAGAAAAGCCACATGCCCTTCAGCTTCGATTACAAAGCGACTTTCATCAGGCTTATTAATTACTTGTACACCGTTTTCCATATGTTCTTTTTTGATGGTCAATAGATAAAACTAAAAAATGTTCGTATTAACTTTTTATTCATATGAGACTTCCGGCCTAACAGGCGTTGGGTAATTCTTCTCCATTCACAGAGATCAGGTAATCCAGGCGGATTTCATGGCCATCAGCCATCTTTAGGTATTCTGCTCCCTCTCGTATAAAAAAATCTACAATTCGCCCTTCCACAATTCCATCAGATCCATCGGGAAAGTATCTTTTGATACTTACATTTTTCCTGAGAACTGCCCACGCCTCTAACTTATCATAGTAGTTACAGTTGATGGGAACATAGGTTTCTGTTACATTTTTCATACAAGCTCTTTTTTTGTATTGTATACGCAATTATTGCCTCCTTGTCTGAAGGGAAATTGTCCTCTCCACGTCAATTTATGCTTTTTCTACTACCTTTGCCTTCATGGATAAGCTTCGTCAATTGTTTGATCAACACATTGCTTTTACAGCCCCTGAACCTATTGGCATAGAGGTAAGCTACGCCAAAGGAATCTATCTCTACGGGCCAAATGGCAAGAAATGGATTGATTTCATCAGCGGAATTTGTGTCATGAACCTTGGCCATGGAGTTCCCGAAGTCATTGATGCCATACGAGAACAAGCAGAGCGATACCTTCATACCATGGTGTATGGTGAATCCATCATGGCTCCTCAGGTTTTGTATGCAAAGGCCTTGAGCCAAGCCCTAGGCGAAGGCTTTGAAAAAGTCTATTTCCTCAATGGGGGAACAGAGGCCAATGAGGCTTCTTTAAAAGCAGCCAAAAGATTTACAGGGCGAAAAAAGATTGTAGCCTGTATCAACAGCTATCATGGCAGCACCCATGGTTCACTAAGCGTTAGTGGAAACCCCAAAATGAAGGAAAATTATGGCCCACTTCTTCCTGAGGTTTACCATATTCCCTATAATGATAGAATTGCCCTTGAGGAAATAGACCAAGATACAGCCTGTATCATCCTGGAAGCCATTCAGGGAGCAGGAGGAGGTATCCTAGCAGATGATGGTTACCTTAAGGCCGTCCGACAAAGGTGTGATGAAACTGGGGCATTGATGATTCTTGATGAAATCCAAACTGGATTTGGAAGGACAGGAAGTATGTTTGCCCATCAGGCTTATGGAGTCAAGCCGGATATCCTAACCTTGGCCAAAGCATTGGGTGCAGGTCTGCCATTGGGGGCCTGGATTACCAGGAAGGAAATTGCAAACGCCATTACCCATAACCCCATCCTGGGACATATCAATACTTTTGGTGGTGGTCCGCTAAGTGCCGCTGCGGGACTGGCTGCATTTAAAAAATTAGAAAGCGGAAACCTCCTTGAAGGGGTTTCGAACTTAGAAAACATCCTGATCGAACAATTACAGCATCCTTCGATTACTGAACTCAGAGGGAAAGGTTTGCTCTATGCAGTCCTATTTGAAGATTATGAAAAATCAGAACAAGTGAGGAAAACCGCTTTGGATAAGGGGCTACTTACTATTGGATTTTTAAACATCAAAAATGGCCTCAGAATAAGCCCGCCCCTCAATATTACTGTGGAAGAATTGAGGACTTCAATCGAAATTTTGAAAGCCTCCATGTAAAGAAGTTTTGACAACAAATGCTTCATATTTATATATGTCAATCATATCAAGCTGATAATCAGGGCACATTGATTGACAAAAATCATATTACAAAATTAGTATTTGATAAAAAAAGGCCGTATGTTAGTTATATTAAAAAAATCATATATCCTATTATGCTTGAGACTGAACGTCTATATCTGGTTCCCTTTGGGGCTGAAGACCTAGGTCTTTTGCATCACCTATTTACACATCCCTATATTCGGGAACACTTATGGGATGGGCAAGAAATTGATTTGGAAGAGAGCATGAACTTCATCTCTGCCAATAAGAAGTATTTCCAGCATTACCGCTGGGGTCTCTGGAAAATCCTTAGTAAAACACTATTAGAAGAAATAGGATTCGCTGGCCTTTGGCCGCTATTTGAAGATCCACAGCCTCAACTCTTATACGGTCTCCTCCCCCAATATAGTAAACAAGGTTTCGCCTCCGAAGCTGCAAGCAAAGTTGTTGATTATGCCTTCGAGGAATTGGCATTTCCTTATGTAAAGGCCTCGATGGATACCAACCATATAGATTCTAGCAAACTTGCCTCCAGGTTAGGAATGAGTATGATTTCTGATTCAAATCTTGAAGGAAGGCCTACTGCTATCTATTGCCTTAATGCCCCAGTACCCCAAAAAGCTTCCAACCTGAATTAAGGTTTTCATATCCTTAATAAAAGGATATAAAATGGGAAGTTACTATTTCAATTCTCCGTCGAAGCAATCCATACAGCTTTTCGACTCAAGCGATCAGTTGGTCACAGAGCTGATCAGGGAAACCCCTAGCTCCTACAATACACACTTCAAGTACAAAGGGCATCGCTATGAAATTGCCAACGAGAACATATGGTGCACCCGTTATGCCTTAAGAAAAGAAGGAAATGCCATTGCTCATACAAGTTGGACATGGAAGGGTGCTGCATTTTTTGAAGTAATGAACTCAAATGGTGAGTGGTATTGTTTTGAATTGAAAGGCGAAGGCTTTATGGACTATTCGCAGGTGCTTATAGACGAACATCGGAAGAAACTTTTCAGATTGAAACCCAAAGTGGATTGGAATTACCTAAACTATACACTCTCATTACAGGATATTCAGGCTGATGATTGTCCCGTTGACTTTGAGCTCCTCCTTATTTTATCCCTTTTTACCAACGCTGTCAGCATGAGTTGGTGGGGAGTTGGCCTAAAGTCTCAAAAAAAGCTGGAAACAGCCTGAGTTGGTGGTTCAATAGCTATATCCATCAACACGAATAATTTCTCAACCAACACGCTGGGAAAAGGGAACTGGAAAATATGAGCAAAACTACCTTTATAGGCGTATAGTAATTGAATTCTTAATGATTATTAGAACAATGAAAAAGCTAAAACTTAATGTAAAGGAAGTGCTTTTGCTGGGTTTGACTCTCGGAGTAGCCTTGGCACTTGGAATCGCATTCTTCTCCGCGGAGGGAGTCGTCCAGGCGCTTGATGCAGTGGACACGAGCCGTGCCGTCTCGGTATTGCCGTAATGAGAACAGAAACCTGCCTAAGTAACTAGGAAATTCGCCACTTGGCTTAGTATAAATTCTCTGGTTATTGAAAAATGTCGCCTCAAAAGAGTCGGCATTTTTTTATTTTTCAGTACCTTAAAGCAGCGGATTCATTTCTTTTCCCGTCAAAACCCAAACAACCTTCTATGGAGCGTAGGCTCAAAGCACTCATCAAAGACTGTGTCAAGCAAAAGGCAAAGGCTCAAAAAGAGCTTTACGATTTGTTTGCACCCAAGATGATGTCTGTTTGTATGAGGTATGTTAAAAGCGAAGCCGAGGCTGAAGACATCCTTCAAGAAGGATTTTTGAAGGTTTTCCTTAAGATCAAAAAGTTTCAGGAATCAGGTTCCTTTGAGGCATGGATCAGAAGAATCATGGCAAACACCGCGATTGATTTTATCAGGAAGGAAAAGCATTATCTTCATCAACTTGAAATCAAGGATGAGATTCTTCCCGGTCAAAAGGAGGACATTGTAGCCAGCCTGGAAGCTGAAAAATTGATGGAGATTATCCAACAGCTTCCCGATGGATACAGGTGGGTTTTTAACCTGTATGCCATAGAAGGTTATTCGCATGCTGAAATTGGAGAAAAACTCGGGATAAGTGAAAGTACCAGCAGGTCTCAGTACACTAGGGCCAGAGCCTTGTTGAAAAAACAGGTGAGCCATGCTTATCTCATCAAACACCCCTACAAAGATGCCATCTGAAGAATTTGAACGACATATAAAGGCTAAAATGGATAGCCATGAACATCCTCCCCGACCTCAGGTCTGGGAAGGTATTCAGGCTCAATTAGCCAAAAGGAGAAGATCAGGGATATGGATCTGGTGGCTAACTGGAGGAGCGTCTGCCCTATTTCTAGTAATCGGACTTTTTACATTTAATTATTTCCATCAATCAGGCCCCAAACAAACAACACTAACTCAGGCATCTAATCCTTACACCAACACATCTGAATTCCCAATTAGCATTGAAGAAAAGTGCCCGGAAGAAGTTCCAGTAGGAGAAACCATTGTCTCCACCCAAAGACCCAAGCGCCCTACATTCAACTCAACTTCTCTAAATCTTCAAATCAGTCCATTTGAGAATAACACCAATTTTGACAAAGAGATCCTGGGATCTACTCAACTATCCAAAATTAACCCTAGAAAGCGTATTCCCAGCTTTACAAGGAAGGTTCTCTCTATAGAGATGCACCCCATTGCGGGTCAGGAATGGGTGCTGGAATCTGACATTCATGAAATTCTGCCTACTCCACAATTGCTTTCAATAAAATTCCGTCCTCGTTTATGGGTGGATATCTCTACCACGGCAGAAATCGCTGGAACCAGGATTCCTAAGGAGCCTGAAGAACTTGGCAATTTCTTTAGAGCCTTGCCATATGGACCAGATTTCGCTGATATTCAGGGCTGGGACTTTGTCAATCCGATATCCCCTATTGGAGAGATATCTCCAGTTATCAAAGTTACTTACCCAAGGATAATGCAGAGTGTTTCGGCAAGCGTCGCTTATCAATTCAGGCCCAGGTGGAGCGTTGACGCTGGGGTAAGATTTC
>JALEFZ010000001.1 GCA_022760475.1 Bacteroidia bacterium | reverse complement strand
GTCCATCTGGAGAGAAGGCAACTGAATTGACCCAAGAACTATGACCTTTGAATGTTCTTATTTCCCTTCCCGATGAGCGCTCCCATAGTTTAGCGGTCTTGTCAATACTTCCTGTGAGGATGTATTGTCCGTCTGGAGAGAAGGCCACAGAAGAGACAGATTCTCTATGTCCATAGAATGTTCTTATTTCCCTTCCTGATGAGCGCTTCCATAGTTTAGCGGTCTCGTCCCAACTTCCTGTGAGGATGTATTGTCCATCTGGTGAGAAGGCCACAGAATAGACAGATTTACTATGTCCTTTGAATGTTCTTATTTCCCTTCCCGATGAGCGCTCCCATAGCTTAGCGGTCTTGTCCCAACTTCCTGTGAGGATGTATTGTCCATCTGGTGAGAAGGCCACTGAAGAGACAGATTTACTATGTCCTTTGAATGTTCTGATTTCCCTTCCCGATGAGCGCTCCCATAGCTTAGCGGTGCTGTCCCTACTTCCTGTGAGGATGTATTGTCCATCTGAAGATAAGGCCACAGAAAATATAGCAATACTATGTCCTTTGAATGTTCTTATTTCCCTTCCCGATGAGCGATCCCATAGTTTAGCGGTATAACCCCCAATTTCTATGAAGATGTTCCCACTTCCTGTGAGGATGTATTGTCCATCTGGAGAGAAAGCCACTGAAGAGAACTCATCATAATGTCCATCGAATGTTCTTATTTCCCTTCCCGATGAGCGCTCCCATAGTTTAGCGGTCTTGTCCCTACTTCCTGTGAGGATGTATTGTCCATCTGGGGAGAAGGCCACAGAATAGACTGCTCGACTATGTCCTTTGAATGTTCTTATTTCCCTTCCCGATGAGCGATCCCATAGTTTAGCGGTATTGTCCGAACTTCCTGTGAGGATGTATTTGCCATCTGGAGAGAAGGCAACAGAAGTGACAACACCATAGTTGCCATTTTCACCATGTCCTTTGAATGTTCTGATTTCCCTTCCCGATGAAAGCTCCCTTAGTTTAGCGGTATTATCATAACTTCCTGTGAGGATGTATTGTCCATCTGGAGAGAAGGCCACAGAAGAAACAGCTCCACCATCGATGCCACTTCCACTATGTCCTTTGAATGTTCTTATTTCCCTTCCCGATGAGCGATCCCATAGTTTAGCGGTATTGTCCCAACTTCCTGTGAGGATGTATTGTCCATCTGGAGAGAAGGCCACAGAATAGACATAAGAACTATGTCCTTTGAATGTTCTTATTTCCCTTCCCGATGAGCGTTCCCATAGTTTAGCGGTATTGTCCCTACTTCCTGTTAGGATGTATTGTCCATCTGGAGAGAAGGCCACAGAATAGACAAATTCACTATGTCCTTTGAATGTTCTTATTTCCCTTCCCGATGAGCGATCCCATAGTTTAGCGGTATTGTCTAGACTTCCTGTGAGGATGTATTGTCCATCTGGAGAGAAGGCAACAGATTTGACTGAGGAGGTGTGCCCCAATGTAATCGTTAACTCATTAAAAGGATTATCTAGCCTATTCTCACCTTGTCCAAACAGAAAAATTACGTTTAAGAAAGAAATTAAAATTGATAAAATGAGTCTCATGGTGTAATACTCTTTTTTAACATTAAATATTCTGAATAATCCTAATTATAGATTCTGCTATCTTATTTCTTTCCAAAAGATAACTTTCTTTTGAGATTACGCCATTGATGTTATTCGCCTCCAATTGACTTAAGCGAAAAGATTGTTGGACAATCCAGCTCAACAACAATCCATCTTCATTGTCCTGGGCATATCCATGAATCTCACCAACGCCTTTTTCAAGTTCACCTTCTGCTAAGGCATTCAACCAATCACCCTTTTTTTCACTGAAACCAGGGGCAGGAGGAAGTTGTCGATTCAACAAGCGGGCATGAATCTCTTCCAATTGCTCATTTTCGATCATTAGGTTCCGCAAAGGCGCCAGTTTCCTTTCACCTTGCTTGATGATGAGGTCACGAAATATCTTTCCAACAAACAAACCAAAAAAGGTTTCCGTCAAGCCAATCAGTAAAAATGCAAGGGTCCGATTTGTTTCTAGCTCATTGCCGAACCTGCCTGTAACCAGTAAGAAAACCAGTACAAATAAGATGAACACATAGGAAATAAAAGTAAGGTGGATCATTCTCAGATAAGTGGGATCGACCAACTTTTCTGCCTCTTCTTGAGGCAGTTCTTCCTGCTGAGGCATGGAACTGATTTGCCTCAAAGAAGCAAATAAAAAGAGCATGAAAATGGGCAACATCAATACCAGGAGGAAAACAGTCTCACTGCTAGCCATACCTCCTGATCCAGCATTGATCAAAATCCAAACAACTACCAAAGCTTTGGAAATGATCAACAACCCTAAAATTCTTTTTCCAAGGATTGATTCGTTCACTATTTCAAAATTTCTTTTCTTATTTCTTCACCCAACTTATTGGTGTACTTCTGTAATTCTTTGGCATAGTCTGGCTCCATTGGCCTATATCCGCCTGCTCTTGGTACAAATAGGCCTGAACCAAATTTACCATTCGTATTTATATGAATCATAAAGCCCTTGTCGGTGTCAAAGAAATTAACGGCAACAACCAAATTTTCTCTGGCAGGTCCAAAAAGCACTCCAAAAAAAGAAAGGGGTAGTATCTCCCTTCTCATTCCTTCAACCCTGAATTTTAGGTAACTTCCCCTTTTGATGACATCAAATTCAGCCTCTCTCAATTCAAAGAAATCTCGACAGAATCCTTCGATAACATTAAAAGCCTTCTTTTTGCCCCAATCCTTTTCAACTTCCTCGATCGACCTTGTTTTGTTTTCAGGTAAATCTTCAAAGTCAATGGTAAAGGTGGTCTCTTTATCTCTACAGGGAGCTTGTTCTGTCGATAATTGACCATCTTCTACATAGATGGCTTTGTAGAAACAAGGAACCCGGTCTCCAAAAGAGTTGTAAATTTCTATGGTAGCCATGGAGGGTGGAACTTCCATCAAAAAGGTAAAATAGTGATAGATAGCCGCCTCCAGTGAATCAAACTCTAGCTGGGCATAGCTCGCTTTTAACGTATCCCAGGCAATGGAAGCTGAGTCTCCCCGCTCAAATTTGACATCCAAAAACAGGGTCAACATTTTTGGATGTACTTCTATGTGATCAATGGTCAATACTTGGCCAAATCCTCGGCTGTCCAACCAGTCCTGATAATTGGTTAATTGGCTCTCAAAGAAGATCTTATCTTTATCGGAAAATCGGTCCGTTTGGGCCAACAAAGAAAAAGAACAAGAAAGGATAAAAATGACTAAACCTATTATTTTCATAATGAAACTTTCTATTTTATATGTTAACAAAATATCTTATTCACTAGAATTATTTCAAAATATCATAAATAGAGAGGGTTTTAACTTTAAATAAAAATCACAAAGATTGGGATATAGTTTTGGGTCTTCAATTTCGTTCTCTATTTAGGGCTACTCCCCAAACTGGTAATCTATTGATTTAGAGGGCATTTACTTATCTTTTAGGCACAAACTAAGCCCATAATTGAAAGTAACCCCTATCAAATTTATATCAAAATTTGATAGGGGTAGCTATTTAGCGAATAGCCCCACTCATATCTCCTTCAACCTGGCTGAAGACTCCTCGCTTTCAAAACGCCTAACTAATCTTTACAATCACAAGTCCCTTCATTTTTTATGAGTAAATCCACATTTGCTCTCTCAATGTCAGAAAAATACCATTCAGCATTATCATTTCCAGGGATTTTAGTGTACCAGAAATAATCGGCGGAATTGAACAGGTCGACCATACATGGGTTAAGATGAAACTTATATCCATGCCTGGCAAAAATTTCACATTTCATTATTTTTAATTCACAGGGAGTATATTTTCCCAGATCCTTATAGGATAACCTCCTGATTGAACCTTCTGGGTAATGTCCGCGAATCGAGGCTTTAGGAATGGAATTACGTACTTGATTAGAACTATCAATTTTGGGGACAGATTTGGGCTTTGGACTAAATGTAAAATTTAAATCTTTTTCTTCAGATAACCTCCGGGCGCCTACATACATATTAAACCAATAAGCTTCAATAAAGTTGTATGCGACTCCATTATTTCCATTCGTTGAATGAATAAACTGGACCCTTCCGTGATTGTTACTTACCACAATTCCAATATGATTATAACCAGGACAGTCAAAAAAAACTAAATCACCTGGTAATAGCTTTTCTAGATTTTGCTTACCTACAATTTTATAGCCTTTATAAAAACTATATTGATTGATGCTGTTTCTTGGAATCACTATTCCGACTTCAGAAAATACCCGTTTTGTGAATCCAGAACAGTCAAAGCAAGGGCCTGTCCCACCCCAACAATAAGGAGAACCATAATAGCTTTTAGCTACCGATACGATCTCATTTCCAATTTCAATTGAAGACCTAAAACTATCTGCCAGAATAGGCTGAATATTAGTATTAGGCTTTTGGAAATTGTTAAAAATAGTATCAATGAATAATGGATTTTCATTGGGTAAATTCAACGGATTAATATCAAGTGCCAAACGATCTATAGGTTCACTATTAATTAGAATATTTCCACTTTTATCCTTCACTTGAAGAGAGTATTCATAAATCAGTCCAGAATTAATTGCAGTATCAAGATAGGAATTTCCCGTTAGGTTCGATATTGGAGGCAAAGAATAGAAAGTATCTTTATATATGCCCTTTGTAACAGCCTTAGTTAAGGAAACAGATAATTCTTCTCTGGGAAGGTTAGAATTATTAATTTCCCACTTAAGCTCAATTGATTCAGAAGAATAAAATGATATCCAAAATGATAATTCAGTAGTGTCATTTTTCCTCACTGTAGATTGCTTTCTTTCCTTCCTACCATTAAGGTTCAAGATCAAACCATTTTCTACTAATTGGTTAGGAAGACCATCTCCATCGAAGAAAAACTGGGTTGTATATTCCCCAGTCTTTACAAATTTCTCTTTACCGTCTAAAATATCATCAACAGTGAAGTTAAATTCTAATTTCTCCCTTCCCTTTTCTTTAATTCTTATTATTATATCCTCATTTCTTGTTGATTCAATTATACTTTGGGGTATTGTAACTCTTTTGAACCGATAAAACCCACTAGAATCATTATAAATAATCTCATTGGAATTTATCTGGTTTCTGGCAAAAGGTAAATCAATGTCATATTCAATTTCTCGATTTGCTTTAGTACCCACCATCATGATTAGGGAATCCTTTCCTTGAATACTCATCGCTTTAAATCGAATTTCAGGAATAGAGTTATCCACTCTCAAAAAATTTTCATAGAATCTTCCATCCTGCTGAAGCGAAGAATGACTCTTTGAAATTCTGTATTGGTACATCCCATTAGGTAGCCCGTATTTTCTTAAATCAACTATCCAACAATTACAACTTGGATTTTTTTCGTAATCAAGAATAGTCTTATTATTTAATTGAAAATAAATGGTTTCTAATTCAAGTCCACCAACTTGGAAGATTTGAACCATAGCTTCAGGATTTGCACCGACTTCTCCATCTATATAATTCAGCTTGAACTCAAGTTCCTTATTTCCAGTTACATAACTTTTATTAAAAAATTGAAGTTGAACAATTAGAAAAATCAGAAACATTATTATTAGGCCGATTATTAGGGTATTTTGATTTTTTTTAAGACTGATTTTTTTCTCACTTTCTAGAGAAGAAATAAACTTTTGCAGAGCACTTATAATCTTATTGTGTTCAAGATCTGCTTGCTCATGCGAAATAATCCCTTTAGTTTTCTCTTGGTCTAATTTGCTTAACCTGTTTTTTATGAGGAATAACTCATTCCTTTGGTTAGTAGTCAAGTTAAGATTCTCAATAATTTGTAAGCAGTCCCTTAATTTGTTCTCTTCTAACAGTAGCTCAATATCATTTTTCTTATGGTGAATATTTTCCTGTTCCATAAACATGTCTATTATGTAATAGTCCAACTATCTCTTTGACATGGGACTGAATGTAAGTATCTCTGAATTTCAGACAATATAAATATAGAAGATTATTCAATTTTTATTCTGAAAGAACATTTAGAAAAGCATAACAAATTTTATTCATCTCACCCGAGTAGTCTTCATAATTTATACGTCCTGTTATTAAATCTTCTCTTAAATTTAGATATGATGCATGCAGAATTACAATAGATTTAAATAATTCGATTGAGTTATCTATGGTTGCTCTAATCGCATATTTGAAAGCTTCTTCTATATTAGATTTTGAAATACGCTCTCTAACCTCCTCTTTGAAGGTCTTGTAAACCAAACTATTATCAATATCAGATACTAATTTGTTTTCGGGAGAAGGACTGAAGATAAGTTCGCCGCTGCCAACATTGATACCAACCCTTGCTATCATCTTGTTTACTAAAGTGAATTCGTTTCCAACATTACAAAACCAAAGCGTATTTTCTGATTTTTCCCTCACCCCTTCTCCTCCTCGCGCCGGCCGAGCACCCTTGGGTGCTCAAATTCCCGCTTGCTCAGCTTCGGCCTGAAGGACTCCGCCTGGACGTTACCTACCTTGCGCATGTTGCCGCTGAGGATGTACTTCACCCACCATACCTCCTTCACGCTGATCACCGCGATGCCTTTGCTGCCAAAGTCCGGATGGTCCGAACGAAATTCCAGGAGGGTGGGCTTCACCTCATACAGGCGCTTGCAAATGACCTGCTCATGCGTGACCACCACATAGATGTTGCCCGGCTCTAAATGCTCCAGGTTCGAAACGTGGGTGCCAATCACAAAGTCCTGATGACGAATGAGATCCTCCATCGCATGGCCCTCAACCTGAAAAGCCATGGCCTGCGCAATCTCCGGAAGTGGAAAGTTGAAACGCGGAAGCTCCCGAAGAAAACTATTGTTCAAAAGCTGCCCAGGGTAGGCTTTGACAGCCTTTAGGTCCAGTAGAGGGAAGCCTCCGACGCTTGAATCCTCTACTCTATTTATGCTATATATCTTTTTGCGATCTTCTGTGGATAAATTTCCATCATCAGAAGCATACATAGGTCCTTTTTCTCCTATTAGCCAATTAAGATTAACACCATAAATCTCAAAAGCCTTTAAAGCCAAACTAGCAGAGACTCCTTTCACCCCTCTTTCTACTTCAGAAATATAACCTTGGGAGACGTCAAGTGCTTTACTCAGGTCTCCTTGGGATAAATTTAAATTTTTTCTAAGTTCTTTTAACCTTTGAGAATCAGACATTTGGATCATTATTTCTCAATAGCATGAGACATTTTATCTCAAAAGCCTTTTGAATTTTAAAAGGCTATTGCTATAATTGTATTATATCTTTCAAAAACAGAGAAATATAAAAATAATATGAGTACCAGGGAAGGGATCTACCTCAACCTCAAGGCTCGTATGGAAGAACTGCCCATTGGCAGGGTCAACCGAATACGGCAAAAGCTGTATGAGGCCTACGATGTCTTAAGGATAGCGAATAAGTTTAACAGATGGAAAAAAATTTTCGTCTCAGAAACACATACAGAAAAAATGTATGGCCTGGAGGCCAAAGCCCTCTGTGATGAACTCAACATTTCGCTGGAACAACTGTATGACCCCACCTACTCATTCCTCGATGCCCACATGAAACTCAGGGATCAGGAAAGCAGGAAGATCGCAGACAGGTTCGGCCTCAAAAAGGCCTCATGAATATTTTGTATCTGGATTTTGGATGGAGTGCGTCCCGGCGAAAGCCGGGGCTTTTTACCCCAAAACCCAAAGAAGAAAAGACAAGAGAGAAAACTTTACAAATACGTTGGATTGAAGTTTCATGCTTGTTAGTCGATCCCGGCCCCTGGTCGGTCGGGATCATTTTTTCTGGAAGTATTACTTATTGTCATTATAGAGGCATTTAATGCCTCCCGTTCTTTAAATCCCAATTTAGGCGTATCCTCTGAAGACTCGGGTCTTTTCATGGTTCATTGCCATGCAGAGGAACCACAGGGCAGCTGTTCTTTACTCCTTAAGATCTTGTGATGTTATGCCTGTTTTTGCTGCCTTTTTTACACGTTTGTTCCAAGTTGTGTAGATGTCCGATACCTGGATAATGATTGTTCCAAGGGGACAGGGTTGAGTATCGGCAATCCTGATCCCCACTTTTTTTATAACCACTATGGCAAAACACATGCATTCAGAGCCCCATTCAGCACTCCGACAACTCATCCATGACAGCAAAAAGATGCGTGATCTGCTCCTGCAAAAAGGCATCCTGAGTGAGGAACTGCCCGTAGTCCAGGAGCTCAATCATGTCTTGAAGGAAATTGAAGCTTCAGAAGCGCCCTCCCCCGGCCAGCACAGTTCGCAAAACTCCTGAAAAGGACTGAAAGCAGCTTCCAAAAAATGGCTATGCGAAGCAATGCGCAACAATAAGTTGCTTTGAGATACTTTCAGCGACTGCAAAAGCCTGAAATATGGCAGCTTCGCTTCCAAACCATCCTGACAATCCCCATCAGCCGCCTGAAAACACAAACTCACAGAAAGCTGGGAATAAGAGGGGTTTGAGGAAACTCATCCCCTCCCCTGCTATCATTTCAATGCTTACTAAATATCTATCTCCCTGGCATGAGAGAGCAAAAATTCTATTACGAAACCCTTGTCAGAGCTTTGCGCAAGGATGTCTATGCCTGGATTGAGGCCCACAACCTCAAGTTCTATGGCCAAAGAAAAAGCCATCCTGGCCGCATCAAGCCCTCCGACACCACCTGCCTGTTCAACATCCTCCGCGCCTGGGCAGTCCAGGCTACCGAGCGCGTCAATGCAGGGGGGATAGTTACCAACAGGGTCTACATCAACAATGTGGATATGGCTCCCGGAGACTCCCACAAGACCAATACCGGTCGCTACCTGGGCAAACTTGCCTATGCCCGACTCATCGGAGGCAAAAAGGTCGCCCCTGACAGCCCCCTCAGGTACCAAAGCCAGTTTGAGAATCCTGCAGCCAAAGGCTTCGGCTGGGAGCCTGTAAAGCGCTTTCACGGCACCAAACAGCCCTATGAGATCCTCATCAACCCCAACATTTTGCCCCTGCTTGCCCTGCCTGGAGGCTGCTTCATCCAGCTTTTTGACAGCTTCGAGCAGCCCGATTCTGAGGGGCAAATTATCCACCATTCAGCCTCCAAGGTAGAAAGTTTCCACCTACCTAAGGAAAAAAGGAAAGCTTTTAAAGCTGAAGATCTGATTGACAAAAAGGCGTCCCTGTTCGGGACAGCTTTGCCGGAAGAAACCCAAAGGCAAGCCCAGAAAGCTGGGCAGGCACAAGGAAATAGTCAAGAGCTATTTGGGGGAAGTGTCATTTTCCCAAATGGCAGCAACGAACTCCAAGGGGCCATTCCGCAGAAGATACCCCCCAAAAAGGAACTGGAGGCAGAAGTCCTGACAGAAGCACAGGTATTGAAGGGGGGCGTTGCCTTCCTGAGCCATCTTCAGCAGCAGGGAAAGCACATCCAGGTCATGGCCATCACCCTGATCTGGTCTTACCTGAACAAATTGGCCAAGGCCATGACAGACCCTGAGGGCAAGCCACGGCAATACCTCTCATCCTGTGTCCACAAGGGCTATATCGCCGCCTTGCGGGTGCTTTTGATGGCTCCAGACCCCCAAAAACAGTACGACCGCATGATCCGGGTCATAGACCGGGTACAGCAGCGCATCCTTCACGACCCCAAAACAGCCTTTGCTGCACCTCCCAACCTCTTTTTTGACCCGGATTTCAAGCTCAACTACCAATGGTGGGACCAAAACTACCTCCAGCCCTGGGAGCGAACGCAGGAGAAGTTCAAGGACTTCGGCCTGATGCAAAGGCAGGTTACAGCGGAGCAGCGGCAGCAGGATTGGGAGATTTGCCAGCACAGCAAATACGGAGTCATAGCCTGGTCCATCAAGAAATGGGCGATGGTCTACCATCCCACGGATCACCGCCTCCGGCAGGCAGACTTGTTGCGCTGGAGCCTACATGTCCGCCTGCTGGTAGAAAAGGACGGGGTTCCCTATGACAGGGCCTATCAGATCGCCAAATGGATGATGTGCAGCAAGGATGCCAAGGCCAAATACTGGCGTTCGGAGTTTTCAGGCCATGGCATCCGTTCGACCTCGGGTTTCAGGAAGCGTTTTCACATGATTGAAACAGACTATGTCAGGATCGTCGCAGCAAAAAGCAGGCAAGCACAAGCCTGAATCAGCCTATATCACCGTTTCAGCCTATTTCAAGGATGAATTTGGTGGCAAGCGCTTCATCAAGGGGAATGGAAAAGACCCTTTCAGGAATGAAGCCCAACGAAAGCGGATCATGGATAAAAACCTAAGGTGGTTTCGCAAGAACCAACACCGGCTGAAGGCCATGATCATGTACCAGCATCCCGGCAACTTCATCATCTGGCGATGGCCGGAGAAAAAAGATCGGGAAGCCCTGACCCTCTGGCTCAAATACAAGCCTGAACACGCCATATACCCGGTTTCAGCGATGGGCATCTGGAAGGAGACCCGCCGCTGCAGCGAGCCTGAAGAGGCTTTCAGGATCATTTGGGACATGGCGGCCAGGGTCGATCGAGAAATCGCTGAAGGCAAGCTATGGCTAGCAAGGATCTACCGCCATCCCGGCAATACCCTCTACTTCGAATGGAGTGAGGAAAAGGGAGAGCTCAGACCGGGCAGCCTGCTGGAATCAGTGGCATTGTTGTAGGGCTGTCAGTCGGTTGTCAGCCATGCTGAAAGCCCTGTCAGTCCCTTGTCATTCACTCCTGACAAGATCCGGGATCGCAGTCATTCACAATCAAATCAAAAGCATGAAATTGGATTTCAGAATCATCAGTTTCTTCCTGCTCGTCATCCTTGTCGGAGCCTTGTCATGGCTTGTCAGGTGGATCTACCAAACGATCAAGGAGAAGTTTAAGCAGGACATTGAACTCTACAAACTTCGGGTAGACAATGTCCACATGGCATCGACCATCCGCGAACGTGGCAAGGTGCAGGAAGAGCTCTACGAAGCCTACATGAAGGCCGGTCGGGGAGAGGGCTTGATGCAGGTGGTGGACCGCCTGATGGAGCTTGCCGGTCAGGGTGGGGCGGAGCATTATGAAGAACTCAAGAAAAAGCTGGAGGAAGAAATGCAGCTTCGCCAGAGGGAGTTTGAACACAAATTGAGCAAGGACAACAATGTCTCCAGGGAGCTGGAGCACATGCGGGTATTGCGCGGCGACATGCAAAACGAATTGCAGAGGCTCCGCCTGATGGGGCGTCACAAAGGCGTTGACAAGCCGTCAGAATCCCGTCAACAGGGCGTTGACAAGCTGTCAGAAAGCCGTCACAATCCCGTTGTCAACGCGTCAGAAACGCGTAATCAACAGGATGATGCCCTTTCAGCGCCGATTGAGGGGGGTACAAGGGAAATGTATCCCGTATTCAAGCTCCTGGACGTAGACAGCCGCTATCGGATGGTCTCCAGCGAGGATCTTTCGCGCATCCACATCATCAACAAACGCTCAAATGAGGAACTGGAAGTGGTGGCTGTGGGAAGCATCCGCAAGGGCAAAGCCTACAAGGTCGCCCAGGCAGTTTACCTGATTTGGTGTGAACTGCCCGGCTGCAACAGCCTCAAAATCACGCAAAGTTCCAATGCCCGGGCTTGCACCCGCGAGCACATGAATCAACTTACCATACTCGACCGTCAAATTCAAAAACATGGATAACAACCCAAGCAAGACTGATTCAGCCCTTGTCGGTGAAGCACTGACGGGCACTGACAAGGCCTTCAAAGTTCCTGACAGACTCATACTCTTCTCGTCAGGGCTGATGGTGGTCTTACTGACAATCGCTGACTGGATTCACATTTACCCTGTGCTTTTGCGCTCGGTAAACTATGACTTTGTCAGCAGCTTTCAGGCACTGACTGACAAGCCCGACATCCTGATGATTATGCTGTCGGTTCATGGGGCCATGATCTTTTTTGCCTTGCGGGGCAAGACCAGCTGGGTGGTAACGATAGCCCTCATTTTGGTGGCCTTCAACCTGCAATTCTGGTGGATGGACATAGGCCCTGACAAGGGGACCTACTTCAGTCAGTGGGACTGGATCAAGGCCGGTTGGCCCGGACTGGTGATGACGGCCTTGCACATCTTCCTCCTGGCCTTTTTCAGCGATGTCTTTTTACAATATCGGGAGGACCATGATCAGAAGACGGTCCTTGCCAGGCAAAATGACCAAAAGCGTTTGGAGATCATCGGGCTGAAAGGCTGTGTCAGGGAGTTGGAGGGTGACTTGAAGAAGGCGAAGGCGGAGCTGGAGGGTTTGCGGCACAGCCAGGAGGATACAGCGATTCTGGAGGAATTTGTCCAGGCAGAAATCCGGAAAAGGAAGTATGACCAGATCAAGAAGGAGAGCCATGAGCGGCAGATTTACCGGCTGAAGGAGCAGATTGAGAAGAATGGGCTGAGCCAAGAGGAGGTGTGGGAGAAGCGATTTGAGATTTTTTTAAGGGAGACAGTTTAGGAGTAAGTTCTGTTATTGAAAAATTTTATCGAAATGAATCTTTTTGTTTAAAAGTTGTATATTGGGATTGTAGGCGCTACATGGCGTATGGCCAGTAGGAATGTTTAATACAATAGATGAATACATAAGTGACAGATTTCATTTCAGACAAGATATTGTTTTATCCAACTATTGAATTTTATGATTCTAGCTGGCTAAAAAGTGCATTGACAATCTGGGACACAGTTTACCGTATTGTTCCCGATTCTTATAGTCCAAATGATTCTGATGAAGTTAAAACTGCAATTGAAGCTGGATTATTAAAAACCATAAATTTAGGAAAGAATGACCTTGAAAAAGCTGCTGAGAAATTTGAAGACTTTTGTGATAACCTAGACTTCTCACCTGCAGGCTTAGATGGTTATAATAATGTTAAACTACATGTAGACAAGATTGATTCCCGAATTCGACCTTTGCTAGAAAGTTTATCCAAAAAGATTGACTCTTCTGGTTGGCTAAGTGTTTCTGAACCCGTGGCTCATGCATACATGATTCATTTATCTAATTCAATTTGCGATAGAAGAGGAATTCCAAAATTTACAGATAATGATGACATGTTTAATATTATGTCATATTTTCAATCAGGTGGAAATGTAGATGAATACGTATTTGCCAAAGAAGATAATGAAGCACAAACAAACCTTTTAATATCTCACTTGACTCCTGCTGATATTCGCTCTATTAGTATGGATAGGATAGTTAGACTAAATGAAAAGTTTAGTAAATCAAAAGCTGATTACAGGGACAGCATAAGTGACTTTTCTGAAAAGTTGTCTACTTGTGAAGATGAAGGGTTTATGGCTGAACAAGTTTCTGAATTCCAAAAATCTTTAGAAGAGACACAGCACACCAGATATGAGATTCTTAAAAGTTTTTGTAAAGACATTGTTTCTCATTTTTTAATTACAGGTATTCCAACGAGTGGTATTGTTGCCGCAAGAGGTGGGTTTAGTGGAAGTACAATTGAAAACTTATTTACAGGGTTTGCTATTGCAGGTATTGCATCCTTAGCACCTGCTGCTAAAGACCTCAGAGATAACTGGAATGCTAACAAGAACAATTATTACATCGAAATGCGAAAAGACCTTTCATCCGAAGATAGTTTTAGAAGTGACTCATATAGACATACAAGGATTATGGAAGAATTCATAAACGATTAAAACACTAAACACAACAATATGTATAGTGCATACCCTGTGAGATACGCACCATACACGGAACGTTAGGAACAAATCCCCATATAGGACAAGCAAAAATTCCCTTCCCAAAAGCTAGGGAATTTCTACTAACTATTGATTACCCAAGCTAACGATGGAGTCCGTACTTTGGTTTCGACTCAATGGTGAGACGGATTTTTCTAGTGGTATCTCTGTATTCCCTTGATTGGCTGGAGGCTTACCCTTGACGAAGGCCTAGGCGGAGCTGGAGGGTTTGCAGGGTAGCCAGGAAGATGTTATCCTTTTGAAAGAATTTGTACAGGCGGAAATTAGCAAAAGGAAGTATGACCAGATCAAGAAGGAGAGCCATGAGCGGCAGACCTACTGGCTGAAGAGCAGATTTAGAAGAATGAGCTGAGTCAAGAGGAGATGTGGCAGAAGCGATTTAAGTTTTTTTTAAGGGAGCAGATTTAGGGGGAATTTTATCGAAATAAATTTTTTATTTAAAATCACATATCGGATTTGTGTATGTATCTTATAAAACGTATGTGTAGCTGACAAATTTAGACCATGTTTGAATAAAAATCTAGGCCCATCTGTTCAAAATGATATTTACGAAAGCAATTTGAACAAAAGCCTTCGCTGAGAGGGCAGTTTTCT
>JALEFZ010000040.1 GCA_022760475.1 Bacteroidia bacterium | reverse complement strand
GGGAGAAATTATCTATTCTTCTTCTGCTCATTCTACCCTTCCTTCCCGACAACTGATTACGCTAAATCTGAAAAATCTTGAGCAGAAATTGATACCCCTGGCTGAGGCAGATCAGGGTGAGTTTGACCAGGATGGTAAGCTTTATTTTACCCGAAGAAACTTCCAGGGCAGCCAGACCAAACGATATAAGGGAGGCTACAATCAGGATCTTTGGAAATTTGATGGGAAAAATGAGGCAACTCCATTGACAGCTGATTTCGAAGGTACCTCAAAAAACCCTATGCTTTTTGAAGGTAGGTTATACTTTCTCTCGGATCGTGATGGAGTCATGAATATATGGTCAATGGACCTGGATGGAAAAGATCTGAAACAACATAGCTTTTCAAAATTTTGGGATTTAAAAGAAGCGGATCTTCATGATGGAAAGATTGTATATCAGAAGATGGCAGATATTTACACATTAGATATAAAATCTGGTGAAGAAAAGGTTCTAGATATCAGCATTGTATCTGATTTTGATCAGAGAAGGGTAAAATGGGAAAAGAATCCTATGAGAAAGCTGGAAGGAATTGCCCTCTCCAACGATGGAAGCTACCTCAACCTTACCGCCAGAGGAAGAATGTTTGTTACACCTGCAAAAGGGGGAAGATGGTCTGAAGTAACAAGAAAAAGTGGAATCAGGTATAAATTGGCTGAATTTGCAGGAAAGGAAGACAAACTACTTTTCCTTTCGGATGAGTCAGGGGAAATGGAAATTTGGGAGACTGATAAAAGGGGCTACGAAGAACCTAAGCAATTGACAAAGGGAAGTCAAAACCTCATAACCAGTTTTATTGCTTCACCTGATAATTCCAAAATAGCCTTCGCCGAGAAAGACAATCGCCTACTCATTTACGATAGAGAGTCGGATTCTCAAAAGGAAATAGCCATTAGTAAGTATGGGCAATTCTATGACCTCAGTTGGTCTTCCGATAACAAGTGGCTCACCTATGTTGAAAGCCTGCCCAACTCCAATTCACAGGTTAAGCTATACAATACCCAAACTGAAGAAATTCATGCCTTGACCACGGAGCGTTTTTCCTCCTATGATCCTTTGTTTAGCAATGATGGTAAATGGTTATTTTTTGCTTCACAGAGGAACCTGAAAAACTCTCAAGGAAGTCCTTGGGGACCGCTTCAGCCTGAACCCATTTATAAAAAAACGGAGAAATTATATGCTTTGGCCCTTCAAGCCGATCATAAATGGCCTTTCCTTGAAAAGACTGAGTTAGATGAAGAATCAAAGGAGAAAGACAAAAAGGAGGATGAAAAAAATAAGGATAGTAAGGTTAAAGATAAGTCCAAGAAATCAGATGACAAAGATAAAAAAGAAGAGGAAAAGCCCGTGGAGATTAAAATTGAGCTGGATGGACTTAGTGGAAGGCTTTACGAATTACCTATCAAGCCCAATTCCTTTGGCGGTTTTGATTTGACAAAGACCCACATCTATTATACCCAAAGGGGCGAAAAAGCTTATGACCTTTATGCTTTAAAGATGTCCAATGATCCTGGAAACAAGGCCATAAAGGTAGGTAGCGAAGTGGATTATTTTTTGCTTTCTGCGAACCAAAAGAAAATCATGGTCAAGAAGAGCAGGGATATTTACGTGGGAGAGGCGAATGGAAAAGCCTTAAATTGGGATTCAGACAAATTGAGCCTGAAAAATTGGCAGTTCCAGATCAATCCTCTAGAGGATTGGGAGCAAATGTTGAATGATGCCTGGAGACTTCAAAGAGATTATTTCTATGATAAGAATCTCCATGGAGTAGACTGGAAAATGATCCTGGAAAAACACAAGCCTCTGATAAGCAGGGTTTCAGACCGTTTTGAATTGGATGACCTTCTTGCCAGTATGGTTTCTGAGTTGTCTGCACTTCATACCTTTGTCTATGGCGGCGAAAAGAGAAGTGCCCCAAACTATATTGGTTTGAGCTTTCTTGGGGCAAAGTTGGTAAAGGATGCTGAAAAAGGAGGCTATGTGATTCAGCATATTTACAGAAATGATCCTGACTTACCTGAAGGACTTTCTCCCCTTGATCAACCACACCTGAGTATAAAAGAGGGGGATGTCATCAAAAAAATCAATGGAATTGATGTCATGAGTGTGATGCATATCCAGGAAGTTATGCTGGCAAAGGCTGGCTTGCAGGTCAGGCTGGACCTTGAGAATCAGGTAGGTGAATCATACTCACAGGTAGTGAAACCCATTTCACAAATTCAGGAAAGAAATCTTAGATATAGCGATTGGGAGTATGCACGCAGGCAGATGGTAGAAGAAAAGTCAGAGAGCAGAATAGGATATATTCATCTTAGGGCAATGAGTGGGAGAAATTTTGATGAATTTGTAAAGGGATTCTATCCAGTCCATCACCGAGAGGGGCTGATCATTGATGTGAGGCATAACAATGGCGGCAATATTGACAGCTGGGTGCTGGAAAAATTGATGCGTAAGGCCTGGTTTTACTGGTCGCAAAGGACTGGCGAACCCTCATGGAATATGCAATATGCATTCAGGGGACACATGGTAGTGTTGATTGATGCCCAGACAGCTTCTGACGGAGAGGCTTTTGCCGAAGGCTTCCGCAGGCTTGGCCTCGGAAAAGTCATTGGTACCCGTACATGGGGAGGGGAAATTTGGCTTACCTCTTCAAATAGACTTGTAGACAGGGGGATTGCTACGGCTGCTGAGTTTGGTGTTTTTGATAAAGAGGGCAAATGGTTGATAGAAGGTATTGGAGTAGTTCCTGATAAAGAAGTTGACAACCTTCCTTTTGAAACATTCAATGGAAAAGACAGACAATTAGAAGCTGCTGTCGAACACCTTCAAAAACTAATGGAAGAAGAACCCATAGTTTTACCAAAGACTCCAACATTTCCCGATAAGTCATTCAAGTACAAAGAATAATGCTGATATTGGTTCTGATCCGTAACTGATCGGGTCAGAACCAACTCTAACCATAATCAGAGTGAAGAAATTCATCTTTGTTGCTATTGGATTCATCTTTTTTTCCTTTCCAACCCAGGCAGTTTGGGGACAATACGATACATTCACCATTTCACCCCAACAGCGTCAGGCAATAAGTAAGCTGCGCCTACAACTTGAAAGCTCGCCTGTTACCTCTCCCATGCTGGCTTCCAGACAGATTGATTTTGCAAAATTACACATAAGCCACCGTCCAGATACTGCATTAAAATATTTTCGACTTGCCCTTCAAGGAGCTTCAACCAAAGGACAGGATGAGCTTTTACCAGAAATACACCTGAATCTTGGACATATCTTTTCACGTTTTGGTGCATACTCTACTGCCTTAGAACACTACTTGATAGCCCTGGATCGATATAAGGATATGAATAATCTTCCCGGTTTGGCAGAAACCCACAATGCCCTTGGGAATTTATATTATTTCACCAAGCAAACGGAGGATGCCCTAGGCAGGCATCAAAAAGCTTTAGAAATATCAAGGCAAGAAGGCTTACCCAGGTTGGAGGCCAGGACCCTGGGTTATCTGGGACATTTCTACGAAAAGCAAGCGGACTATGACCGAGCTTTAAATTATCAACAACTCGCATTGGAGAAGTACAAGGAATTGGATGATCCCCAAGGCCTGTCTGCCATTTATGGAAACCTTGGGAGCATCAATGAAGACCTCGAAAACTATGAAAAAGCCTATGAATACTTTGCCTTGGCCCTGCAATACAACCTCCAAACCGATGATGAAGAAAGTAGAATCATCCATTTGAATGACATTGGAGATACATTTAGGAAGAGAGGAGATTTTGCTAAGGGATTGAAATTTACTACTCAAGCCCTTGAACTGGCCTTAAAACTTGAAAATCCATATCAAGAGAAGAGCGCAAAAAGAGATTTGGCCAAAAATCTTGCAGAAATAGGAGATTTTGATGAAGCCTATTCCTACATGGTTCAGGCATATGACCTTCATGAAGAACTTTACAATGGAAAGGAGGCCAATCAAATAGCCAGGATGGAAAGCCTCCATGAGATCAATCGTACCCAGCGAGAAATTGATGCGTTGAAGAATGAAAAGCGCCTGGCTAGCATTTCTTTCTTTTCGTGGATTGCAGGCTTATCCTTACTAATTCTTCTCCTATTACTGTGGGTAAGCCGGCAAAGACTTAAGGAAAGAAAAGACAGGGAGTTATTGGAAACCAGACAAGCGCTCATCACCCAGGAATTGGAAAACTCCCAACTTAGGGAGAAACAACTAGAGTCTGACCTTGAAGCCCGTTCAGGACAATTGAGCTCTCATGCACTGAGTATTGTCCAAAAAAATAAAATCCTCAAGGACATTAAAACAAGATTGATCCATTTAAACACCAACAATACTGATTATAAAGAACCTATTGCCAACCTAATTCAAAAGATTGATGAAGGTTTCGAGTTTGATAAAGATTGGACAAAGTTCAACCAAATTTTTAAAGAAGTCCACCCTTCATTTTACCGTTTGTTAAACGAAAAATATCCAAGCATGACGGCTTCAGAAATTCGCCTCTGTGCCTTGCTACGGTTAAACCTTGACTCAAAAGACATTGCAGCGATCCTAGGTATTTCTCAAGATAGCCTCAGGGTTGCCCGTTATCGACTTCGAAAGAAACTTCAACTAAAAAAAGGTGAGAATCTAGTTGGATTCATTATGAATATTTAAGTACGAAATGTAGAATAGTTTAAGTGTAGAAGTAGCCGCTATCTTTAGCCTTGTTTACGTTACAAAAAGATAATATTACATCTCTTATTTTTTGAATATTAATGTTTAAGTGTTGACTGTCAATTATTTATTCTGTTACTGTATTTTTAAGATTGCCTTTTTGTTGCCTGTGTTGTTGCCTGCTGTTTCCTTTTTCTTAACAACCTAAATTTGTAATAATTTAATCGACTTTATCTAATTGTGGATGTCTTTCATGTCTCACCAACTAACCTGACACAAATGAGAAACATTCTACAAATTCTTGCCATTGGGCTTGCCTTTTTATTCGGATCCATGATCCACGCCAACGCGCAAAACGTTTTGTTTAAGCGTTACATCCAGGTAACTGATACCATCATTGATGGTGGAGTAAAAGTTGCTGTATCTCACGACGACGCTGAGCAGGAAAATGACGAAATGGATTCATTGGAAGATGATGACATTGATGCAGGATGGGAAGGAGATCCATCTGATTTTAATGTATTGACGTGTGGATTGAGGTTCAGAGATATCTTCATTCCTAAAGGTGCGGTAATTGACTCTGCCTTTATTGTGATTTCTTCTCACGAAGGAAAAACTTCCACAGATGTAGCTGAGCTTACCATCTTCGGTGAAAAGTCTGGAAATGCTCCAACATATACACTAGATTCTTTGATTGATCAAAGAGATTTGACAAATGATTCAGTAGTATGGACTGTAAATGAGGAGTGGGGACTTTGGACAACTCACAGAACCGTAGATGTAAAATCTCTTGTTCAGGAAATCATTGACCTTCCTGATTGGCAGACTGGTAATCCTGTAAACTTTATCATCAAGGGAAAAAATCAAGGCGTTTCTACTGTAGAAAATGCACGTGAATTTGAATCTTTCGAGAACATCGCCGATCCCGGAGACGGAGGCGATGGACAGAATCACCCAGAGAGAGTCCCTGAACTATTCATTTATTATACCGCTCCAGGTAATGTCGAAGTAACCATTGCATTCACTGACTCTATCGTTGATGGTGGAGAGAAATTCGCCACTTCTTCTGACGATGCTGAGCAGGAAAACGACGAAATGGACTCATTGACTGATGATGACATCGACGCTGGATGGGAGGGAGATCCAACGGACTTCAATATCCTGACTGCTGGTATGATCTTCCGAAATATTCCTTTGGAGCCGGGTACGATGATTGATTCCGCCTTCATTTATGTTTCTTCCCACGAAGCCAAAACAGCTACAGATGTTGCTGAGCTAACCATCAAGGTAGAAGATTCTGACTCTGCTGCGACTTTCACCATCGACTCATTGATCGATGCGCGTCCTACTATGAATGACAGCATTGCCTGGACAGTTGCCGAGCCTTGGGGACTTTGGACTGAACACAGAACTCCAGACTTGAAGACCCTGGTTCAAGCTATGGTTGATCGCCCAGGATGGAAGAAAGGAAATGCCATTTCATTTATCATTCTAGGTAAAAACCAAGGTGTGTCTACAGTTGAGAATGCACGTGAGTGGGAGTCTTATGAAAATATCGCTGATCCAGAAGATGGTGGAGATGGACAAAACCACCCTGAGCGTGTGCCACGCCTGAGAATTTACTTCAACGCAGCCACAGGAGTAGAAAAAGTTGATGTTTTCTACAATACGCTTAAAGTTTACCCTAACCCCAGTGCCAACCAGGACCTTACGGTAGAAATGCCTTCTGCAAAACCTGCTACCCTAAGACTTTTCCACCTCAACGGACAATTGGTGGCAGAAAAAGAAACTAGCTTTGGAAAAGAAACCATCCTTTCTACGGCTAAGCTGAACAATGGTACTTACTACCTCCAGGTTGCTCAGGACGGTAAGTATTACACTCAAAAAGTTGTAATCAACAACTAAAATTTAGCCTTCCTGTCCAGGCAAAATTTGCCTGGCAGGTTGGTTTTTTAACCATTCTCCTAGTCATGAAACTAACAAACCTACTTGGCTTCGGTCTGCTTCTTTTTTGGGTAAATGTAGCCGTTGCCCAGGATAACTTCACCCTCAAGGGCGTTGTGAAAGACCAACAAAGCGGAGAACTCCTGGTTGGTGCTTCTATCAGCATTCAGGGGAGCAAGAAAGGAACCAATAGCCAAACAGATGGTGGCTTCGAGCTAAAAAATATTCAGCAGGAGAGGGTAAGCATCAAGGTATATTACCTGGGGTATAAAAATTTCACCTTTACCCATGACTTCCTTTTAGACCCTGAACCTGAATTGACCATCTACCTTGTTCCATCAGAAATGGAGATGGATGCGGTGGAGATCACAGGTAAGGCGGAAGGACAATTAAGGGCGTTCCTGCAACAGAAGAGAGCCATCAATATCAAGAACGTACTTTCTGCAGAACAAATACAGTCATTTCCCGATATGAATGCCGCAGAGGCAATCCAAAGAATTCCTGGAATTACCCTACAGAGGGACCAGGGCGAAGGCCGCTACGTCCAGCTACGAGGAACCCCACCCGAGTTGTCAAACTTCAACATCAATGGGGAACAAATTCCTTCGCCAGAAGGTGATGTGCGCTATGTAGGCATGGACATCATAGCGGCTGATCAGATCGAAAGCATAGAAGTTACCAAGGTACTCACACCCGATATGGATGCTGACGGGATTGGGGGTAATGTGAACATCAAAACCAAAATGGCGAGTTCTACCAAACCCGACATCAGGGCAACTTTTGCAGGAGGCTACAACAACCTTCGCCAAAGAGAAAATTACCAGATTCAGTTTAGCTTTGGACAGAGGTTCAAGAAATTTGGTTTCAATGTAAACTCCTCCTACTTCGTCAACAACATGGGCTCCGATAACATGGAGTATAAATATGCCAAAGGACCTTTTTTTGGAAGCACAAGTGCAGGCGTTGACAATTATTTTGTCCAATACAGGGAGTTTCAGCTTCGCCATTATGACATCAAGCGCAGCAGACTTGGCATCAGCCCCACCTGGGATTACCAGTTCAATAAGAATAACAGGATTTTTCTTAGGGCCATGTACAACCGTTTTGAAGATTATGAGGTCAGAAGGAGAAAGGTGTATGACCTGGACGATGCCCTTTCAGAAATCTATTACCTCTATGGAGATATCGAGCATGATGTGAGAAGCCGCACCAAAACTCAGGAAGTGGGTACAGTAAATTTTGGGGGAGACCACAAGCTCGGTTTCATCAACATTGATTACCTCTTGCAGTATGCCTATGCCAGCGAAGAACGTCCGGATCATTTTGAGTCATACTTTGAAAGCCCAGGCCAGGCCATTACGGTTCGTTTTGATACCTCAGACAGGCAATGGCCAAGAGCAGGCTATCCACGTGATCTGGATTCCATCAATGCTTTTTCCTATGGACGTTACGACCTTCAGGAACTGCTATTCGAAGAGAGCAGGGTAAGAGACGATAACTTTGCTGCAAGGATCAACCTTCAATTTCCATATGCCTTCAATTCATCCAATAAAGGCTATTTCAAGATTGGCGGTAAATATCGCCGAAAGGTAAAGATCCGAGACATCAATACAGTGGTTTATGGGGCATACAGGGAGTCTTCTTTCCTATATCCCGGTGAAGGGCCTGAGCTAAGCCTGGAAACTGTGAATGATGGATTTTATGAAGGGAACCTACTTGGCCAGAATTATGTGATGGAGTTTATGCCTTCAACAGATATGCTCCAGGATTTTTTCCGGAATTACCAGGAGTTTTTTATCATCGACCAATCCGAAACCAGAATAAAAACGCTTGGTGAAGATTACTCAGCCCTGGAAAACATCTATGCTGCATATGGCATGTTTCGTCATGACTGGAAAAAGTTGATGGTAGTAGGTGGCCTTAGGTTCGAACGTACGGTCATTGATTATGAGGGAAGAATAATCTCCACAGATAGGGGGAGGTTCCAATCTTTGGATACCCTGAGTGATCAGAGAATTCATGATTTTTTCCTGCCCCAAGTCCAACTTCGTTATGCACTCGACAAGAAGACCAACCTGAGAGCGGCCGTTACCTATAGCTACGCCAGACCTAATTTTGAGGATGTCCTCCCATATCGGGAAGCAGATCAGGACGAAGTCAAATATGGGAATCCTGATCTCCAATACCCGGCTTCTATGAATATAGATGTGCTGGCTGAAAGATATATCCGTGATGGAATCATTTCAGGTGGTTTGTTTTATAAGGAAATCGATGATTTTGTATTCTATTTCAAACGATTTGCCCATGAGGGTGATCCCAAAGACTATGGACTTGTAGAAATCACCAAGGCGATAAATGGATTAGAGGCCAGGGTATTCGGAGCTGAATTGCAGGCACAATTCCAGTTTAATTTTCTCCGAGGAAAGTGGAGCAACTTTGGTCTTTATGCCAACTATACCTTTACAGAGTCTCAAGCCTTCATCAACCAAAGATTTCCAGCCAACTATACCAATGCCGTGGTAGTTTTCGGGGACGATGACCTAAGCGTATTCAGTTCCGAGACAGAGGTAGAAGAGATCACCCTACCTGGGCAGGCCAGACATACCGCCAACCTTGCCTTGCTTTACAATGGTGCGAAGCTCTATTTCAGAATTGCTGCGAACTATCAAGATGCCTTTTTGTATCGCCTTGGGGCTGATAAAGACCTTGACGAATACTACGATGAGGCCTTGCGTTGGGACTTCACGATGAACTACAAGTTGACACCCAATGTTAAATTCTTCATTGACCTGATTAACATAGACAATACCCCGCTTACATACTACTTGGGTAGGCCAGACAGGGTTCAACAACAGGAGTTTTATTCCTGGTGGGGAAGAGCCGGATTTAAGTTGAAATTTTAATGATTGGGAATAGCTTTATTTCCTAAGACCGTAACCTCATGTGTAAGAAAAATAAATTCCAGCTACTTGTTGGAAGCCTGATTCTGATTACTATTTTTTCCTGTTCAGGAAATCCCCAAAAAAGACTTTTAAAGGAGAGGATTCAGCCTACAATTATATCAGAAAAGACCCGGCATGATACGGATGATCCTGCAATTTGGATTAATTACAGCCAACCTGAGAAAAGCTTGATTCTGGGGACGGATAAAAACAGTGATGGAGCTTTGTACGTCTTTGACCTGGAAGGGAAAATAATTGAAGACAAGGTGGTTAGAGGCCTGAAAAGGCCCAATAATGTGGATGTAGAATATGGCCTCAGCTTTGGAGATTCCACAATTGACATAGCAATTGTTACAGAGCGAGAAAGAAATGCTATCAGGGTTTTTCGCCTTCCCGATCTCCAGGCAATTGATAATGGGGGAATCAAAGTATTTGAAGGAGAACCTGTAGGTGATTTTCAGGCTCCTATGGGTATTGCTGCCTATCATTGTCAAAGAAATGGCAAGGTATACGCCATAGTTGGTAGAAAGAGCGGCCCTTCGAGTGGATATCTGTGGCAATACCAAATTGAAATCCAGAATGGCGTAGTAAAAGGGAATTTTGTGAGAAGTTTTGGTTCCTACAGCGGAAAGAAAGAAATAGAATCCATTGCCGTAGATGATTCTTTGGGACATGTTTATTATTCGGACGAATCCATTGGAGTAAAAAAGTACCATGCCGATCCTGATAGTGGAGATCAGGAACTTGCCCTTTTTGCCACGAGTGGATTTGCAAAGGACCATGAAGGGATATCCATTTACCCCACAACCCATGATGGAGGATACATCCTTGTGTCTGATCAGGGAGCAAATAGTTTTCATGTATTCTCCAGGAATACTCCAGGGCATCCCCGCTTGGCCATTCTTGACTTGTCCACCCTGGCGAGCGATGGTTCAGAGATTACTCATTTTCCATTGAGCGAGAAATTCAAGAAAGGTTTATTTGTAGCTATGTCTGATGATAAAACCTTTCAGTATTACAATTGTGAGGATTTATTTAAAAAAATTATTCCAAAATAAAATATAAGTTAAGTATTTGTATTTCAATATCTTATTTTGATGCTGTCATGCTTTTTTTAGAATTGACATAAAAAAATACATGGGTTTTTGAGTACATAAATCCTGTTTCGTGCTTTGGGTAGTAAAATACCTAATCTGAACAGGATGAATCTTTCACACAAGTACTTCCCACAGCTTTTATGCATCGGGGCGATAGTTATAAGCTATCCGGAAGGTCCTGATCCAGGAATAATCGATCAGGCAATAGACTGCTCGAATATTATCTCTACCTACAAGGTCAATCTTGATCCCAAAGATTGTCAGGTCAAACTCAGCCTGGCACATTCCTTTTCCATGTCAGTGGATGAGGACAATAACCTTAGAAATATTTTTACGAATAGCATCCCAGACCATCTGGTTGGTGAATTTCCAAATGCAGGAAACCCTAATGCTTATGCTTTAACTCATTCATCACCAAAAACTTAAGTCATGAAAAAGATTGCCTGTATTTCAATAATCTTCTTGCTGTTATTGCCCTTGATCAGTTTTGCCCACAGACCCAATGAAGTAGTCTATAAAATATTCAAAAAGGAGGACAACTGGATGATGAAAATTCACCTGACTCCTTCAGCAGCTTTTCATATTCTGGAAAAGACAGGGAAACTACCCGATGAGACTGAAACAGTAAATCTCGATGCCTACGGCCTTGAAATTGAGAATTATTTCCAGGAAACGCTGAGAATCTACGTAGACGAAGCACCCATTGATTTTGTTTTGCAACAATGGAGTCTCCAGGATCATGATGCTTCTATGACCTTTCAACTGAAGGGATTAGCCGAAAATTGGAACTCTATCAAGGTTCATGCCCTATCCTTTCTTGACATTTTTCAAACACATAAAAACATCGTCTACATCCGAACTAAAAAGGGGACATATGCCCAAAGGTTGAACCATCAAAAATATTCGGTCATTTTTTCTCAACAGTCAACGGCAAAAGAAAAGATAGGAATAAATGCAAATTTGCTTTGGGCTGGGGGAGGGTTGAGTTTTATCCTTTTGGCCATAATCGGTCTGATTTGGTATTCCTCAAAGAAAGAAAAACTAATTCTGGGTACAGAATAAAGGCTTAGGGGGTTCGTATTTCGCTCTCACCGCGCAAGTGGTGGGGGCACTTTTTATTTATCCTCAACAACAATATGTCTCATCTTAATCCGACCCTTACCATTGAAGGCCAATGTAGAAGGGCAATCTCCCTGAATCTCAGTACGCAAATTGCTTCTTTTTACATATATTTGGTCGCTTTCAATTATATGTCACACACTGATGCTAAATTTTTTTAAGAAAAAAGAAAATAAGGATAAGCTAAACAAAGGTCTGGAGCGTACTCGTAAAGGATTTTTTGCCAAGTTAGGAAGGGCCATCGCAGGTAGGGGCAAAATCGACATGGATGTACTCGATGAGTTGGAGGAAGTTCTGATTTCCAGCGATGTGGGTGTTAAGACCACCGTTAAAATCATTGAAAGGATCGAAAAACGTGCCGCCAAAGATAAGTATACATCTACCAATGAACTGGATTTCATTCTGAAAGATGAAATCCAAAATATGATTCTTGAAAACCATCCCGAAAGCCGCGATTATTACCAAATCCCTGATGTGGAACTGGAAGGAAAAAAAGTTCCCTATGTCATCATGGTTGTAGGGGTAAATGGGGTAGGGAAGACAACTACCATCGGCAAATTGGCAAACCGCTTCACCCAACAAGGGAAAAAAGTATTACTAGGTGCTGGTGATACCTTCCGTGCCGCAGCCGTAGACCAGCTGAAACTATGGGCGGATCGTGTAGGAACAGATTTCTATTCCAAAGGAATGAATACAGACCCTTCTGCTGTCGCATTTGAAACAGTACAAAAAGGCTATGATGAAGGCTATGATGTAGTAATTGTGGATACGGCAGGAAGACTCCAGACCAAGAAAAACCTGATGCTTGAGCTTGGGAAAATCAAGAGATCCATGGGCAAGGTTCAGGAAGGAGCGCCACATGAAGTTTTATTGGTGTTGGATGCCTCTACCGGACAAAACGCTATTTCTCAAGCTACCGCATTTACGGAAGCAACAGAAGTTTCTGCCATGGCTCTAACCAAACTGGACGGAACCGCTAAGGGCGGAGTCGTAATAGGCGTATCTGACATGTTCAAAATTCCCGTCAAATTTATTGGTGTAGGGGAAGGAATCGAAGATTTACAAGTATTTGACCCTAAAGAATTTATTGACTCAATGTTTGAAGGTGTGAAGGGCTAATAGGCTTCAAACATCCCGGAAACTTTCCCGTTTCTATACCACTATGCATACAAACTTACACAAGAAGGACAAGCGCGTCCGAAACAATATAAATGTTATTACACTGGGTTGTTCCAAGAACCTGGTAGACTCTGAGCGTTTGCTCTCTCAGCTCAATGGCAATGGCATTGAAGCCACCCACGAAGCAGAAGGCGACAGCCGTACAGTCGTGATCAATACCTGTGGTTTTATAGATAAGGCCAAGGAAGAATCAGTGAATACCATTCTGGATTTCGTCCACCGAAAAGGAAAAGGAGAAGTAGAGAAGGTAGTCGTTACAGGCTGTCTTTCACAGAGATATAAGGATGATCTCAAAACAGAAATTCCAGAGGTGGATGCCTGGTTTGGTACCCAGGATTTGCCTGATTTGGTGGATTACCTGGGCGCAGATTACAAGAAGGAGTTGGTTGGAGAACGATTGACTACAACCGATAGCCACTACGCCTACCTCAAAATAGCAGAGGGCTGCAACCGCCCTTGTAGCTTCTGTGCCATTCCCCTGATGCGTGGAAAGCACAACTCAAGGAGCATTGAGATGTTGAAAGATGAAGCAAGATTCCTCGTCTCAAAGGGCGTAAAAGAAATCATGCTGATTGCTCAGGACTTGACTTACTATGGACTTGACCTATATGGGAAAAGGAGACTTGATGACCTTCTCCAAAATCTGGCTGAAGTAGATGGCCTTGAGTGGATCAGGATGCATTATGCATATCCTTCTGGCTTTCCTGTGGAGGTATTGCCCATTATCAGAAACAATCCCAAGGTCTGTAACTACCTGGACATGCCCCTTCAGCATATTTCTTCCAATGTGCTGAAGCACATGAGAAGAGGCATCAATAAGGAGCGTACCATTGATCTGGTGAAAAGAATCCGTGATGAAGTTCCTGGGATTGCCTTAAGAACGACCATGCTGGTTGGGCATCCTGGAGAAACAGAGCAGGATCATGAAGAGTTGTTGAGGTTTATCGAAGATACCAGGTTTGACCGACTAGGTGTGTTTACTTATTCTCATGAAGAAAATACACATGCAGGAGATAAATTTGAAGATGAAGTCTCACCTGAAGATAAGGAGAGAAGATTTGAGGAGGTCATGGAAGCCCAAATGGATATATCCTTTGAATTGAATAGAGAAAAAATCGGAAAAACTTACAGAACCATTATAGATAAAGAAGAAGATGGCTATTTTGTAGGTAGGACAGAGTATGATTCTCCTGAAGTAGACAATGAGGTTCTAATTAAGACCCCTGAACTACTTATCCCCGGGAACTTCTACGACATCAAAATCAATGATGCCACCGAATATGACTTAATGGGAAGTCCTGTTGGGGCTTGATATTGTGTCCATGCTAATGGATTTAACCAATCCTCCCATGATCAGAATGACATACAGGAAGGAAATAGCCCGCTTTACCCTTGCGATACTGATATGCTTTAGCTCTAGTGCTAAGCTATGGGCACAATGGACGTTACAAGTCAAAAATTTACAAGGAGAAAAGTTCAATACCAGGCTTTTCCTTGGTTACAACCCGAATAATTCAGATCCAAAGAAGTTTTTGGCTGATATATCCTTAAGGCCTCAGGAATTGGATGCTTCATATATCAAGAAGCGGGTGCTGATCCGAGGGAAAAGACCCAGTTCCAGGTTATATGTCCTGGACGATAACCAATACGTAGGAGATTATCACCTTGATCCAAACATCCTACCGCCAGTATTTATGCGGAAGGAACTTGAGTTTGAAACCCGTGGAGAGAAAATCTTCTATGTAGACCTGGAATTACCCGAAGACCAACTGTTTACCATTGATGTCGACATCAAGGACAAGGATTCGGAGGAGCATCAGTTGCTTACCCTGGAAGAGCCATATCTTGTCCATAGTAAAATAAGGCTGCAAACATCGGATTTGTTTCTGGGGGAATCTCAGGATGAGACAAGTCTAACAAAAAAGCCATTTCTTGCGAAAGTGGTAAAGGTAGACCAGGCCCACCTTCACTATGGCATTTATCTATATGCCAAAGATTATGAGTTACTTCGGATAAGGGCAATTTTGGCCAAAGAAAACCCCAATACGGAAATTCCAAGTACCCAGGTGTTTGAGTCTATCCAGCAATCACAACTGGTGGTCAATCCTCAGGGACGGAAGAGTGTTTTGTTTTCAGATACCTTGGATCTCAGAGGCTTGGAAGCCAGTACCTATACCATTTGGGTGCTGGTAGAGGCGGGAGGAGACAAAAAAATGGAAAGGGTGAGTTTCATCAAGGGCAGCGACATCAGCAAAAGAATTTATGACAAACTTGATGAAAGCATCGAGATGATGGCCTATATTACCTCTAAGGATAAAATTACAGAAATGAACTCCGAGGAGGTAGCGGGGATCAAACTAAATAAATTCAACAAAATTTGGGAAGGCCTATATGGAGATGACGCTCAGGGGGAAATGCAGCTCTATTATGAAAAAATATTCTGGGCAGAAACTAATCTGCAGGAAGGAAATACTCCTGGGTGGAAAACAGATAGGGGAAAAACCTATGTCCTATATGGCCCTCCGACAGATGAAGAGTACGTAACCATCAGAGGTAAGGAATATCTGAGATGGATTTATCCAAGATGGTCCTTATCATTTTTATTTGAAAACCTTGGAGAGGAATGGAAATTGAGGGAAAAGTAAGGACCATTTTTTGCTGATTTGGCCTGGATTGCAATCCTTATTCAGCTTAAAATGAAAAAATATCGTATAGATATGTAGCTTTCCAACACAAGATGCAGATTACTGCAAGAATTTTTTTCAACTTCCGGATCGGATAACAGTCCTTTTCAGCATAAGATTCTTTTTTATTCGTCTCATGAAGGAGCAAGAAAACAAATTGACAGAGACAAAAGACCAAAATCCCTTGGTAGATAATATTAGAAAATACTTTCAAAGGCATTATCCTTTCGATAAACTCCTGGGGGGAGAAGAATCCTCCGAACCTAGAGAATCCTTCAATTCCTTTAAACTTCCACTGAGTAAGCAGTTGGTACTCACTGCACTTAAGTTCAGTCCATGGATATGTGCCCTTACCTTTTCGATGGCATTTGGGGTGATCTTGATGGCAGAAGTATTCGCTACTTCTGATGCGGGGATAATGGGAAGCATCAAGAGCTTTTATGAAAGCAATGCAGAGTTGGTTACCATCCTAAAGACACTATCCATTTCAGGACTCATTGGGTACGGGACAAATTATATTGCGATCAGGATGCTCTTTAGACCAGTTGAAAAACGTCCAATATGGGGTCAGGGGCTTATTCCCTCTCAAAAAGACAGAATCATTTATACCCTCGCCGAGGGACTTCATAAGCATATCCTGAGTCAGGAACTCATCCGTAAAAGGGTAGAGGACTCTGGATTGGTAAGAAAATTAAACGAACTGGCGCTTGATGGAACGGTAAGCCTTATCCATGATGAAGAATTGAGAACAGAACTCAAATCCTGGATACGAACTTCTGTAACTGAATTCGTTGCCCGTGAAGATGTCAGAGAGCAAATAAGGGCCATGGTGGATGATCGTTTGGAGCAAAACCTCAATAAAGGAATGGAAAGATTTATTCTACAGACCTATAAGAGGATGAACAAGGAGAAATACGAGGAGGCCATTTCGAAGATTGCAGAAGAGATTCCAAGCCTGGCTGAGCAGGTGATTGATAAAACAGAGCATCAACTGGACCGCTTTTCTGCCTACGTCCGCATGAGTAAAAAGAATACGCAAGAGCAATTGATGAACCTGTTTGTCGATCTTTTGGATAAAATAGATATCACAGATCTCCTTGCGAAGCAAATGGCTCACTTTGATGAGGCGAAATTGGAGAAAATGATCTGGGAAGCTACCAATGAACAATTGTTATATATCCAGTACCTGGGAACCGTTTTGGGAATCCTTGGAGGGCTGATTATCTGGAAGCCAGAATACATGGGGCCACTTTTTGCCCTTATCCTGGGAATCCTGTTTGTAGCCGACAATCTTATATATCGTTCAAAACAAAGTTCGAAAAAGATGAGTTCTTAGGGGATAATTGACTATTATCGCAAGTTGGTTAAAGGTTTTCTGAGTTTTTTCTTTGTTTGTATGAACAAAACGAGACCTTTGTCCACTCAAGTTGTTCTACATGACCAAGTCTATTCCTACACACCGCCACATAAAGGACGATTACTTGTCCGGACATGATCCCCTAAAGCCTTTTTACTCCTATGCGCCCGTCGACCCTCCATTTGGCCAGATAATCAGCGATAAGAAATTTTCCCTTGAAAAAAGGAAAAGACTTCACCAGGCTTTATCAGAACAATATGAAGGCTATGAACTGCCAGCATTATTGTCTAAAAATCTCGATCTACTCCTTGACGAAAATACCTATACAGTAACCACAGGACATCAGTTGGGTTTGATGGGAGGACCTCTTTTTACAGTTTATAAGGTCTTGTCCACCATTGTATTAACGGAAAAACTAAAACAATCCTACCCAGATTATAACTTTGTACCTGTATTCTGGATACATACCGAGGACCATGATTTCGAAGAAATCAACCATTACTACAAAGACTTTGGTGAAAAACTAACCTACCATGGAAAGTTTGCCTCTGCTACAGGTTGGCATATCCTGGATAAAAGCATAGAGGGCTTGATTCCTGGAAACTTTACTGCTGAACTCAGGCAAGCATGGCAAGAGGGAAAAAGCCTTGCCAATGCGTATCGCACCTTCTACCATGAGTTAATGGGGGCTTATGGCCTTGTGATTCTGGATGCCTCTCATCCATCCCTTAAAATCTCCTTTAAGGATGTACTAAAAAGGGAAATCTTTGAACAGATGGCATTTAAAGCGGTGGGTAGAACTTCCGAGGAACTTGAAAAAGCAGGTTACAAGCTCCAAATCCACCCTAGAGAGATAAACTTGTTTTATCTGGATGAATTTGGAAGAAATAGATTAGACTTTGTCAATGGGAAGTATGTAGCATTGGATAGGGATTTAAGCTGGACAGTCGAAGAGATGGAAGGGTTGATCGAGAATCATCCCGAGCGCTTCAGTCCCAATGTTAGTTTAAGGCCACTTTATCAGGAAATTATTCTGCCAAACCTGGCCTATTTTGGAGGCTGGGGAGAACTTTCCTATTGGGTGCAGCTTAAGGGAGTTTTTGAAGCTGCTGGCGAAAATTTTCCATTGTTGCTTCCTCGCTTTTCTGCAACACTCTTTCCTGAAGAACTTGCCAGGGACTGGACTGAGCTTGGCTTGAAAATTGAGGATGTCAGAAAAACTCAGGCAGTCTTGAACAAGGAAGTGTCTCAAACTTTATGGGATGATGCTGAATTATTGGCCATGAGTGAGGAGGTATCCACCGCTATCAAAAGACTTGAGGAGTACATCAAGAAGAATTTGTCAGATACCTTGTCTCATTCTGCTCAGGCTTTAGGCGTTAAATCAGGCAACTTTATGGCTAATTTGCACAAAAAAGCGAATAAAGTAGTAAGGAATGACCATCCTAAAATCTTTGAAAAAATCATTGAAATAAAATCTTTGGTTAACCCTGATCGTCTAGTACAAGAGAGAATTTGGAGCCTTGCTTCTACAGGTATGAAAGCCCAGGCCTTTGTGAGATGGATTAAGGAACATTGTGATCCTCTGAGCCTTGAACATAAGGTATTGCTGATGCCAGCTGTCAACGAAAGTGGAATTAAATCCACCTGAATTGAAGGTCTTTTGAAGCAAAATGTAGAATAGTTGATGAAGACAAATGGAAGGGTTTTTAAAAAGGCAAATCTTCCTTTGTTTTTGGTGAAAACTTCTCGAATTTTATTCGTAAGTATAAAGAGATAAAGAAAATTTTTGTATAATCTTTTATGGCAAGAGAACGATATAGAAGCGGCAGTAGCAGGCTGAACGATGATTTTGATACTTCCTTAATGTATGATGATATTGAGAAGATCAGAAACATGGAAGAGGAAGAGGAGAAAGACCAGAACAACAAACTGGGATCTGCAGGTATGATGGCCTTTGTAGCTGGGGCTTCCATGCTTCTAGGAGTCATCCTGACAAGCATTCCTGGATTTCCATCAGCGGAACCCATCCTCCGGATGTTGGAGGTGTTTTTGCCTGCCGTTGGGGTAGGAGCCCTTGGATATGGCCTGATTAAAATGGTAAACCTTGTATTTAGAAGGAAGGAACTCAACTTCCCTGCTTTGAATGTTTACCGTAAGACAAAACCCGCTGCTCAAAAGCCAAAATCAAGCATTGGAGACCAAACAAGAACAAGAGACGCTAGCCGTCAACAAGCCAGAGAAAGGTATCGCCAACGTGCCAGGTCATATGTGAATTCTTCTACTTCTACTGCTTCTGGCAGGACAACTAATCCTCAAGGAAGGAAAATGCTTAGAAGGTCTCGCGCCAATCGTGTCTTTTCTGGAGTGGCCGGAGGGATTTCAGAGTATACCGGAGCTTCGGTTTCTTTGATCCGTTTTGCCTTTGTCGCAGGCTTATTCATTCCGCCTTTCGCACCGATGACAATTTTACTGTACCTATTGCTGTCTATTGTTTTGCCTGCTAACTTTGACCCTTACAATAAGAACAAGGGCCTCTAGTCCAGACAACCTTAGATAAAAGATGAAATACCTAAATATACTGGCCTTCCTGTTAATGGTGGGCCTTTCTTCTTGTGGAGACAAATTTGGAACCTGTACGACCTATTATGAGGATGGAGAAACAGTTCGTTCCAAGGTTCCCTGTAACCTGTCTACCAATGAAAAAAATGGGATCATGAGGGTCTACAAAAAAAATGGAGACCTTTGGAAAACCATGGTTTATGTCGACAACATGCTTGAGGATACAACCAGGTTTTTTTACTCTCGTACGGGTGAACCCCTGAAGACGGTTCCCATGCAAAAGGACAAAAGACACGGAGTTGCCAAGGAGTATTTCAAGAATGGCAAAGTAAAGAGGGAGCAGCCTTACATCAACAACCTCAAGGAAGGATTCCATAGGATCTATGATGAAGAAGGAAGAATCTTATCCGAGACTTATTATAACAAAGGACTTAAGGAAAAGATAGCCATCACTAACTTCGAAGATGTAGACCAGCTTCATGAGAAGATCAGCTATAAGCAAAACCGCCGATATGGAGCTTACGAAAAATACAATCAACAAGGTAAATTGGTCTTAAAGGGCGAATATAGAAATGGCTATCCTGTGGGAACATGGAGGTTTAGAACCGTAGTTGGTAACCTGAAAGATGCTTCCCCTTCGGAATTGTCATATGCTTATAAGGCAGATATCGAGCAATTGGACAAATATCTCTTTGAACACCTCTGATAAACGATTATGGAGACCTATTACTTAATGAAAGTTAAAGGCAAAGCCAAAATTCCTGATTATATCCAGCTTAGAGACAAGGATTTGACTTTGATTGGGTATTTTAGGCCTGGGCGGAAGGAGAGATTATTGAAGGTAGTCAAGGATGAAGCAGTGGCTGCCAGGCTTCAGTCAGTTATTGATGAAATGACAGATTATGGCAGAATGACGAAAGTAGAAATCTAAAAAATAAATTATGAATGACCTTGTCCTGGATATGAAGCAGGTTAGCCTGGCCTTTGATTCCCATAAGGTCCTGGATAAGGTAGATTTCCAACTTGAAAAAGGGGACTTCGCATATCTGGTGGGAAGGACAGGTGTAGGAAAATCTTCCCTGTTAAAGCTCATCTACGCTGATCAGCGACCCGAGGAAGGAGGAATTGTACTTGGAGGACAAAAAGTAAATCCCATAAGTATTAAGAATATTCCTTATCTAAGGAGGAAGCTCGGAATTGTTTTTCAGGATTATCAATTGTTGTCAGATAGAAGTGTAGCTCAGAATATTCAATTTGCCCTTAGAGCCAGTGGCTGGAAGAACAAGGCGGATATCAAGAAGCGAATTTCCGAAGTGCTGATGCAAGTAGGCATGACAGGAAAGTCCCACGCCAAGCCTCATCTCCTTTCAGGAGGGCAACAGCAGCGAGTCGCTGTGGCTCGTGCCTTGATCAATGAACCCTTACTCATGATAGCTGACGAGCCCACTGGAAACCTGGATCCTGAAGCCTCTTACCAATTGATGAAACTGCTGGAGCAAATCAACAAGGCTGGAACCACCATCCTTATGGCTACACATGAGTACGGATTGATAAAGCATTTCCCTGGAAAGGTATTTGAGCTAGAAAATGCCAGACTAAATTTTTATCCTAGCCCTAAAGAATTTTTCTCTGCCTTTAAATCCAAAATCGACTCCTAGGAGTAAAAATAAGCAAGGATCTACTTTTTTTGGAATGTTCAAGTATCGTAATATTTCCTGGTGAATTTCATTATTTATTCACATGGAAGCCTCCATGCGCTGCTTTTTACTGAGATATTGACATATGCCACATATGAATTAGCTGTAAAGTTTCGACGCAAAGCATATTTTTCTTTTCAGTAAGAAGAGGGATATTTTAAAAAAATGCCCCTTATGAACTTACATTCTACTGAGAAGGCCTTGCTCATAAAAAAAACGACGGATTTCCAACCGGTTAATCAGCAGAAGGGTGAAGGTATTGATTACAAACAATTGTTAGATGAGTACACCTATGCGGTTGCCCACGATTTTAATACACCCCTACGGCAAATCAAGACATACCTCGGATTACTCAGGGAAGATTTATCTCACAAAGGACTTGATGCTGATTCTTGGGAACTTATGGAACGAGTTCTTGAAAATGTGGAGCGTGTCCAAAAGCAACACAAAGCCCTTAGAGAATATGCAAACATTGGTTTCAAGGACCTCAGCCTTGAAAAAATATCCCTGGATGGTCTTACGGTAGATATCTTAAGGTCATTCCAAAGGAGATATTCTATGAATTTGTTGTGTCAACTTGAACATGTGAGTATCGAGCTAGATGTTGAGTTGCTACAGCCCATCATTGAGGCCCTGATCCAAAATGCCATTTCTTTTACCAAAGAAGACGAAATTCCTGCTGTTCATGTCTACATATATGAGGAAGCCGATAAGTTGATTTGGGAAATTAAGGATCATGGGATTGGTTTTGATAACAGACAGGTGCTTAGTCTTTTCGCAATGTTCCAGAGCTTGCATAGTTCTGTCGATGTGGCTGGTGTCGGTATTGGAGCTAGTCTTGCACTTTGTCAAAGAAGAGCAGAGCGATTGGGAATTGCTATTCGTGCCAAAGCTCGTGTAAATGAAGGTGCTTCATTCAAGCTGATTTTTCCGAGACATATGATCAAGTAAGCCAGGTATCTTGGTTAAGACACTCGATTTATAAAACGAAAAGAGCATTACACAACTATGCTAAGACTCAACTCTGTTTTACTGGTAGATGATGATGAAGATGATCTTTTCCTTCACAGGAAGATACTGGAAAGATCAAAAAAGGTAGAGTATATATTTACAGCAAGAAATGGCCTTGATGCTCTGAAATTGCTTCGCGGAGAGAAAAAGCCGACTGAGAACCATGGACAATTTGTCAGGCCTGATTTAATTATCATAGACCTAAATATGCCAGTAATGAATGCTTGGGGTTTCCTTGAACTCTATCCCAGCCTTGAGGAGGCTCAAAAAGCCCAGGCCATTATCTTAACCTCAAGTGTTTCCCTGAAGTCAAAATTGGAGGAGGCATTATTAGAAAAATCACCTGTTTCAAACTTTTTAACAAAACCTCTGGATATGGCAGCCTTGGAAAGAATACTAGTTGTTCATATTTCAGCACTCAACAATCGGGTATAGGCTTAGTATTTTTCTACCCGGTAAAACTCCAAAGACTTATTGTAAGGGACTTCTTTTACCCTAACTGCTAGTACACCAGATATGGTACTTCCAGGAGAAATCCTTTTCCCATACAGGTTCCATTTTCTCAAATCACTTCTGAACTTCTCGTTTTGTGCGGCAATTTCTATCATTCCTACCGTAACAAGGGCAGGGCCTACCAAGAAAACTGCTGGAGAGGTATCAGTTTCCGGTTCCTGATCCTCGCCTATTAATACACCGAGGGCAGGGGAGAGGGCCAAAGCAGGAATCATCCTGGAAAGCCTGAATTTCACCTCTTGATGTACAACTTTTGTCTCAAGTAATGTCGCAGGCTTCCCTGCTACTGACACAAAATGAGTTCTTCCCAACTCAACATCTTCAATCCCGTTATTTTTTAATTCTACAGCGAAAAAATGAATGTTTTTGTTTCGGGAGTTTGATATGAAATAGGATTCAGCAACTGATGAGATATAATTTCCTTTATACCTGATTTCAAGGTCATGGGAGGTAGCCTTTTTCTTATAGTTTACTTGCATGGGTTTCATTCCATGGTAATTCATGGCACAACCACAGAAGCTACAAAGGAGAGAAAATATAAGTAACTGAAGGAATAGGTTTTTCATGGGCAACTGCTTTACCTAAATCTACGGGAAAGCTCTTTGAACGGATAGTTGGCCTTTTCATCTGTGTATGATTCTTGATCATCCGTGTTGGGGTATTTGCTTTGATCATACAGGTCTTTTCTGTTTATTTGGAGCTAAATATTTTTAATAATGGCGAAAGCAGAAATACATACAACAAAAGGTGTAATGAAGCTGGAGTTTTTCGATAAGGATGCTCCTAAAACAGTTGCAAATTTTATTTCCCTTGCAAAGAAAGGGTTCTATGACGGAGTTAGCTTCCACAGGGTAATTCCTAACTTCGTGATTCAAGGGGGAGACCCAACAGGTACCGGTGCTGGTGGACCTGGATACAAAATTGACTGTGAGTTGGATGGTGATAACCAGTATCATGACCGCGGAGTTCTTTCTATGGCACATGCTGGAAGGAACACTGGTGGATCTCAGTTTTTCATCTGTCACAATAGAGATAATACTGCTCACCTGGACAGGAACCATACTGTATTTGGAAAGGTGGTAGAAGGGCTAGAGGTCATCGATCAAATCAGACAAGGCGACGTAATGGAAAAAGTTGTCGTAACTGAAGAGTAAAAAACATTATTTTTATAAGGGGAAATGCATCAACATCGTTGGGTCATTTCCCTTTTTTTATGCGGTTCTATGAGCAAGGAAAATAATAATAGCTATTGGGTTTTACTGGGAATGATCCTACTTATTGCAGGCTTCCTCCGCTTTATCGGCCTTGGGAGTATCCCTTTATTCAACGACGAACTAAGTGCCCTTTCAAGGCTTTCCTATGGAAGTATTGGAGAGTTGGTCGAAATGGGGATCAAACCTGACGGTCATCCTGCCGGGGTACAGCTATTTTTATACACATGGGAGAAGGTGGCAGGGAGTGATCCATTCTGGCTGCGCTTACCTTTTGTATTGCTATCTATGGGAGCAGTTTGGCTCTTTTTTCAAATCATCAATAATTTCTTTCATAGAACTGCCGCCCTTATCGCAACTTCCTTTTTTGCTAGCATTCAGTATGGCCTATATTTCGGAATATTGATCAGGCCATATGCCCCAGGGCAATTTTTTGTTTTGCTGATGGCCTGGGCGGTGCAAAAGATATGGTTGAAAGGAGGTGATAAAGTAAGTGTGTACTGGATGGTATTTGTACTCGCTGGGGTATTGGCGGCCTATACGCATTATTTCGCTGGCCTTGGAGCTTTGGTTTTGGGCTTATTGGCTCTTGTCTTCTTTCCCAAAAGACAAAAAAAAATGATCATGTTCGGTGGGTTGGTAGCCGGAATTTTGTACTTGCCTCATATTTCTATTTTCCTTGCTCAAATTGAAAAAGGAGGAATTGGAGGATGGCTGGCAGCGCCTGGACTGGACTTTTTTCGATCTTATGCAGGATACATCCTTCATCATTCGTGGAAATTGGGACTTTTTGTGTTGTTTTTATGGATGATTGGGGTTTCGCAAAAGATTCCAGTGGATTCTTCTCAGAGAAGATTCAGGAGATTTGCAGGTATGGCCTTTCTGCTTCCATTTCTGGTAGGTATACTTTACTCACATACAATTAACCCTGTTTTTCATGAGGGTTCAGCTTACTTTGCCTTTCCTTTTCTGATTATTTTCATGAGTTCATTCATTCCAAAACTAACTGCAAAATGGGAAAGAAATTGGGTGTTGGCTATGCTGGTCATTAGCATTGGAAGCCTAGTCTTGGAGAGAAAGCATTTTGAGTTAAGTACCGAAAGGGGAATGAAAAAGGTACTTGAGGTACATAAAAAATGGGAGCTGGAACAGTTTTCAGGATCTGAGTCGGAAACACCCTTGTTCCTATCAAGCAATGATGCTTCCTACGCGGGTTTTTATCCAGACTCCAAGCCCGCTAATTTGATAAGTTCCTTAGGCTCCTACGGGCAATTTCGGGAAGGCCTGAGAAGTATGGATCAGTCTGAAATAGCATTGGGATGGGTCAGCAAGCCTATCGACTTGTACTATATGGCTATTGCGAGAGAACATTTTCCCTACATCAAGGTAAAAGAGGAATTTTTTGTATCAGAATATTACGGCCTGAGCAGGGAGGCTGCCGGATTGGAGAATATCAATTCGCCTAAGGCTTTTGAGCTTCCTTTGTCAGAGCATCCCAATAGGACTGACACAAGTTTTCTTGGCCGACAACATACCATCAATATCGGTGAGTATAGCCCTGCCATTGAGCTTGTGATGGATAGTTTGGACTTCAATTGGAATCATGGTCAGCTATGGGCTTCCGCAGAAATATTTACACATGAAGCCAGCACGGCAAAGTTACTGCTTAGCTTTCAAATAGAGGATTCTGTACTTCACCAAGAATCTATATCCGTGGAAGCCTTTCGTACAGAATCTCAAACTTGGAATTGGGCTTACAATATTGTGAGGTTAAAACATGGTCCATTTAAAAAGTCCTTTCCTGAACAACTGAAGTTGAAGGTCTATGTATGGAATCCTGATAAGAACAGTCTGATCTTGAGCCAGTTGAGGTTGGAATATTGGGAAGGAAATAATCGACTCTATGGTTTATTTGAACCTGTCACCAATTAGAAAAATTCAGAATAAATATGACCTCCAGCCTTAAAAATTGTCTCAAACAAGCAATCTCCCTGGAAAACTTTCGTTTTTTAGGATAAATAATGGTGAAAAGCAATGAAAATGAGGTAAATCGCAAGATTATTTAAGATTATTTTTGTAGCTTTTTTTCTGAATTTTCGAAAATTATTCACGTACTAAAGTAACTGCACATGAACAAGTTTGAAGAAGCCCTGGAACTTTACAAAAAAGAAATGACGGACACCTTGAAGATGTCTGACGTAGATCACGATCTTCTTGAGAAGGTGACCCGCGGATTGGGCCCATCCATTTACAATGTTGATTCTTCCAAGGTTTCTTGCTCAGACAAGTCTGAAACCAACCGTGTTAAGGAAAACTTCCTGATGAAAAAATTGGGCTTGGCGGAAAGCCCTGAATTGGATGCTGCTATCAAGGAAGTGTGCGACACTTTCGGAAGCAAAAGCCAGAAAAAATACCGCGCTATTTTCTACTACCTACTAGTGAAAAAATTTGGTAAAGAGAGCGTTTACGCATAAGCTTGACCTACGATTAAGAAGAAGGCCACCCATGGGTGGCCTTTTTTATTCTTTAAGCCAACCATTCCATTGGTAGTACTCCTCCCAGAATATCCACCATGAAAAGGCCAGACATCCCATGGCAAGCAATATTAGTGGGAGGCCGAATAGTATTGCGATAAAGCCAAGTAAAAATAGCCCAAGGAGATGACTCACAAATGTTGCCAATTCCAGTGCCTTATGATGCAATATGGAAATACTCAGCATACCTATGCCGAGATAGGTAAAAAACAAATCGAAAATAAATACCCTTTGACTACCCTGAATTAGCCACAGCAGAACTTCGGGCAATACCAGCAAGGCACATAGCCCAACGTAAGCCAGCCATCTTTTGAACCTGCTAATGGGAAGGTTGCGCATTAGAAAGATTTCTCCATCTTCATTTTGACGGAGTTTGAAGAACACAACAGCCTGAAGGCAAAGGATAGACCAGATACATAGGTAGGTGGCCTTTATTGGCCATGATTGAGCAAAACCAAGTGAGAACAACAGCAGCATGCTTACGGCCTTCAGGGAGATCAATAGGCGAGGATTATGATGACTGAGGCTGAGGAGGCTGATGTAGGTCATACTTCTTTTAAATCGATCACCCAAAAAACTTTGCCAGCCTTTTTTCCAGACCTTTTCTCTTGGGTGCCTGAAGAAGTAAAGCATCAAGCAAACTGAGGCGCCCAAAAGGATTAGCAGTCCTAGACTCAAAGCCACGGCAAGGAAAGGAGTCTTTCCGATCGCATATGCGACAATCAACAACATATACCCAACTACTGGGGCAAGCACAAAGAGCAATTGCCTTGTAATCGCCCAAATGAGCCGATGGCTTGGCAAGATATTCAGTTGGTAAATAAGCCTGTTCTCTGGCTTTGAAATGATCTTAACGCTATCTAAAATGCCCTTGAACCAGTAGATTCCGAAAATCGCCAGTGTCCCTCCCAGGAATTGAAGGTTTTCAAGCATGGGATGAATAAAGTAATGGCTGAAAAAGAGGTGAGGGGGACGGGCAAAAAAGCCGAAAATGAAAATCAGGATAAAAAAGAGCAAGTAATTCTTTCTATAGAATCCCTTGTACCATATCACATCAATCGTTTTTTTCATGACTCTTGATTTGTAAATGTGATGGTTTGCTTTTCGATTTGCATGACTGTGGTAAAGGGCAAGTCTGGTAAACTGGTGTGCACATGTGTAGAAATGATGAAACTACAGCCCTTCTGTGTCCACTCTCTTATGAGTCTTTCAGTTCCCCTTTTGGCATGTATATCCAAGGCATTGAAGGGTTCGTCAAGAAGGATGAGTTTGGGTTGGCCTACAAAAGCGATCAGTAGGGCCAACTTTTTCTTCATACCCGAAGAATAAGAGGAAATTTTTTGATCCAGGAAGTCAAGGATTCCCAGTTCCATTTTGAGGTGTTCCAGCACCTCTGAATCGGTCTTTTTTAGTTTGGTAAACATCTCCACCAGATATGACCCATTGAGGTAGGGTGGGAATAGGGGCTCTGACTCAGAGTAATTTATGTATAACCTTTGTTTTTGATGGTCTTTCCCAAGATGGATTTCATCAGAAAAAATGGCATTTCCTTGAAATGGAATTAGCCCTGAGAGAATTTTCATGAAGGTTGATTTCCCGGATCCATTAGGACCCAGGAGTAGATGAAGGCCTTCTGGAATTACTAATTCAGGAATATTCAGGATTTCCCTGGAGTCATATTTTTTGATGAAGTGGGTCAGTCTAAGGAGGGACATGTAGTTTTTCAATGTATGTCGTCCCAATCTATGAATTCTTACAGCTGTATCTATTTAAAAGAAAATAAAAAGGCAGCCCGTAGGCCACCCATGGTTGTGTTGCTTTGTGATTTTTATAAATATCTTACCAGAGGTATTTTCGAAAATACCCGTTTCAAGGATCTTAAATGTGAGTGTAGGAAAAAAATTAATGGGTAATAACCCAAAAACTATTTTTCATAATTAGTTAGGTCTTATGCTGTAGGGAATTCGAAAAATATTGTAAAATGTGTCGAATGGATGACAATTTTTTACATATACTTGATTTACGTAGCCTAAATAGTAAAGTTTTCGAAATATTGTCTAGCTTAAAAAAAGTTTACATTTAGTTAACATTGGTAAAAAAGGAAAGAACGGAATTCGATTAGTTGCTTATATCGAAATAGATTTACTTTTTCCTGAAAAATAGATTTAAGGGAACTCCAGAAAAATCGAAATGTTCTCTAAGCTTATTTTCCAGGTAACGTTTATATGATTCCTTGATATGCTGGGGGTGGTTTGTGAAGAAAAGGAAAGTTGGATTTTTACCTGGAACCTGTGTCACATATTTGATTCGGACGATCATTCCTCTATGAGTTGGAGGGTGATGGCGCTCGATAGCTTTGAGCATAACTTCATTTAGGACTGAGGTAGAAATCTTTCTTTGGAGGTTTTCATAGACTCCTTGAGCAATTTCAAGGGTCTTGAGTAGGCGTTGCTTGGTAATGGCCGAGGTAAATACTATTGGGATATCATTGAAGGGGGCAGTTTTTTTACGAATGACCTTCTCAAACTCGATAGAGGTGTGCGTATCCTTTTCAACAAGATCCCATTTATTGACTACCATCACTATCCCCTTCTTATTTTTTTGGGCCATGCCAAAAATGAACATATCCTGGGCCTCAATACCTAGGGTTGCATCGATTAATAGGATAACCACATGGCTGTTTTCGACTGCTCTTACTGTACGAAGCGTAGAGTAGAATTCGATATTTTCCTGAACTTTACTTCTTTTGCGAAGACCTGCGGTATCTATGAGCAGGATGTCATTGCCAAAGGCTTTGAATCTGGTATCGATGGAATCCCTGGTAGTACCTGCAATGGGGGTAACTATGTTGATATTTTTGCCGACCAATGCATTAACCATAGATGACTTGCCCACATTGGGACGTCCTACGATGGCAAATTTAGGTATATCATCCTTGTCATTTTCTTGTACATCATCGGGTAATGCCTCAACTACAGCGTCCAAAAGGTCTCCTGTTCCACCTCCTGTGATGGCAGATATCCCGAAAAGGTCTCCTAAGCCCAACTCATAAAATTCATAGACGTCGTCTCTTTGGTTGGTAGAGTCGACCTTATTGGCCGCAAGGATGACTTTGTGAGGCTGCTGGCGAACCATATTGGCGAAGGAACGATCCAAAGGTGTAACACCAGTTTGTACATCCACCATAAAAATGAGGACATCGGCCTCTTCCATAGCGATGTGAACTTGTTCCCTGATGGCTTTCTCAAAGATATCGTCAGAGTTGGGCACATAGCCCCCCGTATCGATCACATTAAATGCCCTGCCATTCCATTGGGCTTGGCCATAATTCCTATCCCTGGTAACCCCACTCATATCATCCACAATGGCCTGTCTCTCTTCAATGAGTCTATTGAAAAGGGTTGATTTGCCAACATTGGGTCTACCTACTATCGCGACTATTCCCGTCATTATTATTGATTTTCAGTTGTTTCTACTGGTAGCCAAAGCCTTTTAGGTATTGGTTGTTGTTTTTCCAACCGGCAGAAATTTTCACATAAAGCTTCAAAAATACTTTTTTTCCGAGAAATTCTTCAATATCCTTCCTGGCTAGGGTACCTATTTTTTTCAACATTTGTCCCCCTTTCCCAATTATCATCCCCTTTTGAGTGTTTCTCTCGGTGTGAATGGTTGCTTCAATTCGGATTAGGTTTTCTTCTTCTTCAAAATTATCGATCTCAACCTCAGTAGAATAGGGGATCTCCTGTTGAAGAAGAAGGAAAAGTTTTTCTCGAATGATTTCTCCGATAAAGAATCGTTCTGGTCGGTCTGAGATTTGTTCTTTGTCAAAATAAGGAGGACCGTCGGGGAGGTATTTGATGATCAATTCCTTGAGAAGATCTACATTGGTTCCATTCAATGCAGATATAGGAACTGCTTCTACAAATTCGACCTTTTCTTTCAATTCTTCCATTCTTTTGAACACCTTTGACTCCTTAACTGCATCTATTTTGTTGATTACGAGTATTTTAGGGATGTGAGTCTTTGCCGCTAGGCCAAGCAGGTCTTCTTCTGGGAAGGTTTCATTCACTGCAATCAGCAAAACAATCAGGTCGGCATCTTCCAGGGAATTACCTATGAAGTCCATCATGCGATGATGAAGCTTGTATTTAGGCCTAATAAGCCCGGGAGTGTCTGAAAACACAACTTGATAATCTTCTCCGCTATCGATACCAAAAATTCTATGGCGGGTTGTTTGCGCCTTGGGAGTCGCTATGCTCAGCTTGTGCCCCAGAATTTTGTTCAACAGGGTTGATTTACCCGCATTGGGTTTGCCAATGATACTGACGAAGCCAGATTTATGCCCTTCAAATCCTTCTAATTCCATAAACTTTTTTAGGATATTTTTGCAAATGTAAAAGGAAAGCCTTAACTATGCACTCCCCAAGATAAAAAAGATAATTATTATCCTTTAAAAATATATCGCAGGGTGGAGCAGTTGGTAGCTCGTCGGGCTCATAACCCGAAGGTCACAGGTTCGAGTCCTGTCCCTGCAACACGAAAGGCCCGGTTCTTCCGGGCCTTTATTATTTTTACTATCCTTTTGTCATTTTAATGAAATCCTGTAGGGTATGGAATATCCTCTACCAGGTATATATCAGTTGTAGCCTTCCCCAATAATGCATGGGCGGGGAATCCGTAAAATCAGCTTCTGCGGACTTGACATAGAAGCCATACATGGTATAAATTCTGTTTTGGCCTACGGGCCATGATACACCAAAACCAGTTGAAGTTTCCAGGACAAAGCGATTGATTTCGGATGCGGGTAGGGTATAAGCCGATGGCCTGAATTGGCCTTGTAGGAGGGCATCATAAGCAATGAATTGAGGTCTCAGCCTTGCGTAGGCAAACCATCGTCTTTCTCGTTCAGTCCCTATTGGGCCTCCCTTCCAGCCAATTCTGGCTGTCATGGCATAGCTGAATTGAGTTTGATAGCCCAGGTAGGCATCCATATTTTCGCGCAAATCTACAAAGACCTTTTTTTCGTTGAGGTACCACCTTGACTTCCTCCAATATCTCTCTCGGCTATAGTGAATTTGAATGCTCGGTTCACCTGGATTTGAGATCTGGTTGTCCCAGCCCCTGGGTACGACTACCTGGGATGGAGCATAAAAAAAACGATGAATCTCGTGAAAGCTGATTTGAACCCATTTTGCCAATGGAGTCCCAAGTGCGCCTACCGAAAGACTAAGTTGATGAACCCTTGATTTTTTGGAATCATAGAACCTAACTGTAGAAGAGACCAGGGTAATGTTTGCGTAGGGACGGTCTGAGAAAACGGGTTCAGTATTCCCTAGATCCTCGGGGGTAAAGGATTTATTGCTAAGGCTTATTCCTGAGCTTAATAGTTTTAGTTCTTTATCGGCATCCTGGACGGTCTTGCCATTACCAAAAGCCCAAAGGTGTCTCATCAGGTTTTGTTGAAACTTGAAGTAGCCATATTCATTGAATTCGGGCTTTGAATATGAAAAGCTTAGTCCCATGGTATAGTTGCGGTCATCGTTTAGCCTTAGGCCTGCGAATAGGTCATTTTCAAGATTGAATTGGAAGGCATGGGATCGAAAAAGGTCTTGGGTTGGGAATACCTCATGAATAATCTCCTGAGCTTTCATCGTGGGTAAAACCATGGTTAGTTGTAACAGACAGAGTGTCCAAAATTGAATCCAGTTTCTTTTTGAGAAAATCTTCATTGTGCTGTAAAGGCTAAATTAAACTTGCCCCAAAGTACCGTTTTGAGTAATGGATTTACAACAGCTATGTTTTGCTAAATATCAGTATGTCAGGGATTTGTGTCCTGAAATTTGAGGTTATTTGTCAAAGGAAAAATAGCCTTTTGGATTTTTTGCAAAAAAGAATGGGATTTGAAATGTTAGAACACCTTGATCTTGGTTAGACAGCAGTCTTCATGATGGCCTTCAGCTTGATTTTTTTCACCGATTGGATGCCTGAATCTTGAATTAGATGATTTACAGAGGATGCAGACCCCTTCGCAAAACTTTGGAAACTCCATATTCCCCAGGTAGGTCATTTGACCATTGTTTTTTGTGTGGTGGGCATGGTCCTCACATGGCTTAACACTTTCTTTGTTAAGTCTTTCATTTAAAATAAGTTCGGCATTGCCATCAAGGATCGTAAATATGATTTTTCCTTTGTTGTGGTAGAAATAATTATCAGATAGGTCTACACGATGCCCTTTCGCCCCTAAAATTTTGAAGTTGAAGAGGGCAGAGTTTATGGTTTCATTTTCCTTGAATTCACAGCCTTTTATGCTGTAATAGATTCTACTATTCTCAGGGACTTCTAATTGAAATAGTCCATTGCCATTTGGAGCTCGATTTGAGGCAAAATGTGTGTCCTCCAGGACCAACTTGTTCAATCCCACAGATTTCAAGAGTGTTCCCCTATTGAATTCGATATTGGATGCTGAAATAAAGACCTCTTTGCCTGCTAATAAAATCAGATTATTGTTTTTGTAAAAAGAAGAATTATTGATCCGAATAGAACCATCAACTTCCGGGAAACAGCTTTCGATGTTTCTGAAACTACAATTTTGAATCAGAAGTTCACCTGAGGATTTGAAATTGAGGATTGATACAGCGTCTCTAAACGATATGCCCTCGATGGAAAATTGAGCCGATCGGATATGCTTAAAAACTGAGCTGAAAGGAGCTGAAATAATGATTTGCCTGTTAGGTCCTTTGATAGTCAGGATTTTTTGGGTAACTGTTATTGGGCTGTTGAGCACAATTGTTCTTCCAGTTATATCCTGTGAAAAATTTATTTCTTCTCCTTCTTTGGCATTTTGAATTGCCCATCTTAGGGAGCCATTACCATGGTCTGCAAGATTGGTAACTAAGTTGGCCAAGGCCATATTGGGTAGGAGAAAGAGAAAGGCAATTATTTTGGGGAAAAATAGTTTCATTTCGAGGAAGCTAAATGTGTGTCTTATTTCATCTGTAGCCAGTTTATAGTGGAGGTTTAAAAATCAATTTAGGAAATAGAAAATACCTAAAGTCAAATAAGTAGATATTTTCAGAAATTCCAATTAGTAAGGATTTTTGCAAAAATCAATTTGTCTAAGTTCAGCTTGTTTTATAGTTCAGGGACTATTAAGATGAAGTAATCGAAATATTCTCTTTTGAAATAATCCAAGTTGGGTTGAACAAATAAGGGGCCAATTTTAGAGCATATTTTTTCAAACGTCCTCCTTTGCGTTTTTAGTAAAAATAAATTGACCAAATCTTCAATTTTTTCTTTCATGATAAAAAATTTGCTCGGTATGCATACTATTTTTTATCATGGGGAATAATCTACTACTCACTCAAATCGAATTACATGCATTCAGCCAACGATATGTTTTCCTTTTCTGAAAGGGGTAAAAAAATTTTAAAAGAAGTAAGGGAGTTTGTGCAGGAAAGAATTATTCCTTTGGAGGAAAAGATTCTGGCTAAGCAGGCCATCACTGGGGCAGACTGGACGAATTGGGAGTCAGAGCCTGAAATCATACAACTAAAGGAAGATGCAAAGTCTCGTGCTCTGTGGAATTTATTCCTTCCTGATTTGGACAGTGGGCTTTCTAATTTGGAATATGCTGCTGTTGCTGAAGAAACAGGTCATTCCTTGATCGCTCCAGAGGTATTTAATTGCAACGCACCAGATACAGGGAATATGGAAGTTCTCTGGAAATATGGTTCTCAGGAGCAAAAGGATACATGGCTAAGCCCACTTCTGGAAGGAGAAATCCGCTCGGCCTTTTGCATGACTGAACCCGATGTCGCTTCCTCTGATGCTACCAATATGGCCGCAAGCATTGAAGAGCGAGGCGACAAGGTCATTCTGAATGGCCGCAAATGGTGGAGTACAGGCCTTGGACACCCCAATTGTAAGGTTGTGATTTTTATGGGCTTGTCTGATCCTGAGGGTCCTCGTCATCGAAGACACTCTATGGTTTTGGTTCCTCTCGATACTCCAGGCGTAAAGATTGAGCGAATGCTTCCGGTTTTCAATGCCTATGATCCTCCGTTTGGCCATGGGGAAGTTTCTTTCAATAATGTTGAACTGCCCAAGTCTGCTGTTATTGCAGGGATCGGTAAGGGGTTTGAAATCGCTCAGGGTAGGCTAGGACCTGGAAGAATACATCATTGTATGCGATTGATCGGGACTGCTGAAAGGGCACTTAAATTGATGATTGAAAGAGGACTTGAGCGAATTGCCTTTGGAAAACCAATCATTTACCTGAATGCCAATCAAAATATAGTTGCCGATGCCAGAATGGACATCAATATGGCACGTCTACTTACCATGCAGGCAGCTCATTTGATTGATACCCAAGGGAATTTGGCGGCCATTTCAGAAGTTTCACAAATCAAGGTAGTTGCTCCTAATGTGGCTTGTCGGGTCATAGATCAGGCGATGCAAATGTTTGGAGGGATGGGCTTGAGCAATGATACGCCATTGGCTGCGATGTATAGCTACGCAAGGGTATTGCGCCTTGCAGATGGACCTGATGAGGTACACAGGGGGCTGGTAGCCAGGTGGGAAATGAAGAAATACAAGAAATAAGCGGAAGCTGGTCTTATTGGAGTTTAATCTACCAAATTCATGGCAGTCAATAAGTATGAAAAAATAGGTGAGGCCAGAAAAGGCGAGGAAATTGATCCCAATGAAATTGCTTCCTATCTGAAGAACTTCCTTCCTGAATTGGAGGGTATACCCATGATTAAGCAGTTTAGAGGAGGAGCTTCCAACCTTACCTATCAATTGGATTTTGAGAATCAGAGCTTGATCCTCAGGCGTCCTCCTTTGGGAACCAAGGCAAAGTCTGCCCATAACATGGCCAGAGAGTATGATGTCATGAGGAGGCTGTATGGAAAGTATCCGGTTCCGAAAATGCTCCATCTGAGCGAGGAAAATTCCTTATTGGAAGGGCAGTTTTATGTCATGGAAAAACTTACGGGTTTCATTCCAAGGACAAATTTTCCTAAGGAATTGGGACTTGAAGCTCGAAAAGTCAGGGAGCTTTGCCAGATTAGCGTTGACCATTTGGTAAAACTTCACCAACTGGATTATGAGGCATTGGGATTTGGGGATTACTATCGTGGTGAAGGCTATGTAAAAAGGCAGGTTGAAGGGTGGAACAGGAGATTTCGCAAGGCCAGAACTCCAGACGTTCCGGATTGTGAGTTTGTGATGCAATGGTTGGAAGATAAAATGCCCCAGGACGTGGGTGCTTGCCTAATTCACAATGATTTTCGATTTGACAACATTGTATATGATTCTGATGACCTGACTCAGGTCATTGGCGTCCTCGATTGGGAAATGGCGACTGTTGGAGACCCCCTGATGGATTTGGGTGGGAGCCTTGCCTATTGGATTGAGGCCAATGATCCCTACTGCCTAAAGTTGCTTCGGCGACAGCCAACCCATACTTTAGGCATGATGAGTAGGGACGAAGTGGTGAATTATTATTTAAAAAAGATGGGTATGCAGGATGTAAGCATGAAATATTACTACATCTTCGGGCTATTCCGTCTGGTTGGCATTATTCAGCAAATCTATTATAGGTACTTTCATAAACAGACCACCAATCCGGCCTTTTCAACTTTTGGTGTGGCTGTCAGGCTATTGGAAAGGTATTGTACACGTTTGATAAAGTCCAATTCTGAAAGCCTGAGTACCCATCCATTGAGTTTAATGGAGAACATTGATTTTTCTATCCAATTTTTAAGGAGTAGAAAGAAAGGCTAATTGCGTTTTAACCTTAAACTGAAAATCTATTACTATGAATATCAAAAAACTATTCGATATGGAGGGAAAGGTAGCTGTCGTTACCGGAGCCTCAAAAGGGATCGGAGAAGCCATGGCTCATGGCCTTGCCGAATTTGGCGCGAAGGTAGTTATCTCTTCCAGGAAGCAGGATGCCGTAGATGAAGTTGCTGAGCGCTTCAAAGGAGAGGGGCTTGAGGCTGTAGGAATTGCTTGCCATGTTGGGGATGCAGAACAAAGACAAGCCCTGGTTGATAAGACCATGGATACCTATGGACGAATTGATATTTTGATCAATAATGCAGCTACGAACCCCTACTTTGGTCCAATTGAGGCGATGACAGAGGCTGCTTACCAAAAAACCCTGGACATAAACCTCCATGCAGCCATGCACCTGAGTAATTTGGTTTACCCAAAAATGAAGGCAAATCAGGGTGGCAGCATTATTCATATTTCTTCCATTGAAGGAATTCATGCTTCTGCCTTTTTTGCTGCATACAACATCAGTAAGGCGGGGGTTATCATGCTCGGAAAGAATCAGGCCGCTGAATGGGGCAAGGACAACATACGTGTGAATGTCATTTGTCCAGGCTTGGTAAAAACAAAACTCAGTGCTGGTCTTTGGAACAATGAAACACTAATGAAGAGCCTGCCCAAGAAAATCCCATTAAAGAGAATGGCAGTTCCAGAAGAAATGGCTGGATTGGCGGTATACCTTGCCTCTGATGCAGCCTCGTATACAACTGGTGGAGTCTTTGTATCTGACGGTGGATTGCTTCAGGGACCTCTATTTAGCTAAAGCATAGACATTATTTCAAATTGCCCTGAATAATTGATTGGGAAAATTCCTTTCAAGTTAATTCAGGGCCATTTTTAGTTTATGTTAAACTATTTTTCTGAAAATAATTTACCGACCTTTGTATTAAGAAGAACATTGTCGAATTACTATTAGTCAAAATGGAAGTTGATAAATCCAAAGAAGTCCCAGAGCAAAAATTTCTTAACGATTGGCATGAGATGAGGGTAAATTTGCTTCTCTCTGCCAATTGGTTAGAACATAAGTTAAAGGGGTTTTTGGAGCCATTTAACCTGACTTTCAAGCAATTCAATATATTGAGAATTCTTCGGGTGCATAAGGAAGAGCCAGCTCTATCTATCCTGGATGTACGAAACAGGATGATAGACAAAATGTCTGATACTTCTCGGATACTTACCCGCCTTGAGCAAAAAGGTCTTAGCATGAGAGAACCTTGTAAGCAGGACAAGCGGACCACACGCGTAAACATCACCCAAGAAGGCTTAGACCTGTTGGAAAAAATTGACCATTCTATCCCTGAGTTGGATAAAATGGTCATGAAATTGTCGCCTGGGGATACAAGGCTGTTAATTCAGCTCTTGAATGAACTCAGGTCCTGATCTGTTCTACTGTCTACAGTGGCACTGAGGCCTCATGAAGCTGTTGGTGGATTCAAAGAATGGATAAGCATTTCCGCTTCCAGGAAGCTCCCAGTAAAATTTACTCCTTTTCTTATCATAGTTACCGATCTCATTCATGGTGGAAGAATCAAATAGTCGACCATTGATCATGGTGTAGACTACATTCTCAGTTTCACGGATGTTCACAAGCGGATTTCCATCAATTACGATTAGGTCAGCGATTTTTCCAGCTTTGATAGAGCCAATTTCTTCCTCCATTCCTATGTATTTAGCTCCACGGATGGTTGCTGATTTCAAGGCCTCCTGATTGGACATGCCTCCCTGCTCCAGCATCCACAGTTCCCAATGAAGGCCCAGCCCCTGTAATTGTCCATGTCCACCTGTACAGATGTCCACCCCTGCCTTTTGAAGTTTATTGCAGGATTTAGAAACTAAAATGTGGCCATTTTCATATTCTTCATCCGGTATCATGACCCTGTGTCTTGACCTGCTATCCACGATTCTTCTTGGAGTAAACGAAAGAAGTCTTTCTTTTTCCCAGACATTGGTTTTTTGATACCAATAAAATTCCCCATTCATTCCTCCATAGTTCACAATCAAGGTAGGCGTATTGGCTGTACCTGTCTGAGACCAGAAATCAAGCACGTCCTTGTAAAGAGGTGCCACGGGGATGTTGTGCTCCACAGAGGTATGTCCATCTGCAACCATGCTCATGTTGTGGTAGAAGAAGGAACCTCCCTCGGGGTAGACCATGATCCCTAGCTGGCGAGCTGCTTCGATGACCTGCTGGCGTTGCTCTCTTCTTGGCTGGTTGTAGGACTTCACAGAAAATGCACCATAGGCAGCTGTTCTGCGGAGTGCTGACTTGGCATCTTCAAGATTATTGATCACAGCTTTGAAGTCTCCATCAGCTCCATAGAGGATGGTACCTGTGGAGTAAATTCTGGGTCCAACCATCAGGCCAGTTTTGACCATTTCTGATTGAGTGAAAGTCATCTCCGTATTCGAAGAAGGATCATGTGTGGTGGTAACCCCGTAAGCAAGGTTGGCATAATACTGCCAATGTTTCTTGGGACTTTGACCAAAGCGAAATGCTCCCAGGTGGGCATGGGTATCAATCATCCCCGGCATGAGGGTCTTTCCTTCCAGGTCGTAGACCCTGGCCTTTTTGGGAACTTTTATCTTGTCCGAAGGACCAACTTTTTCGATAAGGTTGTCTTTAACGATGACGGTCCCATTTTCAATGACCTCATCGCCTTCCATGGTGATGATTCTGGCATTGGTAAAGGCTACCATGCCTTCCGGCTTATCAGCCTCCATCATCAATTCAATCTTCATTCCGGTAGAATCCATGGGTGGAAGTTTGTCAGCAGCTCCTTCCAGGAACTTGAATCTGTCGGTCAATTTATCCGTGAAGTACTGGTTGCCGAGTGTCCAATGAAGTTCCTTTGAGTCTGCTGACCAGTGGAGGTTGATTCCTGCATCACGGGCTACTTGTGCGATAGGAATAGCTTTGGTTTTGCCATTCAGGTCGATGGCCTTGCCATGCAAGGGCATGGGAGCAATGAATACTTTGAACAGTTCATTGAATGCAATCCATTTGTTGTCAGGGCTAATGACAAAGCGGTTGGCATATTTTGAGGTAAATACGGTATGTTCCTTTTTGCTTTCAAGGTCTATATATTTGAATGCCTTTTTCAAAGCTCCAAAGAGATATCCACCCGTCTGGAAATATACCCTCTTGCCATTTTTGCCAAATACTGGGTATTCTCCTGATTTGCTGAGAAGTTCTGGCTGCCCGCCATCAATCTTCATGATGTAAATCCCAGGCTGTTTGGAATAGGTGTATCCCTGATGGGTATTTCCGGCCTCTTTTCTATACACAATCTGCTTTCCATCGGGTGAAAAGGAAGGGTTCCGATAGATTCCTGGGCTGTTTGTCAGGGTTTTGATGGACTTACTTGCAAGGTCCATGATGTGCATGGCACCCATTTTCTCGTCATCCCATGTGGTGAAAACAATGCTTTTCCCATCAGGAGAGAATGAAGGTTCATATTCAAAATGCTCTGCTTCTGTGAGGCGTTCGGGCTTTCCATCTGGCATCTCCATTTTCCATAGATGTCCAATGGCATTAAAAATCAATGTTTGTTTGTCGGGACTGGTGATCAATTGACGCAGTACCCTTACTTCTATTTCATCTTCAAATACCTTTTGCTTGAAGCGAACGGTTTCTGCTACCTTATGTGTGGTGCTTACCTGGAAAGGAATTTCTTTGGCGTCTCCATTTTGGGCATTGACCCTCCATATTTTCCCCTGGCCCCAGATGACTATCTCCTTGTCCCCCGGCATCCAGTCAAAACCGGTATAGCATCCAAATATGGTCCAGGCTTCTTGCTGATCCTTGGATAGCTTTTTGAAAATGGGATATTCTTCTCCATTTTCCAGGTTGTGAACATAAAGAATGGTTTCTGTTCTGACCCTTCTGATAAATGCCAGTTTTTTCCCATCCCTTGATACTTGAGGTCTGCATGCACCTCCGGGTCCTCCTGTGATGGTAGTTATTTCACCTGTATTTCTGTCATAACGCTTTACAACAAAAATCTGACTGTTGGGATCTTTGTTGTACTGGAAATATCCACCTGGATAAACATCCTCGGAGTAGTAAACATATCTTCCATCAGGGCTTACAGACGGCTCATTTACATCCTGCTGATTATTTTTTCTTTTGGTGAGCTGCACACCTTGTCCACCGGAAATGTGGTACATCCATATCTCTCCTGCACCTAGGGAACGGGTTGAGGTGAAGTGCTTTCTCGCTACAAAATATTGGCCATCAGGCATCCAAGAAGAATTGTTCAATAGCCTGAAGCTCTCTTTTGTGACCTGTTTGGCCTGGCTTCCATCGGGTTTCATGACCCAAATATTATCTCCGCCTCCGGCATCAGAGGTGAAAGAAACCCATTTTCCATCAGGGCTGAAACGTGGCTGCACCTCCCAAGCAAGGCCGCTTCTAATGGCTTTGGCTTTTCCTCCAGAAATAGGTATGACATAAATATCTCCCAACATATCGAAGACAAGGGTCTTGCCGTCGGGACTGACATCCACATTCATCCAGGTACCTTCATTGGTGTTGATTTTGATCTCCTTGTAATTGCCTGGAGGATTGTTGACATCCCATTTGGCTTTTTTATTCTGGGCAGGAAGCAATACAGTTCCCAGAAGGAGCAAACTTGATAAGAGAGTTCGCATAGTAAAGTAGTGTTGTTTCTAGAAAATTAGAATGAAAATTACGGAGAGTGGATGAAACAGACAAATAAGGGAAGGACTGAATGGCATGGATTAATTTTTACCATTTACGAGCTATTAGTGTCCAAAAACCTATAACTTGCTTGAAAAAAGCCCTGATTATCTTATAGTTGCAAGAATTTAAAATTTTCAAAAACTCATGCGACGATTTGTTTTAACACTGTTTTTGGTAGGAGTGGGTCTGGTGTCATTTGCTCAGAAAAATACAAAAAAGGCTGAGAAATTCTTAGAGGAGGGGAAGTTTGAAGCAGCCAAACGTTCTATTCTTGAGGCGAGTTCAAGTGATGAAAAGAAGGAAGCCAGGATGTGGTATGTGTATGGAAAGATCATGAAAGAATCTGCAATTGCTGAAAGGAAGAAAAATAACAATAAGGAATTCAGCCACTTTGAAGCAGCCATTAAGGGATGGAAACAAGCCAAAAATTTGGCAGCACCTCAGTCTACCTATTATTTATTGTCAGATACCGAAATCAATAATCTTTGGTCTAGTTTGTTAAATGATGGGGTAGGGGAGTATGGAAAGCAAAATTTCCGAAAAGCTGCGGATTACTTTAGGAGTATGCAATTGGCAAAGCCCGCTGATACCCTTGCCTATATCTACCAGGTTAGCACAGGTTTTGAGATGAAGGATTACAATTTGGTTTCCGAGGGTTATTACAAGCTGATGCGCCTTGGGTATAAAAACCCTCAAATGTATAGCAATCTTATCTCAATAGAGCGATATACCAACAACGATCAGCAAAAAGCCTTGAAGATTTGTGAGGCTGCAATTCAAGCCTACCCCAAAGATATAAACTTTAAAAAACAACGCATTGACTTACTTTCGAATTTGGGAAGAAAAAAGGAAGCTCTGGTCGAAGCAGAATCCCTAATATTGCTTGAGCCCCAAAATGAAACCTTAAGGTTATTCATTGGGATGATGGCTCAAGATCTTGGGCAGAATCAAAAGGCTGAAAGTTTCTATAGGGCTGTTCTTATGCTTAATCCCCAAAACTTCGAAGCGAATTATAACCTGGGAACACTTTACTACACCCAAGGACAGCTTATCATGAATGAATTAAACAAAATTCAGGATTATGACGAACACAAGCGTCAAGAACCAGCTTTTCGGAAAAGGATCAATGCCCAGATGAAAAAGGCTTTGCCTTATTTTGAAAAGTGCCAAAGCATTAAAAAAGATGAGAGGGAGGTGCTTTTTGGCTTGAGGGGAATTTATGTAAGCCTTGGGATGGAAGAAAAAGTAAAACCTATTCAACTGAAGATCAAAGAACTCGGCTATTGAGACATGCCCTTATTTAAAGAAATGGCCGAGAGAACTCTCTCGGCCAATTTTTTTATCCAATTTCTACCAGGTTGAAATCCCGATTTACTGTAAGTTCAACAGTTTTCCCTCTTCGAAGGGTAGGCACCAGTTCACCATCAACAAGGCATCTTGTCTTTTTGGATTTAATGCCGTGGATAAACAGCTTGTACTCCTTATAACAGGGATCGAAATTCCCTTCAATTTCTTGCTTCATAGAGATACCTGAACCACTTCCTTTTACGTAGAAATTAGCCAGTCGGTAATTCCCTTCTGTGTAGCCATAGCCATCTCCTTCATCCTCGTACCATTGGCTTTTGACTTCATCCGAACCAGCATATACGTGTAACTCATGCTGATCAAACTCCTTTTCCCCAACGTATTGCATGACAGGAGCGATGGGTAATACAGCGCCTTCCTTTACAAACAAAGGTATGCTGTTGAGGTCTACGTCCATGAACTGTTCCTTGCCTCCGCTATATGCTTTGTTGCCTTTGAAATTATACCAACGGCCTTTTGGCAGGTAAAATCCTCTGCGCTTTAGTCCCGGCTCTGCAACTGGTGCTGCTACGAGGTGGTCCCCAAGACAGAATTCTTCCATTCTGTGGAGGGTCTCAGGGTCATTTTGGTACATGAATGACATCGGACGTAAGACTGGGGTACCTCTTTGCACGTACTGGTAAAATGCCGTGTACATGATTGGGAGGATTCTGTATCTAAGTTCAATCGCTTCTCTGGCATATTGGGTATAGGGTTCTCCATATACCCAGGGTTCCTGGTCAAGGGTAACCTCGTCCATTTTTGCCTGGACTTCGTCTTCGTCTACCGCAGCGTCGCCTACAGCGTGATATCCAATGGAATGCATCCTATATAAGGGGTGGAATGCCGCCATTTGCAACCATCGCACCACCAATTCGCCGTCGGGTTCGTCGTTGAAACCTCCGACATCAGAACCGACGAACGAAAATCCTGAGACTGATAGCCTTTGGCTTTGGGTACTTGCCAACAGAAGGTGTTCCCAGCTAGCGACATTATCTCCTGTCCATACGGATGCGTACCGCTGGCCTCCTGAGTAAGATGCCCTTGTAATTACATATGGTCTCTTGCCATTGAGGTGCTTCTTAAGGCCATTGTAACTGGCGCGAGACATTTGCATGCCATAAATGTTGTGCCCTTCCTGATGGCTGCCTCCTCTCCCTTCAAAGTGGAACCTTACATCTTCTGGAATCGTCTTGGTCGGCACCTCAAATGCTGCAGGTTCATTCATGTCATTCCATACCGCAGCAACTCCGTTTTCTGAGATTAGGCCTTGGTAAAGCTCTCCCCACCATTCTCTTACATCCTCTCGGGTGAAGTCCGGGAAAACACAAGGTCCTGGCCATACCTTTCCGGTTGAATTGAGTCCATTGGGAGTTTTCAGGTAGGCGTCCATGTCCATTCCTTGTTGGTACACCCAATAATCCCTATCTATCATGATACCAGGATCAATCATGACCACGGTTTTAAAGCCATCGTCTTTGAGTTCGCCAATCATCCTTTTGGGATCAGGGAAAAACTCATGGTTCCAGGTGAAGCAGCGATAGCCGTCCATATAGTCGATATCCAGGTAAATCGCATCACAAGGGATGTTCCTGGAACGAAACTCATTTGCAATTCTTTTGACCTCTTTTTCAGGATAGTAAGACCATTTGCACTGGTGGTAGCCCAAGGTCCAAAGGGCAGGCAATTCGGGCCTACCTGTAAGCATGGCATAGTTCTCGGCTACTTCAATCAGTCCGGGTCCATTGATAAAGTAATAATTCATCTCCCCATTGTGTGCCCAGAATGAGGTAGCCTCTGGTCTTTCCTTCCCAAAATCAAAGAATGTTCGGAAGCTATTGTCGAAGAAAACACCATATCCGTGATCATGGTGGAGCCCATAATAAAAGGGAATAGATCTATAAAGAGGGTCGGTTTTGGAAGAATAGCCAAAACTGTCAGTATTCCAGTTTTGGATGCGTTGCCCCCTTAGGTTGAGGTGTCCACTTTTGTCTCCCATTCCGAAGTAGTACTCATCTTCCTGGACTTTTTTGCTCATCATTACGATGGCACCTCCGTGCTCATACTTTTCCCAATGAAATCCTTTATCATCTTCCAGGATGACTTTTTCATTCAGGTCCAGGAAGGTGGTTTTCAACCCATTCCTTGTTAGCTGGCATATGATGCTTGATGTACGGATGTTGATGTATTCCTCGTCCTCCTCAATTTGAAAATCAGGATAATCCGGTTTGAACTCAGGGTCAATGGCATAGGAAAGGTCTCTTGGGAAATATCCCTCAGTAGCAAAACGTACCCTGACGATGTCATCAGTGAGAACATGAAGCTGAAGCAAGGCACCATTTTCGCATTCAATATGGACGATGTGGCCTTTCCTTTCCAGCTTGGATACCTTAGAGGGAAAGAGCTCTTGGGATTGTACAAGTGGCTCTTGATTCATAGATGTTATTGATTTCGAAGTAATTTGAAGGAGCAACTATAAAATTACCCCGTCAATTATTATTCTATTGAAAAAAACGTTCCAAATTCTAACTGGTGTAGCATTGTGGATAAATTAGACGTGATCTGTTGAATCCGATGTGAATGCTACGAGTTCAATGTGTAGGTGAATACTTGATAATCAGGGAGACCCGTTTGAGGAAAAAATCAGGTCATATTAATATGACTGTTTTTCTGGAATAGGGTTGATTGAATCAGGCCAGAAGGTGGTTGGAATTTTGAAAGATACTTTGTCATATGCCCCGATATTTTCTGCATGATACAGGTAATCTAACTAAGAGTAAAGTAAAGAAATTGTAAAGCCTGTGGTTCCCAGGAATTAACTTAAACTTGTTAAACAAAATATAGCAGGGAGTAAAAAAAAGTGAGGTACAGACTAAAGTCCGCACCTCTGCTTTCCTCAAAAATTGCTAAATAAATACTAACTACAGTTCTAAATTGCCCCTTTTTGTAATTATTGTCAATACTTCAGGGAATAAAAATGCAATTATTTAAACCGAAATCGATTACGTAATCCTTTTCGATTAACAAAAAACATAAATATTTTCCTGTATATGTTTAGGATAATTGGGGGGTAAAGGAGAAATCAAGCGAAGAGTGAAATATTTCCTGAATGGGAACTCAGAAATCTCAAAAAAAGAGGAAATGAATACCGACAGATAAGTTAATCTGCCGGTATCAATAATTATAGAATGGATTCTGCGATCTGGACTGCATTAGTTGCTGCTCCTTTTCTAAGGTTATCAGCTACCACCCAAAGGTTAAGTCCATTTTCGATGGAGTGATCTCTTCTAATTCTGCCTACGAAAGTTTCATCCTTTCCATGTACATTTCTTGGCATGGGGTAGACATTGTTTGTGGGGTCATCCATTACAATCAGGTTTTCAGTCTGGGCGAAGATTTCCCTAACTTTTTCGACTGTAAAAGGCTTATCAAATTCGATATTCACAGACTCCGAATGCCCACCATAGACGGGTACACGTACTGCTGTGGCAGTGATGGCAATGCTGTCATCACCCAGAATTTTACGGGTTTCGTGTACCAACTTCAATTCCTCCTTGGTATATCCATTGTCAAAGAAAATGTCGCAGTGGGGGAGACAATTAAGGTCAATGGGATGTGGATAAACGGGATTGTACGCTTCTCCGCTTCTCTCTTTCATCAACTGATCCCAGGCATCTTTTCCCGTTCCGGTTACAGATTGGTAGGTCGAGATGACCAGGCGCTTGATTCCAAATTCTTTGTGAAGGGGAGCCAATGCTACCACCATTTGTATGGTTGAGCAATTTGGATTTGCAATAAGTTTCGCTCCATTGATGGCTGAAAGATTAACCTCGGGGACAACTAGCGGAATGTCTTTTTCCATTCTCCAGGCAGAGGAATTGTCGATGACTGTACTGCCTACTGCTACATATTTGGGGGCAAACTCCTTGCTGGTACTTCCACCAGCAGAAAAAAGTGCAATGTCAGCCTTGGCTGCGATTCCTTCTTCCATGCCCACAACCTTCCATTTCTTTCCCTTGAAGCTCACTTCCTTGCCAACAGATCTGGCAGAAGCGACGGGAACAAGTTCATCAAGCGGGAAGTTTCTCTCTTCCAGGACTTTAAGCATTTCTGTACCTACCAGTCCGGTGGCACCAACCACAGCTACTTTCATTGCTTTAGTATTTTTAATATTGGCTTGTAAAGATAGTAGCTAGGAACAAAATTTTGGCAAAAAAATAACCTGTCATATACTGACAGGCCATTTTTTATGATTTTTTGTCGTGAATCAGATATCAAACGCCAAACAGGTTTAGACGTATGGCTCCCCTTTGGAGCTTTTTAAGTCTCCAACTATGGTTTTGATGAACTGCTCATCTTCTTTTTTACATACGAGCAAGGCGTCTTCAGTATCGACAATGATCATCCCTTCGAGGCCTTTGATCACCACAATTTTATCCTCCCTTGTAGTTTTGATCATGTTGTTAAATGATTCGTATGCAATGATCTCACCCTGGACGGCATTCTGATGGAAGTCTTTGTCTGAATTGCTATGAACAGATCCCCAGGTACCCAGGTCACTCCAGCCAAATTCTCCTGGGATGACGTGTACATTTTGAGCTTTTTCCATGATGCCATAGTCCATGGAAATACTCATACATGAACTATAAGTATTGGAGATGGCATCCTTTTCTCCCTCGGTATAGTAGTGATCCTTGATGACTGCAAATTGCTCTGCAACCTCTGGCAGGTGCTCATCAAATGATTTCAATATCGTTTTGGCAGAGAAGAGGAAGATTCCTGCATTCCAGACATAATCTCCACTTTGGAGGAAACTCTTGGCGACTTCTAGGTTGGGTTTCTCGGCGAAGGTTTTAACCTTATAATAACCTCTATTTTCTTCGTCCTCAATAAACTGGATATATCCATATCCGGTATCAGGGCGGGTAGGATTGATCCCCAATGTCATGATGATATCATCAGAATCACAAGCATTTAATCCCAGAAGAATTTTTTCCTTGAATACTTCTTCACGCAGGATAAGGTGGTCAGAAGGTGCCACAACGAATACTGCATTTGGATTGATCTTGTTGATTTTGTAAGCAGCATAAGCTACACAGGGTGCAGTATTTCTTCCCACCGGTTCAAGCAAAATCTGATTATCTGTCAATGCAGGAAGCTGCTCTTTGACAAGGTCATAGTAACGGTCATTGGTTACTACATAGATGTTTTCAGTTGGAATGAAAGAAGCAAAGCGATTGAAAGTTTCCTGAATAAGGGTATGGCCTGTCCCAAGGATATCGTGAAATTGTTTTGGGAAGGATGCACGACTCATCGGCCAGAACCGACTACCAATGCCACCAGCCATGATGATTACGTAATGATTAGGATTTTGCATCGAACTTAGTTGCTTATTCAAAAAGTGTTAAATGTTACCAAATAAAAAAACTCCAACTTTTTAAGGATATGTCTTTAAAAAGTGAAAGGAGCTTGGCTCATGCCCAAGGCATGCATACGAAAAATTATGTTGGCCTAATTCTACGAAATAAAATTAGACAAAGGAAGTTCCATTTCTGTAAAAGCTTTCTCAAATGGCTTGAAAATCAACCTAAACGGTTTGAAAATTAAATTATGTTAAGCTTTAAGGATGAGAATAACTACGAATGGCTACATCTATTTATTACGAATAAAAGTAAAATATTGAAAGTAGTACCAAATTGATCTCTTCTGTCTTCGGTATAGACCCTCAAAAGTTCACTTCTCTAACAATCAAGTTTTCAAGCCCTAATGGTAAATTTTTCTGTTTGAAAAGCTCAAAATGAGCGCATTTGAAATCAGGCATACTTGAATTTATGAAAATTATACAATCATTGGAAAATGATTACAGTGATAATATTGTTTGAATGAACAATGCCCGCCCATTGCTTACATCCCACGGGATTGGTGTATCTGTCTTTGGTATTTTTATGAAGTGCAATAGTACGATTTTCAGATTTTGTAATTCTTGAAATTGTTAACCGGACTTTGGGATATGGGATTTATAAAACCTTCTATGGGCAATATCTACAAGTTAATCACCTTTATCACCTTGGGAATAGGTGCTCTGGCCTCTACTTATGGGCAGGTTACGGCGAACTTTACAGCAAGCACAACCTCAGGCTGTAGTCCTCTTACAGTTCGCTTTACTGACCTTTCTACAGGTGATCCTGACCTGTATTTGTGGAACTTTGGCAATGGGAATACATCAACTTTTGATGATGTGATTGCGGTCTATAACGTGCCGGGGACCTACACCGTAAGTCTTACGGTAGTAGATACCAGTCTGGGCAGTACCGATACCCGTACTGAGGTTGGATATATCACTGTCTATGCAGATCCCACAGCCAATTTTTCAGTGGATACCACATCCGGTTGTGCGCCACTCGCAGTCAACTTTACAGATTTGTCGACCGCAGGGACTGGAAACATAGTTTCCTGGGCTTGGGATTTTGGAGATGGTACAGTCGATACGAGCCAGAATACCACTCACATTTATGCAACCACTGGAGATTATTCGGTTACGCTAGTAGTTACCGATGAGTTTGGCTGTAGGAATGCATTGACCCGAAATGACCTGATCTCCATTACTGAAATTGCTACAGTAGATTTTTCTGCTACTCCGACGAGCGGTTGTGCAGCTCCGCTTGATGTCAACTTTACTGCATCCGTCGCTCCTGCCGGAGCTTATACCTATCTGTGGAATTTTGGAGACGGATCTACATCCACCGGTGAAAATCCCAGCCATACCTATTTGGCTGATGGGTCTTACACCGTATCGTTGACTGTGATTGATGCAAATGGTTGTCAAGAGTTTATCGAAAAGGATCAATTTGTTGTAATCGACAATCCCGTTGCAGCATTTACTGCCTTGGACACCACTGTCTGCGCTGGGCAATTTGTCCAATTTGTCAATCAATCCACTGGAGCAACCAATTATACCTGGAGCTTTGGAAACGGGACTTCAACTACGGATGTCAATCCGGTCATTTCATTTGCTGCCCCAGGGACCTACTCTGTAACCCTGAATGCCATCAATTCGGCAGGCTGTAATGATATCCTGGCTCAAAATGCCTACATAACGGTTTATCCGGCACCAGCACCATCTTTTGTAGCTCAGCCAAGCAACACCAGCTGTGATAGTCCCATGTTTGTGAGTTTTGTGGATAATTCCATTGGGAACATCATAGCTTGGGAATGGGACTTTGGGAATGGACACTTATCTTCCTCAGCTACCCCAACCACCACTTATCTGAATGAAGGGCTTTATACCGTATCATTGACAGTTACGACTTCTGACGGTTGCCAGGCTACAGAAACCATACCCAATTATATTCAGCTTTCTAAGCCTCAGGTAAACTTTGCCCCTTCGGTTACAGAAGGATGTGCGCCTCTAGGAGTAGGTTTTACGAACCTTAGTACATCGACCACCGACCCTATTGCAACCTATCTATGGAATTTTGGGGATGGCAACACCTCTAACCAAGCCAATCCTTTTCACACCTTTGTGAATTCAGGCTCTTATGATGTGAGTTTGACAGTGGTAACTCAAGGAGGATGTACCGAAACCATGGTTTATTCTCAGGTTACGGTAGGGGATACACCAGTAGCCAGTTTTGTGGCCAACCCCTTGGTGGCCTGTGTAGGCCAGGATGTGGCATTCAGCAGCAACTCAGTAGGAAATCCTCTGGGATATTTTTGGTCTTTTGGAGATGGGGGAGATGCCTTTACCACAAATCCAGTACATACCTATCAGGATACAGGGACATTCTCGGTATTGTTACTGGTCAATAACCTGGGTTGTTGGGATACCCTTTATCGGGAAAACTATATACGGGTGGTGGGAGCTGTCGCAGGATTTGATCCCACTCCTGACAATGGATGTAACCCACCTACACCAGTCCAATTTGCCGACAACTCCATCAATGCCAGCACATGGTATTGGGATTTTGGGGATGGGAACATTGACTCAGTACCAAGTCCTACCCATGTCTACAATTCTGTGGGGACCTTTCTGGTTACGCAGGTGGTTACAGATACAGTTACAGGCTGTACGGATCAAGCTACCTTCAACATAGATATCACAGCTCCCAATGCAGCTTTTAGTTATAACCTGGATTATGGTTGCGCGCCCTTTGACCTCACCCTAACCAATACTTCTACAGATGCCAATGCCTATCTTTGGGATTTTGGAGATGGTGCAACATCTACAGATGAAAATCCAACACATACCTATATAACACCCGGGGATTATACCCTTACACTATATGCTTCAGATGGAACCTGTACAGATACCCTTGTCCTGGACTCGGTGATAACTGTTGCGGGGCCGGAAGCCAATTTCAATGCTTCTGACCTAACAGGTTGTGCTCCGCTTTCGACGACCTTCAGTGATCTTTCTGTCAACAATCCAGGTGCTCCCATTGTGAATTGGCAATGGTCATTTGGGGATGGAAACAATGGAAGTGGTCCTAATCCAGGTAATACCTATACCAGTGCAGGGAATTATGATGTTCGTTTGATTGTATTGGATGCAGATGGTTGTGTAGATACAGTAACAAAAACCTCCTACATACAACCCACCTTTCCAACTGCTGCCTTTACCACTACAGATTCCACTTCATGTCCCGGGGCCTTGATTTCATTTGTAAATCTCTCATCAGGGCAGGGGATCAGCTACAATTGGAACTTTGGAGATGGAACAAGCTCCACGGCACCGAATCCCTTCCACCTATATCCCAATAATGGAGACTATACAGTTACCTTGGCGGTAACTGATGCAAATGGCTGTACAGACACAGAGGTTAAAAGCAATTATGTGTCAATCTCTCAACCCATTGCCAATTTTGCTGCAGATACCACTTCCGCTACCTGCCCTCCACTTACGGTAAGTTTCACAGACCTGAGTAATGCCGTAGGGGGGAGCATTGTCTCCTGGCTATGGGACTTTGGCGATGGAAGCACCTCCACACTTCCCAATCCTCAAAAGATCTTTAATACGGGTGGAAATTATACGGTAACGCTTATTGTGGCTACATCCGAAGGTTGTAGAGATACACTGACACAGGCTGATTTGATTCAGATAAATGGACCCAGTGGTTCATTCAGCATGACACCTATAGAAGGTTGTCAGCCTTTGGATGTGAATTTTTCCGTGAATTCACCTGATACAGCATGGACCTACACCTGGGATTTCGGGGATGGAACCGGAGGGATTGGTACCAATGTAACCCACACCTACCAAACCGATACCACCATTACACCATTGATGTTGGTGGAGGATAACCTGGGCTGTGTAGTGGCTGTAAGAAGTACTACACCTGTGATCATCAGGCCATTGCCGAATGTAAATTTCATTGTCAACCAAAACGAAATTTGCCTTGGCGAATCCATTAGCCTAACCAACCAAACCACCTCTGAACGCCCCATTGTTAACTACGAATGGGATTTTGGAGATGGAAATACTTCAACACTTTCGAATCCCAGCCATGTATATACTGATACAGGTACATTTTATATAAGATTGAGGGCGTATACCCTTGATGGTTGTACAGATACCGCTACGGTACCTCAGGTAATCAGGGTTAGTTCACCTCCTACAGCTGCATTTACTCCCTCTCCGGATGCGGGTTGTAATCCTTCAACCATCAGCTTCCTTGAGGCATCTTCAGGCTATTTTCCTATTGCAGATTGGGCATGGAATTTTGGAGATGGAGTAGGGGGAAATGGGCAATTTGTAGCCCCCCACACCTATACAAGTAGTGGTGTGTACACCGCCAGCCTAACCGTAACGGATACCCGAGGCTGTACAGGGACTACCTCTGAAACGGTGACCATTTATCCACTACCTCAACCAGACTTTTCTGCATTTAGGTATGGATGTGCACCTATTTCAGTGAGCTTTACAGACCTTACATCAGGTTTTGCAACCGTCACAGCCTGGGAATGGGATTTTGGGGATGGGCTGACTTCTACTGACCAAAATCCGACCCATATTTATGCCAATGATGGACTCTACACCGTAACATTGACAGTAACTGATGCCAACGGCTGTCAGCAAAGCATTGTAAAAAATGATTACATCCGCCTGAGTCGTCCAAGGGCAATTTTTACTTCTAATGCTGGTGTAAGCTGTCCTCCACAAGCAGTTCAGTTTACCGATTTGTCCATTTCGGATACCACCATCAGCTACAGTTGGAATTTTGGTGATGGAAGTCCGCTTTCAAATCAGGCGAATCCTCTACACACTTACTTTGGGGCAGATACCTTCGACGTACGACTGATCGTAACCAATTTATTTGGTTGTAGCGATACTGTTACCAGGCCTCAGCATGTGATCACCCAAGATCCCCCGAATTCAAGTTTTACGGTTTCGGATTCTGCGGTATGTGTCCCTGCCAATATCGTCTTTACCTCCACCAGTAGTGGGAACGATGGAGCAAGTGTAGTAGCCTTTCAATGGGATTTTGGTACCGGTTCAGGAGCCAATTCAGCTAGCACTTCATTCGCCTATACCAATCCTGGCACATACACTGCCTCCCTGGTCGCGATTGATGACAATGGGTGTAGGGATACTTCATATAAAAACATCACTATTTTCCCCAATCCCAACGTAGATTTTATTGCAGGAGATACAGTTGGTTGTTCAGTTACCAGCATACAGTTTACAGACCTGACCAGTGGGACATTCTTGCCAGTAAGCTGGAATTGGGACTTTGGTGATGGGACCAACGGAACCGGGCAGAATCCTGTTCATACCTATTTCACAGATGGGACCTACACCGTAAGTCTGACAGCTACGGATGTAAATGGATGTTCAGCTTCAGAGGTGAAAACCAATTACATCGTGCTGGATCATCCAAATGCCGCCTTCAGTTCTTCAGGGCTGAATGGATGTCCTGGAACCACATTTACATTTACAGACAATAGCAGCAGCATACAAAGCATTGCTTCATGGAGTTGGGACTTTGGTGATGGCAGTCCTCTGGGTACCGCCCAAAACCCGAACCATCTATACACTAGCCCTGGAAACTATACAGTTAGCCTGGTAATAACTGACATCCTGGGCTGTACAGATACCATCAGCCAGACTATTCCTATAGAAATTTACTCACCTCCTGCTCCTAATTTTACCTACACACCTAATCGCGGATGTGAGCCATTGGAGGTTAGTTTTACAAATACCACCACTGCTGGCAGCGGTACAATCGTGAGCATGTATTGGGAGTTTGGGGATGGAAATGCTTCTGGTGCCCTTAATCCAACACATACCTATACCCAGGCAGGGAATTATACGGTGAATTTGATCGTATTGGATGACAATGGCTGTCAGGATACGCTCTCGCAGGATGTCGAAGTGTTGGAAATTCCTGATCCAGGTTTCCTGGCTACGCCTACCGAAGGCTGTGCTCCCCAGGTCGTACGATTTATTGATACCACCAGTGCCGCAGCCACTCTCGTGGGTTGGGAATGGGATTTTGGGGATGGCAATACGGCTACTGGAAGCCAGCCATTGCATACCTATACCGCTGACGGCATTTATGATGTGAAATTGGTTGTTACAGATATCAATGGATGTCGAGATTCCTTGACCAAGAGCAATTATATCCGATTGGCTCATCCTGTGGCTGATTTCAGCCTGGACAAAGCAGTAGTCTGTCCCAATGAGCCCATAGGTGTAACATTTACCGATTCAACCATTCATGACAAAACGATTATCAATTGGAGTTGGGACTTCGGTGATGGGAATACCGCCTCAGGACAGGTGGTGAATCATTCCTACTCAAATCCTGGAACCTACACCATTACCCTCACCGTAACGGATGTACTGGGTTGTAGCGATGTCCACACGGAGGTAAATGTGATTTCAGTAAGGAATGCGCCAAGCGTTGCCTTCGGAATCAGCGATAGTGCAAACTGTACCCCATTGACGGCCCAGCTGACAGATCTATCAACTCCTGGTGATGGGGCAATTGTCGGCTGGAACTGGGACTTTGGAAATGGAGATGGATCGTTGCAACAAAATCCTCTTTACACATGGTCTCAAGCTGGGGTGTACACAGTTGAATTGCAGGTTACGGATGTAAATGGCTGTATCAATACCGGAAGCAGGTCGGTGGAGGCCTTTGCCATTCCTGTTTCAGACTTTGAAGCCAGTGATACCGTGGGTTGCGGACCTGCCACAATTACCTTTACCAACCTTAGTACGACGAGTTACCCTGTAAGCCTCAGGAAATGGTATTTTGGGGATGGGGACAGTGCGATCAACATCATTAACCCGACCCATACCTATCAGGCAGATGGAAATTATACCGTAACGCTCATCACAGTAGATTTGAATGGCTGTGTGGATACTATGGTGAAAAGCGATTATATCAGGTTAACCCATCCGGTGGCCCAATTCACTTTTGACCAGGCCCAAGTCTGTCCCAACATCCCTGTGGGGGTGAACTTCACGGATCAATCCATTGCAGATCATCCACTGGCTGCGTGGAACTGGGATTTTGGAGACGGAACAACCAGCAGCCAACAGAATCCAAGTCATTCTTATTCCAGCGCAGGAAGTTATCAGGTAATCCTTGAGGTTACCAATGTCCTTGGGTGTAGCGATTCGGATACCTTTCCGACAAGCATTACAGTCTTGAATCCTCCGGTAGCTGCATTTCAGTCCAATGATTCCGCAGATTGTACGCCCTTTAGCACTTCATTGACGGATATATCAGTAGCAGGGGATGCTGCAATCAATACCTGGAGGTGGGATTTTGGAGATGGAAACACCTCCTTCCTTCAAAATCCTTCCCATACCTATGTAAACCATGGCGTATTTACCGCAGAGTTATTAATTACTGATGCCAATGGTTGTCAGGACAGTGTAAGTTTGGATTTGGAGTCATATGAATTGCCCCAACCTGATTTTGTAGCCAATGATTCATTGGGCTGCTCTGGACTTTCATTCACCTTTACGGACAGAACTACCAGTCCTTATTTACTGACCAACTGGCTATGGGATTTTGGCGATGGGAATACTTCGACCCTAAGGAATCCCAATCATACATATATGGCCGAAGGAAGTTATACAGTTACATTGACCGTAACAGATGAGAATGGATGTAGCAGAAGTTTAATCAAAAATAATTACATCAACCTGACACGTCCACAAGCAGAGTTTACCTCTGATCTGACCGAGACCTGTCCAGGGACTGACATTAGTTTTTCGGACTTGTCCACTCCCGATCATCCCTTGACCAACTGGGAATGGAACTTTGGAGACGGGACTACTTCTACAGCACAAAACCCAGTACATGCCTATGCCAATCCTGGAATTTATGCCGTGAGTCTTGTAGTTACCAATATTTATGGCTGCACGGATACCATTGTCAAAAACAATTATATACGGGTGCTCAACGGGCCCACGCCACAGTTTACTATGTCTGACAGTGCGGGCTGTTCTCCGCTTACAGTGAACTTCACCAGTACCTCTGTAGGAAATGGGGCTTCGATTGTGGCTTTGAGGTGGGATTTTGGGAATGGAGATTCAGCCATCAGCAGCACTCCTACGGGAATATTCAATGCTTCGGGCATATATACTGTGAATTTGACTGTCACAGATGCCAATGGTTGTGAGGCAACAACTTCACGAAATGTGGAGGTATTCGACAATCCAACTTCGGCCTTTTTTGCCTTGAATAACTCAGGTTGTCCTCCCTTGGCGGTTAGTTTCAGTAGCACTTCCTCTGGTCCTGCTGCGTTGGCTAGTTTTGAATGGGACTTTGGCGATGGAAATACCAGCAACCTGGCTGCCCCAAGCCATGTCTACAATGGTGTTGGATTATTTGATGTAAGTCTCATTGTTACCGATGTCAATGGTTGTAGGGATACCTTGACACGAGACGAGTATGTAAGGGTGAGGCTGCCTCAAGCAGAGTTTACTGTTTCTTCTACTGATCTTTGTGAAGGAGAGTTGGCGACCTTTACCGATGCAAGTATCCCTGATACCACCTTGGTAAGCTGGACCTGGGATTTCGGCGATGGCAATACGGCCACAGGCCAGGGTGTTCAGCATCTATATGCGACCAGCGGTGTGTATTCTGTCCGTTTGATTGTAGAAAATGTATTGGGATGTACGGACACCATTATCAAAAATAATGTGGTCCAAATCGCTGACAAGCCTTCAGCTTCCTTTACTGTTTCAGATACGGCAGATTGTACGCCGTTTGCCTTTACCCTTACCAATACCTCTGTCGCAAATACATGGCCGATTACAGGCTACGAATGGATTTTCGGAGATGGAAACACCGCCAATACAGCCAATGCATCTCACACTTATCAGGTTTCAGGTACCTATGAACTCTTGTTGGTGGCTACCGATCAAAATGGCTGTACAGATACTGTACGTCAAAGTATGTTGGCAAGGGCATTGCCTGTTGCCAGCTTTATGACTGCTGATTCTGTAGGCTGTTCTCCACGAGTAGTCAGCTTCACCAATCCATCTACCGGACCCGCTCCGCTGAACGGGTTCATTTGGGATTTTGGGGATGGAAATACTTCTACTCAACAGTTTCCCATTCATACTTATACCAGTGATGGCAATTATACCATCAGCCTTGAAGTAGAGGATATTCATGGCTGTAGAGATACCCTGGTACGCAATAATTATGTCAGGCTTTCAAGGCCTCAGGCAGATTTTACCCTGAGTACAGCCAAAGCATGTGAAGGGATTCAGGTTGATTTCAATGATGCCAGTATTGCTGACACCAGCCTTACGAATTGGGAATGGGACTTTGGCGATGGCAATACCGCCACTGGGCCTTCGGTCTCTCATACCTACACCGCAAGCGGTACCTACACAGTCAGCATGATCCTGACCAATATCAATGGCTGTAGCGATACCATTAGTAAGAGCTCGGTAATCGAAGTGGTTGAAAGGCCCCAAGCTGCCTTTGCAGTGAGCGATACCATCGGCTGTAATCCATTCATAGCCACCTTTACCGATCAATCTCTGGAAGGAGATACCACATTGGTGGCCTGGAGTTGGGATTTCGGAAATGGATTGACGTCTACTGCTACGACCAGAACAGTTATTTTCTCTACTCCAGGAGACTATCAGGTTTCTTTGATAGTAGCGGACAGGCTGGGATGTCTGGATACCACAACTCGTACAGTGACTTCTTCCGCTCCCCCCGCAGCAGATTTTGATGCAAGTACGCAGGTGGGCTGTGATGAGAACATTACCTTCAACGATTTGAGTACTTCTTCAAGGAACATTGTATCGTGGAAATGGTACTTTGGGGATGGTGATTCTTCGGATGTTCAGGCGCCTACGCATACTTACACCCTGACCGGAATTTACACAGTTACCTTGATTGTAATAGATGATCTGGGATGTACGGATACCATAGTCAAGCCTGATTTCATCAATTTGATACGGCCTGTAGCCATATTCTCTCAAGACAGAGATGAGATCTGCCCAGGTGGATCGATTACCTTCTTCGACTTCTCTGTTACCGGATTCCCACCTGTGCCTAATTTCCCAATTGTAAGTAGAAACTGGGATTTTGGAGATGGAAACACTGGCAGTGGTTCGGTTGTGAATCATACCTATACCCAGCCTGGAACCTATACAGTAACGTTGACCATAGTCAATACACAGGGTTGTACCGATACGGAAACGCGTACGGTCAGGGTCTTTGAACCGCCTGTTGCAATGGTAGGTGCAAGCACTTTGGAAGGCTGTGTCCCTCATCAGATTAACTTCAGTGATCTTTCTACTGCAAATGGAGTGGCAATCCTAACTCAGGATTGGGACTTTGGGAATGGCAGCAGAAGCACCCAGGCCAATCCTTCGATGACTTACACCCAGGCTGGAGATTATACCGTTAGCTTATCTGTGGTAGATGGCAATGGATGTACCCATGATACCAGCATCCTGGTAAGGATTCATGAGAATCCAAGTATAGACTTTGAGGCAGACAGAAGGTTCTCCTGTGCCCCGGTTAACATAAACTTCACCAGTCTGGCTGCAAGTGGAGCAGGTATTGTAAGTTGGAACTGGAACTTTGGCGATGGCAATACTTCCACACTTGAAAATCCAAGTCATACTTATCTAAATGATGGTTCTTATGATGTTTCTCTTCAGGTAGTAGATGCAAATGGATGTACTAATAGCCTGGTACTGAATGACCTCATTCAACTAACTCATCCGCAAGCCGACTTTAGCTTTAATGTGAATGGTGCCTGTCCGGAAGTACTGGCAAGCTTTTCTGACCAGAGCATTGGAGATACGTCTATTGTTTCCTGGACATGGGACTTCGGAGATGGGCAAAGCAGTAATGTCCAGAACCCAACCCACATTTATGATATACCGGGAAGTTATACTGTCAGCCTGATCATAGAGAATGTGCTGGGTTGTACAGATACACTGGTTCGCAACAATATCATCCAGGTAAACAATGGCCCACAGGCTTCATTCTTGCCTGCTGATACTGCGAATTGTATTCCATTGGCTTTGTCCTTTGCAAACTCCTCTACACAGGGAGCTGTGCCGATTGTATCCTACGATTGGGACTTTGGAGATGGGCAAAGTTCAACACTTGTAAACCCGCAGATTACCTATTCAAATGCAGGAGTATTCAATGTAAGGCTCATTGCTACCGATGCAAATGGCTGTACTGACACAGCGAGTTCGACAGTAACTGCCCGACAGCTTCCTCAAGTGAGCTTTACGGTCAGCGACAGCATGGGCTGCGCACCTAAAACCATCAATTTCTTCGATCAGAGTCTTGCCAGTGCCGGAATTGCTTCATGGCTATGGGACTTTGGAGATGGAAGCACGTCCACCAATCAATTCCCTGGCCATACCTATGCAGCCAATGGAATTTATACAGTAAGTCTTACCATAACGGATTTCTTCGGTTGTAGCCAGACATTGGTCAAACCTGATTTCATTCAGCTAGGGCCTCCACAGGTAGAATTTACCCTTTCACCCTCAGAAATATGCCCAGGCACTGAGGTTGAATTCACAGATCTGTCTCAGACCCTAGCCAATGTGGTCTCGTGGGATTGGGATCTTGGAGATGGAACGACTTCCAGCCTTCAAAATCCAAGGCATACCTATCACATTCCTGGAATGTACACAGTGAGCCTGACCATTACAGATGAGAGCGGTTGTGTAACTACACTGAGCAAGGTGGATACCATTGAAGTGTTTACCCCACCGGTGGCTTCATTTGCTCCCTCTGATACGGCCTCTTGTCCGCCGCTCAATACTGCTTTTAACAATACTTCCAGCAATGGAGCTTCGCCAATCCTTAATTGGGAGTGGGATCTGGGGAATGGTGGGACTTCTATATTCACCAATCCCGTCATGAATTATCCTGATCCTGGAGTCTATGACATTGAGCTGGTTGTTACGGATGGCAATGGTTGCAAGGACACGAGCAGTAGGTCAGTTCAGGTTTATCAGCCACCCACAGCCTATTTCCAGGCTTCCGATTCTTTGGGTTGCTCACCAACGACCATCAATTTCCAGGATCAGAGTAACCGTGGTGATGGCCAATTGGCTACCTGGACATGGGACTTCGGCGATGGACAAACAGGAAGCGGACAATTCCCTTCAAACTCTTATGCAAATGATGGCATTTATTCGGTAGGGCTTGTGATAGAGGATGCCTTTGGGTGTAGGGACTCCATTGAGAAAATAAATCACATCAGGCTTTCCCACCCCCAAGCGGCCTTTACATTGGCTTCAAATCAGGTCTGTCCAGGAACCAATATCAGTTTCATTGACAATTCAATTCCTGATACGACGATTACAGACTGGTTCTGGGACTTTGGTGATGGGCAAAGCTCAACCGATCAAAATCCGGTGCATTTCTATACGGCTGGAGGACGTTATACGGTTAGGTTGACTGTTACAAATGTACTGGGTTGTTCAAATACCATAACCCAAAACCAGTTGGTAGAGATTTTGGACGGTCCCCAGGCTATATTTACGCCCTCTGCTTTGGAAGGCTGTGCACCTCTGTCGATTAACCTAATTGATAACTCCATAGGGGCAAGTGCTCCGGTAGTGGACTGGCTATGGGATCTAGGGAATGGAGATACCTCCACCGCTAAAAACACCGCAACTACCTTCAATACACCTGGAATTTATACCATTAGCCTGACTGTCACCGATAACAATGGCTGTCAAAATACCTTTACAAGGGATATTCAGGTATTCGAAGGGCCTCAAGCCAGCTTTATGTCGGTAGATACGCTGGGCTGTGCGCCACAGGCCTCCAACTTCACTGATTTGAGTACGGGGCTCAGAACCATTAATTCATGGTCGTGGGACTTTGGAGATGGGAATACCTCCAATCAACAATTCCCGGTACATACCTATAATGTACAAGGGGATTATGATGTTCAATTGATTGTAGTGGATATAGATGGTTGTCGAGATACCTTAATCAGGCCTCAATACATTAGACTAACCAACCCTATCGCAAACTTCAGCCTGGATGCCACTGAAGGCTGTCCAGGACTAGAGGTTAACTTTAACGACCTGTCCAGCTCGGATGTGAGTATTGTCAGTTGGAATTGGGATTTCGGAGATGGAGGGACCTCAAGCGTTCAGAATCCAAGCTATATTTACCAGACTCCTGGAACTTATTCTGTGAGGCTTACCATTACCAACTCCAAAGGCTGTAGCGAGACCCTGCTCATGGCCAATGCAGTTACAGTATTCAGTCCGCCAATCGCTGACTTCAATTCAAGCGATTCTACTGGCTGTGTACCATTCAACTTGAACTTCCAGGATCTGAGTCAAGGTGTTTCTTCACCGATTGATAGCTGGGTATGGGACTTTGGTACAGGAGATTCAGCCTTTGTTCAGGAGCCCGCATATGTCTTGACGACCCCAGGGCTAGAAAGAATCAGGTTGTTGGTCATAGATGGGAATGGATGTACTGATAGCATCAGCAAACTAGTTAGGGCAATCGGCTCACCAATTGCGAACTTTGTTTCGCCTGACACCTTTGGCTGCGCCCCTCAAGACGCTGATTTCTTCGACCTGTCAACAGATCCATTGGTGAACATAAACTCATGGTCCTGGGACTTTGGGGACGGTCAGACGGATAATGTTCAGAATCCCATCCATACCTACGCCAATGATGGAGTGTACACTGTAACACTTGAAATTACCAATGGAATTGGTTGTACTGATCGAATCAGCAAGACAAATTACATTCGCTACGATCACCCTACTGCAGATTTTGAAGCTGCGCAGGCTCAGGCATGTGTAGGAACAGCCATACAATTCAATGACCTGAGTATCGGTGATACCACCCTGGTCAACTGGCGTTGGGACTTTGGAGATGGAAGCATTTCTGTGCAACAGAATCCAAGCCATGTGTACACAGCCGCAGGCGAGTATGATGTAAAACTGGTCATTACCAATGTCAATGGATGCCAGGATTCCATGGTGATCAATGACATCGTGAGGATCTTCCCCGGACCTAATGCAGACTTCCTAGTCTCGGATACAGCTAACTGTGGCCCATTTACAGCTTCCTTTACCGACTTTAGTACCAGTCCCGTGGGATTAACCAGTCATCAATGGTTTGTGAATGATACCCTAAGAGGACAATCTCAAAACTTCTCCTATTTCATGAATATGGAGGGCAGAATACAAGTTAGCCTTGTAGTTCAGGATAATAATGGCTGTATGGATACCATGTCACAGGATCTATTTGTGCGACCTGTTCCAGTGGCTGAGTTTGTCATCAGCGATACCATTGGATGTGCGCCTACCGTGATCAGCTTTACGGATGAGACAGTAGATGCAATTCAGACATGGAATTGGGATTTTGGAGATGGATTTTCTTCAAATGAACAGAATCCCAATCATACCTACAATCAGGATGGAATCTATTCTGTGAGCCTCTTTGTAGAAAACTTCTTCGGTTGCTCGAGCAGCATAAGCAAGGTAAATGCCATTAACCTGGATCATCCAACCGCTGACTTCATTGTAGAATATGAGGCTGATTGTCCTCCAGTAATTGCCAGCTTTACCGCTGTCTCTAGTAGCAACTGGGGCATAGCCAAATGGGATTGGAATTTCGGGGATGGCAATACAGCCACCACCCTTGATCCAGTGGTTGATCATCCTTATGGGGGGGCAGGCTTATATGACGTGAGCTTAACCGTTACGGACTCGGTAGGTTGTTCCATCCAGGTGCAGAAACCACAATTCGTGGAGGTTTATGGAGACATCATTCCTCAATCGGTGGCCATTCAGAAAGTCAATGTCATCAGGGGGGATCAAGTGGAGGTAAGCTTTAGCAAACATCCATTTGATGAGGAATTCCAGGGCTATACAGTTTACAGAGAAATTGCTGGACAAGGATATGTTCCTGTCTATAATACCCAATTCATCAATGATACTACCTTCATTGACAAAGGAGTAGATGCAGAAGCGAATAGCATTTGCTACAAGGTCAGCGTTACCAATAGGTGTGGCAATGAGTCCTTGCTGGCAGGAACAGAAGCCCACTGTACTGTAGAGGCTGAAGCACTCGTCCTTCCAAACAGAATCTTCCTGCGCTGGAACCCATACAGGGGATGGAATGAGGTTACCCAGTATGAAATCTATCGCGTGGAGGATTACAATCCTGCCAATGTCAGCTTCCTGGGGATTGTGCCAGGGACTCAAACAGAGTTTGAAGACGATTTGGATGACTGTTTCAACAGTGTATCATACCGAGTCCGAGCCATTGGTGCGAATCCTTCGCAGACTTCCTGGTCAGATACGACCATGGTACTTGGAGAGGTAACTTCTCAGGCAGAGCCGACAGTGATGCTTAGGGCGACAGTCCAGGACAATCGCTATGCGGTATTGGAATGGAAGGAATTTGAAATACCTAATGTGGCAATCATTTACGTAGAAAAATCTGAAAATGGAGGCACCTTCACCAATTATGCGACCCTGCCTTCTGGTAAGAGCAAATTTGAAGACCTGAATACAGATGTGAATGAAAGTTCATATGCTTACCGCGTGTCTGCGCAAGACAGTTGTGGAAGTGTAACCAGGCTAAGTAATGTGGGAACCACCATACTCCTCAAGGCTGAGCGAGTGGGTGGAGAGGTATCTCTCGGTTGGACAGCTTACGAATCATGGCGATTTGGGGTAGATCGCTATCGCATCGAGCGATTCAATGAAGCTCTCAACGACTGGGAGGTCCTCGATTTTGTTCAGGGAAGCCAGTTGGGGTACCTGGATCAGAGTGGGCCACTTGAACAATCGAAGTACTGCTACCGAGTGGTTGCCATTGAGCAAGGAGGAAATGAGATGCTGTCCTACTCCAATGAAGTCTGCCTTGATTATGAAACGGCGGTCTATGCAGCCTCAGCCTTTACGCCGAATGGCGATGGAGTCAACGATGTTTTCAAACTGGAAGGCTTTCTGGTTGATAACATCAACTGGAAGGTATTCAGCCGCTGGGGATTGCTGATCTATGAAGGCAACAGCCTGGAAGACTTCTGGGATGGAACCTACCAAGGGGGGCAGGTTGCCGAAGGAACCTACGTTTACGTTGCAGAGGGTACAGGTAAAAATGGTTTGCCATTCCTCATAAGAGGATCTGTAACCCTATTGAGATAATATGTTAGTTTGATGTGGATAAATGCCGGCCATCAAGGGTCGGCATTTGTTGTCTTATCTACGACTTATTGAAATTTGTTATAGCCCATAACTTTAAATCAATCCAAAATATTTATAGATTGATATACGTACATGATGCCTGTTCCGAAGAGTAGACTAATTGCTTTTTGAAACACTTTTTAATTTTTACCTATCTTATGAAATTATCTACACTACTCGCGCTGCCCATTTTGGGTATGCTCTTCGCATTCCAATCTTGTCAGGTAACATCAGAAACCGAAACGGAAGTCGTTTTGAAGCCACGACTGCTTGAAGTCAATCTTCCTGAACACATCAAAGGCACCTTTTCCAACAGTGAGCATTCAGTGAATTATGAAGTAGTCCTTGAAAAGGAAATTTACCACCTCACTGCTATGATTGATGGGAAAGTTCTTGAGGCCATGGTTTCTTACGAAGACTTTTCAATTGATTTTGATGGCCATTCGAATACCTTGACGGCTGAGCAGATGCTTACCTTAAATGGAGCTGCGGTTAAAATAGGGGAGAGCATCTACGACAGCCAGCCCGATCACTCTCAGTATAGCTGCAACGATGGCAGTCATAGCCAGCAAAATGAGTCTGATGCCAGCGAATTTGTAATCTCTGAAGCTGAAAACACCTTGGTCAGAATCCTTGACTACTGGTCCAATGCACCTGCGGGCTATGTGTATGGAGAAAGACAGGTAACAGCCGACCCTGGTCCTACCGAAAGGCGTGGAAATGATGGTGTATCTTGTATCAAAAGAGGTAGAAGTTATGCACTTCAATATGATGGAAGTAGAGGCAATACGAATGTTACCCGCACGGCTGGTTATAATGGCGGAGGATCTTACGGTTGTATGGGAAGATGCGGAGGCAACTGTGGCAGATGGTGGATACCCAGCTCTTGGACCCTTGACTGTTTCGAACATGACGAGTGTAGCTTGAGTTATGGCGCATCAGGGGGAAGCTCCGATCGAAATTGTGGAGATGAATTCAATGAGGCCGCTGATGATTGGACATTTGGTGTGATCCGTGGCTGCAGCGGATAAGTCTCTAAGGAAAATGATATAGATGGCCCAACTAAGTTCGGGCCATTTTTTTGCCCTCAATTGTCATCCCCATGTCTGCGCTTTATCATCCCGTTTCTATTTGTGATAATAAAAAAATAGTGCTCCTTTATGGCCAAAATCATACGCCAAATGAAAGTAGCCGTTTTTAGTACACAGCCCTACGACAGCGAGTTTTTTGACCGTGCCAACCATGAAGGAAAACATGAATTCTTCTATTTTCAACCTTCCCTCAATCCTGATACCTGTGCCCTGGGGGAAGGTTTTGAGGCAATTTGTGTCTTTGTAAATGACCAATTAAATGAAGATTGCCTGAGACGACTTGCTGCCAAAGGATTAAAAATGATTGCTCTAAGGTGCGCAGGTTTCAATAATGTGAACCTAAAGGTCGCCGAGGAATTGGGAATCAAAGTAGCACGGGTTCCAGCCTACTCGCCACATGCCGTTGCTGAGCATGCAGTTGCACTCATCTTGACATTGAATCGCAAAACACACAAAGCCTATAACAGGGTCAGGGAAGGAAATTTCTCTTTGGTACGATTGGAAGGTTTTGATCTGTATAAAAAAACCGTTGGAGTCATTGGTACAGGAAAAATTGGGCGTTCCTTTATTGACATAATGAAGGGCTTTGGCTGCCGCATCCTGGCCTATGACAAATATCCGGTCGAAGGACTGGAAGGAGTAGAATATGTTGAACTGGATACCATTTACAAGGAATCTGACATCATCTCACTACACTGTCCATTAAATGAAGAAACTCAATATCTGCTCAACAAGGAGGTGTTCGACAAGGTAAAACCAGGGCTAATGCTCATCAATACCAGCCGAGGAGGCCTAATTGATACACAAGCAGCCATCCACGCCCTTAAGCATAAGCAATTGGGTTATCTTGGAATTGATGTATATGAGCAGGAGGAGAAACTGTTCTTCCAGGATTTGTCTGAAACGATCATTACCGACGACCTGATTGCCCGCCTTATGGGCTTCCCCAATGTACTCATTACCGCGCATCAAGCCTTCTTTACCCAAAATGCATTGACACAAATTGCAGAAACTACCCTGAACAATATTTCAGCCTATGAGGGCAATGAGCCACTGGTGAATGAGGTAAAAGTCGCCTAGCTTAATCTAGCCTGATCAATTTTACCCCTTTGCCTCCACCTGGGTAATTGACAGATAGGAAATATTTGCCTGTTGGGATGCCAGGTAGTTCCAGCCGCTTGCGTACTGGACCCGCCTGGTTCCCAAAACTCCCCTTTGCCATGGGCTGCCCCAACTGATTGGCAAGTATGTAGGTAATCTCATGTCCTTTGGGATTATTGTAGGAGATTTGAAGAAAGCTTTTGAATGGGTTGGGCCCTACAGAGATTAACTCAAAGCCAGGATCTAATTTGTCATCCAAAGAGCCGGCATCACTGGCCAGAGAAAGGACATCTGACTTATTTTCCTCCCCATTGATTCTGATCTCTTTCAAAAGATAGTAGAGATGGTTGGGTAATGGGGATGAATCAGTTATCTCAAAACGCTGTGAATCGGAATTATAAGCCTCCGTGGCTCCTAGCCTTAATATTTCATACAATTGGTCAGGAAGCTCTCCACGGAAGAGCACAAATTCCTGGGTATAACTGCTGTCCTTCATTTTCCAGAAAAACAGGTTGGAATGCTCATCACTGGAATAGGCAATGATCAAGGAGTCCGAATCTGGGATTTCTCCATCCTGTTCCAGCAGGCTCCCATTTTCACCATCCAAAGCAATAGAACGATAATCCAGGTGGCTCACTTCATTTGGAGGACAGGCCAACTCCTGGCTATTGCCTCGATATCCATATCCCTCTGCATCGAAGGTTCCATAATCAATACAAATGACTCCATTGCCCATGTTCATGCCGACGGTCGCTGCAGAACCTCCCAAACCGTCTACCCCTCCCGAAGACTCACCTGTGGTCCACTCCATGTCGCCATAGTTGAAAATTACATTTGTATGGGAAGGTAGCATGTGCCCATTTATTTCCTTGATACTTCCATCAGTCAAGACTAACTGAAAACTGTTTCTCCTTTCGCAACCCTTCTCACAGCCATAGTATGCTACCTCTTTCCAGTTAACAATGAAATAATGCCTTTGCGGATCCGCATAAAAATCCATGCTACCTCCCCGGGTCAGGTCTACGTCGCCAAAGAATGGAGCAATCATTTTGGGGCCTTCCAGGCAAAATGGACTGGGTGTGTACTCAACAAAATCGCTGTCAAAAGTCAGGTTCCCATTGGTGTTCAGGTATATCTCAGTGTAGGGCTGGTCAAAGAAGGTCAATGTAAAGCCTAGTGGGATGAATTGTGAACAATCATCACAGGGGGAATTGTGGTTAAAGGAAGTATATCGCGCGGATTGACCGTATAGGTCTTTGCCATAATCCACCCAAAGGGGGGCGGGATTCTGAAGGTCTTCACAATCGCTACAGTCTCCTAGACTTTCACCTGGATCACAAATGCCATTCCCACAACTGGAAGGCAAAGCATAGAGTAACAGATTGTCCAAGCCCATCCCCCAAGCCCATGTACCTTCATCGTCATAAGTAAAGCGAAGCTGGACTGCATCATGAGGGATGCCGCTGAGGTCTACCTCTAATCTCCCGGAGAAATCTTCTCTGATGCGAAGCATTTCAATCCAGTTTTTGCCATTCCAAAGTTCCAGGAGAAAATAACTGCTGTCCTCAAAGGCCTGAAAAAGAAGGTCAAATTCAAGAAAAACTTCAGCTGAATAAGCAGATAAGTCGAAATCCGGGCTCAAAAATATCCCTTTGCCTATGTTATCCTGAGCCTCATCGTTCAAGTACAACCATTTGCTACTACCCGGATTGTTGTAATAGCCAATTCTGCCAGCATCTACCCTCCATACACCTCCATCTGTAGGTTCTTCAGCTGTCCATCCTTCAGGGATCCCGGCTTCAAAATCTGTGATAGCCAGTGTGTCTACCTCCATCCCTGGGCATTGTCCAAAAGCATTTGATGAAAAAAGAATACTGTATAAGTACCCAAACAGGATTAATGAGGCTGTTTTAAGGAATTGCTTTCCTGGCCTTCCAACAAGGTATTTCAAACAAGGGTACTCCATAGGATTTTGCTTGATCAATGGCTTGCTGCTTTGCTTTTGTCAAATGCCTGAATTTCGTCTTTCAATCGTTGAATTTTCTTTTCATAAGAGGCCTTAGGGAATGATTCATCATCCCTGTGAAGAGCCATTCTCTCTTCGAGATCCAATAATTGATGGTATTTCCTTGCCTGAATTTTTGATATTTCAATCAAAGCCTGCTGTTCTCCATTCGGGTGCTTGATCATCCTGTTGGCTACATTCTGTTGCTCAATTTCCCGAAGACTTTCCCCTTCAAGCTTTAGGGGACCATGAGAAAGCCGGGAGGAATAATCATTTACCACCTTCACTCGCTGCCTGATCTTTGCTGCATCCATATCATCCACCCCTGATTCATAGGTGAAAAACAGGAATGCTGCCAGGAGAACCGGAGCACCTACTTTTTTCCAGGAAGTTATCCCGAGCCGTTGATTTTGCTTGAGTCTGCTCAATGCCGTTGCTTCTTGATATAATCATAAATATAGCTCCGAATGGCTCGATTGTCTGAATTAAAAAAATACCAAATATTACATTTTTTGAAGAATGTTAGGTTTGGGACAAAAGCCTACCTTTGAGAACATTTTCTTTAAAAAGCTATTATGAATGTGGCTATAAGACTAGATTTGCGAAAAAATTGGGGGCATGAAACGATTATTGATATTACTTGGCTTGATCTATATGGGATCTTGGGTTGGAGTCAAAGGACAGGTTAAAGTTGAGCTATACTTAATAAACACCATAAGTGGGGAAGATATCTCCGGGACAATTGCAATTCCTGACACAGTAAATGAGTCGGGGGTTAAAAAAGTATTATGGAGGCGAATGGGAATAAGGAAAGGAAGTGTTAAGAGCTTTATTTCACTAAATAAATACAGTGATATCAAAAATGTGAGAATTCCAGGGTATGAAATCAAATCCATCAAACCAGATCCTGAATCCAGCAATACATTTGAGAAAGAACAATTATTTACCCTATACTTAATTCCGCAGTCCTTTGAATTGGGCGAGGTTGTCATTCCAGCTTCAATGGAAGGGGCAAGCAAACCTCCAAATATTACTAAAATAGACTCATTGGATTTTGCTGTTGGTCAACGACTCCTCATTGCTCCCATCCTGAATCGTATTCCGGGAGTTTACATGCACCAGGGGACATTCGGTACATCTCGACTGACAATCAGAGGAATCGGTGCCAGAAGCCTGTTTTCTACCACCAGGGTGAAGGCATATCTGGAGAACATTCCCCTTAGTACGGGAGATGGAGAGACTACCATAGAGGACATTGACATTCCTCTACTCAGCGAACTCACCATCATAAGAGGCCCATCCTCAAGTCTGTTTGGGGCAGGACTGGGGGGAGTCATACTGATGAACTCTGAACAGGAACTGGCGTGGAGAAAGCAAGTAACAGGAGACTTTCAACTGGCTTCGTTTAATACCCTCAGGGCAAACCTATCCGGTTCTCTTGCCACCCCTGATAAGGCAATCGGCGTTCACGGAAGTTATTTGACCAGCGATGGTTGGAGAGATAACAGCAATTATACCCGCTATCAGGCAAGTTTACATGCAAAGTGGAAGCCTTCAAGATCCTCTGAATTGGCCTTCTTCGGAACCTTCATAGATGTTAAAGGCTTCATCCCTTCCTCCATCGATAGTGCCACCTTTCTGGAAAATCCTTCATCAGCGGCCTTTACATGGGAAAGAACCCAGGGAAACGAAGACTATAGCAAAGGAATTATGGGCATAAATTTTACCCAGAATTTGGGGAAATTATGGAAGTTGAGAAGCAGTGTCCCACTTAATTTTAGGTCAAATGACGAATTGAGGCCATTTAACTTTCTCGAAGAACAAGCCATTAGTTTTGGTAACAGAACAGTCGTGGAGGGAAATACCTTGCTTGGAAAATTCCCTGTCCAGCTCTACTTCGGAGAAGAATTTTTCCAAGAATTCTATGATTGGACTACCAAGGAGAATATTGGTGGAGTGGGGGAGATCGGAGAACTGATCAGTGACAACCAGGAATCAAAAAGGTATATCAATGCCTTTGCCCAGGCCAGGCTAAGAATTGGAGAAAGAGTCAGCCTAAGCCTTGGAAGTAACTACAATAAGACCTGGTACGATTATCAGGATTTATTTCTGGGTGATAGTATCGACTTATCAGGTAATTATGAGTTTGACGGAATTCTTTCTCCGCGATTTGCTTTGTGGGTTGATTTAGGAAAATGGTTTGATCTTAATCTTCAAGTAAGTCATGGTTTTTCGCCACCTCTATTGAGCGAGACACTAACTCCTGATGGGCAGGTCAACCCAGACATTCAGCCTGAAACTGGGTGGAATTATGAAATCGGCATCAGTGGGGCCAAATTCAGAAAACATACTCAGATTTGGGAGTATGGGCTTACAGCCTATTGGCTTGAGGCCAACAACCTACTCGTTCCGAGGAGGGTAGGTAATGATCAGTTTGTGGGAGTAAATGCAGGCCGAACCAGGCACCTGGGATTGGAATTCGAAGGGGCACTTACCTTTTTCCAAGTTGGGTCTCATACGCTAAAGCTGTGGGGAAACTACACGTTCATGGATCACCGGTTTGTGGATTTCAGAGACGAAGAGACCAATGAAGTATTTGATGGAAATTTCCTCCCAGGAATTCCTCGCCATCATGGGACGATGGGAATTAACTACAATAAAATCAATGGAGGCTATCCGGATTTAATATTTAACCTCAACAACCAATTGACAAGTGGGATGCCTTTGAGAGATGACAATTTGGATGTTTCGGAAGCTTTTGGGGTATGGAATGGGAAAGTATCATTCAGAGGGAATTTTCTTAACAACCATTATGTGAATCGCACCTATGTCATTTCTTTTGGAATGAACAACATCCTCAACACCAACTACGCCTCTATGATTCTGGTCAATGCAGGCAGCTTTGGAGGGAATGCACCTCGATATTTTTATCCTGGAATGCCCAGAAGCCTGTTTTTTGAAATAAAACTGTATTTAGATGACCTGGATGCAGAAGATATTTACAATGATTAATTTTTTTTCTTATCTTTGCCTTCCCATTTTAAGGAAACACTAGAGTTATGGCAAAAAAGTTTTCAACTAAGAAATATAGACTTCGTTCCAGAGCTGAAAAGCGTCGTTTCAATTTGAAGGTTGCTCCTAAAACCTTCGGCGTTAAGACTTCTGTAGAGCAGGCTAACCTTGAGGTACTTCGTAAAATCGAATCCAAGGTAAAAGCTATCGAGGCATCCAAAGTTACTGCCTAAGCAACTAGCCCCGTCTAAAATAAATTACACCTTCCAATGGAGGGTGTTTTTTTATGGACAATTGTGAAGTCAGGAAGGCAGTAGCCAGTTTTGATTTAATGGAGCCAAAAGACGGGCATTTTGATATGCCCATGAAAGGGGAATGACAGTGTTGGCCCTGTAAATTTCGTGCTCCTGGGCTACAACCAAGGCCAAATTTACCTGTCTAGATGAAGTCAGTTGTAGGGGGAGCAACAATTGAATCCTCCCATCATAGTATTGAGGAATGGCCATGCGGTAATTCCTGCGGACATTGAAGACGGCTTTTCCAACTGCCTGCCTTAGCCTGATGGCCATCTCTGCCTTGGGAAGCTCCAAAAGTTCATTGGGAAACCTTTCCAGGTGATCCTCCAAAATATGGTCATAATCGACCACCAAACGCTTGGCTGGATCATAAATGAACTCAGATGGATTGGAAGAATAAGAAGCAATTTGTGGTTTTCGAGGATAATAACTCATTAACCTGTGGCTTTCCTTTTCAAAACCAAGAAGTTCCCATTTTGGCTTTTTAAGGTAACCTTGATTCCTCGAAATGACCTTTATACCCTTAAAAAATGCAAAAATTTCTTCGTCCTTATCCGAAACCAGACCTGTATGTAGTACAGCCAGACGCTTTCTGTTCTCATCCTGGGTAAACAAGATTTTGTTCTCCTCCTCCAAGCGAGCGAAGGTATGGTATAGGTAGTTTTCAAGAATGGGGCATTCTCTGCCTGACGTGCTTTCTCCTGGCCACGACCAATACTCAAACTGTGCCATTTGAGACAGGCGGCTAACTTGCTGCTGCCATTGGGTCAATTTGGCAAATCGCTCTATAGAAGGGCGGGTGTCAGTGATGACAATTTCTTTGGCCTGATCTCCCAGATCACTGCTAAATGGACTAAACTCAACCTGAAAACCTTTCTGAATTCGCTTGAAACCCCTACCCATAACATCATTGTGGTGGAGGAAAAATAATTTTCCTTTTTCCTTTTCCTTAATATAACCAAAGCCCTTTTCGTAGTGGACAATGACTCCGCAAAGGCGTTCTCCAAATCGATTTACCCCCAAGGCTTTGGGACCCTTGGAGGTTTCTTTCAGGCCAAACTCTACCAACTCGTTTTCCAGCAGGATCTTGGCATCTCCTCGGACATCCGAATAGTGAACAAATATCCCCCCTGGAATATGGTCTGTTCGGATTCGGCCAAAGCCTCTGCTACGGTTAAAAAATTCTACAATCCCTATGGGCATACTGGAAAAATGGCTACTGAATGGCTGATTTTTTCAAATCTTCATCCAATAAGCCAAGTAGTTCAGAAAGGCTCAATCAGATTTTTCTGAATTGAAATTTATCTGTCATGAATGGTCAGCCATTTCGCCTTTGGTCGGATCAATCTCCAACAGTGCTTCGAGTTTTGTAATTACCTGAGATCTTTTCCCAAACCACTCCAATGCCTGTATCCTCATGCCTTTCCATCCTGCTCGTTCAAGCACGAGTTGTTGTCTTAGCTGATCCCTCACAGGAAGGGCGGCATGTCCCTCATCGCACCATATCGCTACCTTACCTTTGGAAGATATGAGAGCTAGATCCATTTTGTATGGACCTATTTTGTGATTGGTACTGATGGTCCAGCCTGTACTGTTTGTCTGCACCCATGATTCAATTTCAGTCAAAAAAACTGATTGCTTGACCTTCCTGAAAGCAGGGAGTTGATCCTCATGATAGGCTTGAGAAACTTCTTGGAGGTGCTTGATCAACCGGCCACGGTAACACTCGGGCTTCATGATTGGTACAGCTTCAGGATGGATACCGTGTAGCAAGACGAGTTTTTCCTTGGCACGGCTAATGGCCACATTGTAAATGCGCATCATTTCTTCTCCGTTAACTGCCCGTGGAGGTCGCATGACTCCTGCCTTGGTCATGGAGTGAGAAGCGGTCGTGGTCAGGATCATAACATCTCTCTCATCTCCTTGAAACTCTCTGGATGTTCCTATAAGCAATCTCAATTCGTCCTGGTAGGATTTTACAATGGGAGACCTGAACAAAGCACGTTGTAAGGCTTCTCGATGGGCTTCGTTGGAAGAGTCCAGACACAAAATACCAATGGTCGGTAGCTTGGGTACCTGACCCTCTTTGTAGGAGTTGATGGTATCCTCGATCAGGCTCACCACTTCCTTGACGATGTTGGGCTTTTTCTTATTGCGGGACTCATCTTCAATGTACTTCACTTCAGCCGCTGGGCCATACCATTGGTGGGTGGCTGTCCTCAATGGGATGATATGGCCGTTGTAAACAAACTTGTTTGAATAACTGATCAACTCCGGTTTACACCTAAAGTGCTCCTTAAGGGTAATGATATTGGGATATATCACACCGCTTAAGGAGTAAATAGATGCTGTTCTATTGTTGATGTTGAATTGTTGTTTGAATGGGTGTTCGCCAAGGTAGCGATCAAGCACCCTGTTTGTGCGCTCAATCGGAAACAAGGCAGAATTTGTAAATACTGAAGTCTGGTTTTCGTCTCCTACGATAAGGGTCTTTTTAGACCTGAAAATGAGGTTCAAGGCACTGATGTCCACCTGACTGGCCTCATCAATGATCAGTAGGTCAAACTGGCCCGGTTGTGGATCGGGGAAGAAGCGAATGGCAGCTTCCAGCGACATGATCCAGATTGGTACCAACTCCCTTGCCAGTTGCAGATTTTTAACCGCTGATTGAAGGTGTTGGCTGGCATTCTTGCCATAGCCTTTACCCAGGTTTATCAGGTCATTTCGCCAGGCCGAAAGGGCAGAACGTTGCTCATCGGTGATGTTTTCCTGGCGGAAACGCCATGCTTTCAGGCTGACCAGCTCTGCATTGAGTTCCGATTTCTTCAGGTTGATTTCCCTCAGCCTGGAAAGCAGTTTGTCGACCTTTTCTACCTCGCCCAAATGGGACTCCAGTTGGAATTTTAACTGAGCAATCAACAATTCCTCAAGCAGTTCTTCCTCTGCTAATACTTCTGCCAAACCTGTTTCATAAATCTTGGAAAGCGTATCGGGTAGAACCTCAGCAAATGATTTAAGTTTGTCATGCAGTTCTTTGGACTTATATACCTCCGATGATAAATGCTGGAACTCTTCATATGTATCCTTATATGCAGGAGCGTTGGCCTTTTCACAATGACTTTTGAGCTTTTGCAATAACTCATTTCCATTCTGAGGAATATACCTTCCTATTTCTTTGAGTTTATCAAGGATTTCCTGATAGGCTTTTACTTGGCTCAAGCCATCGTAATAAGCAATTTTCTGGGCAGCGTCTTCTTTGAAGAAGATGAAACTCGGCAAATCCATGCCTTCCAGCCTATGGTTCCATTTCTCCAATAAGCCCAATGCCTCAACCGCTTGTTCCAGTTTACCCCAGAAAGGCAATGAGTTTTTAGTTTCAATGGGCATTTGAAAAGAGGAAAAATACCTGCCCAATAAATCTTCCAACTGAGCTACGCTAATTTTCCAATCGAGGTATTGCTTAAACTCCTCGAAATTGGATAGTGTAGCCAAGCCTTTCCCATTTAGTTGAATGTCAAATAATGCCTTTTCTGCAGATGGGAGGGTGTTTCTTTTGAGAAGAGACAGTTTTCCCTGCTTATTGAATTTGTTGATCAATGAATTCAGGTCTGACCATAGCCTGCCAGGGTTTTTTTCAAGAGAAGGTGGAATAGAATGCTGAAGGTGAAGATACCTTTCCTGTCCCATTTCAGCCTTTTTCCTGGCTTCCCTGGTTTTTACAAGCAGATTTTTCAGCTGAGACAGTTGAAAGTCTGGTTGGGCAAACAAGCTCTTGGCTTCATCAAGTTGTGGGAGCATGGCTTTAAGTTCCTGCCAGAGTCTAAGATTGTCTTCATCAAAAAGCGTTACCGGAATGCCATCATAAGCCTCCAACTCTATGCTTTGTGTCAACTCATGTGCTTCCTTCGCCCATTTGTTGATCAACTCGGGCCTGGGTAGATCTTCAGGGGCAGGAAGTTGTAGCATGGCTAGTTGCATGTCTACATCTGCCATGGATTCTAGCAGAGGGCTTAACTCTCGGGCAATGGCCTGTACATCTATATTCGACGCAATTCTATCCCTGACCAACTTTTCTTGATTCCATCTTTCTGCGTACATCTCAAGCCATTGGATCATGGGAGCAGTTTGCCATATTCCTTGCTCTTTGTTGAACAATTTTAACTCAACCCCATTTCTCCCTATCGCTTGCGTCAATTCTGAAAATATATCCTCGAACTCCAATTCAAGTTGATCCCAACTGCTTTCCAATTCATCAATTTGCGAGGAGGGGACAAAATCATGTAACCTGGACTTAACCCCATCAATAGAATGTTTCAGGGCTTCTCTATGCTGTTCATTGTCCGTAAACGAGACAGCAAGGTCTTGTATATCCGCTGGAAGTTTTCCTTTGATGACTTCAAGGGCTTTGGCATACTTGGAGACAATCAATACTGATTTTCCCATGGCAGCATAGTGTGCCGCCAGGTTAGCAATCGTATGAGATTTCCCCGTTCCGGGAGGGCCTTGCACTGTGGCTGCGTCCACAACTTCGAGCCTTTGTGCGATGGCCAACTGCTCCTGGTTGTAAGCCAAAGGGAAATAATACCTTTGCCTGGCTTGTTCCTGTAGCTTTACCTCTTGCTGTAAAAGAAAATTCTGGGATTTATGGACTATCCTTAATGGATTTCCCTCTTTTTTCAGGCTAAACATTTTCCTGAAAAAACTTGGAACTTCTTTTTGCTGGTCTCCCTTATTCAGTTCATGGATTTTTTCCATGATGAGGTTGGCATCTTTAGAAACATTGATGTGGTTTCCAGGATGACGCAATTGAATCACCGGAGAAAAGCTAAAGACATAACGATGTTGATCCCGGGCTTTTTCAGGGAAGGCATAATTCAGCTTGCCATCTACAAAAAATTGATCCTCAAGGGAGGGGAAAATGCCCAGTAGATCCAGTGCTGGGAAATAATACTGCATTTTCAACTCATCCTCATCCAGGTTAAAATCCCTCCTTTGTTCATTAAACTGATCGACGGCTCGGATCACTTCTCTCTGGCGCTGTTCGTGTATATGCACAGGCTCGTCAGAGAACCAGGAGGGGATCAATTCGGTGAAATGCTGTTCGCAGCTTACTGTTCTTGCCAAGGTATCAGCGAATAGCCTGAGCTCCTGGCGATGTAGTTCTAGCTTCAGGGGAATGTGAAAAAGGTAATTGTTGTAGCTTTTGGTGCCTTTGCCAGCTTGGAATAAGCCAAATGACAGGAAGAGTTGAAGTTCTGGCTGCGCCTTCAAGCGGTAATACCAATCATGGATGGTATCATAAATTCCATTTCCTTGTTGAATCCACTCCTTGGAATGGTCCTCTTTTTTCAGGTTGTTTTTGTAAGCCTTTAGCAAATCCTTCCGAAGAGGGTCTGCCTCAAATGCCTCGATGGCATTATCAAACTTACTGACGATCAGTTTTTCTCCTTCCTGCGAAATGGAGATCCAGTTTTCCAGTACATCAGGAATAATCAATCCACTGACCTCATCCAGTTTTTTTCCATTTACCTGCTTGAAGAATTCTTTGAAGGCCTTTTGACGTTTGGGGGATTCTTCGAATCGAACTTCTTTTTGGGCTGTGGCCTTTGGCTTTCCTGCTTTTGAGATATCTACCCAACCGTTTAGGGCTTCCGGTAAGGGAGGAAGGTCCTGAACATGAGATCGCTTTAACTGAAGAATGGCTTTATCAGGTGAGTCTGTTTGCCATTGTAGGTTGGGCAGGGCTTGATTCCTCAATTCCAGGATGTCCTGGAGGGAAACAAAATGCTTTACCTTTTGCTTGCTTAGATCCGTCTCTTCAAAATTCAATTCAGGTTGAGCCGTATGAAAAAGGTCCCTGATGTATGCAAATAGGTTGACAAGGGGGATATTCGGGCTTTGTGAAGCCTTAGCTTTTGCAGATGAATTCATAAATATATGTGTTGGCTGTACCACCTTCCTCTCTCCGTATCTGATACGCCGACAATGGTACAGGATAGACTAAAAGGAGTCTATGCTTTTGGGGTAGTTACACTTGGAAAACGATCAAGGGGTAGGGGAGTTGCAAGCTGATCAAAAAGGGTAGTTAGTTGGAGAAAAATGATCAATGACACTCACTGATTTCGCTGGGAATGTCTCCTCCAGGGCTGAGGTAGGGTATACCCAAGTCCAGGCCACGAATCATAAGAAGAAGAATGAGTAGAATGGCCAAGGTTTGGAATACAGGACGAATTCGGTTGATTTTTTCTTTGGGAATGAATTTGCCCAGCATGCTTATACCATAGGTCGCGGGGAAGGTTCCCAAACCAAAGAAGGTCATAAAAGCAACACTTTGCCACCAGCTTGGCTGGGTCATGGCAGCTGCTAGGGCGATATAGACCATTCCACAGGGGAGAAAACCATTCAGGATACCGGTATTGAACATGGAAGGAAGGCTGGGGTTTCTCAGGGACTTTCCTAGGCTATTTCTTAGGGTGAAGAATATCTTTTTCATCCAAGGGATTTGACTCAGACGATTTTCCCATTGTGGGATGAAAATAGCCAGGACAAGTCCAACAGCCAGGATGATGGACAGGCCTCGTTGCATTCCAATGAGAGAAATGCCTTGCCCAAATAAACCAAAAATAAGGCCCATAAGGGAGTAACTTACAGTTCTACCCAGGTGGTATAAGCCCCTCCCACCCATGAATCTAAAGCTATTTGAGTTTCCACCGGGAAGGGCAAGCATGAGTGGCCCACACATGCCTATGCAATGCAGGCTTCCAGCCAATCCGATGAAAAGTGCCGACCCTATCCAGAGCATAATGTTACAGAATTATAGAGTACCTGCCCCGTGTGAAGGCAGGTACTTGCTTAAGCTATTATAAGATCACCAATTTCTGCTGGTAATACTTTTTCCCATTTGCCTCCCAATCAACCAAGACCTTCCACTGTCCACGGGTAAAGGAAACTACATTGATTTCTTGTGAGAAATCACTAAGCTGTATAGCAAAATCCTTGTCCTTCTTCGAATTTGAAGGACGGTAAAGTTTGATGTTGCCAGAAATCCCCTCTAACTCAGGAAAGTTAAGCCTGATGAGTTGATCCTCAATTTGGTAGTTGATCTGGACAGGCTTTTCCAGGCTTTGGGTATTGCTGATTTTAATGGCCTTCTCATTAAACAATACCTCCTGCTCATAATAATTTTTAGTAACAAGATGGATTTTGTTGTACTTCACTGAGGCAAAGACCATCCCCAGGATCAAAACGGCAAATCCTGTGTATAGAAAAGTAATTTTATATCCCCAACTCATAATTTTTCTTTAATTGTTTGACCTGATTCAATCATTTGACTTGTATCAGTTAGTAGATGTTAATCTTCATAATTAAGTACCATTGGACCCAGGAAGCTGGTGGTAGTTTTGTCCAGTAACTTGTCATTTCCCCAGATTTCCAATTCGATGCGGTTTTTCTGTTGGGTAATGATTTCTTTAGGGATTTTGACAAGCATGACCCCTTTAGCAATGGATTCTTCATCAATAGAAAGGCTTTCGCCAATGATTTGAATTTCTCCCTCATGGCTGATAAGCCTCAACTCTACAGGGTAAGAATCGGTGGTTTTATTGACAATCTGAATGTTGTATACATTCTGGATGAATCCATCTTCTGTCTCCTGAAAAAGAACTCCTGGCGTACGCAGGATGGTCGCTTCTACGGCATTCCTACTGGCCAGCGACATTCCGAATACTGCCAAAACCGCCATCAGTGCAGCTATGTAAGCAATGATCCTTGTATTTAGGGTGAAGGGCTGCTTGTTCTCGATTCCATTATGAGAGTCATACCTGATGAGACCCTCGGGCTTTCCGACCTTGCTCATTACAGTATCACATGCGTCCATACAGGCGGTACAGTTGATGCACTCCAACTGGGTCCCATTTCTGATATCGATGCCTGTGGGACATACCTGGACACACAAATTACAGTCTACACAGTCGCCTTTTTCCTCTTGTAAAAGTGGGTCTTGCTTTCCACGCTTTATTTTCCCCCTTGGCTCTCCTCTGATCCAATCATACATCACGGAGATGGAGTTGTTGTTGAGCAAAACACCCTGAAGCCTGCCATAAGGACAGATGATGATACATGCTTGCTCCCTTAACCATGCAAATACGAAGAAGAAGACAGTTGCGAATGCCATCATCCCTCCAAATCTTCCCCAATTAGAAGCAGGAGAACTTGTAACCATGTCCATGACTACCTCAATCCCGAATATATAGGCTAAAACAGTATTTGAAATGAGGAATGAGATGGTAAAAAATATCAGATACTTCAGGCCACGTTTTTGAATCTTGGATGCAGACCATGTTGCCTTGGACAATTTTCTTTGAGTGGAAGCATCACCCTCGATCCAGTACTCTATTCGCCTGAAGACCATCTCCATGAAAAGTGTTTGGGGGCATGCCCAGCCACACCAGAGGCGGCCAAATGCTACGGTAAACAGGATGATAAAGACAAAGAAACTGATCATGGCCAATACAAAAAGATGGAAGTCTTGTGGCCAAAAAGGCATTCCAAAAATAACGAACTTTCTTTCCAGGATATTAATCAGTAGAAAGGGATTGCCATTTATTTTGATAAATGGGGTTGCAAAGAAAAGTACAAGAAGGAAATAGCTTACCCACTTCCTGCGGTCATAGTACTTCCCTTTTGGCTTTCTTGGAAATATCCAGTTTCTATTCCCCTCACCATCTACAGTTGCAATCGAATCCCGGTATTCTTCCGTATCCTCGACATCGTCGTAAATGAGTTCGTCAATACTTTTGTCTAAAATGGACATAGTTTTTATGAAAAAGGAGGGAGGACATTCCTCCCTCCCGATGAATTAATTCATGGCAATCGATGTAGTATCAGTTTGTCCCAGTGAGTCCGCTTGAGGGATGGGAACATAAAGATCACCTTCCGGAGCCTTTGGATTGGCAGGCTTAGTGCCTTGGAGGCTAAGAACATAGCTGGCAAGTTGCTGCATCTCTTTGGGCTTGATTTCTTTTTGCCAGGCAATCATAGCTGTAGCAGGAATACCATACTTGATGGTTTTGAAAATATCCTTGACATCTCCTCCATGCTTCCAGTACTCATCTGTCAGGTTGGGACCAATGCTACCCCCACCGTCAAGCCTGTGGCAAGACTGGCAGTTTTTGGCCTTGTAGATGGCTTTGCCTGCCGAGAGGTCAGAAGCTTCTGCCAGCGCAATTACATTGGTCTCATTGACCATGTTGGCAACCTTTTCAAGGTATGCCTTGTGAACCTCTTCAGCCTCATCCATGGCTATCTGGAACTCTTCGGTACTCGAAATCCCTTTTCCAAAGAACCAGTTTAGGTAAGACTGCTCACTTACATGGAAGTGTATCAGGTATACAAAGGCAAAGGCAATAGAAAAGTAGAATCCATACTTCCACCAGGGTGGGAGGTTGTTGTCCAGTTCTCTGATTCCATCGTAATCGTGTCCCAGGTCAATTGACTGCTCTTCTTCGAGCGGGACAAAGTCATTGAGTCTTTTCTCCCAAAGGGTTTTCCACCAGGAAACTTTGGGTTTTGCAGCTTCACGGGCTTCCTGTACAGTAAGGCCTTCCTTGGCAGCTACCTTTTCGAAATTCCGCGCTCTGATAAGTGTCAGGATGGTTCCGGCCAGCACAAGTGCTACGACTGACATCACAATCATTGTGAAAATCAGGGTTGTAAGCAACTGTTGACCAGTGATGGTTCCTCCATTTGTTTCGGCATAGGCGATGGTTCCCATCAGAGAAAGAATAACCGCCAGTGCCAGGCTTCGCTTATATATATTGTTTTTCATTAGTTCAATGATTTGGCTTGATTGACTAACATTTGCTTGGTTTCACATCCTTCAACATCCTCTCGAAGTGGGATGGATGCCATATCTGCCACTTCATTTTTCTTTAGCCTGAAAACATAAATTAACAGGACAACAAAGAAGGTGAAGAAGATTAGTATAGATATCACAGGAAAGAGACTAACGTCTTCAATTGATCTTAAAACTTCTTTCATGGCATTTATTTTTGAGCGGATGTTTTGTCAACTTTTTTAATGTCTGTTCCCAATCTTTGCAGGTAGGCAATCAGTGCAATGATTTCCCTATCTGATTTGGTGCGGATGCTCTGACCCTGGGCTTCAAGGTCTTTATTGATTTCATCTGCAATTTCAGTTGCCTGCTTTTGAAGATCTGCCAGGGCTTCCTGGTCGTATCCTTCGGCATATGGTACTCCGAGTGTTTGCATGGCCCGGATCTTCCGGTCTATCATGGATGCATCGAGCTTGTCGGTGATCAACCATTCGTAGGAAGGCATGATTGACTTTTCCTCGATGGCCCTGGGGTCATACATGTGGGTAAAGTGCCAGGTATGGCTTCGTTTTCCACCTTCTCTTGCCAGGTCAGGCCCTGTTCTCTTGGATCCCCATTGGAAGGGGTGATCGTAGATGAACTCACCAGACATGGAGTACAACTGGTCATCGGGATCATAGCGTTCTACCTCATCCCTGAAGGGGCGGATCATCTGAGAGTGGCATACATAACATCCCTCTCTCAAGTAAATGTCTCTACCCTCTAGTTCCAATGGTGTGTAAGGTTCTACCGTAGCAATTGTTGGAACGTTTGACTTGACCATGAAGGTTGGTACCAACTCGATGATACCTCCGATTAGGATTACCCCTGTAGCTAGGAGAAGCATTTGATTTGGACGTCTTTCGATCCATCTGTGCCAGTACTCTCCTTTTGGAGCATTGTATCTTCCTTTCTTCAAAGCTGGCGCCTGGGCTTGTTCATCCTTCTGGAATGTTCCCTGACCTGCAGTTTTGACGAGGTTGTAAATCATGATGACAGCACCGATCACGTATAGCAATCCACCAATCGCTCTGATCCAATACATCGGGATGATCTGTGTTACTGTTTCAAGGAAGTTGGGGTAAACAAGGAAGCCATCAGCATCGAATTGTTTCCACATCATTCCCTGTGTCCAGCCTGCCCAGTATAGGGGTAGGGTATAGAAAATGATACCCAGGGTACCTATCCAGAAGTGAGCATTGGCCAGTCTGGTAGAGAATAGCTTGGTATTCCACATTTTGGGGACAAGCCAATAAAGGGCACCAAAGGTCAGGAATCCATTCCAGCCAAGTGTACCTACGTGTACATGTCCAATGGTCCAGTCTGTAAAGTGAGAAATAGAGTTTACAGCCTTAATGGAAAGCAGTGGCCCTTCGAGGGTTGCCATACCATATGCGGTAACTGCTACTACCATGAATTTCAAGACCGGATTGGTTTGGACACGGTCCCATGCCCCTCGAAGGGTCAAGAGTCCATTTAACATCCCCCCCCAGGAAGGTGCTATAAGCATGATCGAGAACACAGTTCCGAGTGATTGTGCCCAGTCAGGCAATGCGGTGTAAAGCAAGTGGTGAGGACCTGCCCAGATGTAGATAAAAATCAATGCCCAGAAGTGAATGATCGAAAGCCTATATGAATAAACAGGTCGATTGGCTGCTTTTGGGATGAAGTAGTACATCAGTCCGAGATAGGGGGTAGTCAGGAAGAATGCTACTGCATTGTGTCCATACCACCACTGTACCAAGGCGTCCTGTACCCCTGCATATACCGAGTAGGACTTCCACATGGAAATCGGCAACTCAATGTTATTTACTATGTGTAAGACTGCGACAGTAACCCATGTTGCCAGGTAGAACCAAATAGCGACATACATATGTCTCTCACGGCGCTTGATGATGGTTCCAATCATGTTGATACCGAAAATCACCCATACCAGGGCAATAGCGATGTCAATAGGCCACTCTAGTTCCGCATATTCGCGGCTGGAAGTAATGCCTAAAGGAAGGGTAATCAAGGCGGCCAGGATGATCAATTGCCATCCCCAAAAGTGGATACGACCTAGCAGATCGCTGAACATTCGTGTCTTAAGAAGACGCTGGAGTGAATAATAGACCCCCATATAAATACCATTTCCCACAAAGGCGAAGATGGCAGCGTTGGTATGAAGGGGACGGATACGGCTGAAGGTCAAATACGGAATTGCATCCCAAAGGAAAAATTCCGGTGCGACCAGTTGGAAGGCGGCGATTAAGCCAACCAGAAAACCTGCCAAGCCCCAAAAAACAGTTGCCATCAAAAACATCCTTACAATCTGGTTGTCGTAGGCAAAAGTCTCCAGGACAGTGGCTCCCTGCGTTCTGGCTTTAGTTACTGTCGGATTCTGAGTCATAATGGTTTGATTCGTCAAATAACATTCGTACAGAAGGTGTATAGCTGTCCTCATATTGATCGCTTTTGACCGACCAGAAAAAAGCCGTCAAAAATACCAATGCAATGAGAAGGCTAAAACCTACCAGAATGAAGATTGCACTCATAATAGCTTATTAGTTATATATTCAAATTTATGGATCTGTAGGGCGGATGATCATGACCCCCCTCAAAGGCCTAGCTGACTTTGGTCACTGGAGGGATACCCATTTTCTCACCCAATACCCAGGTGGCTACCATGCCATAAATCACCACAGAAATCGAACTCAAAGGCATCAGAATAGCTGCAACCAGCGGAGTCAGCCAGCCCATCAAGGCAATCCCTAGACCCAAACAGTTGTAGATCAAGGATAAAACAAAGCCTATCTGAATTAGTCGGACATTGCTACGAGCCCATTCCATGTATTTGGAGAGGTAGGCTACACGTGAGCCTTCCATGATTCCGTCGCAGGCGGGGGAAAAAGTTTCTGCAGATTCACTCACCGCAATTCCAATATTGGCAGCCTTTAATGCCCCTGCATCATTGAGGCCATCACCCACCATCATTACCCTCTTGCCTCCGTGCTGAAGTTCCTTGATGTAGGCTTGCTTGTCCATCGGACTTTGTTGGAACCTAAGGGCATTTTCTGAGTCAAAATAGGGCGCTAAAAAAGGAGCATCCTTATCACCATCTCCTGAAAGGAGACTCATTTCATAATCTTTTGATATGGAGGTCAAAAGCGTATCTACGCTGTCTCTAAAGTTTATTTGGTGGAGGAAATACCCCTTCAATTGCCCATCAATGGAGAACCAGGTCCCTTTTTTTACTGCAGGCTTTTCACCTGTTTGCTCCTCCAGGAAGAAGGATGATCCCAGGATTATATGCTTTCCATTTATATTTCCTTTAATGCCCTTTCCAGCCAGTTCTTCAAAATTATCAACCTCCCACAAAGAATCCTCCTCCTGTCCTAGAGAGTTGAAGATCATCCTACTCAGGGGGTGTTGAGAATGTTGGGTAAGGCTGGCCACCATCATAGATTCTCCTTCATCCATCTCTCCTTGAAAATGAATGCCTCCCTCCTGATGTTTTTGGGTAAGGGTTCCTGTTTTGTCAAAAACCACATGCTCAATCTCAGCCAGTTTTTCAAGTACTGCGCTTTGTTTCAAGTAAAAACCTCTTTTACCAAAGAGGCGCATGGTATTTCCCAGTATAATGGGAGAGGTCAATGCCAAGCCACAAGGACAAGCCACAATTAAAACGGCCGTAAACACCTGTACCGCCTGACTGATACTCCCAAATATTCCCCAGAAAATACTTCCCACCAATGCCGTAGCCAGGATAAAGAGGGTAAAGTTTTTGCTGAGCTTGTCTGCCAGATTTTGTAGGCCGTCGGGGCTATTTCCTTCATCGGTATCCTGGTTCCACAATTGAGTCAGGTAACTATGGGACATTTCCTTTACTACCTGAAGTTTGATAGTTGTACCCACCTGCCGTCCACCTGCATAGATCAAATCTCCTTTCTTTTTGGGGACAGGTAATGACTCCCCCGTAACAAAGCTGTAATCTATCCTGGCGCTGTCCGATAATAAAATGGAGTCGGCGGGAATCAATTCCTGATTTCTTATCAGCAATAAATCCTGAGGTACGACTCGGGTAACTGGGACACTTTCTGCCTGTCCATTGACGATTTTTGTAGTAGAAAGGGGGAAGTATGCTGTATAATCTTTGTCAAATGAGAGCGTATCATAGGTCTTTCTCTGGAACCACTTTCCAATCAGGAGAAAGAAAACCAGCCCTGCAAGAGAGTCCAGGTAACCAGCTCCTGAGTGCGAAAATATTTCAAAGGTAGATCTGGCAAAAATGGCCAATATTCCGAGTGAAACGGGGATGTCAATGTTCAGAACCCGTTGTTTTAGCCCTTCCCATGCTGGTTTGAAGAACAATTGCGCGCTGTAAAGCAAAACAGGAAGGGATAGTATCCAATTTAACCAGCCAAAAAACTGGATAAATTGCCCTTCAAACAATTGGCTGATACCCAGGTATTCCGGAAAGCTGAACAGCATGATGTTGCCAAAGCAAAATCCCGCAACACCAAGTCTTAGGTAGAATGGCCGATCAACATGGCTTTGATTTTTTTTATTGCGCTGGTCAAGGGAAATGTGCGGTTCATAAGCTATGGAAGACAAAAGTTCCACAATCTCCCGTAAACTAATGGCATGGTGGTCATAGTTCAGGTGCACAGTCTTGCGCATGAAGTTGACCCTTGATTTCTGAATCTCAGGCCGCAATAAATAAAGCTTCTCAAGCAACCAAATGCAGGAAGAACAATGAATTTGGGGGAGAAAGAAAGTAACTGTACTGAACTCATCATTTTTGAAATCTGTTAATTGAGCAATGATTTCAGGATAGTCCAGATAGGCAAAGCGCTCTTTGCTCTGCCCTTTGTTTAAACGTGTACCTGGGTGTTTTTCAATGTCGTAATAAGTACAGAGTTCGTTTTCTTCAAGGATTTGAAAAACCGTCTTACATCCTTCACAACAAAAGTGCTTTTCTTCAATGTGAATGCTTTCATCCGGACAGGAATCCCCACAATGATGGCATTTTAATTGTTGCAAAGTTTTGGTTTCTTCTTTCATTCTCCATCGGATTTTCGTCAAGAAGTCCAGCTTTTCGACCAGAATGAATGTTAAAAACCTTCAAGGATGATGACTTTTGTTATTCTGGCATTAAAATTATCCTGAATAGAACCTTATTTTGTCCTAATATTTGTTAGGCTAATTTTATTCAATCTCAAGTCAAAAATTGTTTATGATCCAGTCTCAACTGGTACGTCTTATTACAACCCTAAGCCCCAAGGAGATTGAGTCATTTGATAAGTTCCTTAGGTCTCCATACTTCAATACCCATCAGGATACCCTGAGGCTATTCGAAATCCTAAAGGATCTTTACCCTGATTTTGATGTGCAAAACATTAAAAAAGAAAAGGTATTCAATCAGATTTTTCCTGAAAGGGCTTATAAGGATGAGCAGTTAAGGACCCTGAGAAAATACCTCCTGCAGCAATTGAACCATTTCATTGCCCTCCAGGTGTGGGAAAATGACCAGGTGGCTATCCAGCTAAGCCTCATGGAGGGTTTGGAGAAAAAGGAAGATGGGAAGTTCTGGGAAAAGCAATATCAAAAAGGAAAGCAATTAGCTGAATCCAACGAAAAGGAAGGCTTCTATTTCTTTTTGCAATCTTATAATCTTGAAAGGAGTTACCTGAATTTCCAGTTTTTCAACAACAAGCGGAAGGCCATGCCGGATGCCGCAAACCTGCACCAATACCTGGATTGGTTTTATCTGGGAACAAAGTTGATGTTGTTGGCTTCTTCCTTGAACAATTATCTGGTGATTAAGCATGAGCGGCAAGAGTACCCGATGGAATGGGAGGCATTTACAAATGTGGGGCAAAAGTTGGAGAGCTTTCCGGATTTGATTAAAGCCTACTATTGGGCATGTAAAATTCTAAATGAACCCAGAGAAGATCATGAAGAGTTTACACTCCTCAAAGATGTTCTGGAACGAAGTCATACCCATTTTCTTTCTTCTGACAAAATCAATCTGTATGGTTTTTTGATTACTTATTCCAATCAAAGGTACCTCTTGGGCAATGAAAAATTCCTGGAAGAGATGTTTTTTATCTACCGAGGGATGTTGGAAAAAGACTTGCTGTTTATTGGGAGTATGTTTCCGGCTAACAATTTTAAAAACATTGTTACCCTTGGGCTGCGGACAGGGCATCTGGATTGGACAGAAAGTTTTATAGAAAAGTACAAGGAGTTTCTTCCTGATCCCTACAAGGATGATGTATATTCCTACAACCTTGCTCACCTTTTGCTTTATAAAAAGGAACATTCCGATGCACTAAAGATCCTTCAATTGATAAACTTCCTTGATCCTTTTTATCAGATAGGAGCGAAAATTTTACAAATAAAAATTCACTATGAAGAGACTGATGAGGAACAGTTTTTCTTATTGGCTAAAACCTTCCAAAACCACATTCGGAGGCAAAAGGAAGTCCCTGAAGCGCGCAAGGAGGCCTTTGGCAATTTTGTGAAACTAAGCAGGAAGCTCTTCAAAATTAAAATTGGTGAACGACCTTATCAGGAAAAGATGAAAGAAGAGTTGATGGGTATAAAACCATTGGCAGAACTGGATTGGCTCAGAAAGAAGTTGGATGAGCTTGAAATACAATGAGTTTGGCTTTCTGGCTCAGAGTCTGAATCTGTTCTCTTACTTTGGGAGTCCATTTCTCTTCGATGAGGCCATTGGGTTCATGGATCAATAAAATGGGCTTTCTTGACAGAAATGCCCTTGCAAAACGCAGGAGTTGTTTTTGCCCAGGGCTGAGCAAACTGCCATACTCACCGATTTTGCTGTCCAGCCTAAGCCTTTCCTTGGGAGGCAATTCCTCCTGAAGTAAATCCAGCATGGCTTGAGCTTTTTTCTTTTTGCTGGCTTTTCTGCTGTATGAAATTGCCTCAAAAACATTTCGCCCCATAAGGGCATGGTTTACCGAAACCACGGTAATTTTTTTTCTAAGGCTGGTGCCTTCCAGAGCTTGAGTATCTTGTTCATCCCAACTGATCTTCACGGCCTCATGTTGCCTTTGAGCCAGAAGGAGCTGGAGGATAAAACGCTCGTTCATTTCTTTGATCTTAGGAAAATAGAAAATGCCGTTTCCTTGGAATTTCAGGGAGTCAAGTTGTCCAGGTTTTTCTCCCTCAAAATTTACCTCCAACTTTCCTTCTTGGTATTGATAGGAAACCTTTCCCGATGTGGACGTATTCTCTGGAATGATCTTATTCAACTTACTCAAGGAGATCCATCCATTTACCCAAAATATCCCTGCCTTCGAAAGTCTCTTAATTGGAGAAGAAGATGAGATCAATAAGAAAAAAAGGGGCAACAACTCCATTTCAACACTTTCAGCAAGTTGAAGGCTTCGAAGCATGAACCAGAGAACAACTATGAAATAAATGCCTGTAGAGATAGACCTTAGAAGACCATTGAGAAATTGGTGTTTAAGGTGTTTATTTAGGGCGTTTTCTAGGCGTTTATGAAATCTTTTTTGTTCAGGAATTTGGCGATTCAAGGCCTGAATCATCGAAACATTATGAAGACGCTCACTTGTAAATTTTATCAAGGATGATTTTGCATTTCTTTTATGGGTACTACTCCAATAAAGCGTCAGACAACTCAAGGAAATATGAATAGCAATCATCAATGCCATGGCTAACAGGTCAAAAGCCAGCATAGGGAAATTCCATCCGATCCAGGCAAACAGTAGGCTTAGGAAGAAAAGGTCTCCCAAAAACTGGATGATTCCTTTGGAGATTAGGCTTTTAACGCTTTGAAGGTCTCCACTCCACCTCAGTAAGTATTTGCCAGTTCCCTTCTCTTCATACAATCCAATGGGCAATCTCAATTGGACTCTAAACAATATTTCCTGAAGGCCAAAAATGCTCCTTGAAGTCAATTTTTCACTTTGATAGTATTTGACCCAATCCAGCAAAACTTTTAGCAATACCAGACAGGCAAAAAGGATCAGGAATCTAGGGGCATGGTTTGTGATGCTTTCTGGGAGTCCAGAGAAAATCTGTGCCCTATAGGGTTTATATGGGAGAAGGAGCGATAGAAATTTGCCAATGGAGATGGGCAGGACAACAGCTAAAATTTGTGAGATAAGGCTCAATCCTAAAATCACAGTAAATACAGGGAAATTACGTTTCAGAAAAGTTATGAGGTAGGCTTTGATCTGCGGATGAACCTTATTTAAACTTCCTGATTTTAGGAGGATTGATTTAGGAAGGAATGGATGGGTCATAGGTCTAAAGTTAAAATTGGGGGAAGGCCCAACTACTGAGATAGAGTCGGAACCTTCCCTCCCGGTCCCCCAAAGTCTTTATGCGGTTAATTTCTTGATTTTGCGCTCTTTCCAGTAAGGAAGGGCTTCTATTTTATTCATGATACAGACTGGATTGGACAACTCATTGAGAGTCAGGATATCCTGGCTTGCAAATGAGCTTGTCTCGCGGATCATCAGTGGGCTGGCTGTCATCATGCCTGCTATCGCAAAGGGATAGATTTCTAATCTTGAAAGGAAATCAAGGGCTCCCTTTGCACAAAGGCTATCCGTAACTGAGAGGAGAACCCCTGTAATATTTTCCATAAAGGCAGCATCCGCCAACAACTCATGTGTTTCTCTTTGAAGCAATCCATCTGCAATTTCAATCACCAAATAGTCAGGATTGGCTTGAAGAGACCTGGAAATCAGTCGCCAGAAAATGGACTTTAGTTCTTCCAACTCAAGCATATAGGTCGAAGGATATCCAATATCTGAGAAATCGAGGGTTGATATGGCACCCAAATCCTCATTGAGTTGCTTGTCCTTGCTATAGGCTGTACCTGTCAATTTTATATAGCCTGCCTTTTTTTCTGCTCGGGTCAATCCCTGGATAAGGTGGGCTGCAGAAGTTGTTTTCCCGCTATCCATGCCACTACCAAGGGAAAGGATGATCTTGGGTAATTTGTCAGGCTTTTTGTGGAAGCTTTCATTGATATTGATTTTGATGGTGTTCAGGATTTTACCTTTTGAACTCAGGAAGCCAACAAACTCAAGTTTGGTCGGTCCAGCTGTGCGGAACTTGCTATGGCTGCTGGCGACTTCACCTACAACACCGCCTTGACCCAAGAGGTCGAAACTGCTTCTTCCAAGGCTATGTGGGATATATCCCTCAAACTGATTGCTGGCGTACCTGCTGCCAAAGGCAGCTACGATGTAATCACCAGGAAAAATGTGTTGATTGATACCTTCCCTGTTGTGGATTCTGCTATGCTTACCCAGACTCACGACTTTGAATAACCCTAGATCTCCGAGTTTTGCTTGCTTGTTGTGCAGACCCACATTGATTTCAGTTTTCGGGCAAATTTGTCTACTCACGAAGGCCCATTTTGCTTGATTCAATGACATATGTTTGTTGTTGATTGTTAATGAAAAATTAAAAATGTTGGTTGAGTTTTCCTGTCTCTACAGCCTGAACCTTGAAGCCAAATAGACTCCCATAAAAGCTCTGCTATTTTCCTTGCGAGGCAGGTATTGGGCTTCCCAAGCCAGTCTCAAAGAGTATTTTTCTACCAGAAAACTAATTCCGCTTTCTGTTCTTATTCTGTCAAATCGAGATCTTTTGCTCAATCGATAAACTGCTTCTCCAAACCCGCTTAATCTCCAGTGATCATCCAGCTTATGGGATATTTGTGCCCGCCATCTCAGATAATCCCTTATTCTCCATTCATCTGTTCTATAACTAAAATCTCTTTGCATCCTCAGCCGCTGATTTGCTTGCCAATTACCTTTCATCTGGAAGTTTTGCCTCAGCTCAAGTCGTATGCTGTGAGAAAAACTTCCTGGTCTCCATCCAAGTTGATAGGAGCCAACAGCAAATATTCTTTTTCTCAGCTTATACCTTGCCTGGAAACTGGAGTAGGTTCTTAAGTTTTCCAGAATGTTATGTTCTTCAATTTCTTCAGGCGATTGATTTTCCTGCTGGTGGTAGCAGTTTTCTCCACGCTGAGCCACTCGTTTTCTTGTGTTTGATTGGAGATCTTCCCCATCTCCATCTTCCCCATCTCCATCATCCCCATCATCATCATCGTCGTCATCATCATCGTCGTCATCATCATCGTCATCATCATCGTCGTCATCATCATCGTCATCATCATCGTCGTCATCATCATCATTGTCGTCGTCATCATCATCGTCGTCATCATCATCGTCGTCATCATCATCGTCTTTTGGATCTTCATTTTCTTCTCTTGAGTATAAGCCAAACATCATCGGATTGCTTCTGTCTGACCAGTTTCTTTGCTGCGCGCTTGTTCTACAGATAGAAGGCTGGTAGGGTAGAAGGTATGGATCTATGAAATCAATTTCTGCGAATTCTGCATTGCTTCTATCCGGGTTAAACCAGGAAAAATTCTCAATGTCCGGATTAAATTGAATGCTTTGATTGACGGACAATCTCAATTTTTTCTGTGGCTTCCAGCTCTTGCTTACCTCAAGCCTGAGCTTGGCATCTCTGAAGCTATTGCTTTGTCCCTGGCCCTGCTTAGGGACAAAGCACAAAAGGCTCCCGAGTATTATAACATGAATTATCAGCCTGTTTCTCATTCTTGTTTTGTTTGTTGATATAAAGTTATATGTAGACCCAGGCCTTTGAAACCTCAAAAAAAGGCACTTGTGATATGATGAATTGGGGATGTTAAGGACTAAAAAAATGGGCTTCCAAAATGGAAGCCCAAAGAGCAATGTTAGGGAAGATAAAAAAAGCCGACTTGGGCGATAAACAGGGTATTTCTATTGGTCAATCCTTACAGGAGCCACGAAAACATCATTTTTTTGCATCAATTTTATCCAAAAGTAACCTTGGACATCAGGAGGGAAGACCAAATTAATTCGATTATTTATTGGATTTGAATCAATGCTGGTTTGGTAAACGATTCTTCCCTGTAAGTCTATGAGTTGAATATGAAGCCCATCTATCAGGGCTTGATTTTTCTGTCCGTATATGGAAAGGAATCCCCTACTTGGATTGGGTCCAATTTTCCATGATGCCATGCTTTCCGTAGGAAACGAGCCTTCGATAGAGGTCGCTGTCCCGACCGAATCACTTATGACCAGGGTTTGGTTTCCAAGCGTGCTAAAGGTATTTACAGGAATCAAGCTGCCGTCTGGCCGAATCAATTTTACATCAGCCAGGGCCATGGTGAAGAAGGAGTTTCCTGAAAAACTGGTTCCAGTGCCAATGTCATCAATAAATATGGTGATTCCCCCTCCAATGGCTGCTCCCCTTCCATTGATTCCATTTTGATCAAAACGGGTAATGCCCAGATTGAGCCTTCGATTGCTATTTGAACTGACCCTCAGGCTATCTGTTCCCGTAACTCCATTGAGAAATGAGTTCCCTGTCTGCACCTGAATGGGAGCACTCAATGGTGTATTGTATGCAAGTGCAAGGGATAATCCATAAATATCCTGGATATCCTGGCTATCACTTCGGCTAATATTTACAGAGAATAGGCCTGTATCTCCCAGAGCTATGAGATTCGTATTGAATTCCAGGCTGACTTCTACCTTGCTGCTATCATCATAAATGCTGGATGCTGGCTTGGTAAAATTTTGTTTGACAATGGCCCCATCAATTGCCAGTTCAATGATGCCATTTCCATCAGCATCGGCATGTTTATAATTGACCGCTGGAGCAAGCCCGTGATTGTTGGGGAATGTCTGGACCCAATCAGGACCAGTTTGAGGCCTATATTGGCTGCTAGCATTGGGACGTGTGGGGCCACTTGTACCTTGAATGGTAGCCATCAGTAAGTAATCGTCCATGTTTACTTCCCCATCTGTGTTGGCATCACCTGGCCAGACGCATCCATTTTGCAAAGTTAGGCTTACTTCCATCTCTGCGGTTTCTCCACATGGATTGGCTATGACCAGCTCATAAACTCCCGATGTATCAAGGCGGATTTCAGGATCTGTTCCTAGTGGAATGCCGTTTTCATCCATCCAAAGGTATTGGTAAATAGGAGAAACAATAGGTGAAGAAATCTTGAAGTTCGGCCCACAGTGTGTGCTGTCTATGTTGTCCAAATCGGGCAAAGGAACGACCTGAATCAATAATCCAAATGTATCTACACAACTACCATTTTCAGCTTCCAGTCTTAAGCGATAAAAGCCATCATCTTCAGGAATCATTAACGATGGATTGGCTTGGGTGGAAAGTAAGGCTCCATCCATGTACCAGCTATATCTCAGTGCATTGGTAGACAGGTTTTGTGGATTAAGTATGGCCTCTGGACATTGAATCAGCGATTCAACTGAAAAAAAAGCACGGGTTGAGCAATTTCCATTGTCGCAAATAAATACTTCAGTTATTGAGTCTGGGCTTATAGGCAGGTTTGTCCTAAGGCTTTGGAATGCCTGATTTTGACTATTGGGGTTAAATGTTTGATGGGTAGGCAAAGGTTGGCTCCTAAAATTCAGGCTAAATGAAGAGTCATTACAAAGGATTCTTGAACCAAGGTCTGATTTTAGGAAAACTGACCTTGGTTGGTTTGGAGCCTGGAAAAAAGCACCAACTCCCTGGTTCCAAATGATCTTTTGGGGGTTGAGGAGACCTACCCCTTGCTTGAATGAACTGCTGGAAACAAGAGAATTTGACCTAAATGTGGCGAGAAAGTTATCAGTTGAGGTTTTTCCTGACATTATTATGTAATCCTCAGGCCCTTCAGCGAGGCTAAAGGCAGCGGGACCATTCGTCTCAAAGCTAAAGCCTTCTTCTCCTTCGGCATCATCCAACTCCCATTGAAAGGATACCAATTGGGTATTTTGGCCAGCTATGGATTTATAAATGATGCCCCATTCTTCTTCAGACCCCTTGACCAGCAGAGGATTGGCATTTTGATTGCCTGGAAGTTGAAAACTGATTCCTTTCTTGATGCTTCCGGCAGAATTGAGGCTCATCACATAGAAGTCAGAATTTCCTGACCCAATCAGACAGAGAACATCGCCATCGGTGGAGAGAGATACGTTATTAATTTGACCATTCGTGGAGAGATCAAAGACCTTATTCCAGTAGAAATTACCCAGCGAATCCATGCTGGCCATCCAAATGGAATCAGGGGCTGCTTGTCCCCAGATAATGAATTGATCATGTAAAGCAAGGCTGCCCATTAGGCTCAATTTTGAGGGCAGAAACCAGCTTCTTTCCCAATTGAGGGTTCCATCTTCCCTCATCCTGATCACGCGTAACTGCTTGCTATCGCTCGATATGCCTGACAACATGGCACCAAGTTTTGGATGATACGCCAGGCATGAAAGTGTAGAGTCCCCCAGCTTCTGAACCCAATCTTGTTGACCCCGATTGTTCCTGGATACCAAAAGAATGTCTTCATTTTTGCCGAGTTCAAACCAGTTTCCATTACTTCCAGCACATACATCCAGAATTTTCCATGATTCTTCCATGTTAAAAAGAATCGGTCGATTCAATAGCTGAAATAGGTTCAATCGCCCTCCCGAGACACATTTACCCTCCAAGAAGGGGATGGGAGTTACTGATCTGCTAATCCTTTCTTTCAATTCCGTGATGTCCATATTGGGCGATTGTGACAGCAGAAGCGAAAGTCCTCCAGAGACCATGGGGGCTGACATGGAAGTACCACTTAGGTAACCATAAGATTCATTGGGTAGGGTCGAAAATATCCCCAAGCCAGGGGCAAACAAGTCAACGGAGTTAAGTCCTACATTTGAGAAGGCTGCAAGTGAGTCTAGAAGATTGCTGGAACCCACAGCGATCAGATTTGAAGCATCGTAACTGGCGGGGAAAATAGGAGCGATGTCATTGTCATTGCCATAATTGTTTCCTGCTGCTGCTACCAAAAGGTGGTTATTTTGTCTGGCCCTATTGATGATCATCTCGAATGCCTGGCTCAGTTGTGGGCTCCCCCAACTGTGATTGCTTAATTGAGCACCATTATTTATGGCGTAGTCCATGGCTTCGATGGCATTGGAGATGAAGCCCCGACCTTGTGCATTCAAGAATTTGAGGGGCATCAATTGTACCTCCCAGGCTATGCCACTTACCCCCGTTTGGTTGTTGCCTTCTGCACCGATAATTCCTCCTACGTGGGTCCCATGGCCAAAAATATGATCGTCCATGGGATTGTTGTCATTGTTGACAAAGTCCCAACCAATGAAATCGTCGACATATCCATTGCCATCGTCATCCAGGCCATTTTCGTCTCCTGGATCAAATATCCATTGGCTACCATTCCACTCCAGTACATGCCCATCTCCATCTGCATCTTCTGCAAGGTTTTGCCAAATATTATTGACCAGATCGGGGTGTTGCCAATCAATACCAGAGTCAAGTACCCCAACCACTACATCTTTGCTACCTGTTTCAATTTCCCATGCCAAAGAACTCTGGATATCAGCGGCAAAGGGCAGCTTGCCTCCTTGGGGATTTCTGAGGTGCCATTGTTTGGCCAATGATGGGTCATTGGGAATTAACAAGGCATTGACCTCAAAATCTCGTTCGATCAAAACATCCTCATGGAGTCTTTGGAGTGAGTCCAGAAAGCCTGCTTCCTTCGCTTCATCCACCAAAATTCTATTCATTTGAATCCTATGGGGATCTTTGAGGTGGTTGCTGACAGGTAAATTGACAATTATCCAGCGACTCTCTTTTTGTCCCAGGACTGGGTTATGAAGCATCAGTAAAGCCAAAATCAAATAAAAAGATCTAACCATCCGAATAGGGCTTTATGTATTTAAGAATTCTATTGTAAAGTTTGTTCCTTAAACTATACATAAAAACCTCAATTTTTTGACGTTGTGAGATTTTGCAAATGGATCAGTGCCTTTTCTGAAATTTTTTGGGCTTTGCATGTTACAAATGGAACAAAGAGGGAAACTAATAGGCAGAACAACAAAAGATTGACCAATTAAAGCCTAATAAAATGAAAGCAATTATCCTCAGCCTTAGTTTGCTACTTGCTTGTTTTCAGTTGACACAAGCTCAAACGGCCAGTGAGATGGCAGATCAATTGACCACTGACTACGAAACGAAACACGGCATTACCCTCACCGATTATCAGCGTCAAACCATCAAATCTAATTATTACAGTGCGATCACCAAGTTGGAACGTGTTCAGCACATGCAGGCTACCAATCCCATGATGTATGAGCAGCAGCGCCAGAAAATCGTTGCTGACGCAGAACTAAGAAACTCTCGTTTGCTTACCCCTTCCCAAATGCGGGTCATCAATGGAGCCAAGAGTACCTCAGTCGTATGGCCCGGCAAAGAAACCACTCCCGAAGAAAGCAGCACAGGAACAGAAGAAGATATAATAGAGGAAGACATCATTGAAGACGACGGAACGGAGGATGACGGCACAACCGACGAGGACGACGGAGACTGGGATGATGACGGAGAAGACGATGGCGATTGGGACGAAGACGCCAGCCTGACCGAAGACGAAGGCGATGAAGACAGCGGCGACATCCTGGACAAAGCTGTCAACAAGGTGTTGAAGGTCGATGCCACGGCGGAAGCCGACTCGGCGAAGGGCAAGAAGGTCTTGAAAAAAGGATTGAAATTTTTGTATGATGAGTTGCTGAGGCCTGCGCTGGATAAGAAGGTCGATGAGCCTTCGAAGGAGAAGAAGGATGGCGGGCAGTAGGGCTTGAGAAAGGTTATATTATTTTATGGTAAAGTTGCAGGAACCTCTTGACGGGGTTCTTTTTTTTGGAATCATAGGTGAATCGAAATTATTGTAGCAGTACATAGTGTATTTTCTTCCCTTGGTCGAAAATTATCCAAACGCTTATTTATTTTTGAACGTAAATAGATAAATTAAGCAACTGAAAAAGAGGGAGTAATTGTTTTTGTTTAATTGTTGGTGTATTACGTTAGTCGTAAATTATAAATTATTTAAAATTTGGCAATATAATATATGACGAGTTTATAACATGTCTGTTTAGGCATAATTTTTGACAGTTTAAATCATATTTTTAGATTAGGCACAATCTTTCCCCTAATTTTTAAAAAAAACTCGTATGAACTGTGTATACCATGATTCAAACAAGTTTAAAGTAGTTTTTGATAAGAATAGAAGTTTTGAGCAATTGTTATTTTTTGCTCCTGGTTAGAAAGATATTTTGAAAGAAAATCAATGAAAATTGGTAAGAATTGCTGAAACTATAAAATAGTTATCTATGAATAAAATTAAAACTCTTAGTCTCCTAGTAGCTTCATTGTTTACTGCCTTTTTTATTTCAAAAGCTTCTCCTGGCTTTGATTTTCTAGATTTTTTCAATTCAAAAGTCGAAACAAAAGAGACTACGAATAAAACATTTGGAAGGGTTGCCATAAAGGAAGCAGACAGTTTAAACTGTTATAATAACTTAATTTCTCCTGCAGATAAAGACTCATTATGGTACACTACTTGTTCAAAAGATCCTTGGTATGTATGTATCGAGATTATCGGATACCAACCAGGATTTTTTTACTATTTAAAAGTAGATGATCCACTTGATCCTTTGAATGATTTTGAACAATGGTTATCAAGGCCTGATACTATAATAGAAATCCCATTCAACTCAAGAAGGAAAGTATTTGTCTTTGCGGATACTGTACGTTCCATTAACAATGTAACTCTTTTAACTGCCCCTGTACTGACCTTTCTTAATACAGACCGAGGTCCAATCACAGGTTTAGACCTGGATATAACAAACCTGTGTGAAGAGAATGAAGGCCGCTTTGCCATTGATAATCCTATCTCAGAGTTAGTTTTGATGGATAGGGCAGTAGTTGATTGGGGTGATGGTGCTTATACATACATAGGTGATACAATACCCCCTACAATTGGGCCAAGAGATATTTTAATTCCAGAAAGGCCAGCCTTGATGGACAGTTTGGTTTTAACCCATACTTACTTTCCTAGAAGGGATAGCAATTTTACCTGCTCAAACTCTTTGAATTTTGAAGAGTATACTGTTACAACTTATACCTTTTCTGAATGTAGGTTTATACCTACTGTAAGAACTCGTGATCTCTCAGTTCAATACATATCCGAACCAACTATTGCCACCTTAGGGACAGGTACCTGTCGTTGGGATTCGATTTACTTCCATGTGGAGTTGTGCCCCAACCTGGGTTCAAATCCTTCGGTGATTGTCAGACCGAACATACTTAATCCAAATTTTTCCCAAGACATCGCCTTTGAATATTCTAATGGAAGAAGAGATTTTTCTTTCTCTTTGGAGGACATAAATCATGATAGCACAGGATCTGCAATAATTCCTCCTGGATATTACACCTGTGAAATAGAAGTAGTGGGAAATTGCGGAAGTTTGTTTCGTAGCATTGATTATCGAATTACAGCTCCTTTAAGTGCCACCCTGACTTCCGATAAAGTAAGGGGCTGCTATTCACTAGAGATAGAGTTGTCGAATGAATCTAGTGGAAGCATTAGGTCTGCAAATTACAATTTTGGAGATGGAGTTAGTTTAGTGGATTCAGTATTGACAGATACTGTTATTTCTTATGTCTATGATTCAGCTGGAGTTTATCTAGTAAATCTGGAGGTTGAGGATAGCCTAGGATGTACGGATAATAGGATCCTTGAAATAACTGTTTTAGATTTTCCCCAACCAGTTGCTGATTTTGAAACAGAAAGTGGAAAAGTTTGTGTGGGAGACAAACCCTTAATGATTCCTGACAGCATTTCTCCGTTATTGGACTACGACTGGGATTTTGGAAATGGGGTAACTGCCAAGTTTCCTTCTCCTCCATTCACAGATCTTAACCCTAATCTTCCAAATGAGGATAGTGTTTATTGGGTAACCTTAACTGTATCCAGCAAGGAATTTCCTGAATGTAAAGATGAAATAACAAAGCCTGTAAGGTTTTTTAGAAAGCCTGAGAACGGCCTTTTTCCAAGAGATACTGCAAAATGTATCCCTTTTACTTTGGCTTTTGGAAATACTGACTCTGCAAATTACGCTTATTCCTGGTCTATCAACTCATCAGAGCTTGTCAACGAGCAAAACTTCTCAAGAGATTTTATGGAAGCTGGTACTTCATCAGTTGAGGTATTAGTTGATAACAACGGTTGTAGCATTTTGGACTCAATTGTAATCCTCGCAGAGGATGTACCTGTAACTACAATTTCAACCCTTACACCGGTTCTGTGTAATCTGGACAAGGGCAGGTTCAACTTCGACTTTGAGACAAGTGATGATTATACTCACCTGATGGATTATGGGGATGGGACAGTAAAAGACAGCGGTGTGAGATCCTTCCATATTTTCGAAGAATATGGTGAGTACTGGGTTACACTGACCACCACTAATAAAGCTGGATGTTCCTATACCGATAGCTTGTTAGTTATTTACCGTCCAGAGATTGAAGTAGACTTTGATTATAGCAATGACAATTGCCCCCTTTATGAGCTTAAATTTTTATCCCAAGCTCCTGTAGGGCTAAACTATGAATGGTCTTTTGGAGATGGAAAGCCTATCATTAAAGATGAAAACCCGACTTACTCCTACCAATCGGCTGGAATTTTTGAAGTAAAGCTGGAAGTATCAACAAATGCAGGATGCAGGGGATTTATATCCAAAATGGTGGAGGTTTTACAGCCATTGGAACCTGACTTTTCGTTCAAGGCTTTTTCGGTAATTAATCAAACAGGGGAGGTAAGGGTAGAGTTCACAAATTCAACCCTACCCAATCGATATTCTTCGAGTCACTGGGATTTTGGTGATGGTGGCAGTTCAGAGGACAAGCATCCTACTTATACTTATGATTTACGTACTTCTGGTACGGCAGAATTTAATGTAACACTTACAGTCGTTGACAGTATAAATGGCTGTGAGGCAACATACTTGGGAGAGGTAAATCTTGGAAATCTATGCGCCACTATTTATGTACCAACTGGTTTTGCCCCAGGGCGAACAGTGCCTTATCAATTGAAGGGATGTGGCCTGGCTACAATGAACTTTACAATAAGAGATCCTAGAAATGATGGATATGGCAAAATTTGGCAAACAAGTAGAATTGAAGGAGGACAACCCACTGAATCCTGGGATGGTACCGTTGCTGGGGGGAGCAAAATGGTAACTCCTGGAGTTTATAAATATTTACTGGAAGTTAGTTTTCAGGATGGACAAAGATATACGGAAGAAGGAAACGTAACTATTCTCTAATCAAAATGGAACTAAAAAAGAAAATATGCATAGAACGGACATACTGCTTAGCTGTTTTTTATGTGCCCTTGCTCAATATGTGCCCCAAAGTCTTTGGGGGCAAAACTTTGTTGAACCTACTAAAACTTACCAAAATAAGTCAGAAATAAATCCTGCCTACGTAGGCTTCGTTCCAGGAATTCGTCTGGGGACCAAATCAGTAACCGCAACTGAAAACTTCAAGACAGAAGGATTTGAAATCACAGCTGGATTTAATCCTGGCAAAGTTATCTATTCGAGTGATTCAAGTTTTAATGTAGGCCTAAGGCCAGATTTTTCTTGGGGCATAGGTTTTTATTATTTCCAAAGTGAGGTTCAAGAGATAATGACCACCAACGGTGGGGGAACTTTAAATCCCAATCGCCTGCAGAATATAGCTTTGTCAACAGCCTTCCACATAGATAATCCAGAGAAAAAATCCAATTTCAGCATGGGGGTAAAACTTGCCTATGCCCGTGCCAATGCTGGCCTGGAACCCCTTATATTCACTGAACAGATAGATCCATTGGCGGGAGCTATATTTGAGGCTCCTGACTTAGGTAATGAGCAAGCAAACCTTGCCAGGAATCAAGCCTTATCTCTTTCTTCAGGGATGATTTTCTCAAAAAATACGACAAATCATATATGGAGGTTAAATGCCCAAGTATCTAATATAATCCTGGATCTACCCGAGGATTGGGCTCCTGGAAATCCTGATAACCCCAATAATTTTACAGATTTCCCAAAATTTGCTTTAAGGGCATATCGACAAGTGAATCCATTCAAAAAGATTATGGTTTCTGATTCGATAACGCATTTACCAAGGGAATTCCTTTTTGAAGAAAATGTGGAGTTTGACTTGGTTCCAGATGTCCGGTTTGAAGCCCAGTTCTGCCCAGGAAAAGGGCCGAACCCCGTATATATGAGTAATTCATTTGGTCTGATAGGCAATTTTCATCCCCAAAATAACAGGCTACAATTCTTAGTTGGCATTTATCTCCTTCATCGAAGGGTCAACCTTAGTGATGATCCCTCAACCTCAGTCTTGCCATCCTTGAACCTAACTGTCAACATCTTTGATCCCTTTAATGGGGATTTAGAATGGCTAAGAGGTGGCCTTCCCATTCCTAAAACCGAAATACCAGCACTTTCAGCATATGTGAACATGGTAGTCCCGACAGAACTTTCAAGGACAAATGGATTGCTAACAAATATGCCCTTGGAAATTGGCCTTAGATATACAATTCCTCCTGGTAAAAAGAATAAATCTTGGCCAAAAAGAACTAATTTTGACATGTTTTAACAGCAGATAGACCCTATGATAGACCCAAGGCAAGAACTCATCCATGTCAATAAGGCTCGGGCTTTATTGGAGAAAGAACACATGGAGGAACTGATGGAATTGTGCAAGAAAGAATTTTCCAATTACAAGGAAATTGACGAGTTCAGGGGGCTATTCTCACAGCATTTCAACCTAATGAAACCTGGAAATACCCTTACTATTCCTAGGAAGGAAAAGGATATTAACCTCAATAAAATCAGGTTTGGCTTATTAAATCTGTTTACTCAAATAGAGAAAGAGGCAAAGAAAGATCTAAAGGTTTTGATAAGCTACAAAGGTGAGGAAGGGGAAGAATCGGCTGTCTTAGTCAAAGACCTAGGGAGTGAAATTGAAAGGGCAGGATTTACTGTTTATTGGGATAGAAAGCCTAACCTTTCTCCTGGTTCTGATAGTTACCTTATCAAAGATAAGTTTATAGCTGAATGTAGTTACCTTATTCTCTTGCTCTCTAAAAAGGCAAACAACAGTGAAGTAGTGATTGACGAGGTAAACAAAGTGGTTGCCAGAAAGGGATCTTCTTTGCATAGTCCTATTATTATTCCTATTCGGGTATCCTTTCTTGAGGAAGAAGAGCTGTTAAATCCTAAGTTTTTCAAATGGTTGGAAAATCTGAAACCTTTTCATTGGCTTCACAAAGGAGATTCCAAAGATTTATTCAAGGAAGTATTTTCTATTTTGGATGGCAGGGAAGAAGTTATACAAGATCTTGACTATTGGAAGTCTCTCGAAAGGCAGATGGGTGGGTTAAAGTCTTCGAGGCCAAGTCCTGTAGCACCACTGGAAATTCCAAAGGGTAATGTTGGCATAGACTCAAAATATTATGTAATCCGTAAAGGAGAGTCTGAGTTCATCAAGAAGATTGAATTGCCATCAGCTTTACTCAGAATTCGTGCTCCTCGGCAATTTGGGAAAACCTCCTTATTAAATAGAATAATCGCACATGCAAATTTGAATGATTTTGTAGTTGTTCCTATTGATTTTCAGCAACTAAGTTCAAAGCGGACGAATGACCTTGATGCCTTGGTATCTGACTTCTTGAAAGTCATCGCCATTGAGCTAGACATAGAGGAGAAACTAAAGGCCCGACTTGATCGGAAATCCGATTCTGGGATTGGGCTTAGATGCAAGCAATTTTTAGAGAAGGATATCTTGGATAATTCTGATAAACCACTTTTGCTGGCTATGGATGAAGTAGACACTCTTTTTGGGACAGAGGCTTCTTCAGATTTTTTTGCATTGCTCCGTCATTTACACGAGGTAGGAAGTCAAAAAGAGACGTTCAAGCGATTAAAGATGGTCCTTACATATGCTACGACAAAAGGATTGTTAATCCAACAAAATAGATCTCCATTCAACGTAGGATTGGAAAGAAAATTACTCCCTTTTACCCTTGAAGAACAGGAAGACTTGGTAAAACGACACGCCCTTTCAGAAATTATTTATGAGGATAGGGTTGTTGATTTTGATGCTACCTTTGGAGGGTATCCATACCTTGTTAGGATGGCTCTTTACCTGATTGCAGATAAGGGTTCTGATTATGACTTTGAACTGCTAATGTCAACAGCAGCTAAGGCAACTGGACCATTTGAGGATCACTTAAGGCACTTGGCAAATTTATTCAATGGACTAGAGGAAAAGTATGTTGAGGGATTTAAAAGCTTAATGAATGGGGGGACATTACACGGGAGAGCTGGCTATGAAGTTTATGAGTTTTTAAGAGGAATTGGACTCATCAAAGGCGATTTTGGAGAGTCAAAACCAGCCTGTACCCTCTATACAGTCTTCTTTAAAAAAATTTTGTAATCGACATATTAGGCATTTTAACTTTTAAGTTGTATGAAATATATGGGACAAATAAATAATTATCCAATTTAAGTAAGTTCAATCTATTTGTCCTTAAATCTAACATCTACAAAAAAATAAAACGGTATATGTTTGTGAAATGCATAAGTACTTGTGCACCTTTTTACTTAATTTTTTGTAGATTATTATAAGTAGGATTAGCTAGTTGCCAGACGTAAAACCATCATTACCTGTTCACATGATACAATTTTGACATAACCTAAATTCATTTTTATAATGATGTCCAAAGATATTTTAGCTGAAGAAGTTTCGACTTATTTCCAGGCTGGAGGAAGCCTTTCTTCCGATACCAAGGTGTATGTCGAAAGAAGTGCTGATAAGGAAATAATCGATGTCATAAAGCGGAGCAGGTTTTGTTATGTGCTTTCTGCGAGGCAAATGGGCAAGTCCAGTCTTAAGATCAAAACAATTGACACCTTAAAAGAACAGGATTGGAAATGTGCAGGTGTAGAAATTTCCCAAATTGGGACAAAGGCAAAAACAGATCAATGGTACTTTACATTTTGCTATGAAATTGCCGATGCAGTTGGCGTATTGGATAAGTTTGAAGATTGGTGGGAAAACAACAAAAAAATAACGGCTGTTGCCAGAATGGGACGATTTTGGGACGAGGTATTGATAAAACATGCCGAGGGAACAGATAACATTGCCATATTCATAGATGAAATAGATTCCTTACTTACCATCAATCAAGAAGACTTTAGCGTTTCTGATTTTTTTGCTGCACTGAGGGCTACCTTTAACAAATCCGCTGAAAGTGACAAGAAAGGCCTTTCTAGGCTTCACTTCTGTATCATGGGAGTAGCCTCGCCTGATCAACTGATCGATAGCAATACCCGGACTCCCTTTAATGTAGGTGTAGGTGTAAAACTAACACCCATTCCCCTTAAAAATAACGAGGCTTTTCTTGAAGGATTAGAAGGTCTTGGAACTCCCCCCGAGGACATTTTGGTAGAGGTGGAGTATTGGACAGGTGGGCAGCCTTATTTGTCTCAAAGAATCTGTTATGAACTAACCATCAGAAATACCGATGCTGTAGAGCAGGTGGTTCGCGAACTTTATATCAGTTCCCATAAACTTAACAGTGATCCCAACCTTTCGAATATCCAAAACAGGATTTATGATAATGAAAAAAATATCTCAGGACTTCTACGGGTCTATCGAAAAATCCTGGCAGGAGAGGAGGTAGAATTGGATAATAAGGATAAGGCTCACATATTCCTGCAGTTATCAGGACTTGTTCGTGAAGAAAATGGAAAATTAAAGGTGTTCAACAACATCTATCGAGAAATTTTTGATGAAAACTGGGCTGCCACTGCTTGGACTGAAATACATGGTGAAAAATCCTTTACTCAGGATATGAATTTGTGGATGACTCAATCAAAAGACCCTAAGTTATTACTTCGAGGCAGTAAACTGAAGGAGGCTAATAAGTGGGCTGGGGTGGCGAAACATTTGCAAGTAGACGAATTGGAATACCTGGCTTCAAGTCGGGAAGCTGAGGAAAAAAGAAGAAGGAATATCTTAATATGGAGCACAGTCAGCCTAATATGTGCATTGATCATCTCGGGTTTATTTATAAACTCCATTCGGAGAGAAAACTTTGACATTACTAACCAGAAGGAAAAGATTTCTAAAGAATTAGCTGTTGCTGAAAAGGAAAGAGAGTTAATTAGAGAGAGAATCATAGAAATTAGATATCAGAATGATTCTCTCAAAGTGGTTGCAGAAGATGCTGAACAAGATTTGGTTCAAACAATGGCCGATGTCAATGAAATTTTTCGAAATAATGACCAGAAAAATATTGTCCTTAATCGCTTAAGACAAGATAGTTTTCAGCTTGCAAATGAAGTAGAAGTTACAAAAAAGGAAACCTTCACTTTGGCTGCTAAATACTTTGAATTACAGGATAGTTCTAACAACATAAGAGTGGCAAGTAAAAACTTAATCAATAGATTAAATCTTCTCATTGATTCGACGGTTGCTGGACAAAAAAATATATTCGCAGGACTTGAAGAAAAAATTGCTAATTGGTCCAAAACAGGTATTTCTAACCCTGACGAATTTGAGTTCACATATAATCGTACGGCTGAGGTTTTGAAGGAGATAAATGATTTTAATCATCAGCTTATAGAACACAATCAAAAGAAACTTCAGGCTTCAACAAAAACCAAAGAAGAAGTTATCAGGGTAACCTATTTGATGCATTTAATGGGGCAAACTGGCGAAGCAGAAGAATTGATTAAGGAATTTAATGAATTGCTAGATTCAGAAACAGTTACCTATAGACCTCAGGCTAACGTACACAATTGGCTTTTAGTAGAACCTAAATCAAGTGAAATGAAAGCTTGGGTAAACAAGCTAGAAGAGTATTATATCCCAACAAATTCATTTGTCCAGCCAAGAAAGTTTGTACTGGGTGGAAGAAGGACAATACTGAATGATAAAAAAGTACCATCGCAAAGTTTGCGTGGAGTTAGTAAAGAATTGGTGGTTAAGCTAGATCCTTATGAATTAGGCAAAACTGAGGTTACCCGAAATCAATTCTACCTTTACCTTCTTGACACCAATAAGGGTAAAAGGGATCTTTCAGTCAATCTTGAGAACGGTGAGCTCCCTATCACCAACATCACTTATTACGATGCGGTAGAATACTGCAATTGGCTAAGTAAAAAGGAGGGGCTTTCTCAGGCTTATGTAAAAACCCCAAAAGGCTATTCCGTTAACCTTGCCTCTAACGGATATCGACTACCAACAGAAGCTGAATGGGAATTTGCAGCTGCGGGTGGGCAAAATGGAATTGACAAAGACGGGTATCCCAAATACCGCTGGTCAGGGTTTAATGAAAGATCACTTGCTCCTATGTATGCAAATGTAAAAAAGGAAAATGGGAAGCTGCAAGACTTGATCTCAAAGGTTCCTGAAGAGGTTAAACCAAATCCATTAGGACTCTATCACATGTCAGGGAATGTGTGGGAGTGGGTTGAGGATTATTATTCCGACCACTCATACACACAATTCGGTAATGTAGAGTTTGTGTCGAATCCAATTTTTACCAAACAATTACCTGAAGAAAAGACATTAGGAAAGGTGGTAAGGGGAGGAAGCTTTGATAATCCATTGGAGAGGAGCTACATATTTGTAAGAGGGGCACAACCTCCCAACGAAAAAGCTACCAACACCGGCTTTAGGGTGGCAAGGTCTGTCCATTAAGGGAAACTGAAGTCACAAAAAAATACCCCCGCATCCGCAGAGGTATTCCATTAACAAATTTCATATCAATCACTGCACCCCATATCTCCTGGCTTCAAAGTCATCCTGACTAGGGAATGCATACAGCAATACCCCAATTCCAGCGACTGCGAAGCCCAGGAATGCCCTCCAATTGAAGTGCTGGGATTCAGAGTTGCGAACCACCACTTCGGTGTTCTGAATTTCTTCGGTGATAACTTCGTCTGATTTTTTGCCGTAGCCCCTGACTGCAAGGACAAGACCGAAAATCAACATTCCAGTTGCAATGGCATTTTTAACGCTCATGAATCGAATATTTCAAATGTATGTGTTCAAATATCAAAATCGCTCCAATTTAAGGGTAAAAGTTGAAATTTCATCATGATTTTTGTTTTTCAGCCTTACAAAATATATGAGCCCAAAAATATGATTCCGAGTTGACTTTGCGGAATGATGAGTTCGTTGCGATTTTTTTCCCTCCTCTGTATGTCTGATTCCAGGGTTCTATTGCCCTTTATTACTTTTTTTTAAGAAGCATTTTTTCCTTACAAAGATGATTTGTCCCGAAAACTTAACCAATTGAGCATCTTTTCTTTCCAACAACTATCAGTTGTTTCTCTCTTTTGAAAAACTTACTTAGATTGGGGAAAATTAGATTTACGGAAGGTTCGGTTTTATCAATAAATATGAGTTACTCGTCAAATTCTACCCTTGAAAACATTTTGCAGGAAAAAATCAAGAAGGTAGAGATCCTTTACAGAGAGTTACAGAAGGTAATCGTGGGGCAGGAAAAAATGATCCACAGGCTTTTGATTGGTTTGTTCGCCAATGGACACGTATTGCTTGAAGGGGTGCCCGGTCTCGCCAAAACCCTTACAGTAAGCACACTCGCCCAATCCTTAGACCTGAGTTTTAACCGAATCCAGTTTACACCAGACCTCCTTCCTGCGGATGTCCTCGGTACCATGATTTACAACCAGGGCACTGGCAAGTTTGAGGTCAAACAAGGGCCCGTATTTGCGAGCATCGTCCTGGCGGATGAGATCAACCGTTCTCCAGCAAAGGTACAATCTGCCCTGCTTGAAGCTATGCAAGAAAGACAAATCACCATCGGTGATCACACCTTCGGCATGCCCGATCCTTTCCTTGTACTTGCGACGCAAAACCCTATTGACCAGGAAGGTACCTATCCCCTACCTGAGGCACAGGTAGACCGCTTCATGTTGAAGGTCTATGTAGGCTATCCTAGCCGTGAGGAAGAAAAGGAAATCATGAAACGCATGGCCAAGACTTCAGCCTCCTATGAGGTTCAGCCAGTGTTTTCATTGGAAGATATTTACGATGTTCGCTCGTTGATCGATGAGATTCAAATGAGCGAAAAATTGGAGGATTATATCATTGACATAATCATGGCGACGCGTAAGCCCAGCGACTATGGGATGGACCGCCTAAACGAATTCATCGACTTTGGAGCCTCTCCAAGGGCAAGCTTGGCCCTGAACCTGGGGTCAAAAGTTCATGCCTTCCTGGCAGGAAGAACCTATGTTTTGCCCGACGACATCAAAGCCATAGCACCCGATGTACTCAATCACAGGGTCATCCTGAATTATGAAGCAGAGGCTGAAGAAGTCAGTTCGTTGGATTGCATAGATTTGATATTAAGGACATTACCTATTTAAATAATACAAAATGCCTGGATGATTTGTCCGGGCATTTTCATTTTTGATCAAGAGTAAACCATTTTTATCCAAGATATTTTTATTCCCAAACGTTTTATTTTTATAAATGTATAATTAGATAAGAATGTCAGGGCTTGCAACCAAGCCATGATAAATCGTTCTTTCATGTAGTGATATATATAAGTTATAATTAAATAATGTTGATAACACCATGCATCAGTTTCGCTTTCACCGTAGTTTTATACGCTCTTTAAAAAACCTTGACTCACAGAGTGTTGGAATCATTTATAAAACAATCCACAGCCTCCAGGATAAACCCGATTTCAACACAAATTCCATTAGACTGGAAAAATTGCACCACAACGATTTTTACTCCATTAGAGCTAGTAAAGGCCTAAGGATAATTCTCGTTAAACTAAAAGATGAAGTTTCAGATTTCTGGCTGTTCATTTATGCCGGAAAACATGACGATGCCTACAACTGGGCACTCGACCGTAAACTGGAGTTTTCTCCCAAGACACAGACCTTTGATATTACTTATGTCGAAGGAAAAGAATTACCACCTGAGGGCTTTACCTTGCAAAAGCCAAATACCCTAATCAATAAATTGACTAAGGAACAATTATTAGAACTGGGAGTGAAGCACAAATATATGTTTAAGGTTGTGGCGGTTCGTACTCATGATGACATCGAGCAACTGAGGGACTATATGCCTGACTTGACCGCAGATGCCTTGGGCTTTATCATGCTTGGGGAATCCTATGATGAGGTACTAAAATGGGTAAAGGAAGGCCAGGTAGATGCCAGGGAGGAAGAGGTTGGGAAGATCCTTGATTCCTATAACAACAAGCAAAACCTTGCCCCAATTCAGCAAAAAAGTGATCTCGATAGATTTTTTAGCGGAGATTTTGAAGAATGGACGGTTTTTCTGCACCCCTCCCAAAGAAAGTTGGTGGATAAAGATTTTAAAGGTCCCGTTTTACTCACAGGAGGAGCCGGTACAGGCAAGACGATCGTTGCGTTACACCGAGCCAAGCGTTTGGCTGAAGCGTCCATGCAAAGGCGACCGATACTGTTTTCGACTGCTAGCAAAAGCTTGGCAACTAACCTCGAAGGCCATTTCAAAGCGCTCGGTTTGAACACCAGCAAGGTGAAATTGGAAAGCATTTCTAATGTAATCCTCCTTCTTGCGAAACAGTATGCTTTGCTTCATCCCAGCCAGAAAGTCATAGGCGTTCATCCCGAGACAGACGAAAATAGGTTATGGCAAGAAATTGGCAAACTATCCTGGAACATTTATCCTTGGGAATTTCTGAAAGAAGAGTATCTGGAAGTGATCATTCCCTTTGATATCAGGACTGAGGAAGCCTACCTAAAGGTCAGCAGGAAAGCTCGTCCAAGGTTACAAGGGAATGAGCGCTCAAGGGTTTTTCGATTGATAGAGCGTTTTCGTGAAAAATTGTCTAGAAGATCCTGGGTTCACCCTGCTGAAATAACCAATGAATTGTCCAGTTTTCTTGAATCCGGGGGAGCAAACAAGCCCTTTAGTCATGTTTTGATTGATGAAGTGCAGGATCTGGGAATGGCAGAGATACGACTGGTTCGAGCCTTGGCGGAGGAAGGAGAAAATGACCTGTTTCTTTGTGGCGATCCCCAGCAAAAAACCGGAAAAAAGAAGCTCAATTTTAGCCGGGCAGGTGTCAAGATAAAAGGGAGGAGTTTTCAACTGAGAATTAACTACAGGACTACTGAGCAGATTCGCTTGGCGGCCTTCAAGGTTTTACTGGGGGAAAAGTTTGAAGACTTCGAAGAAGAAAACTATGAGTTTGAAGGCTATTATTCTTTGCTTCAAGGCGAAAAACCTTTGTATCGCCTTTTCAAGAACCCACAGGAAGAACTGGATTTTGTTTTGAAGGAAATCAAGGAACTTCGCGAGAGGGGAATGGATTTCAGAGAAATTTGTGTGGGGGCCTTCCGCAATGCGGAATTGAAGGAGATCAAAAAGACGCTACACAAAAATGGAATCCCTCATTTCGAAATTGAAGCCAATAGGGGAGACCGAGAAGGTGTCAGAATTTCTTCATTTTATGGCGTCAAGGGCATGGAATTTCGAACCGTAATTCTAACAGGCCTTTGCGAGGAAAAGTTGCCCCATCGCAGTCAGGGTTTCAACCTCATGGGGGAGCACAAGTTGCGTGAAACCATCCGGCAGCAAAAAGCGGCCTTGTATGTCTCTATGAGTCGAGCCAGGGACCAGTTGTTGTTGACGGGTACTGCCCAGCCTTCAAACTGGATTGATCCAGGAGCCATGCGCAGGTAGGAAGAATTTTCCCTGGGGAGGTTAGACGGAGAATTTTATCAAAATATTGTTTGTCGAAATAAAATTCATCGCTATATTTGCATCCCCGATGAGGGAAATGCACTCGTAGCTCAACTGGATAGAGCACCTGACTACGGATCAGGAGGTTGAGGGTTCGAACCCTTCCGAGTGTACTTCGAAATATCGTAATAAAAATCGCCCCAAACGGGGCGATTTTTATTTTTCTCCTTACACTCCCCACAGTCATGCTTGTGGAAACCTGGCCTGAGTGCCTGAAAATCCACCCTCTATCCTTGTTTACCTAAGGATTCAACAACTCCTTGATCTTGTCAACATCCCCCTTTACCTTTTCTTGAATGATCCCGGCCTCTTCCAAAACCTTCAGGTCATCCAAAAATATATTTCTATAGGTCTTGCCATGCTCATCTGGAAAGGGCTTATCCTTCCATTTTATGTATTCTGCTTTTGCTTCCTTGAATTTCCCTTGCAGGAGTAGGGCAGGAGCCAGGTTGGTATGTAGGTAGGGGTTCTCAAATGGCAGGGCCATTCCTTTCCTCAGGTCTTTTTCAGAGGCTTCAAATTTACCCAAAAACAGGCCGTACCAGGCTTTGGAGTTTAGGTACTGAGAAAGATAAGTTCCCAATTCAGGATAAATAGCCATTTTGGCCTCGACACTGTCGCACAATTTTCCATAGAGGAGGTAGGTGGTGCTGCTATCCCTAGAAGCTTCTATTTGTTTGTTTAGCTTGATGATGGGGGCCAATTGAATTTCCAGTATATCTTCCTCGACCATGGATAAGTATTTTTCAAATTGGACTATTTGAGGAGCATCCTCGACCAATTCTGTCCACAAGATCCTGGCATTTTCAAAATTTTGGAGACTTGCCTTGTAATCAGTCAGGCTCTTGTAGAAACGCCCCAATTTGGCATATGAAATGGCGAGTCCATTTTTGAATTTGACATTGTTGGGATATGCCTCGAAAAGCTCTTTGCCTAATCTTGATCTTTCATTAAAAAATATTAGCGCCGAGTCCAAATTCCCCAGAGATGTATGTGTTTGTCCTAGTTTTTCATATGAAATAGCGAGGTTATTTTTGAATTCCACATTGTTGGGATATGCCTCGAAAAGCTGGGCTACAAGCAATGAAGACTGATTAAAAAATATTAGAGCCGAGTCCAAATTCCCCAGAGATGTATGTGTTTGTCCTAGTTTAGAAAATGAAATAGCGAGTCCATTTTTGAATTTGACATTGTTGGGATATGCCT
>JALEFZ010000039.1 GCA_022760475.1 Bacteroidia bacterium | reverse complement strand
TTCCAGTCTTGAGGAAGCCATGAAAGAAGCTGGCGAAAAACTCATCAAAATAGGAAGTATGATTTGAAAAAAGGTAAATTTTAAATCATGAAAAGAAAGAAACTCTAACAGAAAATATTCAGGAACAGACTTAATTTTAGTTTCAGGCCTAAAAAACGCATTGAATTATAATTTTTTTAAATAAAATCCCTGTCAGGGTTTTAAATACTAATTACTAAAATGTAATTTTACGTAGGCCTTTAAAGCCTTGCCTGATGACCTTTTCCAAATACTTCCGATTCCTTCTCCTTGTCTTGCTCATCCTCTCCGGTATGGGCTGTGGGGATATAAGGCCTATTTGGAAGGGAGAAAAGCAACTGCGTGATAAGGGCTACACCCTCTATTTTTCAGAGCCTTGCGAATTTTCCATAGATCTAAATGATCTCAATGTACCGGTCAATGCCAGACTTGAATTGGCAATCACCTATTACGTGAAAATTTCAAGGACGAATCTTCCTCTTTACCTGGTGCTGGAAGATGAGAAGCATGTCAGAAGAGAGTTTTTTACCAATGTTTTGATAAAAGATGACGGTGAATGGCTGGGAGCCCCTGATGAAGACAATGTTGACTATACCATTACCCATTTAGCAATCAGTGAGATAGAGTTGGAGAAAGGAATATATAGCCTAAAGATCTACTCTGACGATCAGGATTTTGAGCAGATTGAAGGGGTTGTAAAAATTGCAGCTCGTTTATTTGAGGTTTCTGAAGAAGACGAGTAGAAGCTCCCATTATCATGGAAGCTTCCTTTTCCTAAAGATGTAATACTGAGTTTTGTGCGTCCCAATATGGAGTTGGGGCATAGCTATCTGCATAATCCTCATTTTTCCACCTACTCCCATCAATCAAATATCTGAATTGAACATTTTCATTTTTGGGCAGGTTCAATGTGGTAGAAAAGGAGCCATCCTTTCTTCCAATCATAAAATGCTGATCAGGATTCCAGTTATTGAAATCTCCAACAATGCTGATAGACTTTGCATTTTGCACTGCTTCTTTTGGCAACTTAAAGGTTACCTTGCAAACATCCTTTGTTTTCAAAAACTTCTTGGTAATCATTAATCTAATGAGTTACAAAAAATGAAACATAGATCAGGCTTTGCCTGAAGAAATAAATGATCGCAAGAAGTAGCAGCCTAAATATTCGGACTATCGAATCCTGTCAACAGAGTTGACCAGGTCTTCGTCCTTTTGGATGCGGTTAATGGCTAGCCAGATCATCATTATGGAGACCACAGGCATGAAAAAGCCAAATGCCGCAGTGCTCATTTCACCTGCAATGATACTTGGACCTGAGTTGGTCAACACCACAAGGCAGACGAGCAAGAGCATCGTGAGTATCACACTAATGTAAGCCATCCTTTTTTGCCTCATCCTGTCGTTGAACATAAAAATGGTAATCAACAACAAAATTCCTGATACGATGCTAAGCCCCATGGCAGATACATGCATAACCATTTTCAAGGTATCCGGGTGATCAAATGCCGTCATGCTTTTGTCTTCTCCAGGCTGTTGAGCCTGAATACTGAGTGCATTTACGGTCTCCACATAACCCTGACCCTTATCCATGAAAGTCCAAACAGGAAGTATCAGTATGCTCAGGTTGGTGAGCATAGCGACAAGCAAAAATATGGATTGTATTCTTTGTAGCATTCTGCTAATATTGTTTGTCAAATTTATCTACAAACGCCTATGCAAATAAGGCGAAATCTAAAAAAAAGAGCAAAGCAATTATCCCCACTTGTTGATAAGTAAGTAAAGTTTATGAATCGAATTTTCCTGGACATTTCCTACAAAGGAAGCAATTATGCAGGCTGGCAGGTCCAGCCCAATGCCAATACAGTCCAGGCTGAACTCAACAAGGCATTGTCTACGTTCTTTCGTCGAGATGTCCAAAGCCTGGGTGCAGGAAGGACGGATTCCGGTGTCCATGCCAAACAACTTTTTGTGCATGTAGATTTGGAGGAGGAAATTCCCGGAAATCTCTATCACTCTTTGAATGGATTATTGCCAAAGGATATCGCCATAAATGGCATTTACCTGCCCAAGGAGAATGAACTTCATGCGAGATTTGATGCCATTGCCAGGGCTTATACCTACCAAATGGTCTTCAAAAAAAATCCTCACCACTGGGAGGATGCTCTTTGGGTAAGACATTCTATTGATCTGGAGGCCATGCAAAAAGCCGCAGATATTCTGAAAACCTATGATGAGTTTGGCTCTTTCTGCAAGGCGCATGCGGACAACATGACCAATTTTTGCCGAATGGATCATGCTTACTTCGAAGAGCAGGGGGAGCTTGTTTTATTTCACATTAGGGCCAATCGTTTTCTAAGGGGAATGGTCAGGGCGATCGTTGGAACCTTGCTTTTGGTAGGAAATGGAAGCATGAGTTTGGAGAGCTTTCGCGAGCTCATCGAAGCTCAGGACAGAAAAAAGGCGGGGCCTAATGCGGCTGCCAAAGGTTTGTTTCTAGTAGAAGTAGCCTACCCGGAGGGAGCATTGACGAAAATTCAGTCCTGATCAGGAAAACCAAATCTTCCAATTAAAGGCACAAATTTGAAGGACTGGAGAATCTCCTTTGTCCATTCAGCTCGATTGACTCGTTTTACCAGATACATCCGTTGCTTCTCCAAACTTCCTACTGGAATTACCATCCTGCCTCCTATGGCCATTTGTTTCATGAGGCTATCAGGTACAGAGGGGCTTGCTGCAGTTACTATAATGCCCTGATAGGGTGCATTTTCCAACCATCCCTGAGTTCCGTCTCCATATTTTAGCATTACTTCAAGTCCAAGGTCTTCCAGGCGAACCGCTGCCTCCCGATGCAGCCTGGCTTCGCGCTCAATGGAATATACCTTGGCACCCATTTTTGCCAGAATTGCAGCCTGATAAGCCGATCCGGTCCCTATTTCCAGTACCTTCTGACCCTTTTTGATTTGTAGGAGCTGGGTTTGAAAGGCTACAGTGAAAGGCTGGCTGATGGTTTGACCTGCATGGATCGGCAAGGCTTTATCCTCATAGGCTTCAGCTGAGAATGCTCCTTCTACGAAACCATGTCTTGGAATGGCACCTATCGCTTCCAAAACAGCTTCATCGGAAATGCCCTTTTTCTCCAGCAATTCTACCAACCTTTTCCTTTTACCTTTATGAATGAATGTGTCTAGCAAATGGATTCAATCTTTGGCGCAAAGGTAAAAAAGAAGGGACGAATAACATTCGCCCCTAGAAAGATTTTTAATATTTAAGTTTGGCCTATGGGTTGACCTGGGTGGAGTCATTGCCTATCCCACTATAATCAATGGCCTTTAACTCACCAATTTTCGGGATGATCTGAATGAGAAATCTTTGGTTTTTTGATTCATCGTATGGGTCGCGACCTACACCCCCTTCACCTGAACCAGAAATCATCACTTCAACCCTGTTAGGATCAAAGCTGAGACCTTTTTCTTCCCACAATCTGAAAAGAGACAAAGCCCTTTCATAACTCAGTTCATAGTTGCGGCTATAGCTATCGCTTGAAGCCATCCCTTCAATTACCAGCAAATATTTTACATTGTCATTGGGTTCCAGTTTCAATACGAGCCCCTCCAAAGCCCTGCCTGCTTCTAATAGGGTATTTTCATAGTTATTCGGGATGGAGCTTTTACCCTTGGGAAACTGAACCTGTGTCCTAAGGACATGCCTTTTGTAAGCAGGTTGATAAACGAAATACCTTGGATCAAGCGATTCGATAGCCTTCTGTATCTCCTGGAGTTTTTTGTATTCTTCCTCCATGACAATCAAACGCGCCCTTTCGGTCTGTAGCTGCTGGATCAGTGAACTTGCATACATTTCCTCTTCGCTAAGCCTGCGTTTCAGCTCTTCCAATGCCTGACTTTGGGCATCCAACTCAAGACTTCTTACCCTGAGTTCCTCCTCAGTAACGACCAATGCATCTGCCCTTACCTTAAACATCTTATAGCTCAGGACAAATAATGCCAAGGCAATGATGAACAAGGCAGTCATTAAGTCTGCGTAGGAAACCCAAAACAAGCGGCTGCTATCCTTTTTCATAATTCTTGTTTTTGGGATTTAGGAAGTAAATAATTGAAATAGGTAATAACCACCTCCAGCAATTCCCATGATGAAGGCAACAATTCCGGTGTAGATAAATGCCTGCATAGCTGGTCCTCCAGCAAAGTTTCTTCCCTGGCTTTCTTCCAGTTTGTGGTTTACATTTTTGAGGGTTTCGCTTAGTTGCATCCTTGAATTTTCTTCTAACGCCAGGCGTTCAAGCAATTTTACATTCACCTCTACACTCTTTTCCTGTAAGGTTTTTACATCATCTTTAATCCTTGCAAGATCCTGAGACAATGACCTTACAAAAGATTGTCTGTCTCCACCGTCCAGTGAGGCCAGATATTGGTCCATTTTCACATAGGCTGCCTTGGTGCTTTTATCCAGGCTTTGAATGTTCTGAGAAACAAGTGCTTCGATTTGACGATCTGTTTGCCCCATGCTTTCTGCCAGTTTCCTCGAAAATTCCTGCGCCTTTTGATTATATGTTTCCATGTATCGGGTCTGTCGCTGGATCATTTCGTCATTCAACTGCACAGCACCGCCAAGGCCTCGCAATTCTTGTTCTATAGATCTCAATTGTTTGAAGACATCTTTCAGTTCTCCGAATAGCTTCAAGGTCTCGGTCAAGGAATCATTCATCTGACCCTGATATTGGGCGAAGCCATCCTGAAAAGCAGCCAGAGACTCGCGTAAGTCTTTTACAGAACCCTGTACAGGGGCAGATTCAGGGTGAAAAACCTGGGTGCGAAGGAATTGGAAATAGTCTTCAATGCTATCATCGCGGAGTTCTTTATTGCGCTTAAAGGCACCATTTGACCTGACAGTCAACAAAAGTCCTGAAGCAGAGCCGATCATACCCACAACAACCCCGCCTATGAATGATTGAATAGCTGAATCGCTCACACCCTCAAAGGCTATTTTAATCAAACCAATGATAACCCCGGTAAAGGTGGCAATCAAACCGATATAAAGCGGCAAGGGTAGGTTCGTCTCAATGGCTTCCTCAATCGAGGAAGATTTTCTTTCTGCAATTTCCTGCAGCCTTTCACCCTGGGAAGATCCTTTGTTGCGGGAAAGGTAGGCATTGGTCATCTGGATGATATCACGGAAAGCCTCGGTGAAAGACGGATTATCCTGAAGCTGTGGAATTACTGCTGAAGCATAAGAACTGCTCTGCGGAGCTGCATTCTTTTCAAGGCTCAATTGGTGTGCCTCAGGGAACAGCTTGCCCAGCCTCCTGATCAGGCCTAAATTTCGGAAAAATACGCCAAATTGGATCACAATGATGAGTCCAACAATGCCAATTTCTGCTAAAAATATGGGATCCATAAGGTGTTATTTTTGACTGTTTTGTTTTCTTATATGATGATATGACAAAATAAGTTCCAATAAGGATAAGGCCATTATTGTGAATTTAGAGCCCTTTTAGGAATTATAAATTACCATATTGAAAATATCTTTCTCAAAGTGGGATTTTTTCATTTCTAAGAAATTTAGGCCTTATTTTGAAAGAAAATGAAATTAATGATTATTCTTTATGATTGATCTATTATATGTGAATTTTTAGGTATTTCATGCCTAAATTTTTTATGAGCCAATAGCAAAGTAAATTCAGTCCATAATTTTAGCTCAAGAAAGCTCCCAATAAATGAATCAACAGGGCCTTACCATATACAAATCTTCAGCAGGTTCGGGAAAAACATTCACCCTGGTGCTTGAATACCTGAAACTCATCATTCTTGAGCCTGGGCAATATAGGCATGTGTTGGCCATTACTTTCACCAACAAAGCCACTGAGGAAATGAAAAACCGCATCATCGCTTCCTTGGGAAAATTGGCCACAGCTTCTGAGGAGCGGTTAAAAGGAGATCTTTACTTCGAAAGGCTAACCAGCTATCTGAAGGAAATGGCGCCTGAGCAAGAACTGGATGTGAGGAAGCAAGCAAGGAAGGCCTTGAACTTTATCCTGAATGATTACTCCAATTTTGCTATCAGTACCATTGAGAGCTTTTTCCAAAGAATCATCAGGGCTTTCGCCAGGGAACTGAACATTCCCTTGGGCTACGATGTAGAAATGCGCCAAGAAATGGTGTTGGAACAAATCATCAACGACACCCTGCTAGATGTTGGTAGAGATCCTGGACTCACAAAACTATTCGTGGAATTTGTAGGGAGAAACCTTACAGAAGAAAAGAGTTGGAATGTTGATCAGGAGGTGAAAAGCCTTGGATTTGAGATATTTAAGGAGAATTTCCAGGAGTTGATCGTAAACCTGGGCGAGGGTAAGTTGGAGGTTTCTTTAGAGGCCTTATTAAAATTATCCAAAGAAGTCAGGGCAATCAGAGAAAGCTTTGAAAAGAAAATGGCTGCCTTGAGCGAGGAAGCATTGAAGTATGTCTATGACAATGGGTTGGATATCAGCGATTTTAAAAATGGAAGTAGGGGTGTATTAGGATATTTTCTCAATATCCAAAAGAATCAGGATTACGAGCCAGGGAAAAGAGCTCGAAATGGCTATGAGGATGAAGGGGAGTGGGTAACTCAAAAGGCTCAAAATCGGGATATTTTACTTGGAATGGTAAGTGGGAAATTACAACCCCTGCTAAGAGAAACTATAGACCATTATGAACATCAATTTCCTTTGTATAACAGTGCCAAACAGGTTTCCAGGACCATTTACAGCTTCGGCGTGCTGAATAACCTGAGGGAAAAGCTCAATGAATACCGAAGGGAAAATGCTCAGTTGATCATTTCAGATACGAATTTCCTACTCAATGACATTGTTTCCAATCATTTTGACCATGCTCCCTTTGTGTATGAAAAAGTAGGAACCCAATATTATCATTATTTACTGGATGAGTTCCAGGATACCTCTGAGATGCAGTGGAAAAATATTCTCCCTTTGCTGCATGAATCGCTCTCTTACAACTACAAAAGTCTGATCGTAGGGGATGTGAAGCAATCCATCTACAGATGGAGGAATGGAGATTGGAAGTTGCTCCTAAATAAGGTTGAAAGCGATGTTTCGAAGATTTCAATGTCTGCAGAAGTAAAGAACTTGCAGGAGAATTGGCGGACATCTAAAGAAATCGTAGAGTTCAACAACCGCTTCTTTCAAGAAGCCTCAGCGGTTCTAAGTCAGGAATTTGAGGATGATTCCAAGTTTGAAATGGCTTATCAGGAGGTTCGCCAACTTGCTCGGAAGACCAGACATTCTGGCTTGGTAGAGGTGAAATTCTTCTCTAAGCCCTCAAGGAAAAATCCCGATCTCGGGCATTGGAAAAGTCAATCATTGGATCACCTTGGCGATAAGTTATCAGAAATCAGAGAGGATGGTTTTAACCTAAGTGATGTTACTGTATTGGTCAGGACAAATGGAGAGGGGGTAATGGTAGCGGAATATCTTCAGGAAAAGGGTATCGAAGTCGTTTCAGCAGAATCTTTGCTTCTCATCAGCGATCCCAAAGTTCGAATGATACAGGCTCTACTCCAATTTCTGAATCACGAAGATGATTCGGTAGCTATGGCTGGTCTGACTTATTATTTTAACCAACTTATCCTTGGGCAAAAGGTTGAACATCACTGGTTTGAAAGGGTAGGGGAGAAGTTAGAACAAATCCTTCCTGCTCAAGAAAAGTCCAGTTTACGTCAATTGCCCGTCTATGCTTGTGTGGAGGAAATACTGAACCTCTTTCCCAAATTAAAATCTGAAACCAATGCCTACCTACAAGGCTTTTTAGATGCAGTTCTGGAGTATGCGACTAGCCAAGACGCCAGCATCTCAGGTTTTTTGACATGGTGGGAGAAGGAAAAGGACAAGAGGTCTATCAATGCAGCTCCCAATCCCAATGCCGTTCAGATCATGACAGTGCACAAGTCCAAAGGCCTGGAATTTGCCATTGTATTCCTTCCCTTTGCGGATTGGAGCCTTGTACCCGAGGGGCGCGGGGTTCTTTGGGTTAAACCTCAGGGAGAGCCCTATGATTCCTTCAGTTTTTTTCCAGTACATCCCCACAACCACTTGCTTAAGTCTGTATTTTCTAAAGAATACCGCGAAGAGTTGATCGCATCCAAACTGGATAATTTGAATATAACCTATGTTGCATTTACCAGAGCAAAATACAGGCTTTATATCAACAGCCTTAAGCCTGGTAAAAAAACTGATCTTGGAGAGGTGGGTATTTCAAGCCTAAACAGGTTGATTTATCAATCTGTGCAGCAGATGGAGGATTGGGATGAAGAGCCAGAGGATGAAGATTATTTTGTTTGGGGGAAGTCTTTTAAGTATGAAGAAATAGCAGATTGGGAAGGGAAAAGAAACCGCAAATTTAATTCCAAAACGCTTCAAAGCATTACCTCAACCCTTACTGATTGGGAGAAAAATATCAGGATCAAATATCAAATTAATCCTGAAGAATTTAGGAGCTTTCATGCCGATACCGCCCAATTACGTGAGGGAAACCTGCTTCACGATGCCCTGGATTGGGTAATTGAAAAAGGAGATACAGAAAAAGCTGCACATAAGATGTTTATCAAGGGTTTGGTAGATGAGGAAGGCAAGAAAAAGCTACTCATGAGGTTGAACGATGTGGTCAATCACCTCCAGGCTACAGATTGGTTTTCGGGGAATTGGGAGGTGAAAAACGAAGCTGAAATCATAACCTCTATGGGGAAAATACTTCGTCCTGATAGGGTTATGATCCAGAATGATGTCGCGGTTGTGGTGGATTATAAAACTGGACTTCCTCGCGAAAGCCATCAAAAACAAGTTCAACGATATAAGGACACCCTTCTCCAAATGGGTTATAGAAAAGTGAGGGGCTACCTGTATTACTTGTCCTTGAACTCAGTTGATGAAGTTTAGTTATTGACCAGTTTGAATCAGGTAGTAAATACCAGCTCCGAGTATAATTCCTCCCAGTATGGCAAGGATAATTTTCCAGGCAGCCTTGGGCTTTTTGCCTGATACTTTACCAGTTTGACCATTCAAAATAAATTGAAAAACTTTTTCCTTGTAGGTGTAAGCGGCTACCCAAACGGGATAGAGCATATGTTTGAAGGTTAAACCTTCCTTGTGGGTATCAACTCGAAGAAATCTGTGGGTATCACCTGGAACTTCGCCACTGCAAAGCTGATATAATCGCTCATCCATGATTTTATCAGCAAGCCGATATCCTTCCTTGATATCCTTCTGGTAAAGCTCGGTTTCCCATCCCATTAAATAGTTGTTGTCGAAATTGTTGGCTTCTTCAACTTGGTAGGGAAGGATCTGCGAGACCATGGAATTGCTTAGGCCATGAGAGGCAAGCACACTCACATCATCAAAAAAATGATCAAATGTTCCGGAACTTGGGACCCATCGTACCTTTTGAACCTGTCGGGTCTGCCTGTTGCCTTGGGAGTCGGTATAGGACTCTGTTTCATAGTAATAATAGCCTGATTGTGCCGTCCATTTGGAGTGTGTAAAGGCATCGAATGTCCAGAAAGGCAGGTATACGCCTCGAATGTTTTTAATTCTAGCCCTCTCTTTAAGTTTATTCGGAGTGAAAAGACCTTTTCCAAGCCAGTTTTTGTAGGCAGAAATGGCCAGCTTTTTAGTGATTTTGAAGGGAATGAGCCCAGTAGGCTTAATGACACGGGTTTCGGTGGCTGTTTTATTTACATTTTCTGAACCACAGAATGCACATGTTAACTTGACTTGATCTTCGGGATGAGAAGTTTCTGATCCACAGGATTTACAATGAAATACCTTAACCTCCATTTCCAGCCCCTCAGAACGTTGCATCAAGGCACCTTCAAGGTGTAAAGGATGTTCTTTAACCTCATCAGATTCAGGGATCAATTGTTTGGTATATCCACAATGCCCACAAAGTAGTCCCTGTGCCTCAATATCGAATCGAATCGAACTTGAGCCACAGTTGGGACATTGGTAATTCAGCAGTTCGTGTTTTCCTGTTTTACCTTGTTTTTCCAATTTTAATCCTAATGCTAAAGTTTGGCATGGCTTCCATCGCAAAATGGTTCGCCATTGGTATGTTTACATCCACAAAAAGCAACTTTTTTGGCTTCTTCTAAAGTGGTTTTTGTAGGAACAAATTCGGAACCCTTATGACTGCCATCACAAAAAGGCTGCTTGGCACTTTTACCACATGAACACCAGTAGTAAGTACCAGCTTCCAACTCCATTACGTAAGGCATTTTTTGAGGGATGTTTGGAGATTTTTCCATAAATAATACAATTTGTTATATATGATAAAAATATCAGATAAGTGAAATATCCATAATTTAGGTATTAATATTTGGATTTCTAAAAAATAAACTTGCAGTTCTAAAAAACTTTGAGATATATTTGCGGCGTAATGAAGAAAACTTTCCTACATATCCCTTCATTCCCCTGCTTGATCTCAGCAGGACACCACTCTCATACCCACCATCATTCCTCCTGATTGGAGGAACTATATTCACATATCAATTTGCCTATTGAATTGTTCTAGTCTAGAACAGTCTTTCATTCTTATTTTCAATAACCAAATCTTAAAGTCTTGGAAAATATTATTCGCCTAGCAGTTCAAAAGTCTGGCAGACTCAGCGAGAAAAGTCTTGCTGTTATAGAAGAATGTGGGATAAAATATTCCCGAAATAAGGTCAAGCTAAAGGCTCCTTCCTACAATTTTCCTTTGGAATTGTTGTTTCTGAGGGATGACGACATTCCCAAGTATGTAGCAGCAGGTGTGGCTGATGTCGGAATTGTGGGAGAAAATGTACTTGCCGAAGAGGAGGCAGAAGTTCGTGTGATGGAAAAGATGGGATTCTCAAAATGTAGACTTTCCATCGGAATTCCTCAAGCCGTAGGATATACTAGCATCCAGCAGTTGAATGGGAAAAAAATAGCTACCTCATATCCTAATCTACTAGGCAATTTCCTTTCTCAAAATGGGGTGGAGGCAGAAATCCACGAAATCAGTGGGTCGGTTGAAATCGCTCCAGGTATTGGCCTTGCAGATGCTGTCTGTGATATCGTCAGTTCAGGCTCGACACTTTTAGCAAATGGCCTCAAAGAAGTAGAAACCATTTTCAGGTCTGAGGCAGTTCTAATTGCCAATCCTTCCCTTAATGCCGAAAAAGAAAGCATCCTCGATCAACTCCTATTTAGGGTTCGTGCGGTAAAGAAAGCCGAATCATTTAAGTATGTCTTAATGAATGTTCCCAATGACTCGATTGAGCAGATCATGAACCTTATGCCTGGGATGAGAAGCCCTACGGTTACCCCACTTGCCCTGGAAGGCTGGTCTTCTATGCATTCGGTATTAAAAGAAGATGATTTTTGGGAGTCTATTGACAAACTGAAATCAGCAGGAGCGGAAGGTATCTTGGTTATCCCAATTGAAAAAATGATTGTATGATAGAATTGATTGCAAATCCTGAAAGGAAAGATTGGGCAAACTTGCAGGCCAGGCCAGTAATGGACCTGAAGGAGATCAGGAAGATGATCACTCCAGTATTAGAATCTGTGAAAAAGCAAGGTGATAATGCCCTCTTAGCATATACCCAAAAGTTTGATGGTGTGGAACTAGGGTCTCCTGTAGTTAGTGAGGAAGAATTTGAAGAAGCCGAGGGTTTGGTCAGCATGGAACTGAAAGAAGCCATTCAAAAAGCCTATGAGAATATTCATGCATTTCATAATGCCCAGAAGGAGAATGGGCAGGTGATCGAAACCATGAAAGGTGTTCAGTGCTGGCGAAAGTCATTGCCTATTGAGAAGGTTGGGCTTTATATCCCCGGGGGAACCGCTCCACTTTTCTCAACAATTTTGATGCTCGGAATCCCTGCAAAAATTGCTGGATGCGAAGAGATTGTCTTGTGTTCTCCTCCAGCTAAGAACGGAAAAATCCACCCCGCTATCCTCCATGCAGCCCATATCGCTGGTATTACCCGTGTATTCAAGGCAGGAGGAGCCCAGGCCATTGCGGCTATGGCTTACGGGACAGAATCCATTCCTGAGGTGTTTAAAATCTTTGGCCCTGGAAATCAATTTGTAACCGCTGCGAAGCAACTGGTTGCACAGGATGGGCTGGCAATCGATATGCCAGCAGGTCCATCAGAAGTGATGGTTGTGGCGGATAAAAGCGCGCCTGCAGCTTTTGTTGCATCTGATCTATTGGCACAGGCTGAACATGGGGTTGATAGTCAGGTGATTCTCCTTACCGACGATGAAAATTTGATCCAGGAGGTAAATAGGGAATTGGGCATTCAATTGGAACAACTTCCTCGAAAAGAAATCGCGGCTAAGGCACTACAAAATAGCAGGGCAATTCTACTGAGTTCAAAAACAGATTTGGTTGACTTCATGAATTCTTATGCAGCAGAGCATTTGATCCTTTCTGTGGAAGATGAAGACTGGTGGGCCCATCGTGTCAAAACGGCAGGTTCAGTTTTTCTCGGACATTACAGCCCGGAAAGCGTTGGAGACTATGCCTCTGGCACGAATCATACCCTGCCAACAAATTCCTATGCAAAGGCTTATAGTGGAGTCTCACTGGATTCATTTGTAAAGAAAATTACCTTCCAGAAATTGACCCCAGAAGGCTTGAAAACATTAGGTCCTTATGTGGAGGTAATGGCTGCCGCCGAAGAATTGGAAGCACACAAACAGGCTGTTAGTATTCGCTTGAAACAACTTGAGGATTCATGACAAAGCATATAGAAGTCGAAAAATTGGTAAGGACTCATCTAAGAAATTTGAAGCCCTATTCTTCAGCCCGAGATGAGTATTATGGGAAGGTAGGAGTTTTCCTTGATGCCAATGAAAATTCAATTGGTTCAGTGGTTGATGGGGATTTTAACCGATATCCTGATCCTGGACAAAGAGATTTGAAGGAGGAACTTGCGAAGATAAAAGGGCTTGAGCCCAATCAAATTTTTATCGGAAATGGCTCAGATGAAGCCATAGACCTCTTGTTTAGAATTTTCTGCGAACCAAATCGCGAGCATGTGATGATCATGCCACCCACCTATGGCATGTACAAGGTTGCTGCTGATATCAACAACGTCAATACTGTTCCTGTCCCTTTGACAGACGATTATCAATTGGATACCGAGGAAGTAATCAGCTCTTTAAGGCCGGGGACCAAGCTGGTTTTCATTTGTTCTCCCAATAATCCCACCGGTAATCTCATGAAACAGTCCAGCATCGAACAGATTCTTAAACATGCTCCTGGCCTTGTGGTTGTAGATGAAGCCTACATCGATTTTGCACCTGGACAAGGCTTGATTCCTCTTTTGGAGGCATATCAAAATCTGGTAATTCTGCAGACCTTTTCCAAGGCTTGGGGTATGGCTAATTTGAGGATTGGGATGGCGTTCGCCCATCCAGAGATCATTGAGTGGTTCAACAAGGTAAAGCCTCCTTACAACGTAAATGGGATTAGTCAGGAATTAGCTTTGGCTGCTGCGAAGAAGCTGGATAGAAAAGCTGAAATGGAAACTGCAATTTTGGAGCAAAGAGCATGGCTGAAAAGTGAGCTATCTAAATTGACTACTGTCGAGAAGATCTATCCTTCGCATACCAACTTCCTCCTGGCAAAATTTCCTAACCCTAATCAACTGTATAATCAGTTGGTGGAGGAAGGAATTATTGTAAGAAACAGATCCAAAGTAACCCTTTGTGAAGGCTGTTTGAGAATTACTGTTGGAACCAAGGAGGAAAATGAAACTTTGCTGGAAGCCTTAAAAAATTTATCAAATCAATGAAAAAGAAGGTCATTTTTATAGATAGGGATGGAACCCTGATTCTAGAACCACCTATTGATTATCAGGTCGATAGCCTAGAGAAACTTCAACTATTTCCAGGAGTTATCCGAAATTTGTATCAGTTGCAGCAAAGTATAGATGCAGAATGGGTCATGATTACCAACCAGGATGGTCTGGGGAGTGAAAATTTTCCGGAAGATAGCTTTTGGCAAGCCCACAACAGAATGATGGAGATTTTCGAAGGGGAAGGTATCCATTTTGATGAAGTATTCATCGACAGGACCTACAAGCATGAAAATGCCCCTACCAGAAAGCCCGGAACGGGTTTGCTGGGGAAATACCTTCAAGGGGACTATGACCTGGAAAATTCCTGGGTAATTGGAGATAGGCCCAGCGATATCCAATTGGCCAAAAATCTGGGAGGAAAGGGTATTCTCATAGGGCGAAGCACTGATAATCAGGATGATGATTATGACATTCAGGATAGCTTGGCCTTAGCTACCGATAACTGGGACAGCATCCGTGAGTTTTTGGCAGGATATTCAGTTGGCCGAAGGGCACACATCCATCGAAATACCAATGAAACTCAAATTTCGGTGAAAATAAACCTGGATGGTGCAGGAAAAATGAACATCAATACCGGAATTGGTTTTTTGGATCATATGCTGGATCAATTGGCAAAACATTCGGGTATAGACCTTGAGATTGTGGTCAATGGAGACCTTCACATTGATGAACATCACACCATCGAAGATACGGCTTTGGCCCTCGGAAGAGCCTTCAAGGAAGCCTTGGGAGACAAAAGGGGAATCGAAAGGTATGGCTTTTTTAACCTTGCCATGGACGAAGCACTGGCGCAGGTAGCACTTGACTTTTCAGGAAGGCCATATTTTGTTTTTGATGGGGAATTTTCAAGAGAAAGGGTAGGGGACTTGCCTACTGAGATGGTAAAGCATTTCTTTAAATCCTTTACCGATAGTTCAGCTACTACATTGAATATCAGCCTGAAAGGCGAAAATGATCATCATCAGATTGAAGCTTGTTTCAAGGGCTTTGCCAAAGCAGTCAGAATGGCGATTGCGAAGCAAGCAGGCAATAATGAGATACCTAGTACTAAAGGGGTTCTTTAGTGAAAAAACTCATTGTTTCGAAGAGAAATTAAACCTTTTCAAGCTGCATGTCTTGAAACCTTTTCTTGAATTTCAAGAAGGTAACGTTCTTTGGTTGCGCTGCGCTTTTTCTGGGCAGAAGGCGTGAAGTAAGCATGGCTTTGAAGAAAGTTTAATTGAATTTCATTCCATGTTTTTTCGTCCTGGACGATGCCCAAATCGCGGTATTCACGAAAAAGGGTGTTTCCAATAGGATAAAATTCTTCGCCTCCAAGGTAGTAAAGGTCTGCGTCGCAGAGGATCATGGAGAGGAAGTTTTTTGGGTTCTGAGGAATGCGTGTAGCAAGGATCAACTCCGCTATTTGTTCGATATCTTCGCTGGAATAACCAAAGCCAGGGAGGTATTGAAGAGCTATTTCGACGCTCTTCTCTTCATGCCCCTGGTAGATTTCCGTAAAGCCTGAGTCATGAAACAGTGCAGCAGTAAGCAGGATTTGAAGTGGATGACCATCTATACCTTCATGAAGTGCGATTTCCTGAGCGTCCATATAAACCCCTATGGTATGGTGAATACCATGGAAATAGAGGTTTTTAGGAAGTTTTTTCCTTAAATAATCTAGGATAAATTCTTTCGCCGCAGGGAAATTCATGGAGACAGGGTTTAGGTCATTGTTAATAAAATTTAATTGAAAAGAGAGTGAAGGAGATAGCAATTGTAAAATACAATGCAGGAAACATTCAGTCTGTAATAAACGCATTAGAACGTTTAGGTGTTAAACCTGTGGTGACCGATGATCAAAATTGGTTGGTTTCTGCGCAAAAAGTGATATTCCCCGGGGTAGGGGAGGCCTCAACTGCAATGAAATACCTCAAAGAAAAAGATCTTGACCAGTTACTCCCCAAATTAAAGCAACCAGTCCTTGGGATTTGCCTGGGATTGCAGTTAATGTGTACCCATTCTGAAGAAAATGACACCCCAATGTTGGATATTTTTCCTGCTGAGGTAAAGAGATTTCCAGATAAGGTAGGAAAAATCCCTCATATGGGTTGGAACCAGCTTGAGTTTAATGACCATCCCCTTTTGCATGGGATTAGCCAAAAGGATTCATTTTACTTTGTTCATTCTTATTACGCTGAATTATCTCAGTATACCATTGCCAAAGGAAATTATGGCATTCCTTTCAGTGCAGTTATGCAAAGGGATAATTTTTATGCCACTCAATTTCATCCTGAGAAGAGCAGCCATGTAGGTGGCAAAATCATTGAAAACTTCATCAACATTCCCTCATGAGTAATTTCAAGGTCATTCCGGCCATAGACTTAATAAATGGAAAATGTGTTCGCCTCAAAAAAGGCGATTACAACAGTTCTAAAACCTATAATCAGGATCCGCTTGACATGGCAAAGAGCCTGGAAGCAGCTGGCCTTGAATATTTGCACGTGGTAGACCTGGATGGAGCCAAGTCTGGCAAAATAGTGAATTTTCCTGTGCTGGAGGCTATCTGCAGCAAAACCAAGCTTAAGGTTGATTTTGGAGGAGGCTTGAAGAAGGATGAGGATTTAAAAATTGCCTTTGAAAGCGGGGCAAAACAGGTATCTATCGGTTCTGTGGCAGTGAAAGATCCCGGATTATTTTTAAAATGGATAGATCTCTTTCATGCCGAAAGGATCATCCTCAGCGCGGATGCGCAAGATGGAATGGTCGCCATAAATGCCTGGCAAGATATATCCAATCAGCCCGTAATGGAGTTTATTCAAAGCTACCAAAAACATGGCATCATGGATGTAGTTTGTACCGATATAAGCAAAGATGGGATGCTGGAAGGGCCGGGGTATGAGTTATATGAAATGTTGATTTCAAAACTTCAGGGCATTAATCTCATTGCAAGTGGAGGTGTTAAGAATTTGGAAGACCTAAAGAACCTCAAAAAAATGAACATGGCAGGTGCCATAGTTGGAAAAGCTATGTATGAAGGAAGGATCAGTTTGGAAGAAATGTTAATGGTTTAGTTTATCCTAATGCTCACCAAAAGAATTATACCCTGTTTGGACATCAAGGATGGAAGAACAGTAAAAGGAATCAATTTTGTTGGACTCCGAGATGCAGGAGATCCTGTAGAGCTCGCTGCCAGGTATGCGGATGAAGGAGCAGATGAACTCTGTTTTCTGGACATTACAGCTACGGTGGAGAAAAGAGATACCCTGGTTGAACTGGTCCGAAATGTGGGCAAGGAGATCAACATCCCTTTCACTGTGGGCGGTGGGATCAGGGAAGTACAAGATGTATCCAGGCTTTTGAAAGCTGGGGCTGACAAAATTTCAATTAACTCCGCAGCCGTCAAAAGACCTGAGTTGGTCAGTGAACTCGCGCTCGAGTTTGGTAGCCAGTGCGTGGTCGTAGCAATTGATGTAAAGCAAGAAAATGACGGGCATTGGTATGTATATGTACATGGAGGGAGAAGCAGGACTGAGCACAAAGCCATTGATTGGGCGAAACGCATAACCGATCTTGGAGCTGGTGAGATTCTCCTGACTTCTATGAACAGCGATGGTACCCAGGAAGGCTTTTCACTTAAAATTACGCGTGAAATGGGGAAGGCTGTTCCCATTCCCATCATTGCCTCGGGGGGGGCAGGCACCATGACTCATTTTGAAGAAGTGTTTAGGGAAGGAGAAGCAGATGCAGCCTTAGCTGCAAGTGTTTTCCACTTTGGAAGTATTCCGATTCCCAAGCTCAAAGAATATTTGGCAAGCAAACAGATTCCCATGAGGCAATTGTAGGTCTCATTTATTAAGAAAAAATGAAACTAGATTTCGAAAAACAAGGTGGCTTGATTCCCGCCATTATCCAGGACGCCAAAACCGATAAAGTTTTGATGCTGGGATACATGAATGAAGAATCATTGGCAAAGACTCAACAAGAAGGAAGGGTTTGCTTTTTCTCCAGGAGTAAGCAAAGGCTCTGGACAAAAGGAGAAACCTCAGGCAACTTTTTAGAGGTAGTTTCTATAAAGGAAGATTGTGATCAGGACGCACTCTTGATTAAAGTAAATCCAGTTGGGCCAGTCTGTCATACAGGTTCAGATACTTGCTTTGAAGAGGAAAATCAAACTCCTTCTCTCAACTTTCTTCATAAACTTTCAGCGACTATCAAGGATAGGAAAGAAAATCCCAGTGATAGTTCCTATACCTCAAAACTTTTTGCTCGTGGGATCAATAAAGTAGCACAAAAAGTAGGCGAAGAGGCAGTCGAATTGGTCATTGAGGCTAAGGATGACGACAAAAGCCTTTTCCTGAATGAGGCTGCAGATCTTCTGTACCATACTTTGGTGCTTCTGGAAGCGAAGAACAGTTCTCTATACGAAGTACTTGAAGTGCTTGAAGAAAGACATTCTTAATCGACAGTATAAGGAAGGCTAGCATGAGAAAACCGCTTTGCCTATAGGGCAGAATGGCAAACGTTTTTGGCTGTAATCAATAATTTGCTCCCTTTAGACTTAGGGATCAATTAGAAAATAGGCCCGCAAATTTGTTTACGGGCCTATTTTATATGAACAAAGCTAACTTTGCGAGTTAGTTCTTGATGAACTTTTTCACTTCAACGAACTCTCCTGCTTGAATTTCCAGGAAGTAAAGCCCAGCATTCAAATCCTTTACATCTATTTTTACCTTGCCACTTGTAGAGTTGAAGGTAAGGGACCTTAACCTTCTTCCATTGATATCGATTAGAGCGATTTGGCCATTTCTTACCACGTCCTGATTATACTTCAGGTAGATCAAATCCTGGGCTGGGTTGGGATACATACTAAGATTGAGGGTATTGTCAAATGGTTTATCATTGTTGACTCCCGCTCCCTTCAAGAATACCCATTGTTCATTTGTATCAGACCCACAGCCATTTTCTGCAACCAGACTCACCCAGGCAGAATCCTGGTTGTTGTAAGTAATGATGGGTTCTCTTGTTCTAGTAGAAGTCCCATTATTGTCTCCAAGCTTCCATTGGAATTTGCTAGCCCTTTTGCTGATGTTTTGAAATAGGGCTCTCTGACCCTGAGTCTGGTATCCAAAATCTGCATCAGGTATATTACCGTAAATCATGCTGGTGGAATCTCCGATTACCTTTACCCAAACAGTATCATAAACTGCTCCGATAAGTGTACAACCAGCATTTTTTCTTGATCCTATAATTAAGGGCACTATGGTATTTCCCTGGGGGTAATCATTACACGAAGGTTCCCAACAGACTGTTCCGATGATCGAGTCTGCGGCATAATATACGGAAGAAAAGCTCGCTTCCTGCCCAAAGGCACTCCCCAGAGCTTCAGCTGTGATGGTATCTGTCCCCGGGCCATCAGGAATCTTAATGGTAACATCATAGCAAAAGGAATCCTGTTCCATGATACAAATGGTATCATTCGAGGCATTCAGATGGGTGAGGTCAGGCTCAATGACTATGTTAGGGGTGATATAATCACAAGGAATTACATGAATTTGGTAATCAAGGCGATATTCTCCTATCAACTGACCATTCCTGTATTCTTTGATGTCTACTGCGTAAGAAAACATCCCGGGTACTTCTGGAGTAACCACCAGTTTTCCCGTACTGGGATTCAGGTTGTGAACTGTATTGATTCCAAAAGGTGTCGCTCCTGTAAAGCCCGTATTGAAGTTTACATTTTGATAGGGAGGTGATCCCATGGGGTTGTTGAAAAGATCTACCGTAGGATCATTGCCTCCGTTCATGGGGTTCCCAGCTCCTAGGCCAAGGCTATTCAAGCCTGTATAAGGACTTACTAGTGAGTAAACCAATGAATCTCCATCAGGCTCGTAAGCGGCAAAATCATACTCGAAAACATCATCCAGACAAGCAAAGAGTGGAGGAATGCTGTCCAGGCTAGGGCTGGTATTGCAAAGGGTAATGGCTTCCTCCGGGATATGAGTTAGGAAAGTAATGCCTTCATTTAGTGGATTTACCAGATTGGTGATTCCCTGGTTGCGACAGCATCTTGCCCATGCAATGTTGTACCCTCCTGGGATGGGGGGAAGACTCAGAATGGTTTTGTAAGTTCCTTGTTGTACACAAATTCCCACAGGAGTGGTTACACAGCTCCCAAATGCCCAAGGGTCAATTTGGGGAGTTTGGGAAGGGGCCAATACTGCATTCGTCTGAGCGATATTACCCGTGTTATTTTCAAAAACGAAAATGGTGATTTGGGCATCATAAGGTGCCTGCCCTTGTATACAATCACGGTATATGGTAAGGGATACCTCAAACTCATTGTTGCTGCCGTTGGTACATTCGTAAGAGAAGTTTCCTCCCACAATGTGTGTAGAGAAGGCAGGACTGCCTAATAATCCCAGAAGGATTGAAAGAATGATTGATTTTTTCATGGTTTTAAAACAAGTAATCAGATTAGGTATAATAAAAATACACTTAAGACCATAAGGAATGGCCTCAATCTTTTTCTCTTGTTTTAAGGATGTGGAATATGGTAAAATTAGGAAATAAAAATGGAGGCAAAAAGATAATTTTTTACCTCCATTTTTTGTTCTCGACATTTAGTCTTGTAGACCTGCCAGGGCAGCACCGACAATACCGGCCTGGTTTTGTAATTCTGCAGGAATTACTTCCGCAGGAATATTTATAAGGTTCCGAAACTTATCAAACTTTTTACTAGCGCCACCTCCTATAATGATCAAATTGGGGTAAAACAGCCGGTAAACATGCTCCAGGTACTCATTAAAACGAGTCCCCCATTCTTCCCAGCTTAGCCCTTCACTTTTTCTAATGGAATCTGCAGTATATTTTTCTGCGATTCCTCCCTTAAAGCGTAGGTGCCCCAGCTCCGTATTTGGGACCAATTGGCCGTTAGAAATGATGGCAGAACCAATTCCTGTCCCAACAGTAATGACCATAAGAAGGCCACTTTTACCTTTTCCTGCTCCAAACTTTACTTCAGCCAAACCTGCAGCATCCGCATCATTGACCACTATGTAGGGATTTTTCGTGTAGGCAGTAAAGCTGTTCCCAACATGAGTCCCAATCCAGCCCTTATCTATATTTGAAGCAGTTTGAGCCACACCATTTTGAACCACGGCAGGAAAACCTACACCTATCCTTCCCCTCCATTCAAAATGGTCTACCAGTTTTTTTACCGTTTCACTTACTGCGTCAGGAGTTGCAGGTTGGGGGGTGTCAATTCTTTCCCTACCAGTTAGTAGTTCTCCTGTTTCAGTATTTACAATGGCTCCCTTGATACCGGAACCACCAATGTCAATTCCCAATATTTCCACGACAAAGTATAATTGAAGTTGTTAGCCCCATTGTTAGGACACTTACATCCGCGAATATTACGATTTTTACGCAGATTATGGCAATGTTAAGAAAATTCGTGTGCAAATCCCTAACTTAGAAGTCTTGTTAAATATGTGGGGCTTCCTGAAACAAATAAGGATAGAATGAAGGGATGTCTTACAGGAATGTACTAATGATCTCTCTTTCTTTGCAAAGGTTTCTTAGGTACAACCTGAATTTGAAAGGAATCAAATGTTCCAGGCGCTTTTCTTTTGCTTTGAGAGACCTTTGTATT
>JALEFZ010000038.1 GCA_022760475.1 Bacteroidia bacterium | reverse complement strand
CCTGCCTTAGATTTTTATGCATTTTCTATTGAAAATCAGGCGAAAAAAATTATTGATTTACTCAAATAATTAATGATCATGGAGAAGAATTTGATAAAATTTGCAGTGATAGGAACAGGTCATATCGGGAAAAGGCATGCGGCCATGATCCAAAGAAATTCATCTGCCAGCCTGGTGGCGGTTTGTGATATTCGACCTCAGTCAGAAACAGGCTTTGAAGCCGATGGGGTTCCCTATTTTTCCTCAGTAGAGGAGATGCTGCAATCCGTCCCGGAAATTGAGGTAGTGGTTGTCGCTACTCCCAATGGGCTCCATGAGCAACACGCCCTCCAGGCCCTGGAGGCATCCAAGCATGTAGTCATCGAAAAGCCCATGGCCTTGACCAAGGCAGGCTGTGAAAAAATCATATTCAAAGCATTACAAGTATCCAGACAGGTCTTCTGTGTGATGCAAAACCGATATTCGCCTCCTTCAATCTGGATCAAGGAGGTGTTGGATCAAAAATTATTGGGCCAGATCTTCATGGTCCAGGTCAATTGTTACTGGAATAGAGACGACCGCTACTACAAGCCAGATAACTGGAAGGGGGACCAGCAACTCGATGGAGGAACCTTGTTTACACAATTTTCTCATTTCGTGGATATCATGTACTGGCTGTTTGGTGATATAAAAAATATCCAGGCGAGATTTAATGACTTTACCCATAAGCACAATACCGATTTTGAGGATTCAGGTATTGCAACCTTTGAGTTTGTAGAGGGGGGAATGGGTGTTTTGAATTATTCTACAGCCATTTGGAACCAGAACCTTGAAAGCTCCCTGACCATCATTGGAGAGAAAGGATCTGTGAAAATTGGTGGACAGTACATGAATGAGGTAGAGGTTTGCAAGATCGAAGGCTATGAAATGCCCGTCTTACCACCATCCAATCCCGCCAATGACTATGGCCATTATAAGGGTTCTGCTGCTAACCATGTTTACATCATTGAAAATGTAGTGGAGACACTGAATGGAGAAACAACCATTACCACCAATGCCATGGAGGGACTTAAGGTTGTGGACATCATTGAAAGGATCTATGAGCTTCGTCCTGAAGGATTGGTAAAGCAAAAAGGTGGGAAGCTAATTTCCACCCACTAAAACAAAAACTGATATCGAGTCTATGAATAAACCTCTTGTCAAATCCTTGATTGTTGCCGTTGGGCTGTTTTTCCTCTTTTCAAATGGAATGGGACAGGATTATTACTGGACATTTGAAGGTGGAAATGAGCTGACTGACCTGAAGCAGAAGAAGGAAATTGTGGTGAAAAAAGGCCGGGTAGAGTTAGCCAAAGATTTGGATAACAGGTCATACCTGAAAGCGAATTGCGGTACTTCAGGTAACATCCAACTCTGTGAGGTACCCCCGGTTAAGCAATTTTCGATGGAGTTTTTGATCCGTTATGACATGAAGGACTGTGGACATTCTCCTAACGTGATTTTTGGGAATTATTCTTCGGTCGTTTTCAGGATCATGCAGGGCTTTGTGGGCTTTTACAACAACCTGGAAACGGAAAAGGGGAGAAGGTCCATTTATACCACTGAAAAATTGATGGGAACTGATAGGAAAAGTATCTCCTATTATCTCGACGGGAATTGGCATCACATTGCCTTTGTTTTTGATGGAATAAATGGAACAGGAGGCGTTTGGGTCGATGGCAAAAAGATTGCTACCAATCAGGAAAGCCTCAAGGGGTATTCGATGAGTAAAAAGCCATTCTTCCTGAACATAGATCAGCATTTTGCCGGAGATTTGGATGATATTGCGATTTATTATCGAAGCATTTCTCCTTTTGAGATTGCCAAGCATGCCTCTGCTTCTTTGGCAGGAAAGGAATATGGCACCGAGGTGAAAATGAGAAATTTTCAAGTTGAGAATGCCGGATCGAAGGCCAAGATAGACATCAAGGAGTTTGCCCCCGGGCATCCAGTGGTTAGCCTAAGTCCTTATCAACAATTGGACGATTTTCCATATCCCCGCTATAAAAAAGACCACCAACTCATGCCCTTATTCAATTGGATGGGCATTCCCTTCATTGGCGGCTTCAAGCAGGATGGCATCAAAGATGAGCAAGCCTCCGCCAATTCTGCAGCTATCACAGAATTGATGGCGGATAAGTATCATTACGCCTTGGTTATTCCCAACTCCAAGTCGATCAGTGTTGGCAAACCACTCTCTTCACAATATGTAGTGGTTCGGGACATGGTCAACCTGGCCAATAGACGTAAGGATTTGCCGCTAGGCATGATCTCTCTTTGGTTACAAACCAAAATGACCCTGCTCGAAGGTGAAGAACAGTTTAGCCCCTATGTCGCTCGCAAGAACCTGCCGGATGAGTATTACATGAAGAATGATAAGGGGCAGTTTATCCAGGCAAATGGAGTTCCTCATGAGACCATTCGATGGCTTTCTCCATCTGCACCTGGAGAGCTATTCAAAAAAGAAGGGCAGGTACAAAAGATGTACTTCAACCACTGGCTCAAACTGCTGGATCGCCCCATTGACATCATCAATGAAAATGGGGAGGCGCCTCCGTATGAGTGGAGAGAAAAGGTGAGGGAAGTAGATCCGGCTGCAGATGCACATTTCAAAAAGTCGGGAATCAAGGATTGGGATGAATATGCTGCCAAGCAAAAGCTCAGGTTCAGAAAAAACTATTCCGACCCCTTCATCAAGGACATTCCCGGTCTCAAAAACACCCTATTTACCTGGTATGGGGTGGATGCTGGTCCTTTGAACCGTTTCCAGTGGAAAGAATCCCGTTATATCAGTTCTCAAATCAATGGCCAGTATTATTCGACACCTGACTTTTACCCACGATATCCAGATAACTGGCGAAAGTGGAAGGGACCCTGGAGAGGTTGGGAATGGTTGGTGGTTTGCAGGAAGATTGAAATCAATCAGGGAGATAAGTTGTTCTCTCCCTTCATTGGTGCTGGTTGGGAAAAAGACCCCGTAAGAAATATTCGTCCAAGTCAGTGGCTAGGCTTATTGAAATTGTTGGGGCCAATAGGAGCTGAATTTTACTACACAGGCTTTTTCAATGAAACCCCTTGGGGGCATCAGGGAAAATTTACCTTCCCCAATCCCAAAAATTATATTTGGCAAGCTGCCCTTCCTGCCTATGCTCAGGCCCTAACTTCACATTATGAGGATATTTTGAGAGAGGGGGATGTATTATACGATGCCAAAGGTGATCCTATTATCCATACCGCAGTCAACGATCCCAGATTCCTTGTTGCTGTGAGAAAAGCCAAAAACGAAGACAGATACATCATTGCCGGAGGGATTTTCCCTCTAAGCAATTTGCCTGGACAAGTTCCTGAGGAAGGAGAAGTATGGGTTCCTATCGGAAATCAAAAGTACAAAATGTGTTTCAGACGTCAGGGTTCTGTCTATGAATTGAACTTGTCAGGAACAAAAGCTGTCATCAGGCAATTGGATTCTTGGCATGAAACAGGACACCCTTCTTACTGGTCTACAGACCTTTCGTTTGAGGCAGAGGTCTACGATAAAGAAAAAGGAACATTGATGCAGACCGCTTGGACCAGTGCTGTCTCTGAAAATGAGCTCACCAATTTTCAGACTTACATTCGAGCAAAAAACAGCAAGGCCAAATTGGAATATTCCTTTATTCCTAAAAAAGACTCCAAACGATTTGAAGTTGAGCTAAAAGCCCAAAACAGAACTGGAAAAGTAGGGCTGGTAGACATCGGGATCAATGGTAGTAGAAAGGGAAGCCTTAAATTGAAAAAGGGAGGCTGGAACAGGTATACCCTCAAAATAAATGAAGTCTTGAAGAAGGGGGAGACTTATGACCTTTTCCTAGAACTTAAAAAAACGGGATTAGAGATAGATTCATTTGTGATTCGACAATTGTAAGCAAACCAATTTTTTATGTCCAAACTCATTCAGATAATATTTGCCAAGGGAGCAAAAGAACTCGCGGATCGAAAATCCATTCTGGGTACCATCATGCTATCTCTGAGCCAGGGATTCGCTGATCAGGGCTACCGCATTAGGTTGAATGAGTATGATTTCGATGAGCTTAAGAAGAAGGTTGAAAATCCTGATCCTTACAGTGGCCCCACCTCAAGGTCAGCCCTGCCCATTCCCAAGTACCTAAAGGCATTTGTTAGGGACATGATGCTGTTTCGCTCCTATGAGTCCTTGACGCAGCAGATTGGCGAGTTGGAAAAGCCGGATTACATCCTGGAACTTTATTCCTTCGGATCGACAATTGGCCTTCAGCTTTCGAAGAAATGGGGTGTCCCTTTGAATATCATCTATGATTCACCGATCAGAGATGAATATAAGATTTTCCAGGGTTTTGATCCCCCAATGAAAGGCAAAGTCCACAAAGCTGAGATTGATACCCTTAGGCACTCAAGTGGCATCATGGCTTACTCCAATCCTGTAAAGAAATACATCACAGATTTGGCGGGTCTGGAAACAAACGATCATATCAGAATTCACCAAAACATAGATTTCTCCAGGTTTGAGTTTGACGATAGCCCAAAACCTGAAGGTGAAATTGTAATTGGCTTTATTGGCTCTTTTCTGAGGTGGCACCGTGTAGATATGCTAGTCAAGGTCTTCGAAAGGCTGAAAGCCGATGGCTATGGAGCCAAGCTGCTGCTGGTAGGCTCAGGGCTTGAGTTTCCTGCGATCAAAGATCAGGTCGATCAAAGTCCCTATAAGGGCGACATTACCATGACTGGGTTTCAGGATGGAGAACAATTAAGGGCCTCCAAAAAAGCCATGCACATTGGAGTAATGGGAAGTTCTAACTGGTATGGTGCTCCCAACAAGCTGTTTGAATACGGTGCCATGGGCATGGCTTGTGTTGCGCCAAGGACACCCACCATTTGTGATATTTTTGATGAAGATCAGATATATATGTTTGATAATCATGATGAAGAAGGCCTCTATGGGGTCTTGAAGAAATACCTGGATGAACCTGAGAACATTCCTCAAAAAGGAAAAGAGTTAAGAGAGTTCATCACAGAGAACTATGGCGTCGAAAAGAATGTAGAATTTTTCCTCAATATGCTCGAACAGAAAAACCAAGAGGCGATGGAAAGCAAAACTTCCTAAGCCCTGCCGTTCTATTTATCCTTAACCTAAAAACACCCGAGAAAATGAAAAAAGTACTGGTAACCGGTGGAGCAGGCTTTATAGGTTCGGCCTTGATTGCTCACCTGCAAGAGCGTGAGTATGAAATTTTTGTCATTGACAACCTGTCATTTGGCAATAGGAACTTTATCCAGCTTCCTGACTCCAATTTCTACGAAGTAGACCTCCGCGATCGTGAGGCGATGTTTAGTACCCTTGCTGAGGTACAACCCAATTGGGTCATTCACTTGGCTGCTATTCACTTCATTCCCTATTGCAACAAAAATCCATATGAGGCATTTGATGTCAATGTCAATGGGACGATCAACCTCTATGATGCGGCTGAAGCTGTTGGAAGTGTCGAAAAAATGTTTTTCGCTTCTACTGCGGCTGTTTACCCCATCTATGATGACCCCATCCATGAGAACAAAGCCCTTGGGCCCCTGGATGTATATGGACTTTCCAAACTAACTGGTGAAAGGCTTTCTAATGAGTTTTTTCTGAAAACAAATATCCCAACAGTTGTTTGCCGCTTTTTCAATGCTTTTGGGCCAAGAGAAACCAATCCACACTTGATACCTGAGATTCAGCAGCAGTTGAATGAAGGGAAAAGAACCATCCAGCTTGGCAACCTCGAACCCAAAAGGGATTTCATCCATACGAGCGATATGGCCAGGGCGGTCAGGCTTTTGATGGAAGCCAACATTGATGGCATTGATACCTTCAATCTGGGACAGGGAATGGAATACTCCGTAAGGGAGGTCGTGGAGGCATTTGAAAGGCAATTGGGAGAGAAAATTACCATTACCCAAAACCCTGCCCGGATGAGAAAGTCTGACCGCATGCACCTATTGGCGGACATCAACAAATTGACGAGTCAGACAGGTTGGAAACCCCTTATTGGCCTGGACGAGGGAATTGCCACATTGATTGAACTGCCAGCTTATGAGCAATAAGCCCAAGGTAATATTTGCTACCGATGGGGTATTTCCGCATTCAGTCGGTGGGATTCAACGGCATTCACGTCTTCTGATCGAGACCCTGGCTGCCCAAGCTCAGGTAGAGCTGACAGTGATTCATCCCCACCAAGGGGAGAGGGTCTTTGATTCTGAATTGAACATTACGGAGATTCATGTTGACCCCTTGCCACAAAGGCGGAATTACCTGCTTGAACTTTACCAGTATTCCAGACAGGTTCATCAGGTGCTAATGGAGCATCCTGATCATCTGGTTTATGCCCAGGGATTGACTGTCTGGTACAAGCTCAAGGATTTTGCTGACAGACTCATTGTCAACCCCCATGGGCTGGAGCCTTATCAGCCCCTCACACAGACTGATTACCTTAAAGGAATGCCATACAGGATTATTTTGGATGGCATCTTCAAAAGATCCAGGCATGTAGTTTCTCTTGGGGGCAGATTGTCGGACATCATGGCAAAGCGGACTTCTTCTAAGTCGGGTTCTTTGCAGGTGTTACCCAATGCAGTTGCGCCTCCGGCAGACTGGGAAGAAGTTCATCCCAAATGGGAAAAAATTCCGCCGATGAAATGCCTTTTTGTAGGCCGTTGGGCTTATAATAAAGGAATTGACACTTTGATGGCGGCCATTGAAATGATCTCAGCAGAGGGGAGGGAAGATGATTTTCAATTCTCATTAGCTGGAAAGGGACCCTTGTGGGAGGAACTAAGCAAGAAGCCTATAAAGGCAGATATTCTGGGATTTGTCTCTGATGAACAATTGGATGAGCTATATAGGAATACCCACGTTTTCGTGTTGCCCACCAAGTTTGAGGGCATGCCAACCGTAGTCCTTGAATCCATGGTTCATGGCAGTGCTGTTTTGGTAACAGATGTGGGAGCTACACGCGAGTTGGTAGATGAAAGCAATGGCGAGATCATTCCCAAGAATGACCCAGCCTACTTGAAAGAGGCTTTGTACCGTTTGTATGCCTTGGGTGGAGAAGCATGGGCCTCTATTTACCATGCTTCAAAGGAGAAAGTAAAAAAGAACTTCACCTGGGAAGCAGTTGCTAGGAAGCATACAGATCTTTTTCAAGCCTTATGGAAGGAGGTACATGAGGGATGAGGGAGTTCCTGAATAAATACAAAGGAATTATTTTTTTATTGCCAATCCTCTATATCATTGGTAATATTTTCTATCCTCTTGCTGTCTTACCCCTTCTGGTTGTGGGTATTTACTGGCTTGCAAAAGGAAAGGACGAGCATCTGTTGATCTTTTTATTGGTTGTCCTTGTAATGGGCGATTCAAGGGTCTGGCAGCTGTTTTTCTTTAAAAATCTAAGGATCGTCATGATCCTCTTTGTTTTTCTTCGAACCCTTTCTCTCATGTCCGCAGGTAAAATTTCCTTTAGGAAGATATTCCTGCTGATCATTCCATTTTTTATTGTTGCCTTTTTGGGAGGCTTAAGGAGTCCAAATATTGGTCTTTCGATGGCAAAAATGATCTCCTACCTTTTGCTAATTTTTGCGGTACTCCATTTCATTCCCTATATGATCAGGATTACCGAGGGGAAAATCCTTTTGGATATCATTAAACTATCCATTGTATTCTTTGTCATAGGGCTCATTCTCCGTTTTGTAAATCCTCAAGTTGCCTATCTGGTTGCCAGGTATAGGGGCTTGATGGGGAATCCCAACGGATTGGGCATATATTCTACCCTCATTTTTCCGCTCTATTTCATCTATTTGAGCATCTATGATGATTCCAAAAGGATCGTATATGTGGCAATAGTCCTATGTCTGGTTTCCACTGTTTTGACTGGGTCCAGGACGTCCTTGGGAACGATCCTGATATTCTACCTGCTCTATTCCTTCCACAAAAGAAGTACACTGGTAACAACCGGCTTTTATGTGATGGTTTTACCAGCCATCCTGGTGTTTTTGGCTTCGGGAGGACTAGAATTTGCCATATCCCTTTTTGGACTGGAAGAATACCTCCGGGTAGAGTCCCTTTTTACTGGTACTGGTCGCTACCTTGCATGGTCATTGGGACTAACCCAGATTGCCCAAAATCCATTTATTGGTCGAGGATTTGCCTGGGAGGAAATTTTCTTCCATGACATGGCGGACATCCTGGTAGCGACTGAGCATCAGGGCGGAATGCACAATTCCTACCTTACCTTTATCATGAATAATGGCTATCTGGGATTTATCTTTTTTGCCATATTCCTGATTTATATGATGTTTAGAATGAGGGCTCCCTGGTTCAGCTTCCCATTTGCATTGGCCGCGATTCTGTCATCATTTTTCGAAAGTTGGCTCAATTCATCTCTAAATGCGTTCTCTATCCATTTTTTCATCATTTTGATGGTGCTAATAGAATATCCCAAGCTGGTAAAAAGACAAAAAAAGTTACTTGAAACATGAGGATTCTGATTTTATATAGTGAGTTGGCAGGTTATGTACTTTCCTGCATAGAAAACCTCTTGAAAAAAGAAGGAATCAAAGTCCTCTTGTTCCGATGGCCAGTCAATAAAGAAGCTCCCTTCAATTTTGATTTTGACCAAAAGATGGAAATCTTTGATCGAGAGCAATTGTCTCATGAAGAAATTCAGAAAAAGGTAGATGAGTTTGATCCCGACGCAGCCCTCATTTCAGGCTGGATGGATAAGGGCTATTTGAAGATCGCCAGGGGACTCAGAAAAAAAGGCAAACCTGTAATTTCCGGTCTGGACAACCAATGGACTGGGTCGAATCGACAAAAATTGGCCTCCTTGCTTAGCCCTGTACTGGTAAAAAGAAATTTTGACATGATGTGGGTTACAGGGCTTCGGCAGCAAGAATATGCCCAAAGGCTTGGCTTTGCCCCATCGCATATCCAAAGGGGGTTTTATTCCGCCAATTGGCCTGCTTTTGCAAGTGTATATAAGTCCTATCATCAGAAGAAAAAGGAAGCCTATCCCCGAAAGTTGCTCTATGTAGGAAGGTTGATTGATTTCAAGGGAATTGGAGATTTGTGTGAGGCTTTTTTAGATGTAAAAAATAACCAGGGATGGAGCCTTAGTCTGGTGGGTGCTGGGGACTATCCCATTCCAGACCATCCCCTTATCCACCAACAAGGATTTGTTCAGCCTGAAGAATTGCCTCATTTGGCCGAAGATGCAGGCGCTTTCATCCTTCCCTCTCACAAAGAGCCTTGGGGCGTGGTGTTACATGAGTTTGGAGCTTCTGGTCTACCTCTGCTGGCCTCAGATGCTTGCGGTGCAGGAGATGCTTTTATAAAGGATGGAGAAAATGGATATATTTTCCAAGCCCAATCCAGCGACAAACTTCGCGAAAAACTGGAGGTACTGTTTGCCAAGACGGATGAGGAATTATGGGAAATGGGTAATAAAAGCTACGAGCTTTCCCAACAGATTACCCCAGATACCTGGACAGATACCTTGATTTCAATGGTCAATAATTTCAATCAAACGGATGGATAGAAACATGACTGCTCAACAAGGGAAGACTAATTTATTAGCATTCAACAACGATTGGTATAAGCCTGGTGGTTCTGCCATCAAACGTGTCTTATGGTTTTTAGTTAATGCAGTATTTCTTATCAACCCCATCATTCCTTTTTCAAGTCTGAAAGTAGGCCTTCTAAGGCTATTTGGAGCAAAAATCGGAAAAGGCGTCATCATCAAGCCGGGAGTGAATATCAAGTATCCATGGCGATTGACCGTAGGAAACCATGTCTGGATAGGAGAACGAGTCTGGATCGACAACCTTGCCGATGTCAAGATCGGAAATGACGTCTGCATTTCTCAGGGAGCCATGCTCCTGACAGGCAATCACAATTATAAAAAAGCAGCATTTGACCTGATGATAGGGGAAATTATACTGGAAGAAGGTGTGTGGATCGGTGCACAATGCCTGGTTGCGCCTGGGGTAAACTGTAAATCACATGCTATATTGAGTGCAGCCTCAGTTACAAGTACCGATCTGGAGGCCTATACGATTTATCGGGGAAATCCAGCGGAGGAAGTCCGAAAAAGAGAAATTGAAGTTCAAAATTAAGCAAAGCCATTAATCTACCTTATGTGCGGAATAGCTGGATTTACATTTGAAGAAAAATCAACCTCCTTCGATAAGGATATCATGGCCATGACCGAGGCCATGAGCCATAGGGGGCCTGATGCAGATGGCCATTGGATAGGTGATGGTGTTGCTTTGGGGCATAAAAGGTTGTCAATCATCGACCTTTCTGACTCATCCGCCCAACCTATGGAGGATTATACCGGTAGGTACACCCTGGTGTTCAATGGAGAGATTTACAATTTCAAAGAAATAAAAGCCAAGCTCAAGGATTACCCTTTTCGTTCGGAAGGTGATACTGAAATGATCCTGGCTGCCTACAGCAAATGGGGAAAAGATGCCTTCAACCATTTCAATGGAATGTTTGCCCTTGCCATTTGGGATAAGGTAGAGGAAGAATTGATTCTGGTAAGGGATAGAATGGGAATTAAACCCATTTACTATTATCAAAATGGAGATAAACTGGTATTTGCTTCGGAGATTAGAAGTTTATTGTCCTCGGGCATGGTCCCCGCAGTTCTGAACCAGGAAGCCCTGCCTGAATATTTGCAATACTACTCAGTCAATTCACCCAGGACCCTGATCAAGGATGTGCGAATGCTCAAGGCTGGTGAAATGGGGATTTGGAAAAAGGGTGAATGGCGAACAAAGTCCTTCTGGTCATTGGCAAAGCAAGGGCATGAGGTCAGGGAAGATTCCTACGAACAACTTTGCAAGGAGAATCTCCAAATACTCTCTGAGGCAGTAGAAAGGCGAATGATCAGTGATGTTCCCTTGGGAGCTTTTCTATCGGGCGGCATTGACTCCTCCGCCATCGTAGCCCTGATGGCCCAAAGCTCCGAACAGGCAGTTCATACCTTTTCGATTGTTTTTGACGAAGAGGAGTTCGACGAATCTCCTTACTCCATGCAGATTGCAAACAAATACAATACTGCTCACCACCCCATTAAGCTAAGCCCATCCCATTTCCTGAAAAAATTACCGGATGCCCTCGACAGCATGGATCATCCTAGCGGAGATGGCATCAACAGCTATGTGGTGTCGGAGGCAACCAAAAATGAAGGCTTTACGGTGGCCCTATCCGGTCTGGGGGGAGATGAACTATATGCTGGCTATCCTGTATTCAAGCAATACCAAAAACTGCAATCCTATTCTCCCGTTTTTGCTGTTCCAGCTCCCTTAAGGAAGGTTGGTGCTGGCCTTTTGGGAAATTTTGTCGGCAAAGCCAAAACGGGTAGGCTCCAGCAAATGCTTGAGAGTCCCGATTCGAATTTTGAGTCGATTTATCCTTTATTTAGAGAAATATATAGCCCAAAGGAAAGGGGAAATATCTTGCTAACAAAAGGCAAGCCCTTCAGCTTTACCGAAGTGTTTAGTCCTGAAGAACTCATTTCCATCGGGCGATTACCCATCTTCAATCAGGTAGGAATCGGAGAGATGTCTACCTATACCCAAAATGTATTATTGCGCGATACCGATCAAATGTCCATGGCTCATTCCCTGGAGGTGCGCGTGCCCTTCTTCGATCATGAACTGGTTTCCTTCGCTCTGAGCATCTCGGATAAGGACAAAGAGCCTGAGTATCCCAAAAAGTTTTTGGTGGATTCCCTGGGCGATTTACTCCCTAAGGAGGTGGTATTCAGAAAGAAAATGGGCTTCGTTTTTCCATGGATTGAATGGTTAAAAGGTCCATTGAAAGAACTCGCCAATAGTAAAATTGAGTCCTTGGGCAAACGGGGAATATTTAGGGAAAGTGAACTTCAAAACTATTGGAGAGGCTTTTTGCAGGGAGATTCAAGCATTTATTGGATAAAGATTTGGTTATTGGTGGTACTGGAATCCTGGATGGAGAAAAATGGAATCGAAGCCTAGCATCAAAATATTGGTTCTCATTGACTGGTACTTGCCCGGTTTCGGAGCAGGTGGCCCTATTCAATCCATCAGGAATCTGATTGAGGCCTTGGGGGATGAGTTTGAGTTTGCGGTGATTACTACGAATAAGGATCACAATGCCAAGGAAGCATACCCACAGATTCAGCCCAATAAATGGATCACAAGACCTGAAGGTACCCGGGTATTTTACTTTTCTCATGATGCGTTGAACAGAAAGGCCTTAAGCAGCTTGATAGATGCTGTAAAGCCGGATTTTCTTTATGTAAATAGCCTTTTTTCCGTTCCTTTTACCTTTTGGCCTTTGCAGTACATAGCTAATGGGAAGACTGATACGAAACTTTTATTAGCACCCAGGGGGATGTTGCATGAAGGCGCACTTCGACAAAAAGCCCTGAAGAAAAAGATATTCCTGAATCTCATGAAAATCACAGGGATTCAAAAGAAAGTACTGTGGCAAGCCACTGACAAACAAGAGTATGAAGACATACAACATCACTTTGGCAAGGGCTTGAAGATTTTCGAAGCCACCAATTTCCCCAAACAAAATCAATTGCCGTGCTTCCCTGTGGCCAAGGCAAGGGGTGAAGCCAAATTGGTTTTTCATTCAAGGGTCAGTCCAAAAAAGAACCTTCATTTTTTGCTGGAATTGATGAAAGGGAAAAAGGGCCTCTCCATGGATGTTTTCGGACCGCAGGAAGACCTGGCCTACCTTCAGAAGTGCAAGGAAATTGTAAACCATCATGGGCTTAAGGTCAATTTCAAAGGGGCAATCAGTCCATTAGAATTAGAAAAACGAATTCCTGCCTACCATTTTTCTGTTTTACCCACCCTGGGAGAGAATTTTGGGCATGCCATTTTTGAAGGCCTGTTAGCAGGAAAACCTGTGCTCATCAGCGATAAAACGCCTTGGAGGAATCTCCAGGATCAAAAGATAGGATGGGACATTTCCCTTGCTAATCACGGTGATTGGGAAGATGCCCTTAAACTTATGCTCGATATGGAGCAGGAGCAATATGACCAATGGTCAACAGCTACATGGGAATTTGCCAGATCATATAAGTCTAATCCTGGACCTAAAGAGCAAATAAGAAAAATATTTACCGAACAATCGTTAAAATGAAAGTAAGCCTTGTTACTGTATCCTGGAACAATGCAGACGTAATAAAAAACTGCCTTGATTCGGTGGCCTCGCAGGACCATCCAGAGCTTGAGTATATCATTATAGATGGAGCTTCCAAAGACGGAACCCAGGACATCATCAAGTCCTACAATGGGCTTACGAACCACTTTGTATCTGAGCCGGATAAGGGCATTTATGATGCCATGAATAAGGGCCTGAAATTGGCTAGTGGTGAAGTAATAGGTTTGATAAATGCAGATGACTTTCTGGTTCATGAACATGTGATTTCCAGGGTAGTCAGGGAGTTCGAAGAAAAGGAGGTTGATGCCATTTTCGGTGATGTGGAGTATGTCGATCCAGATGATTTGGATAGGGTGGTCAGGTATTATCCTGGGAAGGGTTTCAAACCAGCCATGATGAAGCAAGGGAATATGCCTCCGCATCCGAGTTTTTATGTGAAGCGGGAACTCTATGAACGTTTTGGATTGTTTGATACCCAGTTCAGGATCACTGCTGACTTTGAATTTATGGTGCGATTGTTCCTAAAGGGTGGAATTTCTTACAGCTATATTCCAGAAACTTTGGTTAAAATGCGTACAGGCGGAGCGAGCACTTCTGGGCTGAAAAGCATGCTCAACATCAACCGAGAAATGCTTGTTTCCCTCAGGCAAAATGGGATTTCAAGCAACTATCTCCATTTATACAGTCGTTATTTCAAGAAAATCTTTCAACTGATAAAGAGACCTGACTAACCATTCAAGGTTGATTTCGGTCGAAATATGAACATGCCACCCGAATGAAGAATTATTTTGGTTTATTTAATGGTGGTGATAAATTTTCACTCCGCTGAAAAATTTCTTCATTCCATCCTTCTGAATCAGCTCTTTTCATTCAATTCTGAAGCAATATTCACAACAATATGTCTAAAATCCTGATAACCGGAGGTACCGGATACATTGGCTCCCATACTGCCATTGAGCTCTTCGCTGAGAACCGCTTTGATGTTATTTCTATCGACAACCTCGTCAACTCATCCGCAGATACTGTGGGGAGGATAGAATCCATCACTGGTAAAACAATGACAAATTACCAAGTTGACCTCGTTGATCTGGAGGCTGTAAGATCTGTTTTCAAAGAAAATACAGACATCATCGGCGTCATTCACTTTGCTGCTCTTAAATCCGTTGGAGATTCTGTGAGCGATCCACTTGGATATTACCACAACAACTTCGAATCTCTCATCAATATCCTCAAATGCTGTGAGGAGTTTGATGTAAAGAATTTCATTTTCTCTTCATCTTGCTCAATCTATGGCAACATCGATAAGCTACCTGTTACAGAAGACACAGCCGTAACGGAAACCGAGTCGCCTTATGCCCAGACAAAATGGATGGGGGAGCGCATTATCAAGGATTTTTGTAAGGTAAGTAAGGTTAAATGTATTGCCCTTAGGTACTTCAACCCTGTCGGGGCACATGAATCAGGCAAAAACGGAGAAGATGTCATCAACAAACCTTCAAATCTGGTTCCTGTAATTACACGAACTGCCGTAGGTTGGATTCCTCAAATGACAGTATTTGGTGGCGATTATCCCACCCGTGATGGAACCGCCATTCGCGATTATATCCATGTAACGGATATTGCTGATGCCCACCTGAAGGCAATGGATTACTTGTTGGAGGGAAAGAATGAGCACAATTATGAGGTGTATAACCTTGGCTCAGGTAATGGCGTTTCGGTCTTGGAAGCAATCAATGCATTCGAAAAGGTATCCGGTGTGAAGTTAAACTATGTAATCGGAGATCGCAGAGCAGGAGATGTAATTTCTATCTATTCTGATTCTTCTCTGGCCAAGGATAAGTTGGGCTGGGAAGCTCAAAAAGACATCGACGAGATGATGTCATCTGCATGGAAATGGCAACAGTATGTTCTTGAAAACACAGCTGTTTAGAGATATTTGACCACACACAACTAAGGGGAAGGCATATATGCCTTCCTTTTTTTATGTTGAAATGCTGAATTATTCCTCCCAAAAAGGGCAATTCAAGGTAAAGACCCGTTCTTCCGCTCTGGTAAATGCCGTATATGTCCAACGGAGATAGGAAAGGGCATTGTTGCCATAATCAGGTTCAAAGCCAATGATTACATTTTCCCATTGTCCCCCCTGGGATTTATGCCCTGTAACTGAATAGCCATATTTTACCTGTAAGGCATTGATGTAGGGATCTTTTCGTAGGAGTTCTGCTGCCTTTCCTTTTGGCATGCCCAAGTATTCTTTTTGCCTCTCCATGAAGATGCTGTAAGAAGCCTCATTACTCAGTTGGGGATGTTTTTCGGTAAGCAGGCTCAATAGAATTTTGCAATCAATCATCAGGCTTTCCCCTTTGGTATCCTGAAATTCAAGGCATACATCCATCCATTTTTGGCCATATTTTTCTTCATACGTTTCAGGAAAAATATCTCTAACGATTCCCATTTCTCCATTGGCAATAAATGGCAGCCGTTTTGGATCTCCCCAACTGTAATTGTTCCGAACCACCATCAGCAATTCATTATGAACAAGAAGATCCTCCGTGTAAAACAGGTGATGGCGAATGCCTTGATTGACCCGCGTAGACTGGAAATTGGAATAGGTCAAAAATACGACCTTGTCCAGGTTACCCTCTTCATAATATGAAATATAAGTCTCCAAGGCCTCATAAGGACTCTCCAATTGCATCACATCCCTGCTGGGCTCCAGGTGCAAAAGGACTTCCCCTTGAGAAAGGTAGGCATCGCGGATTGCGACAGCATTCTCCAGAACACCCGAGTCGCTTAATTGCCTTTTCACATCCGTGAGGTGGGCATGGAATACATTCAGGCTATGCTTCATGAAAAGCTGGTCAGCATCCAGGGCAGGGGAGAGCTCATGGCCTACGGGTGGAAGCTGTACTGGATCTCCAACCAGAACCAATTTTCTGTATTCATCTTCAAAAAACACATATCGGAGGAGGTCTGCAAGGAGGCTATTGGGGGTGCTACCATCACTTTTATCCCCAATCATAGATGCCTCATCGACTATGTAGACAGTCTTGTTTTCAGCCTTATTGCCCTTCATGCTGAAACTCACCTGGCCGGCCTGGCCTTCCATGGGGGCATAAATGTGATGGTGAATCGTATAGGCAGGCCTTTTTGTTCGTCGGGTGATGACCTTCGCAGCCCGGCCTGTAGGTGCAAGGAGGATAACCTTATAACCTGATTTGCGGAGCATGGTCGTAAAAAGGTTGATCAGGAAGGTCTTACCCGTACCTGCACTACCTGTGAGGAGGAAGGTAGCCCTGAAATCCTGGGAATCCATGAACCTCACAAACTCCGTTACGGCCTCATCTTGATCCTCAGACAAGTTGATATTGGCCTCGCCCAATAAATCACGAAGGATTTGTCTTCTTAATTCATCCATGCTTAATCTGGCTTATTATCCGAAAGGTAAAGATAATAAAATGTTAAGCCTGGAAATCAGTTGAAATAGAATGACTATGCAGAAATTCTTAATTCCTTGATCTGACAGTAAAATCCGTCATTGACTTCAAAGAAATAAGTTCCTTTTGCAAGATCTCTAATTACATAAGTTTGATTGCTAAGGCTCTCTTCAAGCAGGAGCATCTTCCCGCTGGAATCCGTAAGGCGGATCTGGGTACTGTCTTTTCTATAAATTGCCAAATTCACCTGATAACATTTCTCTTTTGGAGAACTGCTAGAGGGAATTATCAGAAACTTCACCGTTGGGTTAGGTGAATGGACTAATGAGGCAGTTGTTTGTTTTTCTACAATCATCTGCTGGTGTTTGTTAGGGGGTGTTATAATCTCAATTGATTTTCCAAAAATCAGGCCAGAGAATTATAAATCTGAATTAATTGTTAGAATTAATGTTTCAGTTGTTGTTTTATTTCATTTTGGTAGAAAAATAAACATTCGAAAAATGAATAGTTGTTGCTTTTGGTATAATTCTGTATGCTTTTATAGACATAACAAGGGAGAGCTTTCTATTTTTCACCAAACAATTCTTATGATATGACCCTTTTACAAATACCAAGTTCAAAATGATATGCAAGAGTTACCTAGCACATTGGAGAGTTATGAGGAATTGTTATGGCAGAGGCTGAGGCGCGGTGCGTTAGACCCCAAAGATGCTTTCCACATTTTGACATTCATTACAACTAATCACATGGGGGCAAATCCCAGGTCTGTAATTCTCCGTAGCTGTCTTCCGCAAGAAAGAATACTCCGTTTTCATACAGACATCAGGGCACAGAAGGTAAATGAATCTCAAAACAATCCTGCAGTAGCTGTCCATGCCTGGCATCCCAAGTTGAGGATGCAAATTCGCTTGCATGGCATGGCCAGGGTTTTTACCGAGGATAAAATCTATCAATCTGAGTGGGAAAAACTCAACCCTGCTTCCAGGCTAAATTACAGTTCTCAATTAGAACCAGGGCTTTCAATTGAGAATCCTCGATTGGGATGGGAAAGCTATGGAAGCTTTGAGGAAGCCGAAAGGGGGAACTATGAATCCTGGAAAAAGAATTTCGCAGTGATTCAGGTTGAAATCTCAAAAATGGAAGCCTTAATCCTTAGCAGAGGTCAACACCTAAGAGCGTCCTTCGAATGGAAAAATGGGGAGGAAAGTTCATCCTGGTTGGTTCCATAAAAAAAGGAAATGCAGTTGGGGACACTGCATTTCCCGGGATAATTGTGTGTACTTATGACGCTTAAAGGGTCAGATCACTTATTAGCTTATGGATTTAACGGATGATTGTCCGAAATATTGAATTTATCGGATTAATTATCGTCTTCATCAGTTATTTTTTTGAATAATTCTGAAAGTTTCTTTCCCTCAGGGCTATTCAGCAGTCCATTCATGTCCTGGTGCTCATAGCCATCCAGGGAAAAGATTTCAGGATTGACGCTCCCCTTACTCACATCTTCAACGATCATATGGGTTTCCTTTCCACTTTCTTTGTCCAGGCTGGTAGACTCCATGATGGCCCCTGAAAAGGGATAAAACTCGTCGTAAGAAGTATATCCACCTTTCTTATTGTCCTTAATAGAAACCCATGAGAAGAACTCTCTAAAGTCAGCACCCATGTTTGGCGCTAGCCAGATGCTTGAGTTGACTTCATCATTTTCATAGGTGTACTCCTCGCATTTATACCCTGCGATGGTCTTAGTTCTACCGGTTTTTTTGAAGTTGTCTCTGGACTCATTGATATCTCCATCTGTATCCTCAACTTCCACCGTCATAGAAGGTAAAGGCAAGGTAATAGCCTGCTTTGTCCCGTCTTCATCAATCATTTTGGTAGTCATCTGGCGATATTGACGATCAATGATCACAGTCGCCTGCTCTTTTCGGTCATCTGCCTTATTTTCAAAGGCAATTTTATATTTTTCAATGTAGAAGGTATTGGTTTGAGGGAAACCTTCGGTCATCTTTCCTTTTTTGTCTGTCTCCTCAGTTCTCATGCGGTAGCTACCAATCCAACTACTGGGCTCTACATTCGGGTCCGGTTCTGATGGCTTGATCGTTACCTTGGAATCTGAATCCTTACTTTCCTTGCCAGTGCTTCCTTTTTCGGTTTTACTTCCTTCAGTCGTTTCGTCTTTTTTGTCACCTTCGATGGCTTCCTCGACTTTCTTGAACAACTTATCGAATGCCTTGTCGATGGTTTTGTCAACAGCTTCACCAGTCTTTTCCTCAACTTTTTCTTCAGCTTTATTCTCAGCAGACTTTCCGATTTTCTTCTTCCACTTGTCCAATTGGGCGTGGGCAGGCATGGTAAAACCAAAGAAAATAAGGCCAAAAATCAAGACCTGCGAGATAGATTTAAGTAGTTTTATCTTGAACATAGAAATAGGGAGTTGTTGTGGTTGATTATAAAATGCCAATTCAGGGCGTTTACGTCCATATATCAAGAAACGCAATCATTGTTACCCTTCTTTTAAATTTAAAGAAAAATAACGCATAAAAATACATGGGTTTGCGTCTGATATGGCCAGGAAATTAATCCCAGGTCCATTGATCGTTCTCAGTCCGAAACAGCATTCTTGTATCAGAGACGTCTGTTAACTTGATTTTTCCATAAATATGAGGAAAAAGTTCACCATCTCGGCTCTCCTCGTATTTGAGCTTGTCTTTAACCTTGCGTTCGCTAATCTCAAGGACGACCAGTTCTCTTGTTTCTGTAAAATGTTTTTGAGCGGTAGGGAGAAGTTGTGTTTCTGTGGAGCAGTGGATAAATCCTTCTTCCTTTAAAGATGGATGGTCATAAGTGCCTTTCAGCAGGGCGTCTTCCCAATCTTTGGGCAATGCCAGGTGATAAATCAGAGCCATTGATGCTTTGTCGATTCTTTACTGTTCGAAGTCAATTTCAGTATTGTCCCCAATATTAATGCTATTAGACTTGCCTCGCAAGGAGGTGTCATTCCCAATTACAGAGCTATTTAGGATGATTGAATCCAGGGTAGAGTAGGCGCCCAGTATGGAATTTTTAACAATTGAGTTCTGAATCCTGGCATTCTCTGCAATAGCTACATGGGGCCCTATGACAGAATTTATGATTTCGCAATTATCCGCAATATGAACTGGCTCAATGATAACGGTATTGGTGAATTTGTGGTTCTGGCTTGCTGTATCCCTTCCCAGAAGAATCTGATTGGTATATAGCAAACTCTTCTTTTGCCCACAATCAAACCAGTTTTCTACCCGATGGGTATAGAGTCGGATGCCTTGCTTGACCAATTTCATGAGTGCATCCGTGAGAGGTATATCCAGTTGATCAGCAGCTTCATCCTCAACCATCTCATCCAGTACATTTAGCAAGTCTTTTACTTCCGCTATTTTGTAAAGCCCCACCAAAGCGAGGTTGGAGGTTGGAATGTCTGGCTTCTCAACCAGTTTTTTTACAAATCTATGCTCATCCAGCATGGCCACACCAAAAGACCTTGGGTCATCAACAGGATGTACCGCAAGCACACTTCCATCAATTTCCAGAATCTTACTAGTGTCATCTCCAAAAATGGTATCCCCAAGCACAATCAATACCTCAGGTTCATCAACGATTTCTTTTCTCGTTACCCAAAGTGCATGGCCAAGTCCCCGTCTGGGTTCCTGCTTCACAAAAGTGGCATTGATCCTATCTCCAAAGTAGGTTAATACATAATCTTTTATCTTTTCCTTAAGGTAGCCCACTACGAATACCTGATCAGTGATTCCTGCCTGAATCAGGTTATCAATGATGTGTCCCAATATGGGCTTACCAGCTACAGGAATCAGAGGCTTGGGTTGGGTATGGGTATGAGGACGAAGGTGAGTACCGGCTCCTGCCACAGGAATTATTGCTTTCATCGCAGCTCTTTCTTTGAAGCAAATTAAGACATTAACATCGATTGACCAATCTGTAATTGCGCCATCACCCAAAAAAAGTACCTCAATCCATAAAAGCGTAAAAATCTCTAGTAAGTTGGATAAAGTCTTCTGTGTAGCGGTTGCTACCTTTGTATTGGATAGTCATGGTCTCACTGACAAACTTACTCACTGATTCTTGACCAAATTCCAGCAAAACCCTTGATATCTCTTTGGAGGAAGTATATCGGATTAACTTTTCCCTGCTCAGTTTCATGTTTTGCTTTTGGGCATACGAAATGGCATCCTTCCGTTGGGCATAGGGTAGGATCATGCTCAATTTGCCTGTAGGAAACAAGGCGGACTTGGCAAACTCCATCAAGTAAGAAAGAGGCAGATTGGCCTGGTGTCTGGCAAACGCCCTTGACTTTATTTTAGATTTTTTTTCCCCACTGTAAAAAGGAGGGTTACAAATGATCAGGTCATAATTGGTCTCAAACTGAAAAGATTGAAGGGAAGTGTGAATCACCCTGATACGACCTGGCCAGGGGCTATTGTTTACATTCCCATTTGCCTCTTTCGCAGCAGCCTCATCAATCTCAAGGGCTTCTATTTGTAGATCAGAGAACCTCTGAGCAAGCATCAAAGATAATATCCCTGTTCCGGTTCCAATGTCCAAAGCCACTTTTCCCCCTTTACCCAAACTGGCCCATGCGCCCAAGAGTATTCCGTCAGTGCTTACTTTCATCGCACTTTGCTCTTGCTTGATCTTAAATTGCTTGAAATTGAAAAAGGAAGATGGCATGGGAAGGAATGATAAATTATTTTTAGAACCTATTTGAGCGAATATTAAAGAATTTTCATATTCGTAAAACAAGAATTTGATATTTGTGTTAGCCTTTTCAATAAATCGGATATTATGAATGGACTAAAAGAAATTTGGCCATTGTTTGCCATCGTAATAATACTTGGAAGCCTGGTTGGAATGAATGTCATGAAATCAAGGCCAAGCCCTGAGCAAATCAAGGAGGTTCACAATGAAATGAAGGCAGAAAGAGATTCATTCATGACCTTTTTCAAAGGGGTGGCCTTTGACCTCGAAGTGGCAGACAACAATACATTTGTTAGAAAGTATCCCATGCCAGATGTACGTTACGAGCTATCGGTAAACAATTCTAGTTCACTCGTCATCCCTGAAGGCATGTCCGATCCCTCCCCATTTTATGATGGAAGCCAGGAAGGGAAAGCCATTATCTGGGCTGGACCCAAGGGTAAGCACATTCGAAAGGGAAATCGCCTAAAAAAAGAACTGGGCCAGGAATTCTACCTTGTTCACAAGGCCAATGGGGAGGTGGATACCATGGACCTGGAATGGAGGCTATTCGTACAGGAAGAATTATATAAATAGGCAAATAGTCTTACATAATCACATCTCTTTCCAACAAAATAGACGATGAGATGTATGTAGTGAAAAGCATGTTTCATTGCCTGTAAAAAAGAAATTATCTAAATCAGAGCTGCTTCAATTGGCTTTAGACTGGTATCATGGCCGGAATTGGGATCCTTTTCCCTTTCAACTTGATACCATAAAAGAAATTTTATCCCATAAACATGGCCTACTGAATGCGCCTACAGGTAGTGGAAAGACCTATGGTTTGTGGATTCCTATTCTAATCAAATGGATTTCACAAAATCCTTCTAATTACAAGGAAAGAGAGAAAAATGGCCTCCAGGCCATCTGGATTACCCCCCTAAGGGCACTCTCCAAAGACATCAGGCAAGCCTGCCAGGATGCATGTACTGAGTTGGAAGTCCCATGGAAAGTCGAAATCAGAACCGGTGATACCACCTCTTCCCAGAAAGCCAGGCAAAAAAGGCAAATGCCGGAAGGCCTTGTTACTACCCCAGAAAGCCTTCATGTACTTTTTTCCAATAAAGGTCACAAGAAATATTTCGAGAACCTGCAAGTCATTGTCATAGATGAATGGCACGAACTCCTGGGTACCAAACGAGGGGTGCAAGTTGAACTGGCCATCGCCCATCTCAAAAAAATCAACCCAAAACTATTGGTTTGGGGAATTTCTGCTACCATTGGCAACATGAACCAGGCACTGGAAGTCCTGCTCGGAAATGCCTTCAAAGATGGTAAGCATAGCTTCATCAAAGCTGAGATCAATAAACGTATAGAGGTGGAATCTGTGCTTCCGGACTCTATTGAAAAGTTTCCCTGGTCTGGACACCTTGGCATCAACATGGTCGACAAGGTTTTGCCCATCATTCATCGATTCCAAACTACGCTGATCTTTACCAATACCCGTGCCCAGTGCGAATTATGGTATCAAACCCTCCTGGCTGCAGAACCAGACCTTGCTGGAACCATTGCCATGCACCATGGCTCTATCGACGCCGAACTGCGCTCTTGGGTGGAGGATGCCCTGCATAATGAACAGCTTAAAGCCGTAGTCTGTACCTCATCTCTCGACCTGGGGGTGGACTTCCGTCCGGTAGAAGCCGTCATCCAGATTGGTGGACCGAAAGGAATAGCCAGATTTGTCCAGCGGGCTGGGAGAAGTGGACACCAACCGGGTGCCAGCAGTAAAATTCATTTTGTCCCTACGCATTCGCTTGAGCTCATAGAAGCTGCAGCCCTGCGGGAAGCCGTCAAGAGCCAAAAACTGGAAGACCGAAAACCGATAGTCAACCCTTTTGATGTCCTGATTCAATATTTGATCAACCTCGCTGTTGCAGATGGTTTCAAAGCCACGGAGGTTTACCAGACCGTCATCCAGACATTTGCCTATCAATACCTGAGCGAAGAAGAATTCTCCTGGATGCTGGATTTTATCACTACAGGGGGGGATTCCCTCAAAGCCTATGACGAATACAAAAAGGTAGAAATCGAAGAAGATGGAACGTATAAGGTACACAGCAAAAAAATTGCCTTGCAGCACAGACTTTCTATCGGGACGATAGTTGGAGACGTCAATATGACGGTGAAATATGTTTCGGGTGGGAGAATTGGCACAGTTGAAGAAACCTTTATTTCCCAATTGAATCCAGGGGATGTGTTCTGGTTTGCAGGAAGATCCTTGGAATTGGTTCGAATCAGAAACCTGGAAGTACAGGTGAAAAGATCCAAAAGCAAGAAAGGAAAGGTGCCAAGATGGATGGGCTCAAGGATGTTGTTGAGTTCACAAATGTCCCAAAGCCTCAAGCAAAAGTTGCAAGATTACCTGGATCGAGACTTCAGTACAGTTGAACTCCAAAAACTCGTCCCATTATTTGAGTTACAGCAAAAATGGTCATCCATTCCCGGCATCAATGAATGTTTGATTGAGTCCATCGAATCCAGAGAAGGATACCACCTTTTTGTATATCCATTTGAGGGTAGGGTAGTACATCAGATCATGAGTGCACTGGTAGCCTGGCGCCTGACTTTGATCAGACCTATGAGCTTCTCAATTGCCATGAATGACTATGGCTTCGAACTGCTTTCTGATGTACCCATCCCGATTGATGAAGGCCTGGAACGAAATATTTTTTCTCCAGAGGCTTTGGACGAAGACCTTCAAAGAGCCATAAATGAGTCTGAAATGGCGAGCAGGAGGTTTCGAGAAATTGCTACCATCGCGGGTCTGGTTTTCCAGGGGTACCCTGGCAAACAAATGAAAAGTAGGCATTTACAAGCCTCTACAAGCCTCTTATTTAAGGTTTTTAAAGAATATGACCCTTCAAACCTGCTCCTCAGACAGGCCTATGATGAAGTCATCAACTATCAACTGGACATGGAGAGACTGGTCATAGCCATGGAACGACTGAATGGAAGGGATGTTATCATGGAGAGACCACACGCATTTACTCCTTTCTGTTTTCCGATCATGGTCGACCGACTCCGAGAAAGGCTGAGCACCGAAAAACTCATTGACCGCGTCGCCAAGATGCAAGTACAATTGGAGAGAAGAGCTGGCTAGTTATTTATCCCAATAAAAAGAAAACGAGCAGGCCTATTCTCAGGACTGCTCGTTTAGTTTTTATCCAATATTTATTAGGACTGTGATGAATTAGTCATCATCATCATCGTCATCATCATCATCGTCATCATCATCATCGTCATCATCGTCATCATCATCGTCGTCATCATCATCGTCGTCATCATCATCGTCGTCAAGGAAATAACAGAATTCGTTTCCTGATGCGGTAACATAAAACTCAAAGTCATCTTCAAACTCTACCTCGTAATAAGGCAGACCATTAATCATTCCTTCATATTCCACCTCTTCCAACTCATAATCAGGAAATAGATTTTTCAAGAGTTTAAAAAGGCTTTTTTCGAATTCATCAGGATCTTTAGACAAAGCTTGTGATTCAAAAATGAAGCTTCCTCCCCCATCAAAAACAACTACCTCTCCATTATCCAGGCCTACAAGATATGCGGTATCAAGGGTGGTGATAAACCTTGTTACTGAGATAATGCTGTCTTGGGGGTTATTCTGAGTAAGGTAATTTTGCGCAACCGCAGGCAAGGAAGAAACGGATAGGCTATCGCCTACCAAACAGGAGTCGACTCCCAAAGAGTCAGTCAGAAATGCAACGGTATCCTGGTCGTCATCAGAAGTGAGATTTACTACCGAATCGCAGGAAAACAACAGAAATGCAAAGGAAATAACTGTTGCAAGTGCAAAGAAATTCGTTTTCATAATAAAAAATAATGCGTGATACATAGTACCGCATTTGCCTATACTAAATACCAGATTTCCCTAAAATGGTTGCCTGTTTTCTCACTTAAGCGTTCCTTATCAAATTTTAATCGCATTAGCTCAAATAAACTACTTCTTTTTGGCATCGCTTATCAATCCTTGAAACATCCAATTGGCAACCAACTGACGGTTCTTTTCTCTGACCAGACGAACCTGGTCATTTGGATTCCTAATATTGCCCAACTCAACAAAAACAGCCGTAGGCTTGGTTTCTCTCAGCATATGCAAGTCTCTGCCACTGACCGTTCCCTTATATCCCCTGCCTTTGCGATAAAGCTCATATTTTTCCTTAATGGTCTTTTGAATTCGTTTGGAAAAAAGTTGACTCTCCTTGTCATTTTGCCTGTGGTAGAAAAACATATCGATTTTTTCATTTCGACTGTCAGAATCTACATGAATCACAATCAATCTTTGATACCTGACCCCGTTTTTTCTGTTTCGGGTATACAGGCGATTAACCACATCAGACCGCTGTTGAAGACGAAGGCTCTGACTCCTTGGGATGGGTTTTTTTACCCAGCATTTTTCATCTTTGTCGCAAGGAAGTATCTCCCCCTGTCTGATGCCATCGTTGTCATCACGGGTGATCATATAAACTGTCGCACCATAAGATAAGAGATTCCAGGCCAATCGAAGCCCTACATCATAGGCATACTCATCTTCACAAAGCTCCTTACCTGCATATTTTCCCACGGCTCCAGGATCGGGTCCTCCATGACCAGATACCACGTAATAAACACATCCCTTCAATGAGTTATTTTCAAGCGGAACTTTAGCATATTTGCTACCAAATATGGGATAGGTACCACGAAGTTTTTGCCCTCGAACATTGGGGATCGGCTCCTTTTTGTCGGGATTAATTGAAGCTACTTCTGCTTTGGGCTTACCTTCCAGTTTTTGCTCAGGACAATTCAGGTGGGAATAACTTATCCATAGTTTTTTGTCTTTTCTATAGTCGCCAGGTTTTATTTTGGCAGAGTGAAGCGCTTCATTATAGGCTTGTACACCCTTTGCCCAATCCAGGTCATTCCTGCCCAATGTACTCCTGATACTCCTTCCATTATAGGTATATTCATAAATAGGGAGTTTATAGCTTTTGCCAAGTCTTAAACCTGCGCCCTTTCTGAGGCCATTGATCTGATAAAAATGTGAAAGGTTACAAGAGTTCTTAGCCATGTATTGATTGAGAAGGCTGTATATTCCATCTCCTTTCTGGGCCACAACAGTTACATATTTAGGATTTTGAGCTGTTGTTATTTGAATAAGCAGGATAAGACTGCCTAATAAGGGGATTATTTTTTTCATAGAACCGTACTGAACAGGTACTGGGGTTGAAAATTGCTAGTTTTGAGGTCTCTATATAGAAAATACTTCAAACCTTAGGTAAATTTATTCATCCTTTATATAGGTACAAAAATAACGAACAAATGGGAAAATTCATTTTTAGAGCTATTTCATTTATCCTTCAATTGGTACTGATGTTGGTTTTACCCTTCATTATCATGCTGAAAGGTTCGATTTATTTGTACGAACACCAAGGATGGCCATGGTGGGTAGCGATGATTGCGATGTTTGTCATTGATTTTATCCTCTTACTCATTTACATCGCAATGATCTATGACAGTGTAAGGGGGCCTGGAAAAATGAGCCGTACCTCCATAAAATTTAAATCTGCTTTCGTTCTAATTCTAATGAGTGTCTTTGTAGGTTGCAGCCTATTTTACCTATCAGGTGCCAATGCAAAAGGTGAAGCCGTGCAGAAAGAGTATAATTCGCTTCACCCACTGATGAGGCTGGGAGTAGGCACTTTGGTACTGGTAGAACCAAACCTTCTCGTTACAGATATGTCCCGTAGCAATGAAGATTATGGAAAAATGGGACTTAAGGCTAAGAAAAACTCTCTACACTACAAACAGTCAGACGGTTTTGTACACGCCCTGGACCTTAGAACCAAAGGCCACCCAGAGTGGAGAAATAACTTACTAAAAGTATATTTTAACCTGATGGGCTTCAATACCCTAAGGCATGTAGGAACTGCAGATCACCTGCATGTATCCCTGTATTCGGCTGATAGACCCAATGCTATTTAATAAAATTGAAATGAATCAGGAGGTCTTGGCCTGGCTGTGTTTCCACCAGTGGCGAATATTCAGGATATGAACTGTAATCAGACCTAATGAACTAAAGTACACAAGATTCTGTAGCAAGGGTGCCCAACTCTCTAATAAGATAGATGCAGCTAAAAAGGCAAAGGTTAACCAAAGCAGGGCTTTTAGAATGGGCTGGTGGCTATGTTTTGCAGAAAATAAAACTGCAATAAATCCAACCACCAGGAAGAAATAATCCCAAGCATGGTGAAGAAAAATAGACTCACCCGCCGCATGTGATCCATGATTATGGGCATGGACATATGCACCCATAAAGGCAGGAGCAACTAGACAGTGTATAAGACAAAGGCTTGCACTAATTATTCCCAGGTAATCAGAAAAAAAGGATCGAATCTTCATCAAATTTTTATTGTCGGGTAAATGTAAACAGCTTACGCGCTTAATGCAACAAAGTTGCAAAAATATTGTTCATCTTATTCTGCAAAAATACCATGGCACAATAAGCCATTTAAACCATTACCAAAAATTCTTTGCGATACAAATTCCCACCTTTGGGCTAGGCCTACATTTGTTGGATAAACACTTAGTTCTTAGATTCGTTTTCTAAAAAAATCCAACGATGATACGCTCATCCTCATTAAGTTTTTCATATAACGAGCAAAACACCTTCAACTTTCCGGATATACAGGCTGACGCTGCTCATCCTTTGTTGATTTTGGGAGGCTCAGGTGTAGGCAAAACAACCTTTTTACACCTTCTGGCGGGGCTTTTAAGGCCTAAGTCGGGGAAAATCATCATTGGTGAAAGAAACATCAGCTCTATGTCCACCCGGGAGTTGGACAAATTTCGGGGAGGCCATATTGGCTTGGTATTTCAAAGGTCTCACTTCGTTTCTTCCCTCAATGTCCGCGACAACCTTCGACTTTCTCAATACCTGGCCAGGGAAAGGCAAAATCCGGATTTAATCCGTGAAATCTTGGAAAGATTAAATTTGGGAAATAAGCTGGACCAAAAAACCTATAGGTTGAGTATTGGAGAGCAACAGCGTGTCGCAATTGCAAGGGCTGTCCTCAATGACCCTGATGTCATCCTGGCGGATGAGCCCACTTCTGCCCTTGACGATGCCAATGCTGATGAAGTAATCTCCTTGTTGGAAGAAGCAGCCCATGCAGCTCGTGCTGCCCTCGTCATTGTAACGCACGACCAAAGATTAAGAGACCGAATTTCAAATAGAGTAGAACTGAGCTAATTTCATCTTTATGAATATTCAAAGGCTGAGCTGGAAAAACATCATTGAGAGGCCCATGAGCACATTTATGAGCCTACTCCTGCTTACCTTGGGGGTGAGTATCATTTCTCTTCTGTTGATTCTCAATACCCAGCTGGACCAGACGTTTAAGAAAAACATTACTGGAATCGACATGGTTGTTGGAGCCAAGGGCTCCCCGCTCCAACTCATTCTGGCATCTGTTTATCACATTGACAATCCTACCGGAAACATCCCCCTGAAGGAAGCCAAGGAGCTTGCTGCCCATCCCTTGATTGAGAAAGCCATCATGATGGCCTATGGCGACAATTATGCGGGTTATAGGATTTTGGGAACGGATTTGAGCTACATCGATCATTATGAAGGAGAATTGATGATGGGAAAGATGTATACAAAGAAATTTGAGGTTGTATTGGGGGCTAAAACAGCCCAAAACCTAAGCCTAAAAGTAGGGGATGAGTTTTTTGGGAACCATGGCTCCAGCGAAAACGGAGAGCAGCATACCGAAAATTCATATAGGGTAGTAGGTATTCTGAAGGTTTCAGAGACTGTTTTGGATAACCTGATTTTTACACAAATTGAAAGTGTCTGGGGGATACATGAACATGAAGAAGAAGATTCCCGTGATGAGAAAGCTAAGGATGAACAAGCGCATGAACATGAAAAAGGAGAGGAACACGAACAAGATGGGGATCACGAGCATGAAGAAAGCAAAGAAATTACCTCCATGCTACTCAAGTGGCGCAGCCCTATGGCAATGATTTCTCTTCCTCGGATGATCAACGAAGAAACTTCTATGCAGGCTGCACTTCCTGCAATCGAAGTAAACAGGCTTTTTCAGTTATTTGCCGTAGGAATTAGTACCATTCGATTGATTGCCATTGCGATCATGGTAATTTCTGCTATTAGTGTGTTTGTCTCCCTATACAATTCATTGAAGGATCGAAAGTATGAAATGGCACTTATGCGCTCCATGGGGGCTTCAAGAGGCCAGTTACTATGGATGGTCCTATTTGAGGGAATAATTCTTTCTGTCCTGGGATACGTACTGGGGATAGGATTAAGCCGTTTGGGTATCATAATGCTTTCGCAGGTGTTTGTGGAGGACTATCATTATGAATTGTCTGCAAGTACATTTTTGTTAGAGGAAGGTTGGCTCTTTGTCATTAGCTTGGGGATAGGGATACTTGCTGCATTGATACCTGGAATACAGGCATTTAATATAAATATTTCTGAAACACTGGCAGATGGATAAAATACTAATAATAATTGCTGTTCTTTTCCCGGCCATTTCTTTTTCACAAGTAAAGGTGGACTGGGACAAGCTATCAGGAGTTACTTATAGTTATATCCAAAATTATGACCAGAATTTTTGGTACGGTACCCCTACATTTTCACAGGAGATTCTGGATTTGGATGGAAAAGAGATCGAAATCAAAGGCTATGTTATTCCTGGAGATGTAAATGGAGACAGTTACTTTTTATCGGCATTTCCTTTCAGTGAATGTTTCTTTTGTGGTGGAGCAGGGCAAGAATCCGTAATGGAACTCCGGATTAAAAATGGAAAACAGAAGTTTAATGTGGATGACCTGATTACATTTACAGGAACCTTGAGGTTAAATGCCAAGGAACTTGAACTCAATTATATTCTGGAAGGAGCTAAAATTAAGAAATGAAAAAGACACTGACCCTACTGATATCTTTCTTTTTGACATTTACCCTTCTGACCTCTTGTGATAAGGGAGAAGAAAATGTCAGCTCAGAAATACCTGAAGGTGTGATGCCGAAGGCATTTACTGCAAAGGAAGCCAAGGCCAGGAATGAAAAACTGGAAAAGACCTCCAATACAGATAATGCAGGTGATTTAAGTGTAATGGAGGGATACAAATCCATTACCTGGGAAGATCTGAGCAAGGTGACTTTTGAAGATAAGTTTTATGAAGAAATCAATGCTCTTTTACTTTTCCCTACCTTTTCTGATGAGGTAAAGGAGTTAAAGGGGAAAAGAGTAGCCATCAAAGGATATGTTATTCCCCTTGCTCCTGGTAGGTACGTGCTTTCTGAAAACCCTTTTTCTTCCTGCTTTTTTTGTGGTAACGCAGGTCCTGAGTCTGTACTTGAGTTGGAGCTAGTTGATTCTAGTGCCATTTATTTTTCTGATGAATATATGGGATTTGCAGGTGTTTTGGATTTGAATGACAGCGATATCAACAGCCTAAATTATATATTCAGGAATGCTGTTCCTGTCAAGATGGATAACAAATAATCAGATCAGATAGAAACAATTAAGGCGCTACTGCATCCAAGCAATAGCGCCTTATTTTATTTTTGGGATGAATTTACAGTTTGTCTCTTTCGGCTTTGACTTCGGCAGGAGTAATTGCGGGATAGTCATTTCCAAAGCTGCTTCTGACATAAGTCAATACATCTGCAATTTCTTGATCACTCAAAAGGGAAGCATATGGAGTCATGACATTGTTATACTTTTCGCCATTTACTTCAATTTCTCCTTTCAGACCTAGAAGGACTACATTGATCAACCTTGCATTGTCTCCAGAAACCCATTCCGTCTTACTTAAAGGCGGGTATAGGCTTGGCATTCCTTTTCCATTCTGAAGATGACAGGTAGCGCAGTTGGCCATGTACACCTTTTTTCCTGGAGAAACTACCTTTTCCGCCTTGGGTTTGTTTGCAGTTGGAGCTTTTTTAGGAGTAGTTTTTGTCTCTCCTCCGCCGCAACTGAATGCTAAAACAGCCAAAACTAATATAGAGGAAACGAAATATTTCATGCTTTCTAAGTAATGAATAGGTTAGTTTTTTTGTGTTTGGATGACAACTTTACCATCAAGTTTTGCGATAAAGGAAATCAAATCAGATATAGGTTCGAAATCCACCTCCTTATCAACTGCTAAGACAATGGTATTCTTGTCTTTTTTGCTGTCTTCCAAAGCGATGGTGATCCTATTTTTTATGTCTTCAATCTTCTTAAACTTCCTTTCCCGCTTTTTTCCTTCTTTCCATCTAAAGGTACCATCTGCCAATACGCTAACAATGATATCTCCAACTTCCTCAAGAACATTGGCTTGCTCAGTAAGAGTAATATTGATTCTATCTGATAAATTTTGATCAGCAGCACTTATTTTCAGCTCTACTGTTCCAGCTGAGGGGAGGCAGACTGCAAAGACAAATGGCAAAAGAAAGATTTTCATGTAGTGCTGTTGGAAGTTAATTTTTCTCTGTCATGATCACAATTTTCCCTTGGAACTCTGCCACGAGGGCGATTACAAAGGCCGGGTCGTCAAAGACAGATCGCTTGTCTACCCGAAGGGTAATGACATCATTATCTTTGTTGTCATCTTCAAGTACGGACTGTACCAAAGGACGTAGTTCATCACGTTCGTTGAGAATACGCTCACTTGAGCCAGCGGTCTTCCAGGAGAAAGTCCCATCTGCCTTGATAGAAACGAAGTTTGCATCAGGGCTGGGCTTATCCGAAGCAGAAGTTGGCAATTCGATATCCAGGCTGGACTGGGTTACGAAGGTCGAAGTAAGCAAGAAGTATATGAGAAGCAGGAATACAATGTCTGCAGCGGATGCGAAACTGAATTCCAGACTGGGTTTGGATCTTTTCTTAATGGCCATGAGACTGAAATTTAGTTAGAAGCAGGTTCCTGAAGAAGGTCGATAAAGTCATTGGAAGTCAACTCCAATTTGTAAACTACGCGGTTGATGCCTGCAGTCAAGAAGTTGTAGGCCAAGTAAGCGATTACCCCTACAATCAGACCACCAGCGGTGGTGTACATCGCCGTAGAAATACCCCCTGAAAGCTCAGTAGCAGAAGCCTTACCTCCGGTATTCACAATTTCCTGGAAGGCCTGAATCATACCAATTACGGTACCGAGGAATCCGATCATCGGTGCAGCACCTGCAATAGAAGCCAAAACTGGAAGTCTTCTTTCCAGTCGGTATACTTCAAGGTTACCGACGTTTTCGATTGATCCTTCAATGTCCTTGAGTGATGCCCCTGCCTTCAAGCGGGTGATGCCTTTATGGATCATCATCGCAAAGGGGTCATTTCTTGATTCACAGAGTAGCAGCGCACGCTGTATGTCTCCTCCCAAAACGTGGGCACGGACTTCTCTCATAAATGATTCAGTCTCCGCATTTGCCTTACGGATGGTTAAGGTTCTTTCAATGTATATGAAAATCGCTACCCCCATTAGGATGAACAAAACTGTAAGGGTGACCAACATACTCGCGTCGGAGGCCACATCACTAATAAAGGAGCTGGATTCATTTCCTGTACCCAATGAATCGCCTGTTGCAATGGTTTGAAGCAAAAATAGCATAGAATAAGGTGGGTTGATTTTTAGTAAACCAAAACTAATACATTTTCCGTCAATGTAAAATGGATGAAGTACGGAAAATTAGTCTAAAAATAATCTAAGAGGGTATTTATTCGTCAATAAGTGCGGTATTCAAAATAGGTATGCAGACTTGATAAGCAGTGTAAAGACTTGAACAGACAGTTTTGGGATGCTTCCTGGGGTAACTATTTTGGGGATTTTTACTTTGTTTTGATTTTTTGAATAGTTTTTTCAATAAATCTTAGCAATAAGAACCGAAGAATACCATATTCCCAAATTATGAAAAATAAAGCTTGCCAAATTCTATTGCCTTTTTTGATGCTTATACTTTCTTCTTGTGATATGGGAGAAAGTAAATACAAACATGATTATGAATACGGTCCAAGCAGGGCTCGAATGGATCGCCTGGAAAATGCCAAATCAATCAGTACTTATGAGCTTGATTCTACTAGGTCGAAAAATATAAACGTAGACAGCATCCATAAAGACATAGAGCGAAGGTTAATTGAGGCAAAGGAAGCAATTCTAAGGGAAAGGTCTTCTCAATCAGGGGAATAAAAAGTGAGCCGGAAAGGTGATATACTTAACTTTTCCTAGAATCACTATGTAAAGCTTATAAAAATAAAACCTGGAAAAGACCCAAAGGTCTAATCCAGGTTATTTCTATTCAATGCTTCTTTTTACTTATGCTTTTTCCTTCATTCCTCTTTTGATCAAGTCAAGAGAAATTGGGCTTGCTACGTAAATCGAAGAGTAAGTACCCACAAGGATACCGATCATGATCGCAAATACGAAACCTCTAATCACATCCCCACCAAAGATGAATAAAATCAAGGCAGTCAGGAAGGTCGTCAAAGAAGTGATCAAGGTACGGCTGATAGTCTGATCAATAGACACATCATAAATGTCATCCAACTTAGATGCTTTCATCTCACCTATATTCTCCCTGATACGGTCGAATACAACCACCGTGTCATTGATTGAGTAACCAATGATCGTCAGCAGGGCTGCAATGAAAGCCTGGTTCACCTCAAGGCTGAATCCAAGGTCAAATTGACCAAGAATGGTAAAGATACCCAGGGTGATGATTACGTCGTGGAATACTGCGATGATCGCACCCAAAGAGTACTGCCACCTACGGAAACGAATCAGGATGTACATGAAGATGATCAAAAGCGAGAAGATCACCGAGTAGATCGCTGCACGCTGAATGTCATTCGCCACAGTCGGACCTACATCTGACAAACTCAACTGCTTGATGGTATCTTGAGAGAAGTTGGTTTTTAAGCCTTCAGTCAAGAGGTAATAGATGCTATCGCCTGTTACAGCTGGGTCATCAATTTTGTATGCAGAGGTAATCATCAATTGGTTGTCTGCGGTAACCGTTTTGATAACTGGAGCATCATTTTCGAAAACAGCAGTCAAATCTGTTCGAATCTGCTCAATGTCTGTTCCTGAAAGGAATCTTGGACTTTCATCACTGTTCAAGAACTCTACTTTGAACTGACGTCCACCCTGGAAGTCTACACCTGTTTTGGGGCCAACGAAGATGGTCGCAGCCAAACAACCAACTACCAATGCACCAGAAATATAGTAGAAAGTTTTGTGGGTCTTAACCATGTTCAGTTTTACCCTGTCAAACAGACCTGTAGTCCAGTCAAATCCGAACTTAAGGTTATTTCCACCACGGTTTCCATACCAGTCAAGGATCAGGCGAGTGATGATCAAGGCAGAGATCAAAGAGGTAATGATACCAATCATCAATGAAACGGCGAAACCTCTAATTGGTCCTACACCAAATGCATAAAGGACAACACCAGTCAAGAAGGTGGTGATGTTTGCGTCCATTACGGAGGAGAATGCGTTGGAGAAACCAGCCTTGATGGAGGCTTTCATGGTTTTGTCCTTGGCCAGTTCTTCTCGAATCCTTTCGAAGATAAGTACGTTGGCATCTACTGCCATACCTACTGTCAATACCACCGCGGCAACACCAGGCATCGTCAATACAATGGTAAAGGCTGCAGAACAACCCAGGAAGAATACAAGGTTAGCCAGGAGGGCAACATTCGCCACCAATCCAGCACGGGCATAGTAAAGTCCCATGAAGATCAGGGTAATGATGAAGGCCGCAATGAAAGAGGAGAATCCATCAGAGATGTTTTCTGCTCCAAGAGTAGGCCCAATGGTTTCTTCACCCTGGATGCGGGCAGGCACGGGCAGCTGACCTGCTTCCAGTACGTTGGCAAGGTCTTTCGCTTCTTCGAGGCTGAAATCACCAGAGATCTCCGTGTTACCACCTGTGATGGCTTCGTTGATATTAGGTGCAGAGTAAACCTTTCCGTCAAGAAGGACTGCAATGCTGTTGTTTACATTTGCCTGAGTCAGGGCAGCCCATCTTTTGGTACCTTCTGCGGTCATCCTCATGGTAACTACCTCATCTCCTGTCTGGCCATAGTCCTGGCGAGCGGTAGCTACTGCATCTCCGCTCATGTCAGGCTCGCCGTCCTCGCTGGCGCGAATGGCGTAAAGCATAAACAATTCTGGATAGTCTTTTTCACCTTTAAAAGACCATGCAAAGTGCATGTCTGGTGGGATCAGAGATTTGATTTCTTCCAAAGCCAAAATAGCATTTACCTTGGCAGTATCATTGTAGTGTACATAACCAATTCTTGGGCTATTGGGATAGTTAGGGTTGTACTGGCTAAAAGAAGCGAAGAGTCCAAAAAGTGGATTCTCACGGCGATACTTCGCAAGATCTTCTGCAGAAGCCTGGTCGTCGCCATCAGTAACATCTCCCTCTTCATCAATCAAATCAGAAATAGAAGAAATGCTGTCTGAACTGGAAGAGTCTGTAGAGCTAGTATCAGCCTCCGCACCTTCGTTATCAGCCAAAAGCTCAGCATTCTCGTCTACGGATCCATCTGCAAGTGTAGAATCTACGGCATTGGAGTCAGACTCTGCCACAATTCCGTTGATGACCCTCATTTTATCATTGATTTCCTGTAGGACAGGAACTGCATCTGCAAAGGAGCGGCATACATAGAACTCCAGCTCAGCTGTAGTTACAATTAGTTGACGTACACGTTCGGGATCTTTAACCCCTGGCAATTCCATCAGGATTCTACCAGTACTTTCCTGTTTTTGAAGGTTGGGTGAAGCCACACCAAACTGGTCAATACGAGTACGTAGGATGTTAAAGGTACGGTCAATGGCAGAATTCGCTTTTGACTGAAGGATTTCCTTTACTTCACTGTTGTTTGAACCAACTGAGATTCCCAATTCTTCAGAGGAGAAAAGGACACCCAGGCTACCATTGGGATTTTGTTGCTCATAACAATCTACGAATAGATCGACATACTGAGTAGGTTCAGATTTTTGCCTTTCCGTGGCACAGGACAGCGCTTTGAGCAAGCTGGAGTCTGTGGCATTGGTAGACATGGTCTTAAGCAGCTCCTCAACCCCGATTTCGAGGGTAACGAACATACCCCCTTGAAGGTCAAGACCCAGGGTGAATGACCTTTCGATGGCTTTTTTGCGCTTGGCCTGAAATTCTGTGTCCTTGATGATTTCATCATATTCCAGCATCACTGCTGAATCTTCGGCTGTCCATTCAGCCTTGTCAGACTTTACTTTTTCGAGTTTTTCAAACGCTGAACGCGCTGTGTTGATCTTACCTTCTGCATCGAACTGTACATAAGTCCAATAGAGGTTATAACCACATATAATGGTAAAGATGATCAACAAAAAGATTACCGTATTTTTATTACGCATGGGTGAATAAAATTCAGTTTAAATGTTGAATGTATGTTAATGTGAAAATTGTTGCTTGAAAAAAGCATGGCTGATGTGTATCCTATTTGTTAAGGATATCAGCAAAGGGAAAAAAAACAATTGCTAAGGAGCCCTGGTAAGAGGGATCAAATACCCTAAAATCATCCCAATCCCGATTTTCCTACTCTCCTGAATAAAAGGTGTTTGGAATTTTTGAGGGATAAATAGGGAAACAAAGAGTGGGGTATTTGAAGAGTATTTGAGGATAAGTTTCTTCAAGTCCTTTTTCTGAACCAAAGAAGCCTTGTACCAGATGTGGTTCGAATAAGACTCAAGTTCGTGCGAATTGCGAAGCTCAACCTCTTCAATTACTTTAAAAAAGTGATCGAAAAAGCTGTTTTTATTGATTTTCTTAAGAGAAATCAACGCCACAGGAATAATCGCCAGAGCGATTAAGGGATATGTGAACTTCGTAAGTCTCATTACGGACTGCGAATATAAAGATTATTTTCCCGGCTACATAGGGAAAAGTTAGAATTTTGAAAAAGTTACATCCTTAGTCTTTAGGCATTTGAATCTAATATTCAGTTATTCAAACTTGATTATTTTTTTTTTTGCCTAAAATCATTCTTACTTAATCCTTCATGGATCCCACACAAAGAAAGACTTCAGATAAAATTGTGAATCCCCTCAGACACAAGATTCACGAGATCATTTTCGAAGCAGATACGCCTGCGGGAAAGGCTTTTGACATCATTTTGCTCTGGTTAATCGGGATCAGTGTGGCGGTGGTGATGCTGGAATCAGTTCCCAGAATCAATAAGGAGTACCAAAGCCTCTTTACCATAATTGAATGGGTTGTAACCATTCTATTTACCATAGAGTATTGCCTGAGGATTTACAGTGTCTATCGGCCCTTTGTGTATATATTTTCATTTTATGGAATTGTAGACCTGCTTTCCATCTTGCCAACCTTCCTTAGTCTTTTCCTGCCCGGTACCCAATACCTGGTTACCATCAGGGCTTTGCGTCTACTGAGGGTTTTCAGAATCCTCAAACTCTCCAATTACACTTCCCAGGGGAATGTGCTGTTATCAGCCCTCAGGGCAAGCAGGACTAAAATTACCGTATTCATGATGGCGGTCATGACGATTGTGGTCATCATGGGTTCTGCCATGTACCTCATCGAAGGTACAGATCCTGAAACCAAGTTCACATCTATTCCTATCTCCATTTATTGGGCAATCGTAACTCTTACGACTGTCGGGTATGGAGACATTTCACCTACTACAGAGTTAGGCCAATTTCTTTCTTCTATCCTGATGATCCTGGGTTATGCCATTATTGCTGTTCCTACAGGGATAGTATCTTCCGAAATTTCTAAAGCTGATGTTGTTGAGGAAGAGGAAATCAACACAACCTCCTGTCCCAGTTGTAGCCGATACGGGCATGATTCTGATGCCACATTTTGCAAGTATTGTGGTCACAGCCTTTAGTAGTTAGCAGCTGTTGATTTTGTGGTTTGGCATAATAAATTATGGAGACTACTTTTGCGCCATGAATAGCAACAAAGTCCTTATTATAGATTTTGGTTCTCAGTATACCCAGTTAATAGCGAGGAGGGTAAGGGAGCAACATGTCTACTGTGAGATTCAGCCTTTCCATGCAGAAATCAACTTTTCTGATAATTTGAAAGGGATCATCCTTTCTGGTGGACCCTGTAGCGTGAATGACGAGGATGCCCCAAATATTGAGCTGGACAGCATCATCTCAAAGGTGCCTGTTTTGGCCATTTGTTATGGAGCACAATTGATTGCAAAAACCTATAATGGCGAAGTAGCTTCTTCAGACCATAGAGAATATGGACGTGCCATTTTCAAGAGAGAAAACGAGCAGGGACTTTTTGATTCCCTGGATCAGGATTCTCAGGTGTGGATGAGCCATGGAGACACCATTTTGAAACTTCCAGAAGGATATCAGCTATCCGGTAGCACCGACAGCATTCCCATTGCAGCCTTCCAACACAACGAACTGCCAGTCTTTGGCCTCCAATTCCACCCCGAGGTGACTCACTCCGTTCAAGGAGACAGGATCATTAGAAATTTCCTGTATGAGGCTTGTGATTTGGCACCAGATTGGACTCCTGCAAGTTTTATAGAGAGTACAGTTGCAGAAATTAAAGCGGAGATAGGGAATGGAAAGGTGATTTGCGGGCTTTCAGGAGGAGTAGACTCCACGGTTGCAGCCAGTCTGATACACCGTGCCATCGGAGAAAATTTATATTGTATATTTGTTGACAACGGATTGCTTCGAAAAAATGAATTTGTTGATGTACTGAAGCAATATGAAAGTTTGGGATTGAACGTTAGAGGAGTTGATGCCAGTGATAAATTTTTGTCAGAGTTGGCCGGAATTACTGATCCTGAGCAAAAGAGGAAGACAATTGGTAGGGTATTTATTGAAGTCTTTCAAGAAGAAGCGAACAAGATCGAAGGGGCAAATTTCCTTGCGCAGGGCACCATTTACCCTGATGTAATTGAAAGTGTCTCTGTAAAAGGTCCTTCTGCAACCATAAAATCACATCACAATGTAGGTGGCCTTCCTGAAAAAATGAATCTAAAGGTGGTAGAACCACTTCGTTATTTGTTCAAAGATGAAGTTCGCAATGTAGGGAGAGACCTTGGATTAGGGGAGAAGTTTATTGGGCGCCATCCCTTCCCAGGCCCTGGACTCGCTATCAGGATACTCGGAGACATTGACAGAGAAAAAATTGCCATTCTTCAAGAGGTGGATGCCATCTTTATCAATGGCTTGAGGGAATTTGACCTTTATGATGAAGTTTGGCAGGCCTTTGCGGTATTGCTTCCGGTAGCCTCAGTAGGGGTAATGGGAGATGAAAGGACATATGAAAAGGTAGTTTCTTTGCGTGCTGTTGGAAGTAGGGACGGAATGACCGCCGATTGGTCAAGGTTGCCCTTTGATTTTTTGGCGGATATGAGCAATCGCATTATCAATCAAGTCAAAGGAGTCAACAGGGTGGTCTATGACATCAGTTCCAAGCCTCCTGCCACCATTGAATGGGAGTAAATAAGCTGAAACACAGCAAAAATAAATGACAATCCACAATCCAATGAATCGATCTGTCATCCAATTATTTTGGGTAATAGGCCTTCTTGGCCTTTTAATCCTGCCTGTCAAGGGCATGGCCCAAAGAGGAAGACTTCCTCTGGATACTGTAGCCATAAATTTTGTTGAGCAAGGAAAATACTTCCTTGAAATAGGAAATCCCGAATTGGCGCTGGATGCCTTTAAGGCAGCCTACAACAGGCCAACTCACCAACTCAGTTCAACAGCCCTGTACTTCTGGGGGCTCAGTTCCTTCAACCTCGACAACATGTCTGAAGCCGAATTGGTCTTCAGGCAGTTCATGGACCTATTTCCTGACTCCAAATATGCCGAAGACAGCAGGTATCACCTTTCGAGGTCATTGCTGGATTCCTGGCAAGATACTGCGGCATTTATGGCCTTTGAAGACCTGATGATGCTAAAGGATTCTGCTTCAACTGTCTTACTCAGGAAAGATGCCAAGGATGCACTGGATCATTACATTTATTTTGATGCTGAGGATGAAAGATTGGAATATATCATCGAGCGATTGCCTCTAAACGAGCAATTGTTTCTGTTGGATGCATTGGCCTACAGACTTTATCAAAATAATGATTTTGTAGAGCTAAGGCAGATGTATGATTTTTATAAGGAAAATCATAATTACTTTTCTCCCTTCATTGAGCGGATGTTTACTGACGAGAAAATAGTTCGTTATGTAGACCCTGGTGTATTTAAAATTGCTGTCATCATTCCTGGGAAGTTGAACGAGTCCTGGCTGGATTCCAGCAAATTGCCACGTAGCAAGATTTTGCCAATCGAGTATTATGAAGGCCTGGCCATGGGTATGAAGGATTACATTCGGGTAGATTCTAATAAGGTATATGTAGAAGTATTGGATTCCAGAAGGGATAGCTTGACCACCGAGCTTATTCTCAACCGGCTTGAAAGCCTTCGGCCTGACCTTATTGTAGGGGATATTTACAATGCCCAATCCAGGATCATTGGTACCTGGGCTGAGTATAACCTGATCCCACAATTGGTTCCACTTAGTCCCTCTCGCTCATTGGCACAATCCAAAAGCCAGGTGTTCATTGCACACCCCTCTGCCAGAGAACATGGGCAAAGCATGGCACTTTATGCTCACGGGTACTTGAATCTCAAGAATGTGGCAGTCTTCAGGGATGGGACCAACAGCACTGAACAGTTGGCTTATGCTTTTACTGAGAACTTTAAAACCCTTGGTGGTACAGTATTGGATATAAAGGTTCCATCAAAGTATGACAAGACTGCTTCCAAGAAAATTATCAAGGAAGTCAGGAAATTGAAAAAAGCCGGAGTTAAGGGAGTTTACATTCCCATTCAGGGCAATCAGGAAAGTGCAGGCTTGGTCTTAAGTCAAATGAAGGCATTGGACTACAAAATGAAGGTAATGGGAGGTCCTCATTGGTGGAACAGGTACAATACAGTAGATCGCGAGTTAAAAAACAGCTACGAATTGATCTGTAGTACCAGTTATTTTGTGAATGAGAGGAATCCAGAGTACCAAAACTTTTTCAGAAATTACCTGAAGAACTATGACTTTCCTCCCGGTCAATACTCTGTTCAGGGCTATGACATTGGGCATTATCTGATGGAGATGGTAGAAAAATTCCCGCATGGAAAAGGCGATAACCTGGCAGACTTTATGCGCGCTTACCCACCATTTTATGGTTTGCACTTCAAAATCGATTTTCGTGGGCAGCAGGTCAATCAATCGGTCAACCTTCTCCAATTCAATGAAACCGGTACCGAATGCTTGAACTGCAAGGAAAAACTCGGAATTGAGCCTTTATTTAGGGCTGAAAGCATACTTGATATTAGAGACTAATATTTCCATTAATTCGCAAAGGCAAACATGAATCGAATAATTATTTTTCTGGTCCTTTCTACCATACTTAGCTCCTGTGCTTTGTTTAAACCTGCTACCCAGGTAGCGGTTAATCAAAAGGCTGAAGAGTACCTGGAGCAAGGAAAGCGATTGATGCGCAGTGGAAACTATCCAGAGGCCATGGATGCCTTTGAACAAGCCATTGGGCCAGAATATCACAGGTCAATAACAGCGGCAATTTACCTTTCTGGTTTGGCTGCTTACTATGCTGAGTATTACGACATCGCAAAGAAACGATTCGCCAGGCTAAAAAGAGAATACCCCGAATCAAAATACCTTGAAGAGACTACATATCATACAGCTCTGATCCAACTCAATGACAATCGTGCCTACGAAAATCAAAAGGGACTCCTGGCTATGATGAAATTGGCTCAGAAAGCCAAGAAAGGAAGAATAAAGGCGGATGCCTTGAGTCAGTTTAGAGAAAGCCTTTTCCGTGGATTCTCTGTTGAGCAACTCCAGAGTATGGAATCCAAGATAGCTCCTGGATACAGGGTTTATTGGGTTGAAGCGATGATGTTCAAGTTGTTGAAGGATGAAAAGCAGGAGGAGGCCAAGGCTGTTTATACCACATACATCGCCTCAGGAGGCAAAAGCAGCGACTACATCAGAAAGATGTTGGGGGATTCCCAGGAGGAGAAGAAAACCAAGGTGTTTGAACCGGAGATTACCAGAATTGCCTTGGCGCTACCGCTTTTTTTGGATGAAGCAAACAACATAGGCCTGAATGTTCCTGCCAAGGTTCGTATCGGTTTGGAGTTTTATGAAGGTTTTGAATTGGCCGTACAAAAGTATAATGAGTCCAGTCAAAACAAGATTTACATGGAAGTCCTAGACACCCAAAGGGATACGGGCATTACCAGGGCCTTGACTTCAAGGTTGGATAGGATTGTTCCGCGTGTGCTTATTGGCGCGATTTACAACAACCAGTCTCGTATTCTCTCCGAATGGGCCGAGTCCAGAGCCATCCCAATGGTGGTTCCCATCAGTCCAGCTGAAGACCTCATTGAGAACAAGACCTATACCTTTTTGGGACATCCATCGCCCAGGATTCAAGGTGAAAAAATGGCAGATTTTGCCTTTAAGGAATTGGGATTGACCCATATTTATATGTTCAAAGACAATAGTGCCTCTACAAAAGTATTGGCTGATGGTTTTTCAAAAGCATTTTCTGATTTGGGTGGGAAGGTTGATACGATGTCCTTTTCTACCAATTATGAAGCGGCAATAAAGCAAATCCCCAAACTGGTAAGTGAGGTAGAAGATGACAGTGCAGGAGTTTATATCCCGGTAATGGGCTATGAAGAAGCTGCGGGTCTTGTGGTAAATGTTTTGAAGCAAAAAAATAAAAATCTGCCCGTATTGGGTTCTCCACATTTCAAATCAAAGTACAAGGCCATTCCAAGAGACATCAAAGAAAGCTACCAGTTGTATTTCAGTACCTCTCATTTGAGTACCAAGGATGAGATCGAGTATTGGGAAATGGAACAGGAGTATTTGAGAAGGTATAAATATACGCCTTCAGATTGGGCGGTTCAGGGCTATGACCTGGCAAACTATATCCTGGAGCAGTTGAAAAATTACGATCCCAACCAGGAATTTACTTTCGATACGTATTTGAGGGTAGGATCGAGGTTCAAGACCCTTCATATCGACTATCACTTCAATTCATCGCAAGTAAACCAGGCTATTAACATTGGCCAGTATCAAGAGGATGGATTGAATTACAAGGATTATTAGGATAAGGATATAGGAATATAGATGATATGCCGGCAGGTAATTTCCTGCTGGCCTTTTTTATGAAGTACCAAACTTCTTGCAAGGGATCGGTTCATTCCTACCTAATAAAAAAAGCCCTTTCATTTGAAAGGGCTTTTTTTATTAGGTATTATATCGATCTACTTCACAGCGTCTACCACGGCTTTGAAGGCCTCGGGATGGTTCATGGCAAGGTCAGCAAGGACTTTACGGTTAAGGTCGATGTCATTTGCGTGAACTTTTCCCATGAAAGCGGAATAGCTTAATCCATACTGGCGGGCACCTGCATTGATACGCTGAATCCACAGACGGCGGAATTGACGTTTTCTTTGTTTTCTGTCTCTGTATGCATACAACCAGCTTTTTTCGATCTGGTTTTTAGCTACGGTCCATACATTTTTCTTGCGCCCGAAGTAGCCCTTGGCAAACTTCATCATGCGCTTTCTTCTTGCTCTTGAAGCAACGGCGTTTACTGAACGAGGCATTTTTTTCTACTTTTGGAGGTTAAACAAAAATGAATTTAGCTGCTCAATAAAGCCTTGAGTCTTGGTTCATCGCCTTCGAATACGATGGCGTATTTTTTAAGGCGCTTCTTGCGCTTTTTTGACTTCTTAGTCAAAATGTGATTGTGGTAGGCATGCTTCCTACGAATCTTTCCTGAGGCGGTCAATTTGAAACGCTTAGAGGCCCCGGAATTAGATTTCATCTTAGGCATAATGTAAAAATTTATTGGAGTGCAAAGGTGGGTAAAAATATGGAGATATCAAATAGTTATGCCTAAAGTAATTGGATAAAATAAAGCCCTGTCAGGGTTATAACCCTGACAGGGTGTATGGTCAAATCGAAAACTTTTTAAGTTATCAGTTTTTGATTGGCAATCCCTGCTTGTCCTTGAAGTTACCAGTAACGATGAAAATTAGGTCAATCAAAGCCCAAAGACCAAATCCACCACCTGTAATTAGCATCAAGATGCCAGTTAGGATTTTTCCGGTATAAAACCTATGTACACCAATTACACCTAAAAAGAAACATAGTAAAAGGGTAATCAAAAAATCCTTGTTGCTTTTTTCCATGAGTTTAAAATATCGTGTATTATAGTTGTTAATCAAATGAAAGACCTGCTTTCATCGAATGGGTTGGAATGATGGTTTCTTATTTTTCATATACCTTCTCACCCTTCTTCACCCAGGAACCCCAAAGCTTGTCATAGGCATGGACCTTTTCAGTTGGTTTTCCCTGGCCATCTACCAATGGCTTGCCCTCATTCACCCACTCGAAAATACCTCCATAGAGATTACAGACTTCCTTGAAGCCTGCGGCTTTGAGCTTTTCTCCGATCTTTTCACTTCGGTATCCCACCGAGCAATAGAGCAAGACAGGCTTGTTTTTATCCAGTCCCAATTTTTCAATCCTCTCCATGTTGAAGTCATCATAGCCTACCCATTTCCCCCCAGGAATGTGGCTAACCTGAAATTCTTTCAGTTCTCTGCTATCCAGAATCTGATATGAATCGAGCGACTTTATGTCTTTGACCCCGACTTCTCTGACAGTATGAGATAACAGACCCTTGAGGGTTAAATCATAGGCAGGACTGGAAACTTTTGCCCTAATTTCTTGCCCACTGGCTTGGCTAATCGGCAAAAGCATGAAAAATCCGTATGAAAAGGCATGAATTAATAAAATAAATATCCATAGCCTTGATGAGAAATATTTGATTTTCATAGTTTTGCACAAAATTGATTTTAAAATAATAGATATTTTGGCATATGAGCGACATTGCAGCCTTTGATGAACAGGCACTTTCCTTTTTGGAAACTTACCTAAACAACGCTTCTCCAACAGGTTTTGAAAGCCCAGGACAAAAGATTTGGCTGGACTACATCAAACCTTATATCGACGAATACCATATTGATGATTATGGTACAGTCTACGGTGTCGTCAATCCCGAAGCCCCCTACAAAGTCGTGATCGAGGCCCATGCCGATGAGATTTCATGGTTTGTCAACTATATCAACGAAGATGGATTCATCTACGTTACCAGAAATGGAGGTTCCGACCATCAGATCGCTCCATCCAAGCGGGTGAATATCCATACTTCCAAGGGCATTGTTAAAGGTGTATTTGGATGGCCTGCCATCCATACCCGTCGTGGCGAAAAAGAGCAAGCCCCCACATTGAAGAATATTTTCCTTGACCTGGGCTGTAATTCTAAAAAGGAAGTCCTCGAACTGGGAGTCAAGGTTGGTGATGTCGTAACATTCGAAGATACGTTCATGACCCTCAATGACAAATATTTTGTAGGTAGAGCACTTGACAACAGGATGGGTGGCTTCATGATTGCCGAGGTTGCCAGAAAGTTGAAAGAAAATAATATCACGCTTCCCTTCGGCCTCTATATCGTAAATGCTGTACAGGAAGAAATTGGGCTGCGTGGTGCCCAGATGGTTGCTGAAAGAATCCAACCAAACGTTGCCATTGTAACCGATGTAACCCATGACACAGGGACACCCATGATTGATAAAGTGGTTCATGGAGATGTTAAAAGTGGAAAAGGGCCAAGTATGACAGTAGCTCCTGCAGTCCACAACAAACTACTGAGATTGATTCAGGAAACCGCTGAAGCGAATGAAATCGACTTCCAAAGAGAAACTTCGTCCAGGTCTACCGGAACTGATACGGATGCTTTTGCCTATTCAAACATGGGAGTTCCTTCGGCCTTGATATCGCTACCCCTTAGGTACATGCATACCACTGTGGAAATGGCTCACAAAAATGATGTGATGGGAGTCATTAACCTGATTTACCATTCTCTTCAAAAAATAGAGGATGGACATGATTGGAGATATTTTTCCTGATATTGCTTTAAAAATGAAATGAGCCAACTCCAATTCTGGGTTGGCTCATTTTTATAGGTCTAAAACAACGTACGATTCTTAAAGCCAAATCACTGACTGATGTAGCTCATGGGATTGACTGGAATGTTATCTTTGCGTACCTCATAATGAAGGTGAGGCCCCATACTCTTACCCGTATTGCCTACGTATCCAATAACGTCGCCTTGTTTCACCTGCTGTCCTGCCTTGACATTGAAGCCATTGAGATGGGCATAAAGGCTGGAAAAGCCAGACCCGTGATCAATTACTATCTTGTTGCCATAGTTTGGATAGAGCTTTGCCACCACGACTTGACCATCCCCTGTTGCATACACAGGTGTTCCAATAGGTGCTACCATGTCTACCCCTCTGTGGTGTTCTTTCTTTTTCTTGAATGGGCTGTAGCGCATGCCAAAATGTGAGGAAATTTTAGTCAAATCTTCTGCCTTAATTGGACTTATACTCGGGATAGAGTTGTCAATTACTTCAATAGTTCCGACTTCTGTTGGCATTTCACTTCCCGCAAGTGAGGGATCAAGGAAATTCTGTAAAGGCGATTGGGGTGTCAAGGGTACAAGAGTAAATGCTTGAAGCAATAGGGCCAGGACAGGTATGAAAAGCAAATAAGGCAGCTTTACAAACTTGGGTGATTTTGTTTTAGTTAACATACGAAATCGATGGATAATTATAGGTGATGAAAAAGAGTGAAAAATGGGGGCAGAAAAGTATCGTGTGGAGTAATTTCTCAATAGGAACAAATATTCCTGTATGGAGTAGCCGGAGTGAATGACTTCCTGATCTGCCAGGTATTCGTGGATGATCTTGTGGGTTCGTTTCCAAATCCAAAGCAGCGGATGAAACCAGAAAAAGATCCTTAACAATTCAATAAATAAGAGGTCAATGCTATGTCTTTGGCGTAAATGTGCCATTTCATGCAAAATAATAGGATCTGCATCCGAATGCCTGTCCAGTTCTGCGGGTAAGAATATCCATTTCACAAATGAAAAAGGAGCCTTGATAATTCCTGAATAATAGATGTTGGAAAATTTATTTTCAGCCCTTTTGGCGTACTTTTTTATTTGAAAAATAAGTATCCACTGCCTTAGAAAGTTGGCTAAAAAGATCAAGCAGCCTGTGAAGTAAATATATACCCAGAAGTTTGTTGGACTTTTATAGCTGCGTTCTTGAGGATATTGCTTAAAGGGAACCACAGAAACAATTCCTTCATAAACCTCAAGTTCCAACTCATAAAACTCTCCTTCAGTTTGCCATGGGATTTGAAATTCTATCAGTGGACACAAGAGTGAGAATACCAACAGAAAAATAGACAGAAATCGGTTAAAACGGTGTAGTCCATTTTTTAAAGAAATCAGATAAAGTCCAGGCAAGGTGACCGCAAAACAGATGCTGGCCTCAAACAGATATTGCCAATATTCATTCATCATGATCAGAGTTGTTTTTTAGCTTGGATTCGATCATTTTATTGATTTCTTCCAATTGGGTGGGACTGAGTTTTTCCATTTCTGCAAAGTGAGAAGCAAAGCCAATCAAAGGCTTCCCAAAAAATCGTTTGACAATGCGCTGGAAATAATCTCGCTTGCTCACAGCTGGAAAATATTCATGTACCCTGCTGTAAGTGTTGAATTTGATGAACCCTTTATCCACCAACTTCCTGATGACTGTGGAAATGGTGGTGTAGGCAGGTTTAGGTTCAGGAAACTCTGCAACTATGTCCTTCATGAATGCTTTTTCCAGCTTCCATAGGTATTGCATGACCTGCTCTTCAGCTTTTGTTAGTTCCTCCATGGAACAAACATAATTAATTATTTAGTTTTGTGACTAAAAAAATAGTAATAAAATTACAATAATAGTTTGGGTGTTGTTCAATGTCTTGATTAGTAGTGAGTTATCGAATTTTGCTTTTGTAGGGGTAATGAAAATCCCTTAGTCTATTCAGCAAAGATTCCAGGGATATTGTCTCAGGATGTTCTATTCCTATCAAGGTGAACAGGTCCAGGCAACTGTCCAAAGTACCTTTAGCAGGATGGTATGACTGCCCTGATTGAAGGAAGGAAGCTACCCTTTCGAGGCTGAACCAGGAGTAGAATCGTTTTTGAAAACTTTCGAAGGAAGAAGAGTGTTTTTGCATTTCCTCCAGTTTAGAGGAAAAATCATGTTCTTTTAAAAAAGCGGAAAGGGCAGTTGGAAGCTCAATGAATTCTCCTAAACGAATTGCTGGCAAATGGTGTAGAAGTTCCTTTATTTCTAAAAACAACATACTGGATGGAAGTATGACTCCAGAGAAAATCCTTGGTAAATGGGTGCTGGGTGGGAGTTTGACTGGCAGTGAGGGTAATTCCTTGAACTGGCCTTCAGAAATGAATTTTTGAAGGAAATTGAATGTGGCACCTCGGAATTTTTGGTTGATGCCCCCAAATTTTTCATAAAAGCTGCTTTTACAAGCAAAGGTATCGCCAAGTGTGTAGTAAGCGTGGGGATGTTCCGCAAACCTCAAACCTTCGATGATATATCGTTGACTGAGTTCCTGTATTGCCTTGTCCTGTGCATCAGCTATGTCTCGCACTTTAAATCCAAAGCCAATGGCGGATTTCTTGGGTTTTTTGTCTACATAATGGTGTAGGTTTGAGAGAAAAGCAGGCGGCAATTCGACATCAGGGGCAAGAGGGACGATCCAGCCATTTTTGATTTCATTTTGATGAAAGCGTTCCAGTGCTTGATCCATGCCTATTTTCATCGCCAAGCCTTGGGTTAGCTTTTTGGAAGGAATATTAAAACTTTCGAGTAGGTGAACCTGGAAAGGAAGTCCCAGCTTGTTTACACCTGCTTCAATGAGCTGATTTCGAGCTTTATTGGACTGTAGCTTAGCTTCTTGGCTTTCTTTTTCATTTACTACCAGGTAGAACTCGGCCTGGATATCCGAAGGTAAGGATTCATTCAGGCTGGCAAGTGTCGACAGACTTGAAGGGGCGATTTGATAAGGCTGAACAAAAATGTATCTGAGTTTGGGTGGGGCAGGGGGGAGGTCAAATGCTTCCCCATAACGACTTTTTTCGAGATAGCTTAGGTTTCTGTAAATGGTCATATAGACTCAGGTAAGTTTTGGGGAGCAATATCTCCATTTTTTACCAAAATTTGATGTAAACGAAGAATGAGTGGCCATTGAGCAGGGTGGAGGTGACGAGGAATTTCACTCATGTTCATCCATTTTGCCTCGTCTATTTCTGGGAATTCTTGCCTAAGTCCGGACTTGGGTGGCCATTCAATCTCAAAACTATTGCTTGTAATGCCATCTTCCCTGTTCCATTCACCCGCAAAAGCCCATGCATGGACAACTTTACCTTTGGAGTACCTTATGTGTTCCAGTAGATGAAATGGTCCAACTGCTATCAGCCCTGTTTCTTCATGAAACTCCCTTTGTGCAGCTTCTATGAGTTCTTCTCCTTCTTCAACAAGGCCTTTGGGAATGCCCCAAGTACCCCATTGTTTCCCAACATAATATGGACCTCCAGGATGTACGAGGAAACAATGGAGCTGTTTATCCTCATTAATTTTATACATCAACAATCCCGCGCTGGTTTTTGCCATAGGAAGCGAATATACATGCAAATGATGAATTGAGTAAATGAAAAGCTCGGTATGGATTGGGCTAGGGCTAATTGCTGATTTATTTCTTGCTCAATTATGACAAAACTCATTGCTTTAACCTCTTTTATTTAACGCTTGGATATAGCTAAATATGATCCATGCTTTTCTTGTCTGTGGATCAGCATTGAGGGCATATTTGAGATTTTTTGATTAAAAGCAAGAGATAGGAGGAGGCGGAATAATAGTAATGCACATGGAGCTAGCTTTGATGTTTGAATTGAGCATAATTATCCCTGTATAGTCTTGTATCTTAGTGATGTAGACCATAACTTGCGCCCGACAAAAAAGGATCACATACATATCATTCAAAGCACATTTAAAGAATGGCTGATTCCCAAAATAAAGGTAAAGTTGCTCAGGTCATCGGACCGGTGGTGGACGTTGAGTTCTCCGGGGAGGGATCTACTCTTCCAAAAATTTTAAATGCCCTTGTTATCGAAAGGGAAGGTACCAATCCTCTTGTGATGGAGGTTCAGCAGCACCTCGGTGAAAACCGTGTTCGTGCAATTGCAATGGACTCTACCGAAGGTCTTCAGCGTGGAGTTGAAGTACTGGACATGGGGGCTACAATTACAGTTCCTGTAGGGGATGCTGTAAGAGGACGTTTGTTTAATGTAGTAGGATCTCCTATCGATGGTTTGAATGAACCTGACTCTGAGGACCGCTACTCTATTCACGCTCCTGCGCCAGAGTTTAAAGATCTGGCGGTAGAACCTGAAATGTTGGCTACAGGTATTAAGGTAATTGACTTGTTGGCTCCTTATCGTAAAGGGGGTAAAATTGGTCTATTCGGTGGTGCAGGTGTAGGTAAAACTGTATTGATTCAGGAGTTAATCAACAACATCGCCCTGGCTCACGACGGTCTTTCTGTATTTGCTGGAGTGGGTGAGCGTACCCGTGAAGGAAATGACATCCTAAGGGAGATGTTGGAGGCTGGTGTAATCAAGTACGGAGAGGAGTTCATGCACGGAATGGAAGAAGGGGGATGGCCACTTGATAAAGTAAATTACGAGGAAATGAGAGACTCTAAGTTGACCATGGTATTTGGTCAGATGAATGAGCCTCCAGGTGCACGCGCAAGGGTGGCTTTGACAGGTCTTACATTTGCTGAATATTATCGTGATGGACGCCCTACAGATGCTAAAGGAAGGGACGTACTTCTATTCGTTGACAATATCTTCCGCTTTACTCAGGCAGGTTCTGAGGTATCCGCACTTCTTGGTCGTATGCCTTCTGCGGTAGGTTACCAGCCTACACTTGCTTCTGAGATGGGCGAGCTTCAGGAGCGTATTACTTCTACCAAGCGTGGATCTATTACTTCTATCCAGGCCATCTATGTACCTGCGGACGACTATACCGACCCTGCTCCTGCAACTACATTTGCTCACCTTGATGCAACTACGGAACTTTCTCGCCCACTTTCTCAGTTGGGTATATACCCTGCAGTGGATCCATTGACTTCTACGTCAAAAATCCTTCAAGCTGATATCGTAGGAGATGAGCACTACAATGCTGCTCAGCGTGTGATCAACATTCTCCAGAAATACAAAGAACTTCAGGACATCATCGCCATTCTTGGTATGGACGAACTTTCTGAAGATGATAAACTTACCGTAGCTCGTGCCAGAAAGGTACAGCGTTTCCTTTCTCAGCCATTCTTCGTAGCAACTCAGTTTACAGGTATTCCTGGTGAGTTCGTATCTATTGAGGATACCATCAAAGGATTCAACATGATCATTGATGGAGAGCTGGATCACCTGCCAATGCAGGCCTTCTACTTGAAAGGAAACATCGATCAGGTAATCGCTACTGGTGAGGAAATGTTGGCTGAAGCAAAATAATTTTTGTGATCATGGCGACATTCCAACTAGAAGTAGTTACTCCTGACAAAGAGGTATTTTCCGGTCAGGTCGAAAGCGTTACCGTACCAGGTGTACAAGGTAGCTTCCAGGTACTAGTAGGTCACGCGCCTATTATTGCTACACTTGGAAGAGGTAATGTAAAGATCCAACAGGAAGGTGCTGAGGAAATGGTCCTGAAAGCTCAGGATGGTGTGATTGAAGTCTTGAACAACAAAGCAATCATCTTGTTGGAAAGGATTTTACAATAATATTTCTTAACTTAACATTAAGAAAAAAGAATATTAAAATATACTGTGTTTGTTTGTTGTAAAGGGGCCAATCCGAAAGGGTTGGTCTTTTGTTTTTGGAGATCCGGTTATTTAACTAATAAATACTCCAGGAAAATTGAATAGCCTGATTGTATGGTAGTATCCTACTTGGTTCTGAAGAAATGATGAATATTGATTACAGATAGGCCGGTTTTGATTTCAGTTCGGATCTGATTGGAGCAAGATCCAAGAATGAGTAAGCCTCAGCTTTACAGCTGTAGACAAGGCCAATTCCCATTTGTGAAAAGATGCCCAACTGAAAAGGCAGACGATATTGTGAAACAAATCTGGTACTAATTCCAGGATCGGTTTCAGAACCGCCTGCCAGAGTAACCAAACTTGTTCCACCTTTTATACCTAGCTGAATTTGTGAATGTGCTAGAGTGATTGTGATGCTGCTGATGAGCAATAGGAATAGACTACTTTTCATACCTTGGATTTTTCTTTAAAGGGGATGCTAAAAAGAATATTCCATAGAAATCTATTATTCGAGCACCAGATAACTCAAGGACAGCTGCAAAGTTTGATTCATTTGAGATAGTTCTCCAATCTTTTCTCCATTTTGATCTGTCAGGATTAATTGAGTGAATCCCAAAAATCCATGGGTATATCTCAAATCTGCGGAGACCCTTTTTGATAATTTGACCTGGACACCTGTAGAGACTCCTAAATCCCAGGTTTGGAATAGCTCCTTGAGGCTGGTAAAATCTTCTTGTAAGGTAGACCATGCCGTGAGCAAATAGCCAGCTTCTGGTCCTATTTGAAAAGAAAGTCTGTTATTTGCCTTAACATCAAGCAAAAGAGGTAGATTGAGATAAAGGAGTTTGAGGCTGGAACTATTTTCTGGAGGAGAAGGTAAAATATTCTCAAATCTGATGCCTTTGTCTGCAAGCAATATTTCAGTTCTGATAGACAGCCTATTATTCAGGGGAAGATTGGAAAAAAGGCCAATTTGAGACCCTATTCGAGCTACTCCCATGCCGCTCAGGCTTATGTTTTCAGTTCCATCAAATCTTTCGTAGGCATCTACTCCGCTGATACCAGCTTTTACACCAAGCTGGATCTGGGCAGTTGATAGGAATGGCAAAAGGCTTAAAAGGATTATGAATCCAAAATGAATAATTTTCATGGTTTATATATTTAGGTGATTGTGCTCAAATTTGAGGAAGATTTTTGTGTTTTTAGGTACTATAAATTTAACCCTGGACAGTTTTTAGATGTTTTAAGTCCTCGCCGCATGGTGGGGGAGATAGTGGCTCTTGTTAACTCTGGATACAGTAGTTGAGAGAAAGTTGAACAGCTTGATTCCATTGTAAGAGGCGGCCAATTCCATTGAAACGAACATTTGCCAGAAAACCACCGGGATTAACAGTGATGAAACCTTGGGAATATCTCAATCCCAAAGATAGTTTTTGAGTCAAGGCAAATTTACTTCCCCCACTTAATCCCATGTCCCACCTTCGCAAAAGCCTTGTCAAATCACCAGTAGGACTCCCTATCGTAGTCTTGGCGAAGATCAGGTAGCCCAATTCAGGACCAAGTTGAAAGGAAAAGTTTGGCGATGCCTTGAAATCTATTAAAACAGGCAAATTGATATAGAATAGATCTAATTGAGCAGGCTGATCATTGATGTTTGAAATGGGAATTTGCTCTCCTTTGTTTGAAATCAAGGCCTCTAAGCGGAAGGAAAACTTTTTCTTCCATGGAAAACTGATGAATGAACCGACTTGATAAGCCAACCGTGCTTGACCATTGGATGTATATTCGCCGAGTTCAGGAAAAGAAACTATTTCCTGGATGTTGACAATGGAAGGACCTGCTTTTAATCCAATTTTTATTTGGGAGTGACAGGGTAGGGATATTGTGAACAACAGAAAACTAAGGAAGAAAAAGTATTTCATGGTGGCTGTTTGGTAGTTGAGAGAAAAATATACGACTTATCATTTTAAATATCTTTACCTAAAGACTGTTTTTAAAAAAGGCTGCAGGGAGGAACCAGTTTGAATTCATTCCTCAAGCTGCCAGGCAATTTAAAATGACTTTATCTAGCTGATTTTTCAAAGGGAGAAATCCCTAAACTAAAAATCTCATATTAGAACCGAGATTTTAGGTAAAACAACAATAATTATATGTTTTGCTAAGCATTAGGGGCTCGCCACCCTACACCCTGACAGGGTTTAAACCCTGTCAGGGTTTCTTGGAAAGTTTACAGCTAAAGCTATAACACCCATTATCCTAATAGGACCTGTAGGAGCTATGAGCTGCTTCCTACACCGCTTGGTCTTTCATGGTCAATAGAGAATGATCACCTTTAAAATTCCTGCAAACAATCCCTTAGGCAATCCAAAACCTTGCTAAACTCCTTCTTTGTGATATTCAGGGCAGGTACAAAACGAATGACATCGCCTGCACAAGCATTGGCGAGTATGCCTTTGTGGGCCATCATTTCGGCCAAGGGACGTGTGGGGAAGTCAAATTGTAAACCTAGCATCAGGCCATGGCCCCTCACCTCCTTGATTTTGGGTTCATCCATTTCTGCTATTTGTGCCCTGAACCAACTCTCCATTTCAGCAGCTTTTTCTACTAGTCCTTCTTCTTCTATGACCTCAATCACTGCCAGCGAAGCTGCACAGGCAAGTGGGTTGCCTCCAAAGGTAGTTCCATGATCCCCTTTTTCTATGGCGGAGCTTACTTTTTCACTCGACAATACAGCTCCAATTGGAAATCCTCCTCCCATTCCTTTAGCTATGGACATGACATCAGGCTGAATTCCATATAAATCCTTGGCAAACATCCTCCCTGTTCTGCCAAATCCCGTTTGGACTTCATCCAGAATCAGCACAATATTTTCTTGGTTACATATCTCACGTAGCTCTTGTAAAAACTCCATGCTCGTTGGCCTTACCCCTCCTTCACCCTGGATAGCTTCTACAAGGATTCCCCCGCTTTGTCTGGTAATGGCTTGTTTGACGGCTTCAATGTCATTGAATGGCAGTCGCAAAAATCCCTTAGGAATTGGATCAAAACCCTTTTGGTATTTTTCCCTACCAGCGGCGATGGTGGCCATGGTTCTGCCGTGAAATGATTTTTCAAATGAGAGGATATCTCCCCCTCTACCAATGGAGTGGGCATATTTCCTTGCGATCTTTATAGCCCCTTCTACGGCTTCAGCACCACTGTTGGCGAAGAAGACCCTATCCAGACCAGATATGTCCTTTAATTTTTTGGACAACAATGCCTGTGGTTCACTCAAGTAGGCATTGCAAATGTGCATCAACTCGCCCGCCTGCCTCTGAATGGCTTCCACATGCCTTGGATGGCAGTGCCCAATGCTGTTTACAGCGATCCCTCCGACGGTATCAATGTATTCCTTTCCTTCGACATCCCATACCTTTGACCCCCTTCCCCTTGCCAGTGTGATCGGGTAACGGTTAAAAGTAGGCAGGTAGTTTGCCTTATCAAGTTCATGAAGGCTTGAATTGGTGATCGTTTCCATTTCTTATGAAATATTTATTAAAAGAGCAAAAACCTGAACTTATTTGCGAATAAGTCCAGGTTTTTTGCCAAAATTTTATCGAATGAGGGATTCTTGATTTGTCCCGCTTTAATAAAGGCTTTCAAGAATCATGGAAAATTAAGCTTCTCCGCCTTTTTCGTCATTATCTTTTTCTTCCAGCTTTTTCTCAATGGCTTCAAGCCTTGAAAGAATATCCTTCACCCATGGAAGATTTTCGGTTTTGAAGGAAGGCATATTTTCCTCAATGGTTGCCATGAGTGCCTTACCTCTTTCTTCCAATTCGGATTGTTGCTTGTCCATTTCAGACTGGAAATCATTCATGATTTTTTTCCCTTCCTCCTTGGATTCTTTGCCAGACCCTACAAAATCATCTACTGCCTCCTGCAATTTTTCACTGGCTGCAGAGAGCATACCTACACTGGTGTAGACAAACTTTTTGATCATTTCTTCCATTTGTACGCTTTATTTTGAGTGAATTTATTCAATCTTATACGAAGAAGTCTGGCATCAATGGCTTAGAAGGATCTACAGCGTAGTGATCCAAATCACTGATTCCCTCACTCCTCAATACATCATCATCAATATAAAAATTACCGCTGTGTTCCTTGCTATTTCTTTTCAAAATAAAGTAGGCAGCATCAGCCATGATTTCTGGCTTGCGACACTGTTGCATCATGGCATCGCCTCCCAGCATTTGAATAGCCGCTGTTGCTATACCTGTCCTTGGCCAAAGGCTGTTGACTGCAAGTCCCTGTTTCTTAAACTCTTCAGACATGGCAAAGGTACAAAAACTCATGCCAAATTTTGCATATGTATAGGGAAGATGGGGGGCAAACCATCTTTTCTCAATGTTGAGTGGAGGAGAGAGGTTGAGGATATGTGGATTTTCGCTTTTGAGGAGAAAAGGAATTGCCTTTTGAGAGGTCATAAAGGTACCTCTGTAGTTGACTGAGTGCATCAGGTCAAAGCGCTTCATCGCGGTCTGTAGGCTCGGGGTGAGTTGGATCGCTGAGGCATTATTGACAAGGATATCCAGTCCGCCAAAGGTATCTACGGCTTTCTGTATGGCAGCCTGAACCATTTCTTCCTGCCTGACATCCATCACCAAGGGAAGGGCTTTCCCACCAGCAGCTTCCATTTCCTCCGCCGCGGTGAATACTGTTCCCTCTAATTTGGGATGGGGCGCGGCAGTCTTAGCTGCGATGACAATATTGGCACCTTCGCTTGCGAGTTTGATGCCGATGGCCTTTCCTATGCCCCGACTGGCACCTGTAATGAATACCGTTTTCCCTTTAAAATCGCTCATGATATAATTTTGTAGTCCAGAATAAATTTTTCAAGCAAGCCTATTCTTTTATCATAAAAATAGTATGCATGCATACTAAATTAGGTATCAAATCTGGCCTATGCAAAGATTGGGTAAAATATTTGGCGAAGAATTCTTCTTGATTGAGCAACTATTTCATGATTCATAGGTTTTCCTATAAAAGATAGTTATGGATTTTAGGATTTTGCTTTTCGTAATATTGTTTGCCAGTGGTTTAGGAACTCAAGCGGAGGCTCAGCAACTGAGAAAAGAGGTATACAATTGCTACATCAACGATCTTGGTGGAAAATGGAGCAATATTCTGACTGTAGAATTCGCTAAAGCCAAGGATCTTGATCAGAAATTTGAAATCATAGAGGCGTCCTATGGATATATTGGTTATTGCATGGCAAAGAATAAGGACAAAGAGGCCGACAAATACATTTACAGGACCCAAAAACAACTCAAGGAGGTATTAAAAACTTATCCTGCAAATGCCAAGGCCCATGCACTTTATGGTGCTTTATTGGCCATGGAGATTGGACGTTTTCCTGCAAAATCCATGTACCTGGGACCCAAATCGTCTTCCTATATCGAAAAAAGTAAAAAACTGGACCCCCGTGAACCTGTGGCTTGGGTAGAGCAGGGAAATTTCCGTTTTCATGCCCCGGCTTTATTTGGAGGAGATAAAAAGAAGGCTTTAAATGCCTTTCAGCAGGCTGTAAATTTGTTTGAAGCCAATCCTGCTAGCATGGAAAATAACTGGATGTACCTCCATGCGCTTGTATGGTTAGGAAAATCTTACAATGAAACTGGTCAGCCCCAAAAGGCCATTACAACCTACAGAAAAGCCCTTTCTTATGAACCTGGTTTTTTGTGGGTCAAAAATGAACTTCTCCCCGAGGCTGAAGGGAGATAAGCCCTGAACATATTTAATAAGTCTGATAATTTGCTTTCACATAAATAGGTATTAAATTCATTAATAGCTTAATAGGGAAACTACGAAATGGATCAGGCCAACGCTACGAAAGCGATCAAAGGGAAATCTTACCGTGAAATGAATCCAGAGGAGCTCGCAGCCGCTCTGGAGGAGAACAAAAAGATTTTTGACTCAGAATTTGACTCAGAGTACATGCGTGGGCTGAATTCTGAAATCGTAGAGATGCTAAACTGGTATTTTCGCCCTGAGTTTGTAGGTTTTGATGAAATGCCTCAACGAAATAATCCCGATCACCCAATCATTTTTGCCTGTAATCACTCTGGCATGGCCTTTCCCTGGGATGCCATTATCTTCGGTGCGGGCTTGTTTGATAAGCATAAATATGAGTTGAACAAACTCTTTCGTGCCCTGGCAGCACCCATGCTTTCTGCCTCTGACCTGATGAATCCCTTCCTTTTGACGGATTTATGGAAAAGAGTAGGAGCCGTAGATGCAACTGGGCTCAATTTTGAGACCATGATGCATTACATGGACTCGAACCTATTGATATATCCGGAAGGTGTGCCTGGGATTGGAAAAGGATTCAACAGAAAATATCAATTGCAGACTTTTTCAACATCTATGATCAGGATGTCGATTAAGTATAAGACCGATATTCACGGGGTTTCTTGTGTGAATGGTGAGTACATTAATCCATTTTCTTATACATCCCGACGCTTGAATAGATTCGTAAACAAAGCTGGGCTTCCCTATTTGCCAGTAGCTTTGCAAACTCCATTGCTGTTGATCCAGCCATGGCTTTTTTATTACGCTTTGCCTGCTAAGCTGACTTATGTCCTCGGGAAAAAGTACAGTCCCTATGAAATGGTGGGCAACAGGCCTTTGGAGGAGGTAAGTAAGGAAGAAATCAGTGCCATCCGAGATCACATCCAGTCAGAAATGCAGAAGGATCTTGATCAAGGGGTAAAAGACTATGGACAAAAGCCCTACAATTGGGGTGAGTTCCTGCAAAGTATCAGAAAGCATTGGTGGGATTTGCCGTACTGGACTCCGATCGGTTGGCCAGCACTCTTTACTGAATTTGACCGCAGGTATCAGAAGGGCGAAAAGAAGCCTAAAGGCATTATCAGGGGATGGTTCAGGTTCTGGAGAATTGCCTTTAAGAATCCCATAGTGTTTGCCTATTACATTCCTATATTGGGTTGGATTCCAATCTTAATCAAGGGGATGAAGGGAAGAAGGGCGGTTGAAGCCTGGGAAGGATCAAAGAATTAGGTTTAGATGCTATTCCTAAACTGAATCTCCTGAAAAGTTTTTCCACTTTTCATAGTCTTCTGGGGTATCCAGGTCAATGGCTGCATCGGGATTTTTAACCAAAGCAAGTTCATCTTTATGGGCTTTAATGAGCTTTCCTGCACCCTCCTGTTCCTTGAGGGCGGACAATTTTTCAAAAATTGATTCATGGAAAAAGGCAGGTACACCCCACTTTTCTTCATACATACTTGCCACAATTTTTTTCCTGCTTTGTTGATGGGTGTCTATCAATGCTTCAATATGACTGGCTCGTATGAAGGGCTGATCGCCAAGCATAATGACAAGCCCCTCGACATCTTTTGGCTGATCTTTAACTGCGCATGAGATGGAAGACCCCATTCCTGAAGCCCAGTTATCATTGATCGAAACATGTACATCCAGTTTTTCCACTATGGGGAGAATCAAATCCTTATGAGCACCAAGTACAATTCGGATCTCCGAAAAATCGATTTTAAAGGCTATGTTCAGGACATGCTCCAAGAGGCTAACCTCTCCGAAAGGAAGCAATTGCTTGGGACGCCCCATTCTGGATGCCTGCCCGGCAGCGAGGATGACACAGGAAATTTTCATTCCTCCAAGAAACAAAATTTTGAGCTTAGAGATCAGTTGTTTTAAAACCGGAAGCCCTCAAACCGGAGAGGAGTGAGGGCTTCGCTTTTTCTGTAAGGAAATCGATTACTTTAGGTCAGTAGGTGGGATTGTTATTGCATTTGTAAATTCTTTAAAAAAAATCAAAATCAACCCCCAAGCTGTGTCAACTGTTAGTAACTCCATTTCAACCGAAGAAATGCCGAACTGAACAGGTGGCTGTATTTTTCATTTGCGGAAGCTAAAAATACCTGCCCTACGACATCCAAATCCCAGTTATCACGGATAGAATAGGTAAAAGTTGGGATCACTAGGGTAAGGTCTCCAGAAGAAAAGCCTGCGATTTGTCCCTTTGGCGAATAGGTGAAGGCAAAACTCAAGTTGGACAAGGCAGAGGTCGGATAGGATACCGACGCACTATAAGTCCAGGGAGCTGGAAATAGATTCTTCGGAGACAAAGCTGACGATGCAAGCGAGTTTCCGCCTAGCCCTCCATCCGCAGGATTCTGCGTGTCACCATTGCTGTTGTACAGCACACCACCATTGAGGTATAGGCCACTCCCAAAGGAATAATCTCCTGCAAGGGAAAGCTGAAAAGCATTTACGCTATCTGGACTTAGGTCTTCGATGGGAACAAAATAACTGGCTTCTCCCTTGAATCCTGCATTCCAAAGATTACCTGCCCAACCCAGACCGGTAGCTATGTCTCCCCTGTAATATCCGCCCTGCAACTGAATGTCGTAGCCTTTGGTGTTGAATACGTATTTTACAGCTCCCACGATGGTCGTGTCAAATGAAACGGCCACATCTACACTTGAAAGGGTCCCGGTAAAGTATTGAAAACGAATTCCATCACTTCCAGGCCTTTCTTCATAATCAAAATCAAGGAAGTTTAAGGTATTGAACCAGTCATTGGGATTCCAAAAAGTATTGATTCCCCAGTTGATGCGCTGCCTACCTACGCGCAGTTCCCACTTTTCAGTATGGTAATCCAGATAGGCCCTGTCTACGATGGTATGAATAAAGAGCGACCTGCGATCCAGCCACCTGACGGATAGGTCAAGCAATCCATTGTATTGGTCAATTTGATTGGCGAAGGTCGTGTCAAGTTTCAATTGCTCTCCATAGAAAAGTCTTGTTCTTGCTTCTACCGCGATGTTGAATTTGGAATTGGGAACAAAATTCAGGTTGCTGCGGTTGTGAAAAAGGTTCAAACCTAGAGTTGCTCCATCCAGGTTGATGAAGTTTGTATTCTGAAGGTATTTGGTGTAGCCATTGAATTCCCATTTGGGCTCTTTTTCCTCTTCCTGAGCTTGCAAATGGGTATTTCCAAGGCATAGAAATAGCCCAAACAGGATTATGAGTATTTTCCTGATCATCACAATTGGTATTACTTTGATAAAAAAATGAGGGAATTTTCCTGAAGAAAATTCCCTATAAATCAAGCGTTTTGGATTTCTCTACGTTCGTCTTTCACAATCATTCCATCTTCCAATGTAATGACCCTCCTTGCCCTGTCGATTACCCGCTGGTCATGGGTAGAAAATAGGAAGGTTACATTTTCCTTTCGATTCAAATCTGCCATGATATCGAGCAGGTTGGCTGTGGATTGAGAGTCAAGGTTGGCAGTAGGCTCATCTGCGAGTATAAAGGTTGGTTTAGGAGCCAATGCCCTGGCGACAGCCACGCGCTGCTGTTGACCTCCAGACATATGGCTGGGTCTTTTGTCCACCAACTCGCCTAAGCCCACGGCTTCTAACAATTCTTTGGTTCTGGCCTCCCTTTCCTCTTTGCTTCGCTTTTGTAGGAGCATCACAAACTCCACATTTTCTTTGGCTGTGAGAACAGGGATCAGGTTATAGGCCTGAAAAACAAAGCCAATATTGTTGAGCCTGAAATCAATCAGTTCATTGTTGGTCAACTGAGAGATGTCCTGGTCACCAACCCATACGTTACCTCCTGTGGCCTTGTCCAGGCCTCCGATAATATTGAGCAGGGTTGTTTTTCCCGAACCGGAAGGCCCGACTATGGCAGTAAATTCTCCTTTCTGAATTTCAAGGTTTACTCCATTGACTGCATTTACAGGAACAACACCATAGTAGGTCTTGCGAAGATTTTTTGTTTTTATGATAGACATGGATAATTCTAGCTTAATGGTTGATTAAATTGCTCTAACAGCTTCCGCAGGTCGTAACCTAATTGCCCTGAAGGCTGGGAAGATGGAAGAAATGAGTGCTGCGATCACTACCATGACCGTAATTTCGAGGTAATAATTTAGTGGTAGGGCAGGGTATAGGATGCTACTCATCCCAAACTCTGACATGCTTTGGGTGTCAAGACCTGAAAGGTCAATGCCCGTGCGGCTGGAAAACCAGATACTCAAGTAGGAAAGGAAGATTCCGATAGGAGCCCCAAGCATCGTAAGGAGCATGGTTTCAAGCATCACCATGGAAAATACCTTTCGCTTATTCATTCCTATAGACATCAGCATGCCAAGTTCTCTGGTCCGTTCCAGGATGGCCATGAGCATGGTATTGACAATACCAAAACCCAGAGCGAGCAAGATGACGCCAATCATAATACGCATGGATGAGTCAAACTGCTTGTCAATCATTTCGATTTCGGGTGCAATTTCATTCCAGCTCTCAACCTTGGTATCCTTACCTTGCGCCAGCAATACATTCTTGATGCTGTCTTTTTTGCTTTTGGCAGTCAGTTTTCCATTTTCCAAAAGTACTGCAATTTCATGGATCTCACCTTCAATATTCAACTTTCCAAGAAGGTCTTCCTTATTCATGAACACCTGCAAGGCCTCGAGAGCTGAATTTTGAGCTTTGTAGATTCCTACGACTTTGACCCTGATGGCAGCATTGCTTCCATCAGCCAGAACAATGTTGTTGAGGGTTAATTTGCGCTTGGGATCAAATTCCCAATTCCCCAAACTGTCCTCTTTCAACACCCCTACATTCTCAGCTAGCCTTTTTCCCATGATGATCTCTGGAATTCGGCGACCAGGATTGCTCAGGTATGTCCCGTATATGATTCGATCTTCAAGTGAAGTAACCTTAGCCTCTTTTTCTGAATTGACCCCCAATAGCTGTACTGGATAGGTTCCCTTTCTCCCTTTGGTAGAATTCAGGATGGCATTTGCGAGATACCTTGAAGTAGCCTCAATGGTTGCAGGATCGTTTTCGAGATCCTCCATGATTTGTGTTCCGTCTTCTAGGAAAAATCGACCGGGATCCTCTCTTTCAAATTTATGGTTGTGAAGCTGTATATGCGAAATTTGGGTTTCAAGAATGTCTCTGGTTCTGCTTTCTGTCATTCCAAATGAAAAGGCCAGCATAAAGATCACCGCCCAAAGCCCAAGAACCACTGCTGTGATGACGACACCACTTCTAAGTGGGTTTCGCCAAATATTTCGCCAGGCTATTTGTAAAAGCATAATGGTAAATGTTAATGAATGGAGTTAGGCGCGCATGGCTTCGATGGGCTTAACCTTAAATACTTTGTACAAGGGATAAATCATGATCACAAAAGTCATGAACAATACGGTAGTACCCTGGTCTATTAGGATACCGGGATCGGTGGAGAGGGGAAGAATGGCTTCAATGTTGAAGGCTTCGTATACCTGTGCCATGTCATCTCCCAGATATATAGGGTTTCGGTTGAAGTAATGCTGCATAGGAATCCCAAATAGCGAGCCTGCCAATACTGACATGAGGGCCATGAATACCATTTCCAGGAGTAGAACAAAGGCTAATTGGCGTTTTTTCATTCCAATGGCAATCTGTACCCCAAACTCATATTGGCGTTCGGAGACCATCATCAAGGCTGTTCCGAATATCCCAAAGGCAATGATTACATATAAAATGTACATGGTTACAACCCCTCCTGCACGGTCTGCTTCAATGAAGCTCAGCAGGTCCTTGTCCATGACTTTCCAGTCCATGACTTCATATGTTCCTGTATCCAGCTTGGTCTCCAGGTCAGCTACGACTTTGTCTGTAACCCTTCTGTTGGTAACATCCATCGCAAAGGCTGTCAGCCTGTCTGGTGCAGATAACAAGTATTGTGCTTCCTTGAGCGGGAGATAGACCATCCGTTTGTTTTGCTCTGGGCTGCCAAATTTCAATAATCCCTTGATGGGATATTGGTCATATGACTGCTGTCCCTGGTAGCCTTGCCCCAAAAGGATCAGGGTATCTCCAATCTGAAGTTTCATCTTTTCGGCAAGGAGGTGCCCCACCATGATTCCCCGATCATCTGGGCCAAGGTATTCTCCTTCGATGAGTTTGGACTTGAGTTTTACCAGCGCATCTTCTCTTTCAGGGTCAAAGCCAACCAATTGGCAAAACCTTGAGTTAGGGCCGGTTGAGGCCATCATGGGCGATTCCAATCTCGGAACCAAGAGTTTCACATCCGGATGTGCAAGAATTGTTTCTTCCAGGCCTACCTCATTGAAAAGGGTATTGTCGATGTATTGTTCATCCCAATATCCATTTTGGTGTACCTGTACATAACCTCGGTAAAATTTCACCGTGTTGTCAATCATGAGGTCATAAACCCCTTCCTGAGTCGAACGCATGAAGACGGCAATGATAACAGCAAAAAAGATAGACGTCATCGTGATAGCTGTTCTGCCCGCCTTTCTCCACAAGTTCCTCCAGGCCATTTTGAATAGCATAATGGTGGTATTTGGTGGTTGTGGGAAATTTATTTGATCCGCTTCATATTTTGAACACTGAAAAAGTTGTCATTCATCGGTACATCAAACTTGATGGATTTGTATTCCAGAATCGTTTTGTGGCCTTCATCTTCTAGTGGAATCAGTTCCATCTTGCTAGCCATAGGACGACCTCCCATCGTCTTGATCTCCGATGCCAGAAATACATTGACAAGCTCATCGTCTTCATCAATAAATTCCGTTTTCATTTGTAAATAGTCTTTTTGATCAATGTACATGATCACCTTTGCCCATACTATGGCGGCATCGTCATGAGGGATCAACTCTATCTTCCAGCATTTTCTGCCGTCAATGGTTTCTTCGCTCATTACCTTGCTGTCATAATCCTCAACCAGAGAGACTTCACGCACAAGGTCATCATTACTTAGGTCTGAGCCCATCCATGACTGGGACATCATCGATGGTGGGAGCTTTACTGTCCTTTCTATCCGTGGAAGCCAGTTCCATACCTCCTTCTTTCTCTTCAGAGTGGCAGTACCCTTGTCTTTCGCAGCAGGTCCCGTGATCAAAATAAGTGCATAATCGTCTCCCTTGCTCCATGACTTCATGTTCATGCTTCTTGTCCACTTGGGTCGAACGATGGTCATCGACATTTCGGCAACTGAGCTCGACACCCCTCTTCGTTTTTCCTCAGATGTTTTGAGGATACTTGCAGCATCCTGGGCCTGGGAAGGCAGCACAAGCAGGAGGCTGAAGAACAAAATTAAGGTTGATTTAAGTTTCATAATGGTAAAATGTTGTAGTCTTTTTTATTCCGATAAATGATAAAGGTCATATTTCTTATAAAGGGTATCCTGGATCATGTCTATATCGAGAGAGTCTCCAAGTACGATTCTTTGTAGGCCTAAGCCATCAAAATAGGCCGCCAGGAAGTGCGCCTCAAACTCCGGTTGTTTATATCCCAATTCTTTGAAGACAGCTGAGAAAGCCGGCATGTATAGCTGATACCTTGCCTTGATGATTTCATCCAACTCAGGGAAATCGTGGATTTGAATGGACAAACCAATCAACAGTTGGATGTGATCTGACCTATTGATTAGGTAATCAAGGCTGAGGTCAACAATCATTTTTAGCTTTTTCTTTGGATCTTTAAGCTCCATAAAGGCAGCCATAATTTCCTCTCCTTGGCTCATTTGGGTTTCTACGACCCGCTTCATGAGTTCTTCCTTGGTTTGGAAATAGTTGTAAATCAATCCCTTGGAAACTCCAGCCTTTTTTCGGATTTGCTCAATCGAGGTACTGTGAAATCCATTTTTCGAGAATAACTCAAATGCTGCATCCAGAATAGCCTTCCTGCTATTCTGTCTCATTTCTTCAAATTGTGAACTGCTTCTTGGGCTCATTAGAAATAATAATCATTGAATGACCAGTCGGTCAATGTTACGGATAATTTTTTTTATTGTTAGCAGAGACGACAAAGTTTTTCCCAGAAAAAGCTATATTTCACTGGTAATGAGGCGATGATTTTTGTCATATGAGGTACTGGATATTTCTGATTTCAATTTTGATGGCTGTTTTAGCCCTTTCATGCTTCAGCATCAGAGAGGTTGAACCACCCCTGACAACTGATTCGGATTGGGTGAGTCCTACGGACTATGAACTCCTGCTCGACAACCTTGAACAATCCATCATCATGGGTAATACCCAAAATTATTTGCGATGCTTTAATCAGGATTCGCTCGCATTTACGCCCGTATCCAGGCTGCTCAATGACAATGAAAGCATCTGGCTCAATTGGTCATCACTTGATGAAAGGACCTATTTGGATAACCTATTCCAGGATTTAAGTGTAAGCTCCGGAAACTCTGTGATCCTTTCAGAGCTAGACCTTCAAAATGTAACCAGTGATAGCTTGAGATATGTAGGCAATTACCTTCTTCGGATCAACCACAATACAGAGGACTTGACTACCCTCTTCAAAGGGCAGATGCAATTGGTGATCAAATTAAATTCCTTTAATGAATGGGAAATTCACAGATGGATCGACATTGAAACTGCAGTTGATTCTTCCTGGTCTTCCCTCAAACTGGCATATATTCAGTGACATGAGAATAAAGTTTGGTCTGTTCATGCTGCTTGTATTAGGAATGTGGTCTTGTAACCCGTTTGCCCCTGCCTACGATCCTGATGGCTTGGCTCAGGCAGACCTACTTGGAGATCCCAGCAACATTGATGGCTTTTTCCAGCGATTTAAGAATGCCTACGAATTGAGGGATACTGCGCTCTATGGAGAATTATTTTCCAAGGACTTTATCTTCGAATATTATGACCAGGAGCTAGGCCAAACCATTAGTTGGGACAGAGCTACCGAATTGCTTACCTCCTTCAATCTCTTCCAGTCAAGCCTTCAAATTAACCTGGACTGGAACTTTTATGTAGAATTAGATTCCACGACCAATGATGCACTGGTCCTGCGAAACTTCAACCTGACCATTGAAACTGAAGAACAAGGAACTTTCTCCGGGTCAGGGAGGGCAAGATTCAGGCTTCAAAAAGGAAATTCAGCAGCTACATGGAAAGCAGTTTACTGGTTTGACGATTCAGATTTTTAAACTTTTCCCTATGTTTACCCCATGGATCTTTCGGAAAACTTCTGGGGAAGTATTTGGCAGCTCAAGGGAGTGAGGGCATACCTGATTTGTATGCTGATTTTTTGGATAGCTTCTGCTGTAATGTTAGCCATCTGGGGCTATGAGGATAGTTTTCTCCTGCTAAACAGGATTCGATTTCCGCTAGGTGATTACCTTGCTCCGCACTTGACACATTTTGGGGACGGCTTGTTATTACTCGGCATCATGGGCTTATTGATCAGCCCTTTCAAAGCTCATTGGAACTGGGCCATGCTTGTTACCATGCTTTCCATTTTAGCTGTAATTTTATTATGTAAGAATGTATTGTTTGAAGATTGGAACAGGCCATTAATTGTATTTTCTGGTAGATCTGACTTTTATTATAACAGCCTCTCTGTTTTGAAGTACCATGCTTTTCCTTCCGGGCATAGTGCGGGAGTAGCCGGTGGCATGAGCTTAGGCTTATTGGCCTTGCTTCCTCCAAAGACCTGGCAAGGCATTGCGTTGGCTTTTTTTACCATTACCGTTGCCATGACAAGGCTCTACATTGGGGTACACTTCCTGGGGGATGTGCTGGTTGGGACGCTGATAGGCACCATCATAGCCTTTGCTGTAGGAGGAAATGTGGGCAAATGGCTTGATGGCTTGAAATTGCGTTATGATCACAAGTCCTTGCCCTGGTTTCAGCTTTCTGGGGCAATACTGGCCATTTGCGCTTCATTATTGGCTATATCTTTATTGATCGCAAGGTATTATTGATAAAACCACCATGCTTGAGACATTACTCAAATGGGATATTTCTTTATTCAGGCTGATCAATCAAGCCCACAATCCCTTCATGGATGAGTTGATGTTTCTTATCAGTACCAAATGGTTGTGGATACCCTTCTACGCTTTGATTCTCTTTTTTCTTATTAAAAAAAATAATACGCGTAACCTCATCATCCTGCTTCTGGGGATAGGCCTGACCATAACATCCACCGATCAGTTTACCTCGAGTCTGCTAAAACCCTCAATAAAACGTTACCGTCCTTGCCAAGTGGAATCAGGCCTGGATTTTGATGTCCATCGAGTCAACAATAAGTGCGGTGGGAAATATGGCTTTGCATCCTCTCACTCAGCTAATTTTTTCGGCCTGGCCACCTTCCTGGCATTGGTATTCCGCGATCCCCGTTGGAATTCAGCCTTTTTCGCAGCTGCGTTTTTAGTGGCATACAGCAGGATTTACCTGGGAGTTCATTACCCACTTGATGTATTTGCTGGTGCCTTAATTGGGATTTCTTTTGGGTGGTTGTGGTGGCGGATTAGTCAAATTTTTCGATGATACTCCTTGCAAATGCTTCCGTTTCATTTTTAGGGCCATGGAAACGACTGGTACTCTTCAGGTTCAAAACAAACTCATATTTTTTCCGCTTGATTCTGGTCTTTTTCACAGTAAATTCAATGATCCTATCCGTATGAATGGCCACATAATGTGTTACTCCGTTCTTCCTGCTTATTACATGTGCCTTTCTATCGTTGGATTCAAGAAACTTTATACAGGTCTGGATGATTCGTTCGGCTTCCTTTTTATTCAAATAGACGCGCTCATCCTCAATGGAATATAAATGGTCATAAAACATGTGGTAGCGCATCTTTCTCATATAATTGATCTGAGTTTCTAGGGTCTGCCCATCCCTAACTACCCGCTTGATATAATCTTTTCCTTTTAGGGTCTGTCGAAGTTCCCCAACATCCTGCCCAAAAGGGATAAAGAGGACATTTTGCCCCATCACATGAGATGCTACAAGAAGAAATGTACAAATCAGTAGGTAGATTTTTTTCATAGATCCTGCTTTTGGATCAAGATCTATTTAATTCGAATATTTGTAGTTTCTAAATTGTGGTATTTGTTAGTTGTGTAAGTTTATAGGCCTTTGCCACAAAAATTATGATGCCATGCTAAAAATGATCGCCTTTATTATTTCCCATTTTCACCAAAGCGACTTACCTTTGCCAGAGTTTTTATGGGAATGACAGATACACCAAAATACATATTTGTAACAGGAGGGGTAACCTCTTCACTTGGCAAGGGAATTCTAGCAGCATCTTTGGCTAAATTGTTGCAGCTCAGGGGCTACCGTGTTTCTATTCAGAAATTCGACCCTTACATCAACATTGATCCAGGGACCTTGAACCCTTACGAGCACGGAGAGTGTTACGTAACCTATGATGGAGCAGAGACTGACCTTGACCTTGGGCATTACGAGAGATTTCTGAACACAGAAACCTCTCAGGCCAATAATGTTACCACTGGAAGGATTTACCAGACGGTAATTCACAGGGAGAGGCTAGGTGATTACAAAGGGAAGACAGTCCAGGTCGTTCCACACATTACCGATGAAATCAAGCGCAGGTTTCGCCTCCTGAATAAGGATGGAGACTTTGATATCATTTTGACGGAGATCGGCGGAACTGTAGGGGACATTGAATCCTTTCCATACATCGAGGCACTGAGACAATTCCGGTTTGATCATGGCCCTGAAAATGTGATTGTGGTACACCTAACCCTGGTTCCTTATTTGGCTGCGGTAGGAGAGTTGAAGACTAAGCCAACTCAGCACTCTGTCAAGACACTTTTGCAGTCGGGAATTCAGCCAGATGTACTGGTCTGCAGGTCTGAGGTTCGCATCCCACCTGAAGTGAGGGCCAAAGTCGCTCGTTTTTGCAACGTCCGTCTGGAAGCTGTCATAGAAAACCTAAATGCACCTTCTATTTATGAGGTGCCATTCTTGCTGAAGAAAGAGAACCTGGATAAGGTAGTGCTTAAACTCCTGGATCTGGATCCATTGAAGGAGCCTGATTTGTCCTATTGGAAGGACTTCGTTTCCCGACTAAAAAATCCCCTTGATGAAGTGAATATTGGGCTGGTTGGGAAATATGTAGAATTACATGATTCCTATCTTTCCATTTCGGAGTCATTGCGCATTGCTAGTGCGAAGGAGGAACTAAAAGTCAATATATCATGGATTCACTCAGAGGACATCACCCCTGAGAACCATGAGCGTGTATTGAAAGGGCTGCATGGCATCATTGTGGCTCCAGGTTTTGGAGAGCGTGGGATTGAAGGCAAAATATATGCCGTCAAATACGCCCGTGAGTATAACATTCCCTTCGTTGGGATCTGTCTCGGGATGCAAATTGCAATGGTTGAGTATGCACGCCATGTCATGGGGTACAGCGAGGCACATAGCGTAGAGTTTGATCCTGAAACACCTTATCCGGTCATCGGTTTGATGGAAGAACAAAAGAAGGTGAAGCAGTTGGGGGGAACCATGAGGCTTGGAGCCTATGAATGTACCCTTGCAGAAAACTCCGTTGTAAGGGATGCTTATGGGGAAGAGGTGATCTATGAAAGGCATCGCCATCGTTATGAACTGAACAATAAGTATGTACCTGAGTTTGAAAATTCAGGGATGCGGATGACTGGTATAAATCCTCGTACAGGACTCGTTGAAATTGTAGAAATTCCATCGCATCCATTTTTCGTAGGTACCCAATTCCATCCGGAATATAAATCCACTGTTGAAACCCCACACCCTCTTTTTCAAGCTTTAATTCGTGCAGCTCACGATCACAAAAACAAAGAGGATGATGAGGGAGAGGAATTGGATGATTAATTATTTCTCTAAATATTCAAACCCCTCCTGTTTTTTATTACTCTCTTAGGAAGAGTGGAGGATTTATTTTTTTGGCCAAAAATCTTGACTAAATTTGCAAACCTGGAATTTGCTGTTTTTACAGGTTTGATGAAAATATAATTGGTTTTAAGCCGTCCAAGTTTCAAGCAGCAATCAGAGTTATCATTTATGGATAGAAATCAAAGTATAGGCTTTTTGTTGATGGGGCTTTTGCTATTTGGCTTTTTTTACTTCTCAAGCCCCCAGCCCAACGAAAATGCAGCGGTAAATACTACCGAACAAAACTCGAAGAAGGAGCTTGACGAGGAAGCACCAGCGAAAGTAGATGAAGTAAGCAATGCTACGCCAGAGGTAGTTAGCGACTCCCAGCGAGTAGAAAATCTAAAGGACAAATACTCAGACTTTTGGACACTTACCGAAGGGCAGGATGACACAGTAGTGGTCAAAACTGAAAAACTAACAGTCAAAATCTCAAAACGTGGAGGCAACATAGCTTCTGCATACTTGAATGACTACAAGACCCACGATTCCCTGCCTCTTCCCATTGTTTCACCTGATCCCAACAACCTATTTTATCTTCAATTTGGCTACAAAAATAGAGCCTTGAATACCAAGGACTTCTTCTTTGAACCACTTGGAGACGGCTTCTCTGTAGAGGGTGAAAATGAGAAGGAACTGGTCATGCGAGCAAGTCTTGGTGAGGACAGCTACCTCGATCAAGTATATACCTTTAAAGGAGACAAATACGACATTGGCTACAAGATCAGGATGAAGGGTCTTGGAGATGGACTTGGGAAGGTTTCAACCTACGAATTGAAGTGGAGATCTCACATTGCCAAAACAGAGTACGACATCAAAAACATGCGAGCCAAAACGGGGCTTGTATACAGGCAGGGAAAAGACGTAGAGAAGATTACTCCTACAGACGAGGCCAAGAAAGAAAATAAATTACCACTGGTAGAATGGGTTTCCTTCAAGAGCCAATTCTTCTCTCACATCTTGATGGCGGATGAACCCCTCTCTTCGGTCAACCTTTTGATGTTCACCCCTGAGAATGATGAGGTGGCCAGGGTCATGGACGCCGAGATGAGGGTTCCTATCAACGGTTCCAGAGATGACATCGAATCGAGCTTCGACATTTACATGGGACCCAATGAATACACTACCCTGGTTTCCTACAAGAAAAAACTCCAACAGGAGATGGACCTCGGTTATTCCATTCTTAGCTGGATAAACAAAGGAACTACCTATATCTTCAAGTTCCTGGAAAAGTATATAGATAATTACGGATTCATCATCATCATTCTGGCATTTATGATCAGAATGGCTCTCTTGCCATTGACCTGGAGATCGAATGTTTCAATGGCAAGGATGCGTGTGGTAAACAACACTCCTGAAATTAAGGCGATTGATGAAAAGCATAAGGATGATCCGCAAAAGGCCATGATGGCAAAACAGGGGATTTATCGTGAGATGGGTGTGAATATGCTTGGAGGATGTCTTCCACAGTTGCTATCGCTTCCCTTCTTGTTTGCCCTGTTCTTCTTCTTCCCACAGTCTGTAGAACTTCGCCAACAGTCTTTCTTGTGGGCACATGACTTATCAACTTATGATACTTTCTTCCACTGGGACACCAATATTCCAGTATTTGGCAATCACTTGAGCTTGTTTACGATTTTGATGGCCATTTCAACCTTTGTATTTACCTACTTTACCCAGCAATCCCAACCCTCTACGGGAGCTAACTCCCAAATGAAGATGATAGCTTACATCATGCCTGTCTTCTTGTTGGTATTCTTGAATAGCTATGCTGCCGGCTTGAGTTTGTACTACTTGACTTCTAACTTGTTGAACATAACCCAGGTTACATTGATCAGGAATGTATTTGTAAAGGATGAAAAACTCCTTGCAGAAATGAGAGAGAAGCAGAAACTGGCTAAGAAAAGCAAGAAAGGTAAAGGTGGAAAAGGTGGGGGAGGAGCTAATAAGTCCCGCCTTGAGAGATGGGTTGAAAATCAGCAGAAGAAGCAGGAAGCGATGATGAAGGAAAGGCAAAAGCAGTCTGGAAACAACCGCTCTACTCGAAGAAAAAAGTAAGAGATTAAACGTATAAATGATGAAGGCATCCTAAGAAGGATGCCTTTGTTTGTTTGGGTTGAGTATTAATTAATGATTCTTGGAGAGAAACTGTGCTTATTGAATGGAATCTTCTGTCAATTTGGTATAACCTGGGTTAACCTGTTTAAGTTCCATTCCATCTTTTGGGACCTGGATTTTGTGGCTAGGTACTGAAACTACCACATAGCCTATCAGGAAGGCTGCCAGAAGGACAAGTTTAAGTCCATCAAGCAGCTGGGGAAGCCATCCCCGTCTGGGTTGATGAAAATTACTCATGTTATATATAGTAAAGACCGTTAGTTTGCTGTGAAAGAGACCAATCAAATTCCGTTTAACTAAATAAGTATCTCTTTGATGAAAAGTTACACCTTTAGTTTAAAGCAAGTACGTGATTTGTTTGAAATAATCTGTCCTTCATTCTAAGGACGTATGAAAGTCCAAAAAAGCTGGCTGGTGGAAATATTTTTTGAAGAATAAGGGCAAAAACTTTGTTCAAGTGTGAAGTAGGTGCCAAACAAGGCATTGCTTTATCCCGTTATTTAATAGATTTTTGTGGGAGGCATTATGTTTGAACAATAGCTGGGCATGGCCTTACCAAACTCATCAATAATAAGACATTGAAGGTAGACGAAATTTTAAGACTGTATCAGGAGAAGGAAGAAATGCTTGCCCTTGCGGAGAGTATTAAGGCAAGTGAAGGGAAGAAATTTCAGGTGAAAGGCTTGGTAGGCAGTCAATTGGCTATAATTATTGGCAGCATATATCGATTAACCCAGAAAAACATAGTGGTTCTGGTGAATGACAAAGAAGAAGCGCTCTATCTTCACAATGACCTCAAGTCATTCATGCCCAAGAAAGAGATATTCTTTTTTCCTGCATCCTACAAAAGGCCTTACCAGATTGAAGAAGTAGACAATGCCAACGTATTGCAACGAGCAGAGGTATTGAACGAACTCAATCATACCCGTTCTGGCAGGCAGGTGATCATCACCTTTGCAGAAGCATTAAATGAGAAGATTATCAATAAAAAGACCCTGGTAAAGAATACCCTTGAAATTCAACAGGGTACTGAGTTGGGGATGGATTTTGTGGAAGAGTTGTTGGAGGAGTATGGGTTTGAACGAGAGGATTATGTATACGAGCCTGGGCAATTTGCCATAAGAGGGGGAATTTTGGATGTTTTTTCATTTGCTAATGACTACCCTTATCGAATCGAGTTTTTTGGACAGGAAATTGACTCGATTAGACAGTTTGACCCTGTCAGTCAAATGTCGGATGAAAAGGTAAAGCGCATTTCCATCATTCCGAATATTCAACGGACACTTTTGAAAGAAGAGAAGGTCTCCTTTTTGGATTATGTTTCACCTAAAACCCTCTTTTTTACCCAGAACATAGAATTTGTGGAGGCAGATTTGGAGAGGATGTTCAAAAAAGCAGAAGAGTCTTTCGATAAGCTCTTCAAAGATAGCGGAGGAGCTGTTCTATCCAAGAAACCTTCTGATTTGTATTACCATCCTGATGAATTCAGGAAGGAACTGAAGCAATTTTCAGTAGTTGAATTAACCAATAAAAACTACTACATGCTTCATGAGGAGGTAATGCAGTGGAAGGGAACTGCTCAACCTGCTTTTCAGAAGAAATTCAACTTATTGGCAGATCACTTGAAAGCCAATCAGGCAGATGGTATAGTGAATTATATTTTCTCAGAGAATGAGAAGCAGTTGACCCGTCTTCAAGAGATATTTGAAGAGGTGGACCCTGAAGTAGATTTTCAGGGGGTATTGGGAGATATTCACCAAGGGTTTTTGGATGGCAAAATGAAGTTGGCTTGTTATACTGACCATCAGATTTTTGAGCGATATCACAGGTATAAAGCCAAAGCCAACAAGGAGCGCTCGCAGGCCCTGACCCTAAAGGAATTACGTGAACTCAAACCTGGAGACTATGTGGTTCATGTCTCTCACGGCATTGGAAAATTTGCGGGACTGCATACCATCAAGGTTGGAAAGCATACGCAGGAAGCGGTCAAGATCATGTACAAAAATGATGATGCCATTTTTGTAAATGTGAACAGCTTGCACAAGGTTTCGAAATATACGGGTAAGGACGGTGCCTTGCCGAAGATGAGCAAATTGGGCTCACCCACTTGGTCAAAAGCCAAGGCCAAGACCAAGTCTCGCATCAAGGCTGCTGCTTTCAACCTCGTAAGTTTGTATGCCAAGCGGAAGGCCATGCCAGGCTTTGCATACGCTCCCGACAATTACATGCAGCGGGAGTTGGAGGCTTCCTTCATGTATGAAGACACGCCAGATCAAGCCAAAACTACAGAAGAAGTAAAGGTGGACATGGAAAAGCCACATCCAATGGACAGATTGGTGTGTGGGGACGTTGGTTTTGGCAAGACTGAAATTGCGATCAGGGCAGCTTTCAAGGCTGTACTTGACGGAAAGCAGGTGGCTATATTGGTGCCTACCACCATTCTGGCTTTGCAGCATTATAAGACTTTTAAAAGCAGGTTGGGAGAAATGCCAGTTACGGTGGACTATATTAACCGCTTCAAGACCAATAAAGAGGTAAAACAAACCCTGGAGGATACGGCAACGGGCAAGGTAGATATTCTGGTGGGTACCCATAGACTGGCATCCAAGGATGTCAAATTCAAGGACCTGGGCTTATTGATCATTGATGAAGAACAACGTTTTGGTGTAAATGTCAAGGACAAGCTCAAGACCATGAAAACCAATGTGGACACGCTCACATTGACGGCAACGCCTATTCCACGTACCCTGCAATTTTCATTGGCTGGCATCAGGGACCTTTCGGTCATTACGACTCCACCGCCGAACAGGCAGCCCATCGAAACAGTCGTTTCTACCTTCTCCCCGACAGTGCTGAGAGATTCCATTTCTTACGAACTGAAGCGTGGGGGACAGGTATTTTTTATCCATCCTCGGGTGAAGGACATAGAAGAAGTTGCTTCTGGCATCAAGAAACTGGTTCCAGATGCCAGAATCAAGATAGCTCATGGCCAGATGAAGGGGCCGGATTTGGAAAAGGTGATGATCAACTTTATTGAAGGCGGGTTTGACATCCTGGTAGCCACGACCATCATTGAATCTGGCTTGGACATTCCTAACGCCAATACCATCATCATCAACGAAGCGAATAAATATGGCCTGGCGGAATTACATCAAATGCGGGGTAGGGTAGGGCGATCCAATAGGAAGGCTTTTTGTTATCTGATTGCTCCTCCGGAGATTTCATTGACACAAGATGCCAGGAAGCGGCTGAAGGCCATGGAAGAATTCTCAGACCTAGGAAGTGGTTTCCACATTGCCTTGAGAGACCTTGATATCAGGGGCGCTGGAGACTTATTGGGTGCGGAACAGAGCGGTTTTGTCGCAGAGATTGGCTATGATATGTACCACAGAATCCTGGATGAGGCGGTAAGGGAGCTCAAAGAAGAGCATTTTGGAGACCTTTTCGCTGAAGAAATTGCAGAGCGGAAGAAAATCATCGTGGAGGATGTGAAGATTGACATTGATCTGGAAGTTCGTCTACCTGAGATGTATGTGCCCAGCATACCTGAAAGGTTGAAGTTTTACCGAAGGATCGCTGGCGCGACGACGGAGGAGGAACTACGTGAGATTCAGCGTGAGATGATTGATCGTTTCGGTCCGATGGACAAGAAGGTCTTGGCTTTGTTTGACGCAACGCGTGTGCGGGAAACCGCGAAGCGGATCGGGGTTGAGCGGGTTGTGCTGAAGGGCGACGTGCTCAGGCTGTACTTCGTTTCCAACAAGGAAAGCCATTTTTATCAATCTGATAAGTTTATGCGGGTGATTCAGTTTGTGCAACTGTTTTCAGCTCGGGTACGGATGAAGGAATCCGAGAAATTTTTATCATTGATATATGATGACGTAAAGAGCATGAAGCGGGTCTTGACGTTGCTGAGGGAGTTGAAAAGGTTTGTCCTTCAGGAGAAGGAAGAGGAGGTTGTGGGGTGATGCTGAGTATTATTTGTAATCTAGTTGTCTAAGTGAAATTATAATGGATTTAATTCGTTATTTAACTATATTATATACATAGTTAGAAACTCTATTCTTTCGTAAGAAAGAATTAAATTAGAAATAAAAATAAAGCTAATTCATCAGAAAATTTGAAAAGAAGTAATAATGAAATCCAAAGACAAAGATTTTTTTAGTGAAGAAGATCTTGAAGAAAGGATCAAAAAACTAAGAAAGCACATAGCTAAGGGTGAAATCGAATCATTTTTTGATTTTTTTAGCGAAAGTCTAGATGGACTCCCTTCGAGGGCACGGAAAAAGAAAAAGTGGATAGCTCTTGAAAAAAGATTAATTAGTTCTTCAGGTATGTACTCTCTCAGTAATAGAGATAGGATGGAGGAATTAATCAAGGATGAGGATTATAGAAGAATACAAAACAGGAACTTAAAAAAACTGATCTCTTTGACAGAAGAGTATAAAAGTCTAGGCTCTGAATTTACTGACAAAAACCGTAAGCTAGGCCTTACAGAGCCTGATTATCTCAAGTCTTTCCTATCAAATGATTCTGAACAAAAAATAGCTCAAGAATATACATCTTTTAATTCCAAAAAGATCATTAGGTATGGTCTATATTTTGCGACACTAATTTCAGTATTACTTGTAATTAAGATCGTAATCCCCATTGATAAGCTATTCTCAAAGGATACCATCCATGAAAATGTCGATAGCAAAAAAAGCAAAACTCTACAATCTGGAATAGACTCGGTTAGGATGGATACTAGTCATATCGAAGATACAGATGGAAATAGTGAGTTAAGAAGTCTCGATAATACCAGAACAGTCTATGCCAAAACAGAAAAATCAAGAATAATTAGTTATCCTTCTAAAGTATTAAATAGAGTTGAATTCAACAAAATTGTCTGTCCTTATGAAATCTGGGAAGGGAATAGTAAGGATTTTCATGAAGTGAAATTAAATGGTAAAACTGTTGATGTACGTTCTAATCTGGTGCCTGAGTCCCAAAATTGTTTCCGGCTTTATTATAAAATTGGAGATACTGTTAGATATAAGGCTTTTCAAGGAAGTGAGGAAATTATTAAGGAAGTGGTAATTGAGGAAAAAGACAAGGTATTTTAATAAAATAAATTCAATTAGTTATGAGAAAAAATCTACTGTGTTTACTGTTAATAGGCATATCCCTTCAAGCATCTGCTCAAAAAGAATATTTCCTTTATAATTGGGTTTCACCAAGCCCATGCGAATGTAACAAGGAGGTAACAAAAAAGGCATATAGGCTATTTCATGAAAACCTCCCTAAAAACCCTGAATTCAATCTTGTAATTGAGCGCAAAAATTTTGACCAAGATTTTATTCCAATTTATATGGGAAAACGGCCAGGTAGCGGAATTGCGATTTTAGGATTTATTGCCTGTAACAAATCTGGTAGCCAAACATATATAACCATTGGTGTCATTAAATACGATCAAGAAAACAATGTGATAAAGGGTGGAATTAATCCAATAATCTTCCATGATTCACTGCTAAATGAGGCTATTCCACAATTTGCCAAAGAAATTTGGAACACCGAGCAATTTCCTTCAAACATTGATCATATCTTATCTCAGGAAATGATTAATCATTTATATAATAATGAACTTGATGATAAAATAAAGATTAAGGATGAAGAAATTGATAAGATCGTAAGTGGGTCTAGTAGGGTATCGTTTTCCCTGATAAAACGAAAATATATGGCCAGCCTTGGATTAAAAATTGTTCGATACTTTAGAAAAGGATATTCAGAGCAATTCCATGCGATTGCCATAGATAGCACAAATGAAGAAGAAAAGTTCCTTAAAAAAATCCCACAATCATTCTACAAGTTTAGACTATTAATGAAAGCCACTTTAAGTCTAGAAAGGTTCAAGGAGTACCCTGATAAGCTAGCATACAGAAATGAAGGGAAAGTGATTTTGGCAGAGTTAGAAGAAATATTGAAAACTGACTTTATGGCTGCAAGGCAGGAATTAAGGGTTGAAAGGTTCATCTTTAAAGAGTATGAGGAGTTAGTCAACCTAGATTTGCTTACCTATATAGGAATTTTGAGGAGGGAGTTCGAAAATTATGAGGCAAAATATCACTGTGATAGCCTAGTCAAAATATTTGATAATCGTGAAATGGTCATGGGGAATAACTTGGTTAGCTATGCTAACCTGCTTAGGGGAGTGTCTGACTCAAAAGCAAACAGCCGTTTTACAACCTGCCCTGAGATCTTGGATAAGATAAAGGCTAAGACTAACGACATCATGTATAATGATTACAAAGAATATTCCAATATTATTGACACGGCTGACAGATACTATAATCAAAGAAATGTCGACTCAGCTATTTTTTATTATAAAAAGGCAAATACCAAATACGACTATTCTCT
>JALEFZ010000037.1 GCA_022760475.1 Bacteroidia bacterium | reverse complement strand
TGTATTCAAGGGAGGAAAAGTAGTAGGAAAGCAGGTAGGACTTGCTCCTAAGGCTAAGTTGGAAGATATGATCAAAAAAGCTGCTACTGCAGCTTAAGTTGATTTTCAAGCATAAAAAAAGCAGTCCATTCGGACTGCTTTTTTTATGCTTTTATTCCTATTTCATATGGACTTGCATCAGCATGGCCAAACTGGAATGCAGCTTGTCCTTAAGCTCATTTCTATGGACGATAAAGTCAAGAAATCCATGCTCCAGCAAAAACTCTGATCTCTGGAATCCTTCAGGTAAGTCTCTACCGATGGTTTCCTTGATAACTCTGGGACCAGCAAAACCAATCAAAGCCTCTGGCTCTGCAATGTTTAAGTCGCCCAGCATCGCAAAACTTGCTGTTACTCCCCCCGTAGTTGGATCTGTTAAGAGAGAAATATAAGGTAGCTTTTTGGCTGCCATTTCAGTAAGTCTCGCACTGATCTTTGCCATTTGCATGAGGCTCAGTGCCCCTTCCATCATCCTCGCACCTCCACTTTTAGATATTATCATCAAAGGCATATCATTCTCCAGACAGTAGTCAATGGCTCTGGAAACCTTCTCTCCGACTACACTACCCATACTTCCACCAATAAATCGGAAATCCATGGATGCTATCATTAATGGAAGTCCATTTACCTTGCCGTGAACGGTACGAATGGAATCAACCAAGCCACTTTTCTGCTGAGTAGCCTTGATTCTATTGGTGTATTTTTTGGTGTCTTCAAAATTCAGGGGGTCTGCCGCATATACGGTAGAGGAAAGCTCACTATACTGCCCTTCGTCAAAGATGATCTCAAAATACTCCTCACTTCCTATTTTTAGGTGATGCTCACAGTGCATGCAAACATAATTGTTCTGCTTCAAAGCCTTGGTTTGAAGTGGCTTCTTACATGCAGGACACTTCGCCCACAATCCTTCCGGAGTATTGTTTTTATCCTCCGTTCTCGTCTGTATGTTCTCTTTTGCTCTTTTAAACCAGCTCATGAACTTATTGTATTAGTATACAAATATAAAGAAAGATACCAGTGCAAAAAAATACTTCGAAATATACCCTATGGCACCTAGCTTATTCAGGATTTAATCCTGTTAAGATGACCAATCTTAAAGGAAAACTGTGACGACTTGTCCTTAGGTTTTGGAAAAAGTTGGATACGAAACATTAGATCATTGGCAAAAGATGAAGGAAAATCTTTGCTAAAGGAATTTATTAAGAATCTTAAGAGCCTTTTTTGGGGAGGTAAAGGTTGTTAGCTTCTTCAATTTTTCCTTAATGCGGATCTCAGTGGTGGGCAAATACTACTTGTGCTGAAGATTAGGGGTACAGCGTAACGTACATGGAAACAGCATTCAAGTCATTAATCTTTTATTTTACAATGAGTCAGGGACGCGTAATAAGTATTGAATTCCTTGTTTTCTCCCTCCCCTCTATACAGGTAGGTATTGCCTTCTTTTTGATAGGTTTTCAAATCAGCTTTACGATTACTTCTACACAATTTTTCATTTTTATGACCTGGGGTGTTCTCTGCGTTTTCCGAATTACTACTACAAAATGCTATGATGATAAAAATCAATGGGTATATGGGTTTCGCTTTGCAATATTTTTAGACTATTACCCCAAATATTGAGGCCTTGTCAAGAATTAGATAGAATTTATATAGAATTTTTTAGATAATTTTTTTTAACAGCTTGTTAATACAATAGGGATAGTTGCTAATTAGACAAATCGTTGATTTTCTGTTCCAAACGACAAGATATGACAGGCTTACGACTGTTAGTTAATAGGTAAAAAAAACAACATATATTGAAGCGATCATTTGATTGATAATTTTTTCTCCCTAAATTAACATACTGATAACCTATATGTATGTCTTATTCGGGACAGAAATTAGATTATCTTGTTCTTTTCAGCATGTACTAACGTCAAACTAAAGCTTTTTCTATGAAAAGATTATTACTAACTCTTGCCCTTATTGGGCTAGGGATCGGGATAGCTTTTGCCCAAAGTAAAGTATCAGGAACTGTTACTGATGCCGAATCTGGGGATCCTTTACAGGGTGTAGCTGTCCTAATCAAAGGTACTACTGTAGGTATGTTTACCGACAACAATGGTAAGTATACCCTTGAAGTTCCTGAAGGAAACACCACACTCCTATTCACATTCCTTGGAAAAAAGACCGTTGAGCAAAGCATTGATGGACGTTCTACCATCAACGTTAAGCTTGAGCCAGACTTCCTGGCGATTGACGAGGTAGTAGTAACTGCCGTCGGTCTTGAAGCCAACAGACGTTCTCTTGGATATTCTATCCAGAACGTAAAATCTGATGACATTGTAAATGCGCGCGAGACTAACCTCGTTAATGCATTGAACTCCAAAGTCGCTGGTGTAACTGTAGTAAGCTCTTCAGGTTCTCCTGGATCTTCTGCAAACATCCGTATCCGTGGATCTGTATCTGTGAATGGTAGCAACGCTCCTCTATTCGTAGTGGACGGTGTACCCATTGACAACTCTGAATCTGGAAACGGTGTTGCTGGTGTTGACCAGTCAAACCGTGCGATTGACGTAAACCCTAACGACATTGAGTCTCTATCTGTATTGAAAGGTGCTGCTGCGACAGCTCTTTACGGTATCCGTGCTGCGAACGGTGCGGTTATCATCACAACCAAATCAGGTAAGGCTGGTAAGCCAAGGGTAACTGTATCTGCTTCTTACACAGTAGATCAGGTTAACAAACTTCCAGAGCGTCAGTCTTCTTTCGCTCAGGGACGTCCTATCGGTGGCGTACCTACCTATAGAGGTCCATTTACTTTCGAAGGATTCTCTTGGGGACCTGCGATTTCAGATCTTGAATTCGACGGTGATCAGGATTACCCATTTGACAGTAGAGGTAGCCTTGTTGCTGCTGGAAGCGGAGACGGAACTCCTGCTGAGGCTTATGACCCTTACGATTTCTTCGTAAACGGTAACACCCTTGACCTTAACGCGTCTGTTTCTGGTGGTAACAACAGAAGCACTTACTACATTTCTGGAGGTCGTCTTCAGTCTACTGGTGTAGTACCTAACGCTACCTTCAATAGAAGTACTTTCAAAGTAAAGGCTGGAACTAAAATCAACAGCAAGTTGAGTGCAGAAATGTCTGCTAACTTCATCAACTCTGGTGGTAACCGTATCCAGCGTGGTTCTAACCTTGATGGTATCATGCTAGGTCTATTGCGTACCACTCCTACTTTTGACAACAGCAATGGTGGAGCAGGAAACGCTGACCCTACTGACAAAGCTGCTTTTGAGCTTTCAAACGGAGACCAGCGTTCTTACCGCTATGGTATTTATGACAACCCATACTGGACCATCAACAAGAACCCATTTAGAGATGATGTAAACCGTATCATCGGTTATGCTCAGTTGAAGTATGAGTTCAACGACTGGTTGAGCGCTACTTATAAACTGGGAACTGACTTCTACACTGACCGCAGGAATGGTGCATTTGACATCAACCCAGGATGGAGTGTAGGTGAGGTATACAACTCTTTCCAGTCTTCTAATGACTTGAACTCTGACTTCCTATTGCAGTTTAATAAGAACTTCGGATCTAAAGTAAATGTAAACGCTACTGTAGGACACAACTACTTTAGCACCAGAGTAGTAACTCAGAGCTTCAACGGTACTACCCTTGCTGCTCCTGACTTCTACCACATTTCAAATGCTTCTGACATCCAGGCTGGTGAAGGTGTATTCCAGAGAGAACTGGTAGGTGTATTCGGTACAGCTAACTTCTCTTATGATAATTACCTATTTGTGAACGTATCTGCTAGAAATGACTGGTCTTCTACTCTTGGAGCGAACACCAACAGCATTTTCTACCCTGCAGTTTCTGTAGGTTTTGCATTCACTGAGGCTTTGGGTATGACTGATAACAATATCCTTCCATACGGTAAGATCCGTGCTTCTCTAGGTCAGGTAGGTAACGATGCGCCATTTGCTTATGCAACTGCGAACTACTTCAACTCTGCCACTTCTGATGGTGATGGATTTATCTCCGGTATTGGATATCCTGCTTTGGGAACCAACGCTTTCGAATTGAGTACTGCATTGGGCAACCCTGATCTACGTCCTGAGACAACTACCACTTTGGAGTTGGGTGCTGAATTGAAGTTCTTCCAGGGACGCTTGGGCTTGGATGCGACTTACTACAATTCTGTTACAAGAGACATTGTACTTTCAGTAACGCTTCCTGCGACTACCGGCTTTACTTCTGTCATCCAGAATGCTGGTCAGATCACCAACCAGGGATGGGAAGTTGTATTGAATGCTATTCCTGTGCGTAATAGAGACTTCGAATGGAACATTGACCTGAACTTCACTACATTCACCAACACTGTTGACACACTGGGTGAGGGTATTTCTCAGGTATTCCTGGCTGGATTTACCTCAACTTCCTCTCGTGTAGTTGTAGGTGAGCAGTTCGGTGCGATCTTCGGATCTGGATTCCAGAGAGATGAGAATGGAAACACCATCATCGGTGAAAATGGATGGCCTCTACAGGATCCTCAGACTCGAATCTTCGGAAATCCTAACCCAGACTGGATTGCTGGTTTGAGAAACACTTTCACTTTCAAAGGACTATCTGTATCTGCCCTTGTTGACATCCGTCAAGGCGGTGATATGTGGTGTGGTACTTGTGGTGTAATTGACTACTTCGGTACTTCCAAGCAATCTGGAGACCTACGTGATCAAACTGTAGTGTTTGATGGTGTAAAAGCTGACGGATCTGCGAACACTACTGAGGTTTCTTATGCTGATCCTGCAAATGGATTGGGTGGTAACTACTTCATCCGTTATGGATTCGGTGGTATCACTGAAATGAGTATCTACAACACTTCTTGGGTACGTCTACGTGAGTTAACACTGAGCTACTCTCTACCAAAGAGCGTTGCTAACTCTCTAAAGGCTGGTGACATCACCTTGACCCTTTCAGGTCGTAACCTTTGGTTGAACACTGAATATCCTGGTATTGACCCTGAAACAAACCTTACCGGTGCAACAAACGGGTTTGGTCTTGACTATTTCAACATGCCTAATACCAGAAGTTACGGTGGTAGCATTCGTGTAACCTTCTAATCACTAGCAAAGAATCAAGATGAAAAAATTAACTTATATAATTGCAGTACTTACCATTGCGGTTGCTACGTTCTTGTCATCGTGTAACCTGGTAGATACGAACATTGACCCAACTAGCCAGACTGACGTAACTTTGAAGCTGATCATGCCTTCAATGTTGTCTCAGGCTGCTTTCAACCAGTCAGCCAACCCTGCGCGTGTTGCGGGTATCATCATGCAACAGTTTGAAGGGTTTGACGCTCAGCAGGTTGCGTACACTCAGTACAACATGCCTGAGATCACCTTCAACAACTACTGGAGAACAGGTCTTTATGCTGGTGTGTTGAAAGATTGTAACTCAATCATCAACAAAGCCCAGGAGGAAGGTCAGCCTTACTATGAGGGAATTGCCAAGATTATCCAGGCTAATGAGTTTGGACAGGCAACTGCCATGTTTGGTGATATTCCTTTCTCCAGCGCCAACAAGCTGACTCCTGATAACTTGACTGATCAGGCAGCACTGAAGCCTTCTTACGACTCTCAAGAGTCTGTATACGGAGGTGTTCAGAGCCTTCTTGACCAGGCTATCGAATTGTTGAGCCAGCCTGCAGTCCCATTGGGACCTGGATCTGACGATCTTATCTACGGTGGAGATGCTGCTTCCTGGATTGCAACTGCTTACGCTTTGAAAGCAAGGTACTACATGCACCTGACCAAGCGTGATGCCAATAATGCAACCCTGGCCCTTAATGCACTTGGAAATGCTTTCACTGGCATCGCTGGACAGCCTAACTTTGCTTTTGAGGACAACCAGATCGGTAACAACCCATTGGCTAAATTCGGTATCGAGCGTCCAAATACTTTGGTTATGTCTGCTGGCTTTGTGCAGAAACTGATTGACAATCAAGACCCAAGATTCACTTCTTATGTTCACACTGACAGCCAGTCTTACCACAGTGGTGCAAACCCTAACCTGTACTGGGCGCAGAACAACTCGGTTATTCCTTTGATCTCTTATGTTGAGCTTAAGTTTATGGAAGCTGAGGCCCTTCAGTTGACCGGTGCTTCTGAAGGAGAAGTTGAGGCTGCCTTGACTGCTGCTATCCAGGCATCTATGGATCAGTTAGGTGTTTCCGGAGATGATTACGTAACTGCGAACTCTGCACTTGCGGGTATGACTGATGACGAGAAAATGGAAAAAATCATCACAGAGGCGTATTTCTCTTACTATGGTGTTTCTTTCCTACAGACCTGGACCAACTACCGTAAGACTGGATATCCAGCTCTTACTCCTGATGCGAATGGATCAGGTGGTTTGAATCCTTCCGGTGGAATTCCTCGCCGTTACCTGTATCCTTCTTCTGAAAACCAGTTGAACAATGCAGAATGGCAGAATGCAGTAACTAACCAGGGTCCTGACTTGTTGGACACTGAGCTGTGGTCTTTCCAGTAATGGAATAAACTGAGTACTAACTTGATTTGAATAAAAAAGGGGCTTCTTGAAGCCCCTTTTTCTATATATGAATATTTGGAGGGCAGTATAATTTTTCAAGCACCTTCAAAAATCACTTTTATATTAAGTCCTTCTAATTATATTTGGGGCTCTTTGCATAATATTGTTCCTCTCTAATAGTCCTCAAGCACATGAATAAGCAAACAATTCCTTTCCTTCTGCTGGTTGCACTAATTCTGGGATCTTTCACTGCTACTTTTGCCCAGCGAGCCAACCCTATGTTTTCTGCTCCTGCCAATGAATTGGTGGCTGGTGAAGCAGTCCGGGTTTTTGACTTGCGCTCAAAGGATCCATTAAACACTACTTATTGGTTGGATGATTGGTACCCTGGAGAAGTCATTACCAAGGGTGGAGGTAAGCTGACCGGGTATAAATTCAAGTACGATGTGGTCAATCATAACATTGACCTTCAATATGGCGATTCTGTCAAAGTTCTTCCTGGCAATCTAATCAAAGAGTTCACCTTGTATCATACGGCAGGAAACAGAAGGTTTGTTGATTTGAATTCGGAATTGAAAGTCAATACCTATCAGTTAGGTTTTTTTGAGATCATCGCAGTCGGGGATCTGATTCTACTTGGAAAAATGGAAACTGAGCTATTGAGGTCAAACTATGTAGCGACCCATGATGCTGGTAGTTCAAGGGATAAATTTGTGAAAAAGCACTCCTATTTCATGCTGAAAAATGGTGAATTGATTCGAATTCCTAAAAAGAAAAGTGAAGCCATCACATTTTTTGAAAAGGAAAAAAAAGGGACGACTGCCTTTATGAAGGAGAATAAAATCAAGTGCAAGAAAAGGTCAGACTTGCTAAAAATATTCAATTACCTTAATTCTAAAAACAGTTAATTATTTCTTAATAGTTAATACAGGAAGGGCAGGAAAAGGGTATAAATGTCAAATGGAATACCCGTTAAATTCAGTTTATGGAATAAGTTGTTGATCATTTTCTACTGGATTAGCAACTCTTTAGGCCCTCCTTTACGTTAAGGTTTTGTGAATATTCAGACTAAGTTCAGGTAAGCAGGTTAAGTAAAAGTTTTGGCAGTTTAAGCCGAATATTTTGGATTTAAGTCCTTTTTGAAGGTATGCGAAATCCTGTATATGTGAAAAATTTGATTGGTCGTTATAGACCAAGTCTATAAATTAGGAATTCTTAAAGGCTCAAGTAGGGGCATTAATGGATGTCTTTAAAGTCTTTACAGTTCTTTTGTTCTTTTCCATTACGTCAAACTAAAGCTAATTATTTATGAAAAGAATCTTACTCGTGCTATGCATGCTAGCAATGGGGCTAAGTATCGCGTGGGCACAAGGCCGTGTAAGCGGTAAAGTATCTGGTACGGATGGTGAGCCTCTGGAAGGTGTTGCTGTTCTTATCAAAGGAACTACCGTCGGTCAGTTCACTGGTGCAGATGGTACTTTCACCCTGGAAGTTCCTAACAGCAATGATGTCCTTGTATTCAGCTACATTGGATACAAAGTTCAAGAGATTGTTGTAGGAAGCCAAAAAAGCCTTTCTGTTACTCTAGAAGAAGACATTTTGGGTGTAGACGAGGTAGTAATTACCGGTTATCTTGCCCAGCGTCGTGGAGACATCACAGGTGCTGTAGGTAGTGTATCTGCTGAAGACATCGCTGATGTTCCTGGTATCGGTGTACAGACTGCACTTCGTGGTCGTGTTGCTGGTGTAAACGTAATTCAGTCTTCAGGTACTCCTGGATCTTCTATCGACGTACGTCTTCGTGGATCTACTTCTATTACGGCTTCAAACCAGCCGCTATATGTAGTTGATGGTGTACCTATCATCTCTGCCAACCTTGCACAGGTAGGTGTTGGTGGTCAGGACCAAAATACACTTGCTGACCTTAACCCTAATGACATCGAGAGCATTGAGGTATTGAAAGATGCATCTATGACTGCTATCTACGGTACTCGTGCTGCAAACGGTGTGGTATTGATCAACACTAAAAAAGGTAGAGCTGGAAATACCAAAGTTAACTTCAACGCTCAGTACGGTGTACAGGAAGCTTGGAGATTGATCCCTATGGCTGACTCTGGCCAGTTCAGAGACTTCCTTGAAGAAATCACCGGTTCCAGAACTACACTTGTTGGTGCTTTGAATGGTAACACTTTCTGGCAGGATTCTGTCTTTGGACAAGGATCCGTTCAGGACTACTCTTTCAACGTTAGTGGTGGTAACGAGAAGACTAACTTCTATACTTCTGCTTCTTACTTCAACAACCAGGGTATCATCAGAAACACTGGATTTGAGCGTTACAGCGGTCGTTTGAACGTAACTCACAGAGCAGGTAAGCGTTTCACTGTAGGAACCAACCTGAGCTTCACTCGTTCTATCAACCAGCGTCAAAGAAATGACAACAACATCCGTGGGGTAGTATCTGTATCTATCCTTTGGCCTTCTACCATCCCTGTAAGAAACGAAGACGGAAGCTTCGCATCTGCATTCGGATGGAACAACCCTGTTAATAACATTGAGAACTACAAAAACTTCATCACTACCAACCGTGTAATTGGTAACACTTACGCTACCTACAACATTGCCGATGGTCTTGATTTCAAAGCTACTGTAGGTATTGATGCGATTGACCTTCGTGAGACTGAATTCCAACCTTCAGTATTGAATGGAGCTCCTACCGGACAGTTGGTTGAAGCAAATACCAGCCGTCTACGTTGGTTGCAAGAATATACCCTGAACTACAACAAGACCTTCTCTGACCACAGCTTGAACGCTCTTGTTGGTGTTGGTTTCCAGGAAGATGCTCAGAACCAGAACTCTGCTACTGTAGTAGACTTCCCAACTGATGACTTTACCGGACTTAGCTCAGGTGCTACACCTACTGGTGTAACTGGTGCGTTTACTGGAGACAGAATCAACTCTTTCTTTGGAAACGTTGTATACAACTACGCAGATAAGTACTTCTTGACTGTTACTGCACGTGCGGATGGGTCTTCAAGATTCGGTGTGAACAACAGATACGCTTTCTTCCCAGGTTTCTCTGCTGCTTGGAAACTTCACAATGAAGACTTCATCGGAGACTTCTTTAACGAGTTGAAGCTGAGAGCTGGATTCGGTATCAATGGTAACAACCAGATCGGAAACTTCGACAACCTACCGTTGTTGGGTGCTGCTGGTGTAAACTATGTGATCGATGGATCAGGTGTTCCTGGTATCGTACCTACGCAGTTGGGTAATCCTGATCTTCGTTGGGAGACTACTGCTCAGACCAACATCGGTGTTGACTTTGCTATCCTGGATTCAAGGATCGGTGGTTCTATCGACTTCTTCTTGAAGCAAACTTCTGACCTTCTTTTGGATCGTCCTATCCCAACTACTTCCGGATTTACAACTGTAATCCAGAACATTGGTGGAATGGAGAACCGTGGTATTGACATCTTGTTGAACTTCCTACCTGTAGCTGGTGGAAGAGACGGATTCAACTGGGAGATCGTATTCAATGGCGGTATCCTGCAGAACAGAATTACTGAGCTATTCGACGGCCAGCCAATTGACGCTGGATTTGGATCAAGGATTGCGGAAGGACAGCCTCTAGGTGCGTTCTACGGATACCAGACTGACGGAATCTTCCAGAACCAGGAAGAGATTGATGCTCACGCATTCCAGACTAATGGTACTGCCCCTGGTGATATCCGTTTCAAAGATATCAGTGGTGGTCCTGGACCAGACGGAATTCCTAACACTGATGACGACTTGCCACCAGACGGAATTATCAACGACGCTGACCGTACCTTCCTAGGAACTGCGATTGCTCCTTTCTCAGGTGGTATCACTAACATCCTTTCTTACAAAGGTGTAGAGCTGAACTTCTTCTTCCAGTTCAACTGGGGTAACAGCATCTACAACAACAACGGTGAGTTTGCTGAAGGTATGCACTCTTCATTGTTTAGCGTTACTCAGCGTGCATGGGAAGGTCGCTGGACTCAGGAAGGGGATGACGAAGATTTCCCAAGAGCTGTTGCCGGAGACCCTAACCAGAACCGTCGTAACTCTGACCGTTTCGTAGAGGATGCTTCTTACATCAGGTTGAAGAACCTAACTCTTTCTTACACCCTGCCAAATAGCGTAACTCGCAAGTTCAACACTGAGAAAGTACGTGTGTACTTCTTCGGACAGAACCTGTTGACGTTTACTAACTATTCTTGGTTTGATCCAGAGGTATCTACATTTGGTAACTCTAACAGTGCCCAGGGTACTGACTTCTTGACTTATCCTCAAGCCCGTACCATAGGTGGAGGTATCAATCTTGGATTCTAATAACGGTTTGAGAAAAAATTAAGATTCATGAAAAAAATAATTCTAATTCTTAGCATAAGCTTCGCAGCGATTCTTTTCCCTGCTTGTGAAGCCATTGAACTGGATGGGCTAGCTCCCATCAACTCTATCCCAGCTGACGGTGGGATTACGACCAAGTCTTCTGCTTTGGCAGCTCTGAATGGTCTTTATGATGAGTTACAGGATCCAACTCTTGTATACGACGGATACATCGGACTTTCATCATTCTACGCTGATGAGACTGATTTCGTAGGAACTTTCCCATCTCGTCTGGAATTCATGAACATCAACGTATTCCCTTCAAACGGAACTTTGGATGATGTATTTACTGACTTCTATGATGTAATCAACGTTGCTAACAACGTGATCGAAATCATCCCTACTGTAGAAGACGTTACTTTCTCAGATGCTGAGAAAAACGATGCAGTAGGTCAGGCAAAATTTGTTCGTGCCCTTACTTACTGGTTCCTGGTAAACTACTTCGGTGAGGTACCATTGATTACTGAACCTACTCGTGCGGTAACTCCTGAGGCTTTGAACTTGCCTAAGTCTTCTGTAGAGAATATCTACAATCAGATTGATACTGACCTTGGAGAGGCAGAAGCTAACATCACTACAACTTCTGTTGGATTTGCTAATACCCTTGCGGTAACTGCACTTCAGGCTAGAATTGCACTTTACAGAGGAGACAACGCTACTGCTTTGAGCAAAGCAGAAGAGGTTATCACTGGTATTGATTTGACTACAGTACCTTATCTTGCTGACCAGATCTTCTCTCTGCAGTTCATCAGCACTGATGGAAACTCTCTTCCTTTCTTCTTTGGTCCTGACGAAAGAGGAGGACGTATCGACCTTGTTCCTTCTGCTAAACTGGTTGCTGCTTATGAAGCTGGCGATACTCGTTTTGATCGTTCGATCGATACTACTGGAGCGGTTTCTTCCATCGTACACGGTGTGAAGTACCAGGACTTCGCTGGTGGTGCTCAGGGAGCAGGTACTGACCCTGTATACTTCATCCGCCATGCTGAGATCTTCTTGATCGCTGCTGAAGCGGCTGCAGCTACCGGAGACTTTACCAAAGCAAATACCTACTACAACCAGGTTCGTAACAGAGCTGGTCTTGCTGATGGAACCCTTGAGTCTAGCAACTATGTTGACTTGATCCTTCAGGAGCGTTTGGTAGAGCTTGCAATGGAAGGTCCTCACCGTCTATTTGACCTACGTCGTCTTGGTAAAACTTCAGAAATTACTGGATATGATACCTGTAATGATGTTTGGCCAATTCCACAGAGAGACATCGACCGTAACCCAAATCTTGCACAGAACAACTGTTGTCTGTGTAACTAATCTCGGTCTGTTGACATAAAAAAGGCTGTCCCGATGGGGCAGCCTTTTTTTTATATCGATTTTTATTTGGACTTTCTTCCTGCCTGACAGCATATATGGATTTTGAATAATCCTTAAAATACTTGTTAGTGAGGATGCTCCCAAGGGCAATGATGGCTTTGGTTGGTTTGCTAACATAAAAAAGGCTGCCCGAACGGAACAGCCTTTTTTGCATCGATTTTTATGTTGCTTCTCTTCCTAGTCGACAACAGATATGGTCTTTGAGTTGTCTTTAGGATGCTTGTCAATGAGGATGCTAATGGGGTCAATGATGGCTTTGGTCGGCTTACTATCCAGACTGATAGAAAGCTGGGTAGTGTCTGAGTCAAAGTAATGCTTTTGCATATAGATCAGGCTATCTTTTCCTTTCTGACCATTGCCATACAAGCCTACATACATCCATTCTTTTAGGTCAATGGGCTGCTCATTACCAAGGCTATCTGCCAGCATTTTTACGGTATTCAAGGTCATATCTACCTTGAATTGCCCACTTTGCTCTACCATTTCAGCCTTCAACATTTTATTTTCATAGAAGGTGATCCTTTCAAACATATCCTTAACAATGGAAGTCAAACTATCCGGAGTAACATCATAGATATATTCCATCAGGTTAAGGGTAGTAGGGTAGGGGCCTTCGGCATAGGCCCATTCATCAATGAATTTCCTCAATGCCTTGTTTAGGCTATCCTCTGTGATATAATCCTGCAAGGCATAAAAGATAACGGCTCCCTTTCCATAGTGGATGTACTGCTGGTTCTCCACTTCTACCAGCGGCATTTCTTTTTTGCGTTCGAAACTACGTCCACCCAGGTAGCGGTCTAACTCCTCCTTCAGGAAGTCACGCATTTTTTCCGGTCCGTAATGCTTATTCATGAGCATCAGAGCAGAATATTGGGCCAGGCTTTCTACAATCATGGTACCACCCTTGGTATTGGCCGGGATTACCTGATGCGCCCACCACTGGTGCGCAACCTCGTGGGAGGTTACATAATAAGGTATATCCACATCCTTTTCATCATCCACATCTACTATGAAGCCAATCCCTTCAGAGAAAGGAACGGTATTGGCGAAGGATTGCGCGAAACTCGAATATCGTGGAAACTCCATGATTCGCATTTGCCTGTACTGGAATGGGCTGAAGATTTCGGAGAAATAAGCCAAGGAATGCTTCATACCGTCCATCATCCTGTCCAGGTTGTATTCATGTCCCTTATGGTAATAAATTTCCAGGCTGACAGAATCACCATTTGGCCTCACCCAATAATCACGCATTACTTCATAACGTGCAGAAATCATGGAGTAGAATTTCAGAATGGGTCTGTCCATTTTGTAATGAAAATAACGCCTGTCTCCTTCATTCCACGACTTTTGGAGGTAACCCGGTGCAATGGCAATCTGATCATTGCTGGTACTCATGGTTACATCAAAGCGAATCCAATCCGCATCCGAAATAAAGTCTTGCAGCATAATTCCCTGCGGATCTGTTCGCTCCATTTGACGCTGTTTCTTTGGAAGGTCATTTTTCCTCCTGTCGTCATCAGACCCCAATTCAAATGATGGATTGTAGCCAATGGATGGGAAATTGAAGTTGTTGAAGAAAGTACCATTATGAACAACTGCAGTGTTTGTTCCGCCATTTTTAAATCCTTTGGTATCAAATTTTCCTGAAAATAACATCCTGAGGCTATCACCCGGCATCAGGGGCCTGGGAAGCTCATATATCAGATAACTAAAGCGTTCAAAGTTTTGAGCCAATTTAAACTCTTCTCCTTCTTGCTTCAATGAATCCAGCATTTCAAACTCAAAAGGCTCAAAGGTCAGGTCTTCATCCACAGAGGACTGGATATGGAGTACAGAGATTGGTTCCTTGCTCTTATTTTTGAGGATGTATTCACCCTCAACAGCATAATCTCGCTCTTTGGGGAAGATATCTACATGCAGGTTGTTTTCTACAATCTTGGGTTGATTCAGGAATTGATATTGCTTCAGCTCCTTTTCATAGTTTGCCTGATCTTTTTCCTGGGTGTCGGACTTGGCAAACTCATTGACTACCGTAGTATTATAGTAAATGTAAATCCCTGTACCCGCAAAAAGGAGGACTGCAGCGATTGTAAAAATCAGTAGAGGACGAACGAAACGCATTCCTGCCAATTTTGCTCTGGTCTTCATAATGGTGTCCGTACCTCGAACTGAAAATGCTACCGCCAAGCCAAATAGGAGCATGGTAAACCCAAACCAGTATGCTTTTAACCAACTGAATTTGAAGAAAGAGTCCCCATACAGGTTCATGTCAGAATATCCATCAAGGTCTCCACTGTCAAAGCGCAAAAGGGTATGTTCAACTCCAACTTCGGCCAGGATGATGTTTACAATAAATATGAGAATCATCAAGCCATGTCCCAGGAACTTGTTGTTAACTATCACCTGGACAAAGAAGGTGAGTAAGGTGAAGAGAATCAGGGAGATAAACGTATTGGTAAACAGCTCGGTGAAATAAATTCCCAATTCAAAATTATAGTATCCCTTTGAGGCCTGGATCGTGATTCCCAGAACAATCAGGCACAGCAACAATGTAGCATGTACCAAAACGAAGGCCAGGAACTTACTTACCAATCCAACAGCGTCAGGGATGGGCAGTGTATCATAGATTTGGTGTACTTTCAGGTCTCGTTCTCGCCAGATCAACTCGCCAGAGTAGAATATGATGATGATAAAGAAGAAGAGGAAGTAACCAGTCAAAAGTTCCAGAATAAGGTAAGTAGTGGGAAAAGTGGGGGTACCAAAAACTTCTCCCATACTTCTTGAATTCACTGCCAGCATGATGAATCCAAAAAGTGCAATACCGATAAAAGGAATGGAGAGTACAATTTCGCGATAGTAAAGTTTGACCAGGGCAGAAATTCTTTGGTATTGAATCTGGAACCCATCAAAAGCCAGGCTCATGCCAGTAGGGATTTCTACCCCATCCGAAGAGTACCCATCTGTAGAAGTTTTTTTCTTCTTTTGTTTTTTGGAAGGGGTGGTAAAGGTAAATAGGAAGTAGGTCAATATCATACAAATAATCCCTATCCCTATCCACAACAATCGGTTTTGAATGACCAAACCGTCCCAGGGAATCATTTGGTAATTTTGCTCGGCGATAGACCAATATTGGCTTATGACAGTAGAAAGCCTTAAGCCGAATGGGTCCAAAAGTGCAGCTAGCTCCCTGTCTTCCAGCCTTCCTACCATCTGACGTGTCATCAGGTATAGCGAGAATAATCCGATTCCCTGTAAGAAAACAAAAAGTAACCTTTTGCTTAAGGCGCCACTCAAGAAGAAAATAGCTCCACTGATAAAAGCATTAGGAAGGATAAACATGAAGTAGGGTTGCCAGTAAAATTCAGGATGGAAAACAGGTAAGAACCTTTCCATGTCTCCTGCTGGTGGGGGTAATAATTCACAAGTAAGTCTTCCAAGCATCAAACCAAGGGGAATACTTGTCAAAACCAATGCTAGAACTATGAATGACCCCAGGAATCTTCCAAAAAGGTAATCCCGCTTTTTGATTGGAGCTGTGAACATCATGGCAGATGTTTTATGCTCAAAATCGCGCAGGATGGAGACGCCCATGATGGCTGAACTGATAAACAAGCCTATCAAAGACATGGTGACAGACTGGTTCATAATAACTGCTGCTGCATCCTCTTTGACTTGCCCTGTCGCCCCTCCAATGGAAAGTTGTTCCCAAACCACTGCAAAAAAGCAGACAATGAACATGACGAAGAAGTAGAGGTAGGTTGCGGGACGCTTTGACCTGTACCTCAATTCAAATTGTGTAATTCTAAGTAGCATATTTGATGGGTTAGGCAGGTTGAGGTACTTTATGATTAAAGATGTGGGAGAAGTAAACATCCTCCAGATTTGGCTCTGTGGAAATGAAACCTTCACCTGGATCATTTTCATTCAGGATGTGAATGACTGGGCTACCAGAAATCATTTTATCAGAGATGACATTGTATTTCTGCTTATATGATTCAAGATCTGCCTTGTTTACTTTCTTCTTCCAGACCTTACCTTCCATGCTCTTGAGGGTTTCAATGGGGTTGCCTGTCATCAGAATTTCTCCATGATTGATGATGGCCATGGCGGTACATAATTCCTTTACATCATCTACGATGTGTGTAGAAAGGATGACCACAGCGTTTTCGCCAAGTTCTACCAGAAGGTTGTGGAAGCGGTTTCTTTCGCCGGGATCAAGACCTGCGGTGGGCTCATCTACGATGATCAACCTTGGATTCGCCAGCAAGGCCTGGGCTATCCCAAATCGCTGCTTCATCCCTCCTGAGTATCCCCCAAGGTTTTTCTTTCTGTGTTGGTAAAGGTTGGTTTTATGTAGAAGGGCTTGAACGACTTCTTTTCGCTCACGGCTGTTGGTGATTCCCTTCAGGACTGCGAGGTGGTCAAGAAGAATTTCTGCAGGCACCTTGGGATAGACACCAAACTCCTGTGGCAGGTATCCCAAAATTTTCCTGACCTCAGATTTTTGTCGAAGAACATCAAGTTCTCCCAGCTGGATGCTACCCTCGTCTGCTTCCTGTAATGTCGCAATGGTACGCATCAGTGTAGATTTACCTGCTCCATTGGGGCCAAGAAGGCCAAACATTCCTGTAGGAATTTCCAGGTTTACATTTTTCAAAGCCTGTACCCCATTGGGATATGTTTTTGATAAATTCTGGATAGTTAGTTGCATAGGATTCAACGTCTGTAGATTATAAGTAGTGTGGAACACAAAAAGGTGGCTCCATTAATAATTACTATAAAAGATGTCGTTTTTTTCAGCTTTATGGAATTATGGTCATTTTTATCTATGATTTTATGGATCTTATCGACATAAGAAATTCTTTTAGCTGCACGAAAAAGCAACCTTATCTTTGATCTGAATCATTATTTCAACCGCTTATCAACCCAAAGAAATGAGAAACTTTCTACTTATATCCCTGTTATTTTATTCAGGAATTCTATTCGCACAGCCTGAAACAGATATTTTTTTATTTGAAGTCATCAAATCCGGAGATTCTTACCAATTGGGAGAAGGCAAGAATATCACCCCCCGAAAGGGATATGACAACCAGCCTTACTTTACAACAGATAGCAAATCGATCCTCTATGTGGCAGCCGATAGCAAGGGGCAAACCGATGTATTCCAATACAACATTCAGGCGGGTTCATCCATTCAGCTTACCCGATCCAAGTATCGAAGTGAATATTCACCGAAGGTGATGCCGGGAGGAGAGTATTTTTCTGTGGTTACGGTAGAAAAGGATTCCACCCAAAGACTTTGGTATTTTCCTCTTCAGAAAGAAGCTGCAGGAAAGGTCCTCATGCCCAAAATTGACAGCATAGGGTATTATGCATGGTACCATAAAAAGAAACTTGCCATGTTTATTTTGACAGATCCATTTTCACTTCAGAGGACCCATAGAAAAAGGCAGAAGCCAAAAGTTATTAGCCAAAATATTGGAAGGTGTATCATTCTCCAAGGCCGAAGTGATACCCTGAGTTTTGTACAAAAAGAAACGGAGGACGACTGGTATATCAAGACCTGGGCTCCTTCAACTGGAGAGGTGAAAAAACTGGCGAGGACCCTCGATGGTCAGGAAGACTTTTGCTGGACGCCTGATGGAAGTTTGATCATGGGAGATGGAAGCAAGCTCTATCTCCGTGACCCTTATGAGGATGGAAACTGGAAAGAATTTGCCAGGCCTGAAGTGGGTAAATTCTATCGAGTTAGCATGAGTCCTGATGGCAAATATATAGCTCTAGTTGTCTATAAGTAAAGAAATGGCATGTGCGAACTTTTTCCAGAGATCGCACATGCAACTTGCTTTTTATCTAAGGAAAATCATGATACTTCCACTGATTCCAAAGTGATCCATGGAGTCAGAAAAGGTCCTTTCAAGGGGGCCGTTGATGGCCTCGCTGAAAGGTGCAACATCCACATTTGAGAAAAATACCACGAAGTAGGGTTCAAGAGAAAATCCCACATGAGCTTTTGGAATTACCACTCGGTAGGGAATATGAAGTTTGAAACCGACCCTCCAGTCCTGGGTGGTGGCAGTCAGCGGATCATCACGCTCGTACTCCTCGAGAGGTACCGTAGCTGTAGCTGTCTCGAAGTAATTTCCACTAACTCCTGCGCCTACATAAATTCCCGTATATCGGCCAATATCCAATAATTTGGAAGTTAGGTCTACAGAGATGTGCCCTCCATACAAGGAAATATCAGTTCTCAATTCCTCCCCGGAAACTATATTAACTGCATTTGACTGGGTAGAGAAAAGTCTTCCTTGCACACGAAAACTTGCTCTACCTCTATGAAGTGCAAGAGCTCCCGTTAGACCTGATCCCCAGCGCGCATCACTTAGTTGTCCATTATTGACAACATTAAAACTATCAAGGGCGATGTTGTATTGTGTGGGATTGATGTTGGAGAAGTTGTAGCCTATCTGCAAAGATACATTGGCTTCGTTTCCTTGACCAAAGCTTGTCATTACGGTCAAAGCAAAAACTATAAGAAGTAGAATTCGTCTCATGTCTTTCAATTTAGTGGGGTGAAACTACACAAATCTGAAGAATTTCACGTTGAACTTCATGCTTGTAACCAAAAGACGAGGAAAAAGATTGGGCGGTTGTGTGGGTAGTGGAATAGAAAGTAATTCTTAGGCCAAGACTTTCCATACAAGTGTTTTGAGCAAATGCCGCTGATCCATATTGGTAGGGTTCATCCCTTTCAAGCTTCTGTCGGCTTCTTCTATGAATCCAAGATTCCTGTAAGTCCTTCTCAGGTTATAATGTCTGGCTCCATTGAGGTAGTCCTTGGCCTGAAAGTAGTTTACCTTCAACTGATTTTTGATGGAGTTTGGATCTTTGAACTGGTACTTATGGACAAGGGCAACATGGTGGAAGAACCTGAACAGGCCGCTCACAATGAGGGTTGGAGGATTTATCTTTGCATTTTGTGTCAGCCGATCTATGATCATGTGTGCCCTGAAGACCTTCTTTTCGCTCAGTGCGGCTATCAGCTCAAAGGTGTTAAACTCCTTATCAACATTGATCATTTCATAGACAAATGCTTTGTTGAGTTTATTCTGTTGTTGAGCTTTAAGGAGGACAAACATTTTATTCAATTCATTTTCAATCAGATTCAGGTTCAGCCCAAGATTAGTAACCAGAATTCCTGCAATTCCGTCTTCCACTTCGAAACCCGATTGCTTTAGCATGCCACTCACCACTTGTTGGACATCTTTTTCGTAGAGCTTTTTGGAGTGAAAATCGACTCCGACTTTTTTTACGGCATCAGCTGCTTTTTTACCCAGACCAGCCCTTTTGTCTTTATAGATCATGACAAAAATTGTGGAAGGGACAGGTTGGGCCAGGTATTTGATCAGTTTTTCATTTTCGGCCTTATTTAGTCGGTGTGCCTCCTTCAAAACTACAAGACGGTATTTAGCCATCATGGGGAAGCTCCTGCAAGCATTTACTATTTTGGAAAAATTGGTTTCGGGGCCGTATAGGACTTCCTTGTTGAAAGATTCTTCACCCGGATTCAGAACAACTCCCGGAGCTTCCAATGCCTTGCTTATTTTATCTATAAAATATGACTCCTCTCCATGCAAATAATAGACAGGTTTGAATTTCTGTTGTTGAATTTCCTGGATAATCTGGTTAAAGCTCATGACTCGAAAATAATTCATCTCACATCAAAGGAGAAATAAGTTTGCCCACAAGGGTGGATAAAGCATCAAGGGCCCGATTATGCACCTATATTTTTTAGAGTTTGGAAATGAATATGTAGTTTCAGGCGAATTTTGGAACCGATAACCACTATATATTATGAAAAATACGGCCTTTATAGCGATTCTTTGCATGCTTGCTATTTCTCTGGGCGGAGGATGGACAGTCAAGGATAGGACTCCTGTTCCTACTGAAGACAAGGACAAGGAGATCAAAGCCAGGGTAGCAGCCATCATGGAAAAAATGGACCTTGCAGATAAGGTGGGTGAAATGACCCAACTTACGTTGGACATGCTCTCTGTAGGGGAGCCTTTCAATCTTGCAAGTCCCCATCAGTTGGACTCTGCCAAATTACGTAAAGCACTTGTAGAATTGAGGGTTGGATCTATCCTCAATATCGGTGCTTCGGAGTATACGGTAGAGCATTGGAATGAAATTATCAGAACCATCCAAAGGATTGCAACCACCGAGAAGGCTTCGGGCATACCTGTAATCTATGGGATTGACGCTATTCACGGTACAAACTTCACCACCGGTGCGAATTTGCATCCCCAGCAGTTGGGAATGGCAGCTTCCTTCAATCCAGCCATGGCTGAAGAATTGGCCGAAATGACTGCCTACCAAACCAGGGCTTCACACATTCCCTGGACCTTTTCGCCTGTAATGGACTTGGGAAGGGACCCACGCTGGTCAAGAATTTGGGAAACCTTCGGAGAAGATGTACACCTCGTAACCCAAATGGGGGTAGCCATGGTAAAGGGTTTTGAGGGAGATGATATTTCAAATGATTACAGGGTAGCTTCTTGCCTTAAGCATTTCCTGGGATACAGCAGCCCGCTCAGGGGCAAAGACCGCACCCAAGCATGGATTCCTGAGAGACAACTTAGGGAGTATTTCCTGCCATCCTTTCAGGCCGCAGTTGATGCAGGCGCAAGTACCATCATGATTTGCTCAGGAGAAATGAATGGTATCCCTGTTCACAACAACGAAAAAATTCTGACTGATATCCTTAGAAAAGAAATGGGGTTTGAAGGGCTTGCTGTTACTGACTGGAACGACATCAACTTCCTTTACCAGCGCCATAGAACAGCCAAGGATTACAAAGAAGCAATCAAGCAAGCCATCAATGCAGGTATAGACATGAGTATGGTTCCTGCTGACCTTGAATTCCCTGTACTTTTGAAAGAGTTGGTTGAAGAAGGTGAAATCCCCATTTCACGCATTGATGAGGCCGTAGAACGCATACTTACTGTAAAGGTGCGTTTGGGACTATTTGAAAATCCATATCCCAAGGCAGAATATCCTGATTTCGGTGGGGAGAAGTATAGCCAGCTATGCCTGGAAGCTGCTCAGCAGTCCGTGATTCTGGCTAAAAATGAGAAAAACATCCTTCCATTAGCAAAAAATAAGAAGATCCTTGTTACGGGGCCTACAGCCAATTCCATGATACCATTGAATGGAGGATGGACCCACACCTGGCAAGGAGACGATGCCTCAAGACAGACCAAGGGGAAGAAAAACATCCTTCAAGCCATTCAGGCAAAGATTGGAGAGTCCAATGTGCGTTATGTGCCTGGGACCAAAATTGTCAATAAGGTAGATAGCGAGATAGATATTAAGGCAGCTGTACGGGCAGCCAAAAAGGTGGATGTAATTGTATTGTGCCTGGGAGAGTTTTCTTATACTGAAGGAATGGGGGACATGAATGACCTCAATTTACCCATGCCTCAGCAGAAGCTGGTTAAGGCACTTGCCGCTACCGGAAAACCCATGGTAGCTGTGATGACTGAAGGCCGTCCCAGGATTATCTCTGCCATAGAGCCTGAGTTGGATGGGATACTGGTAAGTTTTCTCCTTGGAGATGAGGGCGGACTAGCCATTGCTGATGTTTTGTTTGGAGATGTAAATCCAAGTGGGAAATTCCCAATTACTTATCCAAGATTCGCGAATGACCTGGTGACTTATGACCATAAGGGAACGGACGAAATCGGGGGCCCATTTGGCTTCAATCCTCAATTTGAGTTTGGCTCAGGATTGAGCTATACAAGCTTTGAATACAGCAAGCTTAAACTAAACAGGTCTGTATATCGCAAAAATGATCCCATCGAGATCAGTGTAAATTTGAAAAATACAGGCTCCAGAACCGGGACTGAGGTTGTTCAGGTATTTGTGAAAGACCATGTTGCCAGCATTACTCCACCTGTAAAGAGGCTAAGAGCTTTTAAAAGGGTTGAGCTGGAAAATGAATTTGAGGAAGTGCTAACCTTTACTATCATGCCTTCGGAGCTTTCCTTTGTTGGGAGAGACAACAAATGGGTGCTTGAGCCAGGTAAGTTTAGCGTAATGGTGGGTGATCAGAAGGTGGACTTTGAATTGAAATAGTCATCTTTCTATATACAAATGGGCAATAGGAATTATTTCTATTGCCCATTTTCTATTCTTTTACTTCCACACAATCATGACCTGCACATTTTGTTGATCAGGCTTTTATGTGAAGGAAACTTCTTTTGTAGCTTATCTTTTTTTGCCAATTCAAAATCTTCAAAATCAAATCCAGGAGCGACTGTACAGCCTACCAAGGCATAGTTTCCTTCTCCAGGGATTGCAGCTGCAAACCAGTGATTAGCAGGAACTACGTGCTGGAACTTTTGTCCCAACTCAAAGGCTGGGCCGAGCATTACCTTGGATAATTTTCCTTCGGGCGAAATGATGTATAGGATAACCGGTTGAGTCCCTTGATAATAATGCCAGCCTTCATCGCTATTTACCTTATGGAATGCAGAAAATTTTTCGGAGGTAAGCAAAAAGTAAATGCTGGTCGATATGCTTCGCTCACCAGAATATCGCTCAGGCAATCCCGATTGCGTAATCTGTTCATCAGAGCGATAGACTTCCCTGAAGAATCCTCCTTCAGGATGCTCTTCCAGTCCTAATTTTGTAATCCAGTATGCTGCGGAGTTTCCCATTGGGTAATGTCGGGATTTTGATTGGTTTTGAACATGATCCAGGTTCCAAAGATAACCAAAATGATACCAACACTTCGGTAAATCCATTTCAGCCAATTGTTGCTGAGGAGGTACTTTATTTTGTGAGAAAGGAGGACTTTGCTCGCATCCTGGGTAGGAATTCCAAGTAAAACCCCTGCCAAAAACCAATAATAGTCGTTGGTGTCAGGAAAGGTACTGGTTGCCCCTGCCATCAGGAGGAGCCAAACTGCAAATAGAAAGGGGTTGACGAAATTTACGAGGAAACCCTGAGACCAAAATCCAAGAAAATTTCCTGCTTTTAGCTTTTTGACTTCCCCCATGTTCATTTGAGGGCGAACTAAAAATTTGATACCCAGACCAATGACAATGATACCACCAATGATCCCGATGTACCACATATTTTGGGGCTGAATGATCAGGCTTTTAATGCCCAAGAATTCCAGCACCAGAACTCCCAATGCGTCTCCGGTGAAAATACCCGCTACAACCGCAAGTCCCGAACGCCATCCATACTCGAGGGTACTGTAGATAAGCGTGAAAAATACAGGGCCAAAAAAACCTATAAAGGCCAAGCCCACTAAAAATCCTTCAAAAAATGGCATATGGTCAATTTTGAAGCCTTTGCCAGCGCGTTTTCAGAAATGAGCTAATGAAATAACGGAATAATTCTGCTGGCATTCCAAAAAAATCTGATTTTCATGCCACATTTAATCATTTCTTTACGCTTCGGCACGTTGTATTGTATAACTTGACGCTTCAAACCGGAGCATATTGTCCTTACAAATACCACAAGCTTGTTTATGCGAATTTTTACCCTAATTGTTGTATTGGTTTTTGGAATAAATCTGAGTTATGCCCAACTATTTCCCAACCTTGGAGGGCAAAGAGCAGGAATTTCAAGCCTTACCTTCCTGAAAATGGAAGTGAATCCCAGAGCTGCGGGATTGGCAGGCGCCAACGTTGTCTTAAGTGGAGATGGATACTCTTCCTTTGTAAATCCAGCAGCCCTGGACGAAATTGATGGGCTTTCTGTCGCAGCAGCAAATACTTTTTGGTTTGCCGATATCAATTATGCCTTTTTAAGTGTAAATCAGCCATTTAAGTGGGGAACAATGGGCTTGTCAGTTTCTTCACTAAACTCCGGCCCTATGGAAGTAAGGACTGTTTTTCAGCCCAATGGAACAGGTGAGAGATTCTATGCAAACTATTATGCTGCTGGCCTTTCTTACAGCAAACAACTTACCGAGCGATTCTCCTGGGGAGCCACCTTCAAATATGTTCATGAACAATTAGCTGAATTAACAGCAAATACCGGGGTACTCGACATCGGATTTCTCTATAGACTGGATGTCAAAGACCTTCGATTTGCAGTGCTTGTTCAGAACTTTGGACCCAATTCCCGTCTGGGAGGGACGATTGACCAGGAGGATATCTTCAATACAGGTCCAGTTACCCTTGAAGCTTATCCTGCTCCTACTGTATTTAAGGTAGGTTTGTCATTGGTCCCATGGAAAAAGGAAGACGGCACCCAATCCTTGACTACCCTCTTCCAACTGAATCACCCCAATGACAATTCGGAAAACCTTCGATTTGGCTTGGAGTACGAATACCGTAAGTTGATCTTCCTTCGTTTAGGATATCAGATCAATGTTGCTGATCAGGACTTTCCCACCGCAGGGCTTGGCATCAGAACGAGGCTTGGAAGGAATCCCCTAATGTTCGATTATAGCCTTACGCCCCATCGCTTTCTTGGGCAGGTGCACAGGGTTGGACTTAACTTTACCTTGAACAATGCTGATCGTTCCAACTCCAATTAGACCATTGAAAATGAAATATTTAGTCATACTACTCCCCTTGATTCTTCTTTCGCTGGGTTGCGAAAACTTCTTCGGTGAAAAGACCAAAATTGATTTTTTGGATGAACCCAATTTTGAAGAAAGTGAGATTGGTTATGTGCCTATTTTGCCTGTCTGGGATGATATGGAATATCCGGTTGATATTATCGTGGGTTGGGATGAGCTAATCTATATTGCGGATTCAGTTGCAGAAGAGATCATTTCTTATGACCAGGCTGGCAATGAGCTTGGGAGATTCAAAATTCCTGGCCTGATTGCTATTGCCCAGGACAGAAGCCTCGATATCCTAGCTTCTGGTACCCTCGATACCGTAATTGTAAGGGACACTTTTACTTTGCCAACGATTTATAGGCTGGATTTGAATAAAACCGGAACTGGAGGATATGGATTGAAGAATGCATTCATTGAGAATAAAATTGTCCATCCTTTCTATTTCAAAACCGGAATTCCAGACCCAACAGATGAGGAGGTAAGTTTTAGGGGAATGGCACCGCTTGGCCTTGGAGATTTCTATGTCTCGAGGAATGGTCCGGATAATACCACCATACAGTTTGGTGGGCCGGACGATGCGATTCTATTGTTCAATGCACAGGATGAGTTGGTTTCTCCGGTTTCCATTGTTACCTCTATCGGGACATTCAGGGACTTTTTCAAAAAACCACAGGGGATTTCGTCCATGATTCAACCCCCTCAGGGAAACATTGCTCTGAATCAATTGGAAGTACAGGATTTCTATTATACTTCCATAGATCCTGATAATGTTCTTCGAGTTCAAAAGGTAATACTCACATTTGGGAATTTTGGGGCTAACTTTGAAACAGCTCCACTGATTGTGGGTGATAGTTCCATCGGAGACGGATTTTTGCTGGAACCCTTTAAGTTTGAAAGGCCTGTAGATGTAACTGTTGCAGGTGATGGTACCAACTATGTATGGGTCGTTGACCAGGCAAAAGACTCAGTTTTCCAGTTCAGTGGTACTGGAATCGAAGGAGTGAATCCTCCAGCAGTATTTAACACTGATAGAAACATCAGAGTTTCCTTTGGTGGACGAGGAGAAGGTCTGTCCCAGTTTGACAATCCAAGGGCTGTTACCTACGACAATGAAATTCTCTACGTGGCAGATGGTGGGAACGGACGTATTCTTCGCTTTAGGCTAAGCTCGGATTTCAGGTAATTGGAATATCAGCAGGTCAAAAAATAAAGCATAAGGCATCTCAATAATGGGATGCCTTATGCTTTTAACTTATTCCTTGAGTAGTTTTTTATAAAATGACTGTGATCCCTGTTGAATCATCAGGTAATATATGCCTGGGCTATAGTCGCTCCAATTAAGCTGGGTACTATTTTTAGTCAGCAAAACCCTATCGATGAGGCTCCCATTGGCTGCGAATACGCGCAGGATTGTAGGCTTCATGGCTTCGCCGGTATAATGAATGCCAAGTTCCTGACCGACGGGATTAGGGCCAATTGCCCAATTTTCACCAACAATTTCCTCATTACTCACATTTCCTATCGGAAAATTGCATAATGAGGATTGTTCCCCGAAGAAGTTTATGACTTCGTCAATCCTGTCTCCCAGGAGCAGGACATTTTCAAGATGATCGGTGGTGTCTCCCCTGGCAAATACCAATGCCATATCCATGCAGAGACTTTCTCCAGGAAGAATTGTAAATGGGCCTACAGATCCCATCACCCTGGTATCAGCAGGAAAATTGCCCGAAGATATTTCTGACCATTGACTTGAATCGGTGACATTGCCTGGAAAGATATAGCGGGTAGGAATATTTCCTCCATAACCATTTCCTCCGAAGGTCAAACTTGTGCTGTCTTTCCACCTACCCCTTAAGTAATTGTAATAATCCTGCGGCGATTGAGGATTCCCTGAAGGTGAAAAATTATTTACATACTTAATTGAATAGGCAAGATCCTGATTCAGGTAGCTTAGCCCGATAGCTGGAGGATTGATCCCATATCCTCCCGTACCCGCATCGTCATTGTCTCCATTGTAGGCAAATACAGTATTTCTCAAAGAGTCTGTCCCAACCATGTCGTCATTGAAACTCCCCAGGTCTACATCTAGCCATAGTGAGGCATAATAGTCATTCCATGGAGAATTTGACTTATTGCTGATCGAATAGGAAAAGAAAACAGTCTGGTCCAACGGATCTCCTGTAGCCTGGTCAAATTGGTAGACCAGCCCCTTAATTTCTGCACCCAGAGACATTCCTAAAGTTTCAGTATTGGGATTTCTGAGGTCATTAAACATAAAAAAGACCGCTTTATCTCCCTTGATAGAAGGATAGTCTCCTTTTGCTGGCTCATAGAGTCCATTGTTATCAACATCGAAAAAAGGGGCCAATTCATAGGTCATGCCATTGAGTGTGTCCCCAAATGCAGGCCAGTTTTCAATGGCTTCGGGTACCACATAATTGGGCGAACCTACAAGGTTTTGGTGTTGAATGATTTCAGTCATACTTACTTCCCAGACTCGGTTGTAAATAGAATCATAAGCTGTGGAATAGGTTTTGGCAATGGGCCCCGCATCAAAATCAACACCACTCTGGCGGTAAGTTTGTGCTGAGACCCTTAAGCTGCCTCCATCGTCAATGGCTCCCATCCATAGTTCCCCGGCAAAAAGGCAATGTGAACCACTTCCTTTTGGAATCTCACAGCCTGGAAAGCCTACGAGGTCCCACGAAATGGTACCAGCCGGATTGATTCGAATACTTACATCATTGCTATCGAGAATGGCAGCTTGTTGGGCAGATAAAAAATTGCTAAGCAGGAAAAAGAGTCCTGCAAAAATGGTAATGCTTCTACGTTTCATAGATATAGGTTGGTTAATTTAGAAATAGCCAAATATCATGTGATAATTGTTTCTTAGCGGCATTATCACTTGCGCACAATTCCTCTGACTAACCAAAAAAAGTTAGTCAGGACTTCTTGTATTATGTGGCCTTTACAACTAAATAGGAGGCTATATGCGGGAAGTAGGTGAGGATAAATAATTAACCTAAATACTACGATAATTAAAATAGCTATTTATTTTGAAATAATCCAATATTTAGAATTATTTGGCAAGCTAGGCTTGTCTCGCCAAGAAAATATTTCTTCCGATCTCTATCCAAATATTCGCCTAAGCGCACTTGCTTTTAGCAGGGTTTCTTCATATTCCATCATGGGATCGGAGTCGTAGGTGATGGCTCCACCCACATGATAAGAAAGTAATTCTCGGGCATCGTCATACACCAGGGATCGAATGATCACATTCCAGTCAAATTCGCCATTTGGCATGACATAGCCTGCAGAACCAGCATATATTCCTCGACTGAATGGCTCATATCTGTCAATCAACTCCATGCTTTTGACCTTGGGGGCTCCTGTCATGGAACCAGGAGGGAAACATCTGGATATGACTTCATGCCAAGGCAATGCTGGGTCTTTTTGCCCCTCGATGGTTGACACCATTTGGTAAACCTGAGGAAATGCCTGAATTTCAAATAGATGGGGAACATGGACTGAGTGAGGAATACTTGATCTGTAAAGGTCATTGCGAGAGAGATCCACAATCATGACATTCTCTGCTTTTTCCTTTTCAGAACCATAGAGGTAGTCAAAATGGGCTTTATCCTTTGTGGGATTGGCACTTCGAGGGGCTGTCCCTTTGATGGGTTGAGTCCGCAGAATGCCATCTTTGTGTTGAAGAAATCTTTCTGGAGAAGCACATAGTAGATATTGATCCTCCCACCTAATAAATGCCGCAAATGGAACAGGAGAAACTTTGGTTAATTGGCGAAACCAAAAGTCAGGCTCTTGAAGTTTGCCTTTGGCCGTAAAGGCTTGGGCAAGGTTTACTTCATAGATATCGCCATCAACGATATGCTGCTGGAGCTTTTTGATGGTTTTGAGGTATCCTTCTTTTGTAAAGTTGGGTTGAAATTTCCATGCCTGCTTTGGCGGTTTCTGAAGGGGACTGGATTCTAGTAAGCCAGTTGGATTGCCTTTTAGGATCTCAGCATCTTGACTACCTCTTTTTATTCCCACGACAAATTCCGGTTCAAATAAGGGTATGAGTGGGAAGGTAATGCTGGCTTCTTTAGAGGTGAAAATTTGCTTCTCAAATTGATCTTTCAGTTCATAAGGCAGTAAGCCCATCAACCATGACCCTTTATATTCTTGTATTTCATTCCAATTTTTAAATAATGCAGTTTTTTTTGATGAAACTCCCAGCAGAAATTCGAATCTTCCATATCTGTCTATTTCGTGATTGCAATTGTCCAGGGCACAAATAAAGGGGAAGTTCATGGCCCAGGATAGCAGTGAATTCTTGACAGATTCGAGGGAAGAATTCTCAAGTCCTCTGGATGTTATATTTGATTTTATCAAAGTATTATCAATTAATTATCCAAATGTTGGATTTCCGTTGGCTAAAGTAGTCACATCTTCCATTTTATGGTACACCCTATGGATTCTGTGTGCCAAGGGGCAAGTTTACCTTGGGCTAAAAGTTGATCCAGGCTGTTTGATAAGTAAGATTTTTTGACAAATTGTTCATTTTTATAATTGTCATCGATTGCACCACTGTACAATATTTGCCACATGTCCTCTGATTCAGCCTTTAAAATGAAGGCATGCGGAGTACGTTTTGCACCAAAGGATTTTGCAACCTCCTGACTTTCATCATAAAGGTAGGGGAAATTGAAGCCTTTCTCGGCAGCTCTCTCTTTCATCCTTTCAAAGGAGTCTTGGGGGTACTGTTTGGCGTCGTTTGAACTTATCGCAATGAGGGGGATGCCTTTGGGGCTGTAAGTTTTTGCCAGTTTTATTAATCTTTCTTCGTAGGCAATGGCATAGGGGCAATGATTACATGTAAAAATTATAATAATTGCACTTGATTGGGAATAATTAGCCAGGGAGATTTCCTCACCAGAGACACTGGGAAGTTTGAAGTTTAAGTTATGTAAGGAAAAGTTGCTCATTTGTCGTTATTTTTTCTGCTCTTAACTATTTTCAAAATAAATTAGTTGTGTAGATATGATCAAAAACTTCTTATTAATAATTATTCTTCTTGCCTCCTTCAGTTTTGGCATGGGGCAGGATGTAAGGCATTTCCCTACATTTGCAGAATTCGAGCCGATGTTGGAAGCATCTCAGGGGGATACCCTTCTGGTTTTCAACTTTTGGGCTACCTGGTGTCGCCCATGTGTGAAGGAACTGCCTTATTTCGCTAAGGCTGACAGTGCCTTCAAATCTCAGAAGGTAAAGGTAATCCTCGTCAGCATTGACGATCCCAAATTGATTGATACAAGGGTCAAACCCTTCATTGAGAGGCGTAAAATCACCCAAGAGGTGGTAGTGATGACCGATCACAAGCAGAATGATTGGATTCCCAAAGTCGATGAAAGCTGGTCTGGAGCAATTCCCGCTACCCTGGTGGTAGAGCCTAGTAAGAAACTCAGGGCATTCAAAGAGCAATCCTTTACTTATGACGAGTTATCTAAGTGGATCGAAGAATTGATTGCTGAAAGAGATAAATGAAAAATTTAAATAACTACCTTTAAATCAACTATTTACCGAATAATCAAATTATGAAAAAACTAATTTCCTTTAGCCTTGCCTTGTTGCTTGGAGTAGCAGCTTTGGCACAGAGTGGTTACAAAGTTGGAGACAAGGCCACCGATTTCAAATTGAAAAACATTGATGGTGAAATGGTTTCTATGGCAGATTATGCAGATGCCAAGGGCTTTGTTGTCATTTTTACCTGTAATCACTGTCCTTATGCGAAGGCATATGAAGATCGTATCGTCGCATTGGATAAGAAATACGCTTCTCAGGGATATCCCGTAATCGCGATCAATCCAAACGATGCCAAGAAGGTAGAGGATGATTCATTTGAAAATATGAAGACTAGAGCCAAAGAAAAGGGATTTACCTTTCCTTATCTGGTAGATGGAGATTCAAAGGTCGCTCGTACTTATGGTGCAAAATACACCCCACACGTCTTTCTTTTGAATAAGCAAGACAAGGATCTTGAAGTGGCATATATCGGAGCAATTGATGACAATTACAGAGATGCAAAAGGAGTAGAGGAGCCATTCCTCGAGAATGCCATAAATAGCCTGAAGGCGGGTAAGAAAATCGAAAAAACTACCACCAGGGCTATTGGATGTACCATCAAATGGGTACAGCAGTAAGTCTCTGTCAGGAATTTTATGAAATTCATGAAAAGGAGCTGGAATGATAATTGTCATTCCGGCTTTTTTCTTTAAAAAAGAAAGGCTCCGTCTGGGGTAATGACGGAGCACATTGAGTTTGGGGTATTAGGTAGGTTAATAAGAAAACCACATGATGGCCTTCGAATTAAAGGTATAAAAAAAACGTTCGTCCCTCAATAATTATTTTATAAGTCAAAATAATTATTCAGGATTTTATGCTTTCTTTTCTATCAGAGAGTGAAGATTTTAAGTTGTCGAAGAAAAAATCTTACATACTTAAAATGCGAAGGGTAATAGCGATGGCCAGAATACAGCTAATTGCCGAGGCCAACATATAGGCCAGTGCCATGCTTGTTTGTCCTTGTTGAAAGAGGAGAAAACTTTCCATACTGAAAGTTGAAAAGGTGGAAAATCCTCCGCAAAAACCTGTTAGCAAGAATAGTTTCCACTGAGGATTGAGGTCAACATGCTTTTGGAAGTAGACAAATCCTGCTGCCAGAACAATGCAAGCAAGGAAGTTTGCGATGAGGGTGGCAAGGGGAAAATCCCCCGTTCCTTTATTGAATGCCAGGGATATGGCAAAGCGAGAGATGCTTCCCAATCCTCCCCCGATGAATACTGCAAGGAAACTCATCATTTATAGCTTGCTTTACCTGTGATTCTTGTTTCAATGGTCTCGTTGAGGTAGTGGACCTTGTTGCGAAGATAGAGGCTATGTGCCTCGTATCGGGACAGGCTATCAAAATTAGCCTGTATAGATATTTCAAGCTCATAGAGCCAGTTCGAGCTTCTTGTGAGGGTGCTGATAGACCTGTAGTTGCCCGCTTCGTCTTTCAGTATCTTCTGGCTATGCAACTTGGATTTTTTTTCCATGCCCGGCTTTACTGTTGCCAGTAAGGTATCTCCCAGGTAGGTGGTATCCATGTATTCAGCAATTGAAGGATCTTTATAATACACATCAAATAGATAAGCCAAGTCATCTGACAATTGGTGGGTAAGGCTATCCTTGTCCAGGGAGTCCAGGGAAAAGTTGATAAGCTCAGCATCACTTTCGGGCTCCTGCAAGTTTTGAAATTTCTTGGAGTACAATTGTATTTGAGAACTGCTACTTGCGAGTTGGCTTTCGACTTGCTGGAACTGAGGACTCATTTTTTTGCTTCCGCTGGATGAGCAGGCGGTAGCAAATAATGAGGTAAATAGAAGAACAAAATACCCGGAAGCTCTCCGAATTTTAAAAAATGGGCTCTGGAGAGACATTTTCTTACATATTCTGAAGGAGATTCCGGGCATGTGAGTTTTTATGAATAATTGTACAAAAAGCGAAAAATTATGAGTTGGCTTCTACGAGAATGCTACCATCCATTTCTTTTGGAATGTCCATTCCCATTATTTCAAGGATGGTAGGAGCAATATCTCCTAATTTTCCAAGTGTTGGTTTCAGTTTGAATTTGGCATTCGAATCTACCAAGAAAAACGGAACCAAAGCAGTTGTATGTGCAGTATGAGGACTACCGTCAGGATTTCTCATTTTATCGGCATTCCCATGGTCAGCCGTAATCAAAACGGCATATCCATTTTCAAGGGCAATTTCAGTTACTTCCTGGGTACATTTATCCACTACCTCACAGGCCTTTACAGCTGCATCGAATACTCCTGTATGGCCTACCATGTCAGGATTGGCAAAGTTCAGGCAGATGAAATCTGCGCTTTTACTTTTGAGTTCTGGAATGATTTTATTCTTTAGGTCATGGGCGCTCATTTCAGGAGCCAGGTCATAAGTTGCCACTTTTGGAGAAGGAGACATCATATGTAGCTCATCTGCCATTGGCTCCTCGCGGCCACCATTAAAGAAGAAGGTAACGTGTGGGTACTTTTCTGTCTCGGCAATTCTAATCTGCTTTTTACCTGCATTGGCAAGCACTTCTCCCAGGCCATTTTTGATTTCCTCCTTTTCATAAAGGACGTTCACACCTTCAAAAGTCTGGTCATACCTTGTCATGGTTGTGAAATGCAGGTCAAGGCTTTGCATTTCATGCTCAAGCATGTCTTGCTGTGTCAATACAGTGGTCAACTGCCTTCCACGGTCAGTTCGGAAGTTGAAAAACAATACCGCATCTCCTGATTTGAGGCTTCCAACAGGCTTGCCATTTTCTGTAATGACACATGGCTCTACAAATTCGTCTGTGGTACCATGGTCATAAGACCTTAAGATGGCATTTTGGGCACTGCTAAACTCCTTTCCTTCACCTTTTACTATAAGGTCATATGCCTTGCGGGTGCGTTCCCACCTTTTGTCTCTATCCATGGCAAAGTAACGCCCAATAATTGTGGCAATTTTCCCTACGCCATTTTCGTTTATACACTGTTGAAGATCTTCAAGGTAAGCGGCACCTCCGGTAGGCGAGGTGTCTCTACCATCCATAAAACAGTGGAGGTAAACCTCTTTGATACCGGAATCGCCCAACACCCTAAGGATACCTTTTAGGTGCTCGATGGAACTGTGGACTCCGCCATCAGAAAGTAGGCCCATGAGGTGAAGAGGAGCATGGTTTGTTTTGCAGTATTGGATCAGGTCTTTGAACTGATTATTGTGTTCAAATATGTTTTGTTCCAATTCAAGGTTAATTCTTACAAGGTCTTGATAGACGACTCTTCCAGCACCTATGTTCATATGACCAACCTCTGAGTTACCCATTTGCTCATCGGGTAATCCGACCCTTAGTCCGGAAGCCCTTAGCTTGATCATGGGATAATGTTTCAGAGCGTAGTCAAAGAATGGCGTATGAGCCGCCTGGATAGCGCTGACGGATTCGTCTTCGGCCAAGCCCCAGCCATCCATGATGATGAGAATTAATTTTTGTGTGTCCATGGTGTAAAGGTAAGACTATTCTGCAATTCTGAACTGCTGAATGGTAAATTCTGATGTGATGCAAATCATAGATTTTTCGTAAAAAATCATCGAAAACCTAGCTTGGGCATCCTCATAGACGCCTTTATCCCTTGTTTGGCACGGTTATGGTACTTCAAGTGTGACCAATTAAATCAATAGATACCCAAGGTTTCTTTCCAATATGAGACTTTCACATATAGTTTTATTACTGGGCTTTCTGTTTTTCCTGGGTCTGAATGAGGCTACTGCTCAATCTCAAATTCCAGCACGAACCACCCTCAACGAGGTTGTAGAAAGCTTGACAAATTCGGATTCCGACCGATTGTCTGGCTACTTCGGAGATCAGGTGGAGCTGGTGATTTTGGGGAAAAATCAAGTGCTTAGCCGCACTCAGGCACAGTATGTAATGGAACGCTTTTTTTCAAAGTTCCCCTTTAGCTCTTTTAATACCTTACACCAAGGTGAAGCAAGCGGCACCCTTTATGCCCTAGGTGAGTATCGAAGTTCTGCAGGTACCTTCGAAGTAAACATCTTTATCAAACTCACATCCGGGCAGGTAACAGAACTGAGGTTCGCCCGAAAGGACGGATAGAATTTTTAGCGATGACATATGTATAAAGAGCGACCCCCGACAGGTCGCTTTTTTGCATTTTAATGCCTCTATCATTTCCTTGGAATTTTTTAAATTCTATTTTGCCAACACGTTTATTTTTTCATTGATCCAAGATTATCCAGATGATAGATTTCCTGAACCATCCCGAGACAGACAGAATTATCCAGGAGGCATTGAAGGAAGACATTGGCCCCGGTGATTTTACTTCTCTTTCCACCATTCCAGAAGGCCTTACTTCCAAGGCAAGATGCCTGATCAAAGGTGATGGGATTTTGGCTGGTGTAGATGTAGCAGGAAAGGTAATCGAGGCAGTGGATCAAAAACTGAAAATGGAGAAGCTCCTGGAAGACGGATCAAGGGTAAGTTTTGGGGATATAGCTTTCTATGTTGAAGGTGATCCCAGGTCTATTCTTCAGGCTGAGAGGTTGCTGCTCAACATCATGCAACGCATGTCCGGTATTGCCAGCATGACACGCAAGGTGGTAGATCTCCTGGAAGGAACTTCCTGTCGGGTATTGGATACCAGAAAAACTACTCCCCTAATCAGACATCTGGAAAAATGGGCTGTGAAAATTGGAGGAGGAACGAATCATCGTTTTGGGCTGTATGACATGGTCATGATCAAGGATAATCATGTCGATTATGCTGGGGGTATAGCCAATGCTATCAGGGCATGCAAATTCTATTTGTCTCAGAATGACCTCAAGCTGAAAATTGAAGTAGAAACCAGAAATCTGGATGAAGTACGACAGGTACTAGCTGAGGGTGGGGTAGACCGCATCATGCTCGACAATTATAAGCACGATGACATGAGAAAAGCTGTTCAGCTTATTGATGGTCGGGCTGAAACTGAAGCTTCGGGTGGCATCACCCTGGAAACCGTAAGAGGTTTCGCCGAAACCGGGGTAGATTTTGTTTCCATGGGAGCCTTGACCCATTCCATTAGCAGCCTTGACATTTCATTGAAGGCGATGAAATAAGAATTTGCAATCTAAGTTTGGCTAGCTCAAGTGGGCCCTAAAGAATTCAATGCTCTGTTCTATAGCCATATCAAGTGATGGCGTACTACCTGCAAAAGGGTGAACTGCTCCAAAAGTATGGTTGGCATTGGGGATCATCCGCATGCTACTTTTCGATGCATTGGCAAAGATACTCAGTTGCTCCGCCTCATGTGGAGGCACAGAAGTATCTTTTTGGCCATGAATAATCATCAATGGGACCTCAAGCGACTTCACTGCATTAAGTATGTTGAGGGATTTCTTTCCATTCTTTTGAATGTCTTTTAGCATGGGAGTGCCCATCTTTAATACCTGCCCTGTTCGAGAATTTTTTACTTCGGTATAGCCTTTCTTTTCCCAGTCCTGCATGTAGGATTTGCTGTATCGATCTACAGAAGAAATTCCTGCCCAGGTGCAGACTCCCTGAATTTCAGCTTGCTGGCTAGCTGCCAAAAGTGCCACCCCCCCTCCTCGGCTGTGTCCTAATAAACCCAGTCCTGCATGGGCTTTTCCTCCGAAGAAATCTGTATGGCAGGTGGCTTGGATGATCTCTCGTAGCTCAGCTAGCTGTAGGCTGTAGGTGTCCTGCTCAAATTTTTCCAGCTCGGTAAATCTTTCCATGTCCTCACCAATTCCATTGTGGGAAAAGTTAAAGCATAGGAATGCAAGGCCATTTTCGGCGAATTGTTTTCCCACATGGGGTACAAAAGCCCAGTCTTTGAAACCTTTGAAACCATGAATATAAATCACACAAGGCTGTTGACCGAAGGGCAATTCGGAATAAAGGCTCAGGGAAATTTCGTTTTCAAGGGAAGTCTGAAAAGAATAGTCGGTACGCATGGAGGATGTTTCAAGGATAAATGAGACCTATCCTCAATATTAATAAAAAAATACCTTACCCTGGTCAAACAAAACTGTCAAGATCAGCTTTAAGCTCCTCAATGCCTGCATTTACTACCTCATTGAATTTTTTGAGGAAGCTGTCAAGCTCATCAATGCTGATTTCGTTGTTTTTGATATTTTGGATAAGAAAATCAAGGCTTGATTCTGAAAACTCATTGATGCCCATGTAGCCAACCACATTGGCCTTCAGTTTATGGATTACTTCAGAGACCTTCTTGAAATTTTCATCTGCTCTATAGTTATTAAGGTCATTGAGGTATTCGGGTACTTTATCAACGATTTTACTGACGGTCTTTTTTACCAACATCTGGTCTCCCCCATACATGTCTGTCAGTGCTGAAAGGTCTGTATATCTATCTGTGGCCATAGAAGATTGAATTGCGTTTTGTGCTTCGGGACCAACTCCCGCGCCAGCTTCATTAAGATCAAGGTCACTTTGAAGCTGCTCAGTTTCTCCTTTTTTGTAAGATACAAGTTTACGATAAAAAATATCAGTTTCTATGGGCTTAGATACATAATCGTTCATCCCAACGGTAAAACATTCGTCATCACTGCCACTGATTGCATTTGCTGTGAGGGCTATTATGGGGATATCACGTACTGGAGGAAGTAAGGTATTTCGGATGGCTTTGCTAGTCTCCAGCCCATCCATGATAGGCATCTGGATGTCCATCAAGACCAGGTCAAAAGGATGTTTTTGAAGCAGCTCAAGTCCCTCTTGACCATGGTTGGCGATGCGCACGCTGGCATTCCAGCGATCCAGCAACTTTTCCGTCACCAATTGATTAAGGGGATCATCCTCTACCAAGAGAATACGCAAGCCGTTGAGGTCGCGTTCATCTTCGAATTGAGGATTTGGAGCCTCATTTTGGTTTTCGAGCTTTAAAGGAAGTTGGGTTTGATGTATTTTAAATGGCATAATGAAGCTAAAGGTAGAACCCTTTCCGAGTTCGCTTTGAACTGATATATCTCCTCCTTGCAAATGAACCAATTGCCTTACAATGGTCAGGCCTAAACCTGTACCCTCTGAGTGGATTTGGCTGCGGCTTTTCAGTTGCTCAAAACTATTGAAAATGCGATCCAGTTGGTCTTTAGGGATTCCAATGCCTGTATCTGCAACTTCAAATTTTAGCCAGATCAATTTTTCCTCTTCCTTATGTACAGAAACTGTGGTACTTACGCTGCCATCAGTGGTAAACTTAATGGCATTTGAGTTCAAGTTGATGAGGATTTGGGAAAGCCTGACAACATCACCTGAAACAAAACGTGGCACATGGCCTTTGATGTTGAAATTCAGGTAAAGCCGTTTGTTTTCAGCATAAATATTTAGGAGATCTTTGATTTGATCGAAAAGGATGGGTATAGAAAATGGCTTTTTGTCAAAAGCGATTTTACCAGCCTCTATTTTGGATAAATCCAGGATGTCATTAACCAAAGCCAGCAGGGTACTGGCGGCGTATTTAATGGTTGAGATGTGTTTTCGCTGTTCAGAAGACAATTTATCATCCAGCAGTAGGTCAGTGAGTAGCAGAATGGGATTGAGTGGGGTTCTGATTTCATGGCTGGTTTTTGCTAGGAACTCCTGTCTTAGTTTGGCTTTTTTCTGAGCCAATTCCTTCTCCTGCTCTGCAATACGGAGTTTTTGCCTATCAGAAATGTCCTGAATGGTACCTTCCAGGTGCCTTACACTGTTTTCATGATCCAGAACTGCTTTGCCTTGAAGGGAAATTAGCTTTTCTTGTCCATCTTTCAGGATGACTCTCAGGATATGTTCAAAGGGCTTTTTGATAACTGCTGCAGCCCTTAGTTTTTCTTTAACTACCTGACGTTCTTCCGGATGTACCATATCCAGAAATTCAGAGAGCTTGGTAATGGGATTTAGTTGTGTCCTACCGAGCAACTCATTGGTGAAGGGAGCGGCTTGCCAGCTCATGTGATAGGGATTTACTTCCCAAAAGCCGAGTTTACCCAATCTTTGTGCGTTCTCAAGACCTCTTACCATCTCTTTCCTTTTGATGGCATATTGGATGGCTTTTCGAAGAATGGCGCTTGAAAGCTTATCCTTTTCAAGGTAATCCTGCGCTCCTTTCTCCAAGGCAACCAGGGCAATCTCCTCTTCCACCTTTTCCCCTGTCATGATGATGACGGGGGTATTGGGGTAGCTTCTATTTATATTGTCAAAGGTATCGAGGCCCGAACTGTCGGGAAGTTTCAGGTCAAGAAGGACAATGTCAATGTGGTGTTTGGATAGTATTTGGAGGCTATCAGCTAAAGTTGTGGCCTTGTGAATGTTGTAATCCTGATGACGAATAGACTGGATCAGTCTGGTGATAAGAATTTGATCGCTTAGGACGTCTTCCACCAAAAGGATTGATATGACATATCTTTCACTTCCCGGCTTAGATCTAGGGGTTGTATGATGGGAGTGTGACAATATTGAACCAAAAGTTTTCAATTCCTCGGATAACCTCATTGAATCTGTTTATATCAACCGGTTTGGTTATATAACAATTTGCATGAAGCTGGTAACTGTGCATAATGTCGGGACCTGCTTCCGAAGTCGTTAATACCACCACCGGTATGTGCTTAATCTTTTCATGACTCTTAATCTCTCCGAGCACTTCTCTACCATCTTTTCTTGGCAAGTTCAAGTCAAGAAAAATGATGTCAGGGGTGGTAGCGGTTGCATATTTATCTCCCCTTTTCAATAAGTACTCCAGCGCCTCTTCTCCATCTGTAACTACTTCGAGGTCGTATTGGTATTTTCCATCCTTCAATACTTCCTGAGTTAGCCTTACGTCACCAGGGTTATCTTCAACGAGCAGAATGCGTACAGTTTGAATAGTCTTTCTCATTTAAATTAGGTGGATTAGTAGAAATTTGTATTTCAAATCCCTCAGATATTTTTCAATATACAAATTGAAAAAACATTCTGTAATAAACCATTCACCAATGAGAATAATTCTGAATTAATACGATTCTTTTTAATGCTCAAATAACTTACACCAAAGACATATTTTTTTTCTGACAAAAAAATACTCAAAATGAAGTAATCTTACATACTTTTATGTTGGAAATCGGCCTTTAGGGTGCGTATATCAGGATTGGCATAGGACTTTCGTATCGAAGAATTCTCGCTTATGATCAAGCTGAGGAAGAAAGCCTCGTTGATTGAGATTTTAAATTTCACCAAACACTCATAATTCTTGACCATTTTGATCAGAAGTTTTACGACTTTAGAAAAAAAAGTTAATTTTCGGAAGAATTACTTTAATACACGCCTACACATTAAAAAATGAGAGAAATTCAATTTAGAGAAGCCATCCGCGAAGCCATGACTGAAGAGATGAGAAGAGACGAAAGTGTCTATCTCATGGGGGAAGAGGTTGCTGAGTATAATGGTGCTTACAAAGTAAGTGAAGGGATGTTGGCTGAGTTTGGTGCTAAAAGAGTGGTTGATACCCCTATTTCCGAGCTTGGATTCGCCGGTATCGGTGTAGGTTCAGCAATGATTGGATTAAGGCCAATCATTGAATTTATGACCTTTAACTTTTCTCTGGTAGCCATTGATCAGATCATCAACAATGCAGCAAAGATGTATCAGATGAGTGGAGGACAATTCAATATTCCTATTGTATTTCGTGGACCAAGCCAGACTGCAGGGCAGTTGGGGGCAACTCACTCTCAGTCATTCGAAAACTGGTATGCAAATACTCCTGGACTAAAAGTTGTATCTGTTTCAACTCCCAAAGATGCCAAAGGACTCCTTAAAACTGCCATCAGGGATGAAAATCCTGTATTGGTTATGGAGTCAGAGCAAATGTACGGTTGGAAGGGTGAGGTACCTGAAGAAGAATACCTGATCCCAATCGGATTAGCAGATATCAAAAAAGAAGGTAGCGATGTAACTATCGTAACTTTCGGTAAAATGGTACACACTTGTCTGGAAACCGCAGCAGAATTGGAAAAAGAAGGTGTAAGTGCTGAGGTTATCGATATGAGGTCCCTAAGACCAATTGATTATGATACCATCATCAACTCTGTAAAGAAAACCAACAGATGTGTGGTTGTAGAAGAGAGTTGGCCATTGGCGTCTTTCTCCGGTGAATTGGCTTACATGATCCAGAAAAGAGCTTTTGACTTTATCGATGCACCTGTTACTAGAGTTACCGGAAGAGACACTTCTGTGGCGTTCTCTCAACCTTTGGTAGACTACTATTTACCGAGCGTTAAGCGTATTATTGAAGCGGTAAACTCAGTTATGTATCGCTAGGATACATCTAGTTTGATAAGAATTTGATCCAATTTCTCCTCTTAAATCATTGATTAAGAGGAGATTTTTTTGTTTAAATTTTAAATCAGACGTCCTAAAAAGTGTGAAAATTGATCCTACTCTGATGCCTCACCTTCGTAAATTGCAATAGAAACAAACACAAAACCATTAAGATCAACATTACTACTATGTCAATTCACACACTCAACATAGCAAACTTGAAACCTAACAAAAACACCCTTTCTGATGAACAACTGATTGAGCTCATCAAGAATGAAGCTCAGTCCGAACTTTTCGGAATCATTTATAAAAGATACAGCGATAAGGTTTATCGCAAGTGTATGTCCTTTGTGAAGGATGCAGACATCGCCAATGACATGGTTCAGGATGTCCTTATCAAGGCATACTCTCAACTTGGAAAATTCAAAGGGAACAGCCGTTTTTCGACCTGGTTATACGCCATTACTTACAATTACTGTGTAGAGCATTACAGGAAAAATTCTCGCTACGTCAAGGTTGATATTACAGAAGGAGCAGAACTTCCTGAGTTTGATAATGCTGATGAAGACGCCCGATTTGAAACAAGAAAAGATTGCTTGAATCACTCTCTGAACCAGATTTCACATGAGGACAAGGAAATCCTGAAAATGAAGTATCAGCAGAATTCTTCAATCAAGGAACTGATGGATTACCTAAGTATTTCTGAGAGTGCTGTGAAAATGAGGCTGGCCAGAGCAAGGAAAAGATTGAAAGCCATTATGCAGGAGACAGAGAAGCGCACTGTCGTAATGAGCTAAGACATTTGGGCAATTGATAAATAAATAGTGATAGGAGCATGATATAGATAGTAATCCTGAAAATTGAAGCGCCAAAATCTTATCTTTACAAGGGAGGGAAATTTTTTCCTCCCTTTTTTTTATAAGTATGTGCACAACTAAACTCAACTTATTGGCCTTGGCTTTGACCAAAGGACTGGGGCCTGTATCCATCAAAAACCTCATTGCTCACTGTGGGGGAGTCGAGGAAGTCCTCAATGCCAATGATTCAAAGCTGCTCAGGACACCCGGAATTGGTCGACGGACTGTCGAAATACTGAGAAAGCAAATAGACAAAGGCCGCGCAGAAAAAGAACTTGAATTCTGCCAGAGAAAAGGAATAAAAATTCTGTCCTACCTGGATAAAGCCTATCCTAAAGCCCTCAAATATATCCACGATGCTCCTTTGGTAATGTTTCAGCGTGGAGAGTTGAAACTCAATGATTTTGTAGGAATAGCCATCGTAGGAACCCGTAGGGCTACACCTTACGGCAAGGAACTTGCTCGAAAGTTTGCCGATTTTTTTTCAGCACAAGGCATTAATGTAATCAGCGGACTGGCTTACGGGATTGATATCTGTGCCCACAAAGCGGTCTTAAGTTCGGGAGGTAAGACCACAGCCGTACTGGCGCATGGATTGGATAGCATCTATCCTTGGAGCCATGCATCTCAGGCGGCGAGGATCATAGAGCAGGGAGCTCTGTTGACGGAGTATTTTACCGGAACCAAGCCTGATGCCCCTCATTTCCCGGCTAGGAATCGAATCATATCGGGTATGTCTCGTGCCGTAGTAGTCATAGAGGCAGGAGAAAGTGGAGGTGCACTCATTACGGCGAGATATGCTTTTGACCAAAACAGAGAGGTCTATGCCATTCCTGGTCGCCTTGGAGATCCTTTTTCGGTGGGTTGTAATGCCCTGATTAGAGACAACCTGGCTAAGCTGGTTTCCAGTCCTGAAGAAGTACTGCAAGATCTTGAAATCAGTTGGAGCCACCATAGCAAAAAAGTCAGCCAATTATCGCTTTTTGAGAAGGTGCCTCCCAACCTAAACGACCTTGAACTGAAGATTATCAATGTTCTGAACAATGGGGAAGAGTTGATAGACCAGCTCAGCATCAAGACAGGCATTCCTTTTTCCAGGCTTTCTGCTTCATTGTTGGCTTTGGAGTTTAAAGGGATTATTCGACAAATGCCTGGCAAGAGGTACAGGCGAATGATGTAATATTTAATTTGTTCGATTAAATTAGGGAATACACAAATAGCCGAAACATGTCTACCCTAGAAGATCTATTCCGTCAGACTTTTGATGACCACGTTTTTACCCGAGATGAGCGCCGTGCCATGGCCAAGATACTTCAAGAGGAAAACCTCGACGAAAAGGAGTTGGGCATCCTGCGGAGCAAGGTCTTCAACATTGCGATGGACGAATTGGACGATACGGATGCGGATCGTGTACTGGAATGGCTTCGCCAGGCTGTCAAGTTGCTTTTGCCGGACGGAGCTCCTGCCTTCAGGTATGATGTATATTTTTCGCCGGATGACGATTGCCCAAGAGCCATTATCAAGTGTATTGAAGAAGCAAGAGCTTCTATGGATATTTGTGTATTCACAATCAGCGATAATCGAATCTCAAGGGCGATAGAGGCTGCCGAAAAGCGTGGGATAGATGTCAGGATCATTTCCGACAATGACAAGAGTTTTGACAAGGGGTCTGATGTGGTCTTAATGGCAAGCAGGGGACTGAGCGTCAAGTTAGACGATACGTCCAATCATATGCATCACAAGTTTGCCATCTTCGACAACAACCTGCTGCTGACAGGTAGCTACAATTGGACTGTGTCCGCTGCCAATCACAATGAAGAAAATATCCTGATCACCAACCAACCGGAAATTGTTGCTCCTTTTCAAAAGGAGTTTAGAAAACTATGGAAAAGGTTGGAACACCTTTGAATACCAATTACTTGATGGCCATGGAGCCTGGGGGAAGTATTTCCTTGCCAGTATGCGCTGAATATTCTTGTAGAAGGTAATGTTTCACAATGTCTCCTACTTTTATGGCTCCACGCCTGTTGGGGTGTGCGTAGTCATTTCTGGCCAATGAAGGCTTGGACTTCACCCACTGGATCATGGAATTGCGCCCTCCCATGCTTTCGTAGAGATTCAAGAAGGCAGAATTGGTCTGCATGGCTACCCTTTCCTGGGCTTTCACGATGAGTGGTACAGAAGGATCTGTCTGAAGAGATCCCTGGATGCGTGTACTCTTGTCGCTTACACTCACCATTAGAATGGCAGAGTTGGGAGCATGTTTCTTGAAATGCTCTACCACTCTTTTCATTCCCTTTTCGTAGCTGGAAAAGTCTTTGCGTTTGGTAGAGACTACATTTAGCCCGAATTGTAGTACAATCAGGTCATAATCCAGAAGATGAGAAAACTCGGAGAGGTTTTCACCCGGGATCTCAATGAGGTTCATCCCGCTGTGGCCCCTTGCAGAGAAATTGTCTACAAAAATCCCGGAGGGACTCTCAAAACTCAGCCCGTATACAGGCATATCCTTAGGTATGCGAAAATTCAATTTGACTTCCTTGGTGGGCACAGAAGAAATCAGTTTTTCATTGACCACATTGTTTCCATTGAGGAAGAATGTATCCTTGACCTGTTCGGTTTTTACAGCAACAAAATAATCGCTGGGCTTGGTTTTTTCCTTGGCTTTCTTACCATAAAACAGCCTCACCTGTTCAAAAACCTTGGTGGTATTGTATTCATTTGATCCCTTGTACCGAACCCAGGTACGGCCTGCGGTTCTGGGTTGGCTGGTTAGGAAATACTCCCCTGAGATGCCAAGTCCATATTTCGGGCGAGAGGGTTTCATGAAATTCATGTCTTCCCAATCGCTGGAAAAGCGGTGCCATATCGTCCTGCGGTCTCCATAGTTGGCATATACGACGGGGACAAAGCCCACACCATTTCCTCCAAATATTTTTTGAAGGTCATTCCTCAAAGATTGTGTAATTCGATCACCTTCGATCATGGAGTCTCCAAAATAAGCAATGCGCACTTTGGACCGGTCAGGCTTCATTTCCAATTGCTGGAGAGAAGCAAAGAACCTGGCCAGTGGAGGCCCTAGTTCGGTTTCCTCTTTGCGGCTGGTATTCCAGATTTCCGGATCATGCATGATGATGCCCGCCAAATAGCTGTCCACAGGAGCAGGAAGTGGAGCCTGTGTAGCTACGAATGGAGGAAGTGGTTCTGAACGGATGACAGGTTCAGAAGTGTACCATTCTCCTAACCCTACCAGGATAGCTGATAGGAGAATTGTAAGAAAACCTTGCGTCAATGTACCAATTCGCTTCATACTGCGATTCACTGTCTAAAAAAAAGGATCTTCTACCTAAACAACTTTAGGTGACTTTGAAGAAAACTACAAATCCAAACCACTGAAAATATAAGCAACCGGGTTTGACAATTTGTAAGCTATTTTTTGACTTATTATCCCTGCTGCCATTGAAAAAACTATGCCGAAAATATAGCTCGTGGATAATTTCTTAAGAATAATTTGAACGAGTGAAGGCCCAGGATTCATTCCCTTCGGCCCATTAGGCATTGTTTATTTCTTTTTTTGTTGAGGAAAAAATTTGCCAGTATATTTAAAACGAATTCTTGAACAATATCATACATCATTTGCCAACTCCATAACAATGAAAAACCTAAGTATCCTTCTAATCCTCTCTGCCATGCTGATTGGAGTGGGGTGTAAACAAAAAAGCCCTGAGGAACTTCCAAAGTATAAAAAGAAGTTTCGTACTCAGATTGCCAGCTTTGAAAAAGTAAAAACCGAAACTGACAACAAGGTTGAGGATGGAGTTTCCATGCTTACCGGAATTAAGGAAGCTTTGGAAACCGCTAGAAATGTAGACAAAGAGTTTGCAGCTGTCTATACCAAATGGGAAAAAGTTTCCAAGCAGGTAAACGACCTTGAAAAAGAATATGGAGCGCTTAAGACCGATGCTGAAAATTTATTTGGAGCTATGGAGCGCCAGACAGCCTCTCTGCGCGATCCCAAAACAAGGGGGCAACTTGAGTCCGCCCTTCGTACCACACGTACCGACTACACCGAGACCCTGAATCGCACCAAGCAGTCTATCGATGACCTTCGAAAACTATATGACGAAGCACAGGATGTGATCAAAGCCCTTGAAGTAGCTGTAGCAATGGGAGAATTCCAGAACATCAATGAATCCCTTGCCAGCATCGAATCTCGTGTTCAGGACATCATGAATCAGCTTACCGAAACTGTTGATGAGTCCAAGGCATTGTACGATCAGAAAATTGGAAAAATCGGCAGCTAGTTAATGCCCGAAAATATCAAAAAGGTCAGCCCAATATGGACTGACCTTTTTTTATGTTTGTACCTAGGGCTAGGGCCATGGAATGGTATCTGCACTGACTACCACCACACCGAAAAAGCCTTCGGCACCTTCTATATTTCCAGGCAATGGTTTTGGCTGGCCAAAAAGATCATTGTCCAAAGCAAGTGTATGCAGGTTGAGTTCCTCCAGGTAATTGAAGCTTTCCTGATTGATAGACTGTACAGTAAACTCCCAGTTTTGCCAGAATGAAGGGGCAAAAGGGAGAAAGGATAAATCCAGCTCTTGCCTGAATGTATACTGGCCATTCACAAAAATCTCATCTGATACATAACGAGATCCAGTCTGAATTAAGGGGTCTTCGATGAACCAACCGATGTTGTTCGAAAAGGTATTGCCTTCATTATCTGTATGTAAGGCATTGAGGTTGAGTTGGAAGAAGTTAGGGGCATTGGGTTCTGGATCCTGGAGGGTAATTTCAAACGCTACCCTTGCAGGATTGGAGGCAGAGATCGCTTCCTGAATGTCTAGATTTAGAATCTCCACCTTAGGAGGTACATTGAAGGTACAATTGGCTTGAGGATAAGTAGGGAAATCAACCTCAAGGGAATAAGTCTCACCTGGAATCCAGGGCACATCCATCCGGTAATTGTATCCAAAGATACTTTTGAAGGGGAGTTGAGGGATTGTAATATCTTCTGTACCTCCTCTAACAACTATACTTCCCTGAATGATGGTATCCTGTTCTTCATTGGCATAACTTTTTACCCTGGAGATTAACAGGTCATTGCCTCCTGTCACGGCAGTATCTACAAAGATATCTCCAAAGGAGGCCAAACCGCTGATTGCGAGCTTGCGCTCTACAGTTGGTAAGTCCAATTCCTGGGTGATGGTACAGGAACTAAGTCCTAATAGCAGCACAAGAATTCCCCCGATATGTGTTTTGATTGTCATGCTTTATTTCTTTTTGTCAAAAATCCACTCAATACTGATATAAGGTAGGATTGGAAAGAGAGAGTTGGCGAATAGGGTAGGCTCTCCATTCGAAGTAAAAACAGAAACAGAATAGGCATTAAGCCTGCTGTAGGCGTTGTAGGCACCTACTCGAAAGACCCGTTGTCCGTAGGACTTGTCTTTTTTGCTGCTGTAACCTATATCCAATCGATGATACATAGGAAATCGGAATGAGTTCCTCTCACCGAATAGCTGAACTGTTGACCCATTTACAGAGATAAATTCCCCTACAGGAAGCGTCGTGGCTCGTCCGCTCTGAAATACCCAATTGACCTGGATGGATCGCTTTTCATTGAGACTGAAATCTGCCACAATGCTCAAGTCATGCCTTCGGTCGAAAGTAAATGGAAAACGCTTTCCTTGATTTAATCCTTCAAACTCTCGCCAATTCCAACTCAGTGTATAGGCTAGCCAACCCTTGAGTCTACCCTGGTTTCTCTGAACGAGCAGTTCTCCTCCATAAGCCAATCCTTTGCCATTGATTTCTACCTCATCTTCCCAATTGCTGGAAGGTGCGATATTGCCAGGAGTAGGTTCTTCTTCAAAGAAATTTGCCCCTTCTTCATAGGTAATGAGGTCTTCCATTTCCTTATAAAATCCTTCAATCTGCCAAGTCCACACGCCCTGTTTTAGGCTACCTGCCACACCCGCCGAAAGTTGGCGAGAAGTAGCTGGTGCAACCCTCTCTGTAGACGGTACCCATAAATCAACTGGTAAAGGGAGATTGGAATTGGCAAGTAAATGCAGGAATTGAACACTTTGTGTATAGGCTGCCTGAAAGTTTATTCGATCTGTCATTTGCCATTGAATCCTGGCTCTTGGTTGGATGTAGGGCAAAATATCTTCCGAGACTTGGGCAGCGGATAAACGTACACCAACATGCCCCTTGATCTTTGAACCCAACTGGAAAATGTCTGAGATATAGGCTGTTCCCACCAATAGGCGTTGTGTCGGAGCTTCGAGCAAAGAATCCCCCCTGGCAAGGCTATCTCCCTGTGTTTTAAATTGGACAGCTCCAGGATTGAATTGGTAAGCCTGGATACCCAAGCCCATCCGAAGGTTATGTTGTGCAGTAATGTTCCATGATGACTTCCAATTGGCACTGATTTCTTGAAGGTTGGACTGGAAGAGTGATCCTTCTTCCGTGCTTGATTCCATGCCATTGCCAGTAGTCGCAACCCTGTTTCTCAGGTCAGCGCCCAGCCTGTACCTGGAGTAGTAAAGCGAAAGCTTACTGAAAATCCGGTTGGAGATTAGTTTGTTCCAGCGAAGTACGGCTGTCTGATTGCTCCAGTTTACCCGTTGGGTCAATCTGCTGTCAATACTTGTGGAGTCGGTCTGGCTCCTGCTACGATTTCCAAGGTCAAGCTGGTCCCTGCTGGTATAGAAGGAAAAAAAGATTTGATTGTTGGGATTGAACTGGTGGTTAAGTTTGGCGGAAAGATCATGAAAATAAAAACCAGTACGATTATCTGTTCCTGAAAAAACCTGAAACGGACGGGTAAAAAGGTCGAGGAAGGTTCTTCTGCCTGAAAGCAGGTAGGAAGTTGATGAATTGCCATTCGTCTTTCTTTTCCCCAGAGGACCTTCAACCAAGCCTTTTACTCCCAATAGACCCAAATCCAGGTTTCCGCGGGTATATATTCGATTTCCTTCTTTCAAACTAATGTCTATAACTGAGGACAGTCGCTCTCCATACTGGGCAGGAATTCCTCCTTTGTAGAGGGATACATCCTTTATGGCAGCAGGGTTGAAAACGGAGAATAAGCCAAAGGCATGTGCGGTATTGTAGACAGGGGCGCCATCCAGCAAGATGAGGTTTTGGTCTGGGCTCCCCCCTCGAACAAACAAGCCACTGCTTCCTTCGGTCCCCCCCTGAACGCCCGGCAAAAGTTGGAGGGCTTTGGTAACATCAGCTTCACCGCCTATGAGTGGGATCTCTTTGATCCTTTCCTGACTGAGAGACATTTTCCCGATTGTCCCCCCGCTGATTCCTTTTTCGGCTATAATTTCAATGGTTTCCAGCTTTTTTACCTCTGGACGAAGTGCTATCAGAAGAGTTGTATCCTTTTCCAGAAAGAACTCAAGTTCGACCTTTTCATAACCTACAAAATTGATGTTTAGCCTGGTTTTACCACCTGGGAGTTTCTGTTGGAAAAAGCCATATTGATTGGTATAGGTAAGGAATTTTTGCTCAGGGAAGCTAATGCTGGCACCAATCAACCTTTCTTTGCTATCAGCATCTTCAATATATCCCTGGACATACTGCCCCTTTGCCGTGGGAGACAGCAGCCCAAAAATCAAAAAAAAGCTCCAAAGAAATTGCTTCATATTTGAAATCGTTTGTTTGTCATTTTTGTCAAGAGCCCTTGCAGGTTTTTGGGTATCAGCTTTAGGGTTCCCAAATGTATTCTGCGATCATTCAACCTACATACCTTTAGTCGTCTACACTTTTGATAATCTCATTTGTATGTTGAAGAGAAAACGAATCTTTGCCTGGGGGAGGCTAGGGGAGTTTGTTTGTTGTTCATGATTTATTTCAAATGCGCCTATTGACCTATTGAAATCAGGCCTCAATTTGTGCTAATTAGTTGAGTGTACAGTTCATTTAGGTGGATTTTTTATTTTCTATGAACTAAATCTCTCAACAAATAAAGTCCAGTATTTTTTTCCTTCCAACTGCGCATGAAGATTGGATTATGAAATTCTTTTAAAAAGAACCTAAATTGTCCATATGCCAAGGATTCTAGCCATAGATTACGGAAAAAAGCGGACAGGGCTTGCCTGGACTGACCCCATGCAGATCATTGCTACGGCGCTGGATACCGTAGATACATCGGGATTGAAAGATCACCTAGGGAAGTTGATCCAGAATGAAGCGATAGAGAAATTCCTGCTAGGATATCCAACGCGTACTGATGGCTCAGATACCCATGTCACACAGGATGTCCGGAATTTTGCGTCTTACCTTGAGAAAACTTATCCCGAGATCAAGCTGGAGCTTTGGGATGAGCGATTCACCTCCCGGATGGCCATGCAAGCCATGCTGGATGGAGGGATGAGCAAGAAAAAACGTCGTCAGAAAGGACAACTGGATAAGTTGAGTGCAACAATTATGTTGCAGGAATACCTTGGACAATAGTTTTATGGCTATTCTTCCTGTACAGGTTGTACCCTGGTGTAGTGCATATAGCCTTTCCTGCCATCCAGGGTGATTACTTCCCACCAGGAATCATTTCTTTCCTTGTAGAAAAATATTTCCCCCCTTTCTATCTTCCTGATCACTGTTGATCTGGTAGAGGGGCCATAGCGGAGATTGGTATAGCCATCGGGATCGTTGATTTGGCCAGTGCCACTTGGCGATTCGCATAACCTGCGGATTCGGCTTTTGGGAAGGTAGCCCTGCGTTCCGTCCTGTTTGATGACGGTGTACCATTCTTTGTGTTCTCTTAAGAAAACGAAGGTTTCACTGCCTTTGATGTTACCAATTACCTTGGAGTTGAAGTTTTTCTCTTCGCGAAGGGTAGAACTCCCTCTGGAGTTGAGCAAAGATCCTAGATAAATGAGGTTGGGATTGACTTCCGAAGAACTGCTGCCTTTGGCAATGGGGCGACTGCCTGAACCCATTCCTTTGATGATTTCGCTGTAGCATCTTCTCCTGCTGACGAGGTTTTTCCAGTACTTGCTGGTTTCTGCATCAAGTTTTCTGCCTTGGCCACTGACCATGCGCGTAGACAGGCGATCCGTAACGATGACATCGGTCCCATAACGGGTAAATCGGGCAATCTTGGCGATTGCGACCTTATTGATGCGGGGGCTTCCGGGATCGAGGACACGGATACATCCGTTGGTGTTGTTGTTGTCTCCGCCGTGGAGACCGATGGCGCCGCCTGATTTGCCATCTCTTTTGTCACAGTAATTGGGGTAGTCGATGAGCAGGAAATATCCTCCAAATTCGCTTAGCTGCTTGCGGCTGCGCAGGCTTTTTGGTCGCTCCTCGAGCACCTTGTAATGACCCAGGGGTGTTTTGCCATCTCCCATTCGACGCTTTCTAAGGCCATTATAGCCGAAGCGACAGGGGAAGACTTCTTTGACGTAATAACCCGTTTTCTGGTCTTCCAATAGGTAAATGGTTCCCCGCATCTGCGAGTAAGCATAGACCAGAACAATATTCTTCTGGGCAAAACCCAGGATTGGCAAAAAAAAGAGTAGGAAGATTAGCTTTTTCAATCTAGGGGTATACACTTGCTTGGGAATTAATTGGGACTTCTTATTTATGTTACAAGGCCGGAGCGCAAACCGTTGCTTGGCAATATCATAAAATCCAAAAAGATTCCATGATTTGCAATGTTTACCATTGGAAAGATGCCAATTGAGCTATTTAGAACGCTTTACCTCCTTAAATCTTGCCTTACTTATTCACCTTTTTCTATACTTAAGTTCCCTATGGTTCCAATGATGGTAGGGAAACTGTTTTGGGCGATGTGGTCAAAATTTGGATCTCTGGCTACCCTCATAATCTTTTTGGTTTGGGGTCTATCGGAGTTATCTATTGATTTAAGGTTTGCCAAATCTTTGAGGTCCATCTGTAACAGCTTGGAGGCAGGGTGGTCTTCATTGAAGAAGTGGAAAATTTTTGTCATGTCCTTCCGGTTGAATCCATGATTTAGCGTAGTCAACACGTTAACCGTATCGCCTGACTTTTGGGAGACCACAATGATGTGGTAATAGTAGGTTCTTTCTTTGTTGTCATTGGGACCATTGCTTGAATATATCAATTTTATCTCTTCATTATTCTCCAATGCATTGCTATCCATATTGAACTCAGAAATATCCCAATATGAATATTTACTACAGGCATTTAGAAGGAAAATGGTAGCCATGGAAAGAAAAATCAGTTTGGTTTTCATGTGCATTTTTTTGTAAGTCTTTTCAAATAGATAAAGCTGAAAGGGGCAGGGTTGGGAAGCTAGATTTTTTGGAATGCCTGGTAAAATGAATTCCCATACAGGTCATTTAGTTTTAGGAAATAATAACCCGATGGCAAGCCCGAGACAGAAATGGTAGAAGTAAAACGTCCCTTCAACATGCTTTTTCCTGTAATGTGAACGATTTCCATGATTGTCCATTTCCTATCCTTGTTTTGAATGTGAAGGATATCCTGGCAGGGATTGGGAAAAAGTTTGATATCAGCTTTGATTGGCGGAGTAGATCGCACACTGCTGTACACAAATTCGATTTCATCCAGCCAAAGCATACCAAAGCTGCTGTCCATGCTACTGGAAAAGAAACTCAGAGAAAGGCTATCAGGTATTTCATTGCTCAGGTAGGGTATCGCCACCGAAAATGGACGCCAGTTTGAGCTTGTGGTAAGGGCTTTTGTAGAGTTGAGGTAGGCAATGGTGTCAGTTTGTCCGCTTTGGAGCTTGTATTTTTTTAGATAAAGGAGAATTCTGCCTGTATTTTCAACATTGGGTAACGAGTCTTCAAATTTGTAGTAACCCTTGATGCTGTCAGGGCGGTAGGAGAAATCATAGCCACTTTTGAAGAAATCTATGTATCCCTGATTGTCTGTCGCAAAACTTTCTCCTGATAAAATGAAGCTCGGAAAGGAAGTGCTATCCGATTTCCTGCGATTCAGATCTGTAACTATTTGAATGGAGTTTTTGGAAAATGGGTCTTGATAGGCTATGCGGTTGATCCATACCATTTCTGAAAAAAGAAAGCCCGGTCCCATATACTGGCTATCAGCCACCATGGGAAATACTTCATTTTGAAGTTCTCCGGAATACATGATCACTCCATCGGCGGTGGTCCACTGAAAAATGCGGTCAATCCCCCCGATGTACACGCTGTCAAAATCCGCATTGGGAATCTGTTGGGCGTGGCAAACTCCCAGCACACAGAGAAGTAGGATTGTAAGAAGATTTTTCATGGTATGTATGGCTAAGGGGTGATTTTGTCTATCCCAAAGAAAACTTTATTCTAACTTATTGCTACCTGCTTTCACCTGGAGGGTCTTTGCTTTTCGCTGGCCATCGTTTATTTCTCGGATGCTCTCCATGAAATTCCAGGTAGCTGTCGTAGCCTCGGGCGTGATTTCCAGGCTGATGTAGCCATGGTTAGTCAAGTCAAACCATTGGAGGTGGGGATTCTTTTTGGGAAACTTTCTCCTGAGCTTGTTTAGGTAAAACCTGGGGAGGTATTCATCAAAATTGGCAGAAGAAATACTTGGTGTAACCAACTCAACTGCCAGTGGAGGGGTGCCATTTTGATAAGCTTCAATTGGGTTTTCCTTTTCGCCTGCCACTTCATAAGCGTAAGAGGCATGGTCATCCCCAGTGAGGAAAACCACATTCTGTATGCCTTCCCTCTTGATAAAGTCCATCACCCTATCCTTGGCTGCTGGATAGCCATCCCATTGATCCATGTTTCGCTTTTTACCTGGATAAAATGGAATTCTGATAACTCCCAGAAAACGGAAGAAGGAAACATCCATAGGCGAAACCATTACCTGGTTACCAATGATTTTCCAGGTAGTGGAATCCTTCATTTCTTGTGTAAGCCACTGTCGCTGAGTATCACCAAGTAAGGTCCTCTCTTCTGAAAGATAATCCTCCGCCTTCATGTTGGCTACTTGTGGCGACCTTCCGATGATGCGGGTATCTACCATGATCAGCTTCATGAGGTTCCCGAAATTGAAGGAGCGGTAGATATTTTTTTCCTTGTTATCTCTAATAGGCATCCACTCAAAGTAGGCTGTTTGGGCCATCTGTTTGCGAGCTTCCCAGTTCCCTTCAGACTCTACCTGGTGGTTTTCTGCTCCGGTATTGTGCGAATTGTTGGCGGTTTCATGGTCATCCCAAATGGTGATGAAAGGGTGGTTCTGATGAACAGCCTGAAGCATTTTATCGGTGCGATAGAGAGAATATCGCTGACGGTAATCCGGGAGTTTGATAATCTCGGTTATGGGGCGATGGTGGCGGCCATCTTTGATTAGTTCTTTCAGGCCGTAGTGCCCTGTTTCGTATTCGTAGATATAGTCTCCAAGGTGGACCACGGCATCTACATCCTCTTTGGCGATGGCTGCATAGGCGTTGAAGAAGCCCCCTTCATAATTGGAGCAGGTCGAGACCGCCAGTTTTACCCTGGAGACATCTCCAACAGGCAAGGTTTTGGTTCGGCCGATGATAGAGCGGCTCTCCAAATGAGTGAACTGGTAGTAGTAAGTGCTATTTGGAGCAAGCCCATCTACGTCTATCTTGACGGTGTAGTCCTTCCCTGGATGTGTGGTATAGCTCCCCTTCTTGATGATGTCATCAAATCCTTTGTCTGCGGCTACTATCCATTCGACTGTGATCTGCTCTACTGGCTTGTCAGGAGTGATGCGTGTCCAGATGATTACCCGATCTGAAAGAGGATCTCCTGATGCCACTCCGTGGTAGAATGGTTTCATAGAAGCGTCGTATAAGTCTACGGGTTCAGGATAATCGTTCAAAGATGGGTTTTCCTGCCCGATTGCCTGGGTAAAGCTGTCGGCTGACACCATGCAAAGCAAAAGCAAAACAATGGGGTAAGATAGTCTTGAAACGCCCAACATTTGTTGTAAGTTCTTCAATGATTGGATCAAGGACGTCAAAAGATGTAAACTGGATGTTAAGTTGGGGGGAAGAGCTTTCATTTTTTTTAAAATTATATGGGCATTTTTCAATATAGTTAAAATGTGGTGAAGACAAGTAGTGATTGGTTGCTAGGAGTATTTTTAGAATATTTGTCCTGAGTTTTAACCCAATTTGATCATCATTCTAATGTTGAAAGGCCTTTTTTCCTGGATTGACAAGAACTACTGGATCTTCATTCTGGTGATTTTCGGGATTAGCCTTAGCCTTACGGACACCCGTAAGAACCGCATTTGGTCTGATGCTGAAGGTTACTACATGTACCTGCCTGCGGTATTTATCTATGGTGGTTTTTACAATGACATTCCTGTCAATACCACCGACCAGTACCTGATCAACCCTGAGACGGGCATGTACATCAACAAATACACCTATGGGGTATCGGTATTGGAAGCTCCATTCTTTTTAGTGGCACATTTGATCACGTCTAATGGTTGGTTTAACAGCAGCGATCCCAATGGTTATTCCAAGTCTTACAATGAGTCCATATTATTTGCAGCGATTTTTTATGTGATGTGGGGACTCTGGCTGGTCTTTTTGGCTTTGCAGCGGTATTTCTCTAAGCCCATCTCCATGTTGGCGGTGAGCTTGCTGTATTTTGGGACCAATCTCTGGTTTTACACCCTGGACCAATCGGGCATGTCACATGCCTACTCGTTTTTCCTCTTTGCGGTCATTGTATGGCTTACTCCCCGATTTTTGGAAAATCCTACCCATGGCAAGATGATTTTGATGGCTTTGGTGATGGGTTTGATCACTGTAATCCGTCCAGTCAATTTGATGCTTGCCCTTTATCCCTTGCTATTTGAAGTGTCCTCCAAAGAGGACTTCAGGAAAAGGATGCAGTTTGTCTGGGATCAAAGGAACAAATGGGCCTGGATACCCCTGATGTTTTTTGTGGTGCTGTTGCCTCAGATGTATTATTGGAAATTACAATATGGTCAATGGCTATATTATTCTTATGAAGATGAAGGCTTTACCCATTGGAAATCACCATATATCATTTCTCTGCTTTTTTCCAGATGGAATGGAATGATCATTTACAGTCCACTCATGATCATACCTTTACTTGGAGTTATTTGGCTTGCTATTAAAAACAAGCTGAGTGGCTTGGGAGTGCTTTTGCTGATGCTTTTATTTTTATGGGTCAATGGTAGCTGGCACATGTGGCGATTTGGAGGAGCCTTTGGATACAGGCCTGTGATTGAGTTCATGACGGTTTTGGCATTTCCATTTGCATATGTCTTAAAATCCAGTTTGAAGTGGCACATTGTCCTTCGAATCCTTTTTTATGTGCTTTTGGCGACTTTTGTCTGGTACACCATCCGTATGGGACTTGCTTATTTCGGTTCCTGGAGCAATGATGCCTGGTCATGGTGGCATTGGTGGGAAGCAGTCAAAACGGGTAAAAATCCCTATTAACCTCCCTTACCTTCCCATTCAAATCCTATTTCTACCTGATTTCTGTTTTTACATAGGTATTTATACGCATGGGGGTTTTCTCCCTTTTTACAAAAAATGAATATTACATGATCAAATGTGAGATATTTTTTGTAAATAGATCATGTAAATCTGAAAAAGGTTTTTTATAAAAAAATATCGTGAACATGGTTGTATCCCTTACTTGCGCTTCATGTTCCTTCTGATGTGTCGAAAATAGACACATCAAAAAAACCGTCCTCAGTGCCTGTAACTGCTGAGAGTCAGATATAAGCTCTGTATTGAAAATTACCTGTAAAACTTTGTTGGACAGGGACTACTGCTGCTGATCTTCGGTCATTCCCGATCGAAGCAAGACTTTTTGTGCCAAATTTTTGGCAACACATTTTAACTCCGATTTAGCAAAACACAATTTCACATATTCTCAAACCCCTAAATTTAATTTATTTATGGAACCATTTATCGGTCAAATCACCATGTTTGGTGGAAACTTTGCTCCTCGTGGTTGGGCGCTTTGTGATGGTCAGTTGCTGTCCATCAGCTCAAACACAGCACTTTTCTCTATTCTTGGTACTACCTATGGTGGTGATGGACGTACGACCTTTGCCCTTCCCGATCTACGTGGACGCCTTGCCATGCACCCAGGAAATGGTCCTGGCTTGTCTGATAGGAGACTTGGAGAAAGAGGAGGTACCGAATTCAATATTTTGAATGCTGCTCAACTTCCTTCTCATAGCCACTCGGCTTCCGGTACCATTAGGGTATTCGCGGGAGGCGGTGATCAGGACACACCAACAGGACACAACTTTGCCAATTCTGAGTCAGATTCTTTCACAACCAACAGCAACAATCAAACCATGGCGGCCAACAATGTGAGTGTTACTGTGGGCAATACAGGTGCTAACCAATCCGTGAACAATGTTCAGCCTTTTCTTTGTGTGAATTACATCATTGCTCTTCAGGGAGTATTCCCATCCAGAAGCTAATGTGCCTTCGCCTTATTTTCAATTTTCTAACAAATTTTAAGGTATGAATTCTCTATTTTTAGCAGAAATATCCATGTTTGGTGGCAATTTCGCCCCCCGTGGTTGGGCACTTTGCGATGGACAACTGCTCCCAATTAATCAGCATCAAGCTCTGTTTTCCCTCCTTGGAACTACCTATGGAGGTGATGGACGTACAACTTTTGCTTTACCAGACCTACGTAGCCGTGGATCGATGCATCCAGGACATGGTGCAGGCCTGAGTTCTCGACTTTTGGGGCAAAAAGGAGGTACTGAATTAAACGTACTCAACATTAACCAGATGCCTTCCCATAATCACACAGCTGCTGGTACAGTTCAGGTATTTGTTGGAGGTGGTGATCAGGATACTCCTACGGGGCATAACTTTGCCAACGCCGAAGGTGATGAGTATTCAACTTCATCTCCCAATCAGTTAATGCAAGCTGATAATGTTGCGATTAGTATGAGTAATACGGGCGCAAATCAGGCAATCAATAACGTACAGCCTTTCGAGTGTGTAAACTTCATCATTGCCCTTCAGGGAAACTTCCCATCTAGGAACTAATCATCGGTTCACATAAACTTCATATAAGAAGGGACATTCAGTCAGAATGTCCCTTTGTTTTTTGTAGTCCGCTGGCTCGTCCCAGTATTTTACTGCCATATTTGGATTTGAGCTGGTCTATTGCCTGATAGAGATCGACCTGTCTGGGTTGATCCTGGAAAAGGGAAATCTGTGTTCCTCCCGGTACAAGATGGCTGAAACGAATCCCTACCAGTCTGATTCGTAACCTTCGATCATACAACTGTTCAAACATTCCCATCATTTTTTCTAGTAGAATTTCATCATTGGCACAGTAGGCGATGCGTTTTTGTTTGCTGACGGTGTCAAAGTTGGCGTAGCGTAGCTTTATGGCGACGCAGGCGGTAAGCCTTTGCTCGTTGCGTAGCTGGAAGGCTAGTTGTTCTACCATTTGGGTAAGAATGGACTTGAGTTCGTAGATGTTGGTGGTGTCTTGGCTGAAGGTCCGCTCTTTTGAAATGGACTTCTTCTCCGAGAAGGCCTCGACGGGGCTGTTGTCCTCTCCACGGGCTTTGTGATAGAGGGATGTCCCGGACTTCCCGAATACCCGCCGAAGGATGGGCCGGGGAATCTGACGAAGTTCGGCGACTGTGCGCACCCCCATATTGACCAATTCCTGGGTCGTTTGCTTCCCTACGGAGGGAATTTTCCGAACGGAGAGAGGTGCCAGAAAGCCGGAGACCTTCGGGGCAGGAACCTCAAGCTTGCCATTGGGCTTGATTTCGCCTGTGGCAAGTTTGGACACGAGTTTGTTGACTGACAAACCAAAGGAAATAGGCAAACCTGTCTCATGTAATACCCGTCCTCCAAGGTGCTGGGCATATTTCCAGCAGCCATAAAATCGCTCCATTCCCGTGAGGTCGATATAAAACTCATCAATGGAGGCCTTTTCAAACAGGGGAGAGTCTTCACGAATGATTTCAGTGACCTGTTGTGAATATGTTGTATAAGAATCAAAATCTCCCGAAATGATGATTCCATGAGGACAGAGCCTGCGTGCCATCCGCATGGGCATGGCTGAATGGACACCAAACTGCCGTGCCTCATAACTGCAGGAGGCTACAACTCCTCGATCTCCCGTACCTCCGATGATAAGTGGCTTGCCTTCCAGGCGGCTATCATTAAGTCGCTCCACTGAAACAAAGAATGCGTCCAGGTCCATGTGTAAGATTGATCGCTCCCCTTCTCTTTGCATACTCTTTTCTGATTCTTAGAAATCCCTTCCTCTTTGGTGTTGGCTAATTTATTTGGCATATCGAATGGTTTTACGCTAAAAATAACAAAAAATTGTCTATTTTTTTAGTAAAAATGTTAATATTTTTGTTAAGCCTTCGTTAAGTGCTAGAATAATTAGCAATGATGTGTGGATATTCTTTTTGCTAAAGAAGTTTTCGATGAGGCTTTTGACTGCTCTTACTGAAAAATGGCTGCTTTATATGTCTTGCTGGGCGTATGCTTGTAGACCTATGGCCTTTTATTCCCCCAAAAGCTGTGAGTAATGTATTTGAATTGTCATACATATTTTAGCCTGCGATATGGCACGTTTTCAGTTCAGCAATTGGTTGACCTGGCGAAGCAATACGGCATTCGTAGCCTGGCTTTGACGGATATTCACAATACTTCTGCCTGTTATGACTTTGTGAAGGCTTGCAGGAAGGCGGAGATCGATCCCGTGATTGGTATGGAGTTTCGCAAGGATGATCAACTGCTGTACATTGCCTTGGCCCGCAATCTCAATGGTTTCGGTGAGATCAATACATTCTACTCCAAATATGCCCATCAGAAAAGACCCTTTCCCGATTTGCCCCCCTATTGGAATGATGCATTTATCATCTATCCCTGGGAAAGGAGGGATCAGGTGAGCTTGTCAGAACGGGAGTTTTTGGGTATCAAGCCTCATCAGGTTCGACAACTGCTGCGCTCGCGTTATCGCCATCGGCAAGACCGCCTTGTGGTCCATCAACCCATGACCTTCGATGGAGCGCTGGGGCAGCATGTGCATCGTCTGTTGCGGGCGGTCGATCACAATACCTTGTTGGATAAACTCATGCAACGCCAGCAGGCAGGGGAGGATGAACGATTCATAGAACCTGAGCAACTTCGGAAAGTATTTGAAAGCTATCCCCAAATCATTGCCAACACTGAGCGTCTTCTTAGCGATTGCAGCTTCAACTTTGTCTTTGGGCAAAATCTGACCAAGCAGGCCTACACAGGATCAAAGTACGACGACATGCTGTTGCTGGAGAAACTGGCCTGTGAAGGCATGCTGGTCCGCTACGGCAATTACCATCGCGAAGCGCAGCGGAGAATCGAGCGTGAACTGGAAATCATAGACCAGTTGGACTTCAATGCCTATTTTTTGATTACCTGGGACTTCGTCCGCTACGGCAAAGCGAGGGGCTTTTTTCATGTGGGGCGGGGGAGTGGTGCCAATTCTATCGTGGCCTATTGCCTCGGCCTGACAGATGTCGATCCCATCGAACTGGATCTGTATTTCGAACGCTTTCTCAATCCCAAACGAACTTCTCCCCCCGATTTTGACATTGATTATTCCTGGAAAGATCGAGATGATGTCCTGGATTATGTATTGAAGCGTTATCGAACTACACATGCCACACTCCTGGCCTCCTACAATACCTTCAAAGGACGAAGTTCGATTCGGGAATTGGGAAAGGTCTTTGGTTTGCCCAAGCGGGAGATCGACAAGCTCACCCAGGTACCTTCCTGGGGAAGTTTGGCTGGCAAGGTGCAAGACGAGACCTCTCAGCGCATTCTGCAGTATGCCCAGCTTATAGAAGGTTTTCCCAATCACCTCAGCATTCATGCTGGAGGGGTGTTGATCTCCGATGCACCGATACATTCCTATACTGCAACCGACCTGCCTCCCAAGGGCTTTCCCATTTCGCATTTTGACATGTATGTGGCGGAGGACATTGGTTTGCACAAGTTTGACATCCTGAGCCAGCGAGGACTCGGACACATCCGGGATGGGATCGACCTTGTCCTCGACAACAAGGAAAAACTGATAGACATCCACAAGGTCAGGGACTTCATGCGCGATCCGAAGGTTCGGGATCTGTTGAAGTCCGGGCGCACGGTGGGATGCTTTTACATCGAATCTCCAGCCATGCGCGGCCTTATCCGCAAACTGGGCTGCGACAATTACCTCACGCTGGTAGCGGCCTCTTCGGTAATTCGCCCCGGAGTAGCCCGTTCGGGCATGATGCGCTCCTTCATCGAGCGACACAATGGCCTTCCCTTCGAGTACACACATCCCAAACTCGAAGAATTGTTGGGAGAGACCTACGGCATCATGGTCTATCAAGAAGATGTCTTGAAGGTGGTACACGGCTTCGCCGGGCTGGATTTGGCGGACGCAGACCTGTTGCGCAGGGCCATGAGTGGCAAGACCCGCGGCCCCAATGGCTTTGAGGTGATGAAGGAAAAATTCCTTCAGGCCTGTCGAGATCAGGAGTATCCCGAAGAAAAAATCCAGGAAATCTGGCGTCAGATTGAAAGTTTTGCGGGTTACTCTTTTTCCAAGGCTCATTCTGCCTCATTTGCGGTGGAGAGTTTTCAGAGCCTTTACCTCAAGGCCTACTATCCCCTGGAATTCATGGTGGCGGTGATCAACAATTTTGGTGGCTTTTATGCCACAGAATTTTATTTGCATGAAGCGAGGAGGTTGGGAGGGAAGGTTCATGCCCCCTGTGTACAGGAAAGCACCTACCTGACGAGGCTGGAAGGGGATGACATCTATTTGGGCTTTATTCATGTAAAGGATCTGGAAAAGGATTTGGCAAAGCGGATTGAGCAAGAGCGAGGCTTGCGGGGAACCTTCAGTGACTTGACGGATTTTCGTTATCGAATGGGACCTGGCGAGGAGCAGTTGGCCATCCTGGTGCGGATTGGGGCTTTCCGTTCGACGGGCAAGAGCAAAAAGAGTCTGTTATGGGAAGCGAAGCTCAAGGCCGTCGGCCTGAATGGCCATGGCAAAGCGCAGCAAGAGATGTTATTTGCGCCAGAGCAGCAAGAATTTGAGATCCCTGATCTTCCCCAGAGCCAGTTGGAGGATGCTTATGACGAAATGGAATTGCTGGGCTATCCGCTCTGCTCGCCCTTCGAGCTTGTCCCTAATCTGCCGGATACAGGCACCCTTACGCGCAATCTTGCTGTCCATGTAAACCAGGTGGTCTGCATGGCGGGCTACTTCGTCTGCGCCAAGACGACAAAGACCGTTCGGGGCGAGCCGATGCAGTTTGCCAACTTTCTGGATAGGGAAGGGGAGACCTTCGATGTGACGATCTTTCCGCAGGAAGTGAAGCAGTACCCCATTGTGGGGCCTGGAATCTATATGATTACAGGTATGGTCGTGGAGGAATTTGGGTATTTCAGTTTGGAATTGATGTATATGAAGAAGTGGTTGTTTGCCAGTGATCCGCGCCTGGTGGGCTAGGGGGGCATAAAGGGCTTGACTGTGCAGCGCCTAAAAGATGATAGATCCTTCTTCGTACCGCAGGTGGCACATATTCCATGATTTTACACCACCCTCAAAGCCAAGCCAGCTTGCCCAGTTCATCCATCAGCGACTTACGCCGGGCGTACTGCTGCTGCCAAAGCTCCACTGTGGTCAGGGCCTCATCTACGCCCCCCAATTTCACAATTTTGTCAAGGTATTGGCAGGCCAGTTTGTAGGCCTTGCGGTCTTTGGCCTGCTGATCCATGAAGTCTCGGACCAAACCATTGTACATCGAGACGAAAAACTCAGGATATTGTTTGGCCAGAAGTTCATGGTACCTATCCAGGAGAGCCAAATCTGGAAATTCTTCGAGAAGTCCCATCAATCTGTCATATTGCTTATCTTCGATGTAGATCCTGGCAACCTCTTCAGGAAAATAGAAAAAGCCTCCCCGATAGGTGCTTTTCTCTCTCAGAGCCTTGATCCAACTTTCTTTTTCCTGCAAAAAATCGGCCTTGGGCAAGAGCTTCTTCAACTCCCTGTAGACCTCGATGTCTCCGAAGCTCAGAAATTGTTCCTCCCTGATCTTGATGAGGAAACTTTTGTCTTTGGTTTGTTGAGCAATCTGGACCAGGTATTTTTGCCACTGGGATACAAGGCCTGGTAGCCTGTTGGCCTTGTCCTGGGCGAGGCCCGCTTCGGCTAGTCTAAAAGCCCGCTCATAGTTGCCCGCAGCCATCGCGTCTTTGATGGCGATTTCCCGCATCTTGGAGAATCGGAGGTTGGCCTCCATAAAAGCCTCGCTTTCGGCTGTTTCCCATTGGACGAGTAATTGCCACTTGAGTACCGTGGCGAATTCATGATCGTAGCTGTAATGGCGTGAGAATGGACTTTCCTGATCGATGAGTGCTTGTTCTGCGATGACTTTATCCAACTGGCCCAACAGTTTTTTAGCCTCTTGTGCAGTTTGAGTAGATTGGAATGCCAGCATTCGCCAGTCACTTGCCCAATCCCAGCCCTGGTAATGTTTTTTGCCATGCTCTTTGATGGCGAGCTTAAAAAACTCTTTCAGGTAGTCGGGATTCCCGTCTTTGGTGATATGTTGCAACTGTTCAAAGGCCTCAGAGATGGCCCCTCCCATATAACCGTCAGAGTCGTCTGCATGCTGGATGGCCTTGGCCATTTGGCTGATGATCAATTGGCAGAGATGGATAGATGTGTGGAGGTCTCCCTGATGGTTTTGCCGCAATTGGGAAATCCTTTTTCCCAGGGAGGAGGCATCCCTATACTCGATGAAGCGATAATGACCTTTGGCATTTTTTATGAGGGAAGAAATGAGGTCTTTGTAAAATGTGATTCCCTGGGCATCTGCGTAATGGCTGTATCGAAGCAGGAGCTGGCTTTTGATTTCGGGAAATTGCTGGGCCAACTTGAGGAGTTCCTTGCGCAATTCTGCTTCACTCATGGAAGCCAGTACGCTTTGCAGGTCAGACTTCTTTTTGGGGGACTTACGGCTTTTCGGAGGTTTAGGCTTAGGGGGAGCTGGAGCTTCCGCTACATCTTTTAATTCCACCTCTTCCAGGGCTACTCCTTCCATCTCCTGGACGGTCAGGGCGACGGCGACCATATGCTTGCACATGATGCCCCAGTCGTAGGGGCAGGTACAAGCCCAGTTTTGAATTTCCCCTTCTACGACTTCGAGGCTTACTTCATAGAGATCACTTCCTTCGACTTCGGCATGCCAGGTGAAATTTCGAAGCTCGATATCTACAACTGCTCCCTGCTTGAAGTATGCCTGCCCACGTTTGAAGATCTTGGAGTCTATATAAGATTGAATTTCATCTAGTTTGAGACGCATAAGCAAGCTGTCTGGCTAATACCTACGAAGTTAGGAAACTTTTTGAAGTTTGGAGGAAATTGTGTTTTTTCTGATAAAGGATAAACCCATACCCAAATGCTAAAACTCCGGCAGGAAATCACCTTGGAAGACCTAAAAAAACATCCCAAAGACAATCCCGAAATGGTCTTGGTGGAAGGAGGGACTTTTAAAATGGGGGGAGAAGACTGGTTTGACAGGGCCAAACCCATCCATGCCGTCAAACTGGATGACTTTTACCTATATCGCTATCCCGTGAGCCTGGCTCTGTGGGTTGAGGTAATGGGTAACTATCCTGAGAAAGCCTATTCCCAAGATCTTTCTCGTCCTGTAGAGCGGGTTTCCTGGGATGATGCTCAGCTTTTTTTACAAAAACTCAATGAACTTACTGGATATTCATATGGCTCGCCCACGGAAGCTCAGTGGGAATATGCTGCTCGCGGGGGAAGGTATAGGCAATCCGAAATATCAAGAGAGGAAGATTACCCCTACGCTGGAAGCCATGAACTGGCAGAGGTCGCCTGGGGTGATCACAACAGCTTTGGTGAAACACATCCTTTAGGCTTGCTTCGTCCCAATGAGCTTGGACTTTATGGCATGTCAGGGAATCTAAGGGAATGGTGTCAAGACTGGTACGGGAGTGAATACTATGAAGTTTGTGCAGGGAAAGGACTTGTCGTGGACCCGAAAGGTCCGCCTAATGGAAGTTTTCGAGTTCTTCGTGGGGGCTCGTGGGACCTTCATGACTTTGACTACTTCCGCGTGTCGAGTCGCGACTACAATCAACCCTACGATCGCAACGTTAATTTCGGCTTTCGTTTCTGCTGGTACCGCCCTGCTTGATTACCCTTTGCGCTTTTACTGCCGATCGCAGATCGGCTTACCCTTTTGAGCGCAGCGAAGGTGGCTT
>JALEFZ010000036.1 GCA_022760475.1 Bacteroidia bacterium | reverse complement strand
GCATGTTCCTTATCCTTACGGTTATAGGGTGGAATTGAGACCTTTGACAAATCAATTCGATTTACTGATTCATCCCAAAGTGGAGAGTTGTCCCTTCCTGACTCCCAGGGATGATAAATGAAGGCAAGGGCTTCCTGATTTGGATCTCTATAGGTGTAGAAAAATCGATGGTAATGAAGGATTTTGGGGAAAGCGAGCTTGATAAAGTCTGCCAACTCTTTATCATTTGGATGCATTTTATATAATTCCTCGATTATAAAACCAATTACTGGCGGCTGGGTGATGCCAGAGGTTTTCGGTTTCTTGGGTGCTCCCTTATTTACATTGGCTCCCCAAAAGTCATGATTTGGAAAATAACTATTTTCATTTTCGCTATGAAAAATGATATGAGGGATCATTCCATTTTCCCATTGACCAGACAAAAGGGAATCAATCTCTTTGATAGCTCTACTCAAGTCAAAATGTCCATGTCCAAGACTTACAAAGCCAGAGTCCCAATTCCATTGAAAAGGATAAAGTTTGTCTGTTGGTATGGTAAAGCCATTTCGCCAATTAAGGTCAAGGATTTTCTTTGCGGATTCTAGTAGTCTCTTCAAAATTGAAAGTTTTAGTTATAGGGAAAGTAAAAAGCCAATAAATACTTTCAAAAAAAGCACCACAAAGTAAATTTCCTGCCAAAAAACGAAAGGTTGATAGATGAAAATGGAAACAGAACTTAAAGCCTTTACTTTAGGTCCTGTTCCCAATATTCAGTTTCAGATCCTAAGCTAACTGGAGGTCAGCTTGTTCTCTGTACTCATCTATTCTTTTATGCATCACCCTGAACCAAAGTGGAGGAACTAAAGCCAAAACCATCATGCCAGGGTAGCCAGTTGGCATTTGCGGACTTTCATCAAAATGTCGCAACACCTGATAAGGCCTACTAGCCAAAAAATGATGGTCTGAATGTCTGGAAAGTTCTAAAAGGAGCAATCTTCCAATGGGGTGATTAGAATTCCAGGAGTGGATAGGTAGAGTCCTCTCATAGCCTTTGCCCTTCTTTTTTCTGGTTAGTCCGTAATGTTCGATGTAGTTTACTGTTTCCAAAAGCATGAAGCCCATACTTGCTCCTATAACAAAGCATACCAAAACCATGGGGCCAAAGGTAAGCCCAATCCCTATCAGAAGTAATACTTGGATGATTTGGAATCGCAGCATTTCATTGTGAACACTCCAAAATGCATGTTTGTACCTGGCTAACTTTTCTCCCTCCAATCTCCATGCAGAAATCCAGCTTCCAGTTACCGTCCTGATGAAGAAGGCATAGATATTCTCTCCATATCTACTGGTAGCAGGATCTTCTTCTGTTGCTACATTTTTGTGATGGCCGCGGTTATGCTCTATGAAGAAGTGCATATAAAGGCTGCTCAACAAAAGCAGCTTACTCATAAACTGTTCATGCTTTGTAGATCTATGTCCAAGTTCATGGGCATTGTTGATCGAAAAGCCAGCCGAGAGTCCATAGGCACTTATCATCCCAATTTTTTCGTATAGCATTAAACTCTCATCCCCCACTCTAAACAAAAAGTAGGCAAGAATTACAAATTGGACAGGCACAAGTCCATATAGAAGGTAATCATAGAACCTGTCTTCGCGAGCAATTTTCTCTTCAATCTTATTCATGTTCTCCTCTGACCCCTTGAAAAACAGCTCAACAATTGGGACGAGTACATAGACAAAAATAATGACTGAGTATGACCAAACTCCGCCCATGTAGAGGGAAAAAAGTACCAATGATGGTACACAATAGGCGCTGAGGTATTTGAAATATTTGAAGTTCATGATGTGAATGGTAGTAAATAACATGTCAACTATATCCAATCAAGTCATTTTTGTAGAAAATTTTTAGACTCGTGAGTCTAAAAGGCTTCATTTCTTCCTGCCGGTATCCTGGATCATGGCAGATGTCAGTTGTTGAAGCTCAAATAGATAGGATTGCATCCAGGAAAGTTTATAATTGGTATCAGTTATCCTTAAAAGAAAATTATCTACGACCAGACTGAGGAAGGCCTTGGCGATTCCCCTATGGTTATGCATGTTCAGACTTTCTATTCCCTTTTCTATCAGAACATCCTCAAAAATGGCAAATGCTTTTTCATAACACTCCTTGAATTCTGGAATATGTCGTTCCAACCTGAGTTGACGGTGGAAAAAGATATCCAACTTTCTCTCAACCATTAAATCTAAAAGCTCAGGATTCATGTTGCTACATGAAGCGCCTAGTTCTGCCATCTCTGTAAACTGGATTATGTGGTACTTAAAAAGCCATGGATAAAAACCCTCTAAATCGCCAAAATGATGATAAAACGAAGATTTATTTTTCCCGATGTTCTTGGCGATGGCCTGGATATTTAACCCCCTGACACCCTCAAAGGCCATCATCCGATACCCTTCTACAATCCATGGCATTTCCCGATTCTCTCGCATTAATCTTACTGTTTATGAAGGAACTAAACAATAAAATGAAAAATGGAATGCCCTTCAAGTTGATTTTTGAAGGGCATTGTTACAGTTTTATCGACTTATTGTGTTAAGGTATCAATTCCATCTATTTTCCTATTCTTTCATTACCCGAATCACTTTAGGCTCATCTCCAGTATCGATATAAATGGAATAAACACCTGGGGTTAACTGGCTTCCATCCCATTGAACTTCGTTGGTGCCTTTTGGGAAAGTCTCGGAAACCAGGTCTGAGACTTTTCTTCCAGAAACATCGAATATGGTGATTTTGACCTTTTCTCTTTTTTCGAGGGTAAACCTGATTCGAATTTGATCCTTGAATGAGTTGGGAAAGACATTAATTTTAGAAAGCTCTTCAGAATCATTATCAAACAATGATTCTCCAGAACTAGAGGGGAATAAGGCAGTCTTCTTTTTAGTTTTTATAAGTACCACTCCATCTTTGCCATCATTCCCATATATTTCAATTGCCTTTTCCCCCTTGATTACATTGACTTCCTGTATATCATTTGGATATAATTCTGTAAATCCACTTTTGTTGGTATACCTTTTTCCGTCGATGATATAAAGAGGTTCGGTTTCAGCAATTCCACCATCAGTTTGGATCTTTATTTTGACAGGCTTACTTGACTTAAAAATTGTCTTGTCTCCTTTTTTTGCTCCCTTAAGTATGCTCTTATCTTTCAATTTGAGTTTATCCTTTGAATAGATCTCCACTACCCCATTTTGGCCAAGTTCCTCATACTTTTTGACCGCACTTTCTCCTTTTATTACCTCGATGTGAGAGATATCTTCTGGATTGATTTCTTTAAGTTTTATCCCTTCGAGGACAATCTCACCATCTACTACATAAAGTGGCTGAGTTTCTTTCCCATTTTTTGTAAGGCGAATGACAGGGAAATTTGTTTCTTCTTCCAGTACAACTTCTTCTTTCTTTACTTTAGGAAAAGATGCTTGATTCTTAGTTTCTCCTGTGTAGATTTTTAGTTTCATCCAACTTCCATCAACAAAATCTCTTTTGATGGAAACCATTAGGTTGTTGATACCCCTTCCACTAAAAGAACCTGTGGCTCCATCTGGGAATGAAATGGATCCCGAGATACCCACAATTTTTCCTTCCTCGTCTCTTTCTACACTTTTAAATTTGAGGTAAATGTCCCTAGACCTTAAAGTCCTTTTTAGCTGATTAAGTTTCTTTTCAGAAGTCCAGGCCTTGATAATGATGTTTACCCCCTCATCTTCATAGGCAACTACATGCTTATTGGCTGGCTCGATCTCCCGCTCTTTTGCTTGTTTTTGAGGAAGAGTTGGAATGGCATTAACCATTAATTTTTCTTCCTGGATAGGTACTTCCCACTCTTCCGAAATAGGCTCAATGAGGGTCTTATTCATCTCGTTTATCGGCTCTTCCGGTTCTGTCGGAGCCAATGGCTGGTGGAAGGCAAAAGTAATACAACTTAACAGCAGTAAACCCACGGCTAACATACTTTTGCCTTTGGATGCACCCTCAGGATAGTGGCCGAATAATCTTTGTATCCTTGCTGTAAAGTGGCTGGTTTTGCCTTTAGCTGACATACTTAACATAGGTTTGATTGATTGATTAAAGGATTGAACGTGGGTGAGCGCTTCAGCATAGGAAAATGGATCCATGCCAAGTCTAATCACCAGGTCATCGCAACAATTCTCCCGCTCCAGGCGAATCCGGCCGGAAATCCACCAGACAGCGGGATGATAAAAGAGGATGATTTCTATAAAAGATTGAAAAATGTTTACCAGATAATCTGCTCTACGTATATGTGCCAATTCATGCATGAGAATGGCTTCCAGTTGCTCAGGATTCAAGCCCATTAGCATACCCAGAGGGAAAAGAATGATGGGCTTAAGGTGAAAAATAGTTATAGGTTCTGAAATCCTGTCACTAAAAATCCATTTTAATCTCTTTTTTATTCCCAGCTGAAATTTGAGCAGTTCAAACTTTTGATTTAGGTCAATAGGAATAGGGAAAGGTTCAACTTTGCTTAGCCTGAATAGGTACCACAAACCACCTGTCAACCTTATCGCGAGCAAAAGAATTCCTAAAATCCATATGCTTACAACCAATGGAATTTGATGTTGAATTACCTCAGTAGAAGCTGATGAAACTGCCATAATCCAATCAATGAGGCGAATTTGACTTCTGGATTCTTCCATTGCAATGGAAAGACCTGCTGGAATCCCTGTCATGGCGAAATCAGCTTCAGCAGCTGAATTTTTTTGGTATTCAAGGATGAAAGTCCCTGCGAATGCAAGCATAATACTTCCCAGGGCCAATAGAGTCAAGGCATAGCGAAGATTGGACTGCTTGATAATGGCAAGCATCAGTTTCAATGCAATCACCACCAGTATACCTTGCCAAAGGGAATGAAATAAAGCCCAGCCCAAGGCATGAATCATCGGTTCAGATATCCAGCTTAACCAATTCATTTGTTATCCTTGTTTTTTTGTTCCTCTAACCAATCCTTCAAGCGATCCAGTTCGTCCTCAGTTGGCTTACTCTGGCCAAGGGCATGAAGGGCAAGTTCAATGGCAGAACCTTTAAATGCTCCATCTACCAGCCTGTTGATCAGGGATTTTTTCACCTGATGCTCCTTTATAATGGTGGTATAAGTATAGGAACGACCCTGCTTTTTTGCCTTGACCATGCCTTTTTCCGTCATCCGTTGGATCTGTTTTAAGGTTGTGGTGTATTGTACATCCTTGAGTTTGGCAAGTTGCTCATGAATGAATCGAACAGTAGCAGGCTCATGCTCCCACAAGATCTGAAGTATTTCTAATTGTGATTCGGAAGGTTGGTTCATCGATAATATTCTTACTTAATTTCAAATATAGACGACAGCTGTCGTAGTTCCAAATTTATTTACGACGGTTGTCGTTTTAACTGAATAATGAGTTAGAATCAGCAACTTTTCCTTCAAAATCCCTTAAAGAAGCTCGTTTGAGAAACTGAATACAAAATTGTTGTCAACTAACTTGATACTCAGATGGCTAAAAGATAAATTATAGAATTAAGGAATAAAGTCTGGTGGTCTGGTATCCATATAAGATTCCGATCCTTCCCTTAAATTAGAAATAACCCATTACCTACTATGCTACTACTCGATTACTTTAAATCAGTCAGAGAATTAATTTCACAACAAAAATTTGAAGGCCTAAGAGAGCTAAAACTGGAAAAACCAGATTCCTTCAATTGGGTTGAGGAAATTTTTTATGGATTAAATGTGAAGGAATTTAGTGAGGATAAGGCTTTGATATGGAAGTATAAAGAAGAAGAGAAAGCCTTCTCATTCAAGGAAATATACGAGGTATCTAGCCAGTTTTTAAACCTTTTACGCGAGCATGGTGCAGATAAAGGGGACCGTATATATTCATTATTACCCCTGGTTCCGGCTAATTGGATCAGTTTTTTGGCTACCATAAAGGGAGGTTTCATCATGATGCCAACTGCTACCAATTTATCTGCACGTGACCTGATATATAGGTTTGAATCACTTTTCCCAGAAATTTTCATAGCAGATTTTTCCAATACACCGAAAATTGATGAAGCTGAAGCCAACTTTGGAAAGAAGATCAAGCTAAAAGTTTGTGTGGGAGGCCAAAGAGAGGGATGGGTTTCTTTTGATGACCTTGCTGAAATGCCCACAAAGGCCGAGGCCGCTGAAACACAATCAGATGACCCCGTTTTGTATTTCTTCACATCAGGAACTACAGGTCTTCCAAAAATTGTGGTGCATACCCACTTCACTTACCCTGTAGGTCACCTGTCAACAGCTTCATGGTTGGCTTGTAGGCATGGAGACGTGCATTATAACATTTCCTCTCCTGGCTGGGCAAAATTCGCCTGGAGTAGCTTTTTTGCTCCCTGGAACATGGGAGCTACCATTTTTGCCAATCAGGTCGACAAATTTTTACCTGGCGAACAGCTAGAAACCATGCAAGCATACGGAATTTCTTCTTTTTGTGGATCGCCAACAGTCTTAAGAATGTTAATTCAGGAAGATTTCAGCAACTATCAGCTTAAACTCCGTACCAGTTGTGCGGCTGGAGAACCCCTGAATCCTGATGTAATCCAAAAATGGAAAAATGCTACAGGAATAGAAATTAGAGATGGTTACGGTCAAACAGAGACCACCGCTTTAGCAGGCAACTTGCTTGGCCAGAACCTAAAACCCGGATCTATGGGAAAACCCACCTTCTTGTATGATGTAGTGATTTGTGATGAAACTGGGAATGAAATGCCTCCTCTAGAGGAAGGGGTTATATGTGTACGGACTGATTCAGGATCACCAAACGGAATCTTTTTAGAATATTTAAACGATGGCGAAAGGACTCGGGGATCCTTCAAACATGGCCTTTATTATACTGGTGATAAGGCATATAAGGATGAAGATGGCAATATTTGGTTCATAGGAAGAAATGATGATGTTATCAAAGCTTCAGCTTACCGAATCGGCCCTTTTGAAGTGGAGAGTATCTTGATTGAACATGATGCGGTGGTAGAATCAGCAGTGGTTGCAAGCCCCCACAAAATGCGAGGCTACGCGGTAAAGGCCTTTGTCATGCTAAAAGAAGGAATTGAGCCGAGCAAAGAACTCGCCGAAGAATTATTTGCGTTTTCGGAGCAAAACCTTGCTAAATACAAAGTGCCACGAATCATTGAGTTCCCTGAGTACCTACCTAAGACCATCAGTGGGAAAATCCGAAGGGTGGAGCTTCGAGCTAAAGAAGCACAAAATAAGATTGATCAGCTTAAAGGAACACATGAATACTTTCATTCAAAGTATTGAATCCTTATTTGATAGTACCCTACTAATTACCAAGTGCTTCGGGCAAATACCGATGGGGAGGTTTGAATTGGCCTAGCGCAGCAGGTAGTCAGAACAGATTAACAGCTATCATTTCTGGAAATAAAAAAGCACTTACGAGAAAACATCCCGTAAGTGCCTGATTCTGAGTGTGGGCCCAGCTGGGCTCGAACCAGCGACCACCTGATTATGAGTCATATTTTTAGCTTGATAGATAATGGCTACCCATTATCTATCCATTGGTTTTCAGCATCTTATATAAATGTTATTTCGATATACTTTGCCATATTTATACATTATTATCAAAAATGTATGTTAATTTGTATGCAAATATTAATTTAACATACAGTTATGAGAACCTCCGTAACCACAGCTATTTACTTGGACAAGCGCCGTTCCAAAAAGGACCTCTCCTACCCCATCAAACTGAGGGTAACCTACCAACGTCAACAAAAATACTATGGAATTGGCTATTCCCTCACAGAGGAAGAGTTTGAAAAGGCTACATCACTTCGTCCAAGAGGGATATACAAAGATTACCAATTAGAATTTGCCGCTCAGGAGGAACGGGCCCTGGACATCATAGCAAAAATAGAAAAATTCACCTTCGCTGAGTTTGAAAAGCGATGGAAAAGCAAAAGGAAAAACCCCAAGAACGTGTACCAAGCCTTCGAAGCTTATATCTCCGACCTTACGAAAGAAGGGCGAATTCGAACAGCAGAAACATATCGGTGTAGCCTGATCTCCCTCCAAAAATTCTCCGGTCGAAAGCGTCTGAACTTCTCGGAGATCCATCCCGATTGGCTCAAAGAATATGAAAAATGGATGCTCGATCAGGATAAATCCATTTCAACTGTGGGGATCTATTTGCGCAACCTTCGTGCCCTCTTCAACCAGGCAATAGAAAAAGGAGAACTAGACCAAGACTTCTACCCCTTTGGCAAACACAAATACCAGATTCCTCAAAGCAGGAACGTCAAAAAGGCTTTGAGTCTGGAGGGAATCAAATTGATTGTACAATACCAAGCCGAACCAGGTAGCCAGAAGGCAAGGTATAAGGATTACTGGCTATTCAGTTACCTGTGCAACGGAATCAACATCAAAGACATGGCCTTACTCCGGTATAAAAATATCGAAGATAACCGCATCACCTTTATCCGAGAAAAGACCAAGAACGCTACCCGTAGGAACCAGAAGCCCATCATCGTGGCCATTATTCCCATGATTCAGCAAATCATAGATCGCTGGGGAAACAAACAGTCCAAAGAGAACACCTTCATTTTTCCAATCCTAAAAGAAGGCCTTAGCCAAAAGGAGCAGACGGCTTATATCAAGCAGGAAACCAAGCAGATTAATAAGTACATCAGGCGCATTGGAAAAGAGGTGGGGATTAAGGTGGATATTACCACCTACTCTGCCAGACATTCTTTCAGTACGATTTTGAAGCGTTCTGGTGCCTCGATTGAGTTTATCTCGGAAAGCCTTGGCCATACCAATTTGACTACCACAGAAAGATATCTGGATAGTTTTGAGGATGAGACCCGGAGAGGATTTGCTGAGAAGTTATTGGATTTTTGAATATGAATCCCCATTGTACTTTTTCCTTCCTGCTATACCCTACATCTGATTAACTCGCCAGGTATCTTATTTTTATTCTTTGGACTAGACTTTCTGTAAATGAGAGGATTAAGTTTAGGAAATGCCCCTTTCAACAGAATCATTGTTGCAACTTTCAATTATACTCGAAGACAAATTATTGGTAAGCCTTATTTCGCCTGTCCAAATATTCATTATTTTCTTCTGATCAGGTAGAAAATACTACTACTTAAAGAAAAATTCAGTTTATAGGTAGAAAACTGGCGTTACATTTGCACACCTTAATTCCTTCTTTAATGTTCTTTCCTGAAATTATAAGTCCAACCCTATTAGTTATCAAAAGACTAAGGTAATATTTGTTCTACCTCCGTTGGCAGTTTAAGATAGTATCATTTTTAACTGAATAGCTGTTTAAGGGTAGCTAAAGTCAAGACCAATTTAGACAAAATGATTTCCATTGTAATCCCCATTTACAACGAAGAAGATAACCTTGAAATGCTTCATAAACGTCTATCGGAATCTGCCCCTAGTTGGGAAGATGATTATGAGATTATTCTGGTAGATGATGGATCGAGAGACCAATCTCCCAATATGATGCGAAAATTGGCAGATAAAGATAGTCATTTCCGTATTATTAGCCTTTCTAGAAATTTCGGACATCAAGCGGCAATCTCTGCTGGGATTCGTGCAGCAATCGGAGATTGTGTGATCGTGATGGATGGCGATTTACAGGACCCTCCTGAAGAACTCCATCGTTTTTTAGCAAAATGGAGAGAAGGATTTGATGTCGTATTTGCAGTTCGGACGAAACGTAAAGAGAGCTTTCTCAAACGGACAGCCTACAAAGTTTTCTACCGTATTTTGGGATTAATTAGTGATATCAATATCCCACTGGATTCGGGGGATTTTTGCGTAATGGATCGAAAGGTTGTAGATGTCTTAAACAAGGAAATGCCAGAACAAAGCCGCTTCGTTAGAGGGTTAAGAGCGTACGCAGGATTCAAACAAATAGGAATATCTTATGAGAGACAAGCTAGGTATGCTGGGGAGGTCAAATATACTTTTAAGAAGTTGTTAAAACTAGCCCTTGATGGGATATTCGACTTTTCTACTTTTCCTTTAAAACTTGCGACCTATTTAGGTTTTCTCATAGCCATTCCTTCTTTTTTATTAGGGATTTTTTTTGTGGTCCATAGGTTGCTCAACTTTAAATTTCTAGGGCATACAGCAGAAGAAACACCGGGGCTGGCTTCACTCGCTGTGGGTATGTTTTTCTTAGGAGGTGTTATGCTTCTAATCATGGGCATCCTAGGTGAATACCTTGGAAGAATATATTATGAAGTCAAAAAAAGGCCATTTTATGTGATTCGAGAAGATTACCAAAATAATCAAGGGGGGAAATAATTTCGACTGTGAAAGTTATTTTTTTCCTAATAATGAAATAGAACTAAACTCGTATTAGGCTATCTTTTATCTGTATCAAAATATCTAATTCTGGAATTTGAAAAACACAAATCTACTATGTCTTCCCCAGGTACATCAAACTCATCCTTTAAGCCCCAAATTTCTGCCTTGATGGTCGTAATGGGCCTTTCGACTGTTGTTGCTGGTTTAGCTACAACTTGGTTGATGTTCAAGGGGAAGCAAAACATAAACCTTACAATTCTACTATTTCTATCAACTTTTATTGTTTATACCTACCGAGCTAGAATATCTAAAAGACTCCACAAAAGTCTTTATTGGGGCTTTTTATGGGGTGCAGCGATTTCAATATTATTTGTGGCTGGAAATATTGTTTATGAAAATAACAATACTCATAAACAATGGGATTTTCCTTGTTTTTATCTGGACGCCCAAGTGTATCATTCAGGCTTAAATATGTATGATCCTGAAAGCTATTCTCATACTTTCAATGAAATTTCCTTTCCAGAAGACTTAGTAATCGGAGAAAGTTTTCATGAACAAGTAGTGGATATGGGGTTCAAATACTTTCCACCAGCAGTCAATTACTTCGTCCCTATGGCTGGACTTAGTTTTGAGCATGCACAGTTACTCTGGACAATCATGAATTGCATTGCTCTATTAGGGGTGATTCTCCTCGTTTACAGAATTTTTTTCTTCGGGATAAGGTTAGAAGGCTTTTTGTATAGCCTGATCTTCGTAGCCGGATTTAGACCTGTGTTATCTACACTTAGTATGGAACAATTCCATCTTTGGGGACTATGTTGGGTATTATTAGCTTGGCTCCAACTCAAAAAGCCTTTGGCAGGATTGTGGTTAAGTTTGGCTTCATTCACAAAACCCCAGCTAATAATTCTGGGTGGTCATATGCTTTCTCAATTGAGTTTAAGACAACTGGCAATATACGCACTAACTACAGTAGGCCTTTTTATTTTCACATTCTCGCACCTTGGCTTCGATATGTTTTTTCCTTTTATTGAAAGTTTTCAAAATGCAGGGGAAGGATTGCCTCCTTCAGTATATACAGAAGGAATAAATAAGTCGTTATTAGCAAACCTATTAAGAATTAGTAATTTTGACTTTAGCTATAATCCCATTTTTTATTGGCCATTTTTAATCATTGGGGGCGCAATTGGCATATTATCATTTATCGCCTGTTGGATTTTAAGAAATAAAGATCCTTATCTCGGTTATTCTATTCTCATTGTAATGAGCCTCATCGTATATCCTGGTACCTTATTCCCCTACGGTGTCTATATTCTTCCAGTTTTAATTTGTCTTTTACTCAACAATCCGTTAGATGAAAAAAAATCCTTCATTTGGCTAATAGGCCTAATAGCTCTGATCTGTATCCATATTAAATTTCAATTTTGGTCTTTGATCATTTTATGGTTAGGACTTATGTTAGTTGCGTTTGCTTCCAATACGTCGTTAGTATCTATCCCATTTTTCAAGCATGGAACACAAGCTACTACCCTAAATTTATAATTCTTCAGAGTAGAAATGAGTAAAATAACCCTATCTAACATTCCTTAGGCCGTTCTTTCTCATTTTTTAAATAAACTAAGACCATGTTTGGGACAAAATCTAGCTCATTCTGTTTAAAATGACAGTTATGAACGCTAATTGAACGAATGTCTGGGCAGCAAGGGTGGTTTTCT
>JALEFZ010000035.1 GCA_022760475.1 Bacteroidia bacterium | reverse complement strand
TAAAGCATTATCAGCAAAATAACCCCATCCTCTCGGATGAATTTGTGGTATGGGCGGAAGCAGACATCAGCCTGAACAAACTCTCCAAGCAGCCAAGTATAATTAGCCTTCCGACACTTTCCAGTATTGCAAATCTGCCGTTGACTTCCTTTGCACTGGATCTTTCAGATTTCTTGGTCCAGCGAACAAAGGAGGAATTGAATATTACTTTTTTCTACCGCTTATATGAGTTTCTGAACAGAGATGAAAACGCCCCAGCCCGGATACTTTTCCCTAAAACCTTCCAGGATCTACAATTGCTTCAGAATCAAATATTTGATCTTCAGTCCTACTTAGAGGGCCTGCAGGTAAGTTTTCAGCGAGACCTTGCTTCCTTACCTGAAAATCTGGTATCCATGCTTCAACTCCTGGATGCAGCTCAAGATTCGAAGCTGAATAGCCAGCTTGATTTGCTTAATGCCTTCATTTCAGTAGGAGATGGCATTGTCAGGAAGAAATTTGCTCCTGTTGAGATCATTCACAGCCTAGCTGAATTTGATTTTAAGCTGGAAAACCAGGAAAGGCTTAGAGAATTCATGGGGTCGATTCGATTTATGGACAGGATCATCTATGGTGGATTTTGGAATTATGCAGACTCCAGTTTTTTGGATTTTGAGCAATCCATTAGCCAATTGGAGAATGATAGGATCTCAAAGATCTTCCTGGGATTTTTATTCGAGCAGAGTAGGGAAATAGAGATTCAAAAAGGGAAGAGTCTGGGAACTATTTTTACTGAGAATCTGGAGTCATACTTGAATATTCAGGATCAATTGCTCCAAATGGGTAGCAGAATCAATCAGATTCAAAATGATTATGAGCTTTGGGAAGCCTTATCTCCCTCTGAGAAAAATAATCCATCTACCTATCTAAGCTATACCCAGCGAGCTACGTCAAATTTCAATGGCCTGTTTTCTGTGACGGAGCAAGTATTTCAATTGGTGGAAATAGCGGATACAGCTTTGATAAAAATTGCGGAGTGGAATGGCATACTTTCCAGTTTTGGAGACCTCATTGTAGATGTTAACACAGAAAATTATAGCCATGCCATTATGGCTGCCGTTAGGTGGTTGGAACCGGTACTTGAAGAAAAACTCACCTCCCGTATCCTCTTTTTTGGGTCATTTATTGCCGCAGTAGTTGAGGCTTCCGAGCCTGAACAATTGGCTGCATTGATTGAAACCTACGCCCTTCCACCAGGAAGTGCTTCGATGAAAAAGCACTCAGATTGGTCTTTGTCTTTGAATAGTTATGTGGGTTTCTTCTTTGGTTTGGAGAAACTTGAGACTGACTCTGAGAGGGCAGGGGTGTATGGGGTAAATGCTCCTGTAGGCCTTGCGCTGAATAAAGGTTTCAAGCAGGGTGGTTCTTTTAGTATTTATGGCTCGATCATAGATCTGGGAGGGATAGTCGCCTATCGCTACAATGATGAAAACACATCTGATCTTCCTGAAATTACCTTGGCAAACCTGTTTGCCCCAGGTATATATGGGGTATATGGATTTGGCCAAAATATCCCTTTGAGTGTTGGAGCAGGCTACCAATGGGGCCCCCAAATCAGGGGGGTAAATGTCGAAAATCAGGGAAACACCACCCTGGAACTCGTAGAGAGCCAGGGCAGGATCAATGTGTTTTTAGGCTTGGATCTATCTCTGATACACCTATGGAATCGACCTTTTTCTGGTCAAAGGCCGTGATCCTGTATCGGGGAGAAGGCCTGCGTATCAATTCGGGACGAAATTCGAAGTGCATGGTATCGTAATGGTACCATTTACCCCCCCATATGAAACCGTATTTTTCAAAGATTTTTACAATTTCAAGAGGAACATCATTGTGGTAACTTAGGGACCAGGTAGAATCTCGTTTGGCCATTCCCCACCTCCAATAGTGAGATCTGGAGACATTGATGTCGATGCAAATCCCAAAGCTATGGGCGCTGAGGCGGTCTGTACCTGCAATCTGTCGCCATAAATACGTCCCACCGATATTTGCCAGGAATACTTGCAGGTGTCCTAGGCTATCTAGTTCGTTAGCTACCTTCTGAAGGGAATCTGCTGCCCCATTAACCCTTGAGAAAAGAAGTAACCTCTTGTCTGAGGAAGCTTGCCATACCACCGTATCAAGCTTGGCTTCAACCTCTTCGGGGCTGCTGCCATACATTTTCTTGAAAAAGGCTTCGTGACGAAATCTTCCCGGATCAAAATTTTCCTGAATAATGATTTTGTCAAGGGGATATTCCTGGGACATCTGATCTTCCAGGTCAGGATTACTTAATAGATCCTGGAAGCTCTTACTTGAATCATTGTCATCGAAAGCCATGAAGCTCCCGTCTTTCCAAAGAATGCGACCATCTACATAGTCCTTCAGAAAATCAGGATAGGAAGCAATGAGACGTTGGCATTTCTCGGGAATGTATTTTATAGGAGTATCTTCCTTTTGGCTCTTACCTGAATTACACGCAAGTAAGAAAGCCGAAAGGAAGATGGTTAGTAAGGTATTATTCACAATTACAATTGCCCTCATTTTTTATTAAGAGATCAACATTAGCCTTTTCAATATCTGAAAAATACCATTCAGCATGACTTTTTTCTTGGATTTTTTTGTACCAAACATATTCGTTGGTATTGAACAAGTTGATCATACATGGATTGATGTGAAACTTATACCCATGCCTCGCAAAGATTTCATTTTTCATGATCTTCAGTTCGCAGGGAGAATAATACTTCAAGTCTGAATATTTCAGTCTCCTGTAAGTACCCTCGGGAAATTGTCCCTTGATGTGGGCCATCGGGTTCTTTTTGGCCTTAGGTATAAGTGGAGGATTGATGACGATATTGCCTGATTTTCCTCCCTGATTTTCCTTCTTTTTGGTGATAGCAGGTTCTTCTTTTTCATTAGGAAGGACGGGCTTATCCATTTTTTTGAACAGTCTTCTCGCTCCAATGAAGCAGTTATACCAGTAGCTTTCTATAAAGTTATATCCTACACCGCCATTGCCGCTGGTGGAGTGGATAAATTGAACCCTTCCGCGATTATTACTTACAACGATTCCAATATGGGTATTGGGACCTGGAGGGTCGAAATAGACCAGATCACCTGGCTGAAGTCTTGATATCTGGCTTTTTCCTGGAAGCCTTTCTCCCTTGAAGTAATTGTACTGTTTGGTGGAGTTCCTCGGAATAGACAGTTTGGAATCAGCAAATGCTTTCTGAACAAAACCTGAGCAGTCAAAACAGGGGCCTGTCCCATTCCAGCAATAACTGGCACCGTAATAACTTTTCGCGTTCCTGAGAACTGTTGGGATTTTTTCAGACGGGAAATAATCCTGACCAAATGAAACTCCGGATATGGAGATCAGGAAGAATAGTAGAGCGTAAAATTGGGTATTCATACTTTGCCTGTATAATGAAATAACTAATTATATATTCATCCTATGGGCCATCAAAAATGGCACTAAGGGGGAATTTTCAATACTTACTAACTATCCTAAAACCTTACTTTCGCTAAACTAGTGTATCGCTTATCAATCTCTTCTGCTATCAAGCAAGTAGGCCGAAATATGCGAAATACTTGCTGTTATAGTCTGCTTGGGGGTTTTAGTATTCTATTATAAAGACTTACTAAAAACAACAAAGTTGCCTGAATTCAATACGGAGAGCCTCCCTTGGCTGTTTCAAAGAATGTATTTTTATTTGGAGAGCTAGAAAGGATAACTAGCTCGAAGCATTTTTTATAATCACCTTAAAATATCGGCAATCAACCTTCTGCTAATTGTAGAAGAGTTCAGCTTTTTCATCAAAAGATAACTCATCAAAACTGGTCGGCCATCCCAGTTCAGTAGCCATTTTTTCAGCTTTCTTTTGATCCCTTTTATTTAATCGCATGCGAGGAACTTCAGGGTCATCACTCGCCCCAGGCAGGTTGCTTACCCAGGCCTTATACAACCTTTCATCCCTGGCCTGAGCTGCTGCAGCTTTTTCTGCTTGACGGCCTCTTTTTTCCTCCCTTGCATCGGCGGCGGCGGCCTTCTTTCGTTCATTCTTCATGAAGTCTCCTGCACTTTGTCTGACACCCGTTTTTTTCTCAATGGCACTTTCAACCGTTTCTCGGGCCCTCAGGGCGGCCTGCCCATCTGCTCTCTGATGGTCTGTGCCTGATGATCCTGTACCTGTCTTTGTATGTGGCTTCCTGGACTCCAATTCTGATCCATCAATGCCAAGCCTTTCAGCAGCTGCAAGGGCCGCTTCACTGTATCGAATGGTAGATTCTCTTGTTGTCGCCATTGTTTTGGTAGGTCTTAATTTTCTGTTATTAAAATATTAATTTTTGCCTAGTATAAAAAACTAATCATTGTCGCAAACTCATAGGATAAGCTATTGACTCAATTTCTTATCATTTTTTCATGAAAATGGCAAAGTCATCCTCTCTGTAATCCTGTTTTAATTCCACATTTTGAGTCAAGTCTTTGCATAAAGCAAATACATTTTCAGCTACATGGGTCCTCAGAAGGCTACCTTCATACTCCAATTTGCTCAGCAGGGTGAATCCAAAAGCCTTCTGACAGGATAGAAACATCTTTTTGATCATCTTGGGTAGAAAATTCGAATCTGAATGTCTGTAACTCAAAGCGGCGCTTGCCAGGACATAGTCTGCTCTAGGAAGTTCTGCCTGCCAAAAATTTGCCAATAGGAAAGTGGTATCAGGGATGCCCTTATTTTTCTGGAGTGCTACATCCAGGATCTCGGGCATATGATCCATACCTGTATAATTGAATTCAGGGTACTTTTTCCTTAGAAATATATTCAGATCTCCATGCCCACATCCAACGTCAAGGATTGAGGAATTATTCAGTTCTCCAATCTGAGACAGTGCCTCAAATCTATCCTGCTGGGCCTTTTGGCTGGTCCAACCCAATGCCCTGGAATTGTCGGCTCCGAATTCTTCTATCCTGTCCTTATGAAAGGCAAGGATGGTTGCCCGATCTTTTAGTTCATGGCTATTGCTCATATGAAGGATTTGCCCATTTTTAAGAATTCTTTTCGGATGCCTAGTTGGATGTCCCTGAGGTGGATCTTCCTTTCGTTTCTATTAATGGCGTGGATGCAGCAAAATCGTAGGACGTTGATGATATTTCCCCCTGCCAACTCATATTTATCTGCCATTTCTTCCAAATTAACAGCCTCATCCAACTCGAAATAAGGATTCTTTGGTTCAAAATAGTTTTTCCAAAGGGCCAATCTTTGGTTTTTTTCAGGCATCCCAAAATAAACGATGGAATCAAATCGCCGTGTAAATGCTTCATCCAGGTTCGCCCGGAGGTTAGATGCAAGGATTGCGACACCAGAGTAATCTTCAATCCTCTGTAGGAGATAGGCTACCTGTTGATTGGCAGATCGGTCATTTGAGTTTCTTGTTTCAGTTCGCTTACTGAATAATGAGTCAGCTTCATCGAAAAAGAGAATCCAATCCTTGTTTTCGGCCATGTCAAATACATTGGCGAGGTTTTTTTCGGTTTCCCCGATGTATTTTGATATCACCTTGGATAAGTCAATTCTATAAACCTCCCTGCCAGACGATTTTCCCAATAGGGTAGCGGTCAGGGTTTTTCCTGTTCCAGGAGGGCCGTAAAACAGGCTTCGAAACCCGGGTCTGATTACCTTGTCTAAGCCCCAGTCATTCATCAGGATATGACCAAAGTTGATCCATCCTTTGATTTCCTCGATATCACTGGCCAATTCTGGCTTAAGAACCAGGTCATTCCAACCCAGTGAAGTGTAAATAGGCTTGGCCGGAAATTTTGCATTAAAGGGAGGTACGTAAAGTTTCCCACTTGTAAAGTACTCAATGTACTCTGGACTCATTTGGAGCCTTCCACTGAGTTCAGGCTCATCATCATTTTCTACATCAAGGCGGAGAATGTTGTGCTTGGAAAAGAAATGCCTTTTGCTCAGAAGTTCTTTCAAATGAAATCGAAGTGCCAAATCCTGGCCACATAAGAGGAAAGCTGCGGTTTCTCCTGTGGGTAAAAAGCCTCCATGCATTTGTCCAACTGTTCCCCCAAATTCTGTAAACCCACGTGCATAAGTAGAGTTCTTCATGAAAAATATGTCCAACAACTCAGGACGAATATGTGGCAAAAGGCAGAGGATGGTTAAGAGCCTTTCCATAAGCGTTGGTTTATAGTGCCGTAAGAACCTCACATACATCGAGTCACTTGATTGATGTTCAGGAGGGGAGATCTTATAAACTTCTTCTATATCACCAAAGTGTTCTCCGGCAGGATTGAAGCGCGCCTGAAGGATATTCTCAAACCAAATGAGTTCCTGCTCTAGGCTACTAGCATTTTGTTCGGCGGGAGAAAGTGGGTTATGTTGTTCTTGTGTCATAATCGGTTTACCATTCGACATATAAAAGTTCATCTCTCCATGGAAAGTTGATGATTGAAATTCCCCATGGAAGACTTTCCAGCAAGGCATCCACACCTCCTTTGCGCTGCACCCTAATGAGGGTCTTTTCTTCTTCAAAGAGGATCATCCCTTCGCGCTGAAGGAAAGTTTCCCTTAAGGCAGAGATAGAAGAGTTACTTAAAGGAGGCCAAGCTTTATTGACAGCTGAAAGTAATCCTTCCGCTATTTCCTTTTCATAATTATTCAGGTCAAGCTCGCGAGGAATAGGGGTTGTAATGGGCAGGTTGCACAGCAACTTGTTAAGGGTAAGTTCATGTTCTTCTGTAATTAATTCTCCACTGACCAAAAATTGGAGAACGCCAACAGCTTTTTCGCTAGCTTCTTTTGAGGTGAATTCATTGTTTTCCAGCAAGCCCAATCGTTCAAACAATAGCTTTATATATGGAGTCAAAAGGACAAGACCAGCATTATTGATGTAAAGGGACTCACCTATTAATTCATTATTATCTTCCATAATTCTTATATTTTGAGTGTGTGCTAAAGCATTTGTTGATGGTGAGAGTGTGTTGGGGGGGATTTCTTTCTGGAAATCCTGGCTATCCTTGAGTTCTTGCAATAGAATGGATAAAGTACCTTGGGGTAATTTCTTTTGGGAGAGCTTTAGAAGTGTTTCGAGTAAAGTTCTGATGTCGAGTCCTAAGCTTTGGCTTAGCCGTTCAATCTGATAGCGAAGAAATTGCCTTAGGCTAAATACCGAGGAAGGCCTCTCAATGAGATATTGGAGCGTGATTTCTTTGAAAATAAGCCTTAAATTGGTTTTTTCTCCTGGGATAATGGCTTGCCAAGTCGTGCGATGGTCAGCAAGCTCAATAAATTGCAATAGGAATGCATCTTGTCCTATGGAGAGTTTCCTAAGCAACTTGACGAATCCATCCTCCGAACCGTCGGAAAGGAGTAACTTGGCGAGCAGCTTTCCTTGGCCCTCTCTTGCCAGGATGCTCAGCATACTTAGTTCGGCGCTGGCTTGGGCGGGATTGGGAATGTGTGAAGGGAGAATTGATAAATTGGTTATATCAGATATAGAGATTTTGTGTGGCAATTTTTCTATTAATGACTCAATTCCAACTTGCATGGAATCATGTAAAGCCAATTGGAAAAGGCTTTGAAAAAATATTACCTCTTGTTTCCAAATGCCGGAAAAATATTCTGCTAAAAAATCATAGAAGTCTAAAAAATCAGGAGCTCCTGAAGCTTTTTCAAGGTAAAAGGCCAAGTATGCGCTGGTTAACTGCAATGAAAAACTGCGAGAAGAAATCCCCAACTTTTTAGCTATGGAAGTTTGATTTAGGGCATTAAAAAAGAGCTTTGATTGGTTTTGAAAGGCTGGTAGGAAAGCATCGTAGAGTTGGAATACCTGCTCTTTAGACATGCTGGCACTTATATTTAACCATTGACCTGATCTTGAAAGTTCTTCCTTTATTTCTCTCCTTAGCTCTTCCAGTTCTGATTTTTCAAGCGATTCAAACCAAAAGTCAAGCCTGGAAGATGTGATGTGAATCAATGGGTCAGCCTTTATGAGTAACTGAACGAGCATTTTTAGATACTCTGAATAATCCTTATCTCGATTTAAGCCCAGGTGCCATTTGTCTGCCTTGGAAGCATCGCTAATTGAAAGGCTCCATGAAAGTAAACTTTGAAGCCTGGAAGCCTTCATCCTCCATAGGGCAGAGAACTCTTTGGTTAAAAACACCAAAAGCTCATTTTTTCTGATTGCTCCACTTTTGCGATCTAACATAAATGAGAGAATTAATCCCAGTAATTGTGTCTGGAATTTCGAGCTGGAAACATTACCAAAGGGAACTCTTTGATAAGCAATAGAAAGAACGGAGAAGATTTCTTCCAAATCATTCGTAGAGTCAACATCCAGCCAACTGATAAGGGTAAAAACACTTGCTTGATCGAGGACTTCAAGTAATTTTTTGAACTGGCTAGGACTTTTTACAAGCTGTTTTAATGCCCTTAGGAATAATTTCCTCTCCTCCCCAGAAAGTGTAGGCAATATTTCTTCTAATGTCTGGCCATAAAGCCTTTGCCCAAAACTTCCTTCCTTCACAAGAAGTATGAGAATGTCAATGGGCTTTTTGTCTGGACTTTTTGCCGAATATTGGTTTTGGAGCACACTCATGCCTTGGGAGAGTGCCTGGAACTCAGAGGTGTGTACCTTTCTTTTTTGAAAAACCCTGAAGAAAAAATTAAGCCAATCTTCTATTTTTAGCTTTGCCTTTTCAGCCATCCCTTTCAGTACTTCAAGCACAAACTCCTCTTCTTTTAGCCTGGAAGGGCCCTTGCTTAGGAGCAGGTGTAAAAAACTGGACCATCTTATTTTGAAGAAATCACGTTCTCCAATGGCCATGATATCATATCGAAGGTAGAAATCATGAATCTCCTTGGATAGCTTCGTCAAGAAATCCGCCTTGGCAGGATTAAGCAGTTCTAATAGGAGTTTAAAGTCAGGCTCGCTTAAGGCTTCAATCAAAAAATCATGGCTTTTTGTTTCTTTTCCCCATGAAAACAGGATTTCTTTAGCCTTTAAAGAATCATTCTTTTTAAGGTTTTGGAGGAGCGATACAATTGTGAAATCATACAACTTCTCCGAGATCGGCCCTAACTCCAGGAACCTTCTTAATTGGACTAAAGGAAGGGCCTTTAGTTGCTCATCTGTCAGAGGGGTGCCTTTTGATCTTTTTGCCTCCTTTAGGGTGAAAAATATTTCTTCCAGGTTTTCCTCTGGCTGCTTATCCAGAAATTCTGATAGAAGGGGTAATTTCTCTCGCTGGGCCTCTTGAATAGTGTTGAGCTTGTTCGAAAAAGAGCGAATCCAGCTTTTCGGATCTTTCACCCTTTCAATTCTCATCCCTAGGAGGAGATTTATACCAAATCTCTTTTTATCAAAAGCTCCTTTATGTTTTACTACAGCAGTTAGAAGGGAGTTCCTGAGTTGGTTTTCGAATGAAGATGTTTCTATTGCCCATATTTTTTGCTCCCTTTGAATGATGCGAATTTCTTCAGACAATTTATCGATGTAATTAAGTTTGAGAGGCTGGAGAAATTGAATTAAGAAGCGAAAATCAACATCTTTAAGTTGGGCTGAAAGCCTTGCTCTGAATGAAGGAAACATTAAATAAGTTCTTAGCAAGCTCCTGGCATTATCCTTCTGATTTTCAGGTATGGCCTTCAAAATCTGCCTGAGAGAACCTCTCTTATCCCTTTCAGTCAATGATCCATCCTTGATAAAACCCTCTAATTGAGACAATGCCTTACTCGTTTCTCTGGAATCACTTAGAGAAAGACCCTCCGAGCTAAAATCGAATGTTTGATGGATATAGGCCTCTCTAAGTATTTCTAGTTTGCCCGTTGCCTCCCCAACATCAAATAAAACCCTGGCAAAGAAGGTGTTTTTATACTTCCCAAACTCCTGGTTTAAAAATGCTTGTCTCAATTTTTGTTTGTCTATGGGGCTATTTGTAAGCCCGATAAGACGAGAAAGTTCCACTATCTCATCATACCAATCGAGCTGTGCACTTATGCCTTTGCTAGCCAAAAGTTTGATTAATTTATTCCATTGGGAAGATATATGAATAAGGCTGAGTGCTTGCTTGAAAGCAGTTTTATTAAAATGTTCCCTCCAGAGATGCTCAAGTTGTGTGTCTGCTAAGAGGCCCAGGAATAAATTGAAATCACTGATCTTCTTGCCTGCATTCAACTCTTCCATTAATTGGTGGAAAGCTGGCCTTGACACCTTCAAGCCAGGTGGAAGCGTATTTCCCATGGATGACTTCCATTCATCTTGCACAAGAAAATTCAGGATGCCTGAAAAATTACTGCGATACTTGAGGTGAGGGGCTATGTCATTCAACTTCACAGCTAAAAAGTCCAGAACTTTGGTATAGGTACTATTATAGCGAGATGCCAGTTGGGTCAAGGTACTTTTTACAAAAACTTTATCATTGAAAAAACTCCCCCTTTCCGCCAATAGGAAGTTCAGGATAATTTCCCATCGGACTCGCTTGAATTCTTTGAAACCCGTCGAAACAATAGGTTGGATGCGGTGGCTTTCCAGAAGGTCAGCCGCATAATCTTCAATAAATAGAGCATTTTCGGGTTCCAGTTCCCTTATGGTTAAAAGGGTTGATAGTTCCTCAAATTGATATACAAGTCTTTTTTGAGATGACCTTGAGTTTCGAAGTTGTTTGATAATTGAGTTGGTTTGACTATCCTTCTTCTGGATCAGTTTTTCGTAGACTTGGCTCTTTTCAAGCCAGGTTTCCTTTGGAACCCACCACGGGAAATAACCCTTTTGGAGGAAGGCAAGTATTGCTCTGAGCTCTGGCCATTTTTTACCCTTCTTTTGGCTTAATCTCGGAGCCTGATTTTGGACTGCTGTAGGAATAAGCCTGGACAATTGCTCCCTGAGTTCATTTTCAAGTTTGGCTGGAAATTCTTCTTCAAATTTATCCCAGTTTATGTGTTTGAGGTCTAATTCTATTCGGTCAATGAGGTGATGGCTAGCGGGAGCGTAGGCTTCCAATACCTCATCCAGGATTTTATTGAGTTTTCGATCAAGAAGAATTTTCAAACGCAAATAAAACTCCTGTTGATCTAGCCCATCTTCAAGTTTAGAGTCAAATTTTAGTCGTTTTATGAAGTGAGTTTGAGCCATCACCAATGATCACTTTAAAGAGTTTTCCTGTGCCTGCCTTAGTTCTTTCTTAAGAATTTTGGAAGCCTCGTTAAGTAATGCTATGCTTTTCTTGATATTATTTATCCCCTTTTCAGTTTTGGCCTGAGCTGGTTTGTTGAGACTTTTTTCAAGTTCTTTACAGCGAAGTTGAACCTCATTCAGTTCGAATAACCATTTTTCATATAAAAGTTCAAAGGCCTGCATTTCTTCGAAATCCATCCAGATCACAACAGGAATGAGGTGTGCGGATAGCTCTCTGTGGATTTTTTGATAAAGAACTTCCTTAAAGCCTTCACTTTGGAACCTCGCTGGCCAATCAGGGAACAGTAAAAATATTTCGTATTGCCATTCATTCTCAATAGCTTCAGGGGCAGAGCACTCCGCTTTTAGGTCATTATTATTTATAGGAATAAAAATCTCAAAATCCTTGAGGGTCTTCTCTCGCAGAAGATTCCCTTCAATTTCGTAGAAGCCTTCGGCTTTGTTTTTTAGTTGTTTAAGGTGGTTGGCCAACTTGAATTTCGCCTCATTGGTTTCCAAATAAGACGGGAAGTAGTGTGGGTCAATAAATGTAGAGGCTACCCTTGCAATTTCACTCTTATCGTCTAGGATGGGAGAGTCGTGGAGGCTCAAAAGATAGCTGGTAATGGGCTTATCATTTGATGTGGAGTCTTTCTGTACACTGGAGCTGTTAACGGAATTACCCTCAATGGAGGTGATTTTATACTTCTTTTTCTCCATGCCATGGAGAAAAATTTTGTTGATAACCTGGCTGATGGATTTATTTTCATCAAGCTCAAATGAAAAGCCTAACTGAGCCTCACATATCCTATTGAATTTGTCTTCTGGGAAGACTTCTTTGACAGATTTCAAGTCCGGGAAACTCACTTGGTCATTAAACTTCTTGAAGATGCTCAGATAGAAACTACTTAGTTTCCAGTTTTGCCAATAATCAATACCAAGAAGGTGGCAGAGCCTTAATTTAAATCCTGAGACATTGAATGGATTAATTACTTCTAGCCCCATCCCATGGTGATTTTCATCCTGCTTGAGGACTATGATCTTTCCTGCCTCTTTCTTGAGTAAAATCTTTCCTGCCTCTAATTCAAATTCATCCTGTTTTTCTTTCAGGAATTTTTGGTAATCCAATAACTCATCAAAATCATTCTCAGAGGTCAATTCTACCATAACATTCCAGTTCAGCCTCACATAAGTTTTGCCTGCTTCTTTTTGAGGGGGGGCTGTGTCGTTTTCTTCTTGTATCTGAAGTAGTTTGGCAAGGGGCAAGTAATCAATAAGGCCTATCGAGTTTCCTCTTTGAAGACTCTTTTCATCTGTGGAAATGATGTCAGATGGGAGTTGGGAACTGATTTTTTGAAGGTCAAATGCCAGGGCTCGGTCAGAACTGATGGAAGGATAGTTCAGTAAGATCCTCCGTTTGACAAAGTTTATCCTGGATCCATAGTCGTTTTTTGAGAAGGAGGAATACATTTGGAATAAGTTCTCATCAAACCTGAGACCGACACTCCCAAGCATGAAATTGAGCATGATTCCTAAGCGTGAAATCGTATCTTCAGGTTGTTCGACCATCTTTCCGATCCTCTGCTGGTAAAATGCTTCTGCCTCCTCTTTCAACCGTTTGAGTTGCTTTTTATCGCTCTCTGTACTGCTTTCGTATTTATTGATAAGGTTAACTAGGGGCGGGTATTTTATCAACTTCCAAAACTCAGGGAAATCACCTGGGATGAAAGAGGTTGAGGAAATGGCTGGTGGGAAATATGATCTAATTTCTTTTTCCCAATTAGGATAGTAGGGTCCTGGGATGGGTAGTTTTAATCCCTTGAAGGTAATCGGTAGGGGATTGGAAATAGAATCGGCACTTACTTTAAAAAAATATTTGATTCCATCGAGCATTAATAAGTGATTTTGTGCCATTTGCTCAAAGAAAAGCAAGTAAGCTCGTAACTGGAAAATATGTACCCTCCCCTTGATGTTGAGGTCCAGGGCATTTCCAGAAGGATATAATTGATATATCCCAGGGAAATCGTATTGAATGGATCTATAGGTATAAAGGTCTTTATAGGTCCCTACTGGTATCGGGAAGTCCAGGAAGTTTTGATCTGTATTCCTATTTTTTGCCCTTGCCTTCCTTCTAGAGTTGCTCATGACCTTTTCCTCGAGTATCTCTCGGACTTTGGAAGATCTAATCTTACAAAGCTGACCGTTGGAGATGAGGAGGGTATTTTGGAGGTGCTCGGTAAAAATGCCACTACCACTTCTGCTCTTGGAAGAGACCAATTGATTCAGCCATAGATTGAAGTTTAGGAAATAATCATCAGCTGATGGAAGTAATTTCAGGGCCTGATTCGGGTCGCTAGTGCTATTTTTTTCAATTTCCAGTTTTTCAACCCAAAGCACCTCATCTCTATTTTGGAGAAAATCCTTGAGCACCACCTGAAGCTCTTTTATGCTATTATCCCAATCATTGGGAGAGGGTACAGGAATATAATCCCTGTCTTCAAAGAGGTCTTTCTCGAGAAGAAAGCCATGCCGGAGTGCTGGCCCTTGGAAAATTTCATCTGTTGGGATGTCTTGCCTCAGCAATTCGGTGGCCGAATAAAATCTGAAATCAGGATTAAAGAAGTAATAAAGTTGAAAGAGGATTTCTGCCATCACTTCATTGGGGTCCAGGCTTTCATCAATGACTATTTTAGTCTTTATCCAAATGTTTCTGGGCTCTAATTTCAACATCTGAGGCATACCCATACCCAAATTCCGGTTTTCAAGCAGAATTTGAGCCATCTCTTCCTTGACCTCTTTTTGTTGTCTGGATGTAAGAAAGGATTCAAGTATATAAGATACCTTGAAAGAGTGGCTTTTTTGAGAATGACCTGTGGTAGATTTTACCCAGGCATTGCGTAGCCCGGGGATATCAAGGAGCATGGATCTGAAATCCTGTGGGCTAAGCGGTGCATTGTGTAATATATCCCTTGGAGAATAGAAAGAGTTTTCCTCTCCATAGAACTTTTGGTAGGGCTCATTGGGGGCGATGAGATCTATGTAGGGATGGTGAATGCGATAGCCAATGTCTGTAATCAGATAACAGAGAGCTTCCAGAATAGTCATTCCAGGGTCATGCTCGTTATAATCTGTCCAGTGGTCACTAGAATATCTTTGAACAATTTCTACTGCTCTTTCCCTTAACCAGGCATAATCCTGAATCCTGGGTAGTGGTTTGTTTCGAGATATTTGCTTAGGTTCTTTCAAACAACCAATATTCAATAGGATATCATCCTTGATACATCAGAAAGTCAATTCAATTTAGGAGCTGTTTAAAAAATTATCTTTCTTTTTTACAGTTGGCTTTTTAGAATCTGAGTTCATCACTTTTTCAGAACCTTAAAATCCTAACTGTAAACTGAAAAATCTAAACAGCTTCTTATTTAAAGAATATTAACCTCCTTTTCTTTTTTGATTTACTCCCACTCTCACTTAATTCGGCCTGAGGCGGAAGCGGATTGTTACTGGCCAAATCCTTTATCGATTTTCTTTCCCCTTTCTCTAAATCAGCAGTTCCAGTCACTTTGATTTCGTGTACAGGAACTGATACCAAAAGTACCTCTCCAGGGTTATCCTGCTTAATTGGGAGAATTTGTTCAATAGAGTCGCTGGTATATTTTTCCCGAATAGTAATCCTGTTTCCATCTTCGTAGAGGAACAGTACCATAGAAAGAATAGATTTGACAAGACCAGTTTTTTGGATGAAGGCTTTGACGGAGGAGTAGGAAACTACCTGAGTAAAAGAGATATCCTCATCATTTCCTTTAATCCATGGACTCAGAAATCCTTTCAGGCTCTCATTCAACTCCTGGATTACCCTTGCGGAGCTGTCCTTGGGATACATTTCAACTTCCACCTTAACCTTTAGCTCCTCATAAATCGGGTTTCTAACCTTGATGTCCATGGCAGGAGAAGATATGGGTTTGAGAAACTCTTCTATTTCTAACAATTCAAAGCTGCTTAACCTGGGTTTAAGGACAATGTTGCCATCTCCTCTTTTGGGAGTCGGTATGACAACTACCTTTACCATTTCTTTTGGGGACTCATTGTTATTTTTGAATGGCCTAAGGCATTTAACGGCACTGATTTGCTTGAATTTTTGCAATACCAGATACTCAATATCCCAAGGGCTGACACCTCTGGATTTATGCCTCAATCGCTCCGCAACTCGCAGTTTGTAATCCTCATGACTCTCTGGTGCCTCGCCACCTTTGCTGGCTTCAGCTTGTATGATTTCTGCGACCTGAGGAATGTCCACAGAGAACTTTTTGATGGTTTTAGGGGGGATATTAGGCTTTTCAGGATTTGGGTTGCTGGAAAGTTTAACCTCAATGGCATTGGGATATATTTCTCTCAATCTTCCAAAGGCCTTCATTTTTCTTCCAAAGTCCTTCATTTTATCATTGTCTCCAAATCCTAATGGCAATACAGAAGCCCTTATCCAAAAGCAATCCGGAGGAAGGAGGTTGTTGTCGGTTGTTATTTTTGAAGGGAGTTCTAACCTGATTATTGAGGTTGTAACAAAGGCCTTATGTGGCTCAAGGCTTACGGCATTTTTGTTAAACTCTTTCCATTTATCATCCACCAAGTAATACCAACTTATTGGTGGAGGGGTTCCGTGGGATTTAATGGTATCATATTCAAATTGGAATAAGAGGCTTATGGAAGTAGGAGGCGATATGTCCGTCAAGCCCAGGTAGAAATTTCCATGATGTGAAAAGGGAGGAAAAATATGAACTTTATTATTATCATCTTCCGATGGGCTTACCTGTACATGTCCAAATGGGCCTAGGTGGAATATTTCCAGGTCTTTTTGCTTGTTAAAATCCTTTTCCTCTATGGACTGACTTGCCATGTAGTCTATGCTGATACTTTTGGCGATTGGGGTATAGGGTTCCTTGGGAAGTGCTATGGCGAGGTTACGGTTTTGGTTTATCCTTAGGCCATTGATTCTGACTATTTCTGCCAGGGCGATGGGGTATTGCTTATGCCCGAAAGCCTGTGGGGACGTCCTCAACTCAAGGGATAGCATCCCATCCGATAGCCTTTGTTTTTCTACCAACTCAAGGTCTATTTTGGGGTCCCAATACTTCATATTTGCCTCAATATCCATTTTCCCAAATCTATAGGTGATTTGGTCACTGAGGGCTATGTCTTCTTTGGTCCCCCAAAGGGCCATCATCGGGAGTTTCTCCCAATCAAAGTTTTTGAGAAATGAAGGCCTAAGTTCAAAATGGCTGTGTGCATAGTTGCCATCGGGTTCTTTTGCTTTCTTTTTTCTGATTCTTCCTCTCCAGTTGGTAATCCCATCCGGGAGGTTGTAATTGGTGTAGTACCCAGGAAATCCTCCAGGACCAGTAGGCAATCCTGCCCATTTTACATGAAGTTTTACTTCTTCCAGAGGTTTGCTAAAGACTTCCTTGCTTCCAATTCGCCATTTTGCTCCATCATCAGGAATAACCCCAAAGGGAGAGAAGGGCTGAGTAGCATCCATGACCCCAAAATCATTGAGTACAATTAGCTGTTTTACCTCTTTAACATCCACTTTGATCTCCAATTTTTTAATCCGGAGATTGTTGATTTTTGTATAATCAAATTCACTTTTCAGTAAAATTCGGAGCATTGGAAAGTGAGAACTATACTTATTTTGAAGGGCTTCACCTTTTGCGGGGAGGATGGGAGGAAAATCCTTTCCCAGTTTAAAAGTTATACAGATCTTTCCCTTTTCCGCTTTCCAACTGACCTCTCCCTTGACTTCATCCACCATATTCCATTCTTCAGCTCCGCTGAAAGCGCAAATAAATGGAAAAACGGATTCTTTTGAATCGAATAGTTTCTGGGAATGATGTTCTTCATTGTTTTTATCATTGGACTCTGATTCTGTCCAAATTTCTAATTCAATATGCCGACTACCTTCGTTCAGTAGAAACATAGGTGAGGCGATTACAAGCCCAGGCTCTACCTTAATCATGTTGGGCAGTTGATCTGCTGAGTTGCTCTGCTCTTTATTATTATCTTGATACTTACTTTGATCTTCTCCAAACGGGTGCCAATGTGCTACTTCAGGGGATGGGAAGGGCTCCCCCTGGCCATCAAATGAGTTTGCGATGGGGGCAGCATATATGGGAGTCCCTGATTTTGGATTCTCGTTTGGGAGGGAAACGAATAGGGATTTTATGTGCTTTATTTTTAATGCATTGGCAATGAGTTGCTCAGAGGTCTGATAGGTCCTGATTTTGCCATCAGGTTCTGCTCCTGCTTCCAAAATGCTTCCTTCAGGGATGAGAAATTCGGAAAGGCCTTCCACCAACTTGAATGCCACAAATGCCTTATCTGGAGTGGCTTTTCTCTGTGGGATTTTTAGAACTTCTTTATAAAAAAAATCAACATGCTTTTGAGGAATATTATTGATTTCGGGTTTCATATGTTGATCCCAAAGCTCAAGAAATGAGAAAAGAAGTCCCATTTGGGGGAAGTGTTCAGGGGTTCTGTATTCTGGTTCAAGGCGTTCCAAAGCATATTTTCTGAAAAGCTGAACCAGCGATAAGAAATCATGAATAATCCTCTTAACGTAAGGAATGTGATAGTAATTCGGGCTGTCTTTTCCCTCAGAAGATTCAATTTCGTCTTCCAGAAAGACCTTGTATTCGTTGACTTTATAACTCCATGGGCTACGTTGGAAATCCCATGGAGACCCACGGAAGGACATTTGCTCTTTGACTCGGTGGAAATCCAGCAGGATAATGATGAATTCTTTTTCCTTAGAATAGTAATCGTAGATGTTCTTCCAGTCTTTTTTATGTGCGCTATATTTTTTATCCCTTTTGAGGTAATCATCAAATACCCTTTCCCATGAAAATTCATATTTCCCCAAGGCACCTGTAAGATGGCCCCTAAGTTTTACAGGAGAATCTGGTCTTAGTAAATAAGAATATACCTCAGAAATGAGGTCGAAACTCCCTTTAGGGTCTTCAATCTCACTATTTAGGATAATGTCTTCCTTTATTTGATCCAGGACTCTTTCCAGAATAAGGAAAGCGTCATTCAGGTCGTCTTTGATGTGTTTCCTAAGCACAGCTTGAAGAGGATTTTCCTGAAGATGATTATACCAGGTCCAAATTTCCTCTATCATGTTGATGGTGATTTTTACCAACTGATAAACCGCATCCTTATCTTCATTAAGATCCAATTTCAGTAAGGAATTGATATACCTAGCGATGAAATCAAAGTCCTTATCCTTAAGAGCCTCAATACCTTTTTCTTGCCAGCTTTTAGAGAATTTTACATGAGTGATCAGAACAAGTGTCATTCTGATGTTCGAACGGAAGAAACTTTGCCAGCCCTTCGAGGAATCAATTTGCTCATCTTCTTTGTAGAAGTTGACAATCTCGGCCAGTTTGTAAAGGAAATAAAGATTATCGACAGGCTCTTTGTCATCAAGGAAGAAGTAGCCAGGGAAAATAGCCTTGCTGTAGGCCATTCTCTGCTGTCTGTTTGTTCCATCTGCCGTTCGATTTATTTCCTGAATATTCATTCCTTGCCTAGCTTTACATGCGTTCCTTCTTTGTAGTAATAAGGGAATACCAGGTTATGCCTGGAGTTTGTCATTTTTATGGTGTATGTAATATGAATCTCCAACATGCTAGCGCGTTCCAGGGTTTCGTGTAACTGAATGTCCTCGAGTTTTATCCTTGGCTCATACTGGCTCAGGGTTATTCGCAAGCGGTTCGCAGTGTGAGTTTTGAGGGTAGTGGTAAGGTTTTCAAACATCAATTGATGGATATCGGTGCCAAAGTCGGGCATCATGAGCCTTTCTCCAATCGCAGTAGACATGATGATTGCGAGGCTTTCCTCGATATCCTCTTTGCCTGAAGCCATGGATACATTACCATTATCAGAATTAAACTTAATTGGAAAGCTCCAACCCTTACCTATGAAATCATTCATACTTAACCTCCGATTAAAACATTAAATGATCCCAGCACAATGGTTCCTCCATGTGCGGTAATGTCTCCCATTCTTGCCGCAGGGAGACCGCCAATCAAGACGGTCATAGAGCCCTTGGCTATGGTATCGGGAGGCCCTACGCAGGTGCACATATCTGTAGCACGAGCAGCAGGCAGGTTGTTGATCAAGACCGTAGGACAGCCCGGCGGGAGGATGGGACCTCCTACGTGGGGAACAATTCCTGTTACCATGGGGCAAGTATGCATGTCTGTAACTCTCGCAGCTGGTGGCATAGTGATTTAATTAATTTTTACCAAAGTACCCTGGATTACCGCAATGGCAGAGGTTTTTAGCTCCGCACCTGCATTGCCTGAGGCAGAAAACTGGGCATTTGCTTTGTTTGAAACGTTTAATCCTTGAACATCAACATTCGCATTGGCTTTGACCGAAATATTGGAATTGGCCTGAATATTTACATTGGCGGCAGCTTTGATGTTGATGTCTGATTTGGAATCCAATAAGATCCCACTGCTACTCAGTTCGACTTTGTTCTTATTTTGATCCAATAAGGTAATTGATTGGCCTTCGTCGCTGATCGTAACGGTGTTTTTTCCGGGAGTAGTGATTTCAACTATCTTTTTCTCATCATCGAACAATAGACTCAGTTTACTTTTGGTAACCAGCTTTTTTTGAGGGTTGGCATCCGCCGGAGTTAAGGGCGCTCCCAATTTGCTGCTATTGAACATACCCAAAATTATGGGGAAACGAGGATCTTCGTTGATGAAACCCACAATGACTTCATCTCCTATCTCTGGCATGAAAAAAGCTCCTATGTCCTTGCTGGCATAAAACCTTGATATCCTCGCCCAAATGCCTTCGCTTTTGCTGTCTACCATGGGAAGTTTTACTTGAACCCTGAACTCATTGTCTGGATCAGATTCCAACTTCAGAACTGTTCCTATCTGCAGCCCCGGGACAGAGCCCATCAATCCTGCAGATGGGGATTCATTTACCTGATGTTTTTCCGAAAACCAATTTTCCTCTACACCAAGCGCGACATCCACTGTCCAATTTCCTTCCTCTATTCGATGCAAAAGGCCTGAAACAAAGCCTTTACCGGAGAAACGTGCCCCTAAGCCATTGATTTTAATGATGTCTCCTACCTTGAGGATGCTGTTTCCCTGGATCGTAATGCTTCCTCGAAACTTGGCGAGTCTACTTTTGAGTAATTTGGCATCTGCCCATGCTTTCAATTCTGCGGTTTCTAACTTCCCGGAGTGAAACATTTCATATTTCTTCAGCCCCAGGACATCAGCCAATTTGCTCCCGCTCAGGTTCCCCTGTTCATTTACGCTGGGTTCTGAGCCTGTGGAGGAAACGACTTCCTGGCTGCTATAATTCCATGCAGTGGCCTCTGTGGCCGAAATTTGACTCCTGGCATCCATGAGTGTGTTGATGGCGTATAGGTCGTCTCCATAACTCACTTCCAGGGATTCAGAAGCAGAAAGTTCTGGTTTTTTTATGCTGATTTTGCCATCATTTACATACACCAACATTCCATTGAGTTCAGCTCTGAGCATGATAAAATCCCAATCTACGGTGTGGTACTGAATGACTTCCTTGTGGCTTGCATCGGTGCTGTCAACTTCAGAGCTTAAGGAGTATTCTCCCAAAATTGCCTGGATGATGTCACTGTCTGTTTTTTCGAGGAAGTACCTGTTTTTCCTCCCTATGCTTAATTTGATGGCTTCATCTCTACATTCGACGATGAGTTGCCCAAAACCTCTTTCGGATACCCTGAGGTTTTGGCTGATGACTATGCCTTTGTAAATCGTCTCTTCCTTGCTATGATATCCTGCCTTGATTTCAATTTTCTTGCCAGGTTCAAAGTCGTCTTTCTCACTTGCAGCGAAGGTCGCTTTCGCAGGTGTTCCATCCTGAATGATAATTTTTGCTGAGGCAATTCTATTGGCCAATTTGTGAACCTCAATGCTAATGACATCATATTTATCTCCAATATCCTGACCTTCAGACAGGATAGAAATAGTAACGAGGCTGGTTTGTTGGGGAAGTTTGCTCATTCGGCCGATTTTGCGAGTGGTGGAAAATAGAGAATGGTACCAGGGACCAGGTGCCTAAAATTATTTAGACCATTGGCCTTGGCAACTTCAATATAATAAGAAGGATCACCATATATATCATTGGTGAGTTTGGGGAGGGTATCACCCGCTTGTACCAAGCGCTCATGTGTCAAATCGGGAGAGTTTTTCCCTTCTAGTGAGTTCCTTATTTCATCTGAAATAGATTCCCGAAAGGTGAAAGCCAATTCCATTCTGAAAGGAGTCCCGTCTTCGTGAAATTGTTGATATGTTACATCCAATGATGTCGCCCTTCCCTGGAAGCTCAAGGTACCCCAACTGACCACCACATATTGAGGCTCATGGATATCCCCATTGTAATCCATGAGTACAGATTTGATTTTTTTCAGTTCTCCCTCCAGGTCTTTGGGCGAGTTGGGAATGACTCCTGTGCTGTCCATCATAATGCTGAACTGCAAGCTTGCCGGGATATGGAATCGGTATTTCAGGTCAGTACCAGATGCCCCCAGGGGACTATCTTCCGCGTAATTTACCTGTCTGTTGAGTTTGATACTGGTGGGATTCAATGAAACAGAATACCTTGAAACCTCGCTTTTAAACTTTTCATCTGAGAAAGCTACAAGAATAAGTTTTTTTGGATCTTCTGACATAGGTTTCGATTTTGGATGGAACCTTCATTTATATTGAAGGCTTCTCCCCGATGGATTACCGGTCTTGGCTTTGCTTAATCCAGTCTTTTAACTCTTCAAGCACTTCTTTTTTGATTTTCTTTTTTAAATGGGAAAAATTTTTCCCGTTCAAGTTCTCCCCACCTTCGGGATTAAAAGAAGCCTGTTTCCGGCTGCCAATTGTTGTTTTGATGACCAATTCACGTATTTCTATTGGCATAAGTCAGAATTTTCGTTTGAGAGAAAAAAAAGCCAGTTCAAGAGTTTCTATGACAATGCTATTTTCATCTGCCTTGAAAGGAGATACAGACCATTTGACTGGATATGCATTGACAATATCCCATGAAGCCAATGGTTTATGCTTTTCGTCAAGCAGGGAAATGGTGATATCCTTCGGTTTGATGTCATAGTTTTCAAATGCGTCTTTTAACCATGCAGTCAAGCCGGATGTTTGTTTGTAAATGCCCCGTTTCAGTACCAGGTTCCCAAAGGTTGTTTTATTGGTGAGGAAGTAAATGTGATCACTTCCTCCTTCCTGGTAGGGGATGGTATTCAGGGTCATATCGAGACCTGATACTTCCATGAAATAGGTATCTATATCATCCACACCCGGTATGGATACATCAAAATGAAACCCAACCGCAGGATACCACTCCATTTGTCCTTAAATTATTTCAGCCTATTTATTCTCGATCTTCAGACCCTCATGAGCAATTTCCAATGTTTCAATTGCAGTTTCATTGGAATCAGACTTCAAGTCTGTGGCCGTAATCTTGGTAGGCCAAGCATTCTGAAGGGTCCAAACCATGGTTGGTTTGCCTGTCTCATCCAGGAGGCTGATGGTAACTGATTTCCTTTTGATGATATTCATTTGAATTTCATTGTACCAATCCCAGAACTTATTGTCCTTCACAAAGACACCTTTTTTCATCACCACATTGCTGAATTTTTTTAGTCCAGGCATTTTAATGGTGGAAAATTCCTTGCTATTGCCATGTCTATATTCAATAGGCTGGGTTTCTGTATCAAGTCCGGAAACCTCCTGAAATGCCACTTCTTCACTGTCCCATTTTACCTGAAAATAAAACTTGGGTAAGGGCCAGTTGGAGCCTTGTTTTGATCCATCATCTGCCATAATGCCGAATATTTAGGGTGTTATTGTTCGATTAAAATATGAATAATTTGAAATAAGATTATGCTTCCTGAACCTTCTGCTCGAAAGTGATCACAATGAATTCAGCAGGTCTTACCGGAGCCACTTTAACAGTAACCCTCAAGTATCCCTCCAAAATATCCTGGAAAGTCATGGTAACTCCCAATCCTACAAGTACCTGATAAGCCTGTTCGGGTGTATTTCCCACCAGTCCACCTGCTTTCCATACCGTGTTCAAGAAACTGCTGATCATGGATGATAGTGTATTCCATGTATTGGCATCATTGGGTTCGAAAACAAAGGGGAAGGTGGCTTGCTTGATAGATTCTTCCAAGAAAAGGAACAATCTTCTGACATTGATGTAGCGCCAGTCATTGCTGTTGCCATCCAGGGTTCTGGCACCCCAGATCCAGGCTGCTCCTCTTCCCTGAAAGGAACGAATAGCATTGATGGCCTTTCCATCGAGGGGGACATTCATGCCTTCCTGCATGTGGTTATCTATCTTCACATGAGGTTTCAGCACGGAGTTTAATCCCAGATTTGCAGGAGCCTTCCAGACTCCGCGTTGGTCATCTACCTTGGCATAGACACCCGCCATGCCCGCACATGGAGGTAATAGGTTGATCTTTTTCTTTACCTCAGCCAGGAGCTTTTTATAATCCCCACTCTTGGTCTTGAGTTGGTTTTCTTTTGAAATAATGTTTTTACCACTTGAATATGCATCAGTTAGTTCTGTGATGGCTTTGGTTGTACCCTCATCAGTGGGTAAAACTGAACTCAGGTCTACACTCAAAAGGTTGCTGCCTATTTCACTGTCCTGAACCACATTGGTGTCCAACCATGGATAGTAGGTAATCCCGTAGCTGGCAGTCTCAGGGTTGGATGGAACCTTATCTCTGAATGCATCAAATACATTTTTCTCAAAATTGATTGGGTCATTTTCTGGAGTTGTTTTCCCATCGTGAATATCTATCATCGTGATTCTGCTCTTCATTTCGAGGCATTGCTCAAGGGCAGTATTCATGATGTCATAATAATCACCTGAGGCCAGGTTTAAAGCGTCGGGAGCCAAAATCATAGTGATTTCAGGTTCCTTCTTCAACAATTCGACGCCTGCCATGAATTTATCCTTATCAGGAGTTGAATCATATCCACCTAGCGAAACTATATATGCATCTCCTCCTCCATTTGCATAGAACAACCTGATCAGGTTGTAGGTATAAAAGGTGGTGGAACCCTCAGGCAGCCCAACGGCATACATTTTATTGTTGATCCTCAGGTCAAAGCCATCTTCTGGCTTTTTTACCTCAGTAACCGCATACTTAGGGGTATTTCCTAAACCAAATAGGTTCAAGTAATCTACCAGAGAGCTTATCTTGATCAGTTGGTTTGTGATAGACTTACCATCGTAGTCAGTCTTTTCAGTATATCCGATAAAAGCAGGTATAGCTGTAGGCACGGGAACTACAGAGTTACCAAATACACTTCTTTCTTCAATATAAACGCCTGGGGTTTTTTTAAAATCAGACATAGTTATGTATTCAAGGTAAATTATTAGACATAAATAAAGAGATCAGCCTTTAATCCAGTTCCTGCTTCACTGCCGGGTGGAAGGTAAGAAATCGAATTCAGGTTGGGATGTGGCAAATGATCAATGATTCTGTTTCCATGTTGGTCTTCAATCCAATATTTTCCCTCAGGCCTCTGCCTAAGAGGAATCTTTATTCTTTGTTGTGAGTTTCCTTCCTGCCTCAATGAAAAGACTATTTTATCGTTCTCTTCTAGGCTTGTCTCAGGCTCAAATTGAACATCCTGCCCCCTCACTTTCAACTGCTTGATGTCCAGGCTATTATTGGAAGATGGAGCCTGCATGAGATGATAATAAAGGTAAACCTCATTAACCCGAAATTTCAGTTGACTCTTAATCGGAGAACTGGTTTGGGAAGGCGAAAAATCCATTACTTCCAATAAGGCGATGCTATTCAACGCCGCCGGCTTCTGATAAGCAAAAAATTTCTTTATGATAAATTGGTTTCCCTGATATTTATACTCCGATTCAAAAGGCTTCCCATTGATTTCGAATTGGTAAAAACCTTCCTCTAATAAGCTGATAAAATCGTGGAGCGAATTGATTCCTGAAATATCTTTCTCATAATTTCGCCCATTTCCTGCGATCGCTTTTATATGATGCTCTCCCTTATTGGGAAACTCCTTTGACAAAATCGGAAACAAAGAAGTTGTTGTTTGGATGATCGAGGCCGTCGGAACCTGGATATCTTCTGTAGACATGGAGACATTGAAGAGGTACATCATGCCACTATTGGGATCAAAAGGCAGTTCTGTATACCTGTAAAAATCCATGTTTTGAGGGGACAACAAGAAATGTAAGGCCAATTTGTTCTCTTGAAATAGTTTCAATCGCTTCTTCAGGTCATTTTCCTGATCGGCTCCATTAATACCCATGTAGAGATCAAGTTTTGTATTTTCCCTGGATACGATCTCGTAAGTCCTCAACTTGGACTTGGTAGTGGGAGTAGAAACAATATGTACATTCGGATCCTGCCCTTCCCCATGATTGAAAAAGGAATTAGAAATTGAGTTTTGAAGGATCGATATGTATTGTCTATTCAAGATTAAATTTATTTATTCTGATCATTCAAGTGGTTGATTCAACTCCTTTAACAGGTGTAACCTGATTGCGCATTTGATCTTCCTGAATCGTCAACAGCCTCACCTTATATAGAACCGATGGCATGTACTTAGCTCCCATCATACCCCATAGATGACTTTTTTCATGGAAGGATTGCTTTTCCATTTCAAGTATCAGTTTGTCAATGGGGCCATCTACCAATTTGGGCGAATTATTTCTGTCAAAAACAGGTTTGGACTGAAAGAAGCCAATTGCTGCTGACAGAAATTTTAAGGATTCCATCATTTCTGAGGATTTGAAGTAGGAGGCTATCAAGACATATAATGTCAGATAAATTGGAGCAGACTTAAAGCCAATATCCGCATCACCTGATTTTCGGATGGGGGTAGGCGCAACTCCTTTGAACCTTGTTTCTTCAATTCCCGCAAGTACCACTATCAACTTGTTCTTCTCTCCTTCAATAGCTGGCTTGCCATCAAGATCGACTAGCATTGAAGTCACCACTCGAGGCGGATCTGGAAGTTGAAACTTCCGCTTAATGTGGGCATTCAATTCGGCCTGAATACAACCAATTGCTTTGTCTATCATAAAAGAAAACAATAGCTATTTAGCATGATTTGCTAAAATCATGTCAAAAGAGAAGGCGCAAGGAGGTAGATGAACATTTACTTCAATCTCATATAAAATTTAGATAAATGCAAATTTTTGATGCTTGGGAAAACTCCTTAAATGAAGAATAGGTATTTATACCTGTTTTTTAGGTGTTTTTACTGAAAAATGTATGAATTGATTGAGTTTTATTCCTCAATATGTCCAATTATGGATCATTTGTTTTTAGGATTTTTTTGCATTTTTTCAATACGTACTAAGACTTTGGTTTGGGTCTTAAATTGTTGTTTAATAGGGTTTTGTGATTTTTTTGTGAACCCAATAGGTGAGCTTGGTATGATGGAGTTAGTTTGGTTTTACAAACTTGATAAATGAATTTTTCGAGTTTAGGGTGATTTGTTTTTATGACCTATTCATTTCCTGTATTCATATATTTCGATTGGATGTTTCTTTCTTTTTTTCTAGCTTGCTTATATCACCCCTTTATAAAAATACATATTGAAATGGGACAGGAGAACCAACCTAACCAGGCTCAATCAATGAGTCAGGTTCAAAAAGCCATTAAAGCCTTCAAAGATGCAGTTGGGAAAGAAGAGAGTGTAGCCCAAGGTGCACTTGATTTAAATAGTGAGAAACTTGAGGGTGCAAAAACTACGAACAAACAAGCCAAACAAGCGAGCCAATGGGCTTCTCGGGTCTTGACTGAGTATGAAAAATTGAATACAGACAATGTGATTGCACTGACTCAAGACTCGATCAATACCAATGGTACAATTACGGCTGTAAAAACCAAGAATGACGAATTTAAGACGGCCTTAACTACTTCCGTAGCTTCCATCAAGGATTTGATTGAAAAATTGAAGCCTGTGGCCAATGCTGCCTGTGAGGTTAGCAATTCTGCCAATTCAGGAAAGGTACAGGCAGACCTTCCTAAAGATTTTGTGGAAAGGGCTTCCATGTTGGAAATGGATGCAGGAGCATTGTTGGTCAAAGCCCAACGGGCATTCAATAAGTCAGTCAAGACAGCAGGTTTGTTTGGCTTACTTGGAATGGAAAACCTGCAGACTTCCATTGGAAAAATCAATGAAGATTTTGGCAGCTTGAAAACGGGAATCGAGACCAATGTAACAGATTTGACAACAGTGAGTGCCACAGCATCAACGGATGCCACTAGTGCACATGAGGAAGAAATCAAAGCTACAAGTGAATTTAACACTTCTTATCTGGATCATGAGGCACTTTCAGATCTGAAAAAGGAGAAAATTCCTCCTTCTACCCAAGGAGCAGACATAGACAAGCTTATTGAAGAGGCACAGAAGAGCTTCGAGCAGAAGGAATTGATTCCATCCCCAAGCGAGGATAATCCAGCTACCCAAACAGATCCAAATCAAGCTAAATCCTAATCACATCATAACTTCTCTCCTTTTATCCAAATCAATAACCCCAGGAAATAATGGAAACCACAAATACAGTTACTCCTCCTGAAGAGTCTAATCTGCTCCCAAATGAAACTTACCTAGATAAGTTGCAGAAAAGTCTGGATGAGGCTTCTCGCAATAAGGATCAGAAGGGGCAAATAAAGGCCGCCGCTTCCACAAATCTGAATAAAGCAATTGCTTACCGTAAAAGTCTGGATGATTACAATGGAAGGTTGGAAGCTACTGATAAGGAACTTTCAGGACTTGCCAATTCTTTGAAAAGTACCATTCGGCTTGCAGAGACTTCCAGAACCAATATTGGTTTCATTCAAGCAGCCATTCAATTGCTGATTGGAGACACCGTAGAAATTGCCGAGGAAACCGAAAGGATGTTGGCTGAAGTCAATGACATGAAAGACAGCCTCAAAGAGATAGAGAACTCTGATGATCCCAAAGAGAAACTGGATAAAGTAATCACAGCAAATACAGAGGCACTTACTGCAGCCTTGAAAGCACTTGAGGATACCCTCAATTCATATGAGTCTTTGAAGAAGATTGCAGTCTACTTCCCTAACAAAGGGGGAGGCAATATTGATGGCAATGTGCCTAAGGAGCTCTCAGGTTTGAATCAGGGCATCAACAAGATGAGGAAGAGTTTGGCTGACACTAAAGGCACTTACAAGGAGTTGGCCGGAGCGGTCAAAATAGCCAATGAGGAAGAGGAAAAGCTGGAGACAGACCTCCATAATGCCTCTGATGAATACGCCGCAGCCGTATCCACATATGAAGCGATCAATGCTTCACTGACAGCCGCTAAAGAAGCAAATGGTGGCTAAGTTGACAATTCATATTTAAGATAGAAATAAGTATGGCCGGGTGGAAAATTCTCTATCCGGCCAACTTCTTGAAAACCGAACCTATCATAGAATTCTTTGTTATGGAAGCTCGTCGTTTCAAGAAGTATTAGCCTACATGCTTGTTCTTTAGCCAGGTCTATTCCTTTTTGAAGGAGCTGAAAGCCATACCCAATTCCTCTAAATTCAGGGTCAACCCAAAAGGTATGGATTTGTAAGGCCTTCCATGAAATATCACCTAATAATCCTCCATAAAGCTGATGTTGCTCATCCCTGAGGAAGAGGTTGACTTTGAAGTGGTGTATATAATCCTCGTCGGTTATGGTTGCAGCGTTGAAACTGAGCAGTTTGTCTTTGATAAGTTTAATTGATCGCGAGCCGGGATGCTCTAGTTCTGCTATATGAAGGCTTGGAAGCATTGTCTAATATTTTGAGTGAATGAAATATACCGTAAACTTTTCTTAAGAAACCATCACATCACAGAAAAATTATGTTTAGAGCTTTAGCCACAAGATATGTTTGCTGCAATTAGAAATGCTGATCAGTCAGAAAAAGCTAAGTCTTCAGATTCAAGTGTTCCGCTAGCGCATGAGCCAGCCGTTTAATAACTGACTCCCAAAAATATCGCATTCAATATGCTCAACTACTTAGTAAAAAACACCCATCGTAATTTTGCGATGTTCTATTTTTATCGTATTATTGCGATATGGGATTGAGCAAAACTGAAAAATTCACCTCCGAACAGAATCAACTAGCGTCCATCGCCAAGGCACTTGGTCACCCTGCCAGGATCGCTATTCTTGAGGTCTTGGTTCGTAGACAAAGCTGTATCTGCGGTGAAATCGTAGAAGAATTGCCCCTTTCCCAATCCACTGTCTCCCAGCACCTGAAAGAGCTAAAGGCCGCAGGCCTGATCAAAGGAGAGATCGACGGACCCAAAGTATGCTACTGTATCGACCCCGTCAAATGGAAAACTGCCAGCAGCCTGCTGTCAGCTATGTTTGACAAATTTGACAATAACTGTTGCTGAATTTTTTTACCATAAACCATCGCAATATAGCGATTAATATTTTTGATATGCCTAAATCAACTTTTCCCAGAATGCATACGAGCCTGTATGTGGCTGATATTTCAAAGAGCATTGAGTTTTACTCCATCCTGTTTAATGAAAAACCCGCGAAGGTTAAGGATGCCTATGCAAAGTTTGAGTTGGAAAAACCTGCCCTGACCATTTCTTTTCTCCAAAGTCCAGAACGAGTTGCCGAAGGATTTGGGCATTTGGGAATACAGGTTGGGAATCAGGAAGACCTGAAATCCTGGCACAGCCGGGTAAAACATGGTAAGCTGAGTACCATTGAAGAGAAGGGGACAGCCTGTTGTTATGCAGTTCAGGATAAGTTTTGGGTGTCAGATCCCGATGGACACCAGTGGGAAGTGTACTTTTTCCACGATGACTCTGAGTGGAATGATCCCAAATACAAAAGTTTTGAGGAAGAAGCCGATAATTCTGGAGAAGCGACAAAAGAAAAAATGACCAACTGTTGTTAATTCCCAAAAAAGAAAAGCCAACTCAAAACGAGTTGGCTTTTCTGCTTATTTGTTACGAGGATTATCTTCCTCCTCCTGGGCCACCTTGCTGGCCTCCGCCACCATTGGCTCTCTTGGATTCCTCTTCAAGTCCGGTCTTCCTGCGACGAGACTTTTTGACCTTCTGGTTTCCGAAGTTATAAGTGAAGTTGAACCTCAGCTCCCTGGATTGCCATCCACCGGTCGCAAAACTGCTTAAAGCACCAAATTCCTGGCGACCTCCCCATTGACCGGAGTAAAAGATATCACTCAAAGCCACTTTGAATACAGCTTTGTTGTCCAAAAATCTTTTTTGAACTCCTGTATTTACCATCCAGAAGTCCTGGGACAGATAGTTGGCTCCCCAAATTCCGGGAGAAGTATAGTTTCCTGAAAGTTCAATGGACCAACCCCCATTCAGGTTGAAGGTCTGCTGCTGGAATATGCTGAAACGCACCGCATCCAGGTCAATGTCTTTTCCTGTTTCTCCCTCAAGATTGAAGTTGCCCTGGTTACGGGTATAGTTCAGGTTTGCATTGGTATACACACTCCACCATTTGGTTGGGCTGATAGGGGCACTAACGTTAATGCCGATGACATCCCTGGATTCAAGGTTTTCAGTCGTAAAGATAGAAGTCCTTTCACCACTGGTGTCAGACAGCTGGGTAAACAAGTCCGTAGTGTGAGAATAACTCAATGTAGCTGTATACCTGTATTTGTAGGTATAACTTGCCTGAACATTATGAGAATACTGAGGCAAAAGGAATGGATTTCCAACCCTTGCACTCAATTGATCAATCTGATATACAAATGGATTCAGGTTTTGATATCGAGGGCGGTCGATCCTGCGGCTATAAGACAGTTTGTACATGTGTACTCGTCCTGGGCTATAGGTAAAACCAAGGTTGGGAAAAAGGTTGGTGTAGTTTCTTCTTACACTGTCCAATTCGACTTCCTGCGCACTCAGGGAAACTCCATTGGTAATGGTATTCTCCACCCTCAAACCCGCTTCTATGCCCCACTTCTTGATTCTTACCTGATAGGTCGAATATAGGGCTGTGATCATCTCATCATAAAGGAAGCGGTTGGTGCGGTTATCGTCCTGTTCCAATTCATTGGTTTGCTGGTTCAGGTTTAGGAAGCGGAAGTCGTTATCTGTACGAACCAAAGCAGATTTGAAGCCTGCTCCCAGTTTGCCTTTCTTCAGTTTTCTTTCGTGATCAATTTTAAGGGTTCCTATGTCAATGGATCTTTCTGCAATGGTATTAAACTGATTGAAAGAATCTACCTCTGTAATAGATTCGTTGAAAAAGCTGTTGGGCTGGGCAGACTCATTGAGCAGGTAGAAGTTGCCATAATCGAGGTCTACATTCCAGGTAGTTCCTTTTTTGTTGTTGAAGGCATAGTTAATGTTGGTGTTGATGTTGTTATTGGTTTTTTCACCTATGGACAATGCAATCAGGTTGGACTCAAAATTTCCATTGTTGTAGATGGTGGTTCGGCTGGAATCGTTGTTTTCACCTGGATTGTAAAAGCCATTGACCATAACACCAATGGTAGAATTGTCATTGATAAAGTAATCTACACCAGCCTTAAAATTGCTATTGGTGAATGGACTTCTACCTTCTCTTTCCTGTTCAAATTCGAAACCATTCTGGTTTCTCTCGGAGATAAAGAAGTTGTATCGGGTGCCAATTACTCCAGTATAATTACCAAATACATTGACTTTTTTGTTTCTAAAGTTAGCCGTTATGGAGCCATTGTATCGGTTGAAGTTGGGCCTTGGAGTAACTCCTCGGGCAAAACCCAAATTGATGTTGGCATTTGCTCCCAGACTTTTGTCCTTTTTCAGACGAATGTTGATGATCCCTGCATTTCCCTGGGCATCATACCTGGCAGAGGGATTGGTAATGATTTCAAATGATTCGATTTGATCGGACTGCATGCCACGAAGCATTTGGGCAAGGTCTTCGACAGATAGGGGCGATGGTTTCCCATCGATGAAAACCTGAACACCGCTTTTTCCAAGTAGGGTGATGTTGTCGTTATTGTCTACGATTACGCCTGGCGCCTTTCTCAAAAGATCCAATGCATTTTCTCCGATGGCATTTGTATTACCCGAAACATTAAAGACAGTCTTGTCAGGCAGGACTTCAATCAGAGGCTTTCTGGCTCTGATTTTTACCTCATCCAGTTTGGCTTCTGCGAGGGTCATTACGACTGGAGTCAGTTCTTTGGTTTCACCTGCTGCCAGGGTGAATTTTTCTGATTGATAAGGAGCCATTCCTGCAAATTCTACCTTGACATAGTATGAACCTGCTGCAAGAGGGGTAAGATTATAAACTCCTTTTTCATTTGTAAAACCTGCTTTTACCAGGGAGTTTTTTTCAGCATTGAGCAAATAGACGGATGCAAAAGAAATATTTTTGTTCTCAGCATCACTGACAACTCCTTTTACAAGTCCCGCCTGTTGGGCGAAGAGTTGGGTGAATGCAAAGAAGATAAATAGGGTAATGTGGTATCTCATACGAACTGCAGTTAGTTATGCAATGATAGACGCTAAAATGGCACAACTGTTTTGTGTGAGAATTTCTCTATCGACCAACGACGTACTTTCTCGACCAAACGGCAGAAATAATGGATGTGAAACATTTTTAGAATTACACTTCTGTTTCTCTCCTTCACGGATCTTCAGGTTATCGGAATAGCACTATTTTATGATTTTACAGTTAAATGTTGCTGAAAAGGCAACCGAATAAATACTTCTTTCGTCATTAGTTTTTGAATTGAAAAAATAATGTCGGATTATTGACATGTTTTTAACACATTGATAATAAGCGATTTAATTTTTTTTAAGAATCCTCGTTACTTAATTGGATTTATTAAGTCTCATTAACTGAGACGAAACAAACACCACAAAATTTATGAACAAACTAAATTCATTTTTCTTCGCGACAGTAGCTGCTCTTGCAGTACTTTTTTCAGCTTGTACAACTGATCCCATCGAGCCAGTTGGACCTTCTTTGACTTTGGAATTGACTTCTAACGTCGGAACTAACCAGGACTCTGTAGCAGTTGATTCTTTCTTTACGGTGCTTGTTACAGCTAGCTCTGGAACCAACACATTGAAGACAATTGAGGTACAGGAAAACGGAGTAGCTATCTCTGACCTTAGCCGTCTGGATTTCAACGGTTTTTCCGCAGGATCTAACCCTTCTCCTCTAGGTGCATCTGATACTGCTACCCTAGACTGGACACTTCGTATCAAAGCTCCATCTGTAGAAGGTGCCAACGATTACACCATCGTAATCACTGACCAGATTGATTCTACCATCGAAAGAACTGTTTCTGTAACTTCTTTTGTTCCTTTCACTGAGGTTGATACCAACACTGTAGTTCTTCGTCTTCGTAACCAGGCTGGTCCTGCCGGACAGGGTGGTCTTGACCTTGACACAGGGGATGAAACTGGAACCATGAACGAAACTACCCACGACCTTGCTGACCTTGGAATCGACGTAAGCAAAGCTGTAGACTGGATCCAGAAAATCAAGTCTGCCAACGGCGCTGAGCTTCGCAAAGTTGACAACAGCACCAACTTCGCTGACGTAATGTTCAAAGAGCAGGTTGAGGAGATCTACAATGCTTCTACTGTAATTCCAGCTGAGTCTGACGTAGTTCAGCAGGGTGATATGTTTGCAGTAAAAGTTGCTTCCGGTGTAATCTACCTACTTTACACTGCTGAAGTATCTGTTACACCTGCATCAGGTGATAACTCTGACTTCTACCGTTTCGACGCCAAGTTCTAATTAGAACCATCTATAAATTATGCAGGTCTGGACTTCTTGTTCAGACCTGTTTTTTATTTTTGGGTAATCTTTTCATTCCTTAAAAAACTCAACACATAAGCAATTCTATGTTTGTGGGGGATTACAATTTTAGATAGAATTGCTGCAGGTAAAATTTCTCAAACACAAATAAACCATAGATCATGAATTGGCTTATTACAGGATGTTCTACAGGCTTTGGAAGAGAATTAGCAGTATTAGCAGCTAAAAAAGGGGACAAGGTTGTGGGAACCTTGCGGAAAGAATCTCAATTCGAAGCGTTTGAAGCATTGGTACCAGGGAAACTGAAAGCAGTTAAAATTGATGTAACTATCCCTGAGCAGGTTTCAACTGGAGTTCAAGAGGCTTTGGAGTGGATGGGGCAAATTGATGTTTTGGTAAACAATGCTGGTTATGGTTCTATCGGTGCCGTAGAGGCCATAGACAGGGAAGAAATGATCAGGCAGTTTGATGTGAATGTATTTGGAGCCGTAGAAATGGTGAAAGCCGTTCTCCCAGGAATGAGGGCTCAGCAATCCGGACACATCCTGAATATAACCTCAATTGCAGGATTGAGGGGAAATGCAGGCCTTGGGATTTATAATGGTTCGAAGTTTGCTCTTGAAGGAATTGGAGAAGCATTGGCCAAGGAACTTAAACCCTTCAATATCAAGGTTACCAATGTAGAACCTGGGCCTTTTAGGACAGATTGGGCTGGAAGATCTGCTACCTATAGTGAGACACAAATTGAAGGCTATGATGCCTCCTCTGGACTTTTTACCGACAGGCTGAAAAAAGTCAGTGGGCAGCAAGCAGGAGATCCCTACAAAGGAGCAAATGCCATGTATGAGCTGGTTAAACTTGAAAACCCTCCCGTTCATTTACCCTTGGGAGCCTGGGCTTATTCTGGGGCAAGACAAAAGATGGAAAACTTCTTGAAAGAAGTTGATGACTTCGAATATTTAGGTCTTCCAACAGACTATGACCAATAAGGGGTAGGCGAGCTTGAAAAAAAATCCCTATATTATTGATGAATAAATTCGAAGGCATAAAAGTTCATCTCAATAAAAAATAATTCCTCCGATATTTTTTAATCCACTTGCCTTTTTAATAAAGTATATGGAAGAAAAGGGGAACGAAAAAGAAATGGATAGAAGTTTAGATACACCCCAACTCCTAAATGATGGAGTTGAAAGCCATGCCTTGCCTATACTTTCTAAGGAAGCCAAAAACTACTATCAGACACTTTTCGAAAACTCTCCCGAGGGAATTTTAATTGTAGACCTTGCCTTGGGCAGGGCCATTGACATCAATCCCCAACTACCCAAGCTATTCCAAACTGACAGGGAAAGTCTAATGGAGGGGAATATGCTGGTTTTTAGCCCTCCAAATCAACCTGACGGGGTTCCAAGCCAAACAAAACTTCGAGAATACCTCAACGAATACCGAGCAAAAAGGACTACCGTCAGCTTTGAATGGCAGTTCCTAAGGGGAGGGCACATGAAATTTGATGCATCTGTCTCCATCTCCCCGATGATGATGGAAAACAGAGAAGTGAGTGTATTGTTTATCAGGGATATATCCCAAATTAGGAGGGCAGAAAAAATTCTGGAGCAAAAAATTGTTGAGCTTGATGACAAGAACAGGGAATTGGAAAGGTATATCCGCTCAAACCTTGAACTTGAAAATTTCGCCTATATCGCTTCCCATGACTTACGGGAACCATTGAGGACCATCATGGGATTCTCACAACTCCTGGAGCAAAGGTATTCAGACATTCTTCCCATTGAAGCCAAAGAATATCTTTCCTTGGTAATCCATGCGGTGGACTCCATGAATGAAGTAACCTCAGATCTACTGGAGTACTCTCGTGCCAATTCTGCAGATTATATCCGTAAGGAAATCAACCCTCGAATTCTAGTTGAAAATGTCCTTAGGATGTTGGATCACCAAATCAAGCAGGAAGATGCAGTAATCGTTCTCAAATGCTTGCCAGATCTCATCTGGGTGAGTAGCTCGCAATTGGCAAAATTGTTCCAAAATCTCATCAGCAACGCCATCAAGTTCCGGAAGAAAGGAACAAAACCCTATGTTACCATCTGGGGAGAGGAAAGTGAGTTGCATTGGAAGTTTTATGTTCAGGATAATGGAATCGGAATAGAACCTCGCCATTTTGAGAAAATTTTCCTGATTTTCAAGCGGTTGAACTCCAAGGAAGAGTATAAAGGGAGTGGAATTGGACTGGCCATCTCAAAAATCATCGTTGAAAAGCATGGAGGGAAGATCGGCCTTGAGTCTACCCCCGGTATAGGAACTACCTTTTCTTTCACTATTGCTAAATATTCCCACACGGAGGAAGAATAATAGACTTTTATTGTCTACGAAGTATCTTACTTGCCGTATTCTAAGAAGATACCATTCCTAAAAAAATGATTCGCTTGAAGCATATTTTATACTTCCTTGCTGGGCTACTGACAATAGGCCAGATTAATCCCGCTTATTCGCAAACCTCTATCCCGCCAATCATCAGGGGGCTTCCGAAAGATAGTGCTCAAAAAATAGAGATTGAATACAAGATCCTATTGGCACATGAGGATGCCAAGCGAATTATGGAGGATATAGTTAAGGCTTATCAGTATATATCCAGATTTGAAAATACTGATAGCCTTGTTGCAGAATGGAATTCTCATCCCAGCTTCCCCCTTTGGTTTGGAAAGGTAAAGGACGATCCTTCTTTCGTGTTTGAAGTGGGTAAAAGGCTTAAAATTTTGAGAGATTGGCTCAACAATGAACAAATTACCTATCGTTTGAGGCTGGGGGCACTTTCATACTGTGAATTATCCCATTCTACTGCATACACCAGCCAGCTCAACAAAAACAAAGTAATTAACCTTTGCCCTTATTGGTTGCGATGTAGGGAAGACCAGAGAGCGTCTACAGTTGTCCATGAATTGGTCCATAAAATGGGCTTTGGGCATCCTGGTGGAGCTACATATCCAGCAAAAGCAATTATTCTGGCAAGGATGGATTCTCAGAAGGCCTCTAAAAGTCCTGAAAACTATGAAGGGCTTGTGGAAAGCTTTTTCCGAGATGCCCAGTCAAATCGAAATTGATCAAGATTTCAGTTGTTGAATCAGGAATTGAGCGTTCAGGAAATTGTTGAATTGGGAGTTTAGGCTTGCCTTGCGCTGGGCAACTTCGATTTCCGTGAAGGGAACCTCCCAATACTCCCGAATTTTACTTCGAAACTCCTCCCCATCGGTAGCAATGATGGTATTGAATTCCAGTCCCGTCTGGTTAACCATAAAGGGGTTAACCATGACGAAGCGGCCTTTGAACAGGCTATTGATGAGCTTCAGCTTTATGCCTGTGGATTGGAAAGTGGGCAGGACATGAATATGGGCATATCGCATAAGGTCCTCCATCTCCTGCATGCTGGGATTAGGCCTCAGAAAGACATTCCTGAACTGACTACTGGCCGAAATAAGGTCTGGCATAGGGGAATTGCCTGCGATGTAAAACTGTATATCAGGCAGGTATTGCAGCACCTCATAAATCAGAAACATGGCAGCTTCATGATTTTCCGGAACCTCTAGGTTGCCGTGATAAAGGCAATATTTGCCTTGCCCCAGTTTGCTACCTACCTCTTCATTTTCGTGAAAGGCAGGAATATAGACAGTTTTGTCCTGATGCGATTCCTTATAGTATTCGGTATCCTTGGGCGAAATGGTGAAGATCTTACTGGCATATTTTAGGATAGCCTCCCAGTCCTTCAATAGGCGGGACTCTGCATTGAGGTATTGCTTCCTGAAAACCCGGTTTTCCTTCTGACTTAACAGGTAGTAATATTCCCATTCAATGTTGTGCATCCGCACCCACTTTTTCCTGTTTTCAAGCTCTGGATGCCCTAAAAAATAGGTGGTATGAAGCCCTTCGAAGAAAATGGGGTAATCATCTTCTAGTAGATTCTCAAGCAATTGATTGGAAGCCCTAGAGGTAATGATATGAGGATACTTGACTGGCAATGACCTAAGAATAGACTTCCTGGGGTAGTACCAGACTTGTTCACAATATTCATAAAGGATAGGAGCCTGGGGACGATGATATTCAAAGGCATGTAGATGAATCTTAATGCCCAACTCTGACAAGGCCTTAATTTTGTAGAAGACATCTATGACGCCTCCATAATTGGCAGGATAAGGAATGTCAAATGCTACAAGATGAATATGCATGCAAGAAATTGGTAATTTCGCCGATAAAGGGAAGTCTCATTCGCCCAAATTTCCAGGATCTTCATTTTCAGGTCCTCTAATCAGGGTAAAACCTTAAGACCTAAACAAATCAAAATTATTTATTCTTCAAAGCAATCCCACCTTAGCACAATCATAATCACATAAACTTATCATATTGAGTGATCTATACTCTACAAATGGATGAGGGAGAGTCTGTGTCAAAGATGACTTAATCTTTTTTTAATCTATATTAATTTTATAATTAATGGTTTGAAGGTATTCTTATAAGAGAATGATGGGAATATGGAAAGCATTGATTTAATAGTCAGACGTATTCAAAAAGGTGATGAGTCAGCTTTTGACCAATTATATTCCCGATTTAGCAAAAAAGTTTTCCATGTAGCTTTTGCCATCCTCAGGACAGATGAAGAAGCATACGAGGTTGTCCAGGAAACCTTTTTGAAGATTTGGTTCAAGCGCAGCGAACTTGACCCCACCAGATCAATCGAGGCTTATCTATCTACAGTAGCAAGGAATTTTGCCCTGAAAATCATCAAAAAATCCATAAGAGAAACCCTGCTGGAAGATCTTCCCGAAATTATTTCGCCTGAGGAAACGGACGATAACATTCTCATGGAAGAATTTCAGCAAAAACTTGAAGCAGCCCTTTCACACATACCTCCAAGAAGTCGGGAAGTTCTCTTATTGAGCCGTAAGGATGGCCTGTCTAATGCGCAAATAGCCGAAAAACTGGGTATATCGCTCAGCACCGTCAACAACCACATCCACCGTGCATTGAATGGGTTAAAAGATCAATTGCAAGTTCCCCTGACCTTAATCCTCATTTTTGTTGCTTCCTACACTGCTCATTTTCAGGGGCTAATCATAAGCTGATTCTGATAATTTCATTCTTTACACAAAGTTAACATTGGAGAGTGGGCAGTTTGATCTTCGAGGGGATATTAGTGTTGAAGGGGGTATAGAAGAATGAACCCATGACTAATATCGAATTACTATTGGATAACTGGAAAAAGAATAAGCTGAATCCTAAAGAACGGCTAGAGCTTCTGCAAATGCTTGAAGGGGCAGAGGGGGAAGATCGGTTCAAGGAGTTCTGGAATGAAAAATGGGAAAGCGATCCACAGAAGAACCAGGACCCTGCAGCAGTAAATTTGCGACTCCAACAAATTCATTCTGAGATAAAGGCTCAAATTCAGGAAGAGAAGAGATCCAACATGGCAAGAAGGATTTTCTACATGGTTTCCATAGCTGCAGCTTTGATTTTATTGATTATTGGGACATGGTTCGTGTTTGAGTTCAGCAATAATTCTGAAAGCAATAGCCATATAGCTGCGCTTCAAAAAGTAAATGAAGTTCAGGTTGGCCGTGGAGGAAGGTTGCAACAGGTAGCCCTTCCTGATGGCTCAAAAGTTTGGCTAAATGTAGATTCCAAACTGCGCTATCCTTTGGCATTTAATGATACAGTTAGGCAAGTGTGGCTAGAAGGTGAGGCCTATTTTGAAGTGGAGGAAGACAGTAGCAGGCCATTTATTGTTAGCAGTACAAATCTGAATACACGGGTATTAGGAACCAGTTTTTATGTCAGTGCCTATCCTGATCTTCCTGAGAAAGTAAGTTTGGCAACAGGAAAGGTCAAGGTAGACAATGGTGCGGGACAAGAAGCCATCTTGAGTCCTGGAGAACAATTGATCTCTGATCCTCAGAAGGAGATCTGGGCAAAGGGTTCTGTTGATCTGGCAAGTATGGGCAACTGGAGGGAAGGTTTGCTTGACTTCGAGAGAATACCCCTTGGGGAGTTAGGACCTACGCTTGAGCGTTGGTACGGGGTGAAAATCATTTTTGATACCGAAACTTCAAAGGATTGCTGGATTTATGGACGCCCAAGCAAGGAGAGCATTTGGGGAATTCTGAAGAGTTTTAAAGATATACGAGGCATTTCTTACCGATTAGGGGAGGACAATGCTTTCCATATATCCGGAGGGGAATGTTCGCTTGAAGGCAGCAAGGCAAGGTGAAAGGGGGAAATATGGATGGTTCTTTTAGAATAAATTGGCAACAGCAAATAGAAGTTACCGGAAGGGCAAACCGGTAAGTTTATGAACAAAGACCTGAATCTAACTAACCTAAAACTGAATCTTATGCGGTTTGGCTGGCTATTGATGTTGGGCATGATTTGCCTTAATGTCGGACTTGCAAAGACATCGGAGGCACAGGACTGGAATCTCATTATGGTCAATATTGATCAAAAGGAGGCTAGCCTGGTAGAAATTTTTGATGTGCTTGAAGAAGATACCGAATTCAGCTTCAGGTATGGAGATAGAGTAGCGAGACATGGAGGACGTTATACCCTGGTTTACAGGCATAAAAGTCTAAAGGAAATTCTGGAATTTCTTGCCGGAGAAGCGGGATTAAGACTTAGTGCTCGTAAAACTACCATCAATGTTGTCCTCAAAGATCCTACTGTCCATTATAGAACCATATTTGCCCAACCCATCAGCATCAAAGGAAGGGTTGTAGACGAGAATACAGGCGAAGCCCTTGAGGGAGCCACGGTGCAGGTAAAAGGAAGTCAGGCGGGAGCCATAACAGGTCGAAATGGTAATTTTACCCTAAAAGTGTCGGATGATTCCAAGGCACTGCTTGTGTCATACCTGGGCTATGCCAGTACAGAGGTGCCAATCACAGAGAACTTGCCTATCAATGTCTCCATGTCGCCTGATTACTCCGATCTCGAAGAAGTCGTGGTCATTGGCTATGGCGAGCAATCCAGGGCAAAGATCAATGGTGCCATTTCCAAAATTAGTTCCGATGAGTTTGTAAAATATGCTTCATCAGGCTTCGACCAACAATTGATTGGCTCACTTGCGGGTGTTCAGATCAACCAGGTAAATGGCCAACCGGGATCGGATGCACAAATCATTATCAGGGGATTGGGGACACTTACGGCGGGTTCCAATCCCCTGATTGTAGTTGATGGCTTGCCGCTTGCAGAAGGAAGTTCTGTAAACTCTCTCAGTCCCAATACCATTGAATCTATTTCTGTATTGAAGGATGCTGCTTCTGCGGCCATTTATGGCTCAAGAGCAAGTAATGGAGTCATTTTGATTACCACTAAGTCAGGTAAGGCCGGACCTCTGAAACTCTCTTTTGACATCTATTCCGGAATTCAAATGCGGGCGGATAAGGTCGAGTTTGCAGATGCTTACAGCGCTGCTCAGTTTTTTACTGAAGCCAGAGACTGGGGCTATGTATCCAGAGATCCTGCCAACAGAACTGCGGGTGATGATGAGGCTACCCGTATCGCGAATGGTGCCAACAAAAGAGAGCTAAGGTTGAATTACCTGGAGCCTTACCTTGAGGGTACTCCAGGCTTGACAAATACTGATTGGCTGGATATAATTTTTAGAAATGCAGCACTTACAAATGCCAAAATTTCCTTTTCGGGGGGGAACGCAAGCGGAAATTATTTTGTGTCGGCTGATTATTTTGATCAGGATGGTTTGGCATTGGGAACGGATTTCAGCCGCTTTAGTAGCTCCGTAAAGGTTTACAGCGACCTTACTCGAAAACTTCGATTTGGGCTTAGTCTCAACCCTTCCTATTCCAGGCAGGATTATGCAAATCTGGGAGATTGGGACAGCGACCCCATTGCTGCCAGCAGCATCTACTATCCCTTTTTCAGACCGTACAAAGAAGATGGCTCTATTGCCTTGAGTGAAGGACAAAATCTGAACATGCCCGGTGATGGCTCCTTACAAGAAAACCCATTGGCCTACATCGAAATCAAAGACAACCGTTTTCGATTCAGGTTATTTGGCAAGGCCTTTTTATCCATGGAAATTGTGGATGGCCTTGAGCTAAAATCCTTGCTTGGTGGTGATTACAGGAACTTTTTCTATGACTTTTTCAAATCCTCCAGTTTGGGTGAATATAGAGCTGTAGCCCCAGTACCAGCAAGGGCGGAGGAAACAAATGGTCGTATCATCAGCTACCTCAGCGAAAATACCCTGACCTATAAAAAGGCATTCGGTAGGAATGACCTGGATCTGGTAGCGGGTTATACTTATCAGAAGGAAGAAGGAAACAGTTCCCGCTTAATTGGTTCTGATATCCGTGATGACTTGCTGGAAAATATCGCAGGAGCCAGTCAGGTGAGCCTTGAGGCCAATCGCTATACGTGGGTTCAGCTTTCCTACCTTGGCCGCTTTCAGTATTTTTTCAACAAGCGATACCAAGTTTCAGCAGCCATCAGAAGGGATGGTTCCTCAAGATTTGGGGATGATTCCAAGTGGGGGGTGTTTCCCTCATTCTCAGCTGGCTGGATCATTTCGGAAGAATCCTTTTTCCCCACCTCCTCTCACATCAATTTTGCCAAATTAAGGCTCAGTTGGGGACAAACAGGAAATAACCAAATCGGCTCTTATAGTTCTAAGGCCTTGCTTGATCCCTTGAACTACGTATTCAATGGCAATTTGCAGCCAGGATTTGTTCCTTCTACCTCCCCCAATACCGGTTTGTCCTGGGAAACCAATACCTCATTTAATGTAGGGATAGACTTTGCCTTATTTCAAAAAATCAGGCTTTCAACAAATTATTATAGATCCGTTACCTCTGATTTGTTGTTGAATGTCCCTGTACCCCAACAATCCGGTTATTCCAGCTCATTGCAAAATATCGGAGAAGTCTTGAATGAGGGCTTTGAGTTTGAGTTGGGGGCAAATGGCCTTAAGCTGGGACCCATTGATTGGACTTTCAATGCCAACCTCACCACCAATAGAAATGAGGTGCTTTCTTTGGCAGAAGGGCAGGAAGAAATTCGAGCTGGAAGAGATGGAGCCTGGAGAACAAGAGTAGGGGGGCCTATTGCCAACATCACAGCCTTCCATATCATCGGTATTTATAAGACAGAAGATGAAATTGCCAATACCCCTTCACTGGGGGGGACCCTTACCGGAGATTATATCGTAGAGGATGTCAATGAGGATGGAATCATTGACGACCAGGATAAAGTTCCATTTGGCACCTTCGCCCCTGAATTGACCTATGGGCTAAGCTCCTCATTTTCGGTTGGTAATTGGGATCTTTCCTTTTCATTAAATGGTGTCGAAGGCAGGGTGGCCTATTTCTACGATGAGGCAGTGATCACAGGCGTAGGTGAAGGTTTTGGTTCCCCATCGGTTTACTACATGGAGAATCGCTATCACCCGGTGAACAATCCTGATGGCTTTCTTGCCCAACCTAATCTGGGAAACTTTTCTGCCGCAAGGAGAAATACACGAATGTCAAGCATTTATCTACAGGATGCAGATTACCTTAGGATGAGATACCTGCAGGTTGGGTACAGCTTGCCTGAAAGGGCTTTGAAAAGATTAGGACTTGGTAATTTTCGGATGTATGTGACATCCAATAACCTCTTCACACTTACAAAATACCGTGGGTACAATCCTGATTCTTCGGAATACAGGCGAGATACAGATGTGTTACGGGCTGGATTTGCACAGGACAACTATCCTGCAGCAAAATCCTACCTCATTGGCCTAAATCTTGGTTTATAAGAAGATTCTAATGATAAAAAGAATTACATATGGTTTGTTGATTGGCCTAAGCCTGATATCCTGTGAGGGAGACCTTTTCCAGGACCCGTTAACTGCCAAGTCAATCAATAACTTTTTCTCCAATGAAGGGGAAATCGAATCTGCCATCAATGGAGTCTATGCCACTTTGCAGAGTACGGGCTTGTACAACCTGTACCTTCCCGCGATTGGGGAAATCCCATCTGACAATACCTTCGATGAAGTCCCCGCGAATGATGGTGGCAGATATGGACAGCTGGATGAGTTTACCACCATTTCATCCAATGATGTGATTACCACCACCTGGAAGGATGCCTATATAGGAATTCAGGCTGCTAATTTGATCCTGAACAGGATTGGTAATATTGATTTTGAAACAGACTCAATCAAAGAAGCCAGAATTGGGGAACTGAAATTCATAAGGGCATTGCTGTATTTCAATTTGGTTCGCATTTATGGAGATGTCCCACTCGTTACGCAGGAAACAACGGACCCTACCACCTATTTTGGTCAGGCGAGAACACCAGTGGAGGAAGTGTACCTACAGCTTGTTATGGATTTGGAAGATGCCCTGGAATTACTCCCTTTATCTCCCGACCAACCAGGCAGGGTAAACTTGACCGCCGCCCAGACACTTCTTGGTAAAGTATTCCTGACATTAAAAGATTTTGATAAGGCCGAAATGATGCTTCAGGCTGTTGTAGATGCAGGGATTCATTCCCTTCAAAACCTACCGGAAGAAGTATTTGATGTAAACAATGAACTGAACTCAGAAATTATTTTTGCTGTCCAGTTTGCTTCGGGGGTGAATGGCAATTCGGAGGGGAGCGATGCTTTCGTACAGTTTTCCCCATCCGGAACGGTCAATGGAGCCAAGGGACATAACTTACCTAATAGGGATTTTATTGCCCTTTACAATCAAAATGACCTTCGAAAGTCGGCTTATATCGGAGAAACAGATAAAGAAGTACCCTTTTGTAAAAAATATCATAAACCTCTTACAATCCCTGAAGATGGAGAAAGTGATTGGGTGGTGCTTCGATATGCAGAGGTGCTGCTGATGTTGGCAGAATCAAAAAATGAGAATGGCAATATTTCGGAAGCACTCTTTTATCTCAATTTGGTGAGAAATCGTGCAGGTTTGGAGAATTATACTTCAAATGATCAAAGTGAAGTAGATAAGGCCATTGAACTTGAGCGAAGGCTGGAATTGATTGGTGAAGGGCATAGGTGGTTTTATTTGCTCAGAACAGGGAAAGCCATTGAGACAGTTAATCAGTGGTTTGAGAAGAACACCAGTTTGGGAATATCGATTGAGGAACATGATTTGTTGATGCCCATTCCTCAAAGTCAAATCAATACCGATCCTGCACTAAAGCAAAATCCTGGCTATTAGTGTTGGTTTGGTAGTTTTTGGAATGGGATAATTTATAATGATTTGATTTTTAATTTACATTGAATTTGTAATTTTTGGAAGTAAATGAGCTCTCGTGTTTTTGTCTCAATATTAGGGATTTAGCTTATGAGAATTTAAATATTTACGTTCTTTAAAAGCCTGATGAAATTCCTTCATGGATTTCTGGTATGATCGTGGAGATCGAATAGAATCAGGCTTTTCCTCAAGTGTGAACTTGAACAAAAAAAGAGTGCCGGGACAATCCGCCAAGATAAATTCCCACGCACTCCACTTTAAGTAATTAAAACTAACCTAACCTATGAACTTTTTGCAAAAAAGTAAAGGGAATGGCTTTCTATGGCTGTTTCTTATGGTAGCCTTTTTGACGAGTGCTACCTCTGCCTCCGCCCAAAAAACCTTATCGGGTACTGTAAAGGATGGCGTTTCAGATTCTCCACTTATTGGTGTAAGCGTAGTGGCCAAAGGCTCGAATGCTGGTGCCATTACGGACGACAAGGGTGCCTTCAAATTTGAGGTTCCTGAGGGAACCGAAACCATTGCCTTTTCCTACATCGGATATGCAGGTGTGGAGATGGCGTACAATGGACAGGCTTCTTTGGATATTATCATGAAGGAAGAAGCTCAAGACCTTGATGAGGTGATCATCATTGGTTATGGTACCGGGACCAAAGAAAAATTCAATGGTGCTGTATCAAAGGTGAAAAATGAGACTTTGAATGAGTATTCTTCTGCAAACTTCGAGCAGGGATTGGTAGGACGTATTGCCGGTGTACAGATTTCGGGAAACGGTAAAAACCCTGGAGACAACTCTGTGATTCAAATTCGAGGAATCAACACCCTGACTGCTGGAAGCAACCCATTGATCGTGGTGGATGGCAACCCATTGACAGAAGGATCTTCTCTTAGCTCCATCAACCCACAGGACATTGCTTCTGTGAGTATCCTGAAAGATGCGGCATCAGCTGCTATTTATGGTTCTCGTGCTTCTAATGGAGTTATCCTTGTTACGACCAAAAAAGGAGTTTCAGGCCAGATGAAGGTAACTTATGATGGTTATGTAGGTTTCCAAAACCGCATTGACAACTTCCAGTTGGCAGATGCTTATGGAACAGCAAACTTCGACTATGATGCCAGAAACTTCGGATATCTTTCAGGTGGAGAGAACCGAACCATCGGTGATGACAACGAAACGCGTGATGCGAACGGTGGTGGCAAGCGTAGCCGTATCCAGGACTTCCTGCAGGATTATGTAGATGGCGTTCCTGGCTTGACCAATACAGACTGGGCTGATGCGGTATTCAGAACAGGCATTCAGCAGAACCACTACATCAACCTGGCCGGAGGATCCGAGAAGACCAACTACTCTATCTCTTTCAGCTATTTCGATCAGGAAAACATCATCATCGATTCTGATTATCAGCGTCTGACCAATAATTTCCAACTAAACTCTGAAGTAAATGACTACATCCGCTTTGGAATCTCTTCAAATATTTCTCTTGGAGATGCAAATCCAGTAGGTAGCCGTGGATGGTCTGACTTTAACCTTGGTGCCCAGCCTGACCCTGCTTTGGCTATTATTCTGATGCACCCTTACTACGAAATCTATAACGAAGACGGTACGATTGCTCCTGCCAGTCAGATCCAGGACAACAATGACAACTGGGATGGACCGATTTCAGGTAATGTGATCGCCACGATGGAGTTGACTGATTATAGCAGAAACTTTTTCAGGGCATTTGGAAATACATTCATCGAAATTGAACCCATTGAAGGATTGACATTGAAATCTTCTATTGGGGGAGACTTCAACACCAATGTTGAGCAGTTTTTCGCGCCTTCTACCCTTGGAAACTACCGTACACCTGTAGCGAATTCCAGAGCCATGGCCTTCAAGAGTGATTTCAGAAGAGAGAACTTCATCAACGAAAATCTTCTGACTTACAACAAGACCTTTGGAAAGAATGACCTGAATGTATTGGTAGGTTACTCATATCAGCAGGAGACTTTCAACCGAGTAAGGCTTGAAAGCCAGGATTTTACTGATGACAACCTTCGCAACATCTCCGGTGCCACCAACATTGTATCGACCAATGTAAGCAGCAAATGGGCGCTGGAATCTTTGTTCAGCCGTCTTCAGTATTCATTCGACAACAAATATTCTGTTTCTGCCTCTTTGAGACGTGATGGATCTTCTCGATTCGGAGCCAATACCAAGTATGGTAACTTTGCTTCTGTATCTGCAGGTTGGACGGTGAGCAACGAAGATTTCTTCCCACAGGATGGACCTGTCAGCTTTGCCAAGGTAAGAGCGAGTTGGGGACAGACCGGAAACAATCAGATCGGAGACTTCGCTTCCATCGCACTTATCGGCCAGGATAACTACGTGATCGACGAGAGCCTTGTAGCAGGTGCCTTTACCAGAACTTCTCCAAATGCTGACCTTTCATGGGAAACCAATACTGCCCTTAACCTGGGTATTGATGTTGGATTCCTTGAAAACAGGCTATTCTTGACTGCAGAATATTACACTGCTAACACCACTGATCTGCTATTGAGCGTACCTGTACCTCAGCAGTCCGGTTTCTCAACTTCTCTTCAAAACATTGGTGAGTTGGACAACAGCGGATTTGAGTTGGAGTTCAGAGGAAATGGATTCAAGCTTGGGGGTGTAGGAGTAGGTTTCAATGCCAATATCACGACCAATACCAACGAAGTTGTAGCGCTGGGCGCTGGGCAGGAGCAAATTATCTCCAACAATGGTGGAATGGGATTCATTACCAGGGTAGGGGAGAGCATCGCTCAATTCTATGCATTTGATGTCATCGGGGTGTACCAATCACAAGAGGAAATCAATTCTGATCCTGTTACTCCACTTGCAGGAACTGAGGTTGGAGACTACATCGTAAGAGACGTAAACAACGACGGAGCAATCACTTCTGACGACCGTGCCTTCCTTGGGGATTACAACCCCGACTTTACCTATGGATTCGGATTCAACCTTGATTTCAAAGGGGTTTACCTGGCTGCTCAGTTCAACGGAGTGGAAGGAAGAAAGGCTGCAGACCGCATGGTATACTACGCCGAGAGTGGTGAAGGATTCTTTGTTCCTTCTCAGTACTATGTTGAAAACTATTTTACGGATGACAATCCTGATGGATTCTTCAGACGTCCTGACTTCTCAAGTTTCTCTTCTGCGGGTCGTTTGACGAGGGCATCCAGCCTTTCAGTACTGGATGCTGACTACTTCAGACTGAGAAGCCTTCAGATTGGCTACAACTTCCCAAGACAGATGGTTGACAAGCTGGGAATGGATGGTTTGAGGGTGTACTTCACTGGAAATAACATTTTCAACATCTCTGATTTCCGTGGATACAATCCTGACGGAATTGATACCCGCTCAAATAGTACCCAGACCCTTACCCGTGGATGGATTCAGACGACCAATCCTTTGACCCGATTCATGGCGATGGGCGTGAATCTTAAATTCTAATTTCCCAATTCTTATAAATCAAGAACAATGAAATTCATTAAATATATATCAATTCTAGCCTTTTGCTCATGGGCATTTATCTCATGTGAGGAGAACCTGAATCTGGCTCCAATCACTGAGAAGGCTTCAAATAGCTTTTTTTCCAGTGAGGCAGAGTTGGAAAGCGCAGTAGCTGGTGTATACGCTCAGCTTCAAAATGGTGGACTTTATGGCCTGGATTTGATCGGAGTAGGAGAAATCTCTGGTGAGGATGCTTTTGAGGAGATTGCTGCGAATGATGGTGGTCGTTTTGGACAGTTGGATGATTTTTCAACCAATGCTGAAAATGACCTGGTGGGAGACATCTGGAGAGAGTCTTACGAAGGAATCCAGCGTGTAAACGTGGTACTGAACCGTATCGGAGACATCGAGTACGCAGACGCTGGAGCAAAGAGCATCAGAATTGCTGAAATGAAGTTTGTAAGGGCGCTATTGTACTTTAACATGGTGCGTCTTTATGGTGATGTGCCATTGGTCCTTATTGAGACAGTAAATCCTTCGGACTTTTTCGGTGAAGGACGTACAACTGCTGCTCAGGTTTACGCCCAGATTGAAACTGACTTGACAGAAGCCATTGCTGATCTGCCTCAGGCCAAGGTGTCCGGTAGACCAGCCAAGGGTGCTGCTCAGGCATTGCTAGGTGATGTTCAGATGAACCAGGGAAATTATAGCGAGGCAGTTAGCAAGCTCGCTGCTGTAGTGAATTCAGGAGAATATAGCCTGGCTCCTTCGACTGCTGAGATATTCGGTGTAGCAAATGAAGGCAATAGCGAAATCTTGTTTGAGGTACAGTTTGCCAGTGGGGTAAATGGCAACAATGAGGGAAGCCCTGCTGCTTCTCAGTTCAGGCCTTCGGGTACCACTGCCAATGCCAAGGGGCACAACCTGCCAGCTACAGATTTCGTGAACTCATTCGAAGCTGCTGATACAAGGAAAAATGACTACGTCGGCATTGATTCTGCTGCCAATCCTTTCTATTTCTCATTGAAATATGAAGTATCTGCAACCGGAGTCAATGATGGTGGTAGCGACTACTATGTGATTCGCTATGCAGATGTATTGCTGAAATATGCTGAGGCTTTGAATGAGTCCGGAAGCACAAGCGAAGCCATTCCTCACCTCAATGCAGTTAGAAATCGTGCAGGATTGGAGAATAGCACAGCTACAAGTCAGGAAGAAGTAAGAGACGCTATCCAGATGGAAAGAAGGTTTGAGTTCATCGGAGAGGGACATCGCTGGTTCGACCTGAAGCGCTATGGGACAGCTGTTGAGACAATGAATGCATGGTTTTCCGAGAATGGAAAAAATGTAGTTATCGACGCTACCAAGTTGCTTCTCCCCGTACCTCAAAGCCAAATTGATACCGATCCTGCCATTACTCAAAATGCAGGCTACTAATTATTTGTAATCCATTTCATACAGGGTACCTGATGTCCTCGATGTCAGGTACTCTTTTAAGATGAACTCCTATGAAAAATCTGTTTTTTTTCATTTTACTGACTAGTCTATTTCTGGCTTGTACCACCTGCCCGCCACAGGATGAAGGAAAAAGCCCAAGAGTAGCTGCAAGCATGGAGCAATTGGTCAATGACCTGGAAGACTCCCAAAATCCTGAAATCATGGTGGTTTCGCACAGGGGAGATTGGAGAAATGCTCCTGAAAATTCGCTTCAGGCCATTAAGAATTGCATCAATATGGGGGTTGACATGGTGGAGATAGATGTGCGAGAAAGTAAAGATGGGGTGCTTGTTTTAATGCACGACCAAACGATAGACCGCACCACCACTGGAAAAGGAAATATCAGTGATTGGACCTATGATTCCCTTCAAAATCTACGTTTGGTAGACGGTTTGGGAGTTCCCACAGATCATCGCATTCCTACCCTTGAGGAAGCCCTTAAAGTTTCCAAGGATAAAATTCTCATCAACCTGGATAAGAGCTATGATATTTTTGATAAATGCTTTGCCATCGCAGAGCAAACGGGAACACTGGGACAGATTGTGATTAAGGGAGCCAAACCCAGGAGTGTGGTAGAAAAGGAGTTTGGTCAATACCTAGACAAGGTCTATTTCATGCCAATCATTCGACTGCCAGATCCCAAGGCTGATTCCATCATCAAGGATTACCTTGACCATCGATTGCCGATAGCATTTGAGTTCACAGTCCCTTCTGACACCATTGGGACCATAGGTATGTTCGACGACATCCGCGAAGCTGGGGCAGGAGTATGGGTAAACTCCCTTTGGTCGCACCACTGCGCGGGCAACGACGACCGCAAAGCTGCTCTTGATCCCAATACCTATGACTGGTTCATCGAGAGAAACATTGACATGATCCAGACCGACAGACCTGCTTTGTTACTTTCATTTCTTCAATCCAAAAATCTTCATCGCTAATTGATGATTGCCAACACATCCAATTAACCAAAACCAATGAAAAATATATTCCTGCTGGTATTAAGCATCCTGATTATTACAAGTTGTAAGCAGTCTACACCTACTGTCCAAGAGCTTGACACTTCCTCAGTTGTGGTGGCAAATAGCTCCGCAAAAATCCTCGAAAGGCTGAAAAATCCTTCAGATGACTATGTCATGGTGGTATCTCACCGTGGGGATTGGAGATATGCTCCTGAAAATTCACTGATGGCTGTACAGCGCTGCATTGAATTGGGGCTGGACATTGTAGAGATTGATGTACGCCTCACCAAGGATGGTCAGCTGGTCGCAATGCATGACAAAACGGTGGACCGTACAACCAATGGAAAAGGGCTTTTGTCTGAGATGACCCTTGAAGAAGTCCGAAAGTTGCGTTTGAAAAATGCTTGCGGAGTGAGGCACTCGCGCCAGCAGGTGCCTACCCTTGAAGAAATCATGAATCTGGCCAAGGGGAAAATCATGGTCAACCTTGACAAAACTGAAGGGGAAACAGTTAGGGAAGCCTACGAGATTCTGCAAAAAACAGGAACAGTGGACCAGGCCATTTTTAAAGGAAATGATTCCCTGTCTGTCATGAGAGAGAAGTATGGGACTTTAATGGATTCCATCATTTACATGCCCAAAATCTGGTATGATACCCCCAATAAGAAAGAATATTTGAGGAAGTTCAATGAGGAGTTACATCCGCCAGCCTATGAAATGCTCTTCGATACGGATCAAAGCCCGGTTTTTGCTGAGATCAAAAATATGAACGCGCAAGGTATTACTGTTCTCGCCATTGCCCTTTGGGATGAGTTGTGTGCTGGACATACGGATGAACTGGCGCTGGTAGAAGGCCCCGATGCTGCTTGGGGCTGGCTCGTTGATCATGGTGCCAATGCCATCATGACCGATAGGCCTGCAGAATTGATCGCTTACCTTAGAAAAAAAGGATTACATTAAATAGTTGACTCATTTGTAAATGACTGTCGAAAGCTGAACCCATTTGGCAGTTTTTGTGTTTTTCTACTACAATATTGAAGGTAAAATCGAGTAAATGGGAGCTACTTTTCATTCTACCCCAATTTTGGTTAGAAAAGTGTAAATGAATTTCTATTTTAGCGATCGATTATTGGCAAATTTTACCTCTTAGGAATTTAACGAAGACGAACATATGCCGACGGTAAACATCGACGGGAAATCTTACGAGTTTGAAGGCAGGCCTTCCCTCTTACAATGGTGTCTGGACAATGGCATTGAGATCCCATATTTCTGCTATCACCCTGCTATGAGTGTGCCCACCAACTGCAGGATGTGTCTGGTAGAAGCTGGAAACCACATGCGCAACCGTGAAAGCGGGGAATGGGAATTTGATGAAGATGGAAAACCTGTCATTCGATGGGGAAGAAAACCGGCCACGGCATGTAACTACCCAATGTCTGATGGGCTATTTGTAAAAACCCATCGTTCATCTGAAGAAATTAAGAAAGCTCAGCAGGGAGTTTTAGAATATATGTTGATCAATCACCCACTGGACTGTCCAATTTGTGACCAGGCTGGTGAGTGTCCCTTGCAAATCTGGACATATAAATATGGCCCGGAAGGTTCTCGTTTTGAAGTAGCGAAAGGGCACAAGCAAAAGCAGGTGGAACTAGGCCCCAGGGTGGTGATGGACCAGGAGAGATGCATCAACTGTACCCGTTGTACAAGGTTTACCTCCGAGATTTCGAAGTCCAACCAGTTGAGCATTTTTGGTCGTGGGGAAAAGAATTATCCTTCAACCTTCCCAGGCCAGCCATTTGACGATGCTTACTCGATGAATACCATCGACATCTGTCCTGTAGGAGCCCTGACAAGCAAAGCCCACAGGTTTAAGGCAAGGGTTTGGGAAATGGCACATGCCCCTGGGATTGACATGAACGACAGTACCGGGACAAATGTATTCGTTTGGATTCGCGACAATAAGGTGATGAGAATGACTCCTCGCCACAATTCTGAAGTCAATGACTACTGGATGCCTGATGCTTACAGGTTGAATGTAGATTATTATAATGAAAACAGGCTTTCTGGTGCCAAACTCAAGGGAGACATTCCTGTAAGCCTTGAGGATGGAGTAAAGAAAGCTGCTGAGTTCTTGAAGGCTGAGGGGCAAAATGTACTTCTTATGGGTTCTGCTTATGAATCATTGGAAGTCAACTTTGCCTTGAAAGAATTCGCTGAAAAGATTGGTGTGAGCGATGTCTATTACCTTACAGACATTGTAGAGGGTAGTGGAGACGATTGGTTGATTCAGGAGGACAAAACACCCAATGCAGGTGCTTGTGAATTGCTAGGATTCAAGGCATTGAGTATAGAGGAAGCCAAAGGGAAAATCGAGGCTGCGAATTTGATCTACTCCTTAGAAAATGGCAATGGGCTTTCAGCCTTAAAGGATGAGTTGAGTGGCAAAACTGTGATAACCCACGGATTCCATCATCATGAAGGTTTCGATGCCTTCGACTTACAGCTGGCTGGTGCGCTTTCTATTGAAGCTGAAGGAACTTACATCAACTATAAAGGTGTGCCACAGGTTTCTGCTTTGGCAAAGCAAATCAAAAGAATGACCCCTGAGCAGTGGATGCGCCTTCCTAAGTCCAGGTTGGACAAGGCGGCAGTCGCTGTAGACAGGTGGAGAGAGCTCGACAACATCGTAGATGCCCTTCCAGGATGGCATTTGATTTCAATGGTCGCACAGGAGATGGGCTTGGATATGAATTACCAGCATCACAAAGAGATCTTTCCTAAGGTAAAAGAGAAGTTCGAAGTGCTGAAGGACATCAAGGTATCCTACAAGGCTCCAAAATCTTCTTTCAAGAGTACGCAGTTGGAGTTTGCTCCAGCTTGGGGTTCGAGATAAACAACATTTGATAAATTTAATTTACTGAGATAAAGCCTCTATTGATGGCTTTATCTCAGTTTTTTTGTGTATTCTTAATTATTTCTTAAGCTGAAATATGTTTAGATAACAATGGCTTAATCCCGTCTAAGAAATGTTTTAGGAGATGAAATTTTTGATTTGTTCCCACCCAATATTGTCATATATTTAATCATCCACATAAACATACAACCAATGAAAAGGCAAATTCTACTTTTGTTTTCCATTATTCTATGCTCTCTTCTTTCCTATTCTCAGACGGTCAACATCAGCGTTGATAAAAAAACTTCCTGTTGGTGGGGATTCTTCACTGCTGACCTGGACATCATAGGCGGGACACCCACTTTGATCGAATGGAGTGATAAAGGAATTTGGTATACGGCAGGAGATACCACTTTTGGAGTTCAGTATGTAACTCAGGGGAAGCATACCATCTATGCCCGAATTACCTTTTCCAATGTTGTCATAGACAAACAAATTGACGTCTTCGTAGGCCCAATAGAATTTGCCATAAATTCCCCTGTCCCTGTAGGTGATAATGGCTGTTTCATTGACCTAAATCCTTTTGCATCTACATTTCAGTCTCCACTTAGCAGCCCTTTCTACAATTATGAATTCGTCTTGAAGGATACTTCTGGACAAATTGCCTACCAATACAGCGCATCGGATTTTGACTATTTATTGCAGGGACCGCTTTTGCCTTTGGGAAATATCGGTTCGGGGATACAGCCTGGGCCTTATTTCTTGAGCCTGACGACTTATTACGATTCTACCTGTAAGCATACAGACTCGGTTTCTGTGCTGATTCCTGACAGGCCCAATCCTTCCGCAAGCTATGTAGATCCGCAATGTGGAGACGATGGTGAGATTGATATTTTCTTGCCCAGTTGGACGGGCAGGAGTACCAATGCAGAGGTATCTATCTCTGGCCCTAATTCATTTAGCAGGAACTATATCCTGGCGTTGACAGACTCCTTGATATCCCTGGATAGCCTAGCCAGTGGATCCTATGTAATCACTGTGGCTAATAGACAATTGGGATGTGATAGTATCCTGGATATTAGCCTACAAGCACCTATATCTAGCCAAGTAAATATTTCTGCAGTGGTGGAAGATTTGGATTGTGATTCCATGCCTTTGGGATCAATTGACCTTAATGTTACTGGATTTCCTACGGCACCAAGCTACAACTGGAGTACAGGAGACACTACAGCTGGTATTGATAGCCTTAATGCAGGAAGCTATTCAGTTACCATCTCAGATGGTATTTGCACCTTCAACAGGCAGTATGATGTAATTGACAAGCAACTTAGCCTTTCTAGCTCTCAGACGTTCGCCAATTGCAACGATTCTGCGGCAACGATTAACCTGAATGTCAGTGGGGGCCAGGGACCCAGGACCTTTTCCTGGTCAAATGGCGATAGTACCCAAAATCTCCAAGGACTTTCTTCAGGTATATATACTGTGGTTGTCAGCGATAGCTCAGGTTGTGTGAATAGCACAATGGCAACCATCATCAGAAATCCTCTCTGCCCTACAAATGTAACAGGTAGGGCTTTTATAGATGGAAATGCTGATTGTACATATCAGGTCGGCGAACAATTGTTGAGGGGAAGCCTTACAGCCCAATCAAACAGCAATGGGCAAATTTTTATAGTTCCTTTGGATACCAATGGGTTGTACGACATTTCCTTGGCCAACGATAGCTATACTTTTACCCACTCATTGTTGGGTAATTCTAACTATTCTCTTGTGAATTGCCTTCCTCAAAGCAATCATGTATTGAGCTTACAGGGGGCAGATACAAGCGGTGTTGATTTTCCTTATCAAATTCAAGGCAACCTTAGAGATCTTAGCGTATCGCTCACCGCATTCCCAATTCGCCCTGGCTTCAACCATACCTACGAGATAGATGTGGTAAATGCTGGAACTGAAAGGGTGTCTTCTACCCTTGAGTTTATCCACGACAGCCTTGCCAGCTTCATTAGTACAACAAGTGGAGGGGTCTATGATCCAATGAATATGAAAGTTTCATGGAATGTTGATGATATATTCCCTGGAGAAACAAGGCATTTTGAAGTGCTTGCCTCAATTCCTCCTTCTGCTTTGATCAATACCCCCGTGGAGGTTGTGGCCTTTGTAGATACCGCATTTGGTGACTCTGTCCCTATCAATAATTTATTTGAGCAAGATATTTTGATTGTGGGTTCCTATGATCCCAATGATAAATTGGTAAGTGAAGACGTCCTGCTGCCAAATGAACAAGCTTTGACTTATACAGTCAGGTTCCAAAATACAGGGAACTTTCCCGCAGAATTTGTGGTAATCCGGGATACACTGGATAGCACAGTATTGAATGTCAGTACTTTGTCGCCTGTCTCGGCTAGCCATCCTTATTTCTGGGAGTTAGATGGCTCTGAGTTGATCGTTAGCTTTCCGCAAATCCAGCTTCCAGATTCCATGTCGGATCCTGAGGGCAGTCAGGGGTACATCATTTTTGACATCCAGGCCCAGCCTAATCTTCCCTTAGAGACCATAATCAGCAATCGCGCTGGGATTTTCTTCGATTTCAATGCTCCCATCATTACAAATTATGCTGAAACCAGAGTGGCTTTGCCTCTCGTTATGGGACGAGCATACATTGATGCGAATGGCGACTGCCAATACCAATCTAATGAAGAAATTGTAAGTGGTCAGGTGGTGTTGAAGGATCTGAACCAAAATGAAAGAATAATCAAGCTTGATTCCATGGGGAATTACAGACTCCTGGAATATCCTGGTTCTTATTTCATGACACATTCTCTGGCGGGAGTTTCAGGCTTTGACCTGGCCAGCTGTCTTAGCGGCTCACAATATCAGTTTGAACTGACTAAGAAAGATAGCCTCGTTTTTGATTTCCCTTTTCAACTTCAAGCTCCAGGAGTTAATACCTACGTCTCGGTAGCTTATAGTGCAATCCGTCCAGGGGAAGAACATACCTATGATGTTCACATCACGAATCTGGGCGATGAAGCTGTTTCTACCAGTTTGAACCTAACTTTAGATGATAAGGTCGATTTCGTGAGTGCAAGTGATAATGGTAATTATCAGTCCGGAAGTTCTATGGTTTCCTGGAATGTTTCATCCTTGTTGCCAGGTGAAAACAGGCTTTATAGGGTAAGTGCAAGTCTTCCTGGGAGCGTTGGTTTGGGAAGTTTGGTAGATATAAGGGCTTTTGATGGACTGGCTAGCAATGACTCCCTTTCTCCCTCCAACGAATTCTTTACCCAGGCCAAGATTAGAGCTGCGGAATTCTCACAGACAAAGTTGGTGGATAGAGATACATTAGATCCTGCTGCGAATTTACTGACCTATACGATTCATTTTCAAAATACCGGCGACTCTACACTCGCCAATTTGCTGGTAGTAGACAGCCTGGATGACCAGAATCTGGATTTAAGTTCAATTGTTTTGCTCGGTTCCAGCCATCCATATTCATGGGGGCTAAGTGGTAGGGAGTTGAAGGTGAATTTCCCTGATATTGATTTGATGCCAGAAAATGTAAATAAGGAGGCAAGTAAGGGCTATTTTATGTTCAAAGTAAGGATAAAGGATGACTTGCTAGCGGGGACAGAAATTACCAATGAGGCCAGCATTAGGATGGATAACAGTAATCCAGTTCAGACAAATCAAACTAACACCATTTTATTGACACCTGTTTCTGTCGAGGATGAATTTGGGAAGTCTATTCGAATATTCCCTAACCCTAGTACTGGCTTGCTGTACATTAGAGGCTTAGAAGGAGAGTCCGCCAGGATAGAAATTTACAATTCGCAAGGTCAGGCTTTGTTCAAAGAAGAACTGGATTCTTCGGGTCTTGACCTGTCGAGCCTGGTAAAGGGAGTCTATTTTCTTAAGATAGCAAGCAAGAGAGGCTTTGTTGTAAGGAAGGTTTATTTGGAGTAAGGAAGAGCTCTCACAAGTTATGGGCGACATGGGATCTTGTATGCTGTGTCGCTTTTTTTCGTTTGGAGAATGTGGTGCATTTCCATGGTCGAGCGACTGATGAGTTGAGGCGTTCTTTTCATTCGGAAAGCAACTGAATCTTCATGTTTCTTCCTTCCACTATTATTTATAATGAGTCTGTATTAGCAAGTCCGCCCCTCCTTATCCTTCCGTTTTTGGATAATGCTCATTAATTTACGATTACTACATTATCCTACTTAATCACAAGATATGCCTACCTATTCACTTACTGTCAACAAAAGGAAAATGGAGGTAGATGTCGCTGAAGATACCCCTCTTTTGTGGGTACTCAGGGATCACCTCGACCTTGTTGGGACCAAATTTGGCTGTGGCATTGCCCAGTGTGGTGCCTGTACTGTACACCTTGATGGGAATCCCATCCGTTCCTGTTCTGTACCCGTATCTGCGATTGGAGACAAGAAAGTCATTACCATCGAGGGCTTGTCCAAGGATGGAAAACATCCTGTCCAGATTGCCTGGGAAGAAATTGATGTGCCACAATGTGGCTACTGCCAGGCCGGTCAGATGATGAGTGCTGCTGCCCTGCTCAAAAAGAAGCCCAATCCTACTGATGCCGATATTGATGCTGCCATGGGAGGAAATCTCTGTAGATGTGCATCCTACCTGCGAATCCGTAAAGCCATTCACACAGCAGCCAAAATCCAAAACTCATGAACAACAAGCTGAATAGGAGAAATTTCCTTAAAATATCTGCTCTTACAGGAGGTGGTCTGGTAATTGGACTTCCTGCTTTGAATTCTTGTACCAATCCAAAAGAAGCGCGTGAAGCAGCCACCAGCTGGACTGACGTAAATGCTTTCCTTAAAATTGCCAACAATGGAGAAGTTACCATCAAATCGCCCAATCCTGAAATTGGGCAAGGGGTGAAAACCTCCATGCCTATGGTTGTAGCTGAAGAGCTTGACATTCCTTGGGAAATGGTAACAGTAGTACAAGCTCCCCTGGATTTGGAGAACTACAAAAACCAGTGGGCAGGAGGTAGCCAATCTATCAAAAGGTCATGGAATGTCCTGAGAATGGCAGGGGCTACGGCCAGATTTGCCCTGATATCCGCTGCTGCAAATATGTGGTCTGTGCCCGTGTCCGAATTGGTAACTGAAGACGGAAAAGTCCTACACAAAGCCAGCAATCAATCAGCGCATTATGGCGAGCTCTTAGAAGCAGCAGCCAGCGTAGAGGCACCTGAGGAAGTAAAACTGAAAGATCCCAAGGATTTCAAACTGATAGGCACCGATGTCAAAAACGTTGAGATGGCCAATATCCTGACGGGTAAACCATTATTTGGGTTGGACTATAAGGTCGATGGGATGTTGTATGCCAGGGTAATCCATCCCCCTGCATTTGGTGCGACTCTAGCTTCTGTAGATGATGCAGCGGCCAAGGCCATGAGTGGCATAGCGCATGTGGTTAAATTTGGTGAAAAGGTTGCCGTGGTCGGGAAGTCAAGTTGGGAAGTGATCAAGGCTGCAAATGCTTTGAAAGTTACCTGGAACAATCCTCCAAAACCTGAAAGTACGGAAGGGCATGTGGCAGAAATGCGTCGTTTACTTGGTAAAAAAGGTGAGGTTCGAAGAAAAGATGGCAATCCTGAAAGGGCATTCCGTCAGGCAGATAAAGTTATCGAAGCTTCCTATGAAGCACCATTCTTGCCTCACAATACCCTTGAGCCAATGAACTTTTTTGCTCATGTAACTGAGAATAGTGCCAAACTCGTTGGGCCGACCCAGACGCCTGAGCGCGCCATGAGAACGGCAATGTCCATCACAGGTCTGAAAGAAGATCAGGTAACGGTAGAAATGACCCGTATGGGTGGAGGTTTTGGACGTCGCCTGTATGCCGACTTTGTAACTGATGCTGTTGAAATTTCTCACCAACTCAAGTTACCCATCAAGGTCATTTATACCAGAGAGGATGACATGACAGCGGGAACTTACAGGCCTGCATTCCAATATAAATTCAGAGCTGCTCTTGATAAAGATGGTCAATTGACCGCCTATCACCAAAGAGGAGTCAGTGTCAATGGTGGCCACGTAACCAGAGACCTGAACATTCCTTCAGGTGCGGTAGGTAACGTCCTATTGGACAGCCATGTCATCAAATCAGAGATTACAACAGGTGCGTGGCGTTCGCCAACCCACAACTTCCTGGGCTTTGCAGAACAGTCATTCATTGATGAAGTGGCTCATGCCGCAGGGAAAGATCCTTTGCAGTTCCGTCTGGATATGCTGGAGAATGCAAAAAATAATCCGGTGGGTGAGGTCAAATATGATCCCGAAAGGTGCATAGGAGTACTCAAGCTCGCCGCTGAGAAAGCTGCTTATGGAAAAGCTCCTGCAGGTGTATTCCAGGGAGTTGCCCTTTATTTCTCCCACAGTACTTATGTGGCCCAGGTAGCTGAACTTGTGATGGAGGAGGATAAGCCCAAAATCAAAAGAATCGTTACCGCGGTAGACTGCGGGATTGTTGTAAATCCAACTGGGGCAATCAATCAGGTTCAGGGTTCGATCCTGGATGGAATTGGTCATACTTTCTTTGGAGCCCTTAGTTTTAAAGGAGGAAAACCAGAGCAGAACAATTTCAATCAGTATCGCTTGATCAGAATTCCTGAGGTGCCCAATGTGGAGGTGCATTTCGTTAAGAATACCCTTGATCCAACCGGTTTGGGTGAACCAGCCTTGAATCCTGCTCCAGCTGCCGTAGGCAATGCCCTGTTTGCCGCCACAGGAGAAAGGTGGAGGGTTACTCCCTTGGGAGCTGATAAAAAGCCAGGTGTGGTAGAGTTGGAAGGTAGGGTAGGATAGGCTATCGGCTTAAAATGAAAAAGAGGCTGTCTCGCAATGAAACAGCCTCTTTTTTGGCTTTTATATCTTAGGACTCCGTGTAGAAATTTCTGGTGAATCGGGTTACTTGATCATAAATCGGTTTGGTAAACTCAATGAATAATGCTTGCGGATTTGGGTTTGGTAACTCCTTGCGTTTGCGGCAAAATTCATTGTCTTCATCGTTCAGTGCACGCTTGTCTCCGTTGAAAAAGCCCCATTTATCAACCCAAATAAAGGTTCCTGGGAATTTTTTCTGGGTAATTACAGCACCAGTACGGGCATCAATGATTCGGTAATCCAGAAGTCCTTGCGAACTGATCTCCTTTCTGAATTGGTGTACCTCAGCTTCTACGGTTCCATAGACATCTTGAACGGTAGAGTCGTTGATTCTGACCTCGCTGATCACAATGGAGTCCTTTCTACGTTCGCGGACAGTCTCCTTGACATAGGCTTGACCTACTACAAAGTCGTCGAATATCATCCTGATGATGTGATCAGGGCCTAACTCTGGCTGCCAATTTTCTTTTCCTGAGTAGAATGTTACAAATGGACTGCGATTTCTAGTCTGGAAAAATTCTAACATCTGGTTTTCGAAAAACTCACTGGTAATAGAAAGACTCCGAGAGTGCATCGGGATGGGTTCTACCTTTACATAGGTAGTTGCCAACTCACGAGCAATTTTGGAAAGATCTCTGGTATCCTTATAGTTTTTTCGATATTCCAGCGCCCTTTCAAAGTGATTATAGGCTTGTTTGGCTGCTTGTTTGTCTCCATCACGGGCGTCATTGAGCAGTTGGTTACCACTGATATACCTTGCTTCTGCAGCATTTCTCTCTGCTGTGGTTTGCTGAGACTGGTAATTCTTGGGGTTGGGAACCACCTTTAGTGCAGCGGGGGATCTTGTGATTTCCCTGTTTACACGGTTGAGGAATTCATAAACGCTTACAATGGATTCCCATTTGAAGGGATCTGCACTGTTTTGGGCATCCAAGACCTTCTCTTCCATATAATCAATCAAGGCAGGATAGGCCAACTCAAGTGTTTCTCTGGATTTTTTATTATTCGGAGAACTACGCAAGCGTTCGATAGAGTTCAGTACTGCGGTTTCATAATCTCCTTTTTCATATGCTTTCTTGGTTGCCTTACAGCCAACAAGAAGAGCCAGGGCCATTACAATGAGGGGTAATACTTGCTTCATAGCTTATGGTGTTGGTGGAATATAAGATGTTTCCTTGTTTATTTTGTTTTATTATACCGTAATATCTGCTTACGGTTCCCCAAAATAGGGCTTGGTTGTACTCCCGTGTTCAAGCATCACGCAAACGTGCCCAATAACATGAGAAACGAAAAGAATGCAAAAACAAAAAACCGAGGAACTTTATATTCCCCGGTTTTACTTGCTTACCAACTCGCTTCCCCTCTTAATCCATCATTTTCCAATCAAACCAAACACACATTAAGCAATGTCTATTAAAATTCTATCGTCCTTTTTTTCAACTTTAGGTAGAGTTAGGGCCAGAATGCCACTCTTATAGTTGGCTACGATGGCTTTCGCATCTACATGATCAGGAAGCTGGAAGCTCCTGGCAAAGGTTCTTTGTACAAACTCTCTTCTCTTGTATCCGCCCTGCTCATCTTTTTCTTCATTATTCTCAGCCAACTTACTTGCGATTTTGAGGTATCCATCCTTCACCTCTATTGAAAAGTCTTCCTTCTTAAAACCTGGAACTGCAAGTTCGAGGGTATAAGCATGTTCGTCTTCCTTTACGTTGGCCGCAGGTATAGCATTTACACGATAAATTTGGTCTATGTCAAGGAATCCTCTCGTGAAGAAGTCGTCGAGAAAGGTATTGAGTGATGGAAATAATCCGAACTGATTTCTTTTCATTGGAGTTCTCATATCTATTTTAAGTTTACGGTTATTAATTGATTTCACTCTTCATATACAAAGGCCAGACCAATGGGTATTTTGTGCCATTTTGGCATGAATTTGTATTTTTTTTATTTAGATTAATGCCATTTTGTCGTAAAGTGGATTCTCTATACCTGACAAGGCTTCCATGTAGCTGATTTTTCAATACTTATTCGTATTTTAAGTTGAAGGCTTAATGAGAAAGGGATGCTTAAAATCTTATATCTGGAGGATAATAAGATTGACGCCATATTGATCCAGCATCTGGTGAAGGAAGAAGGATTAGATACGGAATTTACGCTTGTTTCCTCCAGAAAAAACTTTGAAAACGCTCTTGTAAAAAATAAGTTTGATTTGGTTCTGGTAGATTTCGATTTACCGGACATTAATGCTCGTGAGGCCCTGCATCTCATTAGAAAGAAGGGAATCATTGTACCTGTGATTTTGGTTTCAGGCGCCATCAGTGGTGAAGCAGCCGTTGAGATTTTGAAGGCTGGTGCCAGCGACTATATCCTCAAAGACCACCTGCCCAGATTGGTGCCTGCCATCAATCGTGCATTGGAAAACCATCAAAATGAGCAGAGAATCAAGGCCCATGAAATTGAAATAACTAAAAATCATACAATTCTTCGACAAGCTGAGTTGTTAGGAAAACTTGGTTCATTTGAGTGGGACTTCGTTAAGGATAAACTCATACTTACCTCTGGCCTAAAGTTGATACTTGGCCTGGAAGAGGATGAGTACCTCCCGGAACTGAATGATATACTGGCCCAGATCTTTCCTGAAGATCTGTACTTTTTGACTTATAAGGTCGGGCAAGCCCTTACCTTACCTAACCAAAAAAATATTCAGTTTATTGAAGATTTTCGAGTCCTCTCCAAAGCAGATGAGCAGAAATATGTCAATTCAACCGGTGAAATATTCTTTGATTCACAGGGGGCTCCACTGAAAATGGTGGGAGTAGTTCAGGACATTAGCCAGCAAAAAGCGGCAGAGGCAGCTATTAGCAGATTGAATGAAGAATTGGAGCAAAAAGTTATCCTGAGAACTGAGGAATTGGCGATTAGTCAGGAAAAATACCGGTTGATCTCTGAAAATATCTCAGACCTAATTTTGGAAATCGAGCGAGATGGGGAATATAGCTATGTATCGAAATCTCTAAAATCTATTCTTGGATACGAACCCAGTGAGTTTGCCAAACTTAAATCTTCTGACCTCCTACATCCTGATGATTATCCAAGGGTAGTAAAAGACTATGAGAAGACTTTTGGGATGGCAAAAAATCAATTCCGCTCTGAGTTTAGGGTCAGGCATCTGGATGGCCATTATGTATGGCTGGAATCAGATATTAAAATTAGCCTGCATTCCCCAACTCCACCTTACCCGATATTGGCATCTTGTCGGGACATAACTCAGCGGAAATTGATGCAGCAAGAGAAAGAAGAGGCTTTGAAGCAGGAAAAGAAATTGATGGAAATGCAGGCCAAATTTGTATCCATTGCCTCACATCAGTTCCGCACGCCCTTAAGTGTCATTCGCTCTAATGTAGAGCTGTTGGATATGATCCGTGAACAGGGAAAACTTAGCGAAAAAGCCAGGAACTTTCGGAAAATCTGTGAAAGATTAAATGGAGAGGTTGATCATTTGACTTCCTTGATGGATGATATCCTCGAAATGGGCCGCATTGAACAAGGCAACATCACTGCCCATATGAAGTGTGTCGATTTGTTGAATCTCATTGATCTAATCATTTCTCATGAAGCGAAAATCCTGGGACCTGATAGAAATGTTGAATTCTCTGTTGAAGGGGAGCCGTACAACCTGATGCTGGATCCACACCTTTTGACGAATGTGTTGATCAATGTCTTGAGCAATGCTTTCAAGTATTCGCAGGGGGCAAAAGATCCGGAGATTAGATTGGTATATGGGGAGGAAAATACTTCCCTCTCTGTTGTAGACTATGGGATAGGTATTCCAACGGAGGAACAGGAAAGACTATTTGAGTCTTGGTTCAGGGCGAGTAATACAAATGGAATCCGAGGTACAGGCTTGGGGTTGAGTATTTCTAAAAAATTTATAGAAGCCATGGGAGGCGATATTTCCTTTAAGTCTGAATTGGGAAAAGGGACTACATTCTATATCAAATTCCTTAAATGCAACAACAAGCATGAAGAGAATAAATAATTTCGATCGCCACAGAATACTCCTGATCGAGGATGATGGTCCTCTGAGATCGACCATTCAGGATGTATTGGAAGCTCATGAGTATGAAGTCTTCGCTGCAGAAAATGGTGCCTTAGGGATTGATATGGCATGTCAAATTTCTCCGGATATCATCATCTGCGATATCATGATGCCTGAAATGGATGGATATCAGGTAGTAGAGAAAATCCGGCAGAAGCCCGACCTTGATTTGGTTCCATTTATCTTCCTAACTGCAAAACACACCTACTTGGACGTGAGGAAAGGCATGAACCTGGGCGCAGACGATTACCTTGTCAAGCCATTTAGAAACCAGGATTTGATAGAGGTGATCCAAATTAGGCTCCAGAAGAATGAACGCCTTGTCAAGGCTTTTTTTAGACACTACCAAGTGCTTGAAAAATATGGCTATATGAATTCACATGAGATCCGTAGTCCACTTTCCAACATTATGGGCTTGGTCCAAATGCTTGATCAAAATAAGGAACAAGATAAAAATTGGATTGAGATGCTCAAGGAGTCGGCCTATCAATTAGATACAATTATTCGAAGGGCAAATGATTTGTTGGGAAAGGAAATAGATTCTGTGCATTTTCAGAAAAAGGATTAATCCAAGCCAGCCCCAATCACCTTCCACACTTTTTGATAGGTATTTTCCCAAGAATAAAGCTCCTTTTGTTGCAAGCCTTTCTGCACCAGTCTTATTCTGGATGCCTCGTCGCCAGCGATCTTTAACATGGCTTCGGCCGTTTCTTGGGGATTAAAGGGATCTACAAGCATAGCTGCATCTCCGGCTACTTCAGGGAGTGAACTCCTATCACTGCAAATCACAGCTGTTTCACTTTTCATGGCTTCCAATACCGGTATGCCAAAGCCTTCTAAAGTTGGAATATAAACCAGGGCTTGGGAGGAGGCATAAATTTTCGCCAACTCCTCATCCGGGACAAAGCCTGAAAATTTTACCTCATCTTTGTAGCTTAACGATTCAAAGATGGAGAGGGCTTCCTGATTTTTCCAACCCATTCTACCAACCAGTAGAAGTTTCATTTCGCTCTTGCTTTTGGCCTTAAACGAATCAAAAGCCTTGAGCAGGCTTGTGATATTTTTTCTGGGATGGAGAGTGCCCACAAAATGGAAGAATGGCTTGCCGTCGGTATACTTATCCCTGATGGCTTGCTGCTCAGCCAGGTCAATGGGACCAAATTGGTCGCTTACTCCATTGTAAACAACATGGATTTTTTCGGGAGGGATTTGATATTTCTCAACAATATCAGCCTTGCTAAATTCGGAAACGGTAAGGATCTCTTTAGCCCATTCAGCATATATCGGAGAATAATGTCTCATGTACCATGCATAACTCGGGCGTAGGTCTTCGGGGAAGTGTTCGTATGCCAAGTCGTGTATCACAGAATATTGTGGTACTTGCTTTAGTGGGCATAGGTAGAATTCTGGGGAAAAAAATAAGGTTGGCTGGATTTTTTTGATCCGCGCAGGTACCATCAAATGAAACCAGATGTACCATAACAGGGGGTGCCTTGAAGGAGGAGGAATGACGTGAGGAACTACGTTGGGGCCAAAAATATGCACAGGATCATATGCTCTATCGAAGAAAAAATGAAATTCGACCTGAGGATTTCGCTCTACCATTCTTTTTAATACTTCAAAGGTAAAGCGGCTGATTCCCTCTACCCGTCCGGGCAATAAAAGCCGTGTATTTACTGCGATCCTGTGAGTCATAGGGCAAAAATAGAAAAATGCCCATTAGTTAAATGGGCATTTTAGGAGTGGTAGTTTTGAAGTGGAAAAGAGTTCTTTTTCCACAGATTAGTTAGTCCCTGTACTTTTCAAACCTTGGGTCTTCAGAAAGAACCGAGAATACGGGGTTATTGAAAATCATTTTTTTGTAATCAGGATTTACTGCGATGGCCTTATCAAGGAAATCAATGGTTTTGAAAGTATTTCCTTTATAAGCGTGCATGGCAGCCATGTTAAATAGGGCGGCACCATTGTTTGGATCGACTTTAAGCACTTCTTCGAAGTCATTCATGGCAGAAGTGATCATGTTTGCTTTGGCCTTAGTAACGCCACGGTTTACCAGCAGATCTGTGGATTCACCTTCTCGGTTCATCTTGCCATATGCATCAAGGGCTCCACCCAGGTATCCAATTTTGTCCATCATGATTGCCAGGTTGGTATTCAAAGAAGCGTTAGAAGGATTGTTGCTCACCATGAGTTTCAGCTTGTCATAGAGGTCAACTTGATCATTAAGTGCCATGTCATCTGCAAGTAGAACCTTGTATCCTGCGATGGTTGGCTGGAACATTTCAGCGGCAACTCCACGGAATCTGGATGCTTTTTCGAGGTCTTCTACAGCTGACTTATAGTCTTTTGCGGCTACATGGTAGGTAGCACGGATAGCGTATAGGTTTGGAGATGCAGTTTCGCGAAGCACCTCTTCAAGCTCAGCTTTTTCAGCAGACTTGTCATTCGCAGCATTTTCAGGCTGGAGGTTAAATACCTTCTTGGCTACTTCCTCAGTCTTCATAGAAGCAACAGGGTGGCGGTCAACGTATCTCTTTAGGGTAGGGACACTGCCGTCATAGTTGAAGTCCATGATGGCAAAGGTATGACGTGCTTTGATGAGTACTTCTTCAACCAAGGTATCCCAAAACTTCACCTTTCTAAGCAATGCTTCTTTTTGATCATTGGTCAGGGTTTCGTCATTACAAATGTCAAGCACTTCCTTTTGCTGCTCTTCAGTCAAGCTAGAAATCTCAGTGAGCAGTTTCACCCTTTCCCAGTCTTCTCCTTTACCGACTGCGGTAACTTCCAGGCTCTCCATTTTTTCATTCAACAACTGTAGACCTGTCTTTAAAGATCCTGCACGCTTGTCAGAAAGTTTTTGGTTAAAGCTCTCCTTACCTCCTGGTGAAGCATATCCAGTCAGGTCGACGCGCTGGAGCTGGAAATCAAGTCCATCATATTTTTCAACATAGTACTGAATAAGGCTGGCATCAAAGGTAGAGTCATCTGAAAGCTCGGAAGATGCTTCTTCAAATTGAACATCAAGGGTTCCTGTAAAGCTCTCATATTTGAAGTTTTCTTCTTTCGCCTCGATTTTGGGGAGCTCAGCAACGGTTTGTAGTTGGCTATTTTCCCATCTTTTGGCAGTACAGCAGGAAGGCTGGGCTATTCCGATGGGATTGGCATCGGTCTCACAATAATAATTTTTTATAGTTCCGTCCTTGTTGTACTTGGCAATGGCGAAACTCAACTGAATCTGCTTACCTGCAATACTTTTCCCGTTTAGAGGGAATTTGTAAGCGAAATAGGGTTTGTTGTTTTTTGCGAGATATTCTTCGTTAATGACCAATTTTCCCAGATCTTCAACTTCAGAACCGTCAAATTTTTCCATGTTAGGTCCTGCTTTGACAGAAGCATTAACATGAATAGCTACTCTCTTAGCGAGGTAGGTATTGTAATTGAGGTCTTTTTCCAGCCTGAAAATGAGGGTATCACCTACTTGCTCAAACTGGCCTTGCTCAAGGAGGAAGTATCTGGCATCAGAATTGTCGTACTGACTTACCTTAAGGGTAAGTGGATCGCTGTTTTTGGCGACTAACTTGTCAATATCTTCCTTAAAGGAATCACAGGTATTGGTGTATTTTTCTCCGTCATGCTTAACCTTGTTGATGTACCCATCAGGTTTACATGAGTATAGGGTGAAGATGAATCCCGACATTACCGCCGTGAAAATCAGGCGTTTAAGATGGGAGAGATTTGAAGTCATGAAGGTGTAGTTTAAGTTTTTCCTAAATTACAAAGCGTCTGGGATAGCGAAAATCGACATTTATTCGCTCACATTGGCAAACAAATTAATAATTAGTTGTTGAAGGGTTAATTTTTAAGGACATTTTTTCTGGAAAAATTCTTCAAATCCTGTTTGAAAAAGAAGAATTTAATTACTAAACCCTAAAATTTCCTTTTTCATAAACTAAAAATCGGATAAATATTGCCAAAACAACTCTACAATATAATGCCAGCGCAGGAAAATACCAATTCTTGGATATAACAGATTTGAAAAGTCAATTTTTCTAAACATCTGGTAGGCCACAATTTTTTTATATAAACTTGTGTTTATTTAAACTTAAAGGGCTTCCAGATGCGAAACATTCCTTCGAAACTACCACAGATCGGTACAACTATATTTACAGTCATGTCCAGAATGGCCACAGAGTACAATGCGATTAATTTGTCGCAAGGCTTTCCTGGGTTTGATTGTGATCCTCGCTTGATCAGGTGGGTAGAAGAGGGCATGAGAAAGGGCATCAATCAGTATGCGCCCATGGCAGGTTTACCTAGCTTAAGGGCTGAAATTGCACGAATCGTGGAAAAAGCCTACGGCTTTAGCCCTGATATAGATGAGGAGATCACGCTGTGTTCAGGGGCAACAGAAGGCTTAATGGCTGCGATACTCGCACTTATTCACCCAGGAGACGAAGTGATCCTTTTCGACCCTTCCTATGACTCTTACAGGCCTGCAATCTCTTTGGCTGGGGGGCATGCAAAAGGATTGAATCTCAAGGCACCACACTTCCATATTGACTGGGATGTTGTTGAGGAAAGTATCAGCCCCAGGACTACTGCTATCATGATTAATAATCCTCATAATCCATCCGGTGCCATATTGTCAAATGCGGATTTGACTCGTCTGGAGGAGGTGGCTAAAAAGCATGATTTATTGGTTTTCAGTGATGAAGTTTATGAGCATATTGTCTTCGATGGTTTGATGCATGAGAGTGTTCTGAAATATCCTGAGTTGGCAGCCCGATCGGTTGTTTTTTCTTCTTTTGGCAAAACACTGCATGTTACAGGCTGGAAGGTTGGCTATGTGGTTGCGCCTGAGGTTCTTACCAAAGAAATAAGGAAGGTACACCAGTATACTACTTTTTCTACCTCCACCCCATTTCAGTACGGCATCGCTGAATACTTGAAAAGGTGTGAGGAGGAAGTCTGGAACCTGGGAAATTTTTATCAGGCAAAAAGAGATGTGTTTAGGGAGTTGATTTCGGATACGCCTCTTAGGCTCTTGCCCTCCAAGGGGAGCTATTTCCAATTGGTTTCTTACAAGGGGCTTTCAGAGTTGAAGGATACAGAATTTGTTGAATACCTCACAAAGGAAATTGGGGTGGCTGCTATCCCAATTTCGGTATTTTATGAAGATGGTAGGGATGACAAAGTCATTCGTTTTTGTTTTGCCAAGGAAGAACGAGAGTTAGCTATCGCAGCTAGCAGGCTTAAAAGACTGGAAGTCAAGGCCTAAGCCGAGGGTATCTAGAGATACAGTCTATGATACACCCTGTCAGGGTTATAACCCTGACAGGGTGTATGCTTAAGCAAGCAATAATCTTGCATCACTCGACCACAATCTCTCCGATTTCGAGTACCTGTTTTTCCCTTTCCAATCGTAGGATAATGTCCTGGCTTCTCTGACCCTTCCTGCCATAATCGAGTATAGCTTTAACATATAGGGTGGCATGCCCATTTAGGCTTTGGCGATTATCCCCATAATAATTGGCTTTGATTTTATAGCGGCCTTTCATCGCATTTTTAATCAAAAACTCCTCAGGACCATAACCACCCGTGAAGTCTTTGGATATCATTCCCCCAATCTCCGTAAGTTGATGGCGGTAATAACACTTTTCCCCTCTAGGGTCAATGACCCAAAGGTCCAGGTCCACGTCATTGGCATCCCAGCCCATCACAATCCTCAGGTCACAGGGTAAATCCGCAATAAACCTCTCATCTATTTCTGAGGTAGCCAAAGGTTCCTCTGAGCGAGCGATGATGGCATTGATTTCATGAGCTGCCACAACCCCCACCTCTGGAAAACGATCATTCCATGGCCTTCTGACCACTTCGTAAAGCCAATCTATGGCTTCCTGGTATTGTTCAATGCTGGCATGAGCCAAGCCCAGATCTCGGTAAGACTGCGGTTCTTCTCCGCGTATGTCAAGTACCTGTTCCAATAAAATGATAGCCTGTTCTGTTTTTCCCCACTGCTGGAAGCGGTAAGCAAGTATTCGCATTAACTCATGATTAGAAAGTTCTAAAACCCCTAAGTTGGAGACAATGCGTAAGGCTGTTGCTCCCTGGCCTTTGTCATAGAACCAATCCGCCATATCCAGGTAAAATGCAGGTAGTCTTCCGTAGTCTTTTTTCTGTTTGAAGTATATGCTATCCCAGCTTTTTTCGTCCTGCTCTTTGAATGCTTCAAAGTATGCAGCGTCCAGTTTGGGTTTTGCCATGCTTATGCCACCCTCTATAGCCTTGTTTGCTTTATTTTTTTTCTCTACACCAAGGGGTGGTGGAGGAGGCAAATCATCTGTGCCACTGAAAACCCCAAAGGTGTCATAATCTTCTTCGTCATCATTAGAAGCACCACTTTCCCTTGACTTGGTTTTGGGTTCTTGCTGATACATTCCATCTGGAATTTTAAATTCTGTATCCCACCAAATTTTGCGGGCTTCAAACTCTTCTGCAAGCTCATCCAGGTGGGTCAATAGTTTGACTTTCTTCTTTTTTTCCTGGTATGCAATGGCCTTTTGATAAGTTGCTTTCCATTCCTCGGGTGGTTCGATTCGGTAATCTATGTAATCCTGGATGCGGTCCAATACAATCATGGGGGTCTGTGGGCTGATAAGTTTGTGCTTCATTCCCAGTTCAAGGATGGCATCTTTGTTTTTCCGAGGAGATTCCATCAGAAAAGAAAGTTTGCTGCTTGCCCATTGCTTGGCTAGCAGGTTTCCTGAACCCAGATTTTGGGCTTTATTGATCGTAGCCTTTACTTTGTAGGGATACTGCCCCTCTCCTTTTTCATAGCCAAACTTCAAAAGCAACTCGCATTCGTCAGACAATAATTTCCCCTGAAGAAAGAATGGAGATTGAACGGCAGTTCCGATTCGGGGATAAAGCTCCGCTACCTTACCTTTCACAACCTCTATTTCCATGAGCCTGGGTTTGTTGACCATAAATGAGCTTTCAATTGCTGCCATGCCTTCATTATAAATGTCAATGAGGTCGCCTCCACTTTCTCTACTTAATTTGTTGAGGAAGGGATAATTATGGGTAGGGGCTGAGAGAATTGAGTAGAATGGAATATCTCCACTTTGTTCTTCCCCGAAGGGGCTTTGACCATTGGAAAATAGCCAGATCTCATCAGGACATTTATCTGCAGGGTAATCTGCTTTTCTGAGTTTTAGTAGATCAAAATCTGCCATCCCGTCAAAAGGCGTAAGTTTAATCTCCTCTAAAAGGGGAAGAATATCTTCGTATTCGGCAATTTTGTAGGTTTTACTTTTTCTAATCCCAAAGTCAAAGAAATGTACCGTTAGTTCAAATTCCTTAGACATTGATTTTTTTAACATCAAAGTCAGCGCCTCCAGGTCTTGTTTAGGCTTTCGCTTCTTGCCTTGATGTGATACATCCCAGTAAAGAATTACTCTACCCGGTCTGGCTCTTTGCTTTCCATTAAAAGGAGCTTCAACAAGAGCGGAGAACCATGTCTCACCTCCCTGCCCCTCCTCTACTATGGTTGTGGCTTCCTTTGAGTCCCCCTTCTGTAGAATGCTAAAGTCCTCTACAAACTTGTTTGTACCTTCCGTTTTTCCATATAATCCAGTAGGAATTGGTTGTAAGCCTTCGATTGAAGGGTGATCCAGCATGCTGGCCTTTGCTTTTCCCTCTACAAATACCTCTTGGAGTACATAGGGGATTTTTTCTTTAAACAATGACCTGAACTGAAATAAGGATTGAAATTCCTTTGCAGATACGGAGTAAAGCCTTTCATCGAAAGATATCTGCATTCTTCTTCTTCCTTTGGGAGGAAGGGGGAAAACCATGGCCTTGAATATGTTGCCCGAAGCATATTCTACAAGAGCAGGGTCAACATTTTTTCTAACAGTATTTTCAAAAGCTACCCTCCCTTTCTCGGCAGGCACAACAACCGCTTCACGCCATTTGCCTTCTATCTCGAGTGCAAAGCGGGAAATCATCTGGTTTCTCTCTTTTGGGAAAAAGAATTTGCCAGCCAATTGTTGTTCGTGCGGGTTGTAGAATACCAATTCGTAAGTTGTCCTGGCAATGCTTCCCTTGATAAGAGTATGAATCTTGAGGCTGTCAAGTATCATGGCTTGAAGGGAGTCTTCAACACTGGCTAGGATAGTAGGGCTGGGAAGATTGTCTTCAGGTAGATCCTTTTTAACTACAAAAGCCTGTTTCTGGCCCTTACAAGAAAACAGTATTAGAAGGCTAAACAAGCTAACGGAGTAGGCAATAATGTTCTTCATATGTGCTTTGAGAGTAGAGTAAGCAGGGTCTTTGATAAAGTCTATGCCCTGATGGGAGAGATATTATTACAAAGATTATACCTGAACTAGGACAACTAATGATGTCATATTATACGAAAAATTGTAATTGTTAATTATTGAAATATAAATACATTTGTAATGTAATCAACGTCTACTGCTCCATGAAGTTCCTTGTAATTCCCTCGCAAAATGCTTCTAACTATTTGAAGACAGCCCAAAGATTTGCTTATGGATTTTTGGGCGGGATCATACTGGCCTCAATGATATTCGTCTTTGTATATATGCAAAGCAATATAAAAGTTGAAGATCAATTGCTTGTAAAAGAAAACTCTGAAGTCCTGCTTGAAAGATAGGAATGCAGACCGAAATCCATAAAAAACTAGTCCTTTATTCTCTTGTATTACCGTTTCTATTTTTTTCAACCATTTGTCCAATGCTCTTACGGCAAGTCGGTCGCCAGACCAGACTTGCCTTTCTTTTTTGGGGTGGGTGATGGCCTATTCAAATCTTTTAAGGCTTCCCTGAGGGAAATTCCACTCAGGGGTACGAAGTTCTCCTTCTTTGGCAATGTACCATGGATTAGAAGATGAATTGCTAGGGTTCTTGAGTATATGGATATTCTGTGCTGGCATGTAGCTTTGGGCGAGCAGGAAGGCCCTTTCTCCCGTAGCAGGGTACTCAGCGACATCCATAACTATGACCGCATGTCCAGGGAAGCCACCTTTGATGAAGACATCCCCTGCTTGGATATGTTGGATGCTATCTACCTTTTTCAATTCTTTCTCAAGAGAATAAGTTCCTGCATAATTGAAAATAGCTGTCATATAGGCTTTGAAATTAGGGTAATCATCCCCCTTACGCGAGTATTGGCGGAAGTTGACAGAGTTGCCACTCACAAGCGGGCGAATGCCCCTGGTCCATCTTGAGAAATCTACTTTATGGCCGCTGGTATAGTTGAAATGTATGTCCTGATAATTCTTATTGCTGTAATGGTACTCCGCATACAGGCGCATGACGGCATCTGCACATTGCTGTAAGTCTCTTTTTCCAATGTCAATATTGACCACGGCATGATGAGCTGATTGGTTCCATTTCTTTTCACCATTGAAAAGCATAACATCCGGTTTTCCTTCCAGCAGGGGAATGTTTCTCAACCAATGTCCAAAAGAAGATTTTTCCAGTTTGACCCGCTGGAATCCTTCCGGTACTGGAATTCTGTTTTGCAGGCTATTCAGGCTATCAGAACTTCCTAACCAGGCATAATTCTGAGAAAATAAAAGTATGGGAAAAAGTAGGGTGAGTAGACTAAAAAGGTGTTTTTGCATGAGTTTGTTGGGGTTTGGGGTTTTGGAGTCTACGTGCTGGACTGTTCAGGGTTTGAAGTATTGTGGCTAGGAGGAAGTGTAAAACAAAAAGTGAGGAGAAAGTTGGTTTCTCCTCACTGACTATCCAAGGGTTTGCTTCTGCTATAACATACAGCTTGTTTAATTCACAATATAAATGCCTTTGGTCGAAGCTGGGTTTATAATATAACTTCCTATAACTGTGGAAAAGGGGGGAACTTTCTCAAGTTGCCAGACTTGTTTCATGGTTTTGCTGTTTTTGTATTTGATGAATACATACTGTTAAGCGATAGGAGAAATTTTATATCAAGGGTTTTTGAGAAAAAAATTGAAATATTTCCAGTTCATCTATTATCGTAAACATGAGGAGTCATTAGAAAATATATGGTTCTGGATAGCATGTATGTAGCATGTAAGTTTTAGATTTAGGAATTATTCTTAATTTTGAATGAAGGGGCTAGGATAAGTTCAGGTGGATTGTAATTTTTTCTTTTATGACTGATATAGAGATTGTTACAGCTATTCGAAAAGGGGGTAGAGAAAAAAATGAGGCAGTGAAATATTTAGTAAAATCTAACTATTCTTACCTGCGAAAAGCTTTTAGAGACTTTCAAAGACTAGATGAGCAGGAAGTTGAAAGTGCTTACCTAGGGGCAATTGCTGACTTTGTCAACCGGGTGGAAGCTCAAAAATTTCAACAAAAAGCTAAAATTTCAACATACCTATATGTGAGTTTCAGAAGGGGCTGTCTTGATGCGATCAAGAAACTCAAGCCTAATGTTAGTGAAGAGAGTGTGGATCTAAAATCGATTCTTAAAGTCGATGGCAATCCAGAGGAAGATTATATTTCGGAAGAAACTCAACAGTTGAATGAGCATAGAAGACTGAGATTAAAGGCTGTTTTCTGGGAAAAACTAAAGCAATTAGGTGAAAACTGTCGTAAGGTATTCTCCGCAAAGATGGAAGGTTATAGCATGGCTGAAATTGCTGACATCTGTAAGCTGGCAGATGCGAAGTCTGCGGCACAAACCCTGCTTAATTGTAAAAAACAACTTTTGAAGTTAATGGCCCAAAGTCCAATCTAACCACCAATGGATCAGAAAAGTCTAAATGAGTTCAAAAAAGGGAAAACCCTTGCCAGGATGCTCTCTGCTCCTCAAAGTGAATCCTTTGATTCATTGACGGAGGAAGAATTGATTTTTTGGTACATAGAGGCCTATATCCAGGAGGAGTTAAACCCAAGAGAAAAGGAAAATTTTGAAAAGGAGTTAGAGAAGGATGCGGACTTGTTAGAAGAACTTGCCGCTCACAAGACTTCTGATAATATTCTGAAAATGCTCAATGAGGATCAGCCTGAGGGGATAGAATTGTCCGAGCAAGAAATCCATAAAAGCCTTGAGCAGGAACTTCTGTTGGAACAAAGCTTGTTGGAGGCAAAGAGGGATCACCGAATAGGGCAAAGGAAGCAAAATCGAAGAGTTATTCTCTTTTCCCTATTGGCAGCAGCAGCATCTCTGGTCGTACTTTTTTCTGTCATTCTAAACCAAGGGCAGGCTCGTCCTGAAAAGTTATTTGCGGAGAATTACGAGTACCCCCTGCCAGGAAATATATTGGGAACCGAAGAGGATGAATTAAGGAAAAAAGCAGAAACCTACCTGAGTAAAAAGGATTGTTCTTCTTTCCTGGGCTTGATAGGTTCTGTAGGTAACAGCGATTCTTTGATGGCCTCAGCAAAAATGTTGTTCTATCAAGGGATTTGCGAGCTCGAACAGGGCGAGTCTTCTGAGGCCATTAGTATCTTTGCAGAATTAAACCCCACATCCAGGAGGTACTTTCAGATGGGGCAATGGTATACTGCATTGGCACTTTTGAAAAGTGGCAAAACATCAGAATCTATCATTCAACTGGATAAATTGGTCAATGATCCCAGGCATCCTTACCATGAGGAAGCCAAAAAGCTCAAAAAGCAATTAGGCTCCTGAATCTTTTTTTCTCCACCCATTCCATACAGCAGCCAGGACTCCTAAAGAAGAAATCGTCAGCAGTAGCCATATCCACGGGAAACGTGTATTTGGGGAGGGGAGGGGAGTGCTTTTTCCAATGTATTGAATTGATCCCCAGAAAAAGGGAAATGGATTTCCTTTGGCATTGTCAAGGTAGCTCAACTTTGCTTGTTGCAAAGCCTTGGGCATAGGCATTTCAAGTGCATTTTTGATAAAATCAACCCCTATGACGTGCGCATCCTGATCCAACACTTGCCATTGGGTCATCAGGATGTTTTCACAACCGCTATAGCGGAATGCACTCGCAAGGCTGGCTACTCCTTCTCCTGAGTATAATCTGCCATTACCTGTTTCACATCCCGTCAGAATAGCTAGGTCAGCCGCAAGATCCATGGAGGCAATCTCGAAAGCAAATAGCTTACCATCCGAGAATTCCATCCAGGAATTTTGCGGTTTTTGGTTATCTGCTTCAGCGTGGCCGAAGAACTGGATTACCTTTACTTCAGGGGCCTTATCTCTAAAATTATTCAGGCTGGCTTCCTGGCCGATATTGGTCTTCCCATTTATCAAGTTGGATATCTCTTGGATGGTTTTGCTACCCGTTTCCATGATGGAATTCCGGACTTGACCATAGGCTGGAGCAAAACCGACATAATTTTGACGGTTTTTATTTGCTTCTGCCATGGATTCGAAAATAAGGCTCGGAACAGAGTAGGCATATCGGATTGGGACTTCCCTCATCAGGTATGGCAAACTGGCATAATCTACAGCTTTTGTATTGGCAGATTTCGTAAGAAACAGGTCAAAGTTCAAGAAATTTAGCAAGCCATCAGGTATAACAACAAGTTCGTTGACTTTTCCATTTTGAATCATTGACTTTACTTCATCTGGTATAAGGCAGTGGTAAAAATCCTGTTCCCATGTGATAAACTTACGGTATTCTTGCAAGTCTCCATCTTTGCTTTCAGCAAGTATAGGGTCTGTTATCCATTCAAAGTATTCTTTGATTTGATCTGATTGTAGGCAAGAATCTTCAATTATAGCTTTTTCATTATTGGGGCCTAACCAACAGATATACAGGCTATTCTTACCCCAGAAATAGGACAGAAGGTGATGTTTGTCTGGGGAAAGTAAGCTGGAAATTTGTTGGCTTGAGGCAAAAGAATCGGGAAGGGTGTTTCTGTACCAATTGGGATACTTCTCTTTCAGCGCAGTCAATAAGGAGTCGCGACGGAGCTGATGAATTTGCAATTGTTGGTTAAAGCCTTGCCAGGAAGGGGACTTCTTTTTGGTCTGCTTATTTAGCTCAATATCAATAAGTTCAGCTTGTAGGTAGCTAATCCTCTTTTCTGAATTGGATAACTCTTGAGACAGCAGACCTAGCTCTCCCTTTTGATTTTTTCCCTCCTTACTGATGAGCTGTTGCTGCAATACTGCTGCCCGATTTTTTTCGATATAAAAAAACACTTTTTCAAAATAGTCTGCGGGTTTATCCTCCATGAGCCATTCGATCATTTTTTCGTGTCGGAATCGACTTATGCTGGTCAGGTAAAGTTTGGAGGAGGAGTACAAAAACTGGTTGCGGAGGAATGCCTCCATTTCAAGGGCAAGAGCCATGGTTTCTACTGCTACTTGAGGATTCCCACTTGCCCTAAGAGCCAGAGCCTTGGATGTCAATGCTTCCAGTATGGTATTTTCTGCATAGAAGTATTTGGAATTGGGCTGGTCTTTAAAAGCCTTGGGGTGGAAATTCGGCAGAACTCTTTGAAGGGCTGATTGGGTAAGGGGTATGGCCTCAAGAGGGGAATTCATCTTGATAAGCAAATCAGCCAAGGAAATTTCAAGTTTGGCGATCCTTCGGTTTTGGGTGCTGGGCTCATAGAAGTTTTCTGCGTATCTGATCGTAAATGAATAGATCTTTTTCGCTTCTTGAAGCTTTCTTTCCTCGACTTTCAAGATCGCCTGAACCTCTTTGGCTCCGATGATGTAGTAGGGGTCTTTGAGGATTGCCAGGGCGGAGCTTATTGACTTATCTGCGAGCTTTAGGTCCTTTCGTTGCAATTCAATTTTTGCCTTTGTAGACAACAAAAAACCCTTGGTTTCCGGTTCGAGTTTAGGTGTATTCAAACCCCTTTGTACCACTTTGCTAGCTTCATCTAATTTTCCTACGTCAAAGAGTGCCAGGCCCCAATCGCTTAATATTTGAGAAGCTCTGTCTGTATTGCCAAATGAAAGTGTAATGGGTAGGGCTTCTTCAAATACAGCAATGGCTTTTTCATTTTCACCTAGGCGGGTGTACTTATTGGCAAGGGGAGTTAAAATTCGGCTTCCAAGGTCAAACCTCATTCTTTTTAGGACGGAGTCTGGGAGTTTTCGGTAGTTTTCTGCTGCCTTTTCATAGGCACGAATGGACTCAAAATTATTTTCGTACCTACCGGCATAATAGCCGAGGACGTAGTAAATTCTACCTTTTTCAGCATAACCCTCCTCCCACCAGATATCTTTAGCTGTCTGTCGATAGTATGCAAGGCCTTCATCACTGTCTCTCAATCTCAGGATCGCTCCTATTTTAAGTCGGTTATCCTTCCACTTTGTGATTTTTCCTTGCTCTTTAAATATTAGGGAAGAATCTTTCAACACATTTATCAGGGAATCCTGGTCTACTTGTTGCGCATGACACAATGCAATAATTAGGGCGAGACCCAAAGAGAGGCAAAGGATATGTTTCATTCTAGATGGATAATCTATCGGTATTCTGAAAAGTATTGTAGTCAGAAATTAATCATAATTGATGTAAATAGAAATGGGCTGCTTCCTTTTTAAAAAAAGAAACAGCCCATTTTCTCAAGTGATCGATTAATCAAAGGCGAATTGGGCATACAACTGCCCATAGAAGTATGGATTGCTGTCAAAAACCTGAGTTCTTCTTACCAATCCCCTTACACCAAACGAGAACTTTGAAGAACTTGGTACCAATCTCGCATCAAGGAAAAGGCTGTGATCAAGGTCGGGGAAAGAAAAAGGCTTTCCTTGAATAAGAGGGATGGAAGCCATATACCCTATGGAAGGGTCTAGCATTAATCTATCGCCAAGAGGAACACCTCTACAAAACTGCAAGGGAGTTACGTCAATGAAATTTCTAAAAAATGTCTCACCTGTTGCTCCTGCAAATCCAAGCCTTGAATACATGATCTCAGGTTTATAGTAAAAAGCCCTCAATGTCTCACATTTATTTGTACCATTCGTAGCTATTCCCTTCTTGATCTGGATGCCAACCATCCACCCACCGAAGCCGGGTGTCCCTTTGTCAATTATTGGGGATTGGAGTCCCGCCCTCAATTCGGGTATCCAGGGAGATTTTACTGTATTTTGAACGATTTCTGTTCGGGCTGGTCTCGGAGATTCAGCAGAATCTGCTTCCAGAACTCCTGCCATTGGATTACAGCCAGCCTCAAATCTGGAAAACTTTGTTTTTGCTGTAGCCTCAATAGCTATTCCATCCAGGGCACTTCGTTTATACTTCAATTTAAAAATCAAGAATCCATCCCATCTGGCAGTCCCGAAAGAAGGAGGGTCTTCGGATGCAATATCAGGAGGAATGAGCTCGTGGTAGCCTTTAAGCAAGTCCTTAAATGTTGATTCGTCGTCATCCCTGCACCGTTTTTCGTAGGTGAATACAATTTTATTTTCTTCTGGCATGACCTCTATCTGAGATGAGTTTATCGGAATGAATGACTCTACAAGTTGAAAGGAAGAATAATCCAGGTTGTCATCGCCATTGAATTCTACCTTTATTTCCTGAGCTGAACTACGGCCCATATTTTGAAATTGGATGGTATAGATTAGGAATTCAGAATTATTGGAGCAGGTAAAGAGTTCTTCCGGTTTTACTGAAATGATGTTGGGATCTCTGATTTTACTGATATCTAGGGTCAGGGCTGTACTCCTATTGGTAGTATCTTGGGGAATTGAATTATTAATAGGAATTAGATCTAGGCTATGAATTTTAGCCCTTATTTGAGTTTTGATCACCTCTTCCAAATCTTGACTTATACCTCCATCAACCTTGATTCGAAGTCTGGTGGACACTTGCGATCCCCCAATCTCGCTTTCTTTTATCACGAGTGTACCTTCTAGCTCATCATCTGAGTTTCTGGTACTGTTAGGCCTTAATTCGGCAAAGGTATTGTCAGCAAGAAATGGTTGCTCGTCTGCAAAGCTTAAAAATTTTCCTAGACTTATTTTTATATCAACCTGATCTACATTCTTTTTTTTATAAACAACTACCAGGTCTGCCACATCTCCTGAGGCGAGTGCGCTCATGCTGGTAAAGGTTTTAATTTGAGATATACTAAGATCTTCTGCGGTTAGGTTTTTGTATTCCCCCGACACATCACCAATTATGACCGGATTAAGATCATCATCGCCAATAAGCAAGAGTTTGGGGTCTTCTGGGGGAGGATCTTTGCTGTAGGTGGAAAATACCATGCAACTGGCCTTGTAGTTATTAATGTCGGTACCTGAACCCGCATAATAATTTTGTGAACTCAAATTATATTGATGGTAAACAACCTGACCAGTGTTTTCCCAATCGTCCTCAGGAAGGCTTGGTCCTGCATTCCTGCTGTTAAGGTCATTTCCCCAGTAAAATCCATCACCAAAGTCCCAGAAATACTTATATGCTGCGCAGCGACTCCCACAAGATGCTCCTGGGGTGTTGTTACATGGATCATAATATGGAGGTACATTTTTACTGTCGCCTACCAGGATATCACCTGGGTTTGGATGACAATTGGAAGTGGATTCTCCAGATGCATTCAGACAGGTATTACAATCATCTCCCCAGTTTACAGAGAACTTATACCAACCCGGATGCATAGTCATGGGTTCTACCACAATCGTCTGGGCAGAGAGGTTGTTGGGGCTCCAGATACATGGCATTAGTATCATTAGGAGCATAAATGCAATGCGTAGTTTTAACATGATTTAGGAGTTAGAATTATCAAAGTGCTATGTTAGGCGTCAATAATTTATTCCTATCAATATCCAGGCCTGCTAAAATCCTTCTTTTCTTACCACAAATAGGGACAGGATAGAAATTTACTGCTTCTTATATTATAAATATTAGAACAGTTGAGGCAATTGTAATATTTGAAATTGAATAGTTTTCGCTGATTTTTGCTTTCGCTAGCTTGGAAAAAGGGAAATTCCTTGTGGGTAGGTTCGCTAGCATCTGGACTTGGGATAAATCCAGAAATTGGAAGGATTTTGATTGCCTTTTTGGCTTTTTTGCAAAAATCACCCTGACAGGGTTTTAACCCTGTCAGGGTGATTTCTTATTTGAACATCAGGTTCATCCCTGTCCTAAAGTTGGTGAAGCGCGTACCTTCAGGTGCAATAGCAGGAAGAATGTTGTCTGAAGAAACGAACAAGACTACTGGTCCCAATTTCATCAGTGCATTTAAACCAAACTGTCCTACATATCCATTGCGAAAGGAAGTATTGGCACCAATGGTAAAGAACTTCCAGATATCCTGGCTCACACTCAGCATATAGGCATGGTGGGTATTTCCTCTGTTAAATTCCATTTGCCCCATAAATCCAAGCCTCATTTTCCATGGGAAGTAATATGTTCCCCCAGCGTAGATTCGACTAGGGAGAAAGGTCGTGTATGAATCAATGTTCTCGCTCTCAATCGAAAAGAGGTTAAGGATTGAGTCTCCAAATTGTGCGAAATCTACACTATCCCCTTCTGCCTTGTACATGGCTACCGGATCAATCCCGTCAAATTCAAGATTCCCCCTAAAACTTGTTTGAGTGGCATTATTCCGCCAGGTGATGTAGCCATAATCCACCAAACTGGCTGTCGCCATCCAGTTTTCAGCTTTGTAAGTTAACCCAAGGTCCATGCCTAGGCCCCAGTTGGAGGAGTAGGGTTGAACAATCAGCTCTGGCTCTACCTGGCCATTTCCGATGTCCCCCAATGCCAGTTGGCTGCTCTGAAGCATGTAGTTGGCATCAAGGTTCAACTGGTAATATTCATCTTCGGTAGTAAAGTTCAACTGCCTTTGTGAAACAGACAGGTCAGCGAATCCACCGAGGTATTTAGCCCTTAACCCGACCCTCAAATTGGAAGTAACGGGAATGGCAACACTTACTCCTATTTCCTGGAATGCTCTTGCACTGAAGTCCGGCGCTAGATCCAGTTCCTGATCGAGCTTGTTTGCATTTCCTTCCCAAGCCAATGCTAGCAGATCCTTGGGGTAGGTAAAACGAGTCTGAAACCTGGCTCTGGCGGAAGTGGTAATTTGTAATTTGGCAACTCTAAAACTCAATAAAAACGGCTCGACAGACCCTCTGATGTCTACAAATGGATAATCAGACATCCTTTGGAGGGCATTAGATGGATCAATCATGAAGGAATCTGTCTCCGCGATGGGTTGTAGCAGGTCTGAAGGGCGAAATCCAGTATGCTCTGCCTGGATATTAAACTGAGGGAGCGCAAAGTGAACCCTTGCATCAGGATAATAAGCAGGTTGGACAAAGCTTTGTTGTATGGATCGTGGAGAGAAAAACAGGGACATCTCGTCCTGTGCGTTTGAATGGGTAATTGAAAGAGAGAAGCAGAGGGTGAGTAGGCTATTTATTAATAATTTCATGAAAATAATGGCAATGATGTTGATAATGGAAGAATGGGTTTGGCTATATTAATCTTCCACTAAGGCCTCCCCTCGAATCCCCATCTTAAAGCTGATTTTACCTGTAGCTGAAAGCTGGACACTCTGCGAACCCATACCTGTGGTGGATAGCTTGCCTCCAATTCGCAGGTAGGAAATCTCGTAGAGCTTTTGGAGCTTTTCTGCATCGACCTCAATATCAAGTAGGCTACTTGCAGGCCCTGTTACCCTCCCGGATTCGTCTACGGGTGCTCCTTCCAAAAGTGTAGTGTAGCCCTCGAAGAGGGAATCCTGAACATCTTCAAATTCATCCAGTAAGTAAATTTGAATGGCGACATTCAAAGGGATTTCATTCTCCACCAGCAGACGTAAACCAGCTGCATTTAACATATCCACTTCGTCGATTTCCAGTGGGACAGTTTGAGCAAAATCAAGTTCTCCTAAACTTCCCTTTAGCGGCATTTTGGCATGTAGATCTACCGAAATGTTGGAAGTATCCAGCAAGAACCCTTGGTCTACCAGGCTGTCTGGAAAACTGACAATGTCCATTGACCAGATTACTCCATCAGGAATCATGGAAATAGCTTGACCAATATTTGAGTTTTCTCCATTTATCTTGATTTCAGTGGCCTTTGTAGAACCTCGTTCTTCTTCACTTGGATAATTCAATAGAATTCCGTCCTCCAGTTCTTGAGTTTGGATTTCTATGGCTGCTTCTCCTTCCTGATATACGGATAATTGATCTACTCTAAACTCTAATGGAATACCAAAGGAATTTCTAACAGTAAAGGTCAGGTCAGGCGCTGCAAGGCTGAAATCAAGGCCCTTTAGCTCCTCTCCAAAAGAGAACTCAAGCGAATCTTCTGCGAGTGTAATTTCCTGCTTTTCAAGCCCTCCTTTTACATATGAATATTCCATGAAGGCTGCCTCAAAACGAAAATTATCTAAAACCAAGCTGGAGGAATCCGAAGTTCGATAGGCCTTATATGCAAGGCGCATGTTGCCGTTATTCAGGATAAAGGCCATGTCTGATAACTGAATGGTAAATCTATGTTCTCCCGCCCCAATGAAATTCAATGATTCTTGATATGGATTGCCATTCAGCAAAAAGTTGGGAAGGTCTATATCAACCACTATTTCTTCTGATACAGGAGACTCGAATATCATTTCCATCGATCCCTGTTGAAATAATATCTCTTCGATCCCCTCGATCGGAAAGGGAAAATCTATGGCTGGCACCAGCATGGGTACTGTAAAATCAGGAATGGAGAAGAAGCTAAAACTTTGTGGATCTATAAGGTTTCCCTCATACACAAATGAGAGGGCACCACTGCTATCAACTTCAAAAATATCCTCTGACCCACTTAGGTCAAGCATATCCTGTAAGGAAATTTCAGTATTAATTACTGCTGTTGCAAAAGCCGGGTTCCAGTCTGGGACCTTTACCTTTCCTGGATCTTCGATGATTTCGCAGGAGAAAAGGAAAAGTAGAGATCCCAAAAACAAGAAAGAGATGAATTTCATTATTTTCTGTTTGTTTGATATTCTATGAATACAAAACAAATTAAATTACGTCTATTGAAATAATTTATTTCGTGGATTATTTAACAGCTATTTAGAACTGCTATACTAATGAGGGAATTCTTACATATGTAGAGAAAGATCTTTCGCTCCGCTCAAGATGATAAAATCGCAGCTTTGCCAATAAGATATAAAAGAAAGCAGGACCCAGACTAATACAGAAAAAGTGAAAAATCAAAAGAAGAGAAATAAAAAAGCACAGCGCCAGGGAGACCCCAGCGCTGTGCCTAAAAAACATTTCCCTTGCTATTTCTTGATCAACTGTTGAAATCTTTCTTCCTTCCTGTAAGGTTCATATACAGGATTCTCTAAAAGTTCAAAAACATCCTCAAAGTACTGTTTTACAGCAATTTCCAAGTGGTTGTACATATTGGCTTTATCTCTCATCAAAGCATAAATCTCAGCCAGGCTGGCATGGGCAATGCTAAAATTGGGATCAGTTTTCAGAGCTGACTGGGCATCTGCCAATGCAGCTTCCAAATTGCCCTGCTGGGCAAACAGATTCGCACGATTGTTGAAAGCCAAAGGATGTGCCTTAATGTCCAGGGCACGGGTATAGTCATTTAAGGCAGCTTCTGCATTTGTCTTATGCAGCAAAGCGCCTCTATCGATGTAATAGCCTGCATTTCGAGGAGAAATCTGGATCAATTTGTCGTACTCTAACACTGCACTGTCATATTGTCGCAGCTCTTGAAAACACTGTGCCCGCCAAATGTAAAGCTCCTCCAATCTTGGAAGGATCTTTTGTGCTTCTCCAAAATCTCTCGCAGCAGCAGCAAAATCTGGCCGAGGCTTTTTGAAATTACTTACAGCCCTGAGCATATAGGTTTCAGCATCCTTACTTTCCTCAAGAATCATAGAGAAATAACGAATCGCTTCGTCATACTTACCTTCCTTGGAAAGAATCTCACCCAGACTTTTCATAGCGCTGTATTCCTCTTTGTCAAGCTCAATCGCCCTGAGAAAGTCAGCTTTCGCTTCCTTCGAATAATCAGTAAATTTGGCTTTTAGGTAGGTTTTTCCTCTTAAATTGTATAACAGTGGATTCGCAGGCTGAAGGTCAAGTGCAGCCTCATAATCCTCCATCGCCTGGAAAAAAATAGCCTCATCGTTATAGGCTACGTGGTCGTCGGAAGCAATAAGGGCAGATGCCCTAAATAAGTATATCTCAGATACTTGACTGGAATTCAAGTACATCTCCCCATCCTCCTCTTCAATCAAAAATATAGCCTGGCTCAACTCGCTATATGCATCTTCATAATCCCTGGATTCGAACAAGGCCAGACCCTTTTCTATGTGTCTATTCAGTTTTTCTTGCATGAACTTAAATGCTGACTCTTTTCCCAAATATTAACAATAGCTCAAAAAAAAAATCATTTAGTTACTAACAACTTAACATTTCTAGTATACGATTGTGGGTTACAAAGTAATTCTACATTCCAGGTCATACTATACACAAGGGCCTCTTCGACATAAAGAGACCCTTGTGCTAAAGTGAAATTACTGTTTCTCAAAAGGCTTTCAAATTCCTTTATCCTAACATTTTAGTTGTTCATAATCAATAGTTTGTGTACTGTGTGCCAGCCATTCTTTAGATCAGAAATGTCAAGTGAGTACAGACCTGAAGGCAAAGATTTGGTTGAAATAGCCAGTTTTTTGGTTTCAGAGAAGGCCTCCAACTTTTGGCTCCAGACTATTTGCCCCTGTACATTGTAAAGCCTTAATTCAGGCTCAAAGTTTTGTCCATCTTTCTGCTGAGGATCAAGTCTTACTATTACCTGCCCGCTTCCGTCGGTTGGGTTGGGATATACCTTGATCATTGGAACGCTTGTACCGACAACTCCCACCAACGACCTGCCAAGCCTTGCACCACTTCCTACTGCATCTGTGGTGAAAGTAATGAATGGTGAAGTTGAATTTCCATAAGCATTGACTGCACGAACCCAGAATCGATATTCCGTATTGGCAATCAGGTTTGAGAAACTGGTATTTGTGGCAGGAATATTTGAGTTGGTAATGATGTGTGTACCTCCTATGAACAATCGAATGGTATAGTTATCTGCGTTGATGACTGGATCCCATGAGATATAGACATTGGCGGTATCTACAGAGTCTACCACGATGTTGCCAGGGGCAACAGGAGGCATGGTGTCAATCGTAACTGAATCAGTTGTGAAATAGACGTAAGAAGAGGTTGTCTTGCCAAATGCATTGATTGCACGAACCCAGAATCTATATTCTGTATCAGGAGTCAGGTTAGAGAAACTGGTATTTGTGGCAGGGATATTTGAATTGGTAATGATATGGGTACCTCCCTGGAACAAACGAATGGTGTAATTGTCTGCATTGGCAACTGGATCCCAAGATATGAATACACTGGCGGTGTCAACAGAATCTACTACGATATTTCCAGGTACATCAGGGGGAAGATTGGGAAGGCTGTCTGTGGTAAATGCCAATTCTTGCGACCTGTTGCTTCCATAGGCATTTACAGCCTCCACCCAAAAACTATAGCTTGTCCCAGGAGTAAGTCCGGTAAAGGCGTAAGCCACCTGGGTCAGGTTTGAATAGGTATTGATCAATTGTCCTCCGGTCAAAAGACCAACCGTGTAGCTATCTGCGTCCCCTACGGTGCTCCAGCTAACATCGGCTGTAGTAGTGCTAACTGAGTTGACAGCAAGGTTGGCAGGAGGATTGGCTGGAGGTGCCTGACCTGCAAGGATAGACTCAACCACTCCACCACCATAGTAAGTTCCTGCTGGTTTTACTAATGCTCCATTTCCTCCGCTCCTGTCAAAGCTCACATCATCTTTCCAAAACTCGAAGAATGTATCAGGAAGGTTGTTGATGTGGAGGTTAACTCCTTTCAGGTTCGTGCTGGCATCCAGGTCATTGTAGCGTCCATCAGCATATGCAATTCTCCAATTGTCTATTCCTGAAGGTTCGAGGATAACTGAGACAGGTTCATCTGCATGGAGGGTCATGCCCGGAACAAATTCTACTGATTGGTTAGAGTAGTGGAAGGCATATTGAGCCCTTGAATCAGGAATCCATGTTAAGCCCTGTACATTTTGGTTATTTACCAAAGAAAAGTAGGTCGCAAGGTTGTCGCGCAGTTGCTTCACATCATTCCATGTACAGTTCCATACCCTTACTCGATAAAGGTTGTATCCCGCTGGTGCTGTTCCCATATCCACCTGGACGGTGTATCTGTTGGAGGTATTGTCCCACTTGAGGTTATGTGTTCCGAAGATGATCACCCCCTTACCAAGCGGATTGGTACTTCCTGCGTCGTAGGCAGACCAGTGTGCATAATTGGTCGCGCTTCTTGAAGTAGGATTCCCGCTACCTGGCAACAAAGTTGATTCTGCGCTTCCATCTCCAAAATCTACTGTGATGGGATCAGCCCAATATTCCACATTGTTTTGGGTAATGGCAGCTCCACCAGGCACAGCTCCTTTTAGGTCAATGTCGCTGTAAAGGTCCCACTGGAAAGCAATGGAATCACTGAAGTCCGGGTGGCTAAGTCCTCTTTGAAGGAATACACTATGATATCCAACTGTGGGGTCCCATACCAGGCGATCTTTGTAGTAGCTCATTTGCCCATATCTTCCATCCATATCACAGCCTGAGTACACAACATTCAGGTTTTCTGCATTTGGAGTGCTGGATTGGGTAGGTAGGCCTACCTCGGTATCGGGGACAAAGGTAGCGTCAATACCTCTGATTGGCCAGTTTCCTGTTCCTGCAGCCAACATTCTCATGTCGCTGAAGTCCTTGTCATCCACTCTTGGGCTGATTCCAGTTCCATCATTGATGAAGGCACCTCCATATACGTTGTAGTTTTCATCTCCGGCAGATTGCTCTACCGCTGCAATGGCAGGACCATTTGCATTTGGGTAAGCCCCACGGCCCATGCGATACCCTACATGGTAATTGGTTTTTCCGTCTGTACCCCCAACCATCATCAGGCTACCGGTAGACCAGTAATATTTAACCTCGTCGTAGTCAGGATTTCTGTTGTCGCCTAGCAATGGATAAGCAATGTCCAATATTCTGTCTTCATAGGTCGTAGGAAATACTGTTGCAAGGTCTTCCAATTTGACCCCGAAGGCACCGCCTGAGATTGAATTGCCTGTGGTGAAGCCCCTACCGGATCTGAATCCCATATTTTCTCGATGGAACAAGTCAAATTTGGCCGATTCAAGGGTAGACATGAAGTTGTCATAGGCTTGCGGGAAGAGGTCGTATTGGGAGGAGGCATCCAGGACAACCATAACCCTATAAAGGGTCGAGATCATGGTGTAGAAATAACGGGTCAACTGGGTTTGTGCGCCTGGAGTATTGTGGTTGGTGTACTCACCTTGAGGATAAAAACCAATCCAGTCCTGTGCTTCTCCAATCTGGTCGTAGTAAACCTTACCCCAAGCTAGGTCAAATGCATCTCTTTGCAGGATGTGGATGGACTGGTGGATGGCACTGTCTACGCCTGTAACGTAGTTTACAGTAGCTGCGATTTCCATGGCGCTGGCTTGTGCCTGTACCTGATTTACTCCGATGAAGTTGTCTGCACTTCCAGTCATGGAAAGCTCTCCTACGGTTATAGAATTGGGCTTCCAACTGTTGTCTGTGATACCTACGAAGTGCTTTAGGCTCCTGATCATGATGTCATTTACGGTTTCTCCATTGATGACATTGGTACTCCACTGAGACCAACCATCAGCGACAAGGGCGATACAATAAGCATACTGCTGTACACCCCAGTTTTTGGTCGGTGTCCAGGAAGTCTTGTTTCCAGACCACTTGCCCTGGTCAGTAAGGTCGGCGATCCCTTGGATGTTTTTCATGACGGCCTCAAAAAGTGAGTAATCCGTGCTACCTCCATCATAGAAAGCCCTTGCAACTACATAGGTGTAAGCTCTGAAGTTGTTGTCATAAAATGCTGTGGCGGTAGCGACCTCATTGTGAAGACTCATGTCTGGGTCATAAAATGCGGTGCCTGCCCATGGTTCAAAGGCATTTGGTCCTACATAGTTGTAATGAGTAGTCTGATGAGACCATGATCCGTCGGTGTTTTGTCCTGAGACGAGGGTTGCTGCTGGAATAGTGGAAACGGCTTGCTGATATCCGCTGCCATTGTAGCTTTTGTTTAATGCTGCCTGAACCACAACATCCCACATCGCGATATCTTCTGCGGTAGGGGTGTGGGTAAACTGTCCATGGCTAAATGAATAGCTGAACAACAACAATAAAATTGTTTTCAAGATCGATTTTTGATTCATAAAAGTTAGGTTAATTATTAATAAGTAAGTGTTGACACATGTACATAGGGGGGCCATCGGTTTAGCGACAACCGTGGATCCAAAAAGGGGTGGATATAGCTATTGGCAACTTCCTTGGGGAAGAAGGAATTTGGGACAGCTTGCAAATAGAAGCTGTTGACAAGTCAGGATAAAAGATGGTGGAAAAAAGCGCCCGGATTAAGCGTTTGATAGTAAGTATCTGTGTTCATGTTGTGCTTTATTGGTTGTGATACAAAGAAGAAGGATTTCTACAATCCAAGGATACACCATGAAGACTTTGAGAAATCTTCATATGATCATGTCTTTCAATTTTAGAGTCGTAAGTTTGGAAGGGAATCTTGGCTTATTTTTGGAAGTATTTTCAAAAACGAAATAAATAGCTGGTATGGAGTCTCCATACCCATTGAATAAGTATTTTTCAGAAGAATGATATCTACGGGAATGGACTTAATTCAATTTTACAAGTAATGAGTATTCAGGTAGGATTTCTGGTAAGTAGTTGAGAGTATTGAATTCGGTATTTTTGGGAAAAAATGCCCCAAAGGATGCCGAAATGAGATTGCTCCACTATTTAATTGGGTTGAATAATTCACATCATTAACCAAAATTTAAATAGCCAGCATGAAAACACCCTTGCTATTCTTACTGCTCTCAACTTGCTTTTCCTTTGCTAATGCCCAGGATGGGGTAAGTTTTGGGCTTCGTTACGAATATTGGAAGAAAATGGGGTTGGCCTTGCCTGAATGGGACGATTATCAGGAAGAGAAACCAGGGCTACATCAGTTTAAATATGCATATTGGCCTGGGCTTAAAGTGGCATTTCGGGAAGAAAACTTTAAAGAAGTTGGATCGGGATTAGTGGAGGGGCAGAAGTTCTTGGCTGATCAACTGAATTTATTCAATCAAAAGAATAATAAAGCTGGAAGCACCATCCACCAGAGCAGGGCAGGTAATCTTTCAAGAACCTATTCCATTTACAAAAAAGGCCGAAACAAATATGCCCTAATGGCCTTTATTCACCTGATAGATAGCCAACGAATTTTCGGGCTGGAAATAAGTTGTAAGAAATGCATCGACCTCACCTTACAAGCCTATATAGAGTCCATTTACCTGTCCGAAACCATTGGGAAGAGAAGAGCTAAGCCCAAGGTCAATTATAAGGAAGAAGCACTGTCCGTCAGCCAGATTCGAAAGGATTATAAGATCGTTCTTTCGGTTGACTCTGTGGAGGTTGACCAATCAGGTTGGCCCAGTTATTTCGACATTAACTTGAGGCATATAAGACAAGATTCCCAAGTCCTTTTTACTTATCCTGTTCCCGAAGTTGATTACATGAGGTATGCTACTGGTAGACCCAAGGTGAATTTTGTAAATGAAAAAGAGGGCTTTCTATATGGATATTATACCTCTTATGTACCTTACCCTTACTTCTACCGGACTTCTGATGGGGGGAAGAGCTGGCAAAAAACAGATTCTATACCAGGTTCGCCTTTTCCTATTAACATAAAGATGTACGATTCGAAAAGGGGGGTTCTCATAAATACTTCCTATTCGGCTGCTAAGGTAGATATTTTCCTGACTAAGGATGGATGGTTGAGTTGGGCACATACTTCAATAGATCTTCTTAGCCAAAAACAACATAAAGAAGAAAGAATAGAGAATGTCATTTTCAGGTTAAACGAGCAGGGGGAAATCCTTATTCATGCCAGGAAAGCCAGGGAATATGAGGATTATATCATGATTTGGAAATCCTCTAATCAGGGGCAGAAGTTTCGCAAAATACAAGCGTGGAGAAATATTTCTGACGATTATGAATTTTAGGCCTAGAGATAAATCTTTACTCCAGAAATTAGCGTACTACAATGACGCCACAATTGTGGGTTTTGCATGATATACAGGAGGTATATGCCCTATGCCGGAATTTTATACTTTCTTTGGAGGTATCCACAATTAATTCGTACCTTTGCCGGGCTTGGTAAACCCAGGCAGAAAGGAGATCTAATGCATGATAGAAGAAAATGATCAACCCCTCAAGAATGAGGAAGAACTTGAACAACAAGTTGAAGAAACAACAGCGCCTGTAGAAAAGGCGACACCAACCGATGAGATCATCATTGTATCTGAAGACGATGATGATTTACCTGCCCCAGTAGAAGAAGACAAAGGACCTATCAAGGAGTCTGAGGACAATCTCAAGGAGGAACTTATTGAAGTACTCGGAGATGACGACGACGACGACGATTGGTGGAAAAGCGGTGATGATTACACCGATAAGGAGCGTCAGGAAATGGCCAAGATGTATGCCAGTACACTCAGGGAGTTCAACTCCAATGAGATTGTACAGGGTACAGTAGTTGCGATCACCGATAAGGAAATCGTGATGAACATTGGTTTCAAATCCGAAGGTATCATTCCTACGAATGAGTTCAGGGACATGCCTGAAATCAAGCCTGGCGATTCTGTAGAAGTTTTCATCGAAGAGGTAGAAGACCAGAGCGGACAGTTGATCCTGTCTCGCCGTCGCGCGAAGCACTTGCGTACATGGGAGCGTATCGAGAATTCCATGGAGAAGGACGAAGTCCTCACCGGACACGTTATGCGCCGTACCAAAGGTGGTTTTGTAGTTGACATCAGCGGAATCGAGGCCTTCTTGCCAGGTTCACAGATCGACGTAAAACCAGTCCGCGACTTTGATGCCTATGTCGGAAGGACAATGGAATTCAAAGTAGTGAAAATCAACCATGCCTACGAAAATGTGGTTGTATCTCACAAGGTATTGATCGAAGCTCAGCTTGAGAAGCAGAGAGAAGCAATCCTACAAAACCTGGAGAAAGGTCAGGTACTCGAGGGTACTGTGAAGAACATGACCAACTTTGGTGTGTTCATCGACCTGGGTGGTGTTGATGGACTTCTCCACATTACCGATATATCCTGGGGTCGTATCAATCATCCTCAGGAAGTACTGGAGCTTGACGAGAAAGTCAATGTTGTAGTGCTTGACTTTGATGATGCCAAGAAGCGTATCAGCCTTGGTATGAAGCAGCTTACCGAGCATCCTTGGGATTCTCTTCCAGAAGAAATCCAGGAAGGAAGCAAGGTCAACGGCCGCGTAGTTACTGTGGCAGATTACGGGGTATTCCTCGAAATCATGCCTGGTGTAGAAGGATTGATCCACACCAGCGAAATGTCATGGTCTCAGCACTCCAAAAATCCTGCTGATGCCTACAAGGTAGGGGATGAGTTCGAAGCAGTTGTTCTTAGCATCGACCGCGAGGACCGCAAAATGTCTCTTGGCCTGAAGCAGCTACAGGTAGACCCATGGTCTCTTGTTGTAGAAAAATTCCCTGTGGGTAGCATTCACACAGGTATCGTTCGCAACATGACCAACTACGGTCTGTTCGTAGAACTTGAAGAAGGTGTGGACGGTCTTGTTCACATTTCTGATCTTTCTTGGACCAAGAAGTTTGCTCATCCATCTGAGTACGTGAAAGTTGACGACAACCTTGAGGTTGTAGTTCTGGAAATTGATGTGGACAACCGCAGGTTGAGCCTGGGCCACAAGCAGTTGACAGAAGATGTATGGGAAACTTTCGCCACCATCTTTACTTTGGGATCTACACACCAGGGTACCATCAAGCGAATCGACAGCCGTGGAGCTATCGTAGAGCTCGAGTACGGTGTAGAAGGAAACGTACCTTCCAAGCACCTCAAAGTTGAAGACGGTAAGGAAGACCTGAAAGTTGATGACTCTGCAGACTTCGTAGTAATCGAATTCAACAAGGATGCCAAGCGTCTGGTACTTTCTCACAGCAAAACCTGGAGAGAGGAGCCAGAGAAGAAGAAGACTCCACGCAAAGGGAAGCCTTCTGGCGGTGGTAACAACCAGGGCAAAGCTGGTACCACAGTACTTGGAGAGATCGACGCTCTTGCAAAACTGAAAGAGCAAATGGAAGCTGATGAAAAAGGAGAGTAATATTTCCTTTTCCTATAAATGAAAAAAGGCTGTCTCAAATTGAGACAGCCTTTTTTGTTTCCTTGTTCACCCATAGAAGAATTTAGGAAGTGAATTTGACTTCATCTTAAAAGGGAATATTATAATCATATCATAAAAATAATCTCAAAAATGTAATTCGTTATTGTAATTGTTAAGTTCATTCGCTTTATTGTAATTACTAAGGAGGCATTACTGGTCAAGCCTCCTGATAACCTGCTTTGGCACCATAAAAGTGTCAATATACAGGATCATAGATGTGTGGTTACCCAGGTCGTTGGGAAATGACCTGGTTCATTTGTTGAGGTATGTCTTAAGTGAAAATGGTAAAGAGTAGCTGGGCAATGACTATTTTTGAAATTAGGGCAATAGGGAACATCAAGGTGTATCCATAATTTGGAAGGAGGTTTCCACTCCGATTCAATGCAAAGTCCAGAATGGCAGGCTGGTTAGCGACCATACCCGTGAGTATACTGAATGGCAACTTAAAGACTTTGTATCCTACAAATAGGGTAATGAATCCTGTACCCAGACTAATTGCTGTTCCCGCCAGGAAAATCCACGCTGCGTTTCCTTGTTGCAAGGTATCAACGAAGGTATGGCCAGATCTGATTCCCACAGCCGCAAGGAGTAGGATCAGACCAAACTGACGCAAGGTCAGGTTGGCGCTGTAAGGCAAAGTCCATACGATAGGCCCCGTCCTTCTTAGGGCTCCTAGAACCAATGCAACAATCAATGGCCCTCCTGCAAATCCCAATTGAAATGAAATACCGCCGGGAAGGGTAAATGTGATCATTCCCAACAACAACCCTAAAGCCATTCCCAGACCAAAAGATACCAGGTTGATATGACCAAGCGCTTGGTAAGAATCACCAAAGAGTTTCACCAGGGCAGGCACGTCCTTGGTCTTTGCTACAAATCGAATTCGGTCTCCCAGTTCCAGTACAGTGTCTCCCCTCGCCAATAAATCAATGTCCCCGCGTCTTACCCTGGTAATTGCCAGTGCAAATCGTTCCTGAAGGTTCAGGTTGGCAATAGACTGTCCTGCGACATCAGGATTTGAAATGAATACCCGATGATGTTCTATGTTGGAAGCTAATCTGGTTAATTCTATCTCCGATCTTTTCCCATATAGCTTGATCATATCTTCCACATCGTTTTGCCTACCTGCAATGGCAACCAAATCTCCTACTTTGAAAAAACTATCCAGGTGGGTAATGTTGATATCATCACCGCTCTTCATCCGACCGAATGCCAAAGTCCACTTATGCTCATTGAGCAAGTCTCGAATATTTTTCTGCTCTATTTCCGGATTGGTGATTTCGAGGGTTACGTTGACAATTTCGGAATCAATGGGGTATTGATGCCTCAACTCCTGCGCTTCTTTCTTAAAGTCAATTTTTAGGAGACGCTGAAGGACTACAATGGCAATCATGGAACCCAAGACCCCCATGGGGTAGGTGATGGAATAGCCTACAACTGCACTCTTGGTCATTTCTTCCTGTTCCTGTGGAGAAAGGGATTTCTGAATGCTATCCAGTAAACCTGCCAGTGCGGGAGTATTCGTAGAAGCTCCCGAGTAAATCCCACTAACCGTTGCTGCTGAAAAACCAAACACATAATACATTCCAACGGCAATGAGGCCAGAAGTCGCAATCATAAAAAGGATAAAACCAAGGTTTTTGTTGCCGCTCCCCTTGAAGCCCGTCATAAATCCTGGACCACTGCTCAGGCCAATGGTGTAAACAAAAATGGCCAGTCCTAAAAGAAATACAATGTTGGGTATTTGTAAGGAAGAGTCCAGAGAGCCAAAGAATAGACCGACAAACAACACTGCAGCCACTCCAAGGCTACTCCCACGAATTTTGAGGTTGCCAATTCCGTAGCCAAGCGCTGCTACCACGAAAAGCAATAGTAAGGGATTGCTTCCCAGAATCTCAATCATGTGGCCAAGGTACAGGTAATTTTGGAAAATTTAATCCCATTGTTTGATGATTCTTCATCTAAGAATTACTTCCTTGCCCCAAAAAGAAAAATGGTTCGCCCCAGTTTACAGGACGAACCATTATATAAATTTTATTCTTGATTTAGGCGTTTACCCAGGCGCCACCAACTTCCTCAACAGGAATACAGCCGCTGTATCCGCCGGGCACATAATCATATTTCAGGACTTGAGAAGCCCCTACCTCCGTGGTGAAGTAACCGGTCATGGTCAATCCCTTCAGTTTACCGAAGAATGGTGAAACCAAATCTTTTGGCCTGACTTTGTTTTTCCACTTCATGTTGAAGTTGTAGGATTCTTTGTCATAGGCAGTCAACATCTCCATCTTTTCAGCTTCTTCCAGGCTAAGATAATCTTTGCCATGCTTGCTTTGGGCATCTGCATTGACTTTATCCAATCCTTCGATGAACTGTTTACGGTGCTTTTCATTCATATAATTGGCGACCATATCATCGATAAACTTCGGTACGCCAAGGTCTATGGCTCCAGGAGTATCCGTCGCAGGTAAAATGCTCTCACATAGATCTGACAGCAAATTTGCTTGATTTTGATCCAATGCTTGAGGTGTCCATGTACTGGCCGTTCCGTCCGGCTGACAACCGGACAGGATAGCAGTGATGGTTGAAGCTGACAGGACCACGCCTGTCATCAACATGCTTTTCTTTATTGCATCTCTTCTATTCATGTTAGAATTTCTTTTTTCAGTTTTACAAATTTCCCTTGTTGAGTTCCTTAACGGCATGATCTACTGCTCTTGCTGTAAATGCCATGTAGGTCAATGAAGGATTCTGACATGCTGCGGAAGTCATGAAGGAACCATCAGTCACAAACACATTCTTACAATCCCAAACCTGATTCCACTTGTTGAGAACCGAAGTTTTGGGGCTGCGACCCATGCGGGCAGTTCCCATTTCGTGAATTCCGTTTCCGGGGTAATATTCCTTATCATAAGGCTTGACATCTTTGAAGCCAGCGGCTTCAAGGATTTCTGCTGCTTGGGCAGACATGTCCTTACGCATGTTCAACTCATTCTCCTTGAGTTCTACATCGAAAGTCAGGGTAGGCATCCCGTACTTATCGAGCACTTCGGTATTCAGAGTGACCTTGTTTTCGTGATAAGGTAGAATCTCACCAAAGCCATTTAGGCCCATGCTCCACTGCCCAGGTTGCTTCAACTGCTCCTTAAAGTCAGCACCAAATCCCATTTCAGGAATGGCATCGGACCAGTTATCCCTGCTGGCACTTCCTTGGTATCCATATCCTCTGATAAAGTCTTTCATTTTGGAGGCTGGATTCCAGGGAAGGTTCCTAAATCTCGGTACATAGATCCCATTAGGCCTTCTGCCTTTGTAGTATTTGTCTTTGAAGCCATCATATTTTCCTTCAGCTCCGGCGCGGAAATGGTGGTCCATGATGTTATGTCCCAGCTCGCCGCTGCTTGCTCCAATACCCTCAGGGTGAATGTCTGACTTGGAATTCATCAGAATCAGTGTTGATCCAAAGGTCGAAGCACAAGAGAATACAATTTTAGAATAAAACTCCATGACCTCCTTGCTTTCTGCATCCATGACGCGAACACCTGTGGCAAGCCCGGTGTTTTTGTCTACTACGATCTCGGATACAATGGAGTTAGGTCTGAGGGTTAAGTTTCCAGTAGCTTCTGCTGCGGGTAGGGTAGAGGATTGGCTGCTGAAGTAAGCCCCATAAGGACACCCACGAACGCAAAGGTTGCGGTATTGACAAGGAGTACGTCCATTGTGGGCCTTTGTAAGGTTGGCACTTCTACCAATGGTCATCAGCCTGTCATCAAAGTTGGTGGCAATGCTATCCTTGACGTGCTTTTCCAGGCAGTTCATCTCCATGGGAGGTAAGAAATTTCCGTCGGGCAACTGCCTTAGTCCTTCCTTCTGTCCATTGATACCTGCAAAGCCTTCTACATAATCATACCAAGGAGCAAGCTCCTTGTAAGTTACAGGCCAGGGTACGGCGATTCCCTCACGTTCATTGGATTCAAAATCCATTTGACTCCAGCGATATGATTGACGCCCCCAGATGATAGAGCGACCCCCTACATGATATCCTCTCAACCAGTCAAAGCGTTTTTTTTCTGAATAGGGATGCTCATCATCTTTGACCCAGAAGTGCTTTGATCCTTGGTTAAAAGCTCCACCTTGTCTTACCTGTTTGTCGTAGTGTTTTTTTACCTCGTCCTCGGGGACCTTGCCTGCATGCTCGAACTCCCATGGCCTTTTGGTGGCAGTGGGATAGTCAATGACATGTTTTACATTGCGGCCTCTTTCAAGAACCAGGGTTTTTAGTCCCTTTTCGCAAAGCTCTTTAGCTGCCCAGCCTCCGCTGATTCCTGAGCCAATCACTATGGCGTCATAAGTATTTGCAGCTTTAGCCTTTCCTAATATTTCACTCATGTTGATTATTGATAGTAGTAGTTAAAAAAATGGAGGGTTTAAACATTGCAAATGGCAATGCCTTCCCTGAGGGACGCAAGTTTTTCTTTTTTTGTAGGGATAAATTCCTGAGCAACAAAACCATCAAAACCACTTTCCACTATGGCCTTCATAATGGCAGGATAATTCAACTCCTGACTGGAATTGATTTCATGTCTTCCCGGTACACCTCCGGTGTGGTAATGACCGATATAGTCTTTGTTTGCGCGAATGGTTGCAATGATGTCCCCTTCCATGATCTGCATATGGTAGATGTCATACAGCAATTTGAAATTCTCATGCCCCATCTTTTTCGCTAGCGCAACACCCCAGTCAGTATGATCACATTGATAATCCTTGTGGTCGACCTTGCTGTTGAGGAGTTCCATCATGATGGTTATGCCTTTCTTTTGTGCATGTTTAAGAACTTTTTCCAGTCCAATGGCACAGTTTTCAATGCCATCCTCGTCGCTCAATCCATTTCTATTTCCTGAAAAGACAATGACATTTTTCAAACCTGCTTCTGCTGCCTGGTCTACAAGTTTCAGGTATTGCTTGTGAAGAAGCCCATGATTGGATGTGTCATTAAACCCTTTGGTAAGGCTGAATTCCTTATGGGTTGCCATGGCACAACTCAGCTTGTATTTTTGAAGCACAGGCCATTCATCTACGGTGGTCAATTCTATAGAGCTGATCCCCATGTCCTGTGCAGCTTCACAAAAGGCTTCCAACGGAATGTCCTCGTAGCACCAACGGCATACAGAGTGATTGATATTTGTATCCGCCCCTACATTTAATTGCTCAAGTCCTTGTACCCCAATGGCAACTGATGGGAGAAGGGATCCTATCCCAATCCCTTTGGCAAAGTTTCGAATGGCAGTCCTTCTTTTCATAGGAATTTACTTTAGTTCCCTTACCCAAATGTTTCTATAGCTGACCTTATTGCCGTGGTCTTGAAGGCAAAGAGGACCTTTTCCATGGGCGTTGTTTTTAGGCATACCTATGTATTCAGTTGTCCCTTTGATTTCTGTATGGTTTTGCACCAATACCCCATTGTGGAAGACCGTGATAAATGCTGATTTTACCTTTATGCCATCTTCGTTGAATTCGGGTGCCATATAGATGACATCATAAGATTGCCACTCTTCCTTTGGGCGGCTGGCATTTACCAATGGCATGCTTTGCTTGTAAATTGAGCCTGCCTGACCGTTGGCGTAGGTCTTATTTTTGTAGTTCCCTAATATCTGCAACTCATATTTTTGTTGGAAAAAGACACCACTATTTCCATTGTCCTGTCCTTTGCCTTGGGTTACCTCAGGTGTTTTCCACTCAATGTGTAGTTGCATGCTTCCAAACTTCTTTTTGGTCGCGATGTGCTTGGCACCAGGAACGACGGTCATGACCCCATCTTTCACTTCCCAGCCTGCCTGTTTGTCAGGGCTGGAAGGGCCGTATTCAGATTGTGAATAGCACCACTGATCCAAATTTTTGCCATCAAATAGTACAATGGCATCTGATGGGGCACTTTTGGTTTTTGCTTCACCTGGACTTACTACTCTGGGTTGTGGTTCCCATACTTCAGTCGGTTCTGGTGTTGTAATTTTTCCATCAGTAATTTGGGCGCACCCGATTGAAAAGCCTGAAATCATGAAGGCTACACAAAGAAAATTCTTCAACATGCTGTTTGGTTTTTGCTAAGTTTATTTGAAATGATTATAGTCAGGTTCAACTTACCCTTTGAGGTAATTCATGCTGACATTCAGGTCATTAAAGATTTCAGGAGAATGATCCTGTTCGACAATGCAGTTTTTGACCCCAAAACCGGGAGCTGCCTTAATGATGCTTGCAAGGTCCAGGACTCCCTTCCCAAGAGGCTGAAACGCCTTTTCAGGAACTTTACCATTGTCATAGACATCCTGGGTACCCTGTAGTTTGTCCTTCAGGTGCAGCCATGTCATCCTTCCATCCAGTTTTTTCATCATTTCCAGGGGGGGAATGCCCGCAATAGAACTCCAAAATACGTCCAGTTCGAACTTTAACAAATCTGCCTCAGTTCGTTCTATCAAGGTATCAAAGCCTGTACTGCTGTCCATTGGTTCGAACTCAAAACTGTGGTTGTGGTAGCCCAACTGCATACCTGCATTTTTGCATTTCTCGCCTGCAGCATTTAGTTGGTCAGCAAGTTTTTTGTAGTCATCCAGTTTGCTTCGTTCCTCTGGTTTCCAATACCCAAAAATAAGGGAATTCAATCCAGCTTTGTGAGCTAATTCGAGGAGGTGGTCAAAAGACTTAAACAAAGGAGGATTGTCTTGTAAGTCCCATCTTTCGGTGATATAAGCCCAATTGAAGTGGGTGCTCTCAAGTTTGAGTCCAAAGTCTTTGATGTAAGGGAGCAGGTCCATACACTCATTTAGCCTGGTGGGTTCTACCTGTACATATCCAGCTTCTTTTACCTTCTGGAGACTTGCTTTGGGATCGACTTTTAATTGATTTCTTAACGTCCAAAGTTGAAGTCCAATATTTCCCAGATAGGGATTATCAGTTTGGGTCATACAAGATGGTAAGGAAATGTTGAGTGAGAGGCCAAGTCCGGTGATGGCGGCACCTTTGACAAAATCTCTTCTTGAGATAGGATTCTTATGCATAAATAATAGAAGTAGGTGGTTTCGGCTGTTCAATATATAAATTCTCTTCTTTAAAACATCGCTATTAATCTATTTTGTATAAATGACACTTTAGGCTTTTATAATTCAATTAAAACTTAAAAGGAGCTTTTTTTGATCATCGCCTGATTGATGCCTCTTACCGATAAATGTTGTTCATTCAAATACAAATCCTGCAGGAAACTCATATAGCATTCATACCATCCAAACGCCAGTTTTAACAGTTGATCCATTACGGTAAAAGAAAAATATATTGATATTTCGAAAAATGAATTTTATGTAAATGCTATCGAAGATGTTTGAGGAGGCTGAAATGAAAAGTTTTTTAAATTGAATGAATGTTCAGTTTATCTATGGCCTATTGTTAAAAATCCTTCGTAATCAGACAATAAGCAAGAATTTATAGCCCTTCCTTATTCGGTTAATTTGTTGTTAAATGGTGTCTCAAAAAAAGTCGGAAAAATATTCTATTCGAAAATCGTAAATAATGGATAATCAATTTAAGTTTTGGGTGAAATATTACGTTTTTTTTTAGTCCAGAGTGGTTGGTTAATCTGCCTAAAATTTAACAAATTGCAGTATCTGCGATAAATAAACCGTTATCGACAGACGCTTTACTTAACTATTTGCACTCATTCTTACCTGTCCTATTTTATTAGGATCAACATACTTTAACCTGTTAGGATGGATTTTCATCCGATTATTAAACCATGGTTGAATGGCCCAGTGGCCAGGACAACCAATGGAACATTGTTTTGTAAACATGGGTATTAATAATGAATAACAGGTACGCTTACATCATCCTTGCGGTGCTGCTTTACCTGACGGTATCCCCCGCCTGGTCTCAACCATCAGGCCGTGTTACCTCAAACTTAGTGGCACTCTATCCCTTTACGGAAGGTAGCGGCTCCACAGTCCACGATGTCTCGGGCTATGGATCAGCGCTTAACCTTTCTATCTACAACACCTCCCGAACCAGTTGGATTTCAGGTGGTGGTATTACCTTTACGGGCAATACTGTCATCGAAAGTGCTGCTGGTGCTGCAACCAAGATTCTGAACGCATGTAATTCAACCGGTGAAATCACAATCGAAGCCTGGGTCAAACCTGCAAATACTACGCAGTCTGGTCCAGCTAGAATTGTTTCATTCTCCTACAGCACAAGCTACAGAAACTTCACCATGGGTCAACAGGGAAACGATTATTCGTTTCGCTTGAGAACCGGAACCAACAACAACAACGGAACCAGCAATGAACTTCAGGCAGGTAACCCGAGTTCTACTCAGGTTCAGCATGTTGTGATGACCCGAGACTTCAATGGTGTACAAAGAATTTATGTAAATGGTTCCCAGGTAGCAACCAATACCAATACAGGGAACTTTGCCAACTGGTTTTCCTCGCATTCTTTCTTGCTGGGTAACGAGTATTCTCTCGACCGTTCGTGGTTGGGAGATATGTATATGGTGGCCATTTACAACACTGAACTGAACCATAGCCAGGTAAATCAAAACTACCAGGCAGGATACAACAATGCCGGAGCTACCCCCAACCCATCTACAGCCAGCTGTGATTGGGATGAAGGCTTCAGCCTGTCCAATGGAACCCAAAATGACAATGGGTCAACAGCATGGACCACTACCTATAGTGGCAGTGGAACTTATGGCGTTAACGGCGGATATTTCCAAGGAAACTACCTAAGTTCAGAATTGGTATGGACATCGGAAGTAGTTGATATCAGTTCTACAGGTACTGGACATATCAACCTGAAAGCAAGAAGTCTCGGTAGCATGGAAACTGCTGACTACATCAAGATGTATTACAAAATTGATGGAGGAAGTGAAGTCCTGTTCGCTGAGAAATACGACAACTTTAACAGCAACAACTACGAACAATTTTCTACGGGTAACCTCAATGGTAATACCCTTCAGTTGGTTGTGAAAATGTATAATACCGCTTCTGACGAATATCACAAAATCGACGATGTCGAAATCAATTGTGGTTCCAGCAGCGGATCAATCATCCCGCCTTCTGCACCTACCTGTAATTCAGGTGATCTGCTTTGGCAGGCCAGTGTATCCGTCAATGGGTCTTCTGTAAGTGCAAGTCCAAGACTTAAGGAGTCTAATAATACCAGCTATACCATGTTCGATGGTAACCTTCCATCTGCCTTCAACGGCCCTGTGGAAGTTGAAATTGCTGAAGCCATTTCATGGGACGGCTATGACAGCCGCCTTAATGTAAACCAGCCATATGAGCAGTGGAGAATTGTTTTCTTGAAAAACAATGTAGTTCAATGGTCTTCTAACTACACAGATGATTTGGCAGACAATGTTAAGTCCGCTGAATGGTCAGGAGATTTGGGATCGGCTACCCTACCTAATGGTGCTGACAAAATCATCATTGCACACATAGGCGACAACACCTACGGCAATGGTTCAACCGGTAACTCTGCAAACTCTGTTGTACCCACCAGTGTATGTATCAGCTATGACCCTATCGTATGCGACAATCTTACCAGCGGAGGCCAAATCTCAGGAGATGAATCCTTCTGTGGATCTTACAACCCTGGCAATATTACCAGTGTAATGCTACCTAGTGGGGGATCAGGTGCCATTGAATATGTTTGGCTGTATGCGCATGAGCCTATTGCTGCCAATGCCTCTAACGGGATCATGATCCCGAACTCCAACAGCCCTACTTACAACCCAGGTACGATTACTCAGACCACTTACTATCGCCGTTGCGCAAGAAGAGCAGGATGTACAGTATATGCAGGTGAGAGCAACGACATCATCAAGGAAGTTATTACCCCTCCATCTGCCCTGGTAAGCACGACCGATCCTGACTGTGCAAACAACAGTGGAGAGATTACCTTCACATTTGCTGATAATGCAGATCGTTCCACGATTATGTTCAGCATGGATGGTGGCAACACCTATCCATTGAGTGTAGCTGATAATTCAGGCTCAGCCTCCTTTACAAATGTAAACCCTGGATCATATGACTTGTATGTCAAGTGGGGAGATGGAGATTGCCCAAGCTCTTTGGGACAGTACACCATTAATCCTCCTACAAATGACAGCAAGCTGACTGTAAGTATCAGCAGCACCGGAGGTTCATTGGCAGTAAGACAAGAGCACGAACTGGTCAACATGAAGAACTCAACTGGATGTTCTCCTTCTCAACCTGAGAGGATTATCTGGATGGATAATATTCTGAATAATATCCTTAATGGTGGTGGAAATGACAAGAAGTATTGGGCAGTTTCTCCTGGCGGTACTTTGACTGAGTACACAAATGGAACAGCCAGATTGATTGGGGAAATTTCCAATGTTTACGATCCTACTTATAAGTTTGACATTGATGTTACCCTAAGCGACTACAATACTTCTGCTCCTAACAATAGCCCTAAGGGTGCTACATGTAACAGCATTGCCTTCGATGATGTGAACTTCACTTACTATGAATCTTTCTCAGGTTCATTTACAGGTAAAGGTCCTTTGGCTGGTGGTTTGATCAGCATAGACAGAAAAGGAGAGTCATGGCAGAATGGATTTGGTGCCAACTTGTTCACCAGTGAATTCGGAGCGAGCTCCTGGTTCAATATCCACATCATCTCTAATCCAACCAGCGGTGGAAACTTCCATTCTTCAAATGGAGACTTCAACCTGACTTTGGACCCAATCACAAGAGATGTAGAGGCATGTACTTCTACTGAGCTAACTGCTAATGTACTCAGTGGTCAATCAAACGGAATTACATTTAGTTGGGCTGGTCCAAACGGATTCAGCGCATCTACACCAACGGTTAATGTTACTGAGACAGGAACTTACATTGTAACTGTAACCAAAAATGGATGTTCTGTATCAGATACCATCGGAGTAACCATCTCCAATGACTTGCCTCCTGTAGTATCTGTAAGTTCTACTCCTCCAAGCTGTAACATGAGCAATGGAGAGGTTACATTTACTTTCCCTGCGGTAAGTTATAGAACATTCATTGAGTTTAGCATCGATGGAGGGTTGACTTATCCATTGCGTGTTTCTGACACGGTTGGTTCTGCTTCCTTCACTGGACTTGCTGCCGGTCAATACGACGTATGGGTTCGTTGGGGCAACGATGAGTGTCCTGTGAGCCTTGGATGGGAAGACATCAGCAACTGTTTCAACAAAGACTTCGGTGATGCACCTGCCTGTTATGGTGTAGCTGAGCACAAGTACAGAGCCGGTATTTCCATTGGTAGCCTGTGGGATGGAGAAGCATCTTCTGCTTTCTCTAACGATGCTCAAGGCGATGACAATGGTGCTACGGATGACGAAGACGGGGTTACTTTTGTTAATGGAGCTACCGGAGCCCCCGGTGAAACCAAGCAAGTAATCGTAACCGTACTTCAGAGTGTCGACAACGACGACTTCATAAAAGCATGGATTGACTTTGATGGCAACTGTAGCTTTGATGCTGACGAAGTAATAATTGATAATTTTGAAGTTCTGAAGGATCCAAATCCACAGACCTTCACCTTTACCTACACCGTTCCTGCAGATGCAGCTCCTTGCCGTACCTATGCACGTTTCAGATTCGCTTCTGACGCTGCTTGTACACCTACAGGTTCTGAAAACAATGGTGAGGTAGAAGACTACGAATTCAACATTGACTGCAACCTTAGCCTAAGCCTTGATCCAGTAAACATTGAGTGTGGAGACACCTCAGCTGTACTAGTTGCCAATGTAAGCGGAGCCATCCCAGCAATGAATGGGGTTAATTTCGACTACTTTGAAACTAGCAGCCTGAGTGTTTTGCCAGACTTCAGCACACTGACCGCAGCCAAGAGTGGGATGACTGACAATTTCGATATATCTGTTAGAGATAGAGATGATGACTTCGCCTTTGATTTCAATGGTTACATCAACATCATGTCTGCTGGACAGTATACCTTCTACACATCTTCAGATGATGGATCGAAGCTGTATATCGACGGAGTACAGGTTGTCGACAATGACGGACTTCACTCAAACCAGGAGAGAAGTGGTACCGTTACTTTGACTGAAGGATACCACGAAATCAGAGTAACCTTCTTCGAAAGAGGTGGCCAGCAAGTGCTACAAGTACAATACGAAGGCCCTGGAGTTGTAAAACAACTTATCCCTAACAACAAGTTGTTCAAGAATCTTGAAAGTACCGTTTCATATGCTTGGACGGGTCCAAACGGATTCAGCTCTACAGAGCAGAATCCTGAAATCAGAGAGCCTGGACAGTACATCTTGACCGTAACTGACAGTACTTCTGGCTGTAGCGTGGCGGATACCGTAACGGTAACCAACAGCGGTGCTACACCAATTACTGATGGTGGAGAAATTGGTCCTGACCAGTACCTGTGTGGATCTCCATTCATGCCTGATACCATCAAGAGCCTTCGCGATCCTGTAAATCCAGGAGGAAACATCGAATATCGCTGGTTGGTATCTGAAGATCCCAACTCTCCAGTTGAGACCTGGTGGGTGAAAGACGGATTCAATGATCCATTCTTTGCCTTCCCTGGTGGAATCAAGAAGTCCTGCTGGTTTATTCGCCAGTCAAGAAACTGTGATTCTACAGCATGGGCCAGCTCTAACATTGCAGCCGTAATCACAAGACACCAGCCCAGGCCATCTTTCACCCTCAACTATGATGGAGGAAATACCTGTGCAAGTGCAGCCGCTCCCTTGACTGTCAAGTTTGACGCGAGGAAATGGGGTAGCCGTTCCAATGTCTATACCTGGTACTTCCCAGGATCAGATGATACAGATGGTGAACTTCAAGGACCTGCTGATCCTACAGATCAGCGCGCAGTAAGTGTACAAACTACTTACTCTGCTCCGGGTACCTACGAGGCTTACTTGACCATTGCATGGAAAGACATCCCTGGTACACCTACTTGTGATTCTACCATCGTACTGACTTTCAACATCGATGACTGTGGAGGATGTGATAACGTAACTGATGCCGGTATCATCACTGGAAACCAGGCAGGTTGTGCACAGCCATTCACTACGGCTCCCATTGGAGGTCCTCCAGCAACTGGAGGTGCAGGTGGAAGCATTGAATACTTCTGGATCTACACGGTTGACCCATACCTTCCACCAGCTATGTGGAGCCAGGTTCCAAACGGCGTAGGTACTGACAAAGAATACATCACTCCAAGTGATCTACTAGGACCTCTGGATACAACTACTTATTTCATCCGTTGTGTAAAGAGAACTACTTGTGATGCCCACATTGAGTCTAATGTAGTGGTAATTGAAGTAGATCCTACTGTACGTCAGAAGTGTACTTCTTTCGAGATTGACTCTTTGGGCTATAGCTTGAGGCTCCCAGGACTTGACTTCGGTTCGAATACAGATACCTACACCTGGACTGGCCGTGAGGGCAAATTGACTACCTATGAAGATGGTAGTGCCAAGCTGGAAGGACTGATCGAAAATGTAGGAAATGCCAACTTGAAATTCTATGTTTCATTTGAGTTGAGCTCAGTTATGGACTGGATGCAGTGGCAAAATGATACTGCTGCAAGGGGAGGAGATTATGAATCAAACATCCTTGGAGATGCCTTTACCCACACTACTTGGGATTACTACACCATTGATGTGAACAACAGTGTATTGGCTGGATATGGCTTCTTCCAGAATGACACCCTTTACCCAACCAATACTGGTCTTACCCAGGTGGGAATCGGTGCCAATGCTGAGAACTTGAACTACGGTATCTTCTCAACATTTGACTTCGCAAGTACAAGCGGAAAGTACTCTGGTACAGCGAGCTTCAAGCAGGACTTCGACGAATGTGTAGACGTTTGTCCTGGTCAGCCTAGGGTTTCTGCAAGGGTTATGCTTAATGCAGCTTTCAACACCAATGACGGTGAGATGACTCCTCAGCTTGGACCCAACCGTTTCCTCGCTCAATCGCAGCCATTCGGCGTGTGGGGATACAATGGTTCTGAAATGATTGACTCAGCTGATTATGCCACAAACCCTGTCATGAATGACATCGTTACCTGGGTATTGATCGAGTTGAGAACCAAAGATCAGATTCTGGAACTTCAGGGAAGACAAGCTGGTCTTCTTCTAAGAGACGGAAATGTAATCGGTACTGACCTTAAGAGCCTTGTTGAACTGCCTGTAAATCCGGATACGGAGTATTACATCGCAGTGAAAACACTTGGTTACTTTGGCGTACTGACAGATGTGCCAAAAGCAAAATTGGGACGTGTACTTACTGTTGACTTTACCAAGCACTCTTCTACCTTCCAACTTTATGACCAGAACGTAGACCCATCTTTGATGGAGATTGTACCTGGTGTATATGGATTGATCGAAGGTGATGCCATCGGTGAAGGAAACGTTGACGGTCCGGATATACAGGACATCCTGAATAACTTCGGTCTTGTAGGACAGTATGCGACAGACCTTGATGTCAACGGTGTAACCGACGGTCTTGACATTCAGCGCGCACTTCTGAACCTATTTATGAAAACAAATATGCTTGATCATACTACTGTAGCCCCGGTTGTGGAGAAATACATGTACAACGAGTACAAGGACAGCGACCACGACGAAGATTACGGAACAGATGATTAAGGGATATAGCACATATTTAAATTGATACCCGGTTTAAAAAAAGGAGAGGCATTGCCTCTCCTTTTTCATTTTGTATACTCAAAACCAGGGATTCCTGGCTCTATGTCCGGTTTTTTACTTTTCAGCTTGATCCACTTTGGGTGTAGCTCTTTTTAGGGGCATCGCCAAACAATGTGGCCCGCCGTTGTCGGTTCTAATTTCATTCGAAGACATCAAATGAACTTCTGCATGCTCATCCCTTCTCTTAAGATCCTTAAGTAAGGCATCTGAGGTGATTTTACTTCTTTGATAAGAAATGACCTTATGAGGCGCTACGGTCATGACATTTCCTGCCATGTTATTTTGTTCAAAAAGGGCAACCTTCAAATGCTCATAGGGAGTAATGTAGTTCTTCAAAGGGCCACCAATCCAACTGATGCTATCAGGATCAAGGATTTTATCCTCGAATAACTGATTTAGGAAGTACCTTGATGGATGGGGCAACCTGACAATGCTTCCTTTTTGTTTGATATAGTCCCTGTCATAAACTTCAACCTTTCCTGCATGTTCAAACATTACCTTATTAGGAATCTTGCTCATATCAGTCCGGTTTTCCCCCATATTTCTTCTTAACCAGTGTACAAAATTCTGAAGAACTGCTTTTGGGCTGATTTCAACAATAGGATCTGGATGCCCAAAAATATAGGGCATAACAATGGCAGATTTTGGACCTATCATATTGAAGACCATGTCGAGGTGGATGAAGCCATTCAGATCCGGAACATGGACCATATAGATCCGTTTTAGCTTTCCACTTTTATCTGCTTCAAATAGTTTTTCAACTAAAAGATTGAAGGCTGCTCGTGTGGTTCGGTTGGCATAAAGGTTTTCATACCTACCCACACCAATTGCGATACATTCCTCGTTAAGCACCATGATATTCCCTCCTTCAAGAAGCAGGTGATCAGTCAACCCACTCCAGGCTGGGTCCTCCTTGATTTTGCGTGTCACCTCAACCATGTCCAGGAATATGCTATCCTCGTCAAACATGGGATGGTATTTGAAAGCAGCCCTGACCAGAGAAGTCTCAAGTTTCCTTCTGGGGTTGGACATGTTACAAATGACCATTCCCACAGGAGTGACAGCTGCGGAATCTCTCATCCACATCAATTCTCTTTTTGGTGGAATGATGATTTGTGGAAGGCGGTGATTGTTGAGGTTAAGGATGCGAGGGTAACCTTCAATGAGATCTCGCACAAGTTCTTTGGGTGAATAGGTCTCCAGCTTGATTCCTCTCGCTTGAAGGTGGTCTATATAGGTCTCTGCATTGCCGTATAGGGTATCTTTAAGAATGTTGAACCTGTATCGGTAGTCTTCATTTTCAAATACTTCCTCCAAAAGAGTTGAAAATTCCAGGACATTTTTCTTCCCTACATATTTTTGGAGAAGCGCTTTTAGTTGAGAATGGTCGTTTTGTAGTTCCTCATAAACCCGCGGATAGCTTCCCATGAGTGCGTGATCACCGTCCCAGGGAATCAATTGATTATGTTCTTCTCCAGGGGTGTGCACAAGAACCATTTCTAGCTCATTGTATTCGGAGTTTAGTATGGGTTTCATATATGGTAGTTGGTATTCAAAATAGTGGTTGAAAGCCTTAAAATTGGAAATATTTGATGAAAATTGATAAGGAATCCTGGAATTCTAATTGCTATTTGTTTGATTTTCCTTCATCTAGTCGAATATTTCTGCCATCATGCATCTTACACTGCCTCCGCTATACTTTTCAAGCTCATCGACAGCCACAACCAGCAGTTGACAATGCTTCTCCAACTCATTCAATTGAATGTTGGTCAATGATTCGTGTGCTTGCCTGGACATGACCAGCAATGCTTCTCCTTCTTCGTTTTCAATTTCCAGCATATTGCCCGCAAATGAAGCCATTTGCTCCAGGGTAATGGCAATCAATTTATGATGACTTTCTTTAAGGCTTTGGGTCAGAGCTTCTCTTGACACTGGGTCAGGAATGGCCTCCATACATACGATGGCAAACTCTCTTCCCAGTGCCATCATGACATTGGTATGGTATATCTCTTTGCCTTCCTGGTTTACGGCCTGGAAAATTAGCCCTCGGTAGCCCATTTTTTGTGTCCATTTGTCAAAAGCTTGTGGTGATGTACGAGGGGATACGCAGGCATATGCGACTTTATTTTGCCTGTCCAATACCAGGCTGCCAGTACCTTCAAGGTACAGTTGGGCTTTCTCTTGCTCGGTAGCGAAATCAAGAAGCTCATAAGTATATTCAGATTGAAAGTGCTCAATGATATCCGCCCTTCGTTCCAGCCTTCTATTGGGAGCATACATAGGATAGGTAACCATTTTCTTCCCCTCGTGAAAACTGATCCAGTTGTTTGGAAAAACTGAATCTGGACTCATGGGCTCATCATGGTCATCAAATTCACTGACCCTGACTCCATTTTCTCTTAGAGTTTGGACAAATGTTTCCCACTCTTTGACCGCCAATTCCTGAATGATTCTTTGTTCTTCAGGCTTTAATTCACTTTGGAATGAGTTGCTATCGAAGGTCTGGGGATTTGACCCAAAGTGTGTGGGTCTTATCATTAGAATGTGTTTGCTTCTATCGCTCATTAATGCTCCAAGATTTAAGGAAATCTAGCTGCTTTCACGCAAACACCAAAGAATGAGGATGAAAAATTGGTCATTATTTTTTTATCCAAGGGCGTGAAGTTCACCTACTTAAGTTAATATTTTTAGTATTTAGCTAAAAAAAAGAGAAATTAATTTTGTTTTTGCTAAAAATAATAGCTTAATTTAAATCGTAATCCTAACCGTTTTCGCAAAGCAAGTATCCTAACATCGGAGGTAGAAATGAGTAGAGGCAAGTATGACCCTATGCGTCATCCGGTTCGTTCGTCGGGTGGACGTTTATTTAAAATGAACCTAAAGCACTGGGGCCTGATGGCGGCTTTGGTGGTAGGCAGTAATGTTGCGACCCATTTGGTATTTAACTCGGGAGCCAAGGCAGAGGCGAGTGTATTATCGAGAGCATCTGTCGTTGGATTTAATTCAAGTTCGAGTTTTTATCTATCAGAAAAGGCAAGTCGCTATATCTATGACCTGGCAGGTTTTCATGCCAAGGTGAAGCAAGTGAGCAGGCGCCTGGATATTCCTGAGGAATGGCTCTTGGCGGTTATGCATCAAGAATCTGAATTTAATCCTGGGGTAGCGAATTTTCAGGGCAGTGGGGCAACAGGTCTTATACAGTTCATGCCTATGACTGCTGGAGAACTTGGGACGAGTACCATGGAGTTGGCACGAATGGAACCCATTCGTCAAATGGATTTTGTATACGAATACCTGGCACTGGTAAGGGAGCGTTATGGTGATTTTAAGGATTTGACAGACCTGTATCTGGCTATTCTGTATCCCAAGGCGCGCGGCGGAGATTATTGTTATACACTCTTCGCGAAACCTTCTCAGTCTTATCGACAAAATTCTGGCCTGGATGAGGACAAGGACGGGAGGGTGACTGTCAGTGATATTGATCGTCATTTGAAGCGCAAATATCCAGATGCCTATCGGGTAAGCAAGCAGGGTTAATCTCTGTGTTGACCTCTTGCTCACCTTTTGATTTATGGTTCCACATCAAAATTCCATACAGCTATGCAAGTAATCAGAAGCAAAGACCAGGGAGCTATTCAGCGTTTAAAACATCGAGCAGATTTTGCCAAGCAGGCATTACCAGAGGGACAAGTGAGGGTTTTACAGGAATTGGAACTCACAGATGATGCCTATGAGCAAGAAATTCTTTGGGGACAATGGACGGAGGCCTTTTTTGAGAAAGGGAAGATCACTTGGGAAGCCTTTGCGGCAGTTCCATTGTTGCAGATCATCAGCCTAAAAAATAGTTGGTTTGATTTACGCCCCCTTTGGGAGTACTTACTATTTGTTGCTCATCATGTAGAACGGATTTACTTTTTCTATGATCGCCATCCAGGACCGGACTTTTCTGCGGAAGACCTTCGCTGGAAGGACGTGGCTGGAAGGGAAGAAAGTCGTCCATGGCTGAGATTGGCCTTTCACGCGTTTAGGGAGTATGTCTCAATCCTCGAAGAGCGTCTAGATAAGTCTACCAATGATGAAAAGGAGTTGATTTACAAACTGCTTTGGATAAGTCTATCCTTCGGAAAAGTACGCCTAGCAGCTCACACCAAATTAAAACTCAAGAATTGGGCGTGTGAATACCACCGTCATCACAATGGGATTCAACATTTTCCCGACCAAAAACAATTAGGTCTTTTTTCTGGGAGGTAATTTTTCCCTTTAGTTTGTCTTCGGGCAATGGAGAAAGTTAATCTTCTGGATAAGCCTAATCGTTCTTGCTGTCACGTGTTAATGAAAGCCGGTGCACCCATGTGCCCGGCTTTTTACTTATTCCTTCTTTTTCGTCCCTCAAACCTCTTTAAAGGGTGCTCACGATATGTCCGGACAACCATGGAGATTCTTTGGACTCATTCGGGTGAATTGATTTTCAACAAACTATTTCACACAAACTGATATGAGACTAAAGATTTTACTCCTGTTAATCGGGAGCATGGCTGGCAGTGCCGCATTCGCTCAGCAAACTGGCAAACTGTCCCTTCAACTAGGGTATCAAAACCGGATCATGAATGATCAATTGAGTTCTCCGCTTGTTTATTCTGCACATTCACTGAACGTTGGGCTAAACTATGAAAAGAAATGTAAAGACTTCCTCGAATTGAACCTGAGCCTTGCAGTGGGAACCAATCAGCCCCTTGGAATGGGAAGGAGAGAGGGGGAACTTCAAGATATACCGGATTTTGAGGGAAATCGAGAGGCATATGAAATTGTACTAAATCCCTGGCTTTCCTATGTACAAGCTCAAGGAAATGCGAGATGGGGAAAAAGGACATCCTTGGGGGTATTTGGATTGGGAATGGGCATTCAGCATACCTATACAGGTATGAGGCTTGATGATTGGCATTATAGCCAGGTAGATATCGCACCTTTTTATGCCAATGAATTCCCCTTAGGCAATAATATGTTGGAAGTGATGGCTGAACTTCCGCTTCTTGCTTGGGTCGTCCGCCCAAACTACTCTTCAGATGCTTACCTTCCGGGTAATTCTTCTTATTACCTGACTTACGTCCGAACTTCTTCAAGTCTTGTAAGTATCAATCAACTGGTAAATCCCAGGCTTAGGCTTACCTATAAGCTAGCTGATGAGAATCGCCGACTTGCCCAAATTGGGTTTCAAGCTAGCTATACCAGCTATCCCTCACCCAAGCCACTTGCTATGCTATCTAGCCATGTTTTTGTTTCATTCCGTTTATAACTCTAATTATCATGAAAATGAATCGAATATATTTTTTCGTCCTCACCTTGCTTGCCATGCTAATGGTATCTTGTGAGATTATGAATTTGAAATCTGAATACAGCGATAATGCAGAAGATACTTTTGAAGCCTTATGGAAAAGTTTTGATGAGCATTACGGAGGGTTCATGGTGAAAAGTGTAAACTGGGATTCTATGTATGAGGAGGTGCAACCTTCCATTTCAGAGGGTATTTCTGAAGAAGAACTGTATGAACAGTTGGTTCGTCTTTTGTCTCCCCTGGAAGATCCTCATGTGGCTCTGGTACCTGTAGGAAGCAATCTGCCTACATTTTGGGGTGGAAGATATGGACGGATTGATACCATCAGAGATTTTAATTTGGATGTGGTGAAGGAAAATTACTTATCTAGTTTCAAGGAGACAAAGAACTTATTTCTGTATGATGTAATGGAAGGCAATGTAGGCTACGTTCACATCAAGCATTTTGGTTTTGGTGAGGGAGTTACAGAGAACGAGTTTGATGAAGTACTTGATGAGTTGAAAGAAACAAAGGGAATGATCATTGACTTGCGCGGAGGTTCGGGAGGGGAGGATATCGCAGGAAAAGTCATAGCTTCCAGGTTCGCTGACAAATCGTATCATTACATGAATACGAGGGTGAAGGCAGGACCTGCCCATGATGATTTCACTGATGCTGAACAATGGTTTATTCAGCCTGAAGGGCCATTCCAATACCATAAGCCAGTAATCATATTAACGAATGTGCAGACCCTGAGTGCAAGAGAGACCTTTTTGTTGGCCATGAGGGTTTTGCCAAATGTTACTCAAATCGGGGATACCACTGCGGGGGGATTCTCCAATGCTAATCCCGGTGAATTACCGAATGGATGGGGCTATGCCATTTCGGTAGGGGAGTGGACAGATGGTGAAGGGGTCAGTTTTGAAGGCCGCGGAATTCCCCCAGATTTTTACTTGAAAAGCAATAGGGCAGAATTGCTGATGGGGAAAGATGCTCTACTTGAATATGCACATGCTCAGTTGAAGTAGAAGTGCTTCAGTCAAACTTGGAGGCTAGTAAAAAATTAGGCTTAGCTTGTTGTAAACTTGGAAGTAAGTAGAGTTTATTTTGCTTGTTAGCAGGAAGTTTAGGGTAATCAATGATGAAGGTAGGTTTACCATTTGGGAAATAGGCTTGGTTTTTTTTGACACCCTGACAGGGTTTTAACCCTGTCAGGGTTCTAGCTGGAAAAATGTCTTGACCTGTCGTAATCTTAGACGCTTCACCTGTGTTCCAGGATTAATTTTTGAGCAGCTTTAGAATAAAGGAACCGACTCAAACAAATGAAATGCTTAAGTCGGTCCATTAATGGGTAAGTACACTTTTATGAGGTCATTCTTTCACCAAGGGTATTGCTGTGAATGGCTTTGTAGTTCTCTATACTATCCAATACCTCCCCATCGATATTAGCGAAAGCCCCTGTAACCTGTCCTAAATGATGGAAGGGGAAATTCCTTCCACTTAGGAAGTTGGTGAACTCCAAAGATTTTTTCTCTGAAACAGTAACTACGATACGACCACCGGCCTCACCATAAAGGAAACCGTCTTTTCTAAATTCTGTTGGGGTCTGAATTTGAAATCCCAGCCCTCTTGGGAAGGCACTCTCCAAGAGGGTGATTGCCAGCCCTCCATCAGAAATATCATGGGCAGACTCAATCAGCCCTTTTTCGATCAATTCTAATGTTGTATCCTGCAATTCCTTTTCCTCATCAAGGTTGACATAGGGAGAGGGGCTGTTTGCTATATTGTGGTATCCATAAACATACTCTGAAGCGCCGATGTCATCAGATAATTTTCCAATGAGGAATATTTGATCGCCTTCGTTTTTGAAGTCCATACTCATGTGCCCTTGATCAGTATCCTCAAGGGTTCCCACCATACCAATGGTTGGGGTGGGGAAGACAGGTCCTTCATCTGATTGATTGTAGAAAGACACATTTCCACCAGTAACCGGTGTTCCAAATGCTCGACAAGCGTCTCCCATGCCTTTGATTGCATTTGCAAACTGGAAGTAAACCTCTGGGTTGTAAGGGTTGCCGAAATTCAGACAGTTTGTAACACCTAGAGGTTTGGCTCCGGTACAAACCAGGTTCCTGGCTGCTTCGGCTACTGCAAGTGCGCAGCCTTTCTCGGGATTGCTGTAGACATGTCGGCTATTGCAATCTACCGTTACAGCCAATCCTTTTTTGTGGCCTCTTATTCTGACGACTGCAGCATCGCTTGGGGCATTGGTAGTCATATTGGCGGTCCCCACCATCGAGTCGTATTGTTCGGTGATCCATTGCTTAGAGGCTATGCTGGCTTGACCTAGCAAAAACTTGATAACCTTATCATTATGAGCAGGTATCGCAATTTTGTTGGGTTCAAAATTCCTGATCTCTTCAAAATAAGCAGGCTCGCGCTGTTCTCGTACATAAACGGGTGCTCCTCCGCCTAAAACCAGGCTTTGTGCCGGGATATTGGCAATCTCTTCTCCATGCCAATGGTATTTTAAGCTATCTCCTTCTGTAACTTCTCCGATTTGGGCATAAAAAAGATCCCACTTTTCCAGTACATCAATTATTTCTTGCTCCCTGCCTTTTTCTACTACGAACAGCATCCTTTCCTGGGATTCGGAAAGCAGGATTTCAAAGGGTTCCATGTCAGCCTGCCTCATTGGAACCTTATCCAACCAAACATCCATTCCCATTTCACCTTTTGCTGCCATTTCAGATGTTGCACAGGTGATCCCCGCTGCACCCATGTCCTGTACACCTACGATCGCACCAGTATCGATGCTTTCGAGGGTTGCCTCAAGCAGTAATTTTTCTGCAAAGGGGTCTCCCACCTGGACAGAAGGCAGTTTTTCTTCTGATTCCTCAGAAATGTCCTCAGAGGCAAAAGTCGCTCCGTGAATTCCATCCTTGCCAGTAGCTGATCCAACGATGAACACAGGGTTTCCCGCTCCGAGGGCAATGGCACTGGCCGTTTTTCCACGTTCTACGATCCCTACAGACATCGCATTTACTAATGGGTTGATATTATAGCAAGGGTCGAAGTAAACTTCTCCAGCTACGGTTGGAACACCAAATGCATTTCCATAATCTCCAATTCCCTTGACTACCCCTTTCAGAAGGTGTCTTGTTTTGGGAAGTTCTAGGTTCCCGAATCTCAGTGAATTTAGGGAGCATACTGGGCGAGCTCCCATACTGAAAATATCTCTATGGATACCACCTACACCTGTCGCGGCACCTTGATAAGGTTCAATTGCAGATGGGTGGTTGTGCGATTCAATTTTGAAAGCAACTCCCAAGCCATTTCCCAGATCCATCAAACCCGCACCTTCTTCTCCTGCACCTGCAAGCACTTTTTCCCCTTTGTTAGGCAAGGTTTTGAGTTGAAGAATGGAGTTTTTGTACGAACAGTGTTCGGACCACATCACCGAATAGATGGATAGTTCGGTGAAATTTGGGGTTCTACCAAGGATATTGATGATTTTCTCGAATTCATCTGGCAGAAGACCCAATTGCTCTGCTACGGTTAGGGTAACTTGAGGAGTGGACATAAGGTCTATATTTCTTTGAGATGCAAATATAGAAGATTGGATGATGATTTCGATGATTAATGCTTAAAATTCAAACCTCAAATTAGCCTGCCAGAATTATGGGCATAAATCGTCTGGTTGAGTACCGTTTTTTCTCAAAAGTCTCATTCATTAATAAAATAAGGTGGCATTAGCAATTGCTAGAATGGGCTTGCCCAGAAATACTGCAGGTTAAAATGCTGGGTTAACCCATATACGAGCCCAATCTGAAGGATTAAGGCAAAGGGGACTCCCAGGTTGAATTTGGTTTTTTTTGTTTTGTGGCGGAAGGCCTGCATGCCTAGCAGCATACCTGCAGCTCCAAACAGAAAGGCATTTCTGATCAGTTTTTTTTCGGGGATACGTCCTTTTCCGGTTTGGGACGCATTTTTCTTGGCAATTCTTTTATCCTTCCACATCATATAAAAAGTCCTGAGATTCAGGAACCCTAGGATTATTGCGAATGGGAAGAGGTTAATTTCTGTAGGCATATCTAAGGTATTTATTGTAGGTATTGGTTTAATGCTCATTTAAAGCCCTGACAGGCTTATAACCCTGACAGGGTCTCAAAATTTATTTTTGAATTGATTGGTATAATTCTTTTGAAATACGTTATCTAATCTAACAACACAATATACCATGAAAAACAAATTTTGTAAACCGCTTCGTAAAGGTATTTTCTATCATGTCTATAATAGAGGCATTGGACAAATGCCTCTATTTTTTCAAGCCGAAAACTATCATTATTTTCTCAATAAGCTCACCGTAAGGATAGAGCCAGTTTGTGAAATTTATGCTTATTGCCTTCTGGTCAATCACTTTCATTTAGTCATAAAAATAAAAGAGCACGGGTTAGCTGAAGCCTATGAAAACCGCCTTCACCAGCCATTCTCTAATTTTTTTAATGGTTATGCACAAGCCATTAATAAACAAGAAAATCGTTCAGGCCCCCTGTTTCAAAGGCCATTTAAACGAAAAGAAATATACTCTGAAACTCAATTGTTAAGAACAATATTTTATGTGCACGCAAACCCTCAAAAACATAAAATTTGTAGAGATTTTAGGAAATATAAATACAGCTCCTTCGGGCAACTTTCTAATCCTTTGATTGATTCTTTTATATCTAGAGACAAACTATGGGACTTACATGGCGGTATGGGAGAGTTTTTGAGAATTAATAATTTGGGTTATGAAGATTTGAGGCTAGAAATGCTGGGGGGGTATCATGTAGAACAAAAGACCCTGTCAGGGTTATAACCCTGACAGGGGTTAGGTAGGGGCACAGGAGTTAGGATTAATATTAGACTTCAGCGCTAAGGCTACCACAAACATGTGCCCTAAACAACTCCCAAAGGATCTACAGCTTTCTCAGAGGAAAAACCTATCGTGGATTTCAACAAATATCCTCAACTCCAACAAAAGGATTCTTACGTTCTCGGCTATTCCCCAATATCTTCATTCCATAAATTCGGTTTATTTTTTATAAACTCAGTCATCATCTGGATGCAAGAAGGGTCGTTGAGCACTTCTACCTCTACACCCCTTTCTTCGAGTAAACTTTCCTCACCCATGAAGGTCTGATTTTCCCCAATGATTACCTTGGGAATCCCGTAAAGTAGAATGGCACCCGAACACATAGAACAAGGAGAAAGCGTCGTATAAAGAACAGACTCTTGATATACACTTGCAGGAAGACGCCCCGCATTTTCAAGGGCATCCATTTCTCCATGTAGGATTGCAGAACCCTTCTGCACGCGACGATTATGGCCGCGGCCGATGATTTTGCCTTGATGAACCAAAACGGAGCCTATTGGAATGCCTCCCTCAGAAAGTCCTAAACTGGCTTCGTCAATTGCCGCCTGGAGAAATAGATCCATATGTTTTTATCATTGCTTTACCTACTGCCCAATAAAGGAAAAAAGAGAATAAGTTTCATGCTTCAATGATTCTTCGTTCTCGTTTCCACAAAAACAGTTACTTGGCGATCCCTAGGGTGGTAAGTACATTTTGCATTCTCAACCTCTGGCCATTTCCATGTGGTCCAATAATTAAACGCCCCTTGATCTGAAAAGCTGATGTCGTCTTCTTCTATCAAAACCCTTGGAAGACCTCTGTTTTTGGCATCGAGGACGATCTGTTTGTGCGCACGAGAGATCCCTTTTCTGGTAGGGCTGTCACGAATTCCTTCCCAGATTTGGTAGTCGGTAATGTTTTGACTCTTAAGCTCTTGCTGAAGGGTTTCCCAGCGATCAGTTCTATGGCTAAGGTGGATGATATTTAACTTCATGATTCGGTAAATTTTGAAATAAAACGAGCCTTGATTTATCTGCATAAATTCAAGGATGTTTTTGTGGCCATAAGGATTGTTTCCAAGCCTCAAAACTTGCCATTTTCCAAAATCATAAAGTTCCTTTGGGGCTCTTCAGGAATTTTGAGAACCTCAATAATGTGATAGGATAAAAACCGTTGGCATTAATTTACAACCTAATGAAGATAAAAACAGTATTTTTTTCTTTTTCTTCCCAAATTTTCCAATTAAGAAAAATCCCCTTACAATAAATGAGTCCTTCAGATATTGTAAGAGGGATCGTAGGTGTGTATCAATGATTTATTGAACCAGTTCTTCGACCTTTCTCAAGGCCTTATCCAGGCCATTGATATCCTTTCCGCCTGCAGTTGCATAGAAAGGCTGTCCACCACCACCACCTTTAATCTCCTTCGCCAACTCGCGAATCATCTGACCTGCATTGTACGTTTTGCTCTCTGCAAGGTCATCAGACATGATTACGCTCAGCAAAGGCTTGTCATTGATTGCAGCTCCAAGGACAATGAGGGTATTCTCAGTGATTTTCTTCAATTCAAATGAAAGTTGCTTTAAGGCATCTGATGAACCCAAACTTACCCTCGAACGGATCACATTTATTTCTCCAACTTTCTCAACTTTGGCTTTCAGTTCTTCCTTGAGTAATTGAACTTTTTCACCCATCATCTGCTGAATCTCTTTTTCAAGCATCCTGTTTTTCTCGGCCAGGTCAGCAATGGCCTTCTCGAGATCCTTTGGATTCTTCATTAGGCTGGCAATCTGGTCGTATTTCTGAGCTTTCTCGTCCAGGTATGCATATGCATGATCCGAAGTATAGGCCTCTACACGGCGAATGCCTGAGGCTACAGAGCCTTCAGAGGCAAATTTGAACAAGCGAATGTCAGAAGTCTGGGGCACGTGAGTTCCACCGCAAAGTTCTACACTGAATTCAGGATCAAATACGATCACCCTGACCTGGTCGCCATATTTTTCACCAAATAAAGCCATAGCACCCATGGCCTTGGCATCATCTATGGGCATAGATCGGTGCTCTGCAAGGGGGATATTCGCAGCAATCTTTTCATTTACGATTTTTTCAACCTTCCCTAGTTCTTCGTCTGTTACTTTTTGGAAATGTGAGAAGTCAAATCGCAGCAACTTTTCATTAACCAAAGAACCACGCTGCTCTACATGAGTGCCCAAAACTTCTCTTAATGCGGCATGCATCAAGTGGGTAGCCGTGTGGTTAGAAGAAGTCAGGCCTCTTGTGGCACCATTAACAGTAGCTGTCCAAAGTCCTGCCGGGTTCTTTGGGAGTTTGTCTGCAATGTGGACAATCAATTCATTTTCTTTTTTGGTATCAATGATCCTAATGACCTCCCCATCCTTTTCAATCTTTCCTTTATCTCCAACCTGCCCACCTGATTCTGCATAAAATGGTGTCTCCTCCAAAACGATCTGGAAAAGTTCCTTTTTCTTCATTTTTACGGTGCGATAGGAAAGAATTCGGCTTTCTGTATGGAGGGTATCATAACCTACAAATACAGGTAAGTCTTCAGATGGATTTACTACAACCCAATCTCCTGTATCAAAGGAGGTTGCAGCACGAGATCTTTCTTTCTGCTCCTGAAGAAGTTTATCAAATCCTTTTTCGTCTACTGACCATCCTTTTTCCCTTGCCATCAGGTCTGTGAGGTCATAGGGAAATCCAAAGGTGTCGTAAAGTTTGAAGGCAAATTCCCCATCAACCCTTTTGTCCTTCTCAGCCTTTTTATCGGAAAGATACTTTTCGAATTGCTGAGTTCCAGAATCCAGAGTTCTCAGGAAACTTTCCTCCTCCTGTTTGATAATTCTTTCCAGGAAGTCTTTTTGGGCACGAACCTCAGGGAATACTCCCTCATACTGCTCAGCCAATAGTTCTACCATTTGGAACATAAAAGGCTCCTTTAAGTCAAGGTAGGAAAAGCCATAGCGGGAAGCCCTTCTCAGAATCCTTCTAATGACGTATCCGGCACCTGTGTTTGATGGTAGCTGTCCATCAGCGATGGTGAATACAATGGCACGGATGTGGTCGACGATCACACGCATGGCAATGCGTTCGTCTTCTGGAGCATTTTCATATGCCCTGTCGGTTTTGGTTTCGAGAAATTCCCTGGTCAGGTCAAAGATATCCGTATCATAGGTAGACTTCTTGTTTTGAAGGGCCATGGTCAGACGTTCAAAACCCATCCCGGTATCAATGTGCTTCTCCGGTAGCTCCTCCAGGCTGCGGTCTGCCTTTCTATTAAACTGGATGAATACCAGGTTCCAGATTTCAACCACTTCGGGATGATCTGCATTTACCAGCTCTTTCCCATCAATTTTTTTACGCTCTTCATCTGAACGAAGGTCAATGTGTATTTCAGAACATGGACCTGAAGGGCCTACTTCTCCCATTTCCCAGAAATTATCTCCTTTGCCAAAGTGAAGGATTCGATCAGGGGAAACCCACTTCTTCCATTCTTCTTCAGCTTCTAGGTCGACTGGAAGCCCATCTTCTTTGTCTCCACCGAATACTGAAACATACAGGCGATCCTTGTCCAATTTGTAGACTTCGGTAAGTAATTCCCATGCCCATTCTATCGATTCTTGCTTATAATAGTCCCCGATTGACCAGTTACCCAGCATTTCAAACATGGTATGGTGGTAGGTATCATGGCCTACTTCATCGAGGTCATTATGCTTCCCTGAAACGCGCAAACATTTTTGGGTATCTGCGATTCTCCGGTATTCTGGATTTTTTAGGCCCAGAAATAGGTCTTTGAACTGGTTCATTCCTGCATTGGTAAACATCAACGTAGGGTCGTTTTTTACTACAATTGGGGCCGATTCCACAATTTGGTGTAGTTTTTGTTCAAAGAACTTCAAGAATGCATTCCGGATTTCCGTTCCAGTTTTCATAATTTTTTATGACTTTGTAACAATGATTAGTAGATCTCGTAGCGAGTCCTTTTGTTTTTTGAAATTTTTGTTAATTTTGGTACATCAAAATTAGCAGGTTTTCAATACAGAGAAAATCTTATGCTATAGATTTTGAAAAAAAACACCCTTGTATTGTAATCCCACAACTTAAAACGTTAACCCCTATTCAGATGGCTAAAAGGATACGATATTATTACGATGAGGAAAGTTGCACATTTAAGCCCGAGCAGGTTACTCCTCAGAAAGTAATTATCAATGTGTCGAAGTATGTAGGTGGCTCCCTTGTCCTAGCAATCATGATGATTACAGCCCTCTTCTTCTTTTATGACAACCCAAAAGAGGCTCACCTAAAGAATGTAATAACAAGTCTTGAGGGCAAATTCAACGTGCAAAACGAAAAACTCGCTCAAATTGAGCAAGATATAGATTCTCTTCACCTCCAGGACAACAAGTTCTATCGTTCACTTCTTGGCTCTCAGGAAATTGATCATGGTATTTGGAATGGTGGTATTGGTGGTGCCGACTATGTCGAGCCAAACAAACCACTGGTGGTGAAAGAAGCTGAAGAGCGCCTAGAGCGCATTCAGAACAAGATTTCTATCCAGAACAAGAGTTACGTTTCTCTACTTTCTGAGCTTAACAACAAGACAGAAGAGCTGAAGCATATCCCTGCGATCAAGCCTGTTCCTGGTAGAATCATCTCAGGATTTGGGATGCGTATGCACCCTATCCACAAAATCCGCAGGATGCACTGGGGACTTGACATGCAAGCCTCTACAGGTACTCCGATCTACGCTGCAGGTGATGGTGTAGTAAAGCTCGCCAAAATCAGCCGTGGAGGTTACGGAAAGCAAGTTGAGATTGAGCATGGAGACTTTGGTTATGTAACCAAGTACGCCCACATGTCCAAGATCATTGTGAAGAAGGGAGAGAAAGTCAAGAGGGGACAAATCATTGGATACTCTGGGAATACTGGTCTTTCCAAAGGTCCACACCTTCACTACGAGATCTTCAGAAACGATAAAAGAATTGATCCAATTGACTATTTCTATGGAGACTTGACTCCTGAGGAGTATGTAAAGCTCCGCGAAGAGGCCAAGAAGGACAACATGTCCATGGACTAATCTCCAAAAGATATTTGATATGACAACCTCGTAGGAGATTTTCTTGCGAGGTTTTTTATTTTTTTAAGCCCTGTCAGGCTTATAAGCCTGACAGGGTATGGGGTAAAAACTGAATATGTTTTCAGTGATTCCAAAAACAAAACACACGAAATCTAATTTTTTTGGCAAATAGTTATATTTATAGCATATTTGCTAACGAGATCAGCATAATTTCGTAAGATAAGCTGTGGATAGCCAAGATTACATACAGAAGCAATATTATACCATAGGAGAGGTATCTAAGGAATTAGACCTTTCCGCATCCCTGATTCGCTTTTGGGAAACAGAGTTTCGTGAGATCAATCCCAAAAAGAACCGAAAGGGAAACCGTGTCTATACCGAAAAAGACATAGACAATATTCGCAAGATCCATTACCTGCTTAAGGTTAAAAAGTTTACCATAAAAGGCGCAAAGGAAAGGCTCAAGCGCGAACAGGAAGAGCTGGCGAAAGAGGTTCAACTTCGAGAAACCCTCCTCAAATTGAGGACATTTCTATTGGAATTGAAGGAATCTTTGTAGATATTTGCAGTCCCCAAATTTAAAATTTGAGTCATCGGGATATAGCTCAGTCCGGTTAGAGTGCACGTCTGGGGGGCGTGAGGTCCCGCGTTCGAATCGCGGTATCCCGACCAACTTCAAACAGCAGTGAGGATCTCTCATTGCTGTTTTTTTATGTAGACTATTTATCTTATAAAATAACTTCCCTGCCTTCTTATTTTTAAAGGAGTAAATAATTCGTAGATTTAAAATTATTGATACTGATTTATAGAAATTTTTTATAGCTAATGTTTATTTATAATAGCAAGCACCTTATCCTACCAATGGTTTTGTTACCCATTTTATTTCTTTCCAGTGGGTGTACCAAAGCTTTTATCACAAAAAGATTGAAGAATGACTTCAAGTTGAGCGCCCAGGTTCTTGAGCATCAACCTCCAGAAAGTTTGAAAGAATTTGATGGCTTGGATTCATTAACAGAGAGAAACAGGATAGTGAATATCCTGCTGGTTCCAGGCTCGAGAAAAAAGGATTGGACCTATTACAACGCCACCATCCAGAATATTGCAAGCAAACTGGAGTTTAAACTTGAAGATTTTTCTTGTCCCTATGCTTCTACAAGTGAGGGATCCATTACGCCTATTGGTTCAGGAAAAGTTTGGAAATGGACATACCTGCGTGGAAAGGGTGAGGAGAGCAAAAGATTGAATTTTTATTATGTGAATTGGACGTTGGTCTCTGATCCTACAAAGGAGGTCTTCTTTGACTATGTCAATGCCCCGCTTGACCTGAAAAGTGCTGTAAAAACCACCTTCCTATCCAGGAAGATACAAGACGATTACCTTATTGACATGGTAGGGGAGTTGCCTCTATATAGACAGGCCGATTATCACAAGGAAATCCTCCAAACCCTGTTTGCTGCCTTCCACTTGATCAACGAAGAAACAAATCCAACTGAACCCGAGGAGACTCCCCTGGTAAGTCTATCGGGCAGTATGGGGAATCAATTGATTTTGAATGGCTTCAATGCCCTTTTGGTTGACAACCCTCAACTCATTAGTTTCCATAATGGCATAATTCAAGACATTGAGGAAGGCCGAAATGAATTAGTGAAGAAAAAATATCAAGATTTGATTTGTCGAATCAAGGATTTGATGCCTCCAAGCTCCCTATACTTTAAAAATGAAATTCACGAAAGTTACCTGATGGCTAAGAGCCATATAGACGCGAATAAATTTGAAGAACTAAAAGATACCCTTTCATATATGGTTAAACAGATCTATATGAAAGATATGGAACTTGGAGATAATATAGGACAGAAGCTAAAAATGTCTTTTCTTCTTAATAATCACCTGGTGTTCTCCAAAATAATGGAATACTCTTCAAAGGATTATCGACAAGGGTTGGAAATTGATGACCTGGTAAAAAAGGAATTGATTGGGCTATTTAGCTTAAAACAAAAAGGAGATCCGTTGAAGGTAGTTTCTTTTTTTGATCCGAATGATATTATTGGATTTCCCTTCGATTCAGTTTATCAGAAGGGTAGGAGCATTCCCGGTAAAAAAACATTCAATGAAAACTTTTTCAACATCCCCATTAGGCATACCAATGAGTGGCGGGTCCAAAGTGCCCCTCTTAAGGGAATTGTAGGCCTGATAGACGATGGCAGCAGTGATTTAAGTCCCCTAAAAGTTCTTGACAAAAATGACAAGGTCATTGTTTCAAATGGTTATGATGCCCCCTCTATCCTTAGCAAAACGAATCCTAATGTACTGAAATATATTGTCAGAGGATTTCATCCAGAGGAGCCTAAGCCTGATTCACTAAAGCTTGCTAATTTTATTGTAGAGCCAGTACAAGAGGCGCCCAAGACCAAAAGTGTAAAGTGGGGGAGTGTAGAGGTTAAGAAAAAGAAAAGATCTCTGTCTAAGGGTATCAAGGGCGGTGGAGACCTTATAGCGACCTTGCAAAAAGGCGGTAAGATTGCAAAGCCGACGGATTTGCCCTATCTGTATCCGGAGAACCTCTACAAAGATGAAGAATTCCAGGTAGATGGGATCAAGCAGTATTTTCAAAGGGCAAAAGGCCTAAAGCCAGGAGCCAAATTATATGTCCTGACCATCCATGGAATGAAGGACAAAAAACCCGACCACTACGACTTCATGGCGAAGAAAATGGCCAAACAAATGGGGTTTGTGCTTCGGTATGACAGGTTGCTTACCATCCCCGTGAGGAAGAGTTATAATCCTAAAGAAAAAAATGGATTGGAATCCCTCTTTGGCTTGAGAGAAATGACCTTTAAAAATAGTGAAGGAAAAGAGATTGTATTTAAGGTGATCCATTGGTCTCCCATGACTCGGCCTATAAAGGAAAGGTTGAACCTGCTCAGTAAGAATGGAAAGAAGGAAGCTGAAAAGTATGGCATAGAAACTTCTTTTACTCATCAAACTGTCAAGGATATCATTGTTCAGGATGGTTTTGTGGATGTATTTCTTGCATTAGGAGATCGTGACTTCATGAATTCTTTGGGGAAGTCCATAGCTTTTGGAATGGGAAGAATTGAGAAAGTGTTGAAAGAGGACGATCAAGTAATCTTCATCTCAGGGAGTTTGGGCAGTGGGCTTCTTTATGAGTACATCATCAATAAAATAACTGATAAACCAGCTTATAGCATCCCTGCCTTACCGATCTCTCTTGATGAACTTTACGGATTCAAGGATAGTGAACTCCAGGATACGGGGAATCTGGAAAAGGTAAAGGACTATTTTAAAGTAAATAAAGAGGCAATTGAGCATGGATTTGGTCCGGATACCATGGCTACAGCAGAACTATGGGAATATTATCGCAACCTGGCTGAGCGGCAGAAAGAAAGAAAAGTAGCCAAAAGGCTCATTGCTCAAACCAGGGCATGGTACATGCTGACCAATCAAATAGCTTTGATTGGCCTGAAGTATTTTGACGAAGAAAGAAGAAACAGGCCATTTAATGAGCAGGTCTGGCACGAACTGGAGAAGAATTACCAACTTGAAGAGGTATCTGAGCGTTTTGAGTTTGACATGGATGTGTTGGCGTTTAATGACCCTAATGATGTACTCACCATGCGGGTAGGGCCTATTAACAGTAGTAGCCAGCTCAAAGATAAGTTCAGGGTTAAAAATGTACCTATAAGGGCAGTTTCAGGATACGATGTTGAGATTTTTCACCTCTATCAACTGATCAGAAAGGTCGATAAGTACATGTACCGTAAGATAAAGAAAGACCAAAAAGAAAGGTTTCCAAGGTCTGGATGGTGTGCTTACAAAAAATCCATCAATAAAAGTTCTCTTCCAAAGGAGGATAAAAAGAAAGCCAAGAAGAAAGCCAAGGAGGAATTCTACTGCCTCCGCAATCAGTACAAAGATATCAGGTTGAGAAGAGTAAATAGCTTAAATGATGAAATTGCTCATTTGACAAGTATAACTTCCAATATGGCAATTGATCCTACCATAAGACACGAAGCATATAGGCAACTTGTAACCAAAGAGAAGGAATTAAAATTGGAAAAAGAGTGGCAGAAAGATCATACGGTTTTTCTGATTCCTGGATTCTACAAGATATTTGATAAGGACTTGGCGAAGAAAAATTTCAAGCAGCCTTATATCATTCGTTACGACAAGGCCCATGATCAGGTAAGTAAAAATGGCCGAGTCTTGAGTACAATTATCAATGGATTAGGGAATGATTAGTAGCTTAAATGATGGGGGTAGAGATTACAGGGCATTTTCTTGACAAGCCCTCATCAGAAATGGCATTGACCATAAAACTGGCGAGATCTGCCCGGCTTATAGTGAGACTGGGCTTAGGAGAGTTGTTGTAACTTACCTTAATGGTCTTTCCACCTTCGGTATTGATCAGACCGGCAGGTCTGACAATCACCCAATTGATCGAAGAACCCATGAGCAGCTTTTCTTGCCTTTCATGATCCTCATAGGCAGGAAGAATATTGCTGGAATTGATAGTAAGCCTGAACCACCAGGGGATATTTTTCTGACTTTCTCCAACACCCCAGGCAGAACAGATGATGACCTTCTTCAATTCATATTTTTGACTTAACTCAAGGATGTTGCCCATTACTATGGACAAGAAATCCTTGGGAGTACGTAGGGGAGACCAAGGAAAGTCCGTCTTACGAGAGATATTCAAAGCCGAAATGACAACATCACACCCCTGAATGCTTTCTTCCAAGACAGCGATATCCGAAGGAGTTCCCTCGAAATAGGTTACACCAGCTAGTTTGCGAACCTTTGAAAGATCCCTTATAAGACAATTAATCTGAAAACCTTTTTCGTGGGCTTCCTTCAATATTAATTTCCCCGTCCTTCCTGTCGAACCTAATATCAGGATTTTAATTGAACCATGTTGCCATTTGTGATACATGTTTTTATTTGCTTAAGACAGAGTTTTCATTATCAATCAACCTAGGGTGTCAGCCCAAGCAAGCTAAGGTGTCATTTCGAGCTTAAGTGAGAAATCTACTCACTGTCTTGCATAGATCTCTCACTAACGTTCGAGATGACATGTTCCATTCGAAACGATAGCTAGGGCTGGCTCGAAATGGTATTTAACCTTTGGGGGCATTAAACTAGCAATTTGGGCTAATTAATGATCGGTCTTTTAGTAAGCAAATTAATGGAAGAGGAATTGTTTATTAAAAGCCTTAGGATTCGATTTTAGGCATCCAATTTCACCACGAAGTTTGCTGCAGTCTTCGCCTGAACTTCTTCCAGGCTTGCTCCAGGCATCAACTCCACGAGGGTCAACTTCCCATCAATGTATTTGAATACCCCAAGGTCAGTAATGACCATGTCTACCGCACCAATGGCAGTCAAGGGGAGATTACATTCCGGGACGATTTTGGAAACGCCTTTGCGGTTGTTGTGGATCAGGGTAACGATAAGCCTTTTGGCTCCCGAGGCCAGATCCATGGCTCCGCCTACTCCCAGTAGGGGTTTACCGGGCACAGCCCAATTGGCGAGATTGGCCTGCTCATCTACCTGCAATCCTCCCATGATGGCAACATCCACATGGCCTCCCCTGATCATGCCAAACGATCTCGAACTATCGAAATAACTGCTGCCCTTTAGGGCTGTTACAGGGACTTTACCTGCATTTACCGGATAATCCAAAGCTCCTCCGCCATCTTCAGGAGCCGGACCGACACCCAGCATACCGTTTTCAGTGTGGAGGATGATGCCATCTTCTTCCTGGATAAAGTCAGCCACCAGCGTAGGAATGCCAATCCCAAGGTTGACCACATCGCCTTTACTTAATTCCTGAAGCGCTCTCCTGGCAATGTTCAAACGAGAAGTATCCATTTTTTTGGCGCTGGACTTGACTGAAGCTGAGGAACCTAATTCTTCAACGGTGGTATGCGCCTGCACCAGGTAATCTACAAAACAGGCCTGGGTGTGGATGTCGTTGGGATCTATCTCACCTACGGGAACAATATGTTCGACCTCAGCTATGACAAGGTCGGCGGCCATGGCCATGGCGGTATTGAAATTTTGTTCAGTCATTCGATAGCATAGGTTCCCTGCTGTATCTGCTTTCCATGCCCTGATAAAGGCTACATTGGCCTTGATAGCCTTTTCAAAGACATAGGGCTTGCCGTCAATAATTCTTGTTTCCTTTCCTTCCGCAATGGGAGTCCCGTAAGAAGTCGGGGTGTAAAAGCCCCCTATTCCCGATCCGCCTGCCCGAATGGCTTCGGCGAGGGTTCCCTGTGGCAAAAGCTCATACTCCACCTTGCCTTCCTGCGCAGCCTTGACTGCCTGAGGATTAGAAGTGAAAAAAGAACCAATCATCTTTCTTAGCTGGCCATTGGCAAGTAAGCGACCCCCTCCAAGGCCAACTTCACCTACATTGTTGCCGATGAATGTAAGGTCCTTTGTAGAGGTTTCTGCAAGGGCATGAAGCAGGTGAACCGGGTTTCCCGTCATTCCAAAACCTCCTCCTAGGAGCCTATCTCCATCTTTTACCAGTGCTGCTGCTTCTGCTGCTGTAATCTGAGGAACATTCTTCATTACCTAATGCTTATCCAAAATCCAGGTATCGTTTTATTTAAACTAAAATAGAAATAGACAGGCCCAAATCCATCTAATATCCTGTCGGAATATTTGCTGCTTGAGGTATAGGTGTAACTAAATGATGTTCAAGGAGATCTCAGATCGCTAGGGGGCTAGTTTTTACTTCCCATCTCTTCAGCCTTACCAAAACCTACTGTCTGGCGAAATTCGCTTGGGGTAATCGAAGTGTTTTTCTTGAAAAAACGGCTAAAGTAAAACTCATCCTCATAGCCCAATTCGAAAGCTATTTCCTTAACTGTCTTATTGGTGAGGTAAAGTTCACGCTTGGCTTCCACTATAACCCTTTCTGCAATTAGGGTTGTCAGGGTTTTATTGAAGTATTTTTTTGAAATCTTCCCAAGGGCTTTGGGGGTAAGGTGCAGAGAATCTGCATAGTCTTTGGGAGAATGTTTGCTTCGAAAATCTGATTCGATGAGGTCTCTTAACTTTTGGGGAACGAAGGCTTCTTCTACCTTGCTATCTCCCCCTTGTGAGCGTTGCATATCTCTCAACCGAGCAGCATGAATCAAGAACAGTTTCAGGTAGGACAAAATCGATTCGCTGACTGCCATGGGATTGTTTTCCAAATCCTGCTTGATGCCTTGTAGAATCATTTGAAAGGAAGAGATCGAATTGTCATCAATCTTTACAAAGGGAGAATCATAAATATTATTAAACAAAACCCCATTACAAGAGACCTCATGATCATGCTTGTGAATGCAAAAAAAGTCTGAATGGAAGTGGATGCTGATTCCCTTACTTGGCTTGTTGGAATTGAATAAAAACGGTTGGTATGGAGTAAAGGAAAAGAGGTGATTGGCTTGGTAGTCATAGCTATTAAAGCCAACTACAGCTTCCCCTTCTCCTTCATATATCCAGATCAGAGAATAGTAATTCAGCCTTTGAACCTTATCAAAGTGAGATAAGTCGTCAAACTCCTGAATGTTGAAGGCAAGCTCCCGAGTTTGATGGTTGATCAAACTATATGTATGGCTATCTGTCATTTTGTTAACTAATTCAATGGTTAGCAAGCAAAAGGGTTCCAATATCCTGGAACCCCAAATTCATGAATGAAGGCAAACGATTTTACCTATTACAAGACATTTACTAAAGTTTTTGCAGATCCATTACCTCCGACAATTCAAGTTTGTCTCCTATTCTGATGGTTTTGTCCATTTCTGTTGCAGGTAAGTAAGAGTTGACAGTGAGGTAATAAGTATTCCTCCCATGTAGGGGCAGTTTGCTATCTGCTGGTAAGCTTTCGTCCCGGCTGTCCATCATTTTTCTTACAAAATCTTTTTCCAACTCACCACTTAGTGGGTTCCTTGGAGGGACATTGCACCTGGCTCTGGGGCTGATGCCGATCATGCGCACATCTCCAAGACGAAATTGAACGCCTTTTCCCGGAGCATCAAAGAGCTTTTCCTCTTCGAAGGGCTCAAGACCGGAAAGTTCTATGTTTGTCCGAAACCTGAGACGCAAGTCTTCCAGTGATTTCGACGGAAATGCTTTATGAAGAGAAAGCAAGGATGCTTCACTTACAATAGTTATGCTGCTTGCCCCGGGTATATCCATGAATTCGCCCTGGCCATTTTCAAGCAGGCGCACAGGAAGGCCGAAAAAATCGCTCAAGTACTTATTCAATTCCTGATTGCCCTCCCTCAACTCAAAAGAATCAATAACTTCTGAATTTCTCTTTGACAAGTTGACCACGCCCTTCTCCAACTCATAGGAGGCCTCCAGTTGATTGACATGACCTGTTCGTTTGCCGTTAACATAGCGAGATTGTTGGTCCACTATGGCAAACCTTCGGTCGTTCTTCAACGAACGAATCCCTGCTGTGGCATTTTCTACCTCAACAGGGTCCAAAGATTTGATTGGGTAAATCCTGATTTTGGAAATGTAGGCTTGGCTCATTTGCTTATAACTTTCGGTCTGATTCTAAAATAGCTAAATCATTGATGCTGGCATATCGTTTCTTCATCAAGCCACTTTCATCAAATTCCCACATTTCATTGCCATATGCCCTAAACCATTGATTTTCTGCATTCCTGAATTCATATTCAAACCGCACAGCAATCCGGTTTCCACCATAAATCCAGAGTTCTTTTTTTAGCTTATAATCCAGTTCACTGGCCCATTTTTTACTTAGGAAAGCCTGGACCTCCTCCCTGCCATTGATGAATTCTGTTCTGTTTCTCCATTCTGTGTCTACTGAGTAAGCCATGGAAACCTTGACAGGATCTTTGCTGTTCCAGGCATCTTCAGCCATTTGTACCTTTTGGCGGGCTGTTTCTTCAGTGAATGGAGGTAGAGGATATTTTTTGTCCATGTTGTGATGACTTAAAATAAAACCAGACAGTGGGTTTGCTTACACACTGTCTGGTCTATTCCGTAGAATTTAGATCTTCTTGACTTTTGCCCATTTTTCGTGAGCTGCATCCTTCAACTTTGTTGTTTCTGCATTCCAGGGAAGCATGGTATTGTATGGCTCTCCTTGAAAATCTCCATTGAAGAATAGGTATAGTTTGCCATCTACGATATCAAAAGTCTCAGGATTGATAGGGAATTTGGCGCCCTTTTCTGCAACCCCCCAGGCACAATAGCCATCAAATTGAGGCAGATATTGTTTGGGAGACTTTTCAAAGGTCTCCAGATTGGCCTTTGAAGAGAACTGATATGTCGCTCCTTTATATTTGCTTGTAAAGGCTTCAGAACCCTGTTTTGCCTCACCACTGAAGTAGGCTACTACATCATATCCACCAATGGCCAAGCCATTGTCATCTACTGGAGCCACTTGGGCTTGGAGCAGGCCAGTTGCAAAAACAAGGCTGGCCAATAACAGTATTTTGATATATTTCATTGTATTCTGTTTATGCAGTTTGGAGAACAGGGAAATCAATCTCTGTATTTGCGGTATTATTAAAGTAATTTGTGAACACGTTCAATGCTACATGGGCGACAATCTCGCCAATCTCACCTTCGGTGTATCCTGCATCTTTCACTGCCTGAACATCATCATTGTTTACCCTTCCGTTTTTTTGGATCAATGTCTGGGCAAATGTTAGGGCTGCTTCGATTTTTTCATCTTCATTTCTGGCTTGTCTGGCAGCCTGAATGGTAGTCTGATCTATTCTGAGCATTTTCTCTCCAATAAAGGCGTGAGCCGAAAGGCAGTAATCACAAGAGTTTTCTTCAGCGATGGTCAAAGCAAGTAGCTCTCCAAGTTTGCCTCCAAGGCTTCCGTTAGAAAGGGCACCGCTTAGGCCTAGGTAACCTTCAAGTGCTGCAGGAGAATTTCCAATGGTACGCATCATATTAGGTACCATTCCCAATTTTGACTGAATACCGTCAAAAAGTTCTTTTGATTTACCGGTAGCGGTATCAGGGTTTAATGCGGTTAAACGACTCATAATTTTTGTCTTTAATTGTTTTCGTCATTGTTGACATTACAAAGATGTAGGGCTGAGACAGGATTTAGAATGGAGGATTTACGTCAATACATGGACAGTTTTCCCTATTCTAATAAGGTCATGAAACCGCCTCACGTCCTTAAGACCTGATTGTCAATACAATTAATTCGAAATATCTCCGTTTTATCTTTCCTCCCTAAAAAATAAACTTGCAGGCTTTGTTTTGATGAATGATTTGAATGTAAGAGGTACTTAAAATGAATGTGGATGGGTGTTGGATCAGCGGCTTAAGATGAGAAACTTCATGGGCCTGTAGATGAAAGAATGTTTTCGATGAATCCTGTTTTTCTGCTTAAAATGGCCAAAACATAGCCTATCCTTCCTTCTCAATTTCATTTTATACGTAAGATTCTCCACTTAAACGCAGATTTACTCCATTAAGGCAATGTTAAGCCAGATAGTCAAGTGTATGTGTTATTTTTGTAATGTAAAGTTTGAAAATAAAAACAAAATCGCTTTTAACAGGAGTTAATCAAATAAACATGAAATTTCACATTCTTTTCTTTGCATTGAGCACCCTACTTCTTACAAATGTTTCCTTTGCCCAGCAGGGTGATACAAATGTTGGATTTAGGTTGGGTTCAGGTGCAGGACTTAGTGTGAAATACATGTGCAATGATCAAGCAGCTCTTGAAGGCATTTTGATGTATAGAAGAGGAGGTGTTCGCGCAGTGGGATTGGTAAAAGCCCAGTTTGAAATTGGGAGATCCAATACCTACTTCTTCATAGGAGCTGGTGGCCACGCAGGTGTGAATAGACTTTTCAACCCAGAGAGACCAACTTATCAAGTGATTGGACTGGACGGTATTGTGGGATTGGAGTATCACTTTCCCTATCAGAATTTGATTTTTTCTGTGGACCTCAAACCCATGGTTGAAATCCTTCAAGATTGGAATTTTTCAGGAAACAGCGGAGCCCTTACACTAAGGGTGCCCCTCAACTGATGCAGAATATATAATTGTGAGATTTGGCTCATCGCTTGCGATGGGCTTTTTATTTGTATATAACATTCATAGTTCTTGTCTAGCTAGCTGATTCTCAGTATTTATATTTAAAATGTAAGAATATATTAATTATGAAGAATGTGTTATTTGATAAATTTTATTTCAAGAAACTTTTATTTTTCAAGAAGTATTCCTAAATAGCCTTTCAATAAGCTCACCTTCCTGTATAGCTCATATTAATACATTTTTCATTTTCTGAATGAGGCCAGGGTATGCCTATACTTGGCTTGAGACCGGAATTTAATTCCGCCTGATTGCGTTTGCCTATAGCTCAAATAAATATAGAAACGTAAATAGGAAATTATAGGTCTAAAAAATTATATGAAACTGTATTTATATGAATGTAGAAATTCAGAAAGATTAACAATTAATACCCAATTCAAATGGCAACTTTTCAATTTAGAGTAGTAGGTAACTATTTTGGTAGTCCATTGACAACCCCACCAGAATTCAGCATCGGTAAATCTGTAACTGGACCCGTAACGGTAACGATTGACCCAAGTGTTCCAGCGAGTGCTATCACAGTCGATCGCATCATGCAGGAGATCAAACAGATGTCCCTGAATAATCAAATCAACAATTGTTCCTTGTTTACTTACGAGCCCAGCTCAGAATATCCTGATGGAGAGAAAACCCTAAGGAGTATTACTGTAAAATATACGGAGTCTCCTTATGGGGGCGGCCAACCAGCGACGATCCAATTGGCTGAAAGGTTGGACGATCCGAGTGCTGACCTTGTATTGCAATACTACCTGTACGAATTTACAGAAACAGGTGATCATGATGCTCCCTTAATCCAGTACAACCGTGCCGGAGACAGGAAATCTTTCCAAACTCCTTTGAGCCAGATCGGAGAGTTTAATTACAAACCTGATGGTGCATACTTCATCGTCTGGAGAATGGTTTACATTGCGACTTCTGCTACGCAGAGTGCAAGGCTGAATGCACGTGTCAACAAGATCATCCAAATGGGATAATTATCATTTTAACCAACGCTAGACTATAAAGGAAGCAGCACTGTATGGGGCCGCTTCCTTTATATAATTTAGGAAGGGATTAATTCATACTATTTAAATGAGCGATCAGCCCATTATTTTACTTTTTCAACAGTTCCACAGCCTTCAAGACCTTATCCTTTCCCATCAAACCCAGGACATAGCGCCCACTTGGAAGGCTATCCTGAACCAGGATAAAGGTATTGCTGCCCTTTTGGGATGGGTGCTTGCCACTGCAGATCTCCTGGCCTGTCTCAGAGTAAAATTGGTATTTCACCTCGCCTTCCTCTGGAAGGCTGTATTGGATTTTTACGGTATCGCTGAAAGGATTCGGAAAGGCCTGAAGCAATTGCAGGCCTTTATTTGAAGGATCAAATACTACTATTAACTCCATGGAGTATTCAAATTCACCAGCAACATCGAATACCTTAATTCGGTAGTATGATTGCCCTTCAAAAGGACTCAGGTCGCTAAAACTATAGCTGATTTCAATTTCACTGTTGCGATTGGCCCCAACTTCGCCAATTGGGACATAGGATTTTTTGTCCTCACTTTTTTCAATGACAAACTTGAAAGATTCTTCCTCTTTTTGCGTCGTCCATTTGATCAGGACTATCTGATTGCCTCTTTTTTCGGCTGAGATCTTTCCAAAATGGACAATTTTTTCCTGGATCTCTAACGGAGACTGCTTTCCGATATGGGAAGAAAATCCCGACCCAAATGAGGATAAGCAAAACAAGGAAATGGATATCAAATAAATCAATCGCTTACTCATGCTAACAAAAATGTGTTGAAGTAGGGGATTTCCAGCCAATAAATAAAATTGACAAGGCTGGTTTTATCCCGCTATAAAACTATTTCTAAAAGTGAACTTAATTGAATCAATTCCCTTCTGATCTTTACATTCAGGATATTGAAAAATATGATATTGAGAATAATAATTAATGAAATATGTATTGGTATTTGTAATGTTAAATTTATGTAAAAAACAAAAATGAAAGTAAGTGTGGGCTACTTAGTTTAGCATCGATGACCCATCAAACGAACCCGGGAAATCCCTTGATAGCTCATTCACGATGAAAAAACTCCTTATTCTACTTATTCTTTGCTTTTATGCTGCTGCTGCCTTTGCCACAGGTGAAGCGTCCACTTATTTCGAGATATTTTGTCCCGCCAACAATGACGCAGTCAACAGACATGTTGTGCTCGTAGTAACTGCGATCTATGACAGTACCGAGTTCGAGATCATTGATGATGGGGCGGACGGTGATACGGATGATTCTGTCAGCGGAATGCTCATGGCCGGGCAATCCTATATCCTGTATATAAAAGATGGCGCAGTCAATGACGATGCACCTGCCAGAGGGCAAGCTCGGGGATCTTCCAAACAGGATGGAGATTTCTTTGTGGTCAAGACCAGCAAACTTTCCTTTGCCTCTCAATCCACCAATTCGGATTGGCAGCACGACTGGGTTCCTGCTACCAATAAATCTTCACTTGGAACAAAGTTCATTGTATATGCACCCACCACCACCTGGTCTCCAAGAGACCTCAATGTGATGGCCTATTCGGATTCCACGACCGTATCTATACAGGAGATTCATACGACTACCACTACGACCACGGGTTATACAGAGGTAGACATCTCCAATGGAAATTTGCTGGTTCAGCGAATGATCAACATAGGGGAAGACCTCATATACCACCATACTGATGGTCGAAACATCATGCAATCAGGAGGGACTTACCTAATCGAAACCAACAAACCCGTAACGGTTATGTACGGTGCCCTTTATGGGAATTCCAGGGATGGCGGCGGTTTCGTGCCTTCAGCAAATGGTTCTTCCTCAGGCGAGCTGTTTTATTTCTCGATACCTGTACAGGCAAGAAGGGAACAGGAAGTGAGAATTGTTTCATGGAATGACTCCAATGAGGTAGTGCTAGAAAAGTTTGTCAATGGTGATTGGATTGGATTGGACTCATGGACAGTAGATGAGTTGAAAGGGGTAGAATGGATTTCATACAGTGGAAACCACAATGGCGTGTTTAGGCTTAGGTGCTCAGAAGGCAAAACTGTTTCTGTATTTGAGGCGAATTGGCTGGAAACCGGGCGTCCAGGGACTTCAGATGTCTCTTCGATGGTATCGTCCAGGGATGGCACCACCGCGGGTAAGGCCTTTCTGGTCTACATGCCACCACCCGGAGCCGAAAACAATGTCAAAATACCAGGAACCAATGATACCTATACCTATGGATCGCATGCCTATTTGTTTTCAAGGGATACAGCCAAGGTTACAGTGAAGGATGCCTTTACCGATGGACAAAAAATAAACCGAACCTATACCGTGGTTGCAGGGAGCTATGTGGATTGTTACCTGGATCTTGGTGAATGGAGATCTATCTACAATGGAAATGGAAATCCCAATTCAGGTCCGGAGCGGCCCTACTTGATCATCACTTCCGATAAACCCATTTCGGTATTTGCCTCCAACTTTAACGACAATTGGATGGCTTATTTTGGGACTTCACAGACCCAGGATTTCAAAGTTACCGGAAATGTATCCCAGGAAGAATCCAGTCCTGGAGACTCTGTGGAAGTAATGGGAGACATTTCTCTTACAGGAGATACCCTCAAGAATACCCGGGTAGAAGTAATCATTGGAGATGGAGCAGAAGTGGTAGAAAGTACCTTCAAAGACAGGGATGAGGAGATTGAAATTGAAGGAGAGGTCATCCCTCAGGAAAATGGAGAAACCATTATCGCTTTTGATTCTGTTCCTGACCTGGATCCTGAAAAAGAATATTTTACAGAAACCAAAATCATCATCAATGGCCAAAAGAATAATGGAGATCCTATACTCGATCAAACCATCATTACAGTAGAAACCATCATATCAGGCGAAGTAGATTCCATTTTTCAACAGGCTTCTACCTCTAATGGATTGACCATTTCTACTGAAAATTATTCACCCAAAATTTTCTTTAGAATCAACAATGGGAGCGACCTGACGACCAGCTTGTACTCCAACCTTGGGCTGTCCTTCGGAGATTTTAATGGGGATGGTTTCCAGGATGTATTCATGGGGGGCTATAATTCTGAAGATGGAGACCTTCTATATGTCAATAATGGAGATAGAACCTTTACCCTGATTGACACAGGTGCGGTAAGCAATACCTTGGGAACATCCGTAGGAGGTACATGGGGCGATGCAGACAATGACGGTGATCTGGATTTATTTGTAACAGGTATTGGAGATCCTGGGCGCTTATACATCAACCGTGGTGGAGGGAATTTTGAAGAATTGGAAGAAGAAGATATTTACCGTTACAATGGGCACAATTACAATGCTGCCTGGGTGGATTATGACAAGGATGGCTTCCTGGATATTTTTGTATCTGATTTCCTTGCCAATAGGCCCAATATTTTGTTTCACAATGAAGGGGATGGGACATTCAGGCGAAGGGAAAACCTCCTTCCAGAACCTGGAGCGACCATCGGGGGCACCTGGTGCGATTTTGACAATGATGGCGATATGGACCTCTTTGCCCCCAATGGCAATGGGGAGGACAACTTCCTTTATAGAAACAACGGAAGGGGAACCTTCGTGAGGTTAACCACAGGAGATCTTGTCAATGATGGTGGCAATTCTGTAGGTTCAAGTTGGGGGGATTACGACAATGATGGGGATTTTGACCTATATGTGTGTAATTCGGATCGCCAACAGAACTTCCTATATCAAAACAATGGAGACGGTAGCTTTACACGAGTCCTTGAAGGGGCACTTGTCAATGACAAAGACAGGTCTCAGGGAAGCAGTTGGGGAGACTTTGACAATGATGGAGACCTGGATCTGTATGTTACCAATGGTCAGCAGGAAAGTCGGAAACTGTACATCAACAATGGAGATGGCTCTTTCACGACGGATTTTGTAGAGCCTGTAACCAGAGAAGGAACTTTCTCCCTTGGAGCTGCTCATGCTGACATAGATAATGATGGAGACCTTGACCTCATGGTAGCGAACCATGTGGACAATCCCAATCAGTTTTACCTAAATAATGGCAATGAAAATAACTGGATTCAGATTCGTCTTGTCGGAACGGTTTCAAACCGGACAGCCATTGGTGCCCAAATACGAGTAAAAGCAACCATCAATGGGGAAGTGGTAACTCAGTTGAGGCAGATCGAAGGGCAGAGTGGCGGAGGAGCCAGTGCCCAGAATAGCCTGATTGCTCACTTTGGTCTTGGGGATGCCACTTCCATTGATACCATTGAAGTAAGGTGGCCTTCCGGCTTTACCCAGTTCGAGTCAAATGTAAACCCCAATCAATTTTATGAGATCGTGGAGGATAAAGGGATCGAGCTGACAGGCAGGATTTTCCTGGATGCTGACAGCTCATGCTCATTGACACAGGGGGATATTGGCATTCCCAACCAAAAAGTCCTGATCAATCCGGGTGAAATTGTTGCCATCACGGACAGCAATGGATTGTATACCACCCATTTGCAAGAAGGAACATATACCATCTCTCAGATCTCCAATTCGGCATGGACGCAGCTTTGCCCAGAAGAAAATGAAGGATATGAGGTGGAAATTACCGAAGGTGGGGGAGTCGCGGCTGCAGTTTATGAGAAAAGCAGTTTGATTGAGGATTGTAGTTGGGGATGTACAAAAAGCATTTCTGGAAACCAAAATGAAACGCTTGAAGCAGGGGAGCAATTCTGTATAGAAGAAGGAAACACCTATTCTGGGAACCTCAATATCAATGGCGGTGTATTGGTGATTTGTGGAACCCTTAGTGTCCAAAACCTGAATCTGAACGGAAATAATCCCATCCTGGTGGTTTTGAGTGAAACTGGCCAATTGAATGTCAACAACATCAACATCAACAACTCAAATGCCGCCTTTATCAATTACGCCCTACTTCCTCAGAACCTCAGCATCACTGGAGGGCTCAATGTCCAGGGGAGGATTGAAAATCATGGGAGATTGTCCTTGTCCAGTATGAATATCAACAGCGGAGCTACAGTATTGAATAGTGGTGAAATCATTCTTCAGACCAACCTGAATAACAATGCCGAGCTTGAAAACTATGGCAGCATAACTATCTCAGGTGGGTTTAATAACAATGGGAATGGTATTTTCAGAAACTACTGTAGCCTTGAAGTTCAGGGTAATTTCAATCAGAATGGAACTTTTCATCATGAGGGTTACCTGAATGTAACTGAAAGAATTTCTTTCAATGGAACAAGCGATATCCAGAATACCTTTGCGCCGGGAGCCCTGATCAATACCAGGGACCTTACTGTCAATGGAGATTTGAATGGGCCAAATACTTCCGGATTGAGCATCCAAGTTTCGAACGAAACAAACCTGAACGGTGGAGCTGTAATTTCTGGCTACATTGACATTTGTGATCAAAACGGAATTGAGACTTACAATGCAGCTTTGACAGACAAGGCAAGTACGGACTGCTCGATCAGCATACAGGGCACCCCCTGTAACGATGGCTTTGGTGAGCGGAGGTATCAGGGCTTTGATTTCGCCAACCGTGCCAATTGTGAAAATCCTGAGCTTTCTGTAAGCATTGCCACCAATGATCTTAGAAGAGGTTTTGAAAATGACTATATCATCCAGGTAGGTAATAATGGTGGAGGTGCAGCCTCTGATTTTAAGCTTACCATTTTGATGAATGAAAACCTGGTCCCTGTAAGAAGTACGCCCCCTTGGGACTTCAGGACAAAGGTAGATACCAATTTTATCATGGAGTGGGACTTGAGCGATATTGAGCCATTACAGGTGCAGACCATTACACTGACCGACTCCGTCGATGCCATGTCTGAGCTTGGCAAAATCGTCCAGGTAAGGGCGAGTATCAGTCCGGTTAGCAATGAATGTGATACCCTGAACAATAGCTATACCTCTTTCGATGAGATTGTAGGATCTTTTGACCCGAATGACAAGCAGGTTTGGCCAAAAGGTGCAGGTAAGGGGGGGTACATCCGTGTGTCAGATACACTTTTGTACAAGATCCGATTCCAAAACGTCGGTAATTTCTTTGCCTCCCGTGTGGTAATCTATGATACCCTTTCCAAGTTCTTGGATCTCAGTACCTTCGTCCCAGGGCCTATGAGCCATGATGGTTCTGTATCGGTCAGTGAAGACGGCATTGCGATCTTCCGATTTGACAACATTTTCCTTCCGGATAGTGCTTCGGATGAGGAGGGTAGCCAGGGCTTTGTAACATTTACGATTTCACCCAAAGAAAGCCTGGTGCATGGTGATACCATCAAGAATCAAGGAGCCATTCAATTTGACTTCAACGAACACATCTTTACCAATACCACAGTCAATGTGATTACGGATCGCCTGACAATGGAAGATGATTTCTTTATGAAGGCAGTAGCCTATCCGAATCCTGTAGAAGATGTGTCGACCATCATGGTAGCAGACAGGTTTGGCCAGATTCTTCCTATTCCTCTAAAAAATGTACAGGTACTCACAAGTACAGGTGTAGAGGTCATGAGGTGGAATGAAGTGGGAGAGCCTCAGGTTACTTTTGCTAAAAAAGATCTAAGACCTGGAACCTATATCATCAAGGCTCAAGACATTTATGACTACATCTATATCGGTAGATTTATTGTCAAATAATGAGGATACCAAAAATCCCCAAAATGTATTCTTCGGATTTCGTTTTGGGGATTTTATAAATCTGAAGGGAAGTAAGGTATTCAAATAGACGAGGTTTTTTGTAGAGATACAATCATTTAATTTTGTAAAGTGTAATGTTTTTATTTTGTTATATACTATGTCTTTAAAAATACAAGTTTCTATCCTTTGTTTTCTGGGGCTCTCTATTTTTACCAAGTTGGGATTCGCTCAAAGTTCTGACGAGATCACCATCAATGCAGCCTTCAGTTCCTATATCAACCTGAATGTTACGGAGGGAGCGAACATCAATTTCTCTGTTAAGAGCATTGGAGACTACACGGGTGGAATGTCAAGCCCGTACAACTATTTCTCAATATTTGAGGTTTCCTCCAGCCAGAACTTCAAGGTAGACCTTGTTGCCACAACCTTTGGTGATGGAAATGGCAATTTTCTGGATGCCAATAACTTCGGATACCGCATTTCGGATGAGGGGGAACATTTGGTAAATGTGAATCATCTTTTACTAGGTGCTACGAATAGTCCTTCAAACCTGGCATTATTAGGAGCTAATACAGAGATCGTTACACCAACTGGGGACGGAAATGCCGGAAGCAATCTGCAAAACCGCTACAAACTTCAGTTTGAATTAGGTACTCCGGGAGTAAGGGCTTTGAGTGGCCTGCCAAGACTTCTGGATCAAAATATTTCGCCTGCTTCCTATGTAGGTACAGTTACACTGACAGCCAGTGCCATGCCCTGATTTTTTATAATTCTACGCCATCAATGAATCATCATGAAAGATCAAAACGAAAATAGGCCTCACACCGGAATGGGTCAGAGGCCATCTATGAAGCTGAAAAAGCTGACGTGGAAGCCCTTTGCGGTTGGGATCATGGCAGTCTGTGGCATATTCCTCACCAATACCTATAAGGGCGGAGACAAAGGCCGCCTGGATCAATTCAATTGGAGACAACTAGTCATGATTGACAATGAAATGGTCTCTGGAGAAGAAGCATTGCTTGACTTCCCGGTGAAAATCCACATGATCCAGGAGGATCTAAAGCATGTGGACGAAGGAGGAAAGGTCTTGCATCCTCGTGGCCATGACATCAGGTTTACGGGAGAAGATGGGGCAAGCCTCCTCATCCAAAGGCTTGTTTCCTACGATCCAAAGAAGGGAGAGCTTATAGCATGGGTAAATCAGGACTCACTATTTCCCAACAAAAAGTCATATTGCTTTATTTATTATGGAAGTCAAAAATCCCTTGGGCCAGCCGAGAAAGAGCCTGAGCAATTTCGCATGAAAGGGCATTTCATTGATGGGGGGAAGCCCAATAAGGTCTTGAAAAATAAGCTCTACAGCCAGAACTGGCTTCAGACCGAGCTTAACAATCACAACAATGATGAAGAATTCATCAAGCTAGGCCCACTCGAAGAGTTGGATGCTGATCCAAGGGTAGAATATGCTTATTTCAAGGCGGGACTCAAAGGTGGATCGCTGGTACTGGTGGAGTGGGCGTCTAAAAAGGAAAAAAATAACAAATTGTTTCAGGTGCAGCGTTCACCTGATTTGAGGAATTACAATACCCTTGGGAAGTTGGGAGGAAGCGGAAAAACCAGCTTCCAGCTTGGGTACAGTTTTTCTGATCCACATCCTTTGGAAGATATGGCCTATTACAGGCTTAAGCAGGTAAACAGAGACGGCACATTCATATATACAGAACCCGTAACTCTGGCTTACGACTTACATGACAAAGGATTGGAAATCAAGGATATCAGTCCAAACCCATTCAATGAGTTTTTTGTGGCTGAATATACTTCAAGCCACGAGACAGAAGCTCAGATTACCATTTATGATGGTCAGGGACAAGTCCTGGAGGAGCACAGCGTAAAGGTCAAGAAGGGGAGTAACCTGTTCACATTCAAGGATAAGTATAATCTTCAGAAGGGTGCTTATGTGTTCTCCCTCATTGGGCCGAAAAGAAAATTATTGACCCGAGAGGTCAGAAAGACATACGAGCCGGTAGATAATGCCCGAAGGTAAGCAGAGGGCAAATAAGGAAGGGGCGGATTTGATCCGCCCCTTTTTTTCAAACGATTGGATTGCCCCATGATTTTTTTGCGGTATGGATGGTTGCCCGATTATGTAAGATGGGGGTTTTTCGTTTGACCTGCTGAGCGAATTGGTCAATGACAGCGATGATGCAGTCGGCGTTTACCGCCCCTTCGAAGATCGTGGCCTTCAGATCCTGCTTGATGGGAGAGAAAATGCCAATGATCGTTCTACCTAGTCCTCTTTGTGCTGGTAGTATAGCAGTGGTATTTTTACACTGCCAAGCGTAGAGAACGTTTAGATTGAGATTAAGGTCGGTTTTGTCGAGGTAATACAGGTCAATTTCCGTTTGCCGAGCCATTTGCTTCAAATGAGCCAGTTAGGCCTCCCTCACGATATAGCAATTCCCTACTGAGTCTTGCCATTCAGAAATGTCTCCACTCAATACCAGGTCCCGGGAATAGGATTTATAATCGAAGTAATATTGAAGATATTGAGGTAAAGCATCTAAAAGCCCACTAGAGTCAATCTCTTCACGGGCATAGTCCTCAGCTGATCCTTCAAAGAAAAACACATTGTCCAAATGGAAATCCAGAATATCCTTGATCGTATAGGACAAATCCTGAGCAAGATAGAGGGCAGCTAAGAGTTCCCAATAATCCAGATCTTCGAATTCATCAAACCAGGTCTTTAGGCTTGGCCCCTGGGAAATACCCAATGCCTTGAAAAGATGAGCAAGAAGGAGATCTCCATCAATAAATTGAATCTCTAACTCTTCTACTGGCTGGCCAAAACGATCTGTCAGAGTTTCACTTTGGCTGAGTTAATCTTCATAGTCTTTGAAGTAAAATCCAACCGCATCAATGTTGTAAGGCTGTGCAAAGTAAATATTGGTCATTGTATTCTCCTGTGGTTGTCGTTGATGACGCCAACCGCCAGGAGCTTTCAGGAGCGCATGTCATAGGAATTTGTTTCGAGAGGAATCCGAAGGAGGGGAAATTCCGTCGTTGATAGGCAAGCGAAAAAAGATCCAAGGTCAGGAAATCAAATTGCAGACCACCGCAGGAGAAAAAGACCTAGAAACTAATGTACGACAGAACTTAGTCGTGCTGGTGAAAAGAAAATTCGGTGTAGGCAAAGACTATCGTAAAGCTGAAATATTAGCATCAAAAAAAAGCTAAGGTGATTACTGGCAAAAGCTATTAATCATATCAAACCAAGTCTTTAAATCGTCATATCCATTACGAATACGTAACCGCTCAACGGTCATCTTATCTACTGCCCGTGAGTTTAAAGCTTTTTTCTTTTTATCTGACTTTGCTTTTTGCTTTTCTGGCTCTAAATCGTCCCAGTTTCCACCAGAATTCTCATGTAGAGCTTTTGCAACGAATTCGGGAACATCCATCTCATCCTGGATTTCTCCTAAGGTTAGGTCATTTACTCCATCGTCTCTGTAGCACTCTATAATTGCATCGTGATGAAGATAATTCTCTAACTCTATCTTAGTTGTATTAAATCCCCTTTTTCGTTGATCTGGATCAGCTTCTATTTGCTGGATTGTAGCTCTATACTCTGGCTTATCATTGTCATACAAATGAACCTCAGCTTTGCCTAGTCCCCTCAAATAGCCATTATCAATATAATGTCTCAAAGAAGAGCCTCCGGTAATCACATACCCTACTAGTTCAGTATCTGCTAAGTTCAGAATTGTGTTATCATGTGCGTGCATGATTTTACTATATCGAATTAGCGCCTGTACATCATTATTTCCTTCAACATAAAGTAATACCTTCACCCTGTCAGCAGGATTAGGTAATATCCCCAGAGCATCTATTATTTTCTGTACAGTCTCTTCATTTGTTGCTCCACTATTTAGATCCTCACCATATTCAATGGAAACATTACTTTCATCATCCGACGATACAAATCGAAGAGATTTAATTGGTATTTCTCTAACAAGATTTGCACTATGAGATGTAAACAATACCTGCGTATTTGACTGCTCGCTCAAACGAATTAGTGCGTCAATAATAATTAACTGATGATTTGGATGCTGAGAAGTCTCAGGCTCTTCGATTGCATAAATTATAGAAGGGGACCTCTTATCTAACCTTCTCTTCTCAGCCTGTGCTTGAAAAAAACTCAAAAGCACAAGGCGCCTTATACCACTACCACGCTTATTTAATGGGATGTTGTTCTCATTTAATAAAGTTAGATCAAATACCTTCTTCCAAGCCGGATTTTTAGCAAAGTCTGATTTTAAACGTTCAGCTAGGCTTTCGTCAAATTCCTTCAATTTTTCTATGATTCGGTCTGCAATCTCTGTAGACTTTTCTCTTACTTTATCCTCAATTTGCTGAAGAAGATTTTGGATTTCTGGGATTGCTAGGGATTCATCTATAGCTGCTTTCATTGGATCCTGTACATCTGCATCTTTGTCATCCAACGTCTTATCAACTTTAAAAAGTGAAAATACAGGGAGCATTTTATTGATAGATGACCAAATCGCTTTCAGGTTATCATCTGTGTTCAGGTTACCATCTACTTTTATGAGCTTTAGAGATCTAGTCCCTCCAATTGAATCTCGAATTTTTTGTCTGATTGGAGGATTTTTTGAACGATTTATATTCGTGAGATCTACTCCCAATTCCTCTGCTTTAGCTTTTAAAGGTGCATTTTTTAAACTAAGTAGGTTAGCTATTCTCGCATCGTCTGGATAATTGCCATGAATAAAAATCGATTTCCTTATAGATCTCCCTACCGTAAAAACTCTCCTAATTTCTAGCTGGCCAGCTAAGTTAAGAATCCCTTCAGCCTCTGGGGAAGTAGGGACTGCAGTATCCAGGATAACTTGATTAGGGATCTCTTCAAAAAAACAGGAGATCTCGATATCGCTACCTATGGAGTCTACAGAAAGATCGCCACTATCAATTTTATCATTAAAAAAAGCATCTAAAGCTTCAATAATTGTTGATTTACCTATATCATTTTTTCCAATAATGCATGTTAAGTCATCAATAACAAAAATGGTTTCGTCTCGGTAGCAGCGGTAATTTTTTAATTTTAATTGGGTTAGTTTCATGGTTTGGATGTGAAAAATCTATTTCAAATGATGAAGAATAGATGGCTTATAGCAATTGACAACAATATTACTTAAATGACAATATTTTGATTTTTTATTTAAAAAAAATACCCCCTAGAGGTTATGTTTCCTTTTTATGAATGGGATGGATAAAGAATATTCAACAAGCCATTTTGCTATAGAAACAAACTTTATTAATTTTAGTGCGCACCCTAAAGGATCATAAACCCATAAAAAAAGCAGATAAGAAGCATCATGCCTAGCTAGGTATGTTAACGGTCATTATGTGTCATGAAATCGAAAAGTGTAGAAGAGACATTCGAGGAGTTTTGTAGAAAGCTCCTTCCGGAAACCGAACATAGCGGGACAAGAAACTATCTAAAGAGATATATTCAGAATATTCCAGGTCCAGAAGCAACATTAAAGTTGCTTCGGTATATGATTGAACAGGCAGACCGCTATCATCTTAACCCAGCAGAATTTACTACAGAAGACCTAACTAGCTTCTCGCAAGATATAATCCTTCACGTTGACTTGGATATGGTCAACATTGATGATAATGCTGATCTAAGAAGACAAATGGCTGTCTCTAAAGAAATTATCCGAATTGTCATTCTTGCTCGTGGAAAGGCCATGCTCCAGGAAGATCCAATTAAGGGGAAAGAGACACTTTTGAATCTTGCCAGCCGATTTAAACGCATCAAACAAGAACGGAATGGGAGAATAAAGGCTTTCATGGAAGTTTTAGATATTGATGGACTTTTAAAGGCCCTGGAACTTACTCCTTTACAGGATAACATTCCCCCTCAGCCTACTAGGGCTAAACAAAGCCCAAAAAATAACTCATATCTCATTTGGATAGGAGAACCTGAACACCTAGAAAAATTAGCTGAGATATTGAAGGAAGATCATGACTGGATTCCCAAGAAAAAAGCCTTGGTCAAAGCAATTCCCTCTAAAGAAGTCTCTATCCCTGACTCTCCTGTAATCTGGCAGGGAGATGCAGTGGAATTGGTAATCCTCATTCATCTATTAAAAGAAGCAAAACTCATCAAAGCCAACAAAGGCAAAGGTGTTTGGAAGCCCTTAGAAAATAACATCAAGAATTATTCTGAACTTTTTTCGAAAAAAAGTCCTGCAAAAACCCTTACCGAGATCAAGTCCCAAAAAGGAAAGAAGTATCCTGTTTTTGAGACAGTTAAGCGAATTATTGCACTTGCTGAGAGACGGTCAAAAGAATAATTCTGGAATTATTCTCATCTCCACCTTCACATCAAAGATTTATCAATACGACCTTGAGTGAAAATTAAAATTATGACTCTAAATCAGTTTATTTATTTGAAAGGACTTCGTCCTGCGGATGTGATCGTTGTGGAGAAAATCGGATTTAGACTCTTAGATCACTATGTAATCTATCTTGGGGTAGAATTTGGTAGCCATGTCTTCGTAGCCAATATGCGAAGCGGGGTGAAAAAGTTATCCCATCGAGAATTAAATGAAATGCTTCCTTTCTTCGAAGTTAGCCGAATAAGGTATTTTGAAGGGACGGAATATGAAAGACGAAATGCTGTTTGGAGGGCCAAAAGCAAAATTGGAGAAAGGGGATATAATCTTCTGACCAATAACTGTGAACACTATGCCAATGATGTTCAAAGAGGTAGAAAATATAGCCATCAAACTCAAATCGCTGTAGGCTCTTTCTTATTAGCTGCAATTTTCGGTATAGGTGCTGCTATTAGCCAAAGAGATGAAGAAGATGAAGAATACACTTAAACAATTAATCAGATGAATAATCAACTTCACTTGAATTACGAAGGGCTTTCTGTTCAAGCCTCTGGAGATGCTGCCACTATTCTGGCTGTATGCCTGGGAATTGCAGTCATTGTCATTGTAGCCAAAGGGGTCGCTTCTTAGCGGTCCCTACCTTAGCTCAAAATTCATCCGACCTTGGTCAGCCATGGAGTAGTACCCCTCCTGGGATAAAACAATGTGATCTAGAAGATGAACACTCATAGAGTCTAGTACCTTAAAGATGTTCTCTGTAAGCTTGATGTCTCCATGGCTTGGATCCACATCTTCCGAAGGATGATTGTGAGCCACGATTACCCCTGAAGTTGCCGGAACCAGGACGGCCGTAGCAACAATCGTTTTGACATCAACCAAAACGCTAAGTGATGTTCCAGTAACAATGCACGAGAGGCTTGAAATGTTATTTTGGCCGTCAGGGTCATCATGTAAAACTGTTCAACCAGGTTGATCTTTTTCTCATCCTAATAGTTCATCAGAAGACCATAGGCTTGTTTGGTGATCTCCAATGAAGGGGTATGCAAAAGGAATTCCGATGCCTGTAAACCAGTTCGATCAAATTGGTGTCGAAGAGCAAAAGTTCTATTCACCTCCCCAGCCCAATCATAGAAGAATGGCTCTATATCGGGAGAGTTCATATTAAAGCTCCATACTTTCTAGGGAATGGTTAGAGGCTGATCTTGGGAATTGTAGTCATAAGGCTCGTGAATAAGCTGATCCTGATCTTGAAAGAGCAACTTGTCTTGCTCTGAAAGGTGGAAATAGTTGTCCATGAATACCGGCAAAGATTGCGACTAATTTGTATTCGATAATGTTCTTTTAGAGCCATTCTGCAAGGCGAAAACGAATTGCTACGGGTATCCATTTTTCTTTACAGCAGTCCAGCTTTCAAGCCAACTAAATCCCCATTCAGTCTCTACATTTCCATCCTCAAAGGATGGTTATTTTTATAATTGTGGCTTTTCTAACAAATTCTAAGATTTCGTATTTAATTCAGCCCATAATTCAAGCCAAATCGTAGGAAGGCGGGATATTCATTGATGGTATTCCCTCCAAATGCCCTTGGATCAACCCCTGCGTATACATAGGGGTTCAGGCGTTTTCCTTTTTTTGTTTCAAAGTAGGCTCCATAAGAGACGCCCACACTGGTTTCCCAATCTTCAAGGGTTCCTGCATCTTCTTCATTGGGGATAGGTGGAAAGAAGTTGACGGCAGTAAGAAGCCTTTGGTCCATGCCAATCCCTACATAATTCCCCTTATATCTTTCTTTGAAATGGTACCTGACCTCTATCTGACCTCCCAAATGGTAATCATGCTGGACATAAGGAATCTTGTCTTCCTCTAGCCTGTTGTGTCCATACATTCCCATGATGGCAAAGTTGGCACTGAACTTTTCATGAATACCTACTTCGTAGGAGACTTCTATTCCAGCAGCAGGAGAAACTGTGGCGTGCATGTCAGAATAGGCAGCCATAAAGGTAGGCCCTAGCTTGAACAGAGATTGTGCGTGAAGTGTACTGCTGAATAGTACAAGTGAAAAAACAATTAGATAGTTGAGATTTTTCATAGTTCATGTGTTTTATGTTCTGATATACGCCATGAAGAGAGCCAGGGATGGGCACGAGAATAAGGAATGCTACACGCTTGATCAATGAGGAGGGGAAAATGGATGGGATAATAAAAAAAGCTGGTATTTCTCAGTGATATTAAGAAAAAGGAGGTTCTTTCATCTTCTAGATCCAATGCCAACACTCATAAAAAAAGGCCATCCGATTCGGATGACCTTCTGTATCTAATTATGACCTAATTATTCCATGGCCAAATTAAGGCATGGCGCTGGCAGTAAGAGTTACTGTAGATGCATAAGTTGCAGGAGCGATGTTCTGGTCAAGTAGACGAGGAAGACCGCTTACCGCACGCACTGCAGCAGTTCCTAGCTCAAACTTCAGTGTGTAAGCGTTCTGAGTAGCATCTCCTGCGTTTCCGTCAGCAGAAGCAGTTACGATCTCAGTATTGTTACCCAACAAAGCGTAAGCAGAAGGGCTAGCAGCAGCTCCCATTAATAGGTGGTTAGTTCCTACAGCGTGTGTACCTGCATCAGCGATGGTGTACCCAAAGTTGTTGGCATTAAGGATGTTTCCGTTTCCATCATCAAATGGAGTAGAAGTCAAATCAACCTTAAAGTCTACGGAAGAGTTAACAACAAACTTTGAATTGTAAGCAGTAGGATCAGCAAGGCCATTGGTGTAGTCGTCAAGAGTAGCTACAGTAAAGCTGATGTTATCTCCTTCAGTTACTGTAAGGTCGATTGAAGAGCTGAAAGCAGCAGAAATCTGGATTTCGTCAGATGACTGAGCCATGGCGAAGCCTCCAATCAAGAATAGTGCAATGGTAGTAAAGAAAAACTTAGTAACTCGCATAGAGCTTTAAAATTAGTGATTGTGAGATTATAGAATAATTTATACAATCGTAAAATTATATGATTGTAATTTTTATTCATACCTCAACGATCGTTCAAACTTACAGTGTAAGCTATGGTGATTAAAATGCATTCCATTCACACAAGAAGATAATACAAGTGTTTGATTATAAGAGACTTAATATTTTATGGAATTTTAAAGTTTATTTTCAGCTTCCTGTTAGAGCCATTTTGTTTGCTTCATTTTCCTGTGTGGAATAAGATTAATTAGACAAAAATTTCGATTATTGAACAAATGGTTGATTTTATTAATTCAATTATCAAATTTTACACCAGTTGATAATTAATGAATTAGTATGTTTCAATTGTCTAATATTCTTATGAGAATCTTTCAATCACTAACATTTCTTGCAGTAATCCTTCTGGTCTCTACTGGCCTTTTCGCTCAGGGTCTTGAGATTTCTCCTGTACGTCTTGACTTCTCTTTGGAGCCAGGAGCTAACCAGGCTCAGACTGTAACCGTTCGTAACACTACTAACAAGCCGGCAATCTACACTTTGTCTGCTTCCGACTGGTCTCTTGATGAAAAAGGTAACCTTATTCGTCAGGAAAAAGGTTCCAATCCAAATTCTTGTTCTGACTGGGTATCTTTTACCCCTGCATTGGTAGAGCTTGAAGCCAATGGATCTGCCGACGTAACTGTTACGCTTAACGTACCAGCTGGTCAATCAGAAACCAAGTGGTCTATCGCATACGTTACCCTACAGAAAGAGCAGGAAGCCCCTCAGGCTGACAAGGACCTGGCCATGGGTATTGAAGTAAGCCAGTCTATCGGTGTATTCGTAACTCAATCTCCACGTTCTAATGACAATGCTTCTGCGAAACTAACGGAGTTCAAAGAAGACGGAACTGATGAGGAAGGAAACCGTCGTTTCTCTGTAGTTACCAAAAATACTGGTGAGAAGATCCTTGATTGCAACATGTACATGGTAATTTCTAACCTTCAGACTGCTGAGGAAACCAAGCTGGATCCCGTTACTTTCAGAATTCTTCCAGAAGGTATCCGCAAAGGAGAGCTTGCTCTTCCAAAAGGCCTGGCTAAAGGTTCTTACCTGGTCGCAGCCATCCTTGACTACGGACCAAATTACCCCATGGAAGGTGCGCAGATTCAGGTTGAAGTAAAATAAGCTAGATGTCACCTGACAATCACTAAAATAATCCCCCCAATCTCGGAAGAGTTTTGGGGGGATGTTATTTTGAGTAAAATTATTAATTTATTGAAATAGTTTGATTTCGTATTTTGTGATAAGAATAATAACAATTAACAAAGCAGAAGACGCCTTTTTCAAAAACGCTATGAAATTCACCACCTCATTATCCATATTTTTCCTTGTCATATGTCCGTGGGTGCAAGGCCAGGACATGTTATTTGCCAATACCGGACTCTATGTCACCGAGAATGCAAAGGCCCAGGAGGAAGTGCAGACCTGGTATGATGATGAAGCTGAAGATTTGAAGGAGGTTTATCTGGTAAGGTCAAGTTCGAAAGGCAAGTTGCGCCATGGTGAGTACAAATTGTTTTACAGAAATGGCAGGTTGTGGCAGAGTGGTTTTTACAGCGATGGGGCCTTGTCAGGACATTGGAAAATTCACTTTGACAATGGCATGCTCAAGCAAGAAATGAATTTCATCAATGGCAAAAAGGTGGGTTCATTCAAGACTTATTATTCTACCAATGGGGCTGTGAAAGAGGAAGGAAGTTTTCTTTTTGACGAAGTACATGGTGAAGTGAAAATGTTTTATCCTAATGGGACCATCAAGGAAATCGCCTATTATGACAAGGGATTTTTAGATGGTGAAGTCCTGGATTATCACGAAGACGGCAAGTTGCTTCAAAAGATTTATTATAAGGCAGGAAAGATAGATGGTCCAGTGGAGAAGTATTATCCCAATGGACACATCAAGGAGAGAGCTACCCTCAAAGGGAATAGGTATGAAGGCTATTTTATCGGCTACTACAAAGACTACGAGGATGGGGCACGCCATAAGTTGTGTTTTTACGAAAATGGCCGTTTGGAGGGGCAATACCTTGGTTTTTATCCCAATGGAGAAATAAGCCTCACCTGCTATTATAAAAACGGAATCCTCGATAGTACTTGGACAGAATATGACAAGGATGGAAATGTAAAGTTGAGCGGAGCCTATGATCAGGGGATTAGGTCAGGAATCTGGAAAACCTTCTTTCCGGACAGCACCGTCTACCTGGAAGGGGCATATAACAAGGAAAAGCGGTTCCAGGGAAGCTGGAAAGTTTACCACCCCAATGGCCAGTTAAAGCAGGTAGGCGACTACGACAATGGAGATGCCCAAGGGGATTGGACATTTTATTATGAAGATGGTTCAATCAAAAAAGAGGGTTCTTATTTGAACGACCAGCCCCATGGAAAATGGAAACTGTACTTCCAGTCTGGAAAACTTCAGCAAGAGGGAACCTATGAGAAGGGCAAGCAGCATGGGACTTTCATTACCTACGATGAGGAAGGGAATGTGGTCGAGAAGAATGAGTTTATAAATGGAGTTGCCCAGTAACTGCTGACATTTTCAATTGGTAGTGATACCACCCTGTCAGGGTTTAAACCCTGACAGGGTGTTGCATTTTAAGGCGGGGACCTTTTCCAAAATGCTGAGCCTCTAATTCTGGAGAATCATTCAGAATTGCCTTTACAGAACCAATAATATGTTTCTATAGACTCTCAATGAGGTTTGTATCCCGAGCTTGATGGCTTCCTTATCTTTTCAAAGACTGCCTTATAAGACCCTAAGCTGGCCATATGATCTTACACCCTAGTTCCCGAAGTTGATCCCACGGCCTTTTTCCTTGAAATGGAAGCCTACAGCGTAACGGCTTTTCTCATCCTCCGACTTGATCTCCTGTTCCTCTCCGATCAACTCAAACTTGCTCCCCAATACGTTTTTCATCTTCACGGTATAGGTCTCCGAATAAGGAACGGTGATCATATATGTACCCGTGGCATTGGTTAATGCGTAGTGCTTGTCGCCATTCTGGTCTATGACCGTAACACGGATATTGGCAGGTGAAATTCCATGCAACCTCGAAAATTTATCCCTTGTAATCTTGATTTTCCCCTCGATGGTAACACTTTTTGAGTAGGGGACAAGGATGGTTTTATTCATGTTCAGGAATACCTCCAAATGGAAGCTATTAAGGTTGGCATAGTCCGTCATGCGAAACAGCTCCTCCAGGTGAATCAAATAACTGCCATGAGGAGCTTTGGCGACCTCTACCAAGCCTTTTTTGTCCGACATGATGTTGGGTGGCTTGAATTTCACCATCAAAGGACCATGTTTGGTCATGACAGGCTCCTTGGTCCGCTCCACCTTCACCAGAATATTCGCAATGCCTTCTTCTCCATGTTCCCATTTTTTGTTCCCATTGGCATCCTTGAAAAAATGCAGCCTCAAGTTGTAGTACTTGAGCCTGGGCTGGTCAAAGTCAAATACCTTCTTCGCTCCTGCATTTACCGAAATCATATCAGCTATGGAAAACGGTTGGCCGCTGGATTCCTTTTTCTTGAAAAGGTCTTTCAACTTAGATCCTGCCCCCACACTCAGGGACCATCCGCTCTTGAAGGCGTACTCAGCCCTGGTCGCCAATTTCATCTGAGCTACCTGCTCATTGATGTCATAATCGAAGGTCATTTCACTGCCCATCGTGAAACGTTCGTCCGCACTCTCATATCTATGACTCGCCGCTACACTTGCCCGCTGTTGGTAGATGCTGCCCTCGCCTTCATAAAAGAAGACATCGTTGATCCCCTGTTTCAAACCATAATCATATAAAGCATTGAAAGCAAAACTTTTGTATTGACCCTTTAGACCAGCGCGTAGGAAATAATATTTGGGATGGTAGACATCACCCGTTGTGTTGTGACGAGTCAATTGGGTCATACCTGCCACCACAGAAGGTGCAATGTACTTTTCGGGGCTGTTGTTCATCTTTAGTTTGGTCCCCGCACCCAGTTGATAGGTCCTGGACCCCTGGTAAAATTGTCCGCCTCCCAGGAGGGAATATTTTTGCTTATTGGTTCGATTGGTAACCCCAGCTCCCAAAGAAATCTTCCCTACATTGACATTATAAGCAGCCTTGATGACCTCATTAGATTTATTTCCTACCGCATATGAGCTTCCATCGGGATTCTCATCTTCAATTAGTGTTCGGATGTTGTTATAAGAAACCCCTAACCTACCCATTTTTCCTAGATCATAATCAGCCCTCGCATTGAGTTTGAATGTCCCTGCATCTCCATTTGCCAGGTCCTTGCTGCCGTAGGAACTTTTAGCCTTAAACTTCAACCTGTCCTTGCTATACCCATATTCTGCATTGAATCCTACCCCTGATTTGTTGTCTGTAGCCCGTCCCATTTCTGCCTGAGTGGTAAAAATTCCTGAAGCAGATAGCCGTGCATTCTGTCCAATTCCAAGGTCAAAGCCTGCAGTAGGTGCAGTAGTAGCAAGCATATTCACCTTGTCCCTGTTGTAGGTAAATCCCCCGAAGGCAGAAAAGGTCTTACTAAATTTTGAGGATACCTCTGCTGCCAGTCCCAGGCTTGGTGAGCCTACTCCCTTGACAAGCGTGACCCCAACACGATGCTGCTGCTCTCCTTCTTTGCCAAAGCCCTTGGCTAATTTTACACCTCGCCCACTTACACTGATGCCCCTTCCCCCGGAAACATCACCAAGCGAAAACCGATATGCATTGGTGGAATAGGTTGCCATCATCCGGGCTTTGTTCCACAGGAGGTCCTTGGCATCTATAGGATTGGGACCAAGTAGTTGACCGCCTGTTTCATAACGATAGCTGATGTCCCGGTCACCGGTCAAGAGGATCTTACCAGCAACCGCAATGTTACTTTGGCCTTCTTCATTGAACCCACTCTGGTTGAAAGAAAGAATTAGCGGAGCCTCCTCCTCCTTGAGTTCATTGATGAATTCATCGTCCACGACCTCAAATGAAACCCCCAATTCCTGCGCCACCGTATCAAAGGGACTCACCGCAGTGGCAATCAATTTGCTGCCTTCACCTCCAGAACTTCCTTTTTTAGGACGCACATCAATGGTGAAGGTAGTGTCCTTGGAAGGAGTAACAGGTATTTCCAGCTTGATTTTTCCCAACCTTGCCATGGGAGATTCGAGGTCTGCCCCAAGGCTTATGGTAACCTGGGTCTTCTCTGGGCAATTACCGGAGTTTTTGATTTTAAATGGGATCTCTACGAATTTCTGATCCGAACTTGAGACAAACATCTTAGATTCAGGGGTGGTAAATAACCACTTGCAAACTTGCTCAAAGGAAATGTCTGCCTTGACAAGGGGAGCTATTCGCTTCCCATCCGAATCGGCTAATACTTTGGCCGTCAAGGGATAATTAACTCCGCCAAGGGCATCCGTAGGAAAGGATAGCCTGACAGGCATATACTTGCTGGCACCTGGAGCCAACTCTATCGTTCCCTTGTCCCCTCCCTGGATAATCAGGTTACAACGGGGATTATGTTCAAAATTTACTTTGAAGACCTGCTTTTGGTCTGTTGTATTATCGATCTTTAGTACATTAAAAAACATGGCACCCGGAGCCAATGGGTCTGCGACTTTTACAAAAGCAGCATTTAATACCAGAGTTCCAACATCTTCATTTTGGGTGTCGCCCTTGATTTCCCCTTCAGTATTCTCACCATTTTCAACATCCTCTAACTCCTGACCAGCTCGCTGCTTAAAAATATCATCCTCGCCTACCTGTGCCCTTAGCCCAAATGAACCGAAGATAAAGATGAGCAGCATGAAAGCAAAGCGAATACCAAAAGCACTCCACTCCCTGCCATTTTTCTTGGTGAGGGAGTTGTAATGCTTGATTATGAGTATTTTGGACATTTGTTCCGCTTGCTGATCCTGTAGCCTCAATTCGATCTGAGATACTCTTTTTGTGTATAGTATAAATTATACATTAGAAATAATATTTAAAATTTTAAAATAACTGTTTTTATACTCAGAGCTGGAAGCGAAGGCTTCGAAATCAGTAAAAAATTGACTTAAAATTATACATGGGGCAGTTGGTAAAGGCAGGAATCAAAGACCTTTAATTTCCGCATTCCAACTGCATTAAGTGAGAGAATTTTAATTGTAATAATAATTCAATAAATGAATTTTATTTCATTTGGTGTATGTGGTTTTTGCATCTAAATAAAACCCTTTATCTTATTATGAAGACCTTTAAAATTATTTTATCCATTCTTCTTGCCAGCTCCCTTTTTGCTTGTTCCTCTTCAGGAGAAAAGGGAAACAGCATTGCTTCTTTTGTACAATTCGGATCACACCAGTGGGAAAAAGGCAACTTCGATTGCAATGCCACCAAGGAAAAGTGTGCAGTCGTAAAATTGAATTACCCTGAGGCAATTTTTGGAAATGAGAAGGTACGTGCAAGCATCAATGCGGAGATTAAGGACTACGTTGTTTCTGAATTGGCCAAGGCGGCAAGGGTATCTGTTACCAGTGGAAAAAGCATTGAGGAACTGGCAGATGTAGCCCTTGAAAATTACAGCTCCTCAGAGAAGGACGCACTATCTGAAGTAGCAGTTTTTGGTCAGGTAATGTTCAGAAACAATAACTTGATCAAATTGGAACTATCCTCTTTCCAGAAAAACAATGATGGAAAAATCAATAGCAACAGATCACTCTATACCTTTGATACCCATGAAGGTAAAATTCTCTCTCAGACTAACCTGAACAACGGTGCTCCCAAATTAGCTGAAATCAGCATGAACTAGAATTGAAGGAAGTATTAGTTTAGAAACCCTGCTGGACATAAAGTCTTGCAGGGTTTACTCTTTTGTGGATTCAGCTAATGGTTGTAATCCATCATGCTTTTTATTTAATTCAAATACCTGATCTTTTTCCAAGCCGCTATACATGAGCAACCGAAAAATTTATGCCCTACTGGTAGGCATTGACAAATACCAGCCGCCTATTCCTGCCCTAGATGGCTGCGTCAATGACATGAATGCCATGCTGGAATACCTCAGAAGGTATAGCTTTAAGAAAGGAATAGAATTCTTTCCCCTAAGTCTGACCAACCAGGAAGCCACCCGCTTCAACATTGTCGAGAAATTTGAAGCCCACCTTGGACAGGCCGGAGAGGATGACGTAGCCCTGTTTTATTACAGTGGGCATGGCTCTCAGGAGCACGCTCATGAGGTTTTCTGGGAGATTGAGTCTGATCAAAAAAATGAAACCCTGGTTTGCTATGACAGCAGGTTACCCGATGGGATGGACCTCGCCGATAAAGAATTGGCGACCTTGATCGATATTGTCGCTCAAAATAATCCACATATCCTTACCATCATAGATGCATGTAATTCAGGCTCTGCCACCAGGTCCACCAATTCATATACCAAAGCCAGGCTTGTAGAAGGTACCCCCAAACTTTCGGACAATGTGAGTCCAAGGGTCAGGATGCCTCAGTCATACATTCTCCCACGCAATTTTCAGACGGAGAGGGCCCTCGGCCTGGATACAGACCCAGATGAACTGATCATCCCCAACCCCCGCCATGTGGCACTTTCTGCTGCGCGTTCCTTCCAATTGGCGAAGGAAACCTACCTTGATGGGCAACCAAGAGGGGTATTTACCTATTCCCTGATTGAAGTTCTTGAAAGTACAGTGGGCCGCCTCAGCTACAATGACCTCATGCGAAGGGTTCGTAGCCTGGTAACCCAAAGGACTTACGAACAAAATCCAGAATTGGATGCGGCTATACCCGAAGATATAAACCTTGAATTTCTGGATGGGCTTACCACCCTTACAAGCAATTATTTTTCGGTCCAATACGAATCTGGTGAAGGCTGGACAATTGACGGAGGGTCAATTCACGGCATTGTACCTCCCAATTTTGCCGGACAGACCACCCGCCTTTCCATTTATCCTGAGAATGCCACAGAATCAGAGATGTTGGATAACCTCAATGCCTTGGGAGTAGGGATTGTAACAACTGTTCTTTCCGGGAAAAGTAAATTTGACCTGGAGGGCAACCTTAGCCTGGAAGAAGGAAAAGTTTACAAGGCACAAATCCTTGATATTCCTGTCGAACCCCTTTATGTGTTTATCAATACCAATGATTCCACCAAAGAAAAGATCAAGGAAGCCTATGCGGAAAACAACAAATTCAAGACATTTCTGGAGTTTGTAGAGGAAGAAGGCGATGCCCAATATCAATTGAATCAGACTGGCGGCAAATTTATCCTGAGCAGATCCTCTGATCCCTATGATTTGCCCTTGGCTACACCGATTGATAGGGATGATGAAGTGGGCATCAGGCAAAGCCTTGCTCAACTTGCACACATTGCTCAGTGGGAACGGGTAAAGAACCTGAGCAATGCAGGATCACATTTGTCTTCAGAATCTGTGAAAATTGAACTCATAGATCCCAATACCGATCAAGCCATTCCATCCACCTACGAAGGTTTTGTATTCCACCACAATGCCATGGCAGGCCAGAAAAATCAGTTTAAAATTCGGCTGACCAATGTTTCTGGTAAAAAACTCTTTTGCGTACTGGCCTATTTTGATGCGGGTTTTCAGGTTCAGGCAGGTCTGTTGAATGTAAATGGCCTTTGGATGGAGCCTGGGGATGTTGCATGGGCAGTCGATGGGCAAAGGGCTACCGCTACCATGCCCGATAATTTATTTCAACTGGGGTTGACACATGTGGACAATTATTTGAAGGTGATTTTTTCTACGAGAGAGATGAACCCGACCTTACTCAATATGTCTCCCATCGAGCGAATGGAAGTTCCTCGAAGCACTGCATCTACACATAGGGGATTGGTATTTAGCAACAGGGACAGCAACAGTTTTGATGACTGGAACAGCAATGAGCTAAGTTTCAGGATTGAGAGAAATGGGTAGTTCAAAGATCCTAATACCGTCTCAATTCCCACGCTAGATTCATTCTGGCTTTTGCCTCTAAATCTTTGTAGAAGGATTCAGTCTGGTATATCCTGTCCTTGGCTAGCATATGAATCAAGACCTTTTTCCTTCCTGGCTTGTAAAGAAAGTCAGGATAGATCTTGTATTCTTTTCTGATTTCCTGGCAATATCTCTGGTATCTGTCTTGGTCAGCTCCTAAAATTGCAAGGTCTGCATCCAGAAACCAATCCAGATCACTTCCATAGGATAGGTTGTGATGTGTCTGTGTGGCAAGGATGTACTCGAAAATGAGCCTTGTCTCTTCATTCTCTATTCCCCATTTTATTGCATATTTCTCAAAGCTCTGGGCACTTTTTAGTTCATTTTTCTTGCTCTTGGGATCGTAAATTACATCGTGAAACCAGATGGCCATTTCTACCAACCTGGCTTGCTTTAACTGAAGCTCATCCCTTTCGAACAGCTTCAACAAATCGTTAATGTGATGCAGGTTATGGTAGGCTCTATGAGGTTCAGAATATTTTTTATACAAATAGGAATAACACTCTTTGGAATCAAGAGCTGATATCTGCCATTTGACAGCACCTTTTTCCCATGCAGATTTTATATCCATTTTCCCGATAAATTATTTCGATATCCCTTACAATTTGAGAATTTGCCTTAACTTGTTATATCAAATTCACCGTCTTGCACCTACTCTTGACGTATAATTTATGGAATCTGTCCAACATTACATTACTGAAGGCATACTTTATGAACCTATCATTCCTAATATATTTAATTGGCCAATAGCCAGGTTATTTCGAAAAAAAGAGAAGTTCTTAAATGAGGTCATAGAAGATACCCTCAAGGCTGTAACCCAATTTGCCGAAAGGCAAGGCAATACCGTTGAGCAACTCATTGAGAAGACCATGTACCGGGAGCGGATCAGGATGAATGAAAATCCCTGGAAAGTAGATCCCAAAGATGAGCGAAAGTTCTGGAAAAATGTGAAGAAAGACCTCATTAGTCTGGATCAACTGGATGACAATGAGGAGGAGTATACAAAAATGGTCGATAAGCTCTTAAAACGAATTGTCAGGAGATATGCACTCGAAATTGTCTCTACCTTCAAACCTGGAACCTACAAATTTGCCCGTCGATTCCTGCCCTTTTTCTTCTCAACTTTGCTGAATGCCTCTGTTGCCAAAAGCATCAGGTCATTTATCAACCATAAGCGACAAATCCAGGAACGCATACATATGATGGGGGAAATTGAGCAGCTACGCAGCCTTTCACGTAAAGGAACTGTAGTTGTGGTACCTACCCACTTGAGTAACCTTGATTCTATCCTGGTGGGTTGGAGCCTGAATGCCTTGGGGCTTCCTGCCTTTACCTATGGAGCAGGACTCAACCTCTACAACAATAAGATCCTGGCTAGGTTCATGACCAGCCTGGGAGCATATACCGTTGACCGTAGAAAGAGAAACCCCATTTACAGATCAACCCTGGATTCTTATGCTACGCTGGCTGCCATCGAAGGGGTAAATCATATATTTTTCCCTGGAGGAACGCGTTCCCGCTCAGGAGAGATCGAGAAAGATCTCAAGCATGGCCTCCTGAGCACTGTCATTGAATCGCAAAGGCGAAACTTCGTGGAGGACCCAAGGGCACAGAGTGAAAAGATCTTCGTGGTGCCCCTTGTCATGAGCTACCACTTTGTCTTTGAAGCCAAAACATTGATCAAGCAGTACCTGGGCAAAACGGGGCAGGAGCAATATTATGTCATGGACAGAGATTCCAGCGACATCATCAAATTCCTGCAATTTGTCTGGACCACCTTCTCCAAAAGTTCTGATATCTACCTTTCCTATGGAAGACCGATGGATGTATTTGGGAATTTTGTAAATGAGGAGGGGGAAAGTTATGATGCAGAAGGTAGAAAAATTGAAATCCAGGACTACTTCAAGTCCAAAGGAGAATATACTGAAGATCACCAGCGCGATAAACAATATACCAAGCTTTTGGCTGACAAGTTGGTGGAGCGTTACCATGTAGAAAATTATGTCTTTTCGAGCCATTTGGTGGCTTTTGTGGCATTTCAAATGTTAAAAAAGCGTCGAAGTGATCTGAACCTATATTCCTTGCTAAGACTTCCTTCAGATTATAGAACCATTGAGTTGGATGAGTACCTTGAAGTGCTCAGCAGGGTATTGGATAAGTTGAGGGAAATGAACAATGAAGGCCGTGTGAACCTTCCTTCACACCTAAGAAATGAACCGGCTGCCATAGTCGAACATGGAGTAAAGAACCTTGGGCTTTACCATGACAAACGTCCGCTTAAAAAACAGGGCGAAAAGCAGCTGGTTTCGGACAACATGAATCTCTTGTATTACTATCACAACCGTCTTGTAGGCTATGAGCTCGAATCCCTCATCTAGAGAACGTGTAGGAGTTATTGGGGCAGGAAGTTTTGGAACTGTATTCGCCAACCTACTCGCCAAAAATCGCGATGTAATCCTGTATGCAAGGAGGCCTGAAGAGGCTAGTAGATTGCAGGCAGAGCGTACATATAAATCCTGGGCACTTGATCCTTCCGTAGAGGTAGTCAATGATCCTGAGTACCTCTCAGGTGAATGTGAATTGATCTTCCCGGTCGTTCCATCCCAGTCTTTCAGGTCTATGCTAAGGGTATTTGCACCTTACCTAAGGCCTTATCATAAGATGCTCCATGCAACAAAAGGGCTGGAAATAACTTTTCGTGAAGGACAGAGCCTTGAAAATTTAGAGAAACTCCGTAGAGATCAAGTGCTGACCATGAGCGAACTGATAACGCAGGAGACCTCTGTATTGCGGGTAGGTTGTGTGGCAGGGCCAAACCTCGCTGCGGAGATCGCTGATGGTCAGCCTGCTGCCACAGTTGTGGCAAGTCCTTTTGATGAAGTCATCACCGAAGGCCAACAGGCCTTGAGATCCAATGTCTTCAGGGTACATGCCAACCATGACCTGATCGGAATAGAACTGGCAGGGGTATTGAAAAACATCATGGCAATCGGTTCAGGAATCCTGGATGGGCTAGGGTATGGCTTTAACACCAAGGCGATGCTCATTACCCGAGGCCTCGCAGAGATGGTGAAAATTGCCAAGCCCCTGGGAGCTGAAGTAAATGCCTTCCTGGGGCTTGCTGGGATAGGTGATCTCATCGCTACCTGCTCAAGCCCGGACTCCCGAAATTATACCCTGGGTTACCGAATAAGCAAAGGCCTTCCTCCCTCAGAAGTGATCGAAAACATGGATGAGACTGCAGAAGGGGTAAAAACCGTAGCGATAGTAAGGGCTTTGGCAAATAACTATCGAATTCCTGCACCCATTACATTGGCTCTATATAAGATCCTGTTTCAGAACTATGAAATCCAAAAGGGGATAAGGCTCCTCATGGAATTTTCATATAGCGAGGATGGTGAATTGATTTGAATTAGGCCAGGCTACCTCTCTGCCTAGAGCTATCCAGGAAATAAAATACGAGCATTCCGATTCCACATAAAGCCATCAATGCAATTCCTATAAGATTAAATTCCTCTGAATTACCTAATCCACTTTCAGAGTAAAAGATGGCAGGGATTAGCGTGGATATGATATAAGTAAATGCCCTGATAGGGATAAAAGATACTGCCATTAATATCGCAAGATATTTGGGATTGGCATGTATGGTAATGACCGACAAGTAAATGGGGGCTACCAGAATTTCTGATAGGCCAATTAGGGCCAGTATAAAAAAGAAAAGCCCTACCACATCAGATAACTCCTGAAACATAACAGTAAATAAGCCATAGGCAATTGCTCCAATAATAAATCCAATTCCCATTTGGAGCCATCTGTTCATTTGGATATAATTCCACAGAATGATAGCCAGAATTCCGAAGAGTAGTCCAAAATAGCTATTCATAGAGCTCCAGAGGGATCCAGGAATGCCTAAAGTTTCTTTGGTTCCAAAATCTATTTGAAGCTCATAGAACTTTCGACCTGACATTTCATAAACAGTCCAAAATATACCGATTATAAATATGGCGGCTAAGAAGCTAAATGCCTTCCTTTCATAGGAAAGTCCTGGATTTTGAGTAGCTGGGGCTTCATCTTTGCTTTCAATGAGCAAAATAGGAACCAGGGAAAGTAAACAAATCAACCCGGAAAGTATAAAGCCCGTGTTCCACTCTTTTAACCCCCCAAAATAACCAATTGCCATTACTCCCATGAAGGAACCTACATTGATCATGAAGTAAAATAAGTTAAAGCCGGAATCCATGATTTTTTCATGATCAAGGTAAGTCTTCCCAAAGTTGGCCAACAAGTTGGGTGTAGACAGTCCTGAACCCAGAGAAATCAGGAACAAACCCGCATAGACAGCCATGATATCGGGGATGCAAAAGGCGAATGCTCCCAAGGCCTGGATGATGCCTCCTGCCAGGATGCTGTTTTTGTTTCCAATGGCAAGGTCGCCCAGTATTCCTCCGATCAATTGAGAAAAGATTAGAGATCCAGTAAACCACCCATATAGTTTATAACCCTCCATGGCATCCACATTGAGGAAATCTATCAAGTAAATTATTACGATAGACCTGACACCATAGAATCCGGCCCGCTCGAATAGGCGCGAGACTCCATATAATATCGAATCCTGTTTGTGATAACGGCGAATCTTTTGGGGTAGGGATTGGGTGGAGTCCATGGGCTGGTTAGCAAATGCTTTTACAAATGATGATAGTTACATCTAAAGTAAAAGAATTTATGAGTCCAACTCAAGCATCTATGAAATATTTAACCTCCTGAAGTACCCCTCCTGGCCCTCAGGACCTGGTATCCATAATCAGCTATGTCCCTGGCAGAACAGGATTTGGGAGCCATGTCATGAGCTACCTTTGCAGGTAGGCTGCTGCTTTGTAAGGCAAAAGACTGGGGGGAGTAACTCAAGGTATGTATATTTACACCCCTCTCAGTAAGACTTTGGTTCAACTCATCGGCAACTTCCATCAGAAGTGCGCGGGTTTGATGAAACATCTCCGTAATGAATTCAGGGCATTTTTCAGGTTTGCTGATCACATTCAGGATCTCACCCTGTCCCTGCTTGAGCATTTTATGAGCAAAAAACTCATTCAGCTCCATCAATTGAGAAATATTTATAGAGGGATTGGCAGGAGTACCTTCTTCCCAGGGATCATGCTCGTTGAATTCGACCAGGTTGACGACCAGTGTCAAAGGTGCATCTGAACCCATCTCCTCAAAAAACTCTAACTCCTCAATCACATTTATGGCCATGTCATCAGAACCAAGATCCTGCTCTATTTTACCTATTCTGCTTGTTTCAATATGGGAAGACCTGAGCATTTCATCTCCGCTGGCAACCAGTACCTGCTGGTAGTCCTTCAAGGCCAATTGGACAAATTCCTGCCCGTGAACACTGTTATTGCCTATAATTATCCCTTTCTCCTCTTGCATGCTATTATTAGGTGTATGGTGTACCTGGGTATCAAACATGAGACTATTATTTTCTCAATGATAAATAAACGTAGTGGCTAAACATGCTTAAGACGAATTATTACCACTACCGTCACAGGTATCACGCCTAAATTTAAGCATGACATGGAGTATATTCAATACATTCGCTACTCGAAAAGTTGGATATCATAGAAATTCCACTCTTTTCCGTCGCTTCGGCTCCCTTCAATGATGTTGATATAGTTAATGGTAGTTGGAATATCAGGGAAGGTAACGGAAAATCTTAGTTTGCCTCCGGCCTTAAGAACAGTACCATTTCTTTTGAAATCTCTTATTCTAGCCATAGAATAGGACTTCGCCCTGCCACCTTTGCGTTCTGTGATCAGCAGATCCTGGTCAAGACGAAGGACGTAAGCTGAATCATCAGAGGGATTCTCTATGACAAAATTGACAATGGTTTGGTTGGATGTAAATATGATGCTTTCAATGTCAATATAATTTTGGGTCTTGTATCCGATCTTGGGTTCTGGAAGGGTTTTTCCCTGTTTAAATTTGCGTTCACCCTGCTTCTCAAGAAACTTCTTTTCAGTCCTGCCGCGAGCTTTTTCCACCCTGTAATAGATATTTCTTGCCTTTCTGATCTCTCTGAAATCTGTTTCATCGCCATCCTCCTCTAATACTGATATGGGTCTTCTTTCTCCTTTGGCATTGGTATTTGAAATGTCTTGAGAAGTAATAGGTGCCTCAATCAAAAGCGGACCTTGGCCACTCCTGATATGATCCAGATACAGCTTGGCATCTTCAAAATACGGATTGATGGTCAAGGATTTTTCCATGTCTCTGCTGGCCATCCTGTCATTGCCTTTGAGGTGATGTAGCCTACCTTTTTGGTAGTACATGACTGCTGGATTGAGGGCTTGCTGTTCCTCAAGTTTGAGAGAGACTGAATTTTGGTATACCAATTCTACCATGCCGTTTGCCCTTTCTTGATAATCAGTTTCCAGGGATTTGTTATAAGCGTAAATGGCCCTGTCAAGCTCACTTTGGTAGTAGTATGCTTTGGCAAGGAAAGCATACACATAAGGGGTGGTTGGGTTGAGACGCTTACAATACTCCAGTTCCTGCTCTGCTGTAGAGTAATCACCAGCTTCAAGGGCAGCCCTTCCTTTATTTAGGGCTTGAATTGCCCTTGATTGCCCCAGTGATATGTGAGCAAGGCTGGAGAGCATTAGCATCAATGCTCCGATATATATAGGTCTTAAGGTCATGATTTCGATTTTGCTGGAATGGATTTATTCATCTTCAATATTGGAAAGGGTAAGCATGTAAAAATTCCAGGCCCCAGGGATGGGGTCTTCTCCTTCGAGTATATTGAATTGGAAGACATCGGTAGATAGTCTTTGAAAGTAAGCTGTGATGTATTCCGATCCATATCCCATAGCAATCGGCCTGTCTCTGGCAACTTCTGGTAAGCTCAGGAATCCTTCCAACCTATAGGACCTCAAGCCTTTGCTGTCCACGATCACCCAGGCATCCTTGCTTCCTGGAGGGGCCAGTTTATACTCAAATCTCTGGCGGATAGGATTGGTGATCTTGAACGTGACTATGGTACGGCTTGCAGTGATTTTTACGGCAACCACATCAATATAGGAGTCTGTGGCTTTTCCTGTCTTCAACCTGGAACCTGAGTAGTCATATTCCTGACCAGGATTTCTTCTTGAAATGACCTTAGGCCCTTTGCCTCCTTTTTTCTCAACTACATCTACATCTTCTTCCGGAGAGTTGGCGTTTTTAAACTTGGACTCATCGGGCCTGCTTTTGCCATCATTGTCATCTTCAATATCAAGGCTCAGGTCATTGTTGTTGGCCAATGCTCCCTGTCTTTTGCGCGCCTCGTTGAGGTTGTTAACAGCATCCTTGTAGTCAGGGTCAATTTCAATCGCTTCTTCAAAATGCTCAATGGCCAGGAGGTAAGCACTGTTTTCTGCCGCAGCCACACCCATGTCGTTGAGAAGCTTGGCAGAATTGGGTTTTAGAATGGATGCCTTTTCAAAATATCTGTAAGCCTCATTATAAGAACCATCCAGATAATAGATTTCTCCCAGCAGTTCGTAAACTTCCGGATGTAAAGGGTTTAGTTTTTGAACGGAAATAAATTTTTGTTTTGCCTGTCCCAACTTGTTGTTGTTGTACAGGTCCATCCCCTCGCGGTAAAGTTGATCAGCCTGATAACGGTCCAGGATTGATACACTTTTGCCCTCGTTTTCCGGTTGCCCCATTAATTCGATCCCGGAGATAAGGATCAAAAAAACGATAGTCAGTTGTTTCATAATTTTTGAGTATTCCTCCAGTCTATACCAAATGAATATAAGGCATGTTAAAAATAAATGTCAATTAGTTGCCAATGGCCTAATTGTGGGTAAACTTAAGGAATTTGGCTTTCAATGAGGCTTTTTGAAGTATTTTAGCTGGAAGAGAAATAAAAAACCTGCAGCTTTTTGCCCAGCTAATACCCCAAACCCTGATTGCTGTGCGTGCTGCAGGTTATTTGCCATTTATGTTTCAACTTCCATTCCAAGCTGGCAAATTCGGGCAGCATGGCATTTCAAAGGCTGTTATGACAACAAAAAGAATGTGGATAAATAATATTTTCCATTACCTAAAGCGAATTTTTTCTTGATATTTTCTGCATAATTTGTCCCATTGCAGAGATTTTTGGCTATTTCTCTCATGTAAGGAAATACTGTAATGTTGGAGAATTAGCCTCGCTTTACTTTCAATTGGGAGAGAAAACAGGCGCTTGAATTGTACTGATCAAAAGCCCAACTGGACACTTATCAAAATCAACCTACCCATGCCTGGGAGGCCAGAACCATGGACGGTATAGTTGCTGTTAAGCAGGTTTTTGATCCCAAGGTTTGCGTAGCCCAGGGAGTGCCTCCATCCCACATGAAAATCAATGACATTCCAGGCGGGGGTTCCGGCATTGTTGATCCTTGGATTGGGGAGGTCTGTAAATCCCACCCGATCTTGCCTGTCTGCATATCGCCACTCTAGCCTACTCCAGATTCCCCTGCGGTTTTGATACCTCAAACCAAGGCGTCCATTCAAGGGAGGCACCATTGGCAAGGCCTGTGTCTGGCTTATATTTTTTCCATAGGTATAGGCAATGTTTCCAAAGACCACCATAGAAGTTGAAAACTTGACTTCTAATTCTGCCTCAATGCCCTGGATATATGCCTGCCCGGTAGGCTGAATGCTGTAAACAGGTAAACCCTGGAATGTCTGACTCCCTTCGAAGCGAGCCTGACGCCAATCCAGGTAGTCTGAAATCTGTGTACGGTACAATGCGACACTTCCGTTGAATCGGGTGGTGGAGGCCTTTAAGCCCACCTCCGAACTGAAGGTTCGTTCAGGATTGAGGCTGTCAGCTGGCGTCGCAAATCCGAAATCTATTGGACCCTGATAGGCAAAATCATAAAGATTAGGCGCTTTATAACCAGTTTGTGAAGAGAAATAAAGTTTATAGTTGGGATGTAAGGGGTACATGCCCGAAATATTCCCTACCAATACTACCGGAGTCCTTTCCTGATCCAGGAAATCTCTTCGATACGCGTGTGCCCTTCCTCCAAAACTTAGTCGAAGTTTCAGAACGTCCAGGGTATGTGCTGTAAATAAAGAAAAGTCTCCTGCAATTGCATTGTCAGGGATTCTACCTCTGATTTGTTCCGTGCCATTTCCAAAACTTTGGTAGCTGGATTCAATGTCCTGGTTTTGCTGCTGGGTAAAGCTTACCCCTGAGACGACCTGCCAATAGGGAATGGGTTGGCTGGTAACAGATATATCTCCTGAAAACATGGTCAATCGATCCTGGTAATTCCAGATACCGTTGGGACCTTTGTAATTCTGCTTTTCATGCCACTGCTGTACACCTAGGGAAATTTCAACTTTGTCCAGATAGGTATCAGGCTCATAGGCGATAAAGGTCGCTTTTGAAGATTGACGTTCCAGCTTTTCCAATTCTCCATCTACCAATTGTCCCATGGATTCAGGTAACTGCTGATTGACATTTTCTACGCTTCCCCTATGATGAGAGAGTTGAATTTCCTGTTTTTCTCCAAGGGCAAATTTAAGATCCAGGTCCTGGAAGTCTCTGCGGTAGCCACTGGAGTCCAGCCTAAAATTTGGACCGATGAAGTTGCGGTCGCCATAGCCTGAAGCACCTGCACGAAGGCCTATCTTGGGGCCACTTACAAGGATCTCTCCCCTCATACCGGCATCATAGATGGGGTTCATGCCACTGCTGCCATTCAGCCCAATTCCTCCCCTGGCTATGAGTTCACCATGTACTTGCCAGCCTGATTGAGACAGGACTGCCTTCTTGCTTGACATGACGATGCTGCCTGAGGTCGCATCACTGCCTTGCTGGACGCTTCCAGTTCCCCGGAGGACTTCAGTTCGGTCGATCGCGAGAGGATCTACCGTCATCAATGCCAGGTTATAGTCCAGTGGACTTGTGGCCCTGGTTAACTCGAGCCCATCGAGGAATATAGGTAGGCGACTGCCACCCAAGCCTCGCAAAAGTATATTGTTTCCTCCGTGGAAGTATTCAAGGTTGCTTAGACCTACAATTCGGTCCAGTCCCTCAGGCATATGAAGCAGGATTTCATCCTTACTTCTCCATGATTCATAGACAGAGACAGAGTGTGGCGTATGGATGGGTTTGCGATCTACAAGCTGGGAGGCAAAAACATGTGCTGTTTCCACCTCGGTTTGCTTGCGCTTAAGGCTGATTCCAACAGAAAAGATTTGTACAACATTAATTTCTACTTTCTCTTTACCTTTTTCTTCTTCTTTTTTGCGAAGCTCATAGTCAGACGTAGCTGGGTAGTATCCTTCTTTGTAAAAGTCCAGATAATACACGCCCTCCTCAAGATCTTCAATCTTGAAAAAACCATCTTTGTTGGTAATTGTGCTCCTGCTGGAGTTTTTGATGCTGATTGTTACCGAATGTAGGGGAAGGCCTGTATGTTTGTCATAGACGGAGCCTTGAAGCACAAGTTGCCCCCAACTTATATTGGCAAAGGATAATATCCCGATAAGCAGAATAAAATGTCTTTTCATATAATAGTGTTTCCAACTCCTCACCTCTAAACGCAGTAATGGTTATTCTGGTGTATTATCAGAATAACAAATCAAGTTTAAAAATCGATTTTACCCCGAAGGAGAATCAGAAGGCTCTTCAATGTCCAAGGCATACAGCAGGGCTTTTACCCTTCCCTTGGCTGAGATGAGGTTTACTTCTGCTCTTTCGAGTTTGACCTGAAGTTCCTTTAGCCCGGCTTTGATGGCGGTAACCTCATCTTCAGGTGCATTTTCAAGCTCCTTGGATTTTTCCTCTACTTTCTTGTGGAGTTCTGTGACCTCAAATTCAAATTGAATGACTTCAGTTTGTGCTTCCATTAGCTCTTCTGCCATTCTTGCGGCTGCATTCTGGGAAGTGATTTCGGCCCTTGCATTTGGATTTAGGTATAACTCTGTAACATCTTCCGCCTTTTTGCCCGTAGAACTCAAACTACTAAGCAGGTCAAATTTTGGGGTTTTATAGTTCTTAAAAAACTCATCCCTTTCTTTTCTTTCTACCCTTTGGGCAAATTTGCTGCCTAGTTTCAGGCTTTTCAGGAGGTCTTCAATTTCTTTTGCTCCCCAGGCGCCAGCCTTGCCTTTTTTGAAGTTGTCTTCCAACTCATAAAGAGCCTCTTTGAGGTCTGCCATGGCTTTCCAAAAGGAAGAAATCACCCTCCGCTGCTCAAGCCAGGAAGAAAAGCCCTTGTGTACACCAATTAAACCTGACAAGCCCGCCGTCAAAAAAGCCACCCAGTTGTCGGTCACTTCGGTAGAACTCATACCAAAAATCAATAGGGGAAGAATCCCAAGCAGGGCAACAGTAATGGTAATGTAGAGGTTTCTAAGTGTTTTTTCCCGAGAAAGTTTTTTGTTGTACCATCCAATTCGGAGATGTACATCAGTTACATAATTCAGCAGTTCTTCCTTCAGGTCTTCAGGGACATCATTGGGAAGACCTAGCCTGCCCATAAAGACCTTTAATTCTTCCTGGGCTTTTGTCTCATCTCTGTAGCTGTTTTTGTTGTTTTCAAAGGAATAGGTAGCGGAACTCATTTGTGTTGTGTGTTTGGATCGGTATGGACTTTGACAAAATTCAGGAGGCATCAAATTACCTGTCAGAACATTTGAAAAAAGTGAAATACCTAGTTGAATCGAATATCAGGATTTTTTTTGGTAAATGCAGGAGGAAAACCCACAGCCATGATATTTCGTGTACTTATGGAAAAGCAATAAACTTTTACTCATATAAGCAAGGGCAGAGACCTGAAGCACTTGGACTCTTCTAAATTAAGCACTGCTTGGCAGTTAATACTCATTTTTCATATACATATACTTTTACCTACATTTTATTTTGTACCTTATCCTTGAATGATTTTTGGAAAATCCAGACTCAAAAATCAGGCATTGTTCCAATTTCACTTATATGAAAACCCAAACCATGGATTTCAAGACATTGCTGAAACCATTATTCATTTCAATTATAATACTAACTATGCCCCTGTCAATTTTTGGGCAAGATGCTTTTAATTACAAAAAAGCCTGGGAAGAGGTAAACAAACTCCAGGAAGACCGGCAGCTAAGAACTGCCAATGAAGCTGTAGCAGACATCCTTGAAGCTGCTGAGAAAGAAGGAAACGATCCTCAATACATCAAAGCCCTGCTTTTTGGCTTTAAATACCAACAGACCGTAACAGAAAACTCGGATTCTCTGATCATTGTCCAAATGGAGCAAGAACTCAATCAGGGTTCCCCCATTCGACAAGCCATTTTGAATTCCTTTCTGGCTCAGATGTATTACCAATACCTCGCCAACAACAGGTGGAGGATCATGCAGAGAACTGAGTTGACCGAAAAGGCAGGTGATTTTCAGACATGGGATCTCAAAACCTTTGTGAAGACAATCAATGACCTTCATTTTCGGGCTTTGGATCGAAAGGAGATCCTGAAGGATATTCCTGTTGAGGATTATGAGGTCCTTCTGGTAAGGCAGGAGGGTTCGGAAAAATATCGTCCTAGCCTCTACGACATTCTAGCCCAGGCTGCCATTAGCTATTTCAATGAGTCTGGTCTCTTGATGCCTGAATCCAAGGAAGATTTTGAACTGAAAGCAAGTGCTGGCAACCTTTCTGTACAAGATTTCATCAGGTATAATTTTCAAAGCTCCGATGATCAAAATGCCACATTTAACATCATTAAGCTCTATCAAGACCTGACTACCTTCCATTACACAAAGGAAAATCTCTATGCCCTATACGATGTTACCTTAAAAAGGCTTGAGTTTGTAAAGAATCATACCAATGATCAAAACGGCTATAAAACTGCCATTGAAGGCCTGACTGGCCTTGCATTGAAGCATCCAGTAGAAGGGGACATCAAACTGGCACTCGCAGAGATTTATAACAAACTCAAGGATAATACGGCAATTGATGCAAGTGAGGAGGAGCGACAAAGCTCAAAGGTGAAAGCATTGAGCCTTTGTGAGGACATCATCAAGAATTATCCCAAAACCAATGCCGCCATCAATGCGGAGGTGCTAAAAATTGGCATCCTCAGGAAGGAAATGTCTCTGACTGGAGAAGATTACGTTACCTCCGGGGAGGCTTCAAGGATTTTGCTCAACTATACAAATCTGAATAAGACCTATTTCAGGCTGATAGCACTTACTGAAAAGTTGAAAAAAGACATTGCTCAGCTACAGTACAGCAAGGAAGAAAAACTGGCTACCTTATTCAGAAAACAAAGGGTTCTGAAAAGTTGGACAAGCAAACTTCCTGGATCTGAAGATCACTTCGACCATCAAGCCGAAATTGCTGTTCCTGCACTAGCTGGAGGTGAATACCTGGTCCTCGTATCAGATAATTCTGCATTTAGCATAAAAAATCATGCAATCGCTTATCTGGAACATAGGGTGAGTGATCTGTCTCATATATACTATCTCCACGAATTTGAACACCATTATTTCCTGTTGGATAGGAGTACAGGTGAGCCTTTGAAAAATGTAACTGCCCAAGTGTACCGGGCTGATTTAGATAGAAGGGGAAATTTTGGTAGCCGTAGGAATGAACCCAAATTGGCGGAAACCCTCAAGACTGATAATAAAGGTGGCCTGGTTATCAAGAGGAAGTATGAGCGTGAACGGGTCTATGTCATTTTCAAAAAAGGCAAAGAGTCCTGGAAAGCGGAAGGACAGGATATATATTACTACAACAACCGAAACAAGAATACCAAAGAAAGGCGTCAAGTCAACATATTTACAGACAGGGCGATCTACAGACCCGGTCAGACGGTCTACTTCAAGGCTATTCTGACGGGAAGAATTGATCAGTCCAAGCCCTACATCATCAAGAATCAAACCCTAAGGGTAACTTTTTATGATGCCAATCGCCAAAAAATATCCGAACAGGACCTTCAAACCAATGAGTATGGATCTCTCAATGGAAGTTTTGTTGCTCCCACGGGTGGATTGAATGGCCGAATGACCATCCAGACCCTTTATGGAAGTCAGTATATCTCGGTGGAGGATTATAAGCGACCTACCTTCGAAGTCAAGGTGGATACCGTGGAAGGCAACTACAAATTTGGGGATGAGGTAGAGCTTAGCGGAAATGCCGAGGCCTATTCAGGTGCTGCCATTTCGAATGCTACAGTGAAGTTTCGTGTCATCAGGGCACGTGAGCTACCCTACTGGTACTATTGGAGAAGAACGCCCGTGGAGCCCGAAAAGGAAATTGTAAACGGCACAGCCCAGACTGACGATAAAGGAAAATTCACACTGAAGTTTATAGCTGAGCCAGGCAAGTCTGCCAAAAAGCCAGGGGCAAAACCTATTTATAATTATAAAGTGGTGGTCGACGTGGTGGACATCAGTGGGGAAACCCGAAGTGCAACTGCTGGAGTTAGGATCAGCGAAAAAAGCCTTGAGGTCAAGCTAAAGGCAAGTGAAAGCATCAGCCTAAAAGATCCTGAATCCATTGGGGTTGTTACCAATAACCTGAATGGAAAATTTGTTCCTACCAAAGGAACCATTAAAATAATTCCACTTGAAATGCCTGAACAGACTTTCAGGAAACGTAGATGGAATCAGCCGGATCAGTTTGTTTATTCTGAAAAGGAATTCAGAAAGCTCTTTCCTCATGATTTGTACAAGGATGAAAATGAATTTTACAATTGGGCAGAAGGTGATCCCATCCTTGAACAGGAGTTCGAAACGGCTGAAGGGAAGAGTTTTTCTATTGATTCCCTCAAAGAGGCAAGTCCTGGGAAGTATAAGGTGGTTTTCATCACCAAGGATGAAGAAGAGGAAGCACAATCCTTCTTTACCCTTTATGATCCTGAAGAGAAGGTCCTGCCTACACCTACCTTGATTTCATGGAGCAGCAATCCCAATTCGGTAGAACCTGGGCAAACTGCCATCCTTGAATTCAAAACCACAGAGAAAAAGATTTGGGTACTTTATCAATTGATGAAGTCCAATGAGATTCTGGATGAAAAATGGATTGAGTTGAAAAAGGGAAGTTCGCAAATTGAGGTACCCATTACTGAAGAACATAGGGGAAATCTCAGTTGGCAGATCGGGTTTGTCTATAGAAATGAATATTTCAATGAATCCGGTAACATTATAGTACCCTGGACCAATAAGCAATTGAAGTTGGAATGGATGAGCTTCAGGTCTCCCTTACAGCCAGGGCAAAAGGAGCAGTGGAAATTGAAAATCTCGGGTCCCAAGGCGGATGCTGTGGCTTCGGAGATGGTTGCTACCCTCTATGATGCCTCCTTGGATGAGTTTGCCGCACACAATTGGATCATGAATCTCTATCCGACCTACTATGGGAGTATTTACAAGCGAAGCACAGGCTTTGGTACTGATCGCTCTGGGCAGTTGGACTACAACTGGAACCGTTCTGCGTATGGAAACTCCCAAAGATATGACCGATTGAATTTTCATGGATTTTATTTTGGAAATTCTTATCTGGCGAAACCAAGGATGCTGAGTGGCATGGTGAATATGGATGCCGAGGCTGATGGGGTTAGCATGGCAGCAGCTCCAATGGAGGAAATGTCCTTATCTAATAAAGTCCAGGCAAGAGCTTCCGTTAAGCGCAGGAAAATTACCCCCAAAAAAGGACTGTATAGTGATGAGAAATTAAGAGAAAAGAATGAAGCCCTGTCCTTGGATGATGAAAAAGCAGAGGATCTTCCATTGGAAGATGGGAACTCAGAACCCATTACGCCTAGAAGAAATCTTAATGAAACTGCCTTCTTCTTACCCAAACTCCGAACCAATGAGGCGGGAGAAATTATCATTGAATTTACCATACCTGAAGCCCTGACCAAGTGGAAATTCCTTGGATTGGCTCACACCCAGGACCTGAAGGTCGGTAAAATAACTGGAGAAACCGTTACCCAGAAGGAATTGATGGTGGTGCCGAACCTCCCAAGGTTCTTCCGAGAAGGAGACAAGATGACCCTGACTGCGAAGGTGATAAATATGACCGATAGCCTGCAGGTCGGTACTGCCGAGCTGAAACTTTTCAATGCCTTCAACATGAAGGCTGTGGATGGGGAGTTTGCCCATAACATGGAAGCCATTTCGGTCAGCATTCCACCCAAGGGCAGTGAAGTGGTCTCCTGGGAAATTAATGTTCCAAAAGATAGACAAGCCATTGCTGTGCAAGTCTTTGCAAGGACAGCAGCCTTTACAGATGGACAAGAAAATATCATTCCGGTTCTGACAAACAGAATGCTGGTTACTGAAAGCATTCCCTTTGCCATGAAGTCCAAAGAAAAGAAGAAAAAGATTGAATTTGTAAAGTTGAAAAACAGTGGCTCTTCTGCTACTTTGACTCATCACAAATTGACCCTGGATGTAACCTCTAACCCAGCTTGGTATGCGGTACAAGCCCTCCCATATTTGATGGAGTATCCTTATGAATGTACTGAGCAAGTTTTCAGCCGCTTTTATGCCAATGCCCTGGCTACGAATCTTGCCAATGACAAACCGATGATCAAGCAGGTGTTTGACCAGTGGAAAAGCATTGGGAGCGAGGAGAGTTTCTTATCAAATCTTGAGAAGAACCAGGAACTAAAGAATGCCTTGTTGGAAGAAACTCCCTGGGTACTTCAGGCAAAAAACGAAAGTGAAAGGAAGAAGCGATTGGGACTGTTGTTTGACCTGAATCGCATGGCGGATGAGTTCAGCAGAACCAAGAAGATACTTTCTGAGAGGCAGAATGGCACTGGAGGATTCTCCTGGTTCCCAGGTATGGGTGAATCTCGTTACATCACGCAGTTGATCGCCACAGGGATGGGGCACCTGCGCCAGTTGGGGGTCAGCGACGTGTCAGGCAATCCCGAAATTTCCATCATGATGGAAAAGGCCGTCCAATACCTGGATCGTGAGATTCTGGACGACTACCGCAAGTTGAAAAAGATCAAAGGGATAGACATGGAGGCGAATCACTTGGGTTACAGCCAAATCCAATACCTGTACATGAGGTCTTTCTACACGAAGCTTCCGATGGATATCGAGGACGAAGCCTACAATTATTACTACGGTCAGGCAAAAACCTATTGGAACAAGCAATCGACCTATATGAATGGAATGCTGGCCTTGGTATTCCAGAGAAATGAAGACAAGGAACTTGCAAGAAAGCTGATCAGAGGCCTGGACGAAAGTGCCGTAAAATCCAGCGATAAGGGGATGTATTGGAAGGACAACAACGGCTGGTTCTGGTGGGAAGCTCCGATTGAAAAGCAAGCCTTGTTGATCGAAGCCTTCATGGAAATATCCGACGATCAGGATGCCATAGATGACATGAGGTATTGGTTGCTGATCAACAAGCGGACCAACGATTGGGAGACTACCCGAGCGACAGTAGCTGCCTGTAATGCCCTTCTCCAAGGAGGAAGTGAATGGCTTGATGACCAGCAATTGGTAGAAGTAAAGCTGGGAGATGTCAAAGTCGAAGCAGAAAAAATAGATAAGATCGAAGCAGGCACAGGTCAGTACCAGGTAAGCTGGACTGGAAGTGAGATTGAACCCAAAATGGGCAATATCCAGGTTAAAAAGCCCGGCAAATCACCTGCATGGGGTGGAGTCTTTTGGCAATACTTTGAGGATTTGGATAAAATCACCTTTGCAGAGACCCCACTTTCCATTCGTAAGACATTGAACAAGGAGGTCATCACTCCCAAAGGTGCAGTTTTAAAGCCTATCAAAGAAGCAGAATTGAAGCAAGGCGATAAAATTGTGGTACGGATAGAACTAAGGGTCAATCAGGCCATGGAATACGTCCACATGAAGGACATGAGGGCAGCAGGTTTGGAACCGATCAATGTAATCTCACGCTACAAATACCAAGGAGGTTTGGGCTACTATGAAAGTACCCGCGATGCGGCAACCAATTTCTTCTTCGGCTATTTGCCTGAAGGGACCTGGGTCTTTGAGTATCCCCTTCGTGTAAACCTGCCCGGTGATTTTTCAAACGGCATCACTACGATCCAGTGTATGTATGCGCCTGAATTCACCAGCCACTCCTCAGGAGAAAGGGTTGAGATTCAGCCTTAAAGAATAATTTGAAAGAGTAGAGATGAGTCAATTTCATATGGAATTGGCTCATTTTTTTGTTTAGCATTTCACCATGCCCCAGATTTCCTCAAAAAGCCTATCTTTGCCCAGCAAAGAACCGAAGCGAAGCGAATGACGAGTCAGCAAATAAATGCGATTTTTCAGGAATCAATCACTGCCTACCACCAAAAGGGAGATATTTTCATCCCGATAAACAATCCTTATCCTGAAGGCAATCTTGACTCATTGCTCTTCGCCAAAAACTGGATCGACAACCGTCAGTGGCAGTTGGAGGATATCGTCAGAGACAGGAATACTCCCCCTGCCAAAGGCATCACCTACAAATGGGAAATCGACCGCTGCAATCAGGAAAGAACTGACACAGTTGAACAGATTGATGAGGTATTCTTTCAGGAATTTCAAGGCATTACAGCTAAGGAAAATGCCTTTATCAACACTGAGACTCCTGCATGGGCGATTGATCGTCTTTCGATCCTGAACATCAAAATTTACTATATGGAAAAAAGGGTGGGGGAGGCTACTGATTCTCGAATCCTGGATAAATCCAGTTCCAGCTTGTCTGTTCTACTCCAGCAAAAAATAGATCTCAGCCTTGCGATAGACCAGCTATTCGCTAATATTCGAAAAGGAGATTGCATCGTGAAGACCTATAAGCAAATGAAGATGTACAACGATCCCGATTTTAACCCTTTCCTTCGAAAACATTCATGAAAAATTATCTCCTGATCCGCTTTTCTGCTATGGGAGATGTAGTAATTGCTGCCCAGTTGGCCCGCTCCGCGCTTTTGAGCGATCCTGATTTGCACTTATATGTACTGACCAAGCCAGCTTTCAGGCCATTTTTCAAGCCTGAGGAACGAATTACCTTCATTGATGTAGACTTGAAGGGAAGACATAAAGGGCTAATGGGCTTGGTCCGTTTGGTAAATGAAACCTTGATGCAAACGAGGCTGGATGGGGTATTGGATGTACATAATGTGCTTCGATCCAAAATTCTAGGCTTCTTCTTTAAGTTAAGAGGAATACCGTTTTTTTCCTTGATAAAAGACAGGAAGGGTAGGAGGGCATTGACCCGAAGAGAAAATAAAGAACTCAAGCCGCTGAAACCCATCAGTCAAGCCATGCTGGATGTTTGGGGCAAAGCAGGTTTCAAGTTTCCTATTCAGTCCATCGGACGCAAAGGCAGCGCCCCATCATCCAAAAAGATTGGAATTGCTCCGACTGCTTCCACCGATATCAAAACTTATCCCTTTGACAAGATGGAGGAGGTGATCGAAAAATTACTCAAAGACGGCTTTGAGGTATACCTCTTCGGCGGCGGAAAGCAAGATGAAGCCTTGGCTGAAAGCTGGTCGGAGAAATTTGGTTCAGAAAAGCTGACTTCATTCATTAAGGGCTATTCTCTTGAAGAACAAATGGCCAAAATTCAGGAATTGGCTTTTATGTTGAGCATGGATTCCTCCAATATGCATTTGGCCCGTTACCTGGATGTTCCTGTCATTTCCATTTGGGGAGCCACCCATCATTATAGCGGTTATGGACCGATTTTGCAGGACAATACAGAGCTGATGGTTCAGGTTTCTACCGATGAATTGGCCTGCAGGCCTTGTTCGATATTCGGAAAGAAGCCCTGCTTTAGGGACAGGATGTACTGCCTGGAGGGAATTTCGCCGGCTAGCATTGTTGAGGTCGCACAATCATTTAACAAAAGAGATTCCTAGGGTAGTACAAACTTGCAATCTCCTTGCTTCATGCTCAGGTGACATGCTATCCTTGTGCTAACTTGCTGTCCTCGTATCTAAGTGCCAATGGGTACCCTGGCTCACACCCTTGCCATCATCCAGAGGAATGAGAGGGAAAGACGAATGACGAAGGATCTAATCAACTTGCAACTATCAAACCTAACATTCAAATCGCCGCACATCAATCCCGTGAAGCCCCACCCGCCAACATATCCTTGCTTACCTGCTTGAAAAATATCCTCATCGAAGTGTAGACATCAAAATTCCCCTTCAAGCGAGTTGTAACATAGGCCTCATTGGTTTCAAGATCCCTTATGTAGAAATAATAATTGAACTGGGTATAGCGGTTATTGAACATCTTGTAAGTCTCTCCAAATTTAATGAAGGACGGAACCATGGCCCTGGGCTCAGCCTCCCTCATCCCCTTAGGCATCAAAACCATGTCCATGAAATACTTGTATCCCTGGGCTTTCATGGCTTCAACCTCCTTGATGTCAGCCATTTTGTATTTGGTAGAATAATATTTCTGGGCAATGCCATCAATCGTGGTATTGGCTTTCTTGGCTTCGCGGTTGTAACGAACAACCACACTTGGAGGTGCTCCTTTGGGAGCGTCTTCCGGGTCCCAAAAGTCGTACCTCGGAATCAAGAGGGTTTCAAGACTAAGGTCAGAGGGTACACCCTGAATCACCTTTGTAACAGTGGGTTTGGACTGGGAAAATCCTGTATTCAAGAATAAAAAAGTCAGGGGCAACAAAAACAGTAAGCGGCAAATCATGAGCTTTTGAATTTACTACAAGGAAGTAAATTGTCTCCTAATGAAAAATTCGTATTTCTATATTGCTTTACATCAGCTAAAGAAAAATATCATCTGATTTAGCTGAGCTAATCTTTATTTGGCTTAGTAAGGGTATATTTGCCATCCAATTTGGGGTCAAAAGGGAAACTGACATATTGATTGGCAAGAAGCAAATCCAGGGCATTTCGCCCATTCCTATAATTCAATGACTTAAGAAGTATGGCAATGTCTTCTAACGGAAAAATCATCATGGCGGTAACCCTTTTTGGATATTTGGGATCGCAGTAATTGATCCTGACAGAATGGGTAATTCGGCGCCATCTTGAATTATTTTTGTCAAAACATTCTGATGTAATCAGGTCTATCCTGGTCGCCAGATTTGCCCAGGTCAATATACTCGCATCGACAGTATCTGCATATAGTTCCTGCTCCATTTCTTCTACATAAAACATTTCTGTCAAGAGGTCTTCATATGTATAGGGCGTTTTGTTGTCCTTGGCGTCTCTGGCTATGAGCTTTCCTTGTTGCATTTGTTTGATTATCAGGGGCAAAAGGCCTACAATATGCCTGTTTTTGTCGCGTTGTAAGGCTAAAAATCGATTTTTGGGCATGTCGAGGTTCAACCTGTGGATGTTCCTGGTAATTTGGAAACAGTTTTCCAGGCGATTATCAATGGTGATCTTCCTATTTTGGCTGGGATCGTCAAAATTGACATAGGCTATTCCTACGATATCCAAGCTATCAAGGTCATTGTTCTGGGCGGTTAGAGGAAAAAATAAAAATAGTAGAGAGAATAGGCTAAAACTCTTTTTGAGCATATTTTTGGTATTAATTGAAGGTAATTTTGGTAGCCCCGTTGCCGTATTTTTTCAAATCCGCCTGCTCGAAGGCTTTTACTGCTTTTATGGATTTTACTAATTTATGTACTTCCTTTTTCAATTTCCCCTCCCCGACCCCATGAATTACTACCAAAGAGGCATAATTTTCCATAATCGCCTTATCCAGTTGCTTTTTCAGTTCCTCAAGCTGGATTTTCAACATTTCTGATGGTTTCAATAAATGTGGTTTTTTGACAAGTTCCTCGATGTGTAGGTCGACCTCTCCTTCAGGCCTGGGTTTGGCCTCATCAGCTTTGCGAATCTTCACAAACTCGGTATTTTCTATGGCTTTGACATCCTTGAATTGTTTATTTTCTCTAATTGAAAATGCCCAGCCGTCTTTTTTCAGGAGTTTGAAATACTTTACAGGTTGGAGCAATTTGCTTTTATCCCATGACAGCTCTCGCTGAAGAGGGGCATGAGGAAAGCCCTTGCCTGGAAGAAACTGCAAGGCCTGGAAGTAAATGGCTTTGACCTTGTTGAGCTCTGATTTATCAATTTGCATAAGGGTAAACAACTCTCCGGATTGCAGTGTCCCAGCAGCAATTCCTTCAAATCTTTTTCCACTCTTTAGATAACAGGTAAAAAGAATGTCTACCGGTTCTGGATTCACAATGATCAATGCGTAACGATGCTCATCTTCATTGACAACTACCATGCTGAGATCAAGCAGGGAAGTCCCAAGTTGCTGAACCGTATCCTTGAGCTTTTTTGTGATTTTTTCGTCTTGCTCTGCATCTTTTCCCAGATAGGCAGTCTCGGTACTATCGATAGGAATGATCTCATCCACTGCCACGTCAATGGGAAAGTCATCCCCCATATCTACTTCGACTGTATGCTTGTCGATAAGGTTGGTAATGATACCCGTACCACTCTCATGCAACAACCTTACCCTTTGACCTACCCTGTAATTCATGTTAGTCTAATTAATTTGCCTTCAAAATTCGGTTTTTACCTACGAATTCAAAAAAAAATAAAAAAAATATAGGCCTATACAGTTCATATGGGCCGATTTGTGAAAAAAATAAAGATAATAGTTAAATCGCCCGTAACTTTTTCTATTTGATCCAGTAAACCTAACTGTCATTAGTAAGACAAACCTTTTATTTTTGTTCAACCCAAAAGTCCAAAACAAAATGTTATCATTAACGAAACATACCTGGATTCAGAGAAATCAGCTCGACTATCGCCCGATGGTGGATTGTGCTTTCGGCGGATTTAGTGTGGAGGACTTCAATGGGTGTGTGAATAGGAAACATAAATAATTTCCTTTCATTCTCACACACCCGAACAAAAAAGTTCGGGTTTTTTTGTCCTCGTATATTAAGTCTCGATTTAACGCAGATTACTGGCAATTGAATTGTAAGTAGTTGACCAATAGGCTTATATCCCTAGGTCTTCCTGCCGCTTAAATCAAAATTCCACATATAATTCTTTCTGGAGCGTCCCGGTCAGCGGTGTCTGGTTACCCGCATAGTAAACTGGTTTCGCACATCTGAATCGATCGAAGATCGCCATGGGAGAGCTACGTCTTTTCGGCAGGTGATCGGGAATTTGGCAGGCGATTTCATCGCATTGCATGGGGAAGGTACATGGTTTATCAAAAAAAAGTTAAACAATCATGAGATTTAATCTAAAGAAAAAGGGACAAACTGTTACGAATAATCATGAAGGTGCTTTGGCATACACCTTAAGCTCGAAGTTGGAACTATATACTGCTACAGTGTCGACCCTCCTGCAAAAATCATTTTATGAAAGCGGAGATGAAAGGTTAAAAAGGATCATTGAGCTGGTAGAACAGATCGCGAATAAGGATCCTGGCTTCGTAGCCAAGCTAGCAGTGTATGCAAGGGAAAAAATGTACCTCAGAACAGTTCCAGTAGTATTGCTGGTGGAATTAGCGAAGGTTCACAATGGAGATAGCCTGGTCAGGAAAGCATTATCGAGGGTCATTAAGAGGCCTGATGAGATTACTGAATTGCTGGCTTACTACCAGATAACAAATAAAAGGTCGGGTGCCAAAAAGCTGGGAAGGCTTTCGAAGCAGTTGCAGAAGGGAGTAGCCGAGGCATTTAACCGATTTGATGAGTATCAATTTGCAAAGTATAACAGGGCAGCAGAAGTAAGCTTGAGAGATGCGTTATTTCTGGTTCACCCAAAGGCAAAGGATGCAAAACAACAAGAGATCTTTGATAAAATCATTTCAGGTAGCCTTTCAGTGCCTTATACATGGGAAACTGAGCTATCAAAAGCAGGGCAGGAGAAATTTGCCAGCCAAAAGGCCAAGGAGGCAGCTTTTCGTCAGAAGTGGGAAGAGTTGATCCTGAGTGAGAAACTTGCATACATGGCATTGCTAAGAAACCTCAGAAATCTGTTGGATTATGGAGTTTCGAGAGAGGCGGTAGAGAAGGCAGCCAGGTATTTGGCAAGTCCTTCAGCCGTGAAGAAATCCAAGCAATTGCCATTCAGGTACTATTCGGCCTATAAGGAGCTTCGAGACCACAAATCAGGATATAGCGCCTATTTCCTGGATGCCCTTGAAGGAGCCATGCTTGCTTCAGTTGAAAACCTTAAGGGTTTTGAGCTGGATACCAGGATTTTGATTGCTGCGGATATGTCGGGTTCAATGGATCAGGCAATTTCAGGCAAATCAAAGATCAGGCTAATGGAAGTAGGCCTTGTCCTGGCGAGTTTGCTAAAAAGCAAATGCAAGCATGTGATCACTGGCTTATTTGGAGAGACTTATGAAACGGTCGCTTTGGGAAACAAGGGAATCCTTGCCAATGTCGAAGCCATGAAGCGGGTGAAAGTAGGGCATTCTACCAATGGTTACTTGGCTATCAGGGAGTTATTCAAGAGGAGAATCATTGTAGACAAGGTTTTTGTCTTCACAGATTGCCAACTCTGGAACTCGAATTACGGGAGCAATGAGACGATTGAAATGTATTGGAATAAATACAAAAGGATCGCACCTGATGCCAAGATCTACATTTTTGATTTGGCTGGATATGGGCAGGCTCCATTGAAATCGATAAGAAAAGATGTCTTCCTGATTGGGGGATGGTCAGAGAAAATTTTTGACATCCTATCATCACTTGAGGGCAGGGAGAAAGTCCTGGCCCAAATTGAAGACATCGAAGTATAAAGGTTTAAATCGTTCTTTATCAAATACTTGAGGGGTGTTGTAGCGGTAGCTCGTATATCGCTACACCTTGACCCAGAGGTCCCATGGCGGGACGCCACACTGTCTATGTGGTAGAAGCGGGTTCGATTCCCGTCTGGGTCGCAAGATGACCATACTGGTCAGACAGAAGATGCTGTTCAGGCATCATGACAATTACGAAGCCAGGGAGCATTTAAGCTCAGCTTAATGTTTCACAACAAAGAAAAGTCATGAAATGACGCTGAACAGTCATGTTCGGCCTGGGATTGCCTCAGGCAAAGCACTTTGACGTACGATTCAAGGGCACAAACGCCATAGCTTAAAGGAATAAAAGCGGCCTGTGAAGGTAGATATGGGTTCAACTCCCATTGGCGTTTCATCAAAAATTTTGGGTGCCGTAGAGAAAAGTTACTTCGATCGATATTCGGGTGGTCGCAGGTTCGAGTCCTGCCAGGGGTGACCCTGTAGCTCAGGTGGTAGAGCGCCAATAGTCTTTTCTCGGTAGTTGCCCCAAAGATATTTACAGATAGGCGTGTCGTTAGGAAAGGGTTACTTCGTAGCTCATTTGGTTAGAGCATTTGATTCCGGATCAGATGGTAGCGGGTTCGAATCCCGTCGATATTCCACACTCTTTTCGCAAGTTACCGCCAATTCTGCCCAATGGTCTAAAGGCAGGACACCACATTTTGGCTGTGGGGCTCCAGGTTCGAATCCTGGTTGGGCATCTTAGAAGGCTTTGTAGTTTAATCGGCAGAACGACTGACTTGTAATCAGTTGGTGAGGGTTCAAATCCCTCCGGAGCCTCGAATTCAGGTGTCGTAGAACTTCGTTACTTCGCTCTCATAAAGGGGTAGGGCCTCGATGGCATTGCTATCGGGGAGGGGTGCAAATCCCCATTGCGATTCCCCGGTCGAAGTTCGCTTTTACCCTGATTTATTTTGGAACTGTAGCTTAGGTGGCAGAGCGTCCGGTTGAAGCCCGGAAGGGGGTGGTTCGAATCCACACTGTTCCACAACAGTCTATGAGTAATTTTATTTGAGTTTGTAGCTCAGCGGTAGAGCATCTGCCTGATACGTAGACGGTCGTAGGTTCAAATCCTGCCAAACTCACCATGTCTTCACATGGGTTTGTAGCTCAGTCGGTTCAGAGCATCTGTCTTACAAACAGAGGGTCGCAGGTTCGATTCCTGCCAAACCTACCTTAGGTCCCTTAGCATAAAAGGAAGTGCTGCGGTAAGTGTTCACTCAGCCGTGGACAGACAGGAAAATCCCGTTTGATCTGAGCGAACAAATGGGTAGGATTCGCGGAAGGGAGAAATCGGATGAACAGTCCAGTATCCCACAGCACCGAACAGCCTCTCTAAAGAAGCTTAGTAGGGAAGCGCACTTGGAGCCTGTCGGCCCGTTAGGGAGTACGGGTTCGAATCCCGTAGGGACTACAGATTTGGGGATGCGCCAAAGTTGGAGAGTTGGGGCGGACTGTAAATCCGTTGCGCAGGCTGAGTAGGTTCGAATCCTACCATCCCCACAAGAAAGATTATATAAGGGTGTGGTCCAATGGCTGGACACTTGGTTTGGGACCAAGAAGGCGCAGGTTCGATTCCTGTCACCCTTACAGCGGGTGCCGTAGACATCTGATACTTCGTGGCTATGAAGGTTCGACTCCTTTAAAGTCAGATGTTACAAGTAGCCCCATTTTGGGAATGTAGCCCAATTGGCAGAGGCGTCTGGCTTAGAACCAGAAGGTTGCAGGTTCGAATCCTGCCATTCCTACTCTTGTTGACCTGACCTTGTAGCTCAATGGCAGAGCACTTTCCTGTTAAGTAAGTGGTTGTAGGTTCGAATCCTACCGGGGTCGCTTTTTGATTGTTCTTATCTCCGTAGCTCAATTGGCAGAGCACCTGGCTTTTAACCAGGGGGTTACAGGTTCAAGCCCTGTCGGGGATACCATGGGCGGGCATGTCCCAAGGCTTTGGCGAATTTGTCTTGCAAACAAATTGTGGTGGGTTCGATTCCCACCTCGTCCACTCCACAACTATGAACGTCGGCTACGGCCGGCTCATTGGTCCGGATGCACATGGCGTGCGATCAGCCTGCAAAACTGTTACAGGTGGGTTCGACTCCCACTCCGGACTCTCAATTTTTTAAGAATGGCCTTGTAGCTTAGAGGAAGAGCAGTTGGATACGAACCAGCCGGTCGCAGGTTCGAATCCTGCCAAGGTCTCCCGAGAGATGCCGAAAGGATGAAAAAGTGTAGAGACGTTGTACGGAACGTCTCTACCTATTCTGCCAACATTTAGGCGTTTGGATTTTCGACTTTACCCATGAACAAAATGGTGCCTGATTCGATGTCGCGGATGATCATCAAAAACGGGTGATCCATGAAGAATGAGGGTGGGAGTGAGGTTACAGAGACACCTACCGATGTAGCTCCTGATGCTTCCAGGCCCGTTTCGTCTACCTTTAGGAAAGTTTTATGCTTTACCCTTGAGATAAACAGGTTTTGCCCTTCAGCTATTCCGCTCAGGTCTGCTTCTCGTTCCTGAAAGGCTTTTTTTATGCCCATTTCCTTGAGGACGTCTCCCAGTTGTTCTTCATAGTCAAGCTCCAACTTGGGAAATTGAACCATGATCCTGCTTGAGTCCATTCCATCAATAGCACTTTGATAAGAACTCAAGCTAATATTCTTCACAACATCTTCAAGGCCTTTGCTTTCTTTAGGAAGGATAATGTCGACAGAAAAACGAGCTTTATTTTTGCCCAGGTAGAAAGAAGCTGCATCAAAGTCTGAGCCTTGGTAGTAAGGAAATTGGCTATCCTGCCACATCATATCTGTGGAATCCTGGCTGCCATCACTAAGGGTGAAAATTTGCTTGCGGGTACTTCGTTCAGGAAAACCATTGAGCCATGGGCCTTTAAGGTAAATGGTATTGATCAAGAACATCATGTCGTCAGCAGAAATATTGGAGATCATATCCTTGATGCGCTCTTCAGTTTGGTTCTCAACCCATTCATTGATTTGGACTTTGGCAGATGGATCATCAAAGTCGAGGCCTTCAACTTTGCCTTCGAAATTATCATTGGCCTGATTCAGGAAGTCCGTTTTAGGGTTAAAACCATCTCGATAAAAGATTCCGTTGGCAATGCTAAAATCTAATCCTTGAGAGGACTGAAGCAGTGCTGTAAGAATGTTTTTGTATTGGCTGTTGACTTCGGTCTCAGTGAGCTTGGATAGTCCCAAGGCTTCGTACATCTCGGTTTGTGTCGCTCCTTCGGCACCATTGGCTGTCATGCTAAGGGCTGAGGTAATGCTGAAAGGCGAAATAAAAATGTTTTTATCAGGTTCCTGTTCCTGAAGTCTTTTTAACATCCTGAAGCCCATATCATTGTTGGCTTCACTCACATCCTCAAAACTGCCAACAGGTAGGGGAGGATTCTGGCTACAAGAAAACAGGAGGCCTGAAATTAGGATAATTGGAAAAAGCAATTTGAGTTTCATCGTCTTCATTGGTTAAAAGTAACATAGGGGAGACGCATTCCAAATGAAAACTGCTGTTGAAAAAATAAATGATCCCGTCGTCTAATGGCTTAGGACACCACACTTTCCATGTGGGGATAGGAGTTCGATTCTCCTCGGGATTGCAAACGGAAGGATGGCAGAATGGCTATTGCACCTGTCTTGAAAACAGTGATGTCTGAAAGGACTTGGGGGTTCGAGTCCCTCTCCTTCCGCATTCAGGTCCCGTAGCTCAACTGGAAGAGCATCTGGGTTCTAACCAGATATGTGTGGGTTCGAGTCCTACCGGGATCTCATGCTTGAGCATTTCAAAATTAGCAAGAAGGCCAGTTAGCATACGGCTTTCGACTGGTCTATCTGGCTGAGATCAAAAGTTCGGGAAAGTATTGTTTCGAAGGTGAAAAGCAGAGTGAAGATTAAAAATACGACAAAGGAAAAGGCTAAAAACAAAGGAGGTAATCCAATCACGCTAAAGCCCGGCGGGATCTTCCCGCCCCTTTTTTGGAAGTGTGAGCCGAATGGTAAGGCACCCGACTGCTAATCGGGGACTCCCCTAACAGGGACTTGTGGGTTCGAGTCCCATCGCTTCCGCCACCTAATTATATGCATCAGTGGTCCAATGGCTGAAGATACCTGGTTTCCACCCAGAAGATGCGGGTTCGATTCCTGCCTGGTGCACAACATTGCGGGTTAGAGAAATGGCTATCTCGGGGGTCTCATAAGCCCCAGAAACAGGTTCGACTCCTGTACCCGCAACCTTTGCCCGGATGGCGAAATAGGCAGACGCGACAGACTTAAAATCTGTTTTCCTGTGGGTTCGAATCCCACTCCGGGTACCCGATATAAATTCCATTCTTAGAGGGGGTAGACGATAATGAATAGGTTGTTACTGAAAAACAATAAGCAAGAACATTCAAAAAGTAGGTCTATCTCCAATATGGTGGCCGTGGTGTAAGGGCAGCACGCTGGATTGTGGTTCCGGAAGTAAGGGTTCGAATCCCTTCGGCTCACCCCATTTGTGAAATATTAACTACCAAAACTATGAGAAACGTATTCACCTTCATCATCAACCTGATGATGGCAAACAGACTTGCAAGACACCGATGGCGAAAAACGCCAATGATAGCTCATGGAGAGAATTTACTTTCAAATTCTCTCCAAATACACGGCAGAAGCCTAATGGTCAGGCTCTGGTCTCCAAAACCAGCATAAGTAGGTTCGATTCCTACCTGCCGTGCCTTGCTCTTTACGTCCGGATGTGGGACAGGGTGGTTGGGGACGTGGAGAGAAACAAATTATATTTTTTAAGGTTCACCCTCCTATGGATCATCGCAAAAAAGCACTTCAGCAAATCAGGCCTGAACTCAAGTTGGACAATAGTCAAGCAGGATCAATGGAAGGTTTTCAGAATGAGGTATTGAGACCCATTCTGAAGTTCCAGAATGTAGTCCTGGTATCCATGCTCAAAGAATGGATGAACGCTCACAAACAGCCTCTGGATCAGATGAGCAAGGAAAAAGCAAGCGAACTGATCGATCATGTCATAAAGACAAATAAAGCCTTGAAGGCACAATTCCTGGGGGTAATCCTGGCTATGATGACCTTGGAGGAACTGGATTTTTTCTATGTCCATAAAAGGGAATTTCAGAAAAGAATATCCACTATGTTGATCAAAAGAATACAGGATCAAATTCTCTAGCCATAACATTGGCTTAACATCTTAGCCGTCCGTCACAGGTATTTGACCTGTTAGCTACCAATCCTGACTGCCTAAGTGATTTTGGGCGGATCTGGAAAATATTTCATTCATTTTTATGAGAGGTAAATTATGAGAAATCAGGTTTCCACTTGTATAAACCCCCATATTTTGTTCACCCATGGTAAGAGTACAATACAAGCCGATCGCTCCTCAAGTTGAGAGAGATATTTTGCAACTGCTGACATACAAGGGTAAGATTGCTGCCATTAAGCACTACATCGAGATGACTGGTGCAAGGGTACATGACGCCAAAATTGCGATAGATCGCCTCAGCAGAAACATAGAGCCTGGTCAGGCTCTTTAAAATCGGAATAGTCTGGAAATGACCAGATTTTGATTGATTGCGAAGTTTAATTAGCTTCATTTTAAACCACTCCCTGAATTTTCCTATTTAACATACCAAAGAATCTCAATTTTAATAATTGAGAAAGATTTTGAATGCCTGTTCATACCCATGAAGAGGCTTTTTGTATTACCATTTATCCTTCCGTTTTCTATGCGAAAAAATGTTAGAAAAACTCCATTTGGAGCCAGTAGGTCTATGTCCTCTGGCCATGCTATGTTTTGATCACGAAGGAGACAAGCTAGTCTTTTGCTAACAAACATTCCGTTTAAGCCCAAATTCAGTTTTTTAATTTTTTCGTCATGGCAAATCGACAAAAAAGAATTGCCTTGAGGGAGCAAGAAATGAAGGAAAGAAAAGAATTCATTACCCTCCTTCGTGAATCCAAGTTTCGTTTTAAGCAGCAGAAGGAACAAAAAGAATTTCACCGCAGAAGCTACCTCAAGGCGCGAAAATATATCCAGATTGGTTTCCCTGATTACTTAGCCACAAACTCATATTTCATTCAGGGGCTCGGGCAAAGAATTTTGACCTATAAAAATAGATTTATCAACTCCCTTAAGAAATTTCCATGGGAGGATTATAAAAAGGTTGCGATAAATATTGGGGATACTCATGGACATTTTTGTGGTGATTTACTCAAGTTCCTATTCGTACGTTATCAGATGCCTTCTTTTATGTTTAGGGCTTTTGCTGAGCAAAATACCTTATATATGAATTGGTTTTTCCACCTTGCCCAGGGTAAAAACCTTAGGAAATGTGAGGGTTTACCCTTTCCTGTTACGAAGAAAATGGCAGCCTTTTTCATGGATGGGAAAGAGCAGTTGGGGATTTTGGCCAACCTTCGCCATGCCCAGGTTTTGGGTCTTGGAGGGAGCCAGTTTCTTGCTAACATGATGGCATCGAGTTTTTTTGGTACCCCACATATGCTAAATCATAACCCCTCGGAGGAGGCCTTCATTGAAAGATTGATTCTGTGGTTAGCTCACCAGGAGGTCAACGATACTAGTGAGGTCAATGAGATCCTCAAGTATATTGAGCAAGTAAAATTCCGACCACAAAGACTGCTAAACAGGAATGGATCTTATGATTTGCTTCCTCCTCCTAAACCAGGATTGGAAGTCAAAGGTCGAAATTATAACAAATTCCTTGCGGAAGCTCGATTATACAATGAAAACTCCTGCAACAACAACCCATTCCCTAAAAACAACATCTACAATAGAGTTGGGGACTTTAGCCTTTCTCAGTCATGGAAATCAGCGTATAAAATTGTACCACTTTTGAGCGAGTCTCAAATTCAAGAGGAAGGCGCGGAAATGAGACACTGCGTGGGAAGTTATGTTTGGTCATGCGAACTTGGTGAGAGCTCCATTTGGTCTATGCGTTTGATTCGACATGCACAGCCACCCAAAAGACTTCTGACCATATGTCTGACCAAGAATCTAGAAATGGTGGAGGTGAGAGGATTTGCCAACCGAGATCCAAAGAAAGATGAACTCGAAGTCTTAAGAAAATGGGCGTCAACTGAAAAGTTGCGTATTCCGAATTGCATGAATTTTCCCTAGAAATTTTATTCAGCATACCTAAACAATCATGAGAAATCAATTCAAAAAATCCTTCAAAAGGATTGTCCGTTTTGTGTGGACCCTTGCCTGGTTGTTGGCTTATGCAGCCGTTTGCTTCACCTTATTTGTGGGTATGGCCATGGCTTTGATAGTTTGGTTAATGGATCCCGTCGAGAGGATTTACATCCTAAATATTGGATTCTTGACTTCTATTGGGCTTTACAATCTCAAAGAAACCATGGAACGCAAAATGTATGACCTGAAAATTTTCAAGGGAAATTCTGGCGATTCAAGGCCTTCAGATATTGGGGATAAGGAGTACGAGACACTAGAACCATTTTTAAGCAGGGCAATTCGACCAATGAAAAAATGGAAGAGAAACTATGAAAATGACCCTAAGATTCCCATCCGATTGGATTTGATGAGGCATCTTTTTGTCAAAAAGCATAAAGTTCCCCCATTCTTTGAAAATACCCTCCAATGGTACATGAAAAAGGAAGATATTGAACGATTTGTGTTTATCGCAGAAGGGCATGACCTAAAAAATCTGCCTGGGCTTCCATATCCATTGAGCAGGAAAATGCTTTCTATCCTGGGGAAGACCAGGGAGGTATCAGACTTCAATAACGCTGTATTCATGGCTGAAATCAAAGGCCTTGGAGGAACCGACCAGTTATTTTGGGCGATTCAGGTATCTGATGTGAGTTCGGAGATAAGCAAGCCTGGCCGAAATGAATTTTGGAGAACTGTCTGGACTTACCTGATCCTGCAAAAGCCACAGAGTGAATGGGTTCTTAATCATGTCCTTACTTATGTGAATGCCTTGAAATTTGGTTCAAGGATGCGCGGAGTGGACAACGAATGGTTGACCGACTACCACCCACCACTTCAGCCAAATTTCTGCATCAAAGGCCGAAACTTTGAAAAGCTCAAGTCAGAAGCCGAAGTATGGTACCGCAGAACCCAAGGGCTGGCTGACAACACCTTACCTAACTGGGCAGAAGGCATAACAAGATTTTCTGTCGAACATGAGGGACTCCTTTATGAAATTCTTCCTTTAAAGACACGGGAAGAGATTCTGATTGAAGGTAGTGAAATGAACCATTGTGTAGGTGAATATGTAGCGGACTGCATCAATGGTTTTACTTCGATCTGGTCTATGACCGTGAAGGAGCCTAAAGGCCATCCACAAAAAGTACTCACCCTTGAGTTGAATAGTGATCTCGTCCTGGTGGAAGCCCTCGGCTATGAAAACCGTGAGGCCACTGATCAAGAGCTTGAGATCATCAGCTTGTGGAGGCTGGAAAACGAGCTAGGTATCATGCTAAATGAGTAACTATATGTAGAATCAGTCCCCCCTATTCCTTTGATTATCAATAACCTTTAAATCAAATTATGTATGAATCAGGTACTGGTACTCAATCAGGATTACCAGGCTATCAGCCTGGTGGATGTCCAGCGGGCGTTCATCCTGATTTTATTGAACAAGGCCAATACAGTTGAGGCCTATGAGGATGTGAAACTTCGTTCGGTTAAGGAGGAATTTGACTTTCCATCTGTAATCCGACTTAATTCGTATGTGAATCTCCCTTTTAAGAAAATTTCCCTGACCCGTCAGAACGTATTCAGACGAGATGGAAATAAGTGTGTCTATTGTGGTAGCAGAGAAAGATTGACCCTTGATCATGTGATTCCCAAGGCCCAAGGTGGGCGGACTGTTTGGAACAACATGGTTACTGCTTGCTACAAATGTAATTCACGCAAAGGAGATTTAAGTTTGAAAGAAGCAGGTATGACCTTGAAGGTGAAGCCGTTTCGTCCCAGTTTCATCATGTTCCTGAGCCAATTTTCTGGTCGGGTTGATGATAGCTGGAAGCCATATTTACTTATGAGCTAACCCATTGTTGTTTGTATATAAAGGGGGAGGGGCTCCCTCCCCTGATTTTTAGAATTGAAACAATCCATATGCAATTACCAGAACCTATTGAAACCGAACGTTTGATCCTGAAAACCCCGACTTGGGCAGATGCACCGGATATTTTCCGATATGCTTCTAATCCTGAGGTTGCCCATTTTTTGAGTTGGCGAGCGCATAAGACTGTGGACGATTCTTATCGCTTCATTGCAGAGGTGGAGAAGAAAATGGCAGAGGGTAGCCTCATTGAGTTCGGGATTTACCCCAAGGAGCTTGATCACATCATTGGTACCATTGGTGTAATGCCACATATGCCAAGGGTTGAAATTGGCTATGTCATTGACAAGCCTTATTGGGGGAGGGGCTATGTCACCGAGGCCATGAAGGCCATCATTGAGTTTGCCTGGACTTTGGAAAACATTTACCGAATAGAGGCAAAGGCAGATGAAGTAAATATTGGATCATGGAGGGTGATGGAAAAATGCGGATTGAAACGAGATGCCATGTTAAAAAGCTACATCTACGACGAGAGAAATGAGGTACCTGTGCGAAATATGGTCATCTATTCTATGACAAAACCTTATCAAAAACTTACCGAAAATGAATAAACCTATACTAACTTATAGAATCTGGATGACCCAGCGGACGGGCTCCACCTTGCTATGCAAGGGTTTGGAATCGACAGGCATTGCTGGCAAACCCGGTGAGCATTTTAACCTTATCCATGAAAAGAACCTCCAGGAAAAATATGGAGTAGAGGGATTTGAAAAATTACAGCAAGAGCTTTGGAAGGTAGGTTCTACCCCCAATGGTGTCTTCGGTATGAAACTCGATCAGAATGGAAGTATTTATCCCAAATGGGTAAAGGAAGTTGCAGAGCTCCAGGGACTTGCATCTGATACGGATAATGAAGCTGTGTTCGCAGAACTATTTCCCAATTGTAAGCACATTTACCTAACCCGGAGGAATAAAATTCGTCAGGCAGTTTCCTGGTGGAAAGCCATCAAGGACGAAGTATGGCACCTCGAGCAAGGGCAAGAGTTTACTGACAAAGAAGAGTTTTACAAGGAGAATTATGTACCCGCTGCTTTGGATACCCTGGTTCGCCAGACGGTCAGAAAAGAGGCTGATATACAGGAATTTTTTTCCAGCTATGGCTACGAACCCCTATCCATAGTCTATGAGGATATGATTCAGAACTTTGAAGGAACCATAAAAAGGATTGTTGATTTTTTGGAAATACCCTATCAGAAATTGGATGTAGGGGATATGTTTTACAAAGTAACAGCCACCCAAAAATCGGAAGAGTGGGTGGAAAAATTTACAGAAGAATTTTATCACTGGGAATAAAATCAGCTTCGGGTGAAACTGATTGGCGGGCTTCCAGGTGATTCCTATTTTTTAATATTACAATTATGGCAAAGATTAAGAAAAAGCACCTGCTTCGCATTGGCTTTGATGAAGGAAAAGCCCTCCGCGAAGCCATGGTTGCAATGGCGCACGACGCCTATGCCAAAAAAGGCCGCCAGGCCAAACTGGAAATGCTGCAAGCCCTGCTGAATCGCCCTGAGCATTTTGTGAATCACGATATTCTGGGATTGACTGCCAAGGAACTTCTGCCTGAAGGGGAAGATGAAGGTATAGTTTTACCTGTATTGAAGGATAAACCCCTTGATTTTGAGGTATATGGCAAGGCGATTATAGAGCCAGGAGCATTGAATCAGATGTACACAGCAGCCAAACTACCTGTCTCAAAGGCAGCAGCTTTGATGCCGGATGCGCATCAGGGTTATGGTTTGCCCATCGGTGGTGTGCTAGCTACCGAAGGAGCGGTAATTCCTTATGCTGTTGGTGTTGACATCGGATGTAGGATGGCACTATCTGTTTATAGCCTGAGGAGAGAGCATTTGGAACGAAACAGGCGAAATTGGAAGGAGCTTTTGCAAACGCATACCTTCTTTGGTGCAGGTAGAGGTCCCGACCGACCCATGGATGATGAAGTCCTGGAAAGGGATGAATTTAGGTTCATCGATATCGCCAAGAAACTCAAAGACAAAGCCTGGAGACAGATTGGTTCTTCAGGCAGCGGCAACCACTTCGTGGAATTTGGTTTGGTAGACATTACCGATCCAGACAATGAGTGGGATCTCCCCCTTGGAACCTACGTAGGCTTGCTTTCCCATTCGGGTTCTAGGGCCCTGGGTGCCGGTATTGCGAATCATTATACGAAGGTGGCTATGTCAAGGACACGCCTAGCTAGGGTGGCCAAGCATTTGGCATGGCTGGATATGGGGTCGGAAGCTGGAATGGAATATTGGGCTGCCATGAATCTCGCAGGAGATTATTCGTCAGCCTGCCATAGGCATATCCACCACAGGATTTCCCATGCACTAGGTGAAAAACCTCTATTTGTAGTTGAAAATCATCACAACTTCGCCTGGAAGGAACAACTTGGAGATGGCAGCGATGTAATCGTGCATAGAAAAGGTGCGACTCCGGCAGGAAAGGGAGTGTTGGGAATTATTCCTGGTTCGATGACCGATCCCGGATATATCGTCCGAGGCAAAGGGAATGTTGAGTCCATCAACTCAGCTTCGCATGGAGCTGGCAGACAACTTTCCAGATCCAAAGCAAAGTCAACCATTACCAGAAGCGCTATGCGTTCATTAATGAATGAAAAGCGAATTACCCTCATTGGAGGAGGTCCTGATGAAGCGCCTTTGGCCTACAAGGACATCAATCAAGTAATGAGCTATCAGCATGATCTGGTGGAGGTGATTGGAAAGTTTGCACCCAAGATTGTAAGGATGGCGGGGGATTGAATGATTGCCCAAGAATTGTACGTGGCCAAAGCCTTCCAGCTTTGGCCTTATTTTTTATACAACCGAAATTAGGCCTTCGTCATTTTGTTGTTGCCTGCTTCTTCAGGATAACACCTGTGTTGTGAGGCACATGTGCCTGAAGGCGGTAACATCCCAGAACTGCATGTTATCTTGAGCCTTTGCGAAGGATCAATACAACACTTTCAATAAAGTAAAAAGGGTAGCATCTTTTGCCTTCGAATCGTCCTGAATTATATGTAAATTGAAAGGGAACGCACCTTAGTTTAACCCACAGCCACTTATCTACCATGAAAAAATTATTACTACCTCTTTCAATTTTAGTGATCACTTTATTTTTTGCTGGAATGCCATACTTGCCCACAGGTGTGGACAGCCTGAATCAAATCAAAGAAGGTCAAAACTTGCCGTATCCTCTTTTACCAGCCATCCCTTACAACTACAGCAATCAACGGCTACCAAGACATATCTCGGCCCAGGCTTTTTTTAATTACAAGGCGCCTAACAACACCCTTACCGATATGGGTGCTACCCTTGGAAGGGTCCTATTTTATGATACCCGGCTATCTGTCAACCACACTGTAAGTTGTGCTTCCTGCCACATTCCTCAATTTGGATTTTCGGACACAGCCAAAGTAAGCAGAGGCTTTGATGGAGCCTTAGGCCATCGTCAATCCATGGGACTTACAAATGCCTCCGCTCAGCCTATGCAAAAGTTTTTTTGGTCTGCAAGTGAAGATGTTCTGCAAAATCAAATTCAAGCAGCAATCACCTCAAGTATAGAAATGGGTCTTACCCTCGATACCCTCGTGGCAAGGATGCAAAGTACCAGCTTCTATTCAAATTTATTTGACAATGCCTTTGGCTCACCAGAAATAACAGCAGAAAAAGCATCAGCCGCCATTGGGCAGTTTGTGAGATCGATGACTTCCAAAAACTCCAAGTTCGACATAGCTATGGTACTGGATCCCAAAGAACACGTAGACTCCATGTTCTTCATAATTTCCATAGACTCCCTGGATCATTTTACCAAAAAGGAGAATGCCGGGATGCGATTATTCATAAGCAAGGGGTGTCATGCCTGCCACCTCTCATCCAACTTTGTCCAATTTTTCCCCAGTAATAATGGACTGGATATAGATAATGTCAACGACAAAGGCCTGGGTGGAGAAACAGGTAATCTTTATGAAGAGGGACTTTTTAAGGCTACTTCACTCAGGAATGTAGAACTGACTGCTCCATACATGCACGATGGAAGGTTCAATACCCTTGAAGAAGTCATTGAGCATTATAATTCCGGTGTCAAAGCAAATCCCAACCTTGCCTCAGAATTAAAGGGTGAGAATGGAAATCCCATCAGAATGAACCTGACAACCTATCAAAAAGAAGCCCTGGTGGCATTCCTGAAAACGCTTACCGATACCATTTTCACAAGCGATCCCAGGTGGCAAACTCCATTTTCCGTATATTCCATTAAGCCTGTACGTGAGACCCCCATGGATAAAATACTGAATAGCAGAACACTTTCTGTTGACCCTGCCTTTCCAGAAGGTTCCGTGAAACTATTCCCAAATCCATTCAGCGATCACCTCAATATACAGTTCCCCAATGAGGATAGGGAAGAGGTAACCGCTAAATTATTCGATATGAAAGGGCAACTTATTTTTCAGACCCAAACCCATGGCCTTTCATTTAGAATAGAACGAGCTGGCATCCTTCCCGGCAATTATGTTTTGCAGCTTAGGGTAGGAGAGAGCGTAAGCTCTAAGCTAGTTCAAGCAAGGTAAGAATCCAGTTTTTTCTTGATTTAGTAAAAATCGGTATACAAAAATTCAACTGTTTATTAAGCCTCTGTTTATCAGGGGCTTAATTTGTGATAGTTGTTGTTTTGTTGAAAAAAATCAATCTCGAAATAATCATGATTGAGAAAAATCAATTCTACCAAATTTAATGGTCTTAGCAGAATGTGTATATTTACCTCGGAATTATTAGAAAATTTTTATGAAGAGTTTCTTCTTAATCAGCTTTTTATGCCTGTCTGCGGCTGTTTCTATGGCACAGGGACTCAGTCCTAAAAATGATGCTGCAGTTCGTGCTGAGCTCCAAAGACAGCAAGATTGTTGGAACAAAGGAGACATTAATTGTTTCATGACCGGATACTGGAACGACCCCAAATTGCTATTCGTTGGCTCAAAAGGTGTAAATGAAGGCTGGGACGCTACCTTAAAGCGTTACCAGAAATCATACCCCAACAAAGCTGCAATGGGGAAATTGGATTTTGAGATCCTAAGGCTTGAAAAGCTGGGACCAAAGTCTGCGTTCATGCTAGGAAAATGGCACCTCACCAGAGAAATTGGAGATGCAGGTGGACACTTTACCCTGGTCTGGAAAAAAATTGATGGCAAATGGCTCATCGTAGCAGATCACTCTTCCTAAACATTCTAAGAACCTTTTCCCCCAAGGAATTCTTTCATTTAAATGTATTTGAAATGAAAAACCTTGCTCTTGTAATCTTGTTGAGTTTTTCCGTTCTCCCAATCTTTAGCCAGACCCGAGGTACTTTGTCTCTCGCTCAGGACCTGGAAATTTACAAACTTTCTGAACGAGTATATATCCACCGAACTTTCCAAACTGTGAAGGGCTTTGGGAGATTTACGTCCAATGGGATGGTTTTTGTAAAGGACGGACAATGTGTGATTTTTGATACTCCACCTAATGTTCCCTATACTGATTCCCTGATCAAGTGGATTCAAGACAGCCTTCAAGCTCAAATTGTAGGTGTGGTGGTAAATCACTTTCATGTGGACTGCCTTGGTGGTCTCGAAGCAGTTCATAAGTTAGGGATTCCAAGCTATGCTTCTTCCTGGACACAATACCTCGCTTCAAAGGATAGCGCCATCGTTCCTACCAAAGGATTTAATAGAAAAAAGACCCTAAGCGTAGGAGGGAAGAAAATCATCCTGGAGTTTTTGGGAGGTGCCCATACCGACGACAACATCATCGCATATATTCCCTCTGAGAAGGTCTTGTTCGGAGGATGCATGATCAAATCGCTTTGGTCCAATCAAGGAAACACAGCCAACGCTAACATGTTCATGTGGCCTGAAACAGTAAAAGAGGTCCGTAGGAAGTACAACGATGCGGAATATGTGATACCTGGGCACGGGAAACATGGTGGGTTGGAGTTGCTGGATTATACGATAAAGCTATTTTCCAGGAACTGATTCGAAGATTGACGCCTTCTGATATTTATATATATCTATTGAGCTATTATCTTTATCCCCAGAACTACAAAATTACTGATATGATAAGGACTTCTTGGGCTCAAATCGCGGCCATTTGCCTCATTTTTATCCTGACAGGCTTCCAATCGGGTCATGCCCAGATCCAAAGGGTTGAACCCCCAAATTGGTGGGCAGGCATGACCAATCCCGAACTCCAACTTCTGGTTCAGGGAGATGGGATTGGAGAATATGAACCCCGAATCGAGGCTGAGGGCGTTCAGCTAATTGATTTTCACAAGGCAGACAGCAAAAATTATTTGTTCATCGACCTTGACCTGGATGGTGCCCAAGCAGGAAACTTCACCATTTTCTTTGAAAAAAAATCCGCCAAAACGATAGAATGGAATTACGAGCTGAAAAGCAGAGAATTCGATTATACCCAACTGGATGGCTTTGATTCGAAGGACGTAATTTACCTGATCACTCCTGACCGTTTTGCCAATGGAGACCCTTCCAATGATATCTTTGATAGCAGCCTTGAGCAAGGGATAAATCGCAAAAATGATTATGCAAGGCATGGTGGAGATATAAATGGTATCCTGAAAAACCTGGATTACCTTCAGGATATGGGCTTCACCGCCGTTTGGCCAAGCCCAATGTTGGAAAACAACATGCCACAGCAGTCTTATCACGGATATGCTATCACCGATTATTATAAAGTTGATCCCAGATTCGGCAGCCTTGAAGAATATAGAGAACTGGGGATAACCCTAAGGGAAATGAATATGAAGTTGATTTTCGATGGGGTTGTCAACCACTGTGGTTCCAAGCATTGGTGGATGGAGGACATGCCGTTTAAGGATTGGGTTAACTTCCCCGATTCGCTTAAAGTGACTACCCATAGGAGGACAACCAACCAGGATCCTTATGCTTCAAATGCCGATAAAAAACTGATGAACGGTGGCTGGTTTGTGTCTTCGATGCCGGACTTGAATCAGACCAATCCTTTTATGGCCAAATACCTGATTCAGAATAGCATCTGGTGGGTAGAGACCTTGCAACTTGGCGGAATTCGTCAGGACACCTATCCATACCCGGACAAAAATTTCCTTTCTGATTGGACATGTGCCATCATGACTGAATATCCCGATTTTAGCATTGTAGGTGAAGAGTGGAGCTACAATCCACTTGTGGTTTCCTACTGGCAGGAAGGACATGTCAATAAAGATGGCTATACCTCTTGCCTGAAAAGTGTGATGGACTTTCCTATGCAAGCAAATTTGAGGGATGCCCTAAACGAAAAAGAGGAGTGGGGGAAAGGACTGGTCAAACTTTATGAGAACCTCGCGAATGACATCGCCTATGTAAGACCCAACGATCTCCTCATATTTGGAGATAACCATGACATGGGACGGATTCATACCCAGTTGAACAATGATGTAGCACTAACTAAAATGGCTGTTGCCTACCTGCTTACCACCAGGGGAATTCCGCAGATTTACTACGGAACAGAAATTCTGATGGAAAACAGCGCCAAGCCCGATGATCATGGCTTGATCAGATCGGATTTTCCAGGAGGCTGGGAAGGAGACAAACTAAATGGTTTCGGGGAGATCGGTCTGAGCAAGGAGCAAAAAGACATGAAGGACTACATGAAGAAACTTCTCAATTGGAGGTTGGACAATGAAGCCATTACCAGTGGGAAAACCATGCATTTTGCCCCTCAAAATGGAACCTATGTCTATTTCAGGTACAAGGGGAACAAGAAAGTGATGGTGGTTTTGAATAAGAACAAGGCCTCTACCCCATTGGGACTGAGCCGCTTCGCAGAAATACTTCCAAATGATTCGAAGGCGAAGGATGTTCTTACAGGTCAAAGCCTTGTTTTGAGGGATAAAATTACCCTTAAACCCAAATCCGCCTTGATACTGGAGATTGAATAAAAAAAATGGGGCCATCTCAATCGAGATGGCCCCTCAATATACATTATCAAACTCCCATGAGTTCCCTGCGGCTAGATACTTACTCTTTAAAAATATTTGTTCTTCTCTGAGTATTTCCTGCATTGACTGTCAGCGTATAAAAACCAGAAGGTAACTGACTCAGGTCTAGCCTTAGTCTGTTGTTCATCAGGGAATTATACTTGTTATGGTTAACAACAACACCAAGTTGATTGATTAACTTAACTGATATTTCTCCTTCAGAGTTAAACTCTTGAAAATCAATATTTAAAACATCATTCGTCGGGTTAGGATAAACATTGATTTTTGTTGATGGGTCTCGTACCCATGTAGAAATTTCTACTTCAGAACTAAAGTTTTCCGTCCCGTCCTTATCAACTTGCTTGATCCTGTACCTGATTGTTTGCCCGCTAGGCACGAGCCCATCTACAAACTGGTAATTGCTTGGTACCTGGCTTTCCCCTCTTGCCTTTAGCTTGCCAACATTTGACCAATTCTGATATTCTTCCTGTAACCGTTGTACCACAAAATGGTCTGAATTCCTTTCTGAGGCAGTTAGCCAGTTTAAAACCACATTTCCCTGCTCATACTTACCTTTGAAAGAAAGCCATTCTACCGGGAAACTTGTCTGACTCTCGCAGGCTCCCAAGTCAACTTGTCCTCCTGCAATCCTTGGTTTGCCATTGGCGTCCAAGGCTCCTATGCCAGGCGCATGGGTGGTACCTGCGTCGATGACTGGCGAGGTGATTTTAGGTGTGTAATCATCATCCAATGTGCATGGAAGGGTGTCCAATCCATAGGTGTCTGAAAAATCAGGGTCAATATCCAGGTTGTTGCCCAAGTCTTCAAGGCTGGAGTTCCAGGAACTGCCACTTCCATGAGAACCTTCAATGATGGTATACCTGGCCTCAAGGTCTAAAACTGCCTGTGTTCTGAATATTTGCGAACTCTGATGGAGGGAACCATTTGTGTCGCTGTTTTCCCAGAATATTGAGTTGTATAATTTTAGATTGGAAGCACTCTTGATTCCCAATCCTCCGTAGATTCCCGCAGCAATGTTAAAGATACAGGTGATGTTGGAGAGGTTTACATTTTCGAATGCCTGGAAAAATGCTCCCCCACCGTTTCTGAGAGCTACATTTTCATTGTAGGTTTGGTTGACCATATCTACGGTTGAGAAGCTATTGGCAAACAATCCCCCACCATCCAGTAAAGCTGTATTCCCACAAAAGAACATCCCATCCATTACCACATTGTCCAGGGAATCGGCAAACATACCACCACCCAACTCAGCCATATTTTGTAAGGCAAATACTTTGGTAAAGCGTACACGGCTTAACCTGGATAGAAAAAAACCTCCCCCTTTTCTATCTGCAGAATTATTGGAACAGACTACATTATTGATTTCTCCACCTCGTAGATCAAACAGGGTTAATCCCGCTCCTGATCCTGCAGAGTAACAGTCTTGAATGCGGATATTCTTTAAAAAGACACAGTTGAGATTTCCCACGGTTAGCCCTCCTCCGGTTTTATTGGAAAAGGCATTTTGTATGGTGAAGCCATCCATGAGTGCGTGGCTCCCATTGCCTAGAAAGGCGATGCAGGCAGCATTGTCAGCCGCTACGCCTGGAATTCCAATGTCTCCGTCAAGGATGGTTGGATTGGTTTCCCAGTTTCGTTGCGTGAGCATTTTTTCATGACCGGCAAAACCACCATAAATCCATACCGGATGGGTAGAATAAAACATCCAGTCTGTTGGATTTCCCTGACCTGGAACTCCATTTTTTTCTCTATCTGGGTAGTAAGTGCCTGATTTGACCCAGACAGTGTCAGTCTGTGTGGGACTACTGGCATCCAGGGCATCCTGGAAATTGTTGAAGGCATCTGTCCAACTTGTGCCATCATTAAAACCAGTGGCATCCCGAGAGACATAGATTATTTTAGAATAAGAACATAGGTGAGCAAAGATAACAGTCAAAGTAAGAATTAGCTTCTTCATGTTCAGGTTTGGGGTTGAAGCAATGAACTATAAGTAATTTCATTTTCAAATATTTAATTTAAAAGAAAAGTTTAATGAATGAATTACATCAGGGCTTGTTTGGTTGATTTATTACGCTAATTGGTTGTCGAGCAAAATATTTCCTAGCATTTTACCTTTGTCAGCATTCCCCTATTTTTGTGGCATGAAAAATTTCACCTTGTCAATTGTTGTTATACTTCTGCTCCTTTCCTGCGAAAGGAAGCGTATCCCCGAAGCCAGCGAGGCTGAATCCTTGCAGGAGGTTGAGATAGTCGAAGGACGATACAATGTAGCTTTTCTGGTAATGGATGGAGTCTACAATACAGAGTTTACCGCTCCATTTGATATTTTTCAGCATACCATTTTTAGAGAAGGGATAAAGGCTATGAATGTGTTTTCTGTGGCCAATACCCGAAAACATATCACCACCTTTGAAGGCCTTAAATTCTTGCCTGACTTCAATTACCTTACAGACAGTTTGCCATCCATAGACATTTTAGTTGTGCCTAGCGCAGAGCATCACCTGGATACAGACCTTGAGGATACCGCCATGATTGATTGGGTCCAAAAGGCCTCGGAAGATGCTATCTTTGTGATGTCCCATTGTGATGGGGCATTTGTATTGGCCAAGGCAGGTCTACTGGATTCAAGCGCATCTACGACCTTCCCTTCAGATGTAGATGCCTACAAAAAGATGTTTCCCCATTTGGATGTATATGAGGATGTGTACTTCGTCCATGATGGTAAGTTCATCACCTCGCAAGGTGGAGTCAGGTCTTTTGAGCCTTCCCTTTATGTCTGTGAATTGCTTTATGGAAAGGAGATTGCCAAACGATTGGCAAAGGGACTTGTAATCGACTGGGAACTAGACAAAATTCCTTATTTGAAAAAATAACTCAGCTGAAATCAGGAGTTGGCCACAATTAACTGAACCGTTTCTTCTGGTTTTTTTGCCCAGCTAAAGTGTGAGTAACCCTTGATAATGTGAAAGTTGAAGTTCTTTTCTTCATGAAACTTGTTGGCCAGGTGTTTGACGGCTTCTTCGGTAACCCATTTGTCTCCCGTATAATGGATGCCCAGAATCTCTGGTTTGCTTTGGGGGAATGCTTGTTCATAATTGAATGGGGTATCCTTGGGAAAATATTCCCCATTATGGGTACTTTTGCCCCAATCTTTCATGACTGATTTGAATTCTCGCCCTCCAAAACCCAACTTATCTCCGGGATAATAGCCCAGTATATCTCCAATTAGGGGGAGTAGCCTCCCGGCAAGGACCAATTTCCAACGAAAACTCGCAGGCCAATTCGGAATATGGAGGGAACAAGAGGCAGATAGGATAATTCTGTCAATTTTTTCGGGAAACCTGGCCCGGTGCAAACAGGCAATTTGTCCTCCAAGACTGTGTCCCAGGACAGACACTTTTTTTCCATTCCACTTTAACTTAGCCCAATCAATCACCTCGTCCATGTCCATCACATAGGATTCATATCCATAATCAACTCCCCTTTTGGGCCTTTCCGTAGAACTCCCATGTCCTCGCCAATCACATGTAATTACCATAAAACCTGCTTCTGCAAGCTGCTCTCCCAGCAAATTATAGTAAGAAGCCCTCACGCCTAAGGCAGGATAAATGATGATGACTTCACTGACTTCTCCCCTGGGCTGGAAAAGGGATAGGGAAATTTGACTGCTATCTTTAAAGGTAAAATTCTGTGAGAGCATGAGAACTTATTTCCCCAAAAATTAAAAAAGGCAGGCTCTAATCAAAGAGCTGCCTAATTTATGTTTAATTGTTGTTGGTTTACAAATTTGCAGGTACACCTATAAAGAGGGAGAGAGTCGCCAAAATGATCTATTTCATGAAAAAATTGCTGGGGATGAAGGGCAGACCAATCGCTCCTTTATGGATACCGGTATAAAGTGCTTTGCTTGGTTATAGCTGCAATGTTAAGCTTTATGTATCACAGGAATATCACAAGCTGGTATCAAATGTGAGTTGGGTTTAAGAGGCCTGATTTGCCTTGTAAATTGCTTTGCTCATCTTTTTGCTTATATGAAAATCCTGATATCTGTCAGCGCGTGTCATATAGGCTTTACATTGTTTTACAAATCAAAATCCTCTCCAGGTTGTTATATAGTTGTATTTTCAAATCAACAATATTTATGAAAGCAATCATTTTAAGCATTTTGCTGACATGCTCAGTAGCCATTTCTTACGCTGTACCCTTCACCTTGAGAAACAACAGTACAAAGTCTATCTATTTGAAGATTCCGGGCGTCATGAATCCCAATCTTTCCCCAATGTCTAACAGCCGTGTAGATCTGAAGGTCGGTCAGAAGATTTACTTCTTTGTTAAGAAGAAAAAATACCTCCTACTTGAAGTAACGGAAGAGTTTGATGGTGAAAAGGTAGTCGTAAACCAATTGATCAAAGAAAGGAAGAAAGAGTTAGGACTATAAAAAAAACATCCCCGTCTACAGCTAGGTTAGACGGGGACTTTTTTTTATGATGGATGATTATTTTTTTACGATTTTAAAAGTTTTATGGCTTCGTTCGTAGTTAGAACCCAACTTGAGTATATAAGTCCCTGAAGGCATTTCACTCAGGTCCCAGTCATAAAATTTGCCTGAAAAATTTGCCCCAATAAGTTTCTTCCCCGTCAGGTCATACAATTCTGCTTGCCAGTATTTATCCTCTTCAAGGGATATATGAATTTTACCTGAAGTTGGATTGGGGTAAACAGTTGAGACATCGCTGATTTTTATTTCGGGCTTTGTACCTTCACCTGCTTTACTTTCATCCAGCTTTCTTATTGGAAATCTATCAGACTTTCTAAGGATACTCCTCCAAATCCTTATGACTTTCCTTGGGCTTGCAGCCACTTCATAGACCTTTTTGGTCTTATCAGTGTCGGTAGTCTCCTCTATTTCCCGCTCACTTTCTAAAATAACTTTGAATTTGCCGTTTTTTACCGCATTCACCAAGGACTCATTGTATTCTTGATAATAAAGGGTTTCAAGAAGGTGATAAGCCAGACCATTCTTAATTCTAAAGGCTCCTATTTCCCATTTCCCCGTTTCTTCATCCTTCTTTTGGATGAAATAATCGCTGCCTTTTTGGTGAATCTCCCCATTGTAAATTTCTCCTCTCTTGTAAGGATGGCCATCTTCATAATTTTCAGAATCATCTTTTACCAAGCTGGAATAGATGATAAACTGATAGGGGAGTACCTGTCTGAATTCAAGGGTATCATATTTTTGTTCTCCCTCAACATCAAACTCGACGATGTACTTACCTTCTAATGAATTGGGGTTTCTGCCTTCAATTTTTTGTTTGAATAAAACCAAATCTCCACAACTGCTTAGGAAAATTGCACTAAGCGCTATGAGTACGAAGAATGATTTGCGCATGGATGTTTGTAATTGGGATTCAAAATTTAATACAAAATTTTTGGTAGCACTTACCCAAATCGGACATTTGCTGACCTTTACTGAAAATACGGCACTTTCAACAGTAGATTTGTGGTCAAAGTTGCTTCGAAGATTATCTGCCAAGCTAACTGAGAGATTCGTTTTGACCTTTTGATTATTAGTTTTTCATGTTTGGAAGATTTTTTCCAAAAAATTCCATATGCCGATTAAACTCTCTTGATGAAGGCTAGTCAAAGAGATGTATCTGGAATAACTCATTACAACTTACAACAAACCACAGTTTATGAACAAGGCTCATAACAGAATTATTGTGCCCTTACTTTTGTTTCTTTTTCTGGCTTCAAATGGAATGGCGAATATCCCGACTTATGATTCACATCCGCCAAGGTGGGAACAGTTGGGAATGAAGAAAGTGAACTACCGTGTAGAACGGGATGAAATCTTCGTTACAGCACGTGAGGGTACATTTACGGCGGTAAAACTGAGAGTTCTCAAGGCGCCTATCAACATGAGGAAGATGGTTATCCATTACAGAAATGGCTCCACACAAGAAGTCGTGCTGAAGAAAAATTTTGCTCGTGGTGGTGAATCCAGGGTGATTGATTTGAAGGGGGGGAAACGAGTTATCAAGAAGGTGGTATTCTGGTATGATTCAAAAAATTATTCAAGATCAAGAGCTACCATACAGTTGTGGGGTAGGTACTGATTACTTTTAGACGTGTAGATGTATTTCATGGGGGTACGGCATCCGCGAGGATGCCGTCTTTTTTATGCTTCAGCCCTTGCCTTTAAGGCCTCGTTCATGCTTTTGAAACTTGAGAAGGTTTCCTGACCAATCTGGCGCATGAGCAGCCACCGAAGCCAACCTGAAAACCTTTCTCCATGGATCAGTTTACAATTCCCATCGGCCAGGGCCTCCAGGATGAAATAGTGATTGCCATTGAACATTCCTAGTGGAGAAGAACCATGCCATTCGAACTGTTTTCCCTCTTCTACCAGGGTGATGGTAGGTGAGAAAGTATTGATCTTATCATTCAACTTCATGTGGTTGGTGATGCTTTCGCCCAGAACCAAGCTCCCCTCGCTTTTTACAATAAAGGGATTCCAATCTTCATAGCTTTCAAAATCTGTCAAGATTTCCCAGACCTTGCTTGCAGGAGCATGAATAGTGATTTCTGTAACAATTTCCTTGTGACTGTAACTGTCTGTATTGGGCATGTGGGTGTTGATTACCAATTGACTCATAAGTAAATAAATGACTATGTGATTCATGTCCCAAGAAACAGCACCCCACAATCAATTCTATTTACAATTGTTAATTTTTTCCTTTTCCAATCCGGTGCCTGATCCTGCTTAGCGATACAGGAGTAATTCCCAGGTAGGTTGCCAGGACTTTTTGGGGAATGCGCCCTACGAGATCAGGCCTGGATTCCAGGAAACTGGTGTAGCGCTCCTCAGGTTTGTGCATGATCAATGATGCCATGACGCGCTGGGCATTTGACATCCTTTGCTGAGAGATTTTTCTGACAAGCTCCTGGCATTTCGGCACAAGGCTATACAATTCTTCCAGGTCTTTATATCCCAGGCATAATACTTCCCCATCTTCCAGGCTTTCCAATACTTGAAATGAAGGCATTTGGGTAAAAAAACTCTCATGGGAAGTGGCAAATAGCCCTTCATCAAAGATAAAACCTGTGATTTCCAGCCCTTGATCTGTCAGGTAGTAAAATCGTATCAAGCCACTCAGGATAAAATAGGTTTCTCCACAAATTTCTCCCAGGTCCACAAGGATTTCATTTTTTTTCACCTTACGAGGCTTCATTCGGCCTTCAAAGATTTTTTTTTCTTCCTCATCAAAACGGACAAATTGATCTATATATGTCCAAAGCGTGTCATACATCAGCTAGTCATTTACTAGCATTAAATATAGGAATAAAAAAGAGGCCGCCTCAATTGAGACAGCCTCGACCCATCGCCTCAGACTCTCATCCAGTTCATGGTTGTGATTTTTTATATTCTTTTAGCCATTTGGCAGCTTTTGCATCCGCATAATTCCACGATTTCCAGCTTTGCTTTGGCCAGACTTCCTGGTAGAACCTTTCTTTTCTTCTGAATCTTGTGCTGTAGAAATAAACATTGTCTTCATAATGTTTGGAAACGAGATCCATGTTCGAGTACATGATGGGCAGTGTTTTGGCCGAAAGCTTAAGTGTCAGGTGGCCGGTTTCATGGTAATGGGCAAAATTGTATTTGGCAATGAATACATCCCAACTCACCAGGCACAAGAAGATTCCCAGCCCGTATACTGCCCAACTGTTTACCCGTAGCAGGTAAAAAGAACTCATCTTGTCCCTGATTTTCATAAAGAGGCTAAGTAGGCCAACCACTACCAGGAGAAGGAAGAAAATTACCCCGATTCGTTTGTAAGCCAAGCCCTGGTTGGCAATGTAGTGGTAGTTCCTGATCCCTACTGAGATGACCAAAATCAGGTTTTGGAGGATCCATGTGTAAGTAAAGTATTTCAGGAGTTTTCCCTTTTTGTAGAAATTTTGATTGCCTCGATAGAAATAAAGCATAATCCCCATCGATAGAAGTATGCTCAGGATCAATAGGTATGTCCCCTCATGCACCAATTGTTTGTAGCTCCCACCAGCAGGCAATTCGAAATTGAACCACAGCCATTGGATATCCAGGACATTGTTGAAAAAGAGCATGACATTCACCAAAGCGACTAACAGAAGTCCAGTCATGTATTCCTTCTTCAGATCTACCATGGAAAACCTAAAGCCATGCTTTATTCTTTTTCGGAATAATTGATCCTTAGCACTGGCATCTTTGTCATAAAAACCTGATTTGCTATTGGGAAGTATGGAAATTACCGCTATCACCAATCCCAGGAGCAAAAGGCAGATTCTGAGGATTGAAAATCCGATAAACCAGTTCGTAATATTTGTCCAAAGCTGGTTAGTGGCTTCCATGAATTTTGGATTGGCCAAACGGAATATTCCAAAGAATATGATAAGGAAGAATATTGGGATAAAACTCAGCTTGAGGATACTGCTCAGTTTTTTCAAATTTTTAGATTTTACCCAGTTGAGAGACAGATTTTCCCAAAAAGTCCCTAGAGAATTCCCCAAGTTGCTGAGAAGCTGTCCAAAAGCATGTGCCAAAGACCTGAATTGCAGGTATTGGCACATAACCATAAAAATAAGCGCAGAGAGAATGTGAACTATTTTGGCGGTTCCTGAATTATGATAGACGACCATTGCACCACTGACTAAGGTGCCTATTGCAATAAGCAGGGTATGGGTACTTTTTAGAGCCTTGGGGTTTAGATACAATCCAATTCCCATGAGCAAGAGGGTAAATAGCAAGAGATTGACCCCTATCAATTCATTCCAGAAAAGGGCATCAAACATCATAGTCGCAAACAGGGTAATTGCAAGTCGATTAGCTTTCATGATGGATAGAACTTTGTAAAAAAAAGTAGTTTGTGACTATTAACGACTACCTATGAAAAGAGTTGCGTAATAGGAGGGAAAAAATTAAAAATGGTGCCATGACCACTCAGGAGGGGGATGGTTCAATTGAAGTGGAGAAAAGTACCACTTCCCTGATTTGACCAATTATCCTTAATAGGTTTGATTATCTATGTATTGTAATAAATGAACAACGACATAAGTTTTTATAAATGAGCCACTACACTCCAAGAAAAAGAGAATACGTTCTTACCAACTCTGAAAGAATTCATGAAAAGCTGATTTTGGTTGCTTGCCTCGCTGTTTGCCTGGTATTCTTTGTCAAAATCGTCTTGTTCTAACTGGAATGATTGACTGGCTTAAGCCCGACTACCCAATTGATTTTACAATCATGAGATGAAGGTGCTCATGAAAATCCCTCCCCAATATCCTGTCTGCAATTTCCAAAAATTGCTTAGTTTAGAGACCTTAAGACCCATTATTTGAAAACAGGTCCATCTATGCAGCCTTTTCTATTCAAGCTCAATGATAAGAACGAAGAGATTGACAAGCGATCAAACTCTCTGCAGGGATGGCTATGGGAAGAATTTGTCAGGAGGAAACTGGAATCTCCTTTTGGATATCTGCTTTTTTCCGCACTTGTGCTTTGTTTTTCGTGGTTGGTAGCCCACCGAGGGCAGCAAGCTGGGATTGTTTTATTGGCTATTCTACAGGTAATTCCTCTCCTGCTTGCCTCCATGTTTAACCTACGTTTCGGGCTCTTTCTCACCGTCTTCGCCTCTTTTACCCTTATGGGTTTGAAGAAAATAACAGGGGGCCTACCCTTGGGTATTTTGCTAGATGCTTGTATTCTGATGATGATCCTGGGGATCTATTTGGCTCAAATCAGGCGTAGAGACTGGAGAGGTGTTTTTCACATCTTCACCCTGGCCATATTTGGCTGGATTGCCTATAACTTCATAGAACTTTTTAACCCTTCTAGCCCCAATCAAATGGCTTGGTTATATGCAGTTCGGGATACTGCACTTAGAATGGTCTTATTTTTTGTGCCCCTTTTTGCACTTACCAAACTCAGACACCTGGAATCCCTGGCAAAATTTTGGATTTTGTTAACGACATTGGGCGCAGTTTATGCCATCCTGCAAGAAGTATTTGGTTTACGGGCATTTGAAGAAATATGGATCACACAGGAGGTGGAGCAATTTGAACGTTTGTTCCTGGATGGTCGCATAAGGAAGTTTTCCTTTTTCTCTACACCAGGGGTGATGGGGATGCTTATGGCCTCAACGAGCGTATTTTCATTGCCACTATTCTTTCAGCCCAACCTCAAACGTTTCGAAAAAATTATTTTGGGCTGTTGTGTACTTCTAATGTGGGTCGCTATGTTGCTATCCGGTACCAGAACAGCCTTTATTGTGGTTCCTGCATCTTTTCTTTTCCTACTTGTACTTTCATTTAATAGAAAGATGTTGCCCATAGGGATTGCTATTTTTGGTTTGTGGCTAATGGTCTTTTTTCTGCCCCTGGATCATCCCATCATCCAAAGATACAGGTCAACCTTCAAACCAACGGCGGCAGCTTCCCTGCAAGAACGCCTTCAAAATCAGGAATACATCAAACCATATATTCGGAGTCATCCAATCGGCGGGGGGCTTGGCCTGACAGGTAAGCGAGGCCAACAATTCTCCCCCTTTCAGTTATTCTCCCAATATCGCCCAGAAGGTGGGTTTGTTTTGATTGCAGTTGAAATGGGCTGGATTGGACTCCTGCTCTATTTGGGCTTACTGTTTTTGGTGATGTACATTGGAGTCCGCTATTACTTCAAAATTCAACGACCCGAGTTGAAAATCTGGTTATTGGCCTTTCTAGGTGGAATTTTTGCCTTGATCATAGGTAATTATTCCCAAAATCCCCTCATGTCCCTTCCCTCAAGCATCTTTTTCTACATTGGTATGGCGGCGATCGTTCTGCTGCGCAGGTTCGACAATGAAGAATTGGCCTTCGACCCCTTCCGTTGGTAGGATAGGTAGAGATTGTTGCCTAGGGTTTTACCTTCTTTGAGCAAGAAGATCCTTCGCTATTGCTCATGCTGCCCCGGGGGCATGGGGCATGTTCCCGTATTTTCGTCCCACCATACTCATTCCATCCCATATACCCCAATAAGGGTACACAAAAATCCTGAATCAAGGGAATACCATTCCATAATTAAATCCAAGAGCTTTGAATCAAAACATTAACCCATTTAAAGCTCAAGAAAATGAATGCAAAAAATCTGATTCTAAGCCTGTTGCTGATGATGCTGGCTACGAGCATATTTGCTCAATCTATCGGAATCAATGCCAATGGCACCACCCCTGACCCCTCTGCCATGCTCGATGTAAGTTCCACTTCCAAGGGCATGTTGATCCCGCGTATGACCAGCGCAGCGCGCAATGCCATCGCAAGCCCTGCGCGTGGCCTTTTGGTATTTGATACCAATACCGATGACTTCTGGTACTTCGATGGTATTACCTGGAAGCAAATTTCTCCTTCTGCTACTTTGCCAGCTTCCCTGGAAGATGCAGACGCAGATACCAAAATTCAGGTGGAGGAATCTAGCGATGAAGACATCATCCGAATGGATGCAGCGGGAAAGGAGGTCATCACCATTGACTCAAGCATGCTCAAAATTACCAACCTCAACCTGCTTGCCAGGGGAGATTTTGAGCCCACAACAGTGTTGAGCCTACCAGATTCTGGTACAGGAACCCGAATGATGTGGATTCCAGGTCTTTCGGCCTTTCGAGCAGGGACTGTGGATAGCAGCGATTGGAACCGCGATAGCATCGGTTTACATTCTGTGGTGATGGGGCTTCGTTCAAAAGCTTTGGGTGCGGAAACTTCGGTATTTGGTGGCCGAGACAACCATGTGGATGGGACAGGATCGAGCCTGGTAGGTGTCAGAAATGGGTATGTAAGAGGTTCCTTTTCAATTGCTGCAGGAGGATTCAATGATTCCATTCGCGCTAATCATGCAGGAATCATTGGAGGTTTTCAAAGTAAAGTTTTTGGTGATAAGTCCGTTATAGCTGGCGGGGAATTGAATTCAATCTCGGATTCTGAATCCTTCATTGGAGGAGGCGACTCCAACGAAGCCAATGGAACAGAGACTTTTATAGGAGGTGGATTTTCCAACTTAGCCAATGGCGGTGGGGCCTTCATTGCTGCAGGAGTAGGAAATGTGGCAGATGGCTGGAGGAGTTTCACCACTGGCATAAATAATTCAAATCCCTCCTACGCAGAATCTGTTTTTGGAACCCATTCCATCAACTACACTGCTTCTTCTTCTCAATTTTATGTTTCAACTGACCGCCTGTTTACCATCGGAAATGGGATCAGCCCCACGGATCGATCCAATGCCTTGACCATGTTAAAAAATGGAAATACCTGCCTGGGATGTGCCGCCCCAGGAAATTCCAAACTAAAAATCAAACAAACGGTTACAGGAGGAGGAAACGTTGGAGGCCTAAATCTGGAAAATTCTACGGGCGCAAATTGGGAATTTTTTGTCTTTGCGAATGGAGTACTATCTCTCTATTACAATGGAAACCTGAGAGGTACTTTCAGTACCAGTTCAGGTGCATACTCAGCTACATCTGATAGGAAGCTCAAAACAAATATCAAACCACTTGAATCAGTAATGGGAAGGCTAGTTCAACTAAAACCGAGCTCTTACCACTACAAAAGTGATCCAGAAAAGCGAAACCATATAGGTATGATTGCTCAGGAACTTGAACCTCTATTTCCGGAATTGGTAACAGCGCCTGCAGAGGGAGAACAAGAGGCCGTCTACACGGTGGATTATAGTGGATTTGGCATTCTGGCTATCAAAGCGATCCAGGAGCAGCAAGAAATGATCAAAAGGCTGGAAGCCAGAATCGCAGCGCTGGAAAACAACTAATTACCCAATGGACTAACTCAATGAAAATGGAAACATTAAAGTTTAATCGGCTTAGCAGGTATTCACAAAGAAAGCTGCTCATATTCTTTGGATTTATTGCCTTCATTATTCCTTCTCAAGGGCAATTGATCATTGAAAATGGATCTTCTATGGTCTGTGATGGAACTGTCCAAATTGTCATGGATGACCTTGCATGGATTCAGGAAGGCAATTTCCTCGCAGCCGATTCAAAAGTGATTTTTACTGGAGACCTTCCCGCTAGTCAGGTTTATGTGGGGGGAACTGGAACCACCTTCTATGACATAGAACTGAGCAAAAGTAGCCAGGATCTTGCCTTGCAAAGTTCCATTGAAGTCGTTCATGAGCTTATTTTCATTCAAGGCAAATTGGACCTAAATGGCAATCAGGTAGATTTGGGAAACACAGGAAGTTTGATTGGAGAAACAGAAGCCAAAAGGGCATTTAGCAGCCAAGCAGGAGGCTTGATCTTTCGGATGGATATGCTCAATAGCCCAAATATGGCCAATCCCGGAAGCCTTGGTTTGACCATCAGTTCACCCGCCAACCTGGGCATGACGCTGGTTAGCCGTGGGCATGATCCCCAGGACATCAACGGACAGGATGGAATCTTGCGGTATTACGACCTGATGCTAGGAAATGCCGGTGCTGCGGAGGCAAGCATTGAGTTCCAGTACTTTGATGCCGAGCTAAATGGTATTTCTGAAGATTCCCTGGAACTTTTTTCACGCCTAAACAACAGCATGACCTGGGATCCCAATACCAATGCCAATCAGGATAGCATCCAGGACTTATTTTCTGCTTCGGTTTTCCTGAATGATACACGCTGGACTTTAGGAAAAAACGTAGGCCTAAATGTTCTGGAGGTGGAAAAGGTAATTGCCGGATTGAAAATTTATCCCAATCCTGTTGGAGAAATGGCTTATGTTGAATGGTATGGAGTAGGAAATAGCAATGTTTACATAGAACTAATTGATGTGGCAGGTCGTATAGTTTGGGAAAGGAAATATTTTTCCAAAGAAGGTGTTCAAACTTTACCCTTTGAAACTTCTTTCCTCCCTAAAGGAACTTACCAGCTAGTTATCAGAACAGATAACAATACCCTAATTGGCCGCAAAAGACTGGTCAAATGATACTCAAAATCTTATATGTGCATGAATTCTCTTCTTAAGAAAGTTCATCGAGAAATAATTCTACCTCTGTATCAATATTCTTATAGTACCAAAACCTCATATCAATCCGCCATTTTCTTCCCATGATTTATTTCTACTCTAATTAGTTGATTTTTAGTTAGTTATCGTGAGATTGCTTTGTAGCTATAAAGGTATTTAGAGCTTATGGTTCACTTTACTCGAATCCAGGAGGAAGTTACCATAAAGGAAAGGACTGATTAATTTAAATATGAGGCCAATCTTCTCTGATTGGATGGTGATATAGATCCCCATGCCTGATTCTTAGATAGGGCAGGTGTGGGGCTCCAATAGAAAAATTGAATCATACAGTATCCCTTTTTACACAGTAAATTTTTACAACATGAACACTCAAAATTATGACGAACCATTGGTTCATTTGACAAGAACAAAAGATAAAGTCGTAATAGGAGACAGAGAAGACTATGCCTACTACTTCAAAGTGGCGGTTTGGCTTAGAAAAGAGCAAAGACTTGGCGAGGAAAATGCAGCCTGGAAAAACAAAGATATGGATACAGAAATGGAGGAAGGTAGTTTTTATTTCACCCTTCCTGTAGAGCTTATAGAGTCTGGACCTTTAGAACAGGATTATTGGGCTTTTTATGAATACCCTAATCCCTTCCATAAACCTGATCACCCCAGTTTTACAGTGAGAATTGTTCCTTACAACCCGGGTTCCAGCACGGACCCAACAGTAAAGAAAAAAGCAGCTCTTTCCTATAGTTTCGCTGAAGTAGAAGGTGATGTAATTGATCCACATCACAATATCCTAAATCATTAATTCAGCCTAGAGGCTGCTTAAATAATCGAAGCAGCCCTCATTCTATCTTATTTAAACACATTAAGGTTCTTGCATCCCTATTCACAATGGGGAGCGGGACTATAATGAAAAATTTTATTCATTATTTCTTAAATTAAATTATCATGAAAAATTATAAATCAGGAGGAATCGATAAAAGTGAATTGTATAAACCTATGGTTCATATTTCCAGCACCTCTGATGGGAAAATATATTTTCAGGTCTCCACATGGGTTGAGGCTGGTTGTGAAGAGGCCTTTGTGAAGGCGTGCAAACGGGCATGGTGGGAATATTATAATCGAACATATTATGCTGAAGGAAGAGGGATTTTCACAATAGACATTAAAGAGGCACAGAAGATATCCAATCCACCAATTGAAAATAAATATGTCCTTGTTGGGTTTTCTTATAAAGACGAACCTGAGGTAGGACCTTCAGAAGGTTACAGGACTGATTTTCCCTTTAAAAAACCTGAAAAAACCCGTGGGTTTACCATCAGGGTGATTCCACCTGCAAGCTATAATGGCGGTATCAATTCCGATGTAAAAAAGAAGGCTGTAGTTACTTATAGTTTCGCGGAAGTGGATCATGATGTGGTAGGTGATCCTACCCAGAAACAAAACGTCTAAGCTGTCTGTCAATGCAAAGTAAAGGACTTCTTATTTGTTTATGGCTGTTTTGCTCAATTTCTTTTGGGCAAAACAGTCCATCTGATCATCAAAGAGAACAACTTCAATTGTTGGCCAATTACCGCAGTAGTTTTAATGAAAAGCCTGAAAACTACACCCAAATGGTAAGGGAAATCTTGGCTGAAAGTGAAAAGGCTAATTTTCGGGAAGGCATTGCCCTCGCCAGAAAAGTCCTTGGGGATTTCAAGAGTCGAGAAGGAAAACCCGACTCCGCCTTGCTTTTCTACCGATCTGCCATGGCGATCTATCAAGAACTTGGCCTCCATTTGGACATCGCCAAAGTTTATTTTAACCAAGGGCAGTGCTACAAAAAACTGAATGCCCCTGACTCAGCCTTGCTTCAATACCTGAACGGCTTGAATAGCATGAAGATCCATAAAATTGACCATCCATTTCTGGAAGGCTATTTTCAAACCAACCTGGGTGCCCTTTACGCCCATCAGGGAGACCTTGTTTCTGCGGAATTGCATTACCGGGGCAGTGTTGAATTTTGGCAGAAGGCTTCAGATTCCAGGGCATTGAAAAATCGTGCAGATGGCTTTTCAAGCCTTGGAAACATTGCTGTGGCAAAGGATAACTTTGACCTGGCATCCAGGTATTTCGATCAGGCTATGCAAACCTACCTGATGATTCCTGATTCATCTCTTTGGCTGAAAGACTACAGCAAACTGGGAAACCTCGCCTATGAGAAAGGAAAGTTGGAAGAAGCTGAATCCATCTATTCCGAAGTATTCCAGAAGTATCAATCTCATTTTCGCCCTAATTTCTTCACCCGTGCCCGCGTCAATTATGGAGCCATCTTAACGGAAAGTGGAAAGTATCAAATGGCCAAAGAACTATTGCTACAAGCACATGAGGAATTACAAAATAGTTCTGATAGAGAATTGATAATGAATACCACCCGCAACCTGGGGGTAGTCTACCGCAAATCAGGAGTTCTAGACTCTGCCATGTCATACTTTGAAATTTATTCTGAAGAGAAAGAAGCCATTGATAGCCTGAATCGCCTTGAAGCCATTACTGATATTACCCAAAAGTACCAAAATGAAAAGTTGAGGGCAGACAATTATCGCTTAAGCCTGTTTGTGGGGATTGTCCTGCTGATTGCAAGTATTTTATTGGTCGCGTTTCTGTTACTCCGTTTCCAATCTTTCCAGCGAAAAACTTTTTATGAAGAAGAAATCAATCAGTTACTCAACAATCAAGAAGACATTGCGCTGGAAGCCTTGCTAGAAGGGCAGGAACAAACTCAAAACAAGATTGCACAAGAACTTCATGACAACATTGGAATGCTGCTATCTGCTGTCAAGCTCCATTTTTCTTCTCTGGAGCAAAAGCTCGAAGAAAAAGAGGAACAACAGTTTCAGGCAGTAGAAAAGGCAAAGTCCACCCTTGCAAAGGCAGTTAAGGAAGTTCGAAACTTATCACATGATATGCTTTCCGGTACGCTCCGGCACCTTGGGTTGATTGACGCCCTCGAAAGCCTGATCGATGAATTGAACAAGTCCAACAACATTGATGTAGGGCTTAATTATTATGGTTTCGAGCATGGTCGATTACCTTCTATGGTGGAACATGGGGTTTACAGGATAAGTCAGGAACTGATTTCCAATACACTTAAGCATGCAAAGGCAGAAAAAATTTACCTAGAGTTGAATCACCAAAAAGATAGCCTGGGGTTGAAGTATTCTGATGATGGAATAGGAATGAGTTTGGAGACAGGGCTAGAGAAAGAAGGCATAGGTTTTAAGAACATTAAGGCAAGAGTCAGAAAACTATCGGGCACCATTGAGATGGAGTCAAGTCCTGGAAATGGTTTTTCTGCAAGGATTTTCATCCCCTTTCCTTCACCTACAGAAAGCTGGTTAAAAGAAAAATGATAAATGTACTAATAGCGGACGACCAACCCATTTACAGAGATGGCTTAAGGTTTAGCCTTGATGGCCAGGAGGACATTCATATAGCAGGTGAGGTTGGGAATGGTCAGCAGGTATTGGATTTTCTCCAAAAAGAAAGCCCTGATATTTTGTTACTCGACATCAATATGCCTGTGATGGATGGATTGGAAACGTTAAAACATCTTCAGGAAAATCACTCGGAAGTTAGGGTTATCATGCTGACCATTTATGATGAGAGCAAATTGATCATGCGTCTCCTGGAAGAGGGAGTGGATGGTTATATACTAAAGGAGTCTGATAGCAGGGAAATTTTGGAGGCAATCCGTACCGTCTCAAAGGGAGGAACTTACTATGGCTTCGAAGTTATGAAAAAGGTGGCGGGCATGTTGAAGGGGAAATTTGGTGCAAGACCTAAGAGTAATTTGACGACTCGTGAAGTGGAGATAGTGAAATTGATTGTCCAGGAATATTCAGCTAAAGAAATAGCAGATAAATTATTTATATCTGGAGAAACCGTTCACACACATAGGAAGAATATCCGAGAAAAATTAGGGGTTCGAAACTCTGCAGGTATTGTTCGTGAGGCAATTAGGCAGGGCTGGGTCTTAGACTGGGATTTTTGATATTGATGGATAAATATATTTCAATGATTGGTACTTTTTTCGATAAAAAAGGCCATTCTTCGCAGTTTTTTCTGCCATTTAGATAAAATTAACAGATAAAAAGCGAGATCTTTTCAAGAGATTACTTATTTTAGAATCGACACTGATTTAGTCTTTTGGCTAAAATGAGATAAAAAAAGAATTCTAAAGGAATTCGTGAGTAAATGGATTCATACATATAACCGACTCCCTTTTTGGAGTCAAAAAAACCGGGAAAACAAATGTCATTGTGGTTCCGGCTTGAGTCCGATTATCTTATTGGAGGTGTTTTTTTGGGGTAAAACATACGATTTCATTCATCATCTTGCCTGCAAATGAACGTTTGTCAGGCTATTTTTGTCTCCTAATTTAAGAAATGGACAACTGAGGATGAGCAACTTGCGTATATACTATCCCAAATGTGTCAGGGCTTTGTGAGAAGTCCAGACTTGTGAATTATCGTGTGATTGAATTAAAGATATCGCAAATGGAAGTATTAACTAGAATTACTTTGAACCCTGAAGTCTGCAACGGCAGACCCTCCATTCGCAACCAACAAGTTTCTGTCAGCATGTTGCTTGAAATGATGGCAGAAGGACAGACTCCGGATCAGATTATGTCCAATTTCCCTTTTCTTGAAAAAGAAGATTTTCAGGCTTGCCTCAGGTATGCAGCCAGGCTGACCAATTTCTAGGAAAAAAATAACAATTTCTTCCTTCCCAAAAAGCCCGGCTAGAACCAGGCTGAGTTCCCTTAACAATTTCTTTATTGGATTTAGGGAAACCTCCCTGTGTATTCCCCGTAGAACAACTTCCTCTCGGAAAATCTCTTCATGGGATGGTGAAAGTACGCGGATATTTTATCTCCTTTCCCCCGCTCCCCCCTCAAGGTAAATACGGCTTGGTGTTACAGACATCGCTGTACCTATTCCATCTGTAACCAATTTTACCATGGGTTCATCTATACGCACGTTGTTTAGGTTGTTGGGAAAATACCGTATATGGTATATCTCCTCAGCCCTTTTATTGATTCTATCCATCTTTGTCAGGAGCTTTGAACCAAAGATCCTGCAAATCGCCATTGACAAGGTGATCGAACTGGGGAAGCCTGCCGAAGCAAATGCTTCTGAGGGTATTGACCCCATCGCTCAGGCCTTAACAAACCTGATTCCAAATTCCATTCTGGAAAACTTTGGATGGTTGTTGATTGCCTTGGCAGTCATCTACGTAATCATCTCATTCTTTCATGGTGCCTTTCTATTCTCCTCCAGTGTTATCAATTCCTGGTGTGGAGAGAACTTGAGTAAGTCCTTGCGAGATAGGATGTTTGCTCACATACAAAGGCTGCCTCTTTCATTCTTTACCAAAATCACAAGAGGCGAACTGATCCAACGGAGTACCGGAGATGTGGATACAGTGAAGGGCTTCATCAGTGGCCAGGTGATCAACCTTGTCAGGTTGTTGTCGATTTTTGGCTTCTCCATCAGCATGGTGGCGCTTATGAGCTGGAAGTACGCACTTTTGTGTATCTGTCTGGCACCCTTCCTTGTTTTATCCTCTTACTTCTTCTTCAAGAAAGAAAAGAAAGTTTGGAGGATACATGAAGAGGAGTCAGACAAGTTCAACAATCTGGTTCAGGAAAATCTGAATGGCATCCGGACAGTCATTGCCTATGCCAATGAGGAACATGAAAGCATGCGTTTTCGTGAGCAAAATGAAAAAACACGAGAAATTGGAATTCGCCACAACAGGCTTCACATGTTCTTTTGGCCAGTTTCTGATTTCCTGGGTTTTTCTCAGATCAGTATTTCCATCATTGCAGGTGGCTACTTTGCCATGGTTGGAGAAATCACCATCGGACAGTTGCTGGCCTCCTACACCTACATTGGGATGATTGCCTGGCCTTTAAGGCAACTGGGGCGTACCCTTTCAGAAATGGGGATGGCACAAGTTGCGCTGGAACGTCTGGGGGAGATCATCAATGCTGCTGAAGAAGATGACAAAGGTGCCGAAGCTGAAGCAATACAGGGAGACATCGTTTTTGATGGCGTAACCTTCGGCTATAAGAATGACGACATCTGGGCACTCTCAGATGTGAGCTTCAAGGTGAATGCCGGAGAGAAAATCGCTGTCATTGGTCCGACAGGCTCAGGAAAATCAAGTTTGATCAAATTATTGTTGAGGCTCTATGAGCCCAATGAAGGGAAGATTGAACTGGATGACAAGGTACTGAATACCTACAAACGCTCATTTTTGAGGAAGAAAATCGGGATGGCCCATCAGAAACCATTTCTTTTTTCCACTTCAATCAGGGAAAACATAGCCTACAGCTTGCCTAAAAGTCCCCTTGAAAGGGTTCTGAAAGCAGCAAATACAGCTCAATTTGCTGAAATCAGCGGAGTTTTCCCTGAGGGATATGAGACATTGGTGGGAGAAAAAGGGGTTACCCTTTCAGGAGGGCAAAAGCAACGAGTTGCCTTGGCTAGAACTATTCTTCCTCAACCTGAGATCCTGATCCTGGATGACATTACATCTGCCGTAGATACTGAGACTGAACAGGCAATGTTCAGGGCTTTGAAGGATGAATTGGCCAACAAAACCACCTTCATTCTTTCTCATAGAATTACCTCCATACAGCAAGCTGACAGGGTTTTTGTCTTTAACAAAGGAAAACTTGTCCAGCAAGGAACGCCTGCAGAATTGGAAAAAATTCCTGGCTATTACCAGGAAATCCATAAGATCCAGGCTGATGTTGAGAAGACCATTCTAAGAGAGACCACTGACACCAAATAATAAAAGAGGGAATGAGATCCAGTCAAATTCCCTTTCCTTTTTCTTTTTTTCCATTCCTCAAAACAACCAGCCATGCAAATAGAAGAGGATGACTTTCAATTACAAAAAAGATCCCTTGGACCTTTTCTTAAACGGATTTTTTTAGCCGCTTTCCAATATAAAAAATGGATGAGCCTTCTGTTGGTTTCTGCATTGGTTACCGCAGCCATTGATGCCATGCTGCCAATCATTTGGAGGCAGTACATCGATAACTGGATTACTCCGGTTGTAGATTCCTATAAAGCGGGAAATGATACCGGACTAGACGGCTTTTTCCTTTATGGTGCGGCTTTCGTAGGCTCATACCTTGTTCAGGCCATTGCCATTTTTGGGATGATCTATGCCGCAGGAAGGATTCAGGAGTATGTAATTTATGATCTACGCAACCAGATGTTCAGGAAATTGCAATACCTGTCCTACAGTTTTTATGATAAATCTGCGATTGGACACCTTGCAATCAGGCTTACTGCGGACGTAAGCAAAGTTACAAGGGTCATTTCTTGGGGCTTTACAGATGTGAGCTTTGGATTATTCATGATAATAGTTTCGCTGACAGCCATGTTTTGGTTCAACTGGAAACTGAGTTTAATCGTCATGCTTTCAATTCCAATTTTGTTGTTTCTGGCGATAAAAGTACGGACACTTCTTTTGGGATATTCCAGGAAGGCAAGGAAGACCTATAGCCAGATGGCGGCCTACATGACGGAGCACATCAATGGGATTGAAGTGAATAAAACCACTGTTCAAGAGGATCGCTCTGCGGAGAACTTCCGTGGGGTAACAAAGACCCTGCGCGATGCAGCCTATAAATCGTCTTTTTATTCATCTATGTACTTCCCAATCGTAGTTGTTACGGGTTCCTTGGCAGCAGCCTTGGTGATTTATCTGGGAGGACATTTGGCGTTGGCAGAGAATACAGGCGTTTCTGTGGGTATTTTTGCAGCCTTCTTTTTCTATGCAAAAATGATCTTTGAACCCATATTTGACATTACGAGGTATTATGCCTCCTTACAAGATGCACTTTCTGCCGGTGAAAGGATTTTCTCCCTGATCGATGAGCCTATCGAGATAGGAGACAGAGAAGGTTTGTCAGACTTCCATACCATCCGTGGAGAAATCGAATTCAAGGATTTGAGTTTCTACTATAAGGAAGACAAACCCATTTTCGAAAAAATGAACCTGAAACTTAAGCCAGGTAAATCAGTAGCACTTATCGGTGCTACGGGTAGTGGTAAAACTACTTTGGCTTCGTTGATAGCAAGGTTTTATGAGCCGAAAGGAGGGGAGCTGCTGATTGACGGCATTGATTACCGTGAGCGTAAACTTAAAAGCTATCGTTCCCAACTGGGGATCATCTTGCAGACCCCGCATTTGTTTTCAGGTACATTTAGAGAAAACCTGCGCTATGGGAAATTGGATGCAACTGACGGTGAAATCAAGCAAGCGCTTGAATTAATCGGTATACCTGAGTATGGAGATCGCCTGGATGAGCAAGTTGGAGAAGAGGGAGGCAATTTGTCAGCAGGTGAAAAGCAACTGATTTCATTTGCCAGGGCTTTGTTGAAAGACCCTCAGATCTTAATCATGGATGAAGCAACCTCGTCGGTGGATACCCTGGCTGAGGCCAAGGTCCAGCGAGGGGTAGATCAGATGATCAAGGATAGGACTGCGATCATCATCGCTCACCGCCTTTCGACGATCAGAAACTGTGATCGAATCTTGGTGATGGAACATGGGAAAATCATCGAAGATGGTGATCATGAAAGCCTGTTGGCGCAAAAAGGCCACTATTACCAGCTTTATACCCAGCAGGTAAGAAGCGTAGAATAATTTGAATTGATTGATGTATGAAAGGGGAATGAAGAAATTCATTCCCTTTTTTATTTACCCCTATTTAATAAATGACAAATGAACCCTCATTTAAGGGAACTCAAGGCTTTTTTTACAGATAATTATTCAAAAGCCTTAAAATCCGACAAGGAATTTTCGGGACTTTTTTCCATAGAAGATTGATGTTGATGTATTTCAATGGGGCATGAAAACAAAGCACAACTCACCTTTATTCCCCCTGTTTCTGTCCTTGGGCGGGGGGATATTTCTTTCTAGTTATTTGTCGCTTACTTATGTCTGGGTGTATTCAATTCTTTTGCTCCTCCTAAGTTTGGCTGGACTTCGCATGAGTATTGGCCCTGTTCAAGAGTGGTTCCAGAGTATTCTTTTATTGCTAATGGTATTGTTTTCAGGACTTTTCCTTGGTCAAAATACCTCTACCTGGAAAAATAGCGATGAATTGGAAGCATTTAATTGTAGGAAAGTAGAAGCGTATGGGACAATTATAAGACCTGTAAAGAAGGGAGCATACGGAAGCAAAACATGGGTGGTAGTCGAGGGGATCTTGGAAAATGAAAGATGGGCCACTGCTTCTGGACGGATTATGATGTACTTAGGCAAGAAGGAAGATCAAAGACTTGATAGGTTCGATAGAATTCATTTTGAAGGAAAGATGTCTACACTTTACTCATCCTATCCTTCGTATTTGAAATACCTTAAGAACAAAGGCTTGAGTCATCAGATTTCAACAAGTAGGATTGAGAAGATAGGCGAAGCCAGGACTGTGGCTGCCCTTTCGTATCAAATTCAGCAAAGACTTGCTGGTAGAATTGAGGCTCTTCTCCCCGATTCTTCCCAATCCGGACTAATTAAGGCCATGATACTGGGGGAGAAAAATGGCTTGGACAAAGGAATCAAAGAAGACTTCTCCAGGGTAGGAATAAGCCATATCCTGGCCATTTCCGGTATGCATATGGGAATAATTTTTTTGATACTGGACAAACTTCTTTTTTTCATGAGTTACCTTAGAAGGGGGTATCAATTAAAACAACTTCTTATCCTTTTGACACTTTTGCTTTTTATGTTTGTCAGTGGTTCCAGCCCTGCGGTTGTCAGAGCAAGTTTGATGTTTTCTGGGATTTTGATTGCAAAAATGACTTTTCAGCGGCACCAGAGCCTCAACATTGTATCACTGACTGGTATATCCCAATTGGTGATTTCACCTGAGTTGGCCTTTGATTTGGGATTTCAATTGTCTTATTCTGCCGTAATTGCACTGATATTGTTTTACCCTCTTTGGGAAAATTACCTGAGTACCGGGCTAGGTTGGAGGGATGCGATATTATCATGGATTGGCGTAACGGTAATAGCGACTCTTGCTACAAGTCCCTTGATCTGGATCAATTTTGGTCAATTTCCAACCTATTTTCTCTTGGGAAATGTGTTGGTAAGCTTGCCTGTAAGCCTCCTTGTTTGGCTAGGTTTCCTGACAGTAATTTTTGCTTATATCCCTTTCCTAAATGCAAGTTTGGCCTGGATACTTGGACATTTGATTGATTTTTTATTGTGGGTCATCCGATGGGTTAGCTCCTTGCCATATGCGGTGATTGAGAAGGGCAATGTTCTCTTCGAGGGTATCCAGTGCTTGATGTTGGAATTTGTCCTTGCCTTAGGTTTGATTATGATATTGAAACACTTCAAAGTTTCCGATATCTTCAAGGAAGCTGAGGTTCCGCTTTAAATAAGGGGGCGATGGCGATGTACCTGAGGATTGCTTCAATAAAATAGTAATCAGCCATGGTTTGTGGACGGTCGACATCTATCTTATGTGGGATACTTAGAGTTGAATGGTCAAGGATAAAAGGTTTCCCTTCAGGGAGGAAGTAAGTAGGGTGTGAAAGGCTTTTGAGGCTTTTTTCTGCCTGAAAAAAATATTTAGAACCTTCTTTTGGGGGAAGTTTTGTAGCCAATTGAAGCAAGCCAGCAGCTGCAATTGCTGCTGCAGAGGCATCTCTAGGTACATTCGGAATTTGCCTCGCTTCAAAATCCCAGTAGGGGATGCCATCTTCCGGTACATTTTCCAACCAATAGTCTGCCATACATGAGGCTGTAGCCAGAAATTGCTCCTCATGAAGGTAGGTGTATAGCATTGAAAATCCATAAATTCCCCATGCAGATCCCCTGCTCCAAACTGAGTGTGAACCTGCTCCTTGTCCTGCAAAAACCTGATGTTTTTCAGTCAGAGAGGGATTAAATTCAATTTTGTGGAAACTTTTGCAGCCCTCGGATTTCCTCACAAAATACCTCTGGGTAAATTCTCCATGGCGCATAGCAGCCTTGGTAAATGATGAGTCCTTTAAGGTCCCTCCTGCCCAAAGAAGTAACTCCAGGTTTATCAGGTTATCAATGATGACAGGGAATTGTTCGGAGTTCGCCACGTCATAGCTCTTTATCGCTCCTATACTTTGATTGTATCTTGAGTAAAGACTTTCGGCAGCTTGAAGCATTACCTTTTTAAGAGAATCACTTTCAGGGATGTCAGGAAATTGATCACTGCCCAAGCCCAGAAAAATCATAAAGCCAAGATCGTGAGTGCTTCTATTGTTCGATTGCTTTTCTAAAAGAGGAAGGTAGGCCAGGGCTTTGTCTTTCCAACTGCTGTCGCCGCTTGCGGCAAAGGCTTTCCACAAACAAGCAGGATAAAAGCCAACAGTCCAGACATGTGGTGGATCAGCAATGATTTGTCCTTTGGATTCATCCCAACTACGCGGGATGCTATCTTTTGAGGTATGTGATGCAGCCAATATACTCAACCTATCCAAGCACATGCTTAGGACCGAATCGGATTGAAAATCCCTGTTTCTGAATTCTAATGGGATATCTGAAATCCCTTTTTCTGCATTACAAGCCACGAAAAATAGAGCGAATAAAACGCTTATGTAAAGGGTTATTGATTGATGAGGTTTGATCACTTTGTGCGTCAATTAAAGTATGTTACTTCCAAATATTTTGACTGACATGTAATAATTTAAGACATATTAAGGGCTTGTTAAGCCAATATAGTTTTTTCACTAAAACATCCATTTTCTTTACCAAAAGCTGTGCTAAAGACATCGTTGGAACTATTAATTTTTATCTTTATACCAACCTAAAACTCACTTGCCGAGTCCTACTTACGATCACTATGATAAGGGAGCAAGATACAGCCACCAAACCAGCAAAAATTCTTATAGTCGACGATGAAGCGGACATTCTGGAACTGCTTCAGTACAACTTCGAACAGGAGGGCTATACAGTAATTAAAGCCATGGATGGTGAAGAAGCATTGGAAGTAGCACAAAAAGAACTTCCAGACCTGATTATCCTGGACATTATGATGCCAAAAATGGACGGAGTCTCTACCTGTCTTGCTTTGAGATCCCTTCCAGGTCTACAGGATGTTGCCATCGTTTTCCTTACTGCCAGGGCAGAGGAGTATTCTGAAGTCGCTGGTTTTGAAGCAGGGGCTGACGATTACATTTACAAACCTATCAAACCTCGGGTGCTCAAAAGCAGAATCAAAGCGATGCTTCGTCGCCAGCATATTCGTCCCCAGGGAGATCCTAATCTCATCAAAATTCATGACCTGGAGATCGTTAAGGATGAATATGTAGTTAGAAAGGCGAGCGGAGATTCCATCGCCCTCCCACGGAAAGAATTTGAGCTCTTTTTCTACCTCGCTTCCAGGCCTGGAAAAGTATTTAGTAGAGAAGATCTTCTAGTTCGAATTTGGGATAATGTCCATGTAACAGACAGGACTGTCGACGTACATGTAAGAAAATTGAGAGAAAAAATCGGTATAAAATACATCGTTACAGTCAAAGGGGTAGGATATAAGTTTTTGCCAGAATGAAATTACAATCTCTTAACTGATGGTTAATTTCCTTGGCATATTTTTGCTTAATGTTTAGGAATGTGAAAAATAGGGTTTCAAAATTATATAAGGATATGGTGAAGCCATTGGTTGTCATCATAGATGATGAAGAGGACTTGTTGGATCTCTATGAGTACAACTTTGCGAAAAGGGGATTTGAAGTAATTACCTTTCTGAGAGCAAAGTCCGCGCTTGAATTTTTACAAAAAAATCAGCCTGATATCATCTTATGCGATTGGATGATGCCTGACATGGATGGCTTGGATTTCTGCAAAAGAATCAAGTCAAACCTAAAACTTGCAGACATCCCATTTATGATGGTTACTTGCAAAACAGAAAAGTCAGCCATCAGACAAGCCCTTGCAGCGGGTGTTTCTGACTATGTTGCCAAACCCATAGGGATGGATGAACTGGTCGCCAAAGTAAATTTCATCCTTAATTCTGATACTACAAGCCTTACAGGTACCGATTCTTAAGGATTCTTTCTAAATTGTATCCGCAAAAAGCGGTAACATGGCAATTCAAAAAATTCCCCTTCCTTTTAGCCTCTCCAATGTATATGGAGGATTTGGCAAGGTGAAGGGGCTCCTGCACCTGGAAAAAGATAGAATGAGGCTCGATTATCAGTCTGAAGATAATATTGTCGGATTGGTTAAAAGCAAACCCATGGAAATCGTTATCCCTTTTGAGGATATGGAGTCTATAAACCTTAAAACCAATCTTTTTTCGACCCGCTTTATCATTCGTGTAATTAGACTGGCTTCTATTGCTGATTTTCCCAAACCAACGGGAAATATCCCTGCTGGTGAACTCCGACTCTCTCTAAAACGTGCCGATAGAGAACGAGCAAAGCAGGTTGAGTCCTATACCAACCTTAGGCTTTCTGAAATACGCTTAGAAAACCTCGATAAGGACGAGTTATATTAAGCATCATTTATCTTCCAAAAATCGTAGGGTCTTTTCAAGGTTCTTTTGAGTGGTGTTGGCACTCCTAAGCATTTTTTCCCTGCTGAGCGCCCCATACAGGTTGGAGTGAATAAAATCAGCCAAGTCTTTCGCCTCATAATCATTCCGGAATTCACCTGCTTCCTGTCCCTCCTTAATGGTTTTTGCTATTTCTACGAGCCATGAATCAAATTGGATAGCATTCTTAAGGGCAAGCTTTTCATTGTGGCCAGCCGTCTCCATGCTCATGTTATTGACAAGGCAACCGTATCTGAACCCTTCACTGCGATTGGCTTCCATAATGGCGGTATAAAGGTTCCTTAGCCTCACTGAGGGTTTAACACCTGGCTCTTCCAAATGACTTTTGATGAAATCAGTCTGCATAGACCCGTAGTGCTCAATGATCAACTCTGCAAATTCTTCTTTTGATTTAAAAAAATTATAAAAAGAGCCTTTGGGGATACCCACCGCCTGCAAAATCTCATTGATGCCCGTTTGATGATAGCCACTTCTTCGAATCAAGGAAGCCCCCTTCGCTATAATATCTTCTTTGTTATACTTTTTCCGCATAATCTTATACTGACTGGTCTAATTTTAACAAATTTTTATATTCTTTTTGTCTGGCAGTTTACCTGCCTCAAAATTCTATGGTTGCTCGAACTTCTGTTTCAAGACCTCCAAGAGTTGCCTTATCTCAGGAGAAATAGGCTTTGTAAGGGTTAAAAACCTCTTTTCTCCATACCAGATGATCAAGTCGCCATATGTTGGAGACCACCACCTGAATTGTTCTGGGCTGGGATCGCCATCGTGGGCATAACCCTCAAGTAGGTATATCCCATCAACTGAAATACCTGTGTACCTGAGTTCCTTTTCATCAAAAACCCTTACAAAAGCAGTATCCGAATTTACCACGAATTGGTACTCAAAAATGGGCTGCCTGTTGGTGGTATCACTCAGGTCAATGATTTGTTCGAGGGCATAATATTCTTTGTGAGACTTATTTTTCTCGTAAATGTTGGTAATTGATTTTTGAATATAGACTTCAGGCTGAGGACTGGTAACCTCACTCCAAAGTTGATCTTTTTCTTCTATGAGACCATCAACTTCGAACTGAAAATCCTTCAAATTGTCTGAATGGACAACTTCCATGACCTTTTTCATCCTTTTGTGAAGCTCTGTTTGGGGAGGATTCAAACAGGGTGGACCCTGTGCAGAATCGCAGGCAGTAAGAATGCCGACGAGTAGGATGAGGAGCAGGATATCTAGGCGGATGTGATTGGTCATTCCTGAAAAAATTAATGGAAGGAATAACATTATAGCTATCCCTTCCAGCAAATATAGTTTTTGGTGACCACAAAAACCCCCTTTTCAGGGGGCAGGGCCTAAGCCCGGGCTCACGATTGCGCCAATCCGATGGCCTCTGCTGTCTTATCTGATACCCCCAGTGAACGGGCGATATTCAAGAGGGTAGACAACAAATTTCTTTGTCCTTCGTCTTTGCTCTCCTGCATCATTTTCATAACCAGGGCAGAAATACTGAGGTTTTTCACATCCTCACTGCTGATGTTGAATTGATTGATGAGTGATCCAAGACTTTTGGTAAATGAACCGTTTCCGGTTCCTGTCCCATTGCCAAGTAGAGCCTTTTTCAGGTCTTTCATGGTATCACTTTCCGAGAAAAGTTTGTCCACGAATTTACCTGTGGTAACTGCCTGAGACAGCCTGTCGAAGAACTCCTGCTCACCTCCCATGATGTCGATATTGGCCGACTTAAGGGCTTCTGCCAATACTTGAGCCTGTGCAGCAGCAATCTGTTTTTGAATATCAATGGCTGCCAGTTCAATCTGGGTATCTTTTTCAAGACGAAGTTTGAACTCTTCGTGCTCCTTGCCGACACCATCCAACTGCTTCATTGCCTTGGCTTTCGCCTCTACGCCTTTGGCGTCTGCCAGTCCTTTTTCTTCGATGATTTTGGCTTCTGACAGTCCCATTTTTTCCTCAGCATTGGCTTTGGCTTCCAGGACTTTGGCTTCTGCCATACCCTTTTCTATCTCAACCTGGGCATCCACCAATCCTTGCTTGCGACTGGCTTCGGCCTGTGCTTCACCCTTCAACTCAATGCCTTTGGCTTCAGCTACGTTTTTGAATTCAAGGGCATTTGCTTCTGCCTCACCCTCTTTTTCGCGGGCTTGTGCCTTTGCTTCAGCTACACGAGCTTCTGCCAAACCAAGGGCGGCGTGCTCCTCTGCGGTTGCATCAGCCATGATTTTCTTCGCTTCAGCTTCCTTGTCAGCGGCCTCTCTGGCTGCATTGGCCTCGATGATACGCTTTTGCGCTTCCAGCTCTGCAGCATCTTTTCCAGCCTCAGCCAACTTGACCTGCTCAACGAATTTTTCCTGCGCACGCTTTTCTGCATTGAGAATCGCAACAGTTTTTTCTCTTTCTGCCCCAGCGATAGATTCAGTGTCTTTCATTCGCTCCTTCTCCTCAACAACCTCTCTTTCAACTGCGACCCTGTCCCTGATGACATCCTGAATGTTTTTGCGCTCTTCTTCAAGGGCTTTTTCTTTTTCAATCTGAGCAAGCTCAACAATTCTCTGCCTTTCGGTCTCTTCCAGTTGTCTGTCGCGCTCTACTTTCTCTGTTTCGACCGCCTCTGTACGTTCTTTGTTTTTCTTAGCAGCAATGATATCACGCTGCTTGTTTTGCTCCTCGATTTCAACCTCTCTTTCCCTTGTAAGCCTGGCTTTTTCAGACTTGGCTCTTTCTTCTTCTTCTACCTGCTTGATCTGGGCTTCCTCTCTAGAACGGATGTTGGCGATTTCTCTTTTTTGAACCGCTTCCTTTTCTTCCTGCTGCTTCTCAAGCTCTAATATGGCCTCTCTGGCCTCTACGTCCTGCTTTTTAAGCTCCTTCTCCTTCTCACGCTGGATTTTGTTGGCAAGGGTGATCTGCTTGGCTGTCAAATCACGGATCTTTTTGATACCCTCAGCATCAAGGATGTTGTCAGCGTCCAGAAACTCTACCGGAGTTTGCTCCAGGTAGTCAATGGCTATGTCCTGAAGGGCGTATCCGTTAAGGTCATCTCCAATCTCCTCCATTACCAGTTGCTTCAAGCGCGAACGTGAATTGTAGAGGTCTACAAAATTGAAGTTGATACCAACAGTTTTTACTGCTTCTGAGAAGAGGGCCTCAAAAAGGGTGCGTAGCAATTCTGGGTCAGAAGCTCTTTCGCAACCGATGGTTTGAGCTACACGGGCTATACTTTCCTTTTCGGGATTAACCCTCACAAAGAATGCCACCTTGATGTCAGCACGCATGTTGTCCTTACATATCAATCCATCCTTCCCCTCTCTTTCTATCAACATTTGTTTGACACTAATGTCCATGGTCTCCAGGGTATGTACCACTGGGATAACCAAAATACCTCCCGTTGAAACTTTTACCCCATTGGGGCCAGTTCTCACCAGGGCTTTCCCCTGAGGAACTTTTCGGTAAAATGTGGCTATCAAGGCCAGAGTGCCAAATATGACGACTACCAGAATGATAGCAATTACAATCCAGATGTTTTCAAACATATACTTAAACTTGGTTGTGGGTAGATATCAAATTTATTTAATGATTAATTAAGCTCTTGGAGGTTGAAACTCAGACTTCAAAATGTGTGATCAAAAATTCACTGGGATCTGCTCTGTACTCAACTAGTAACACTTTCGTCCCTTTCTTGATTATTTGATCATCACTAGATCTGACATTCAATAGGAATGAACTTCCATTTGACATGATCTCGGCCTGGCTTCGTTTATTTGGATAAGCATCCATTTTTAAGGTAGCTACTTTTCCTACCAAATCCTTAAAGCTACTTGCTTCTTTGTTAAGGGATTTGAATACAGGAATCATGGGCCAGGTAAAGAACTTGGTTACCACAAGAGACACCATAAAATTCGGCAACAATATGATAAGCCCTATCCAGGGCAGACTTTGGCCGAAATAGGCGAAGCTGAACATGGCAATTGCCCACATACTCAGGGATAGGAAACTAAGGAATACCATGAAAGGAATTTTTCCAAGATTGAAAAAACTCAAGCCCTTCAGGAACCAACCTGCACCATCCCCATCTATATCTGTGTCAGTATCTGCATCCACGTCAACATCCATATCTGCGTCGATGTCGACATCCATTTCCAAATCAAGGTCTGTGTCAATATCTATATCTAGAAAGTCCAGATCAAGGAAGCCTAGAAAAACTGTAAGCCAATAGACCAGCACTACCATCAATAGGACAGTGTAGATCAGGTTTGTAGGCTGGAAAGCTACCTGGATAAGTTCTTTCATGATAGAATCACTTTAGTTGCCAAAATATAATGAATTATAGCATTGCTATTTCATTCAGGAAGCTAAAATCCTGTTTCAATATTGGCATGGTACAGCAAAATCTTGTGAATTTATAAATAATTACGAGAGGAAAATGGAAAAGTTATGATTCTTGGTTATTTTTAATCATTGTTTATTATGGGTAATGGAATTAAAGCAGGGCCAATGAAACAACCCTTTCATAACAGATATACAGCAGGAATTGTAGGTTGGAATCAGGGTCAAAAAAAATGAATGGAATGCAATAGAGACTTCGATTTTTTTGTTGATAAAATAACAAAAGTTTTAATGACAACAGTTTTGGTATTGGAATGCTATTTGTGCATTTTTTATTTGATCCAAAAATAAATCAAAAATGAAATACGTAGTTTGGCTAATTCTCATCAGCTTGTCCCTGCTTTCTTGCGGTTCTGAACCTGAGGAGACGGTAGAGGAGCAACTCCCCCCACCTCCAAAAGAAGGAGCCAATCTTTTGCCAGACTGGGATAAAAAGGAGCATGTGTATGCTGTTGATCAAGCATTCGCCTTTACTAGTGATAAAAGAGAGGCTATTCCTGCCATCATCAAAGGTGAGCTTAAAGTAAAAAAGGCCTTGGAAAGTGCTTCGTGGCTGGATGGAAATGGAGAAAATTACTTTGGGATTTTTCTGGAAGAGGATAAGGCAAAAACGCTTACTCGTATTCAGGCATTCCATGCTGCTGACATGGGGAAGGGGAAGTTTAGGGTTTTGAAGCGGGTCATAGATTTCGTAGAAGACTGCGAATTTGATTTGATTTTGGACATGATTCCTGGATCTCTCACGGTTACGGATCTGGATTCGAATAGGTATGGGGAGATTACATTCCTTTATCAAATGGGTTGTGTTTCTGATGTAAGCCCCCTTGATGCCAAGTTAATGTTGTTGGAAAATGGAGAAAAGTACGCCATCCGTGGATCGACCTCTTTAAGGATGGGAGGAATGGATATGTCCGGTAAGAAAAAACTATCAGATAATTTTGAAGAGGCGCACATGGCCTTACAGACTTATGCCAAGGCACAATGGGACAGGTTTACTGATACAACCGTTTATTATTGGAATTAAAAAGACAGATGGGCAGTTACGAAAAGCTGCCCATCTGGTTACTTTTTATCTACTGAATCTTATATAATGCGGTTCTACAATGTTGGCCCCGCCGCCATTCGTGCTATTCACATAGCCCCCGGCAACCCATTCTTGAGGCCTGACAGTCGAGCGTCGAACGGTATTGTAATCTCCCCACCTTTCAGTGCATCGATTACTCAGTTTGGGGTAGTACACCACCCAATCTCGCCAAACTCCAACTGCATGGCTGGCAAAGTCATTGGGTCCACCAAATGCAACTGACATGCCCACTTCTCCATCACGATTTGTTGACAGGTAAGGGAAACCAAAGGCAAAGTCATTGTTCCAGATTTGGCCCTGGCTGATCAGACTCCAGGTTTTGGTGTTGATTTTGGCCATCTGGACATGGGCGCGAGGAAATCCTCCCCCTGCCGAGGCTATCCAGCCAAACCAGAGGGTATCTCTGCTAACGACATTCCCAAAGATCCTATGATCCGTGATTTCTCCCTTAAGCCAGTCCTGGCCATCAGAACAAACAGAAGAATTATTGTTATTGGGCCAGCTGTTGATGTCGAGACTTCTCCATGAATAGAATCCATCTCCATCTCTCATGCTATAAATTTTGAGCTTGGAGTTGCTTTCATGTCCTCCCCAATAAACCGTACCATCTGAGTTTTGGCTGATGTGGGAGAAATATGCATTGTCGGTAATTCCTGTATAGGAATAGGTAATTGAACCTCCCGCCTGTAGCTGAGTAAGTGGGATTCTAATGACAACCCTCCCTTTGCCCACGACATTGGTACTGATGTAAAGGCTACCTTCACTGAAGGACATATCATTGTAGTCTACCCAACCTTCCGAATCAAAGACAGTGCTTGGTATATCCCAATATGTCCAGGAGCTCCCATTGCTGCTCACCACATCTGCTGTGGACTGGGCAGCTAACCTCAGGCGATTGTTACCTGAACCATTTCTTTGGTATTGCAGCAGCCAGAAAAATCTGTCCACCTGAGGGACATAATGGAGTACCTGATCACAACAAAAACCTCCATCGGCCTCGGGGAAAATGGTGGTGGGGTTGAAATCGTTAAAGCTGGCACCCCCATCTGTAGAAAGAGACATCCACCAGTTACCAGTCATCATGATTGTTTGATCGTTTTCTGCGACACTTACCTCTGGAGCAGTTTGAGATGTGCTGGGTACCGCATCATCTATGTCCTCATACTGCTGGTAAACAACCGCCTTGGCACCAGGGGTAAAATCACCCGGTTCAGGCTTGGTCTCAGGGGTAGTCGGTTCAAGGTTGCCAATGGTTGGCCCATTAGGTACAGGAATGGAGAGTTCTTCGCCATCGGGTACATAACCAGTCAGGTCAACCGGTTGGAAAGGGGCTCCCGATACTATCTCCGGGGCAACAGTAACAGTCAACAGCTCTTCTGTATTACCTTCAATTGGGGTTTCCTCACAAGAAGTGGTAATAATAAGAAGAGAAAGACCTGCCAGTGCTAAAAGTAGCGGTCTGGTGATTGCATTCATAATTTAAGTGTGTTTTTAGAATCTGAAATGATACTTGTGTTACAGGCAATGTAAAATAAATGAAACTTATTAATCCTTCAGATTGACGAAGGATTAAAGGTTTTTACATGATTTGTGTCATTTTTTATCCCATTTTTCGCACACTTATTTACAAACCAAAGCCTTATCCAGGTCGTTATCTTTATACATAATTTCCCAAACATCGATTCATGAACAAGAAAATATTTGTATTGATCTTTGTAGGACTTTCCGTTATATCCTGTAAGCAGGAGCCTTCAATTTTGGAGATCAACTTTAAGCCGGAGGTAAATGGCAGTGCGTGGACAGCAGAAACAGCATTTACCCTCAGGGGAACTGATCAGGTAAAAGTGGATCACCTGGAGTTTTTTGTTTCAGGTCTGACGCTGAAAAAAGCTGATGGTACGGAGGAGTTTATAGATGAAAGTTTCCTCATAGATATGGTAGATGGTTCTCGTCAGATTACCCTAAGTATCCCAGAGGGAGATTATACTTCACTTTGTTTCGGACTAGGGGTTCCTGAAGATAGAAACCTTGACAACCCTGCTCAGTACAGCGAGGATCACCCCTTGAGCATCCGTACCAATATGCATTGGAGCTGGTCTACGGGTTATATTTTTGCGAAGGTTGAGGGGGATTGGGACAGCGAGGGAAACGGGAACTTTGATAAGTTTTTCTTATACCATCCTGGTACCATGGGGCTGTATCAAGATGTGTGTATAGATGAAGGCATAAATATTGATGGAGAAGATCCTTTAGCCTATGACTTGATTGTGGAGGTTCCTTATTTGATTGCCTCACCTTCTGATACCTTGGATCTTGCGACAGAAAATTTTAGCCATTCTACTCCTGTAGGTTCAAGCGCTTATAAATTAGCGGAGCGAGTCATGTTGAACCTAGCGAACGAGGCCATCCGCCGACCATAAATATTAGATTGGGAATATCTTATTAACTATTTTTATTGAAAAGCAATTCCATGACGTATTGGAGGTATATTATTTTAGTCGCCCTCGTATTTGCGGTTTCAGCATGTTGCAACAATGAGGACCCAATCCTGGATGATCTCAGGGCTGTATTTGTTCCCCAACTCCCAGCTCATGTTGAGCCCATGACCATCCCTGACTACAATCCCATGACCAAAGCCAAGGTTCAATTGGGGAAAATGCTCTTCTACGATCCGATATTGTCTTTGGATTCTACCATTTCCTGTTCTTCATGCCATGACCCGAACCTGGCTTTTTCCGATCCCAGGCCATTTAGTCTAGGTGTAGGAGGGGCAACGGGTTTATTCCCAGAACAAAGAAGGAATGCCATGGCCTTGTTTAACATTCAAAATGACCGATTTCTATTTTGGGATGGGGCTATTTTTGCGGAGGATGGTGCTTTTGATGAATTGGAAATTCAGTCTTTGAAGCCCATTTTGAATGAGGTGGAGATGATCAATACACTGGAAGAGGTCAATCGAAGGTTGAAGCAAGACCCTGTTTATGTCGAACAATTCGAGATTGCTTTTCAGGATACAGTTAAGGATATCTACATTGCTATGGCTCTTGCTTCTTTTGAACGGATGTTGGTTAGCTATGAGACCAAATATGACTTGTACTTTGAGAGGGGACTGGATAGTACAGTTTTTACCGAACAGGAATGGAGAGGGTTCAAGGTGTTTTTTGATGAAAGGGAAGGCAAACTTCATGCAGAGTGTTTTCATTGCCATGGAGGACCGAATTTGGATGATCCTGGACTTACTTTCAGGAACAATGGTCTTTTTCCATCCAATGATCCGTTTGGTGAAGACCTGGGTAGCTTCAGGATTTTCGGAGATGAAGTAGGTTTTAAGGTTCCATCTTTAAGAAATCTCTCCTTTACGGCGCCTTATATGCATGATGGCAGGTTTCAGACCCTTGATGAGGTACTGGATTTTTATCAACAAGGAGGAGATCCAAATAACATTAACAGGGACAACCTAATGCGGACCATGGGTTTCACGGATGAGGAAAAAGCTGACCTCAAAGCATTTTTGTTGTCCCTGAATGATACGGCTTTTGTTACTAATCCTGAACTACGTCCATAGCATTGGCTATGGGTAGGGCGAGGCTGGCATCCCGAACGCCAATTTCACTGGCTACTTTGTGCTCAAGTTCTGACCATAATTCCAGTGGAGTTTCAGTAAGATCTCTTTGTATGAGGCTTATCTTACTATTTTTCCTGGAATGTGTCTTAAGGCTAAGCCAGTATACTTTGCCTTGAGAGGCAAATACATATTCGCTTAGGTCCTTTTCCTCATCACTTTTGGCTACAAGTTGAGCCCTTATCGTACCGAAGTAGGCCAAACAATTATCAAAGGATTGATCGGCAGATTTTTTGCTGGTAAAGCTTTTCTCCATAACGACTTCATAGAGACTTGATTTGTTAAACGTGTAAGAAAAGTTTGACTTTTTGTATGAGGCCAACAGATATAGACCTGTTGGTTTATTGTAAATTTTTACCTCTGGAATCTTCGAAATGCTGTTTAATACAACTTCTTTACTCTTTCCCCAGCCTTTAAACATGGGATTCTGAGCATTGCAAAAAAAAGGAATCAGAAGCAGGGTAATTAAAGCTAATGACCTGTTTTTCATGGGTTTAAAAGAAAAAGACAACTGAAAAAAAGAATAATTGGGTTGCTGTCTTTGCTTAGGTCTTTGCTTTTGTATGTTTGGGTTAGTTCAATGATTAAATTATACTACAAATATAATTTATCCTCCACGATTTCATGTTCCAACCATGTTAGAATAACTGCCGTTCAGGTTCGTTTTTAGTCCATATTATGAAGTATCTCTATTCTCAATGAGAATCTTCAGGGAAAGTGGTCAAAGTGTAAAGTTCTTTCCCTCTTTCTTAAAAAAAGAATCAGTACATTTCTATAGTGAAGGTGTTCCAAAGGATAATGGCATTTTTGATGTGGTTTTTCTTGCTCGCAGGCATGCTAAGCGGGCAGAATCTTCGCATTTCATTCAACCGCCAGAACAACTTCACCTATTCCGTTCGCTCGCAATTGCGTTATGCTTATCAGAAAAATAAATATCGGGGCAGGGCGATCTGGGATCAGGACTTAATAATCAATACCAATCGAAAGCCTTCTTCTCTTGTTTTGCTGAATGTCGATGCTGAGTGGTGGCAATATTGGAAATTGAAGAAAAAGTTGGAACTCACTTCTTTTACCGAAGTAGAACAATTTTGGACGACTCTTAATCAGCGTTATAGCCAATATGTAGGGATCAATATAGGTAAGGAAGAAAGGCTCATATTCACACCACTTTTGGGCTATAGCTGGGATTATCGTTCAAGGAGATTGGATCAGGGGTTTTCTCCTGCTGCTTTTCTCAGAGGCAGGTATACATTTGAAGATGGCACTTCCATGGCGACAAGCCTTTGGGCAAGGCTAAAATACATCGAGCCCAGGCATCAACGTAACGTGAGCCTGAAGAGCAACTGGACCAAAAGTATCGAAAATCAGGCTGATCTGGCGTGGGGATTTGAGATTGGAAGCAATCAAATGGATGACTACCGGCTCTCTTCCATCGAACAAATTGAGTCTGATACCGCCGCAGCCTATTTTCAATTTCGTTACCAATTGAGACCGGGATATGTCTGGACTTCTGACAACAGGATGATTCTCAATCGCAGGATATTTGACTATGAGATATTTGAAACCGACCTCCCGGATTTTAATGACCTGAGATTTAATCAAACGGAAATTTTAACCCATCAACAACTGGATATCACCCAGGAAAAATGGAAAATCAGGGGAGAATATCAATACGACTACCTGGAACGCTATTATGAACTAGAGAATAACCTGAATTTACCTTTGAGGGAATTTGATAGATTGGTCAATCGAGAAAGGCAAAAAGACGCATTTCGAAAAACAAATACCTTCAACCTTCAGGCCTTTTACCAGCTTTCACCAAAGCACAGCCTCAACATAGAGGGAAACAATAAATATATTCAATATGATACACCCTCTGAGGAGAATTTTGATGACCATGATGAGCTTTATTATGGAGGAAGGTTGGGGCTGGTTTCCAATTGGAAGCAGGATTTTACATTGAGTTATAACCTGACTGCGGGCTTGCGTAGGTATGCATTTTTATTTGCAGAAAGGAGCCAGGATAACTACACCCAGAGAAACTTGAGGCTGGATTTTGCCTATAAATGGGTCCCTTTTAATGGCATGAGGCTGGTTGGGGAACAGAGAATCTATGTTACCTATAATGTTAAGGATTTCACTGACCGGAACCTCACAGACAGGTCTACGAGAAACCTTGAATCCAGGATATCTGCGGATTATAGGTTGAAGGGGAAATGGAAAAGTTCACTTCAATTTTATCGGAAAGAGATTCATGTCTCTTATTTGAATTGGGAAGAGTTCTCAGAAACTACCCTTGACACTACGATCACCCTGCGAATAGAGTGGAAAAATACCTATAGGCATCGCTTTAAGCGTAGTCCCTATTCAATCTTATCTGAATTTGGGTACAAGCATGCTGGAAGATTTCGTCAGCTAAATACTTCCATGACAAGCCTTGAAAACATTCTTACTCCAATCAATCTCCACATTCGTACCAGGCAGACGGGACCCAGTACTTCTGTAAGTCTACTTGCTAAGCAAAACAGGGAGATGTTGGTATTGGGTATTTGGTGGCAGTGGCAGATCCAGGATTTTGTATATAAGGAAGTCGAAGAGTTTTTTTCCTTATCGGCTAATTTTAAGGAGCAACAATTGAGGGAGGTGGATGTGAGCTTTCGGCCTTTTGTTTCTTTCAGGCTTAATGTCTGGCTAGAAAACTAAATGAATTTCCCTACAAGAAATACAGGATGAGGCTAATCCCTCTAACAAAGGACTCAGAAGTTTTATCACATCATAGGCTTGCTTTAATTACCTCGACAATTTCAGGCAAAACTTTCCCACTGGGTCCCTGGAGGAAGTGCCCTCGACCGCTTTCAATTGCGGAATGGGCAAAAATATTGGGCTCGATGTTTACATCTATCATCATACTTCCTGAACTGAGGGCTGTATCCATTACCTGTAAGGGTAGGGTAGTAGCGCCTGAAGTTCCTACTGTGATTAGCAGTTCGGTTTCGCTAGCAACATCCAGGGAACTTTTGAAACGAAAATGTTCTTCGTTGTAGTATTCGTCAAACCAAAGGATATGTGGTCGGGTAAGTGCTCCGCAATTGGGGCAAGCCAGAACCTTCATTTCCTCATCACTAAGGTCGCTGTCTCTTTGCTTAGGCTCTATGCCCTTCGGAAATGGGTATAGCTTGTTGCTACAAGGGACACTACATCTTACATAGTCCAGGGTACCATGGATGAGGAATGTCTTTTCAATGCTATTTCCTGCTCGGTGGTGGAGGCCATCTACATTTTGTGTGATGAGTGTAAAGCGATCTCCGAGCAACTTCTCCATCTCTACAATGGCCATATGGCCTGGATTGGGCTGAGCTTCATGACAAACTGTTCGTCGGAATAGGTACCATTTCCAAACTTCTTTGGGGTTTCTCTTGAACATGGCCAGGGTACCGATTTCCTGCGGAGTATAATTTTTCGAGCCGACCTTCCAATAGCCTTCAGGACCTCTGAAAGTAGGAATACCACTTTCTGCGGAGACCCCTGCACCTGTCAATACTGTCAGGCGGCCATTACCTTTTACAAAATCAACTATTTCGTTGTGGAGCTTTGCTGAAATCATGCTTTGGACTAGCTATTCTAGGTAAAATAAAGAACTTAGGCATTTTACTGCAAATCTGGCTTCTGGAAAGTTTGGATGCCTGGAAGAATGGCTTGGTGGAGCTAGGTCCCAAAGGACTTAATTATTTCGGCAACTTTTTGGGAAAAAAGATCAAATTCAAATTCCTTTTCAAGAAAAATCAAGTTGGAATATTGAGTTCTTGACTTTTGAAAATGTTGAGGAAAGAGATTTGAAACAAGCACGAAAAGAGAATCATGAAAGAATTCTTTGGAATGGGATTGGAGGAAAATTTGCCAGCCATCCAGTACAGGAAGGTTAAGGTCTATAAAAATCAGCTTTTTTTGAGGAAGTTTATTTTGACCATCTTCTACAGCTTGTAGAAAAGCATTTCCGTTGGCAAATCTGCTGAATTGGCCTTGGTATTGAAGATTTTCAAGGATCATCTTGAATAAGAAGACGTCGGCTTCATTATCCTCGATCATTATTATTTGAAAATCTGTTGTCAATTGGCGTCCGATTGATAGGTGGATTTGAATTCCAGGTTAATTGTAGTTTTCTGTGCCTTGTAGGGATAGTTATATAACCTAATGTATTATAAATATAAAATACGAATTTTGTTGAGAAATCTGGTGTGTATAGTAAAAAAATTTTCTTTATTCAGGAAAAACAAGAAAAACGGCTTTCAATAAAGCTCATATCCTTGATATTTACATTGCAAAGGTCCATTAAATAATTGAACCCTCTTACTGGGTTTAAGTCCTACCCTTTTCATCGCTTCCATATTGGAACTGATGATCCAGGCAGTCCAGCCTTTGTAGGTTTGTTTTAGGTGGTCTCCAATTTCTTTGTAAAATCCTTGGATATTTTGGTGAAAAAGTCTTTGGTCATAGGGGGGATTCATGATCAGGAATCCTGAATCGCAGGGAAGAGGAGCTTTTTGAAATGAAATTTTTTCCAGTTTGATATCATCCTCAAAACCTGCAGACTTCATATTTTCTGTAGAGATTTTTATACTCAGGGGTGAAATGTCAGAAGCATAAATAGGTGTTGTCAGCTCTGTTTCCTGTTCCAGTGCCTGGTCAACTATTTTTTGCCACAATTTTTCTTCGAAATCTATCCAGGAGAAAAAACCAAATGATTTTCGGAAAAGCCCTGGAGCTGTATTTGATGCAATAAGAGATGCTTCAATTGGTAGGGTACCTGACCCACACATGGGGTCGAAAAAAGGGGTTTTGCCATCCCAGCCAGACAAAAGGATCATTCCGGCAGCCAGGATTTCACTTAGAGGAGCTTTGGTCATCGCCTTCCTGTAACCTCTTAAGTGAAGAGAATTTCCCGAGCTATCCAGATAAAGCCTGGCCATGTTGCCCTGGATATTGATATGGATTCGTAAGTCAGGTTTTTGAAGATCTACTGAAGGCCGCTTCCCTTCCCTTTTTCTGAACCTATCCACCAGGGCATCCTTGGTTTTCAAGGCGACAAAATGGGAGTTTTTAAACAGGTGGGAGCCGGTAACGGCATCCACGGTAAATGTTTGACCAATTTCCATGAAATTTTCCCAGGGTATCTGGTAGACCTGCTCGTATAGTTGTCTTTCGTTGAATGCTTCAAAATCTTTGATGGATCGTAGGACCCTGACCGCAGTCCTGAGGAACATATTTGCCTTGTACATGGTGGATTTGTCTCCCTCGAAGGAAACGGCACGTTTTAGTATCCTGATATTAGATCCTCCAATTCCCTGAATCTCATGAGCTAATACTTCCTCAAGACCCTGAAAGGTTTTGGCAATGAAAAAAAATGGGTTGGTGTTTGTGGAATTTCTGCTCAATACTGCTCTCTAATTATATCAGTAAGGTACAAACAAAGTTGAGTGATACTAGCAATTCATTTAAATCTTATTGGTAATTCGTTCTTTGAACTATCAAAATCTGAAACTTTGCTGCCCTAAGTCCTGTGGCGGGGGATAAAAAAGTTCGTTGGTTGTTACATCAATTGTTAGATCTAAATACATTAAATTGTATATTTGTTAAAATACGGAAATTCTTACAGGTGGAAAAAGGGAAGAAACAGAATAGTAATTGTGTGGCGAAAGGGGAAGAATGATCGGGGAAATGAGATAAGATGGAAATAGAGGGGAGTTTAAATTTTCTAATTCTTTGCGTTTTTACATCATTTACATATTTTTGATCGCATTTCATACTCATTCATACATCAAATCTAATTCAATAAAAGGCTTAAACAATGGCTGATACTAACAAACCGACACCGGCTGATTACTCCGCGGAAGCGCAAATCAAGCCAGCAAGTCCATTCAAGGCAATCTTTCCCTATCTGGCAATCATCGTTTGCGGGATAGTAGCATTCTCTATTTTCTATGGTGTATTTAGTCAACCTGAGAACTTCAAAGGTGGAAAAGAGGCTAAAGCTGCACATGACGAGTGGGTTGCTAACGGAAAAGATCCTGACACAAAACCACCACACTGGACTGAAGGTGAGCCCGCCAAGGACAACCTAATGGGGCTTATCTACAAAGGTGGTTTCGTAATTCCTATGGGGATGACCATTCTTTTTGTTGTATTCGTAATCTTCGTTGAGCGTTTGATCACCCTGCTGAGTGCCAGCGGAAGTGGAAACACAGACGTATTTGTGAAGAAAATTCGCCACATGCTTGCAAAGGGTAACATAACCGATGCGGCCATGGCATGCGACAAACAAAGAGGTTCCGTAGGAAACGTAATCAAAGCTGGTCTTCGCAAGTATCAGGAAATGGAACAAGCAACCGACCTGGACAAAGAGACTCGTAAAAACGCTATCCAGGCTGAATTGGAAGAAGCTACTATGCTTGAGCTTCCAATGTTGGAGCGTAACCTTCCTATCCTTGCTACTACTGCCTCTCTTGGGGTACTTGTAGGTCTATTGGGTACAGTACTTGGTATGATCCGCGCATTCGCCGCTCTTGGTGAAGGTGGAGCTCCAAACGCTGCAGAACTTTCTGTAGGTATCTCCGAGGCCTTGATCAACACTGCCTTTGGTATCTTTAACTCTGCCCTTTCTGTGTTGCTGTACAACTTCTTCACAACTCAGATTGACAAGATGACTTACGCGATGGATGAAGCTGGGTACAGCATCGTTCAGACTTTTGATGTGAACAACTAATTCAGCCTCAAGATATAACTTGCAGCCCCCTCAAAGGGCTGCAAGCCATTAACTTGAAGCATTGTTTCATTCATTAATCCAAGTAACCCATGGCAAAGAAACCAAAACGCGGTGCACCGACGATTGACATGACTGCGATGGTGGACGTGGCCTTCCTTCTTCTGACCTTTTTCATTCTAACCACTACTCGCTTCCGTGAGGAAGAGAAAGTTGAGGTAGATACGCCTTCTTCTGTATCCGACTTAGAGGTTCAGGATGAGAAACTGATGACAGTTTCTATAGGCTCAGAAGGTCAGGTATTTGTAGGCTTCACGGACATCAGTACCAGAGAAGGTGTGCTGAAATTGTTGATGCAGGAAAAAGAAAAAGCCATTTCTGAAGATGGGGCGAGATACTTCTCTACCCTTCAGGAATTTGGTGTAAAAATAGACGAGATTGACTCTTGGTTGAATGAAGAGGGCGAAAGCTCAGCGGGTGAATCTTTCACCCTTGAATCTTATCCCCACGAGGGCATTCCAACTCCCGATCCCGACTCTGCCACAGTTGAAAACCCAAACGAACTCAAAGAGTGGATTCGTTGGGGGCGTCTAACTGACCAGCGTATGCGCTTCGCTATCAAAGGCGATGTGGATACACAGTACGAAATCGTTTCCAATGTCATCTCTTCTTTGCAAGACTGGAAAATCAACCAGTTTAGCTTGATTACCGAGCAGGAAGACGGTGAAGGCGAAGAAGAAGAATAGACAAATTTTGTATATTAACGGGTGATCCAATCACCATAAACATGTAGTACGCATGGCTGATGTAGATACGTCGCAAGACTCCGGGAAGAAAGGCAGTGGCCCGAAAACGAAAAAGAAATCCACTAGAATCGACATGACTGCGATGGTGGATGTGGCCTTTCTTCTTTTGACATTCTTTGTATTGACGGCCACCATGACCAATACAAATGTGATGGAACTTACTATGCCTCCTAAAGTGGATGAATCCATGGAGGACGAGAAGTATAAAGAGATCGACGAGAAAAAAATCATGACCATTCTTCTTTATGAGAAGGATACCGTGAAGCACTTTGTTGGTATCACCAACCCTGAAGTAAAGAATACCACCTTTGCAGAAGGAGGAATCGACAAAGCCATCAGAGGTCACCTGAACTATGACAGGGTATTAGGAATTCCACGTTGTAGAGGTCGTCAGGCTGAAGGATGTTGGGACCCGATCTTCCTGATCAAGGCGAAGCCAACTTCTCGTTATAAAAATCTAATTGACCTTCTGGACGAGCTTGCTATAGAAGGTGCTACCAAGTATGCCATTGATAAATTTTCTCCGGCAGATAGCATCGTTGTAGCTGAGTCCAGAATCAAAGACATCGAAGGTAGAGAAGAAGACGAATAATTGTCCTTTTTCTACCCTTGTAATTCGTTCTTTCAAATACTGTTACTTTTCTCTGGAGTTTTTATGAAATTTCAGCTTAAGCCGACTCTATTTAATAAAGAGTCTCATGGCACAAAAACTGGAACAAAACCCACTGAAAGGAAACCAAAAGCGAAAGGGAAGGTCTCGCCCCCGGCTGGACATGACTGCGATGGTTGATGTAGCATTTTTGCTTCTTACATTCTTCGTACTCTCTGCTTCCTTACACGCTATCAAGAGCATTAAAATGACTTATCCACCTAAGTGTGAGGATTGTATGTCTTTACAAGTAGATGAAGATAAAATGCTCACACTGATTTTGGACAAGGATTCGAAGTTTTACCACTTCGAAGGCATGGCCGAAAATGGAATCCTGAAAAGTGATTTTTCTACGAAAGGGATACGCTCCCTTTTGCAAAAACATCAGAGAAAAGAAGATCCAATCGTGGTCTTGAAAGCAACAAAAGAGGCAAAATATGGGAAGTTGATCGATATAATTGATGAACTGATCATTACTGGACACAAAAAGTATGTCATTGCCCCTTTCTCAGCTAAGGATAAAGAAGCGCTTGAATCTTATTTAACAGTAAATTAATCAAAGAGAAAGTACTCTAAATAGAGACAATTATATCATCATGGCTGCAAAAAATGCATTAGCTCCAAATTTGGCCGACCTGGATGAAATGGTATTTGAAGACAGGGAAAGACGCTACGGTGCGTACTACCTTCGTCAGAGATATCCCATGTACCTCCTGATCGGAACGCTTATTACGAGCTTCATCGCTCTGGCAGGAACCTTTGGACCATTTATCATCGATAAATATAACCTGTTGGGTGCTGGAGAAGAAAAAGCTGAAAGAAAGACCGTAAAGGTGGAAATTAAGCTGGAAGACTTGCCTCCTCCGCCACCAGTGGATGATACACCTCCTCCGCCACCACCACCGGATATTCCTCCTCCGAAGGTAGCAACTGTTGCCTTCCAGATTCCAGAACCTACTCCTGAAGAGGAATTAGACCCGGAAGAAGACCAAACCATCGTAGAGGTTGAAGAACTGAACGAAGCACCAAACATTGGCCTTGAAGACCAGGAAGGTGAAGAGTTTGGGGTATTTACCGGAGAAATTGATGGTGAAGGTGAAGAGTTCGACGTGATCGTAGAAAAGACTCCCGATCCAAACGAATTCATCTTTGCTGAACAGCAGCCCAAGCCCATCAACATGGACGACATCAAGAAATTGATCGGTTATCCTCAGATCGCACGCGATGCGGGTATCGAAGGTAACGTAGTAGTTCGTGTACTTGTGGACAAAAAGGGTAACTATAAGGACCACCGTGTAATCAACCAGGTACACCCAATCCTTGCAAAAGCTGTAGAAGCCAAACTACCTAACTTGAAGTTTACTCCTGCGATTCAGGGTGGGAAGCCTATCCAATTCTGGGTAAACATTCCATTCAACTTCAAGCTGATCGACTAAAACAAGATTACCTGATGATAAAGGGCTTCCTCCTACGAGGGAGCCCTTTTTGCATTGATGGTGTTCGAATTCGTTAGCCGATGCCATTTTAAGCCTTCAGATCACTCCAAACTGATTTTAATTGGTGGGATATGTGAATAAGCTTTCTTGTATATTGGCTTTTCCTGATTAATTTTGAAGAAAATTCTGGTAATTGAAGGAAGATAAACAAATAAGATTGGCAATTTTTGCCTCTGGGGGTGGATCGAATGCAGGAAAGATTGTTGAGCATTTTAAAAACCATCCCAACGTAATTGTGTCCTTATTTGTAACTCATAATCCTGCTTCAGGTGTGATTGAAATGGGGAAAGCATGTCTTTGCCCTGTGATTTTGATCTCCAAAAAGCAGGTCCGATCAGGCGAATACCTGACCAACATCCTTAAGTTACACGAAATTGATTTGGTAGTGCTGGCGGGATACATAAAATATATCCCGACCCAGCTCGTTCAAGCATTTCCAAACAGGATACTCAATATTCATCCTTCATTACTCCCGAGCTATGGAGGCAAAGGAATGTATGGAATGAATGTCCACAGAGCAGTAAAGGCTTCAGGAGATTCAAAATCTGGTATGAGTATTCATTTGGTAAATGAAAAATATGACGAAGGAGAACTCATATTTCAGGCAGAAGTGTCATTGGTAGATTCATGGACTGCAGAAGAAATTCAACAGGCAGTATTAAAATTGGAACATGAACATTATCCAAGAGTGATAGAAAAAGTATGTGATTCACTCCTTCAAGAAAAAAAATTGTATTAACATTCGATCTCAAATTTTACTATGACAGCCAAAAAAGCTATACGCTCTGCTCTTATTTCGGTATATCATAAAGAAGGCCTTGAGGAAGTTGCCAAGGAGTTGATAGCCAGAAATGTAATTATATATTCAACTGGAGGTACAGCGGCTTATCTGGAATCACTCGGCGCCAAAGTAGAAGAGGTGGCTGACCTGACCGGTTATCCTTCCATACTTGGTGGGAGGGTAAAAACCCTTCATCCCAAGGTACATGGAGGGATCTTGGCAAGGAGGAGTGAGGAAGGAGATGTTAAAACCTTGGCAGAATTTGATATTCCGCCTATCGATCTGGTGGTCGTGGATTTATATCCTTTTGAAGAAACGGTGGCTTCAGGAGCTGAAGACGCTGCAATCATTGAAAAAATTGACATTGGAGGAATTGCATTGATCAGGGCTGCGGCTAAGAACTTCACTGATGTAACCTGTATTGCAAGTGAGGAGGAGTACAGCGAATTGGCAAAATTGTTAAGGGAGCAAAACGGAGAGATCAGCCTTGAACAAAGGAAAACCTTTGCTGCAAGGGCATTTGATGTGTCCTCTCACTATGACACACAGATACATGCTTACCTTGATCCAGAGTCTCCCAACCTAAAATTATCTCTGCAAAAGCCCAAGCAACTTCGCTATGGGGAGAACCCTCATCAGAAGGGCTACTTCCTTGGCAACTTGTCCAAGGTATTTGAGCAACTCAATGGGAAGGAGTTGTCCTACAATAATCTTGTAGACATAGAGGGTGCCTTGCAATTGGTTGACGAGTTTGAAGAACCATTTTTTGCCATCATCAAGCATACCAACCCTTGTGGCTGTGCGCTAGGAAATGACATGAAGGAAGCCTGGCACAGGGCCTTGGAGGGGGACCCCGTATCTGCTTTTGGAGGTATCCTGGCTTGCAATGGAAAAATTGATAAGGAATTGGCAGAGGACATCAACAAACTCTTCTATGAAGTTTTGATCGCAGAAGAGTTTACGGAGGAGGCCCTGGAAGTATTGAGGAGCAAGAAGAAAAGAATCGTCCTGAAGCGTCTTTCCAAGGAAATGCACCCTCAGATCGTAAAATCTGCTATCAATGGCTATCTGGTTCAGGATAAGGACCATAAAAAGGCAGACGAGAGCATCCTGGAAGTCAAGACCAGCAGGCAGCCTAGCCGCGAGGAAATTTCAGATGTGGTATTTGGTGACCTAGTTTGTAAGCATTTGAAATCAAATGCCATTGCCTTGGTCAAGAATGGCCAGCTTATTGGTAGTGGAATTGGACAAACCTCCAGAATTGATGCCTTGAAGCAAGCTATTCAAAAGGCGGAAGTAAGGGGTTTCGAGCTTTCAGGTTCTGTACTTGCATCGGACGCATTTTTCCCTTTTGCGGACTCCGTAGAGTTGGCTCATCAAAAAGGAATCGAAATCGTGGTTGAACCAGGAGGTTCCGTCAGGGATGAGGATACCATTAATTTTTGTGAAAGTCATGGTATGTGCTTAATTTTCACAGGAATAAGACATTTTAAGCACTAATTTTGCTATTAATCCTGTGTTGAAAGTGGAGCTTAGCTTTCTGTTGTTTTTCATCAGAAATTATTGCCCATTTTTTAAGATATAAAATCATAAAAGCGTATTTTCGCAGGATCAAACAATAGAGATGTTTTTTATCTCCATCTATTTCACCAAGAACGTTAATGGGAATATTCGATTTTTTTACTACTGATATAGCAATTGACCTTGGAACGGCGAATACATTGATCATGTACAACGATCAGGTTGTGGTGAATGAGCCCTCCATCGTTGCGATTGACCGTATGTCAGGGAAGGTGATCGCTGTTGGCCGTGAGGCTCAACAGATGCATGAGAAGACGCACGAGAAGTACAGGACCATTCGTCCACTAAGAGATGGAGTAATTGCGGACTTTACTGTTGCTGAACATATGATCAGGAAGATGATTGGCATGATTCCAAGGAAGCGCCGATTGTTTTCTACCAATTATAGAATGGTAATTTGTATTCCTTCCGGGATTACAGAGGTTGAAAAACGTGCAGTTAAGGACTCTGCGGAGCAGGCTGGAGCCAAAGAGGTTTATTTGATTCCAGAGCCTATGGCAGCTGCAATAGGCATAGGATTGAACGTCAAGGAACCTACCGGGCACATGATTGTCGATATTGGTGGAGGGACCACAGAGATCGCCGTAATTGCCCTATCCGGTATTGTTACTGACCAAAGCATCCGCATCGCAGGAGATGAGTTCAACGACGACATCCTGGATTACATGCGGAAGCAGCACAACATGCTCATTGGAGAGAGAAGTGCCGAAAGGATCAAGATTGAAGTAGGAGCTGCTTTGCCCGAACTGGAAGAACCCCCAACAGATATAGAAATTCGTGGTAAGGACTTGATGACCGGAATCCCCAAAACCATTTCGGTTTCCTACAAGGAAGTGTCTCATGCCCTCAATAAATCCATAACTAAAATCGAAGATGCAATCCTGAAAGCGCTGGAGAATACTCCTCCTGAGCTTTCGGCAGACATCTACGAAAGAGGAATTCACCTTACAGGAGGTGGTGCGTCTCTTAGAGGTTTGGACATTCGCTTGGCTGAGAAAACCAAACTGCCCATTCACGTAGCAGAAGACCCATTGAAGGCTGTGGTTAGGGGTACAGGTATTTCCCTGACCAACATAGACGAATTCAAGTACCTTTTGGGCTAAGCAGATAGGTATATTTTTTCCAAAACCAAATAAGGCTCAGCTATGCTGCGGTTGATAAGTTTTTTTTCGAAGTACAGGGATAGCTTGCTATTGATCGTACTTCTATTGATCTCTTTCAACCTGATTATCAGAGCTAACGATCACCAACGACAGCTGAGTGGAGACGCAATGCTTGCTGCATCCGGTAGGTTGCAAGAGACTGGCCTTGTGTTTTCTGATTACCTAAATCTCAGAGTTGAGAATAAGAAACTTCTGGACCAGAACATCAGGCTCCAAGTTGAGCTGGAAACTGCTCGCCAGCAGGTAGACGCTTATGTGGGGGCTCTCAAGTCGGAGAACATTGATGCAGTCAAACTAGATTCCATATACCTCACAGACATTGATACCTTTGGTTATATGCCAGCACATGTGATCAAAAATACGACCCATAAGTCCTACAATTATTTAGTCCTGAATAAAGGCCTAAAGCATGGGGTAAAAAAAGACATCGGAGTTGTTTCTCCTGAAGGCATCGTGGGCAGGGTCATCCGTGTGGTTAATGAGTATTGTCTGGTACAATCGGCTCTCAACAAAGACTTCGAATTGATGATTAGGGCAATCCCAAAAGGTGCGCAAGATACCCTTGGGCCTATTGGCTTTTATGATTGGGATGGAAAGAACCCCCAGCAAGCCAGCATCACCTACGTTTCAGAAACGGTTCCGATCCATGTCAATGATGAGGTCATCACTACAGGAAATAGCATTGTTTTTCCTCCAGGTATCCTGGTAGGAACAGTTTTGGATGTAGAAAAGGAAGGGGAAGGGGGGTTTTATAGGATAGATATGAACCTGGCTACGGATTTTGATAACCTGATAAATGTCTACATTTTAACTTCTGCCCATAAAGTAAAAATTGACAGCCTGGAAATAGGCCTACCTGAAGAATGAGAAACATTGTCCTGCAAATATCGGGTTTTATATTGTTGCTGTTGCTACAGATATTTCTGTTCAACCATCTGGTACTATTTCGATTGGCAGTACCTTATGTTTTTCTACTCTTCCTCTTTGTTCTTCCTTTAAAGACATCAAAACTCATTATCTATCCACTTACTTTTTTCATGGGATTGACCGTGGATATATTTAGTGATAATGCAGCTACAGGGCTTCACGCTTTTTCCGCTTTGATCGCCATTTCACTCAGAGGTGGTTTGGCAAGTTTATTGAGCTCTTCTAATTTCCGAGGGGTAGACGAAATAGAGATTGAGGAACAAAGCACAATCTGGCTGGTCATTTACCTGGGCATACTATTTTTTGTGCATCATTTTTTCTATTTTTTGTTGGAAGATTTCTCCTTCGTGAGGTTTTTACACAAACTGGGGAAGACATTTTTTAGTACCATCTATTCTACCCTAATAGGTTTTCTGATTTTCTTCGTTTTTTATAAAAGATAATGGATACGCTGAGGATAAGAGGGAATGTCATTTTGTTTATCATGGGGCTTTGCTTCATGGTATACATTTTCAGGTTGCTTTCCATTCAGGTTTTAAGCCAAGAATATGGAGAAAGAGCCAATAGGACTGTTATCCAGACAAGGCCGATCATCCCACCCAGGGGGAATATCTACAATCGGCACGGTGAAATTTATGTAAGTAATCGGCCTGTATTTAACCTGAACGTAACATATTCCGAACTTTTTATTCCTGATACCAGCCTTCTCCTGGAATTAACCGGGATGGAGTTGGAAGACCTAAACAGCAGAATCTCATTGGCGCGGGAAAGGTCCCGATTCCAGGAGTTCGTAGTTGCGAGGAACATTGAGAAAGAGACCTATGGAGTGATGTTGGAAAGGCTGATAGACTTTAGGGGTATCAGTTTTTCAGTTGCGAATAAGCGTCATTATAACCATTCTGTGGGTGGGAATGTGCTGGGCTATATCAATGAGGTCGCGCCAGCGGATATCCGATCTTCCAAAGGAAGGTATAGAATGGGAGACCTTGTTGGACGAACAGGTATTGAGCGGAGCCAGGATACCATTTTGAGGGGAAAGCAAGGAAACTACAAGGTCTTGGTGAATAACCGTCAAAAAGTGGTTGGCTCATATGCAGGAGGGAATTTTGATGACCCCGCAGAAAAGGGGCAAGACATCATGCTGGGCATCGACACCAGGCTACAAGCGGTGGGCGAAGAACTGATGTTTGGCAAAAAGGGAAGCATTGTAGCCATCGAACCCAAATCAGGAGAAATTTTAGCATTTGTAAGTGCACCTACATATGATCCTACAGAACTTACCGGGAAGAAATTCAGTGAGAATTTCGGTCGTCTCAAAAGGGATTCTTTATCCCCTTTGTTTAATCGCCCTCTAAGAGCGCGCTATCCGCCTGGATCTATTTTTAAGATTCCTTTGGCTCTCGCAGCATTGGAGGAAGGGATCATTAACTCCAATACCTACTATTCCTGTGGGGGAGGCTTCAAGCGAAACAGGGGGAAACCTGGATGTAGGTTCCATGCCCCTCAGAAATTGAAATCAGCTATACGAGTTTCGTGCAACTCTTATTTTGCGGCGACTTACTACGATTTCATTCACTCCAAAAAATTTGCCAATCAGTACGAAGGCTACAATACCTGGTTCAATTACATGGAAGACATGGGTATTGGGAAAAAGTTAAGCCTGGATATTCCTTATGAGATCAAAGGGCTTTTACCGACTGCGGAGTACTACGATGGGTTGTACAGAGGCCGTTGGAATGGAATGAGTATCATCAGTAATTCCATTGGGCAGGGAGAGATCCTGATGACTCCGGTACAAATGGCACATATGACTGCCATCGTTGCCAACCGAGGCAGCTATGTGTACCCGCATTTTGTGAGGGCTATCAGGGCAAAAGCCGGGAGAGACTGGATCAGGATTCCCCACGAGCAAAATGGGGTAAATATTTCAAGAAACAATTTCGAACTCGTCATAGAGGCAATGGAAAGTGTTGTCAATGGAGGAACTGCCTCAAGGGCCTTTATTTCGGATATTTCCATTGCTGGAAAAACGGGTACAGTTGAAAACCCCCATGGTGAAGACCATGCTGTCTTTGT
>JALEFZ010000034.1 GCA_022760475.1 Bacteroidia bacterium | reverse complement strand
TTTGATTTAATATTCTGAGTAATACGTCAGGAGGAGACTTTTTGAAAAAAGGTGGCAGGATTTCACTGATAGAAACCCCGCCTTCGATTGCTATAAATGGACTTAGGATATACAATGGTTGATTATCTCTGCGGTGGGTCTGGGCTCATGTCAGCTTCCAATACCCCAAATTGTGCGAGATGATGTACAAAATGCATGTGATGAATCCTCTCCCAGGACTTCAAATCTAATGGACCAAAGGCAGGATGCATCAATTTTTTCTCCGTATCATCTTTGTAATATTCATAAAAGGCTACCACATTTTGAGCTACCACATCCAATGCCATTTCGAAGGTTTCAAAACGAAGTTTTTTCGGTAGGTCCCCTACCACAGGAGCCTTTGTTCCCTTGCGGAACATTTTACCCTCCTTCCAGATGAAAGTTTGTGCTTTTTCAACCTTATCTTCAGGTATCATCAGAGGTAAGTTCAGTTCCTTTCTGGAAATGTAAACAATAGCTGAAAGATGCTCAACAATGTGTTGGCAAGACGGAGCATCTCCCCATTGTTTGGGAGAATCTGCAGAAAGTTGACGCATGAGCTTGGGTAAGGCATCCTGCATGAACTCACGGGATTCCATTTTCATGGCCTCCGATTGGCTGGTAGGTATTCTCATAAAGTGTGATTTATGTTAATGTGATTTTTTGCTTCGTCTTTTTTTGTTGTAAAAATTTTTGTCAGCGATGTAAACCAGTTTATCAATCTTCGCTACCACTTTGCCCTCTTTGTTGATCCATTCCAACAAAAAACTCTTCTCCATCTCACCCTGCTTCGCTACTCCATCCTTGATTTCGGTTATTTCTTTTTCAGAAATTAAGAATCTGCCTTTGAGTTTTCCCTTTCCTGGTCTCACAAAACGGATCGAGGCTGATTTGTCCCAAATCACGTATCCTTTTCCAAGGACTTGATACAACATGATCATGTACCATGGATCTCCGGCTGAAAACAAGGAGCCGCCGAAGATAGTCCCCACATAGTTCCTTGTCTTAAGGCTAAGAGGTAGGCTAACATGCATTTCTTGCCAGTCCTTCGATAAGAATTTGACCCAACCGCCCGTGCTCCTTATGACAGGAGTAAGGTTGATCACGGCCCTTACAAAACTGGCCTGTAATGCTTCTCTTTTTTCTGTAGGAAATAACCTCATATTCCTTGTTTATTTGGGTGCGATCTTTCTAGTGCACTAAGAAAATAAGAAGAGTCCCCGTATAGCTGCATCAACATAAGCCCTCCCTGTATATCCTGTACTGCTCTGGTTGCTAGTTCTCTGGAATTTGGCTGTCCGGTATATATTCCCTCTATGCAGTTAATCATTTCAGAGAAGTAGCTTTGAATGATAGGCAAAAAGACATCCTTCTCTGGAGCATTGCTTATTTCAAGGGTAGTCAGGCCCATGATACAACCACCTTTTTGGGAGAGGAAAATGCGTTGTAATTTTTCAGCAATTTTTGACCATTTTTCTTCATTACTCAAGTCCACATTGGTAGCAATTGGGAAAACCCGCTCAGTAAAGTAGCCCCTTACTGCTTCCAAAACCTCTACCATTAAATCTACTTTACCTCCTTTGAAGTAGTAGTAAAAATGCGACTTAGGTATGTTACAAGCCTCTGATAAGTCCTTGATACTGGTATTGAAATACCCTTTTTTCCTGAAAAGCTGCATGGCTTTTACCGTCAATTCCTCCTTACTAGTCTTTTTCGCAGGCATATGGGAAATATTTTATAGAACGATCGTTAAATTAAATAATTAACCCTGATAAACCAAATTCGTAAACAAAAAAAATATTCGGTTCCACCAATTAGTGTGCCAAGATGAACTAATTGTAATATTACATTAGTTTTTGTAGAAAAATGTGGGAATTGGTTTAATATTTGTCTGAAGTAAATAGAATTTTGAGATGGGTTTTTCAGACATTTAAAAAATCTATTCATCAAAAACGTAAAGTGAAATCCTTGTTTAGATATTTAACTAGTTACGGTCTTTTTTTAGATCAAAGCCTATGAGACAGTTTGTACAACTATTATTCCTGATGTCATTTTCCTGCTGCGTATTTGGTCAAGGTAGCTCAACTTATAAAAACCATGACCCACAAACAGTTCAGGGAGATTTAAATCTAGCACAAAGTGCATTGGGTTTTTCTTACTCATTTAATTTTGTTCAGAAGTCCTATTCACCCCTTTCATCAGCAAAGGATTTGAGTAATGGACTTGCATGGGATCACGCAGAGCTTGCGATTCCTGTGGGATTCAATCTTCGCTTTTTCGATGATGTGACTGATTCCCTTTACTTGGGATCATTCATGGAGAAGAAGGCATTGGGATTGAAAGGAAATAAAGCTTCCAAGGGACCACTCATGGTTGTGTTTGGAGGAGAGTTGATGGACAGGGCCATGGTTGAAGGCAGCAATGCCAGTCAAATCGATGGTCTCTCACCCATCATGGTTAAAACCATCGGACAAGCTGGTAACAGAATTACCATTGTCGAGTTCAGAAACGTTGGTTTTAAATCAGACATCGAAGATGACCTTGTTTCTTCGGATTTTGTGAATTTCCAGTTGATGATTCTGGAGAAGACCTCCAACATCGAGTTTCTTATGGGTCCTAGCGAAATCAAGGATCCCTCCAAGTACTTTGATGGAAAAACTGGTCCTTCTCTGGGTTTGATTCCAGAATTTAACTTTGCCAAGGACCAGATCGAAACTCAGGGAGTTTGGTTTGGTGGTTTCTCTGCTATTCCCTCGGTGGAAGTCGCAGATTCTTTGATAAACTTTCGGGATATCCCAGCTAATGGTACCGGCTTTCAGTTTATCAGACAGGACTTTTCAACTTCTAATGAGGAGGAAGTCAGGAATCCGATTTCGGTATATCCAAATCCAGCGAGTGATTTCATCAAGCTTGACCTGCAGAGTTCAAGACCAGCGACAGTTACCCTTTTTGACATTCAAGGAAGGACTTTAAAACAGGAGAGCCTTTATAGTTCTCAGAAAATGGATATCTCTAACTTTAGGGCAGGTACCTACCTTCTAAAAGTCGAGACAGAGGAAGGTGAGAATCTTCACCAAAAGATTATGCTAAGATAAAGATTCAATTTTGGGTTATAGGCCTGGATAGGTTTTTACTATCTGGGCTTTTTTTATTGGAATCTTCTGAGAAAATAAAGCCTGCCTCATGAAAGGCAGGCTTTATTCTTAGGGTTATTGCCGTTAAAGAGGAATATTTCCATGTTTTTTCTTTGGGAGTACCTTGGCCTTATTTTCTAGCATGGAAAAGGCTTTGGCCAATTTGCTCCTGGTATTTTCAGGGATAATGACCTCGTCTACAAAGCCTCTGGCTGCGGCCAGATAGGGATTTGCGAATTTTTGGGTGTATTCATCCACTTTTTCATTCAACTTTGCCTCAGGGTTCTCTGACTCAGCAATTTCCTTTCTGAAGATGATTTCAGCAGCTCCCTTGGGACCCATCACTGCAATTTCTGCTGATGGCCATGCATAATTGATATCTGCACCGATATGCTTGGAATTCATCACATCATACGCACCTCCGTAAGCCTTTCTGGTAATCACAGTAATTCTTGGAACTGTTGCCTCACAGAATGCAAATAGCAGCTTTGCGCCATTGGTAATGATTCCATTCCACTCCTGATCAGTCCCAGGAAGGAAGCCAGGGACATCTTCAAATACCAAAAGTGGGATGTTAAAGGAATCGCAGAACCTTACGAACCTGGCTCCTTTTTTCGAGGCGTCAATATCAAGTACACCGGCCATGACGGCGGGTTGATTAGCTACGATTCCAACGCTTCTGCCATCTATCCGAGCAAAACCTACTACGATATTCTCAGCATAATCTTTATGGACTTCAAGGAAAGATTCTTTGTCCACTACCAGCTCAATGACCTCCTTGATATCGTAAGGCTGGTTTGGATTGTCGGGTACAATGCTATTTAGGGCTTTGATTGCTTCTTCTGTTCCCTGACTGGACTCAATTCGGATGGGATCTTCCTCACAATTTTGAGGCATATAGCTCAACATCTGCTTGATGTTTTCCAGGCATTCAATCTCATTGGCACAGGCAAAATGGGTAACCCCGGATTTGGTAGCATGGGTATTTGCACCTCCAAGTTCCTCGGAACTGACCTCTTCATGGGTAACCGTTTTTACTACGTTGGGACCTGTTACAAACATATAGGATGTCCCTTCCACCATCAGGGTGAAGTCTGTAATGGCAGGAGAATATACTGCACCACCTGCGCAGGGACCCATTATGGCAGAAATCTGTGGGATCACTCCTGAAGCAATGGTATTACGGTAGAAAATATCTGCATAACCTGCCAGGGACACAACACCCTCCTGAATCCTTGCCCCACCTGAGTCGTTCAATCCAATTACAGGTGCTCCTGTTTCCATAGCCAAATCCATGACCTTACAGATCTTTTCAGCATATGTTTCAGATAGAGAACCTCCCATTACGGTAAAATCTTGACTGAATACAAATACCAACCTCCCGTTAATGGTCCCATAACCGGTTACTACCCCATCTCCCAAAGGTTTATAATTCTCAAGTCCAAACTGGGTAGATCGATGGGTGACGAATTTTCCGATTTCCTCAAAGGATCCCTCGTCCAACAGGAGTTCAATTCGCTCTCTGGCTGTGAGTTTTCCCTTTTTGTGTTGCTTATCGATTCTGTCCTGTCCACCTCCGAGTAATGCTTCCTCGTTTTTTTGCTGTAGAAGGTCAAATGCGTGTTGATTCATCCTTTTTATATTCCTTTGTAATTGGCTAAACATAAGGATTATCTTTTAAAATAATGATGATTTAACTTAGTGAATAAAAGAAAATTGCTATGAACTGGCTGGAAAACGCGAAAAAGGAACAAGAAGAAATGATGGAAGCATTGACTTCCGAACCCGTTGCTCAATTTCAGCCAGAGCAGGTATTGTTTACCTTCGATGTTCAATATGTGGAAGACACAGCTCATGTGGGAATTGACCTGCAATATATATCGGGAGAACCTATTGCGGTTTACGTTTGTAAGGAACATTGTGAGGTACCTTATTTGCCTGGATATTTTGCCTTTCGAGAAGGTCCTGTTATTCTCCATGCGCTTGGAAAAACAATTCTTGCTTCTAATCATAAGCCTGCATTATTGTTGATAGATGGGCATGGAATGGCTCACCCCAGAATGATGGGCGTAGCAAGTTGGGTAGGGATCAAGTCAGGTTTTCCATCTATTGGAGTGGCGAAAGAGCCCCTGTTGAAACAGGAGTACAAGCTGGAGAAGGCCAGAGGAAGCGTTGATCGGGTCATACTCAATGGTACGTTGGTTGGCCATGTAGTCCGTAGTCAGGAAGGGATCAAGCCACTCTTTGTATCCGCTGGATATCAGGTAGATCAGCAAACCGCTAGGAAAATGGCTTTGTCTTGGGTTGGAAACTACCGAAACCTTGAGCCAATACGAAGGGCAGACCAAGCCGCAAGGGCATATGCAAAAAATGCTCCCCTAAAGGAGAGCATCATAATATAAAAGTGATATTTTATCCTTATCCCTCAGCAAGAGCTTCTGCAAGCTCATCAGTCATATCCAGGTTGTGAAATACCTGTTGCACATCGTCGTCATCTTCAATAACGTCGATGAGTTTAAGGACTGATTTGGCTTGTTCTACATCCAATGCGATTGATGTAGAAGGGATTCTATCCAAAGATGATTCGGCATCAATGTTCATTTCCTCCAGCTTGGCGTTTAAAGCACCATAGTCTTCGAATGCACAATAGGCGATATAGTTTCCGTCATTCATCTCTATATCTTCCAGGCCTCCATCCAGAAGCTCCAGGGTGAGCTCGTCCTCATCATGACCTTCGGCAGGAAATACAAATACTCCTTTTCTGGAAAAAAGGTAATCCACAGATCCTGATTTACCCATGGAAGCACCGTACTTGTTGAAGTATGACCTGACATTGGCAACTGTGCGGTTGTTGTTATCCGTAAGAGCCTCTACAAATACAGCAATGCCATGGTTGGCATAGCCTTCGAAGCTCACCTCATCATAAGAAGTACCATCAGCTCCTGAACCCTTGCTGATTGCTCCATCAATTCGATCCTTAGGTACGGAGGCTTTTCTGGCATTTTTGATTGCCATCCTAAGCCTTGGGTTTGCAGCAGGATCGGGGCCTCCCTCTTTGGTGGCAACAGCCACCTCCTTGATGAGCTTGGTGAATAATTTTGCCCTTTTGGCATCTTGGGCGCCCTTTCTATGCTTTATGTTCGCCCATTTACTATGTCCAGCCATATGTCTATGATGTTTTCAAGCAGAAGCTTGTCCTCGGTTTTCAAATTTGATCTAGAGGCTAAAATAATAGCCAACAGAAAAGAATGAAAATATTTCTTTACACAATGGATAAAAACAATGTCTGCTTCCTATTGAGCAGACTGGATAAGGGTATTTTGATCCTTGCCCAATCTGTTCATGACGTTTTCCCTGATCAATTTGTAATAATGCCTTCTTCCTGTGGTTTTATCCTGTTTAATGATGCCATTTTCGATCATAATCTTGATGTACTTCTTGGCGGTGGTTCCTTTAATGCTAAGCTCTTCTTCCAGATCCTGGGAGTAGAATCCATCATTGGAGTGCTGGACAAGGAATTTTGGCATGTCAAAGACAACTTCAAAAATGGTCCCTTGCTTATAGAGGTCATAAAACATGTATCGAATACCCAGTTCCAACTGGCGATTGTTCGTTTCCTGGCGATCAAGGAAGAATCCAAGCCTGTTTACTTCTTTGAAAGTAATGTAGCTGCGAAGATTTCTATAGGAGAAATCAAGGTGATTGGCAGCAGCAGGCAGGTCGCCTTTGGTGATGTCAATACATTTATTCAAGGTTTTATTTCGGACTTCGTTTGGAACATCCTTAAACTCTTCCCAGGTAGCGCTGATGAAGTTCATGGGATTGTTCTTACTTGCAAGGCCATTTAACAACCTTTCTGCAATGGCAAGTGAAGCATCGTCCTTTACTATTTTTGACCCAAGTTTCAGAAGCTGAATTTGTAACAACTGATACTGGAAAAACACCTTGATATTGAAGTGAGAAATGGGCTCAAAATCTACGCATGCAGCCCGGAAATCTTCCGCAAGAGATTGCTTGACAATTTCAAGGTTTTCATCCAAACTTTGGTTGGTTTGAAGGATTTTTGCAAAAAAATCATCCAGAATCTCAACCATCCAGGATACGCCCGGCTGCTCTTTTTCGAAAAGAAATACATGGTTGGCCAGTTTCAAGCCTTCGTTTTGAAGGTAAAATCCACCATATTCAATTTTCTTCAGGCCGAGTTTGAATATTTCCTGAATCAGGTCATAACTCTTTTTGGTGGAACCATTGTTTTGATGTAGGCCAATATAAATTTCGTTAGCCAGAAGGTAGTAGGGATGGTCTTGCCTCTTCTTAAAAAACTGGACAAGCTCTTTCATTTCCTTCTCCGTCTGTGGAGATTGATTATGAATCGCAATCGCAGCCTTCTCAAGTCGGTAATGAAATAGATTCGCTTCATCGTCATGACCTTTCAGGTTTTCTATGGCAGACTCCATGCGCTGGTTAGCGGCCTTCATGTGGCTTGCTTTCTCCAGCTCATCCGAGACAAGATTCGAAAGATTGGCATTTACATGTGCCAAAGCCCTCGATATTTGATTGTTTGCAAATGAGGGAAGCTTATCTAGCGCCGAATGGGCAGACTCCAACTCTCTTAATTCCGTTTGGGCTTTTTCATAATCCTCTTCGGCATATAAAAGTCCTGTCTTTATCCTTAGGACTTGAGCCCGTAGTTCGAGAATGGCTCCTTCAAAAAGATATTCAAGCTCTTTATTGCCTAGGTTTTCCTTGTGAGACTTAATTTGCTCAATGACTTGTTGGATACTCTCAACAGAGTTTGACGCATGTTCATTGATAAAATAAAGTGCCATTGAAAGTGATGCATTGAGTTTTTCATCATTTTCAAATTCTCCAAGGGCTTTCATCAACCATATCCTTGCTTTTTGCTTTTGCTCCTGATTGTCTTCATGCAGATAGGTAAATCCAATGATATTGGAAACCTGAGCAATGAAAGACTTATCGAAAAGGCTCCAGTCTATGTCTGAAATATGGCTTTCATAGGTCTCAATGGCATCGTGGCGGATCAATCGCAACAAGGCAGCCTTGAGCAATGCAAAAAATTCCTCCCATGAGTTGATGTTGCCAGGCGCATAAGCCACTGCTTTTAGGGCTACCATCCTGTGAAGGATAACCTCTAGTTGCGCCTCAAATGCCGTAAAGTCTCTTCGATAAAATGAAGTAAGCAAAGACTCCTTGGTGATAAACAGGAAGTAATCAACCGAAGCCTGTGTTTCGAAAGAAGCTTGTTGAAGTTCATTGAGGAAAAAGTCATCCAGTTTATGTACTTCCTCAATGTCTTTTTTTCTGATGATTTCCCTTAGTAAAGTAGGGAAATTCAGACTCTTGCTTCCTTGAAACAGGCTTGTAAGTAAGCGATAGTGGAAAGCGTTAATATTCATTGTTTGTTTGTATCTTTTTATTGCCCCAATCAAAACCTTCCTAGATTCCAACCCAAATAGAAAAGCCTCGTTTTGACTGAATTTGGTTCTTTCCTGAGACAATGCCCCCGTAAAAATTTATGATCTTAAGTTAGTAGCAGAATAAGGACTTACCTGATTTTCTTTTTGGTGGGGACAATAACGCATAATGTACCCAATTACATTTTACCAATAAAGCAGGAAAGTGTCTTTTGTAGTCAAATGTCAGGATAATTGTGAACCATCCTTAAGCTAAATGACTTCCAGGACATGACTTAGCAATTCTCACCAAGTAATATCCTGCTATGCGTTTCGACAAAGTAGTGACAATCACCCCAAATTCAATGCAAATATAATACGAAAACTGTAATTGGCGAGCTTGAGGCTGATTTTTATTTGCTGATTTTTCTCAATCTACAAAAAAATATTGTCTATTTTTATTAGTTATGTTTATATGAATGTTAATTTTTTTAGTAATTTGGGATTGTTTTTTTTCTTAGAATAATTCTTTGTCCTTAAATACCAGTTTCCTGACGTTTTTTGCTAGGAGATCAATTTTTTAAACCATGGCCAAATTGAGTAAAAAAAGTGTATTCATCTGTCAAAACTGTGGAACTTCACATATCAAATGGCAGGGAAAGTGTAATGGTTGTGGTGAATGGGGAACCCTGGTGGAGGAGCTGGTAAATCCCAAAGAGGTCAAATCCGGGCCAGTGCTAATTGCTGGAAAAAAATCTAAGCCATTGAAACTGACAGAGATTGAGGTTACGCATGAGGACCGTTGGCATATCCCGGATCTTGAGCTCAACAGGGTCCTTGGCAATGGCCTCGTACCCGGAGCTGCAATCCTGCTGGGGGGAGAACCCGGGATTGGGAAGTCTACCCTCCTTTTGCAGTTGGCCTTACAGTTCGCGGATAAGAAGATCCTATACGTCTCCGGTGAAGAATCCGCGGCACAGATCAAGATGAGGGCTGACCGGATACCCCATGACAATCCAAAATTATTTATAGCCGCCGAAGTAAATCTCAGTCAAATCATACAAAGTGTGCAGGAAATTGAACCTGATATTTTGATTGTGGATTCCATTCAGACCATATTTTCTGATTTATTGGACAGTGCCCCTGGTTCTGTTTCACAGGTAAGGGAATGTGCTGCAAGACTGGTAAGGCTCGCAAAGGAAACTCCGCTTCCAGTTTTTCTAATTGGCCATATCACCAAAGAAGGGAGCATTGCTGGTCCCAAGGTGTTGGAGCACATGGTGGATACAGTGTTGACCTTTGAGGGAGATAGACACAATAGTTACCGATTGGTGAGGACTGCCAAAAACAGATTTGGCAGTACCATGGAGATTGGGATTTACGAAATGATGGGCAACGGCCTAAGGGAAGTCAGCAATCCTTCTGAGATTTTCCTGTCTTCAGGTACGGAGTCATTCAGCGGTATTTCTATTGCCACTACCATGGAGGGCATGAGGCCCTTGCTGATTGAAACCCAGGCTTTGGTATCTTCCATGGCCTACGGCAATCCCCAACGCTCGGCCACAGGCTTTGACCTAAGGCGCTTGAATATGCTCCTGGCAGTACTTGAAAAAAGATGCGGTTTCAATCTTTCCAAGCACGATGTCTTTATCAACATAACCGGAGGCTTGAAGGTAGAAGATCCCGCTGTGGATTTGGCCTTGGTATGTGCGATCATTTCTTCCTTACACGACTTGAATGTGCCCCCGCGTACTGCCTTTGCCGCCGAAGTAGGCCTTTCTGGAGAAATCAGGGCTGTTAATCGACTGGAACCCAGAATTGCGGAGGCAGAAAAACTGGGCTTTAAGCAAATATTCGTATCGAGTAATCAGGTATCTGGTCTTGGAAAAAACTTTAAAGACATAGCTGTCAAGGGAGTTTCCAAACTGGAGGAGGTATTCAGGTCTGTTTTTTCTGAATGAGGCCAAGTGACCTCATCAGATTGTTGCAGTTTAAATTAAAAGATCCGATTTTGATTTCAAACTCAACAAGAATACCAGCTATGAGAAAGCTAACATTATTTCTAATACTTCCTTTTCTGCTTTTCAGCCTGAGTGGCTGTGAGACAATCCTTGCCATTTTAGAGGAAGGGGCACCAACAGGAACCGTAGATCCGACTTTGACAGAGATGTCTGGCGGCTTGAAAGAAGCCCTGGTACAGGGAACTGGCTTTGCCGTTAATACCCTGAGTGCTGAGGGAGGATACCTCAATGACGCCACCGTAAAGATTCCCTTTCCTGAGGATGCTCAAAAAGTAGCCAATAAATTACGCGATATAGGGCTGGGAGGCTTGGTCGATGAGTTTGAATCAAGGCTTAACAAGGGAGCAGAAAAAGGAGCGGCCATGGCCTTGCCAATTTTCAAGAATGCCATCAAAGATATGACCTTCGATGATGCCAAAAATATTCTGCTTGGTAACCAAAGTGCAGCTACCGATTATTTCAGAACGAAAACAAGCAGTGAATTGAGCTCCACATTCTCCCCTCTTATCAAAAAAAGCCTGGATGAGGTAAAAGCAACTGAAATCTGGACAGAAATAACAACAAAATATAATTCTATCCCTTTTGTCAAGAAAGTGGAAACGGATATAGTTCAGTATGCGACCGATAAAGCCCTAATAGGACTTTTCTCCAAAGTAGAAATTGAAGAAAAGAAAATCAGGGACAATATTTCCGCAAGAAAAACTGACCTCCTTCAAAAAGTCTTTTCATATGCTGATAGACAGTTGAACAAGAATCAGTAAAAAGGAATTTTTTTATAAAACTGTCCCCAAGTCTTCAGCCAGAAGCTTGGGGATTTTTTAATGGTTAAATACCAATCTTTGAAGGCCTAACTCTGCCATAATGAGGCTTCTGGCCTTCCCTTTGACCCTGACCTTTTCTTTCTTGATTTCAAAATCTGTTAAAACCGCGACTTTGTCGATCACTTCCATCTGATGGATAAATTCGACCATGGATTTGTAGTCTCCCTCCAGGATAATTCTGCTTTCATAAATGTCATAGGTCTGGACACTTAGCTTATTTTCATGAGGCAAATCCAGAATATTTAAGGAATGTGATTGGGATAATGAGTCAACATAGGCAAGGAAAGAAGAGGCCTTATTGACGGATAACTTTCTTGACCTAAACTTACTTTCCAAGTTTTTAATTTTCTCAATTTCAATATGTTGACGACTCAGGATTTGATCGGCTTGATCGAGTCGCTCTAACTTTTTTGTGAGGACTTGATCTTGTTTGTAATCTTTCATTAGACCTGAAGAATACTTGAGTAAAGCTATCAGGAAAATCGCCCAAATGGCAGTAGAAAGTAGTAGTATGTTGCGGTAGGTTCTACCCATTGATCTTAATGCTTAAGATAAACGATTGCTGTCTTTCTCTAAAATCATAGGCAGATTTCCAAAGAACTGCCTTTTCTACCCAATCTTGCCTCTCTAGTTCAAAGACTAATTTTCTGATCAGGTCAACTTGTATCGCATTTCCCTGCAAGACAATATCACTATCTGCTATGATCAAGTCATCTGACATTTTCTTGAGCCTTTCCTCTGAAGCATGGAAGACCAGTGTAGAGAAGTTCAGCCCTTCCGGTCTAAGGCTTGCCAATCTATCGAGGTATAAAGAAGACTTGCTTAACTGGAGGCTCTTTTGTTGAAAAAAAGACGATTTTGCTTCAATTTCCTGTTGGTTTTTGTCCATGCTTTGGAGTAAAAATGCGCTGGATGCCAGCACCTGATTTCCACTTTCTGCTCTGATTCTAAATAAATCTTGCTCCAGACGTGCTGCCAAAGCCAATACAACCAACAGACCGAAGGCTATGGCCAGTGATTTTAGCCACTTAGAGTTTATACTGAAGTTTTTCCTCCTCTCTTCCAAAGCTGGAAATTGATGAATATCCCTTCCCACAGCCAAGAAATTATGAAACATGGCTCCGTATAGAGGTATGTAAATTTTATCCAAATTAAATGAGTAGGCAAGGTCTCCTATACTGATCGAACGTGTATGTTGAGTAGGGGTGGAAATGAGCTGCTCCTGCCAATAGAATTCTTTTTCCAGTTCATAATGCTGATCCTTTTGGTAGTCCATTAATCCAGGAATCAGAAAACACATACTCGCCTTCGAAAAAGAAAGTCCAATGATCCTTTCATTGAGTTTGCCCCATTCTTCCAATAACTCTTCAAGCTCTTCCTTTCGCAAAATTTTGACCCATTGAAATCCATCATGGGTAGGTATGGATTGCCATATATAATCAGAACTATGGTCTACCTGCACACCCATTGCCGTACTGACCACTCGTTCGGTTTGGAGAGGGATACATTTTTCTATACCCAAAGCTTCAGGAAGGTAGATCAGGACAGGAATAGCAGGATACTTCCTGACAAATGTGTAAAGCTCTTCCTTGGATTGTAGAATTTCCCGTTCGACAATTCGTACCTCACCTTTGCGGCTCTGAAGGATCATGGTAGGGAAAGGGCCATCATGTCTCCATTCAATTCCTAGCCAAAGTTTAGCTCCATTGATGCCATATTTAGATAGAATGTTCATCAATAATAAGTAACTTTTGGGGTGATATAGATAAGTAAGGAAGACCTGTTTCTGGTTTTCTGAACATTTCCGAAGATCCACTTGAGAACCGGTACCCTCGAAAGCCAGGGTAGTCCTTGAGTATTCTCTCCTACAGAATTTTCTGTGAGTCCACCCAGAACCACTGTTTCGCCGTCCTTAACCCTTATGGTGGACACAAATCGCCTTGTAGCAATGGTTGGAGGAACGTCAGGGTCAAAACTCCCTACGGGAGTGGTAAAGTCAGGCAGGACATCCAGGGTAACCATTCCATCTTCAGAAACAAAAGGTTTTACTGTCAAAGTCACATTGGCATTTATGCTTTCGAATCGCTGGGTGAATTGCTGGAAGTTGTTGACCGCACCAGTATTGGCTGTGGTTGTTTCCAGTAAGAAATATTGGGTTTGTCCAATTGTCAAACTTGCTTCGCGTCCGTTTAGCATGGAAAGGACGGGTTTCATTTGGATTTTCAAGTTACCACGGCTCTCTTGAGCTTGCAGGTTTACATAAAAGTTCTGACTCAATACACCAAGTGGTGCCAAGGCAGGAACATTCCCGAGGAGTTGATTGATATCTTCTCCATTAAGGGTATAGTCAAGGCCCGGCAATATGTTGACGATATTTGCTGTCGAATCACCGGCTTGCCGAAGTCCTGCCTTCAGACTGGTACTCAAAAAGCGATCTTGGTTGATTTCTACTACCATCATCTCAATTTCAATCATTGGGATGGGCCTATCAATCTCAAGTAGAAATTCCTTGATTTCCCGAACCTGATCAGCAGGGCCTTTAAGGATGATTCGATTCATTTCTGAATAATCTACCAGGTCTACCTCACCAATTTTTGCCTTGGTAATGGAAGGAGGGGTACTCTGAGATAGCATGGGTTGATTGCCATTGAGACCGGGGAGGCTATTCAGGGAGTTATTCCCAAAATTTCCATTCAGGTTGTTGTTTCTGCCATTGTTAATGGCATTGTTGTTTACCCTGGCTCTTGTGGAGGAAAGCTCCCTGCTAGGGGTAGAACTGCTTTTGATATTTGAGATACCTGGAATTAGTTCCAATGCCTGACCAGTAGGCCTGTGCCTCAGTTTGACCATTTCCATGGTTTGTAGCCATGAGTGCTCTGCTTTACCAATCAAATAGATGCCATCATCTTTTTTGTAGGCATAGGGAGTTCCTTGAAGGGCAATTTTCAGCCAGTCGTCGAGTGTGGTCAAATCAGCATGGGCGGTGACCTGTCCATCCAAAGGATCATAGACGAGGTAGCTTGTACCCAATCGTTCGAAAAGGACATCCATGATCAATGCCAAATCTGCATCCTTGGCTTCTATGTTGATGAAATCTTCTTCACCATCCGTGAAAAGCTCTATAAAGAAGTTATTGCCCAAGGGATTTTTGCTTTTACCTAATGTGCCTTCTTCTTTAAAGCCTCCTATTGGTTCAATGACACTGTATCCCTTGTTTCTATTTCGAATCAAATAACCATTGGTCCTAAAAATTGCTTCAAGGGCGGTATCCAGGGGGGTAGGAGGAAGGAAAGCAGTTATATAGCCTTCCAGCCCTGCAGGCAGAAGGATTTTTTTACCACTTAGGCTGGAAACTAATTTCACTACATGGTAGAGGCTGTCATTTTTGAGGTCCACAGACAACATTCCTTTTTCGAAGCTGACCTTGGGATTGTAAGGAGGTGTTGCCTTGGGTTCAGCATTGGGATCATAGGGCTTGAATTCAATGATGGTGCCTACCACCTCAATGGTATAGTTGAAATTTTTGCATACAAAGAGGAACACATTTTTTACTGCTTCCTGAGATAGGTTCGAGGTGATCAAGAGTCCCGGCGTATCACCTATATATAGGTTGATTTGATGTTCAAGACCAATAGCCCTGATATAAGCTGCCAAGGGGACATTAGAGAAGGAAATATTTGTTTCTTCATTCAATGCTGGGATTTCCAGGGCAAGGGTATCAAGTTCTGCCGCCAATATCGACAAACGATCCATATCCTGGGAGAGGCTTAACTTTGGAAGCCCACCTATCAGGAGAGTACTCAGTATAATGCCAATAATTTTTGTTTTCATGATCTTTTAATTTTCTTCTCCTTCTCTTTTTTACCCATGATGTAACTTTTGCTCTTCTTCATGACACCTCTTTGGTCATAGAGCAGCCAGGGACCATGCAGAAAACCGTTTTTATAGGCTCCCCTTGATTTCAGCATTCCGGTTTGGTAGAATTCCTGGAACATCCCTTCCTTTATGCCTGATTCATAAAGGAGTATGATTTTTAGTTGTTTATTGGGATAAAATTCCTGATATGATCCATGGATTTCACCTTTTCTCCATCTGATTTTATGGGAGATGTATCCCCTGGGGTGATAGCGAATCTCAAGGCCATCTTTTTTTCCTTCAGCATAGACCATGCTTTCTATCAACTGCCCCTGAGAGTTCCATGACTCGAACCTGCCATGCATGACTTCCCTCTCTTGCCAGAAATCATAATAGTACTCAAACTTTTCAGACAACTGCCCAGGACTGTGGTAATTTGCTTTTGTTTTGATATCCAGAGACTGCGCCTGGAGGACATTACCCCAGACAAAAACCAGCAATATGAAAATCAGCTTTTTCATTTCTATTTCATTGATAATGTAAGACCGCCTCTTCAATTGATGTTTCTCCATGCCTAACCAGATTGGCCAGGTTTTCATTCAGAGAAGGAAGCTGCTTAGTCATGCTCTTCGCTTCAGAAAAATTCAGGGACTTGACTGCCTGTTGAATATCTTTCCCAATCGGTAGGACCTCAAAAACGGCTCTCCTCCCTCGGTATCCAGTGAAATAACATGTGGGGCAGCCCTCCGGAAGAAAATGTTCCTGAATGTCAAATTCATTTTGAAAGCCTTCATGGAAGGCAGTTTTTACCTTTCTTTTGCAGTTCTTGCACAATACCCTTACAAGTCTCTGTGCCAATATTAGGCGAAGTGCAGCGGCCAACAGGTAAGGTTCGACTCCCATGTCTGTAAGTCGAGATAGGGCATCCCATGAATTATTGGTGTGGAGCGTGGAGAATACCAGGTGCCCTGTAAGGGCTGCCCGAACTGCAATCTGGGCAGTTGGTGTATCCCTGATCTCACCGACCATCATGATGTCCGGGTCCTGCCTTAGAAATGCCCTCAATGCCCTGTCAAAGCTCAAGCCGATTTCTTCTTTCAATTGCACCTGATTGATCCCGCTTAGGTTATATTCAATGGGATCTTCTATGGTGGTTATGTTCTTTCCTGGCTTGTTCAACTGACTCAGAGTCGCGTAAAGTGTGGTAGTTTTTCCACTTCCTGTAGGGCCTGTGATTAGGATAATGCCATTGGGTTTTGTAATGGCTTGTTCGTATTCATTCATTTCTGCCACAGAGAAACCCAGTTTTTGGATATCCAGTTGGTCAGAAGAGCGGGTCAGCAACCTCAGAACTATTTTTTCTCCGAACTTACCCGGTATACTCGATACCCGGACGTCAATGTCTTGGCCTTGTTGCTGAAAGTGAATTCTGCCATCTTGAGGCAAGCGCCTCTCCGCGATATCCAGCTCTGCCATGATTTTTATGCGGCTGACAATGGCATCATATTCCTCCAGATTGACTTCATACCGTTCTACCAATTGCCCCTCCCATCTGAATCTAATCCTTGCCTGTTTTTCATAGCGCTCTACATGAATATCGCTGGCACCCATGTCTATAGATGTCTGGAACATCTTGTTGACAAATCGAACGACATCGGAGCCTTCAGCCTGTTCTTTTTCCCGATTTTTGAGGGTTTCTGATTGATAATGTTGATACAATAATGGCTGTATTTCTTCCTCTGGAATCGGGTTTAAAACAATGTTTTTCCCAAGCAGTATTTGTATCAAGTTCTTTTTTTCTTCTGTTTTTTCTGTGGATAAAAAATGTAAGAAACCTTCTTTTTTTTCTAGTGGGATTATCCTGAAGGAATGTGCCTGCTCAGAACTGATAATTCCTAGTAGTTTTTGGTCAATTGTCCGACTTACCATAACATTCCTCCTTTAAAAATTTCAGGTATAAGTAGTTCTTTCCCAAGCATCAAAATGAAGCAAATCGACCAAATTCCTGCAAGGGGAATCGGGTAGTTTTCAGGCTCAATCTTTTTGAAAAATGCCAGGAGTCCAACAGCAAAAACAGTTATACAGGTTGACCCAATAAACAGGATATAAAGCCCCATGGGATCTAACCAAAGACTCAGGCAATACAACATAACTACATCACCCAAACCCATAAATCGATCGATAAATTTTCCCCTTTTTCGTATTTTGAAGATGGTGTAGGTGCTGGCCAGGAGGATAGATACGAAGACAATATTTTTTGTTAGATCATCAAGTATCCATCCCTCTTTTTTAAGAAGAATTCCTGAAATTCCGAAGATAACCGTCCCTATAAACCATCCAATATGGATTTTTCTGCTACGAAAGTCCTCCATGAGAATTCCGATAAAGCACAGAATTCCAAGCATATAAAGAAAATATTTCATCTTTTTTTAGAACAATTAATCCGGCGTTATCTCCTTGGGAATTTTGTTTTTATCAATTTCCCAAACATTGAATATTCCGTCCCCATCAAAGTCTGTGACAGAAGTAGCTCTTGCCAAAAAATTATCTCCTGAAATTGTAACAATATCAATTTGATAATGCGCGGTTCCATTTTCCTGGCTGATGAGTTTGGCCTGTTCAAAACCTAAAGAGGAGAATTGTTCAGAGTACTTGGTGGTACGTAAAAAATGAGTTTCCTGAAGAGTCGCTAAATGCTTGAGGTTGGTTTGAGCTTCCAGCGAATGTGTTACACTGAAGAGTGGTTTGAGGACCGGAAAGGCCAACAAAAGTAAGACGCCCAGAATAGCTAGGACAACAAGAAGCTCGGTAAGGGTCATGCCCTTAAGTCGTTTGTGCTCGGCTTTCATGGTTGATTCTATTTTATAAAACAAATGTAAAAAAAAAACGAGCTATTTTGAAATTATTCTTTCTAAAAAATGGATAAAATTAGGCACATAAAATGCTCATAATTAATATCATAGAACTAAAATTGAGTATTGTTGTTTTATTCGAATAATACGAAGGCTAAATCACTTCAAAACAGCATTTCCAAGTTCAAACATCGGTAGGTACATAGCGACCAATATAACGGCGACCATTCCACCCAAAACGATGATAAGAACAGGTTCCAGAAACTGAGTCAATTGACCGATGGTACTTTGGCTCTCTGCCTCCAATTGATTGGCCGTTCTTGCTAACAACTCATCCAGTTTGGCGGTCTTTTCTCCTACCTTCACCATTTGTAGAATATAGGAAGGGAATAACCCTTGGTTGTGGAGGGCTTGAAAGAATGAAACCCCCTGGATTACCTCTTCCTTTACTTTTACAAGTGCCACTTGGATGGGATAAAAACTTATCAACTTAGAGGTGATTTCAAGGGCTTGATCCAGGTTTACTTTGGCGGTCAATAACAAACCCAACGAATAGGCCATTCGAGCGAGATGCAGTTTCAGGATCATAGGGCCGAAAAATGGAATTTTCATCAATAGCCATGCAGATCCCCTCCGAAAGATTTCTTTTTTCCTGACCAACAGCACCGTTCCTACTATGAATGCGATACACAGGAGAATGATGCCCCCATTTTGTTGCAAAAAAGTCGAAAGTGCCAAAATCCCATTGGTAACAGGAGGTAAATCTGCATCAAAACGTTTGAAAATATCCTGAAACATGGGAACCACAAAGTTCAACATAAATGCCAAAACCAAGCCTGCAACGAAAATAACAGAGACAGGGTAGGAGAGGGCTTGAGTTAATTTTCTTTTAAGCTCCAAGCGTTTTTGGTAAAACTGGCCTAGTTCATCCAGCATTTCTGCCAATCTTCCAGTTTTTTCCCCCATTCGAAGGCTCTGTACATCAAAACTGTTGAAGTAAGCGGGCATGGATTCCAGTATGTTGGATAGGGACAGGCCTGCTTCGAGCCCATGCTGAATTTCAGCGATTTTGCCCTGGATTCGTTTCTTATTAAACTGATCCTTCAAAACGATAAGTGCATCCAATATTCCAAGACCAGATTGAATCAATGTTCCCAGGAGATAGAAGAACTGTTGCTTGTCTTTCATGCTCCAGGGTGGACCCAATTGGATGTCTTTTTCCCATATACTTTCCTTCTCAGATTTCTGTCTGGTGGAGGCAGTTATGTTGCTCGCATAGGGGTTGGAATATGACTCAATTTTCATGGCTTTGGATGCTTAAATTCTTACGCTTGATTCTTGCTTTTTTTTTGAGTGAGAAAAAAAAGACATCTTGGCTGCTGTCTATGAGTTGAAATTGAAAGCTATTGATGGGTTGAAAAATGACAGGTGAAACCCTTAGGCTATCAAGTTGATTTTTATGGAAACGAATGATGCCGTATTCATGACTTTGATAGGATGAAATGATGTCCTTTTCCTTAGAATAAAACCTCAAAAGACTCTCCTCAGGAATTTCGAATGAATGTGCTTGCTCGGCGTCATTTTCTATGACCTCATACATGACCAGTTTGCCATAGGTGTCATCAACCTTTTTCAGGTAAGAATTCTGATATTGTCCTAGGCTCTGGAAAACAAAATTTCCCAATACGATGATCACCCCTAACAATGAGAGGGTAATAAGCAATTCGATCAATGTGAAGCCTTTGAGTTTCATTCTGTTTTGAGGTATTTGAGGATTTTTCTCCGACCAACTTCCTTATCCAGGTAGAAGGCTACAACTTCAATTTCTGCCAGGGCTTGCTTTTCGTCTTCCCATCTGATTTTTCGAATGAGCTTTCTCCCTCCCAACTCCCTTTCTTCCTGCATTTGAAAATACGCTCCGATGGGTTCTTCCAGAAAATTCCTAATCAGGACTTCCGTCCCGAATTGTTCGGGAGGGGAACCGATATTGGTCAAGCCCAGAATCAGGTTGGTGCCCATGGCAAAAAGAATCCCCAGGATTGCCAGGCTGATCAATACCTCGATGAGGCTGCTTCCGACTAATTTTCTTCCTTTTTCAGCCATGTTGCGATTTGATTAGAGGTATTGGCTTGGGAGAGAATCCCAACAAAATCCCTGGATAGCTCATTTATATTGATGGAAGCATCTACAAGGAAATTGCGATAGATTCGCCCTTCCTGTAGGTGAACCAACTGTTGCGCAACAAGACTTCCATGCATATTTCCTTTGAAATCAAGGCTTTGAGAAGAAAAAATACTTCCCCAAATATGAGATCCCTGTCCAATTTGGAAGTAATCTTCTCTTTGATCGAGGCTTCTGAATACATCTCTACTCAGGATGAGTTGACCTTCGATTGTGAAATTTTCCCCGATATCGAAGCGGCAAGCCTTGTTGGAATCGGGCAATAGCGCCAAGACCGAAGGATAATTCAGTTGGACGCTATTTTCCAGCTCTATGTCTTCCAGCACAAAAGCCTGGAAAGATCCCTGAAATCCTTCCAGAATTTTGAGTTTTCGGGTGAAGATGAGGCTGTTTTTCAAATGTGCATTGGGTCCCAGAATAACTTCGTTTGCCTGGATGAGGCATTTGCCTTCAAGCCGAATATCATCTAACAAGATACTGGCAGCCGATTGAATCAAATGTTTTTCCTTTGTCCAGTCTTGTTTGATATTCAGTGAGGAAATTTTGTATCCCCCCTCTTCCAATTGCCATGTTCTGATTTCCAGGAGTTGTCCTCGAATTTCATTCCATTTTTGCCAATTAAACTGAGGCCGAATGGATCTGCTTTCATGAATACCCGGCCATGCAGTTTTGCCTTGATAGGCCTTCCCATTAAGAAAAGCAGGTTTGAGCCCAGCTTTTGGGAGGTATAATTTGCCTTCCAGCTCAATATTTCCTGCCAGGTTTAGGGGATTGTCCAGATCCTCAAGCCATAAGGAGTAAACATCCTGAGAGAAAAGTTGTTGACCGACGAGGCAAGGCTGGGATTCTTTGGTCTTACCATAAATGCCCTCAGCGAGTATCAGGCCAAACATCCCCCAGGATTCTGTTTTCAGGTGGATGGAATCTGGTCCCTGCTCTTTAAAAAGAGGCAAATATATTTCTTGCCCCGCTTGGAAATCCTGACTTAAATAGCGATTGATGCCGGATTCCAGGTTATGCCTCGCCCAAACTTGATCCATGACTTGTGATTCATAGTGGCCTTGCAAGCCATTAACCATAACCAGCATTCCTAACATACTCCCCACAATCAGCAGGATCATCAGGGTGTACATCATGGATGATCCATGCAGTTGGTTAGACCATAGATTACCTTTCTTCCGAAAAAAACCATCTTGCTCATTTCCTGATTCATCCCTTTTTCCCCACATATCATCCTGCTTCCACCGCGTGCTATTCTGCCTCCTCAAGCAGTTATCCTGCTCCCTCAGAATGTCATCCAGAGCGAAAGCGAAGGATCTCTCCACCGCACCTTCAATATCGAAGCTCCCATATTTCCTCATCCCATCCATCAAAACCCTTGTCTTTTGTAAACCCACATAGTATCCACGGTCCTGATTTTCAGTGCAAAAGGAGTAATTCTCTCCACCCTACCCCTAAGTATGGAATCTCCTACTACCAAAAAAAGGTTCTCTTCCCCTAAGTGAACGATGGCCGTCTGCTTGCTTCCTTGCCCCTTGGCAATGCTGCCCTGATACTGCAAATCAGGCCTTTTCCTTTGTGTCCTGATCCGGCTGATGTTACCAATCTTTTGACCAGCTCGGGCATATGAAGCGGAGAAATTTGAGTTTCGCTTCTTTCTAGCTCCTTGGAGGAAGGGATCTTCATAATTTAGAAGGAGCTTGTAGCTTTCCGCCTCTTGGGCATCGAAGATGATGCTGTGGCTGCTTTCAGCAGTTTTTTCTTTTTGGGCAAAGAAATCCGGCCCGATGTATCGGTAAATGACGAATATCCAGAGGATCAGGACCGCTGGGATGAGGAGGGAATTTAGGGGTTTGGATTTCATACACACTAATCCTTTGGTTATGGTAATCTGAAAATTTTAATCTCAATCACGAATCCTGGTTTCTAAAAACCAGAAACGTGATTGAGAAATAAATGTATTAATGGGATCTAGGTAACAATTCTTTAAAATTCAATTTTCTAAACTAATTATTGATTTGAGTTTTTGTTTGGGGTTAGTGGACTTGTAACTTGGAATTGGGTTCTAGTAGATGTTGTAACGGTTTCAGTCTTTTTCAATGAATGTTGTATAAAGCCTTTTGAAATATAAGAAACCTTAAAGTTATGTTGAACGTCCGCTGAGTAAATGTATCCCTTTATTTGAAATCTTTTGTTAACCACATTAGTAGTTGTTTTTGAACTTGTAGTTGAGTCTGTAATTTTAGCTTCACCACCTATATTATCCCTAGAATTTTCAGGACCTGAAGTAGATCCGAAATTGATTCCTAACTCTTGTGCAGCCGAAATAGTTATGTTTCTTGACTCATGGTTGGAGCTTTCTAAATCGATTACAGAAACCATTTCCAGAGTTGCTTCTGAAAGGAATACCGAACCCTCATAAGATAATTGAAGTTCATCATTCTTGAACCCTGCTTGAAATCCTGAAACAGGCAAACCCACAACTGTTTGTTTTGATTCATCATTGCTTAACTGATGGGTTGTGTAAGCAAATTGTGAAATTGCTTCAAGGTCTTCTTTAAAAACTACAGGTTCTACTCCTACTACATCATTAATTACCTTTGAGCTTGTACTAGTTAATTTATTCTTGGTTTTTGCTACATCTCCCACTTGTAATCCTTTTGCCTCTGCACCAGCATCTACTATTTGACCCCTTACATCTACTTTTTTAGGAGGATCAGTGACCATGTTCCCATCGGGATCAATAAATCTCAATGGATTATTAAGTGTGTAATTATAGGGGCTCCAAGAAATATACTCCTCCGCCAAGGCATCCACTCCATTCCACCTAGCAATGCTCACATCATACATCCTAGCCCCATAGTCATACCAGCCAAGATCCAACTCATCCTGCTTCTCCTTCCCATTATACAAGTACTGATTCTCAGGTACATTTACCAATGCAGTCCCCACCTCATTGTGTGTAGCTCCAAAAGGATAATATCCTTCCACCAACTGCCTCAAGTCATTTCCATTGGGATCAGGATTTATTCTACCATCGCCATCATAATCACCAAAGACAATCCTGGTATTCCCAAGGTGATCCTTGACGAAAAATTCCTTCGTCCAGCTACTGCCATTAGGCACATAACGACCCTTGGAATGTATGATGTGCGTGATTTCAAGTCCAGAAATTGTCCCAGCTCCATCTGCATCCTCATATTGCCATTTATTAACATACTCAGTTACTTTTTCGACCGTTGAAGTTGTTAAATCAACCACCTTTTGGCGAAGTTTGGTCCCATCCGATGTATAGGTGTATTCAATCTGCCTGTCGGTACCTTTTTTCACCAGTGTAGGCTTGTTCAAGAAGTTGTAGGTGACTGTAATGTCTCTGTTTCCATCAGAGGTCATGTTCCCCGAGCCATCATAGGTATATTCTATGCCTGGGCTTGCTCCATCAGTGAAGAAGTCCAGGCTGGGCAGTACACCCGTAGCACCATCTACCACCTCATTCAGCCTGTTTCCTGTGTAATCATAGGTAAGTAGGTCGACATCTCCCAAGATACCTAAAGGACCCCCATTGGGGAAATCTACCAGACCCCTACGGTTCAGCATCGTGATGTTGCCGTTTCTGTCATACATGTAGGAAGTTGTATAGGCATCAGTGGCAGACCAAGGGTTGTTGAAACCTGTGTTTATGCCATAATGGGCGTTTGTAACCCTATTCAATGGATCATATTGATAGCCATAGCCCTTCCATGTACAATTGGTTGGGCCTCTCCATGCCATGCCAGAAATATTGCCATTGTATTGACCTACGGCATTGGCATTGATCTCTTCGAAACCTTCATTATAGCTCAATTTCATCGAAAACAAATCCATGTTTCCCCCTGCTGCCATGTCATCGCGAATGTGTCGGAAATAAATGGTTGTGATGTCCTCAACTACTTCTTGTGAAATGGTGGCATCGAAGCCCAGATAGGCAATGGCATCCTCTACTGTTTTTCTTACGGAGTTGAACAATTCAGATCCATCAAAGCCTGGATTGTCTTTATATGTAAAGGAGTATGGAGGCAAAATACCAGCTGTATAACTCTGTAAAGCAAAAATCTCTGGCATAGTTTGAGACTGGTAATTGGGGTCAATGACCACTGAGCCTGTAAAATTGTCGGAAACATCTACAGCGACGATACCATTGGCACTTGGCTTATAGGTCATCAGGTCTCTCTGGTCTGCAACGGTATATTCAAGGAGTTGATCCCCCGCACCATTGGTAGCCAAATCAAAGGTAACTTGCCAACTATTTACCTTGATTTCCAAGGCGGTACCTGGACGATCTTCACAGGACTGACAGGGATCAATGGTATAGTTGTAAGGCTCCGCATCCTCAAAAGGTGTCGAAATCACATCTTGAAGTGGAGTAAAGGTAACTACATTTGAAAAAGGAGATATATTTCCGGCATCGTCTATGGTTCTCAGAGCAAAATAGGTAAGTGTATTGGGATAAGGTCCATACTGGAATCCAGGCCAGGAGAAAGAATATTGTTGGCCTGCAGTAGTTTGATGGAAAACTACATTGGTTCTATATTCCAAAACGTCTACTCCCTTTCTTGAACTATCCTTAAAAGAGGGGTCAAAACCAAAACAAACCTGGATGGTATTCACGTTTCCACCTGTCATGCCATCATCACCGGGAGCCGTAAATGTCCACTGCACACGTCCAGAAGGATTGCCATTGGAAGCTCCAGTTGAAACTACAAGGTCCGTAATTGGAGATGGAGGAATAAGGTCTGCCTTAGAAACACAATCATCATCATCCTTATTTATATGGGTTAACCATCCACGAATATTATAGTCGTAATTTACCTCCTGAAGAGGGTTGTCACCGCTATTGTTTTCCGGACCAAGTTTTTCTGCAACCATCTGTCCCAATTCATTGTATTCGTAATAGGCTATCTGGTCTTTTCCAATCACAGTATTGTCATCCCTAAATTGCTCATTCTCACGAATAATTCTTCCTCTGTGGTCAAGCAGGTAATTGGTTGTGGTCAAATAATCATCTCCATCAGGACGTATGTGCCTGTGGGTAGTTTTTGTTTTTTCCCCAACAAAGTTATATCCATGTGTAACTTGATCTCGACGGTTGTGCCTGCCATAGGAAGTTGTCCCATTTCTATGAAATTGGTTGTCCGAAAGGGTTTTTAATTCCCTTCCCCAATCGTCATAAAAGGTAGTGGTCCACATCCAAACTGGCATATCATCATCTGGATTTAATACCCTGACCTTAATGCCGGTTACCATCCCCCTGGTTCTATCTGAAGCATTATTCGGCTTTCCTGTTTCGTGTCCTGTAATGTTTCCACTTTGATCAAAATCATAATCATCGTAATAGCTTACCGAATAAACCGTAGCATCGCCATTGTTCGAAAGCAAAGGCAAAGAAAGGTTGGTATAGCCTTCGACCTCTTCATTGGTCATATCCCGAGCCGTATTGTCAGCTTTTTCCTCAAAAAAGGGGCCGGCGAAAACATCTACTTCAGCTTGAAGATTGGTCCTGCTCACATTTCTGCTGACAACACCAGTGATGATGGGTCTATTCAAGTTGTCATATTTGATAAATGACCACTCATTTTTCTCACGCTGTGCTCCCTCCTGGGTATAAATTGGGAGGTCGCGATCGTTGTAGACGGTATAAACCCAGTCTGCTCCTGGAACCTTCTTGCCAATTACTCTTCCTCTATCATCATATTCGTAGTGAAAAGTATAGTCATCCAGGACAATCTGAGTTAAAGCATTATCGGTTTCTACCAATTCCCATCCCTCAGGCTGAATTAAATATTTTAGTCTACCAAAATGGTCATAAACATTTACTGTGGTTGCCAATTTATGGTTCTCAGGCTGAGAACCAGCCTCAATCAAGGCTACTGATTTAATGGTTCTGCCCAGTCTATCACTAAAGGTAAAGGTAAAACTTCCGTTCTCGTTCTGAGCTCCATTTAGGTAGAGCATTCCTGGAGCATATTCGACCGTTGGAGAACCCAATGTTGCATCTTCTGGTAGGGCTGAAACAGTGGCATTAAGTTGCTCACGGATAAAGGCGTTTGCCCCCTCACCATAATCATTGTTATGATACATGATACTTGTGTGTTCGCCATTGTCTTTGCGACCTTCATGGGAAGGATCAGGTTGCCAAACCATTCCTGGATGACCTTGTTCAATGACACGGTTTAAAGGAGATGCCTCGAACTGAGCCAAGGAAAAGGGAGCCATGTCCTGTGCATGATCAACTGGAGTTGCCGAATTGTAGAACGAAAATTGTTCTGCGGTGGCATTGGTCAAAAAGTCATTGTTAAAGGTCGTGGTAAATGGTAAATATTTCTTCGCCTCCCTACCTAGACCATCGTATTCGTGCGGTACAATGACATCCTTGCCCGATGGTGAGCTTTTCCAATCTACTTCCTGAATCAATCTACCCAATCCATCAAAGTACTGGATAGTTACGACTTTGTCTTCTTTGCTGGTAAGCCCTTCCAACTCAGCCTGAGTTTGGACCTTCACCCGAGCTGTGGTACTGACCACATAGTTTTGATTTCCCCAATTTTGGGCATGGCCTGCTATGCTGAACAGCAGTAAGCTGACCAATGAGAAATATATTTTTTGCATGATTGTTTTCTAAATGCTTGTGCTGATGATTAGTCTTTGTAATTGTATTCAAGTCTTTGGACAAAGTTTCCTTCCCAATCACGTACAAATTCAAGCCTTCCAAACTCATCGTAGATGTAATAAGAAGGGGAATTGTTGATGTCGGTCATCGTGTGGATTCTCAAGGCTTCATCGTAACAAATGGTAGACATTTGGGCGTCCACAGGATGAATCCTGACTTCGTCTATGAAGGTGTTCCAGTTGCCAAGTGCAGCGTGAAGCTCAAGGGAAATGGGTGCTCCGCCTGTAATCTGGAATTCTTTGTAGGTCATGGCATTGGGAGGGGTTTGATTTGCCACAAAAGTACTTTGGGTAGCTTGGGTTGATGAAGAGAGCTCAATTTCCCCACCCTGATACCAAAAAGATACCACATATTCCCCTGCTGGTAAGCCTTGGAGCCTCAAGAACCTGTAATTTTCTGGTTGGATATGAAAACCCCTAAGGCCTGTTTTTAGTTGGTCCTCATTGGTAACCCATCCACCTGCTGCATTCCGTACAATTTCCCAACCTCCATCTACAAATACATTGCTGACATTATTAGGGTTAGTTGGATCTCCACTGTAGGAAGTTGGATTTTCTCTTTCAAAACTTGTATAAGCAAATTCGGCTCTTTCAGCATTGATACATTTTGCAACTGGAAGGAAGCGTTCCTCATCCCAAAGGTAAGATGACGTAATTCCATCGACGATGCGTTCTTCCCATCTTAGTCCATTCACAGGATCGTAGATGTAATCGACCTTTTCAACATAATTTGAAGAAGAAGGGAAGAAACTTGAAAACTTGCCATCTGGATTGGTAGGTTGGGAAAAACTGGCAGCTGCAATTGGGTTCAAGATTTCCAATAAACTCACTTCATTGGGACGAATCACCTTCGCTTGAGCACCTGGATTAGCTACATCTTCAAAACTGGTTACGCTGCTGTTGGTGATAAACTCTGTTCCATTTTCCCCATACCAGGATTGTGTTTCAATTGGCATAGAGATCATATTTAAGTCGATTAAGTCTTGGAAGGTTATATCAGAGGTATTTCCCACTGGAAGGGATTCGAGGTAATCTGTAGGATATTTTACTTGGGAAATGTGGGTTCTTCCGTCACTGTTTACCGTCTCTGTCCTGACTGGATAAATGTGATTGTCTCCCTTGTAGGAATATGAAGTCATCGTGATGAATGGATGAACTGGATCATCATAATTTGTGGTTACTTCCCTGATTGGGTAAACCCACTGGGAAGTCATGACATATGGCTCTACATAATACTCTGTACTAGGGCTATTTATGTAAGGAGATTTTTTCCTGAAGGTAATTTGAACCCCTCTTAACACAGCCTCGGGATCAGTATTTTTAAAATCATTATAGGTGACTACTTTCTCAGCCTGGAGCGTATGCGTGATAGTCCCAGATTGATTATGAGCAAGGTAGGTTTCCTCCTTTTCCAAAAGGCCTCGTTGGTAACTTTTGTCTGACCTATAAGGATAGGGAGGAAGCAATACCCTTGGATCTTTGCTGGTATTGTAATAGTATACCTTCTTCCCAAACTCCCCATTTGGGCCACTCAGTTCCGTTACTTCAGGATAACCGACGGTACTACCTGCCGAATAAGTCATATCAGCATTGGCTGAGGAAGTTCGGGTAGTGTACCAACACTCGCCAACAATTACAGGTAGTTGATATGTAGTTCCGTTATTGGTTACCGTGTTATTCTCAATCACATAGTTATGGCTATCATATAAATAGGTCGGTACCTCTTGAGTTACTCCATTAGAATAAGAAAAATACCTGGTTCTCAGTAACTGATTAGAATTGCCTGAGTGATCAAAGTTCTTTATTTGAGCAATTCTAAGGCCTCCCACAGGATTTCCTGATTCGTCCAGATTTCCTTCATACACATATTCACTACTGCCTTTGGTTGGGTATTTAATCTTGGTCAGGATACCAGCTCGCGCAAAATTGGGATCTGCAGATTTATCTGCTCCTGCCCAGGTAGAACCATTTACTGTGGTCTCTTTTAGAAGGCTTGTATTTCCTGTCTTTCCATTATAGTAACCCCATGAATCTACAGCATAGGATCCCATATAAGGTACTGGGGTCGCATCATAAGTGAATTCGTAAAAATTGTCCTGTCCTGTACCATCCCCAAGGAAATCCACACGATCTAATCGCAACCTTTGAGCGGGATCAATTCCATTGGTATTTACCCCAGTAAAATATCCGGAGGAGGCATGGTTAGGGGTAAAGTAGTTGTATGTGAGGGCAACCTTACTGATCAGAATGTTATTCCGAAGAACCTCTATATCATCCAGTTTGTAGTCTTGGAGTAAATCAAGTCGGGTCTTGGATGAATTGAGTATAACCTCTTCATTTCTGCTAATAATTCTCTCAGGGTACAATACGTCCACTGTGGTTAATGATATTTTTACTTCCTTGGACTTGCTGGGGCATTGGCTATTTGCCGTGGAGGGATAGTAATCTGTTTCAGATCGAGATACGGGTTGGTTGATAACATTTTGTTTGTACTCAATGGTGATTTCGTCAATCTCATCAGCTGAAACAATCCTGCTGAGGTACCAACTGCTGTTAAACACTTCTGGTTGAGAGGAGTTAGGAGAATTGCTAACTACAGTTTCACTGGTAGTCGTTTCCACATTTTCGAAGAAATACTGTACCCCCGTGGAGGTGGTCGCCTTAAACCAGGTAAGGTTCAAATCGTCATACTCAATGAGTAAATCGCTGTAAGGAATGGTATACACCGTTTTGCTCCCAGGATCAATGAAAAATTTCCCAGACATCCCATTGAAATTGTAGGTAAAAATGTCTGGCTGATACTCATTATTCCCTTCTGCAATTCTCCTAGCCTTGTCTGGATCTGCATTGCTATCCAGGTAGGGAGTGGGATCAAATACCAGATTTGGGTCATTATATCCAATGACTTCTGTGTACATTTGCCAGTAACCCGTAGGTGCTTCATCAGGCTTACCTTTCATGATCCTTGAAATGACACCACCGCAATTCAATGACCAGCCAGTTCCAACCCAGGAAGCGACCTGATCTACCTTGGTGCCTGTACTGAAATAGGATAAATTAATCGGAAGTGTAAGTGATCCGCTCTTTACTTCGTAAATCGGAACATTGGGTGAAATGGTCCCCGTAAACATTCCAATGGACATGTCTCCGTAGGTACCTAGTGATGCTGCTGTGGGCGATGGTGGAATCACATCAGGCAACAAGTGGCTGTTGTTGTCATCGCCTGGGTCTTGGCATATTCCTGAGCTAGCAAAAAGCACGAGGAACACCGCCATAAAAAACTTGTGTTTCATGGGTAATACTTAAATGGTTATTAAATAATGATTCAAGCTTATTGATCTATTAGCATCAATAAGAATACGTTTGGTTGTCCTACTATGGAATACCAGAAAAATGTGGTTGCGCGAAAATTCAATTCAAAAAGGTCGTAACTCCCCTGGCCAACAAGTGACAATGCATTCGCTGGAAACAATTGAAAACCGGATACCGATGTTTAACTGATATTATAATCTTGCCATGGAGCTGAAACTCAGCTCCACCGAAACTTAACAATTGAAAACATAGCGGTATGCTAATCTCTTGGAATGAGACCAGTTTTGAAATTACAATAAATCGGAAGGGATTATGCCTTCAGTGGTTGTACTACTTGTGCTAAAGCAAATATAGATTGACTGATCATTTAATACAAGTATTAATGAAAAAAAAATGTAGGAGCTGGAATTATTATGTATTTCGTTACATAATTCTTACCTTTTTAATTCTCATTTTCCATCTCGGCCCTCCTCATAGGCATCTTGTCAATCAAGGCGAAGATCTGCCATGGATCTACTACCCTGTTCTTGTGCATTTTTGCCCCTCCATCTTTACCTACCAATACCACATATAAATAATAAGGATCAAGCTTGTATTCGTCCAAAATGGCCGCATAATCCAGGGGTAGGGGAGGAGACCCAAATTTTACCTCAACGGTTTTTAACTGAGAGTCTAAAAACAGTATGACCATGTCCCTATCCTCCAATTCCTTTTCCAGCTTTAGTAAGTTATCCAATTGATTCTGGGCTTTGGGGTCATTATGGGTCGAGTGGATCAACACCAGCCTGTTTTTCCATCGAAAATTTGCCAAACTTCTTTGTGCTTTCATAGAGCCAGGGATTATGCCAATCAGGAGGACCAACAAGCCAGTAAAACTGTGTATATTTTGTTTGAAAAAATCCTTATTCATAATCAAAATAAATTATTCATTTTTTTCTATTTGAAGTATTAACAATCGGCTTCATAATAAGTTTTTTGAGGAAAATCTCTTTAATTTTGAGAAAGACTCGTAGGGGTTTTGTAATTTTATGAGCTTAAGTATAAATAATATACATGGATCACATTAGAAACTTCTGTATCATCGCTCACATCGACCACGGAAAAAGCACCCTTGCCGACAGGATGCTTGAGCATACCTCTACGCTTACCGAGCGTGAGATGATGAATCAGGTGCTGGATAGCATGGACTTGGAACGAGAGAAGGGCATTACGATTAAGAGCCATGCCATTCAGATGTATTTTGAAAAAGAAAACAAGAAATACACCCTAAACCTTATTGATACACCAGGACACGTTGATTTTTCCTACGAGGTATCGAGGGCAATTTCCTCTTGTGAAGGAGCCTTGTTGGTTGTAGATGCTGCACAGGGAATTGAAGCACAAACCATCTCCAACCTTTACCTGGCAATTGAACATGACCTGGAAATTATTCCGGTATTGAATAAAATTGACCTTCCATCTGCGAGGATCGATGAGGTAAGTGAAGAAATTGTAGACATGATCGGCTGCGATCCTGACGATATCATCCTGGCAAGTGCCAAAAATGGAATCGGTATCCAGGATATCCTTGAGAGAATCGTAGATGTCATCCCCGAGCCGGAAGGCAAACCTAACGCCCCTTTGAAGGCGCTTGTATTTGATTCGGTATTCAACCCTTACAGGGGTACTATTGTCTATTTCCGGATCTTCGACGGAGTCATGAAGAAAAAAGACAACGTCAAATTCATGTCGACCAACGCAGAGTATCAGGTAGATGAATGTGGAGTGCTAAGGTTGGATCAGTTTCCCATGGCTGAGATCGAAACCGGTAGTGTGGGTTACATGGTGGCAGGTATCAAAAACCTGACCGAAGTTAAGGTAGGGGATACCATTACGTTAAAAGAATCTCCTACAGAAGAGGCAATACAAGGTTTCCAGGAAGTGAAACCCATGGTATTTGCAGGAATTTATCCTGTGGATTCTGAAGATTTCGAAGAACTCAGGGACTCTTTGGATAAATTGAAATTAAACGATGCTTCCCTGGTATATTCCCCTGAAACTTCCGCAGCCCTCGGTTACGGATTTCGTGCTGGCTTCCTGGGAATGCTTCACATGGAAATCATCCAGGAAAGGCTTGAAAGAGAATTCAACATGACTGTGATCACCACAGTTCCCAACGTAGGATTCAAAGCAACCCTTACAGATGGCGAAGAAGTAGATATCAATTCTCCCTCTGAACTGCCGGAATCCACCCGAATCAACAGCATGTCAGAACCCTTCATCAAGGCACAAATCATTACCAAAACTGACTACATTGGTAAGATCATGGAACTGGCAATGGAGAAGCGTGGCAGGTTCCAAAACCAAAATTATATCACCACCGATAGGGTAGAACTGGTCTTCGAAATTCCATTGGCAGAGGTAGTATTTGACTTCTTTGATAAGCTGAAAACCATTTCCAGGGGATATGCTTCCTTCGACTATGAGATGATTGGTTTCCAGCAATCCAAATTGGTCAAACTGGATATTCTCCTAAATGGAGATCAGGTTGATGCCCTTTCAGCCTTGATTCACAGAGATAAAGCCCATGAGTTTGGTAAGAAAATCTGTTTGAAATTAAAGGAATTGATCCCGCGCCAGCAATACGAGGTGGCAATCCAGGCGGCTATTGGTACCAAGGTTGTCGCACGTGAAACCGTAAAAGCCCTGCGAAAGGACGTAACCTCCAAGTGCTATGGTGGAGATATCACCCGTAAGAGGAAGCTTCTCGAAAAGCAGAAAAAGGGTAAAAAGCGCATGCGCCAGGTGGGTTCAGTGGAAGTTCCACAATCAGCCTTTCATGCAGTATTAAAATTGGACTAGAAAATAGTAATTGCTGATAAATTACTTTTCAATATAATGCTAGCCTGGTCTGAATAATTTTAGGCCAGGCTTGATTTTGGTCAGTCTTTTGTAAAATAAAATTCCATATATTTAAGATGTGAAGCGCATATTGTCCATACTTCTATTAGGTTTATACATCTTTGCCTTATACAGGCCATTGATGCCCCTATTGGATTATGCGGCTAATTACACCTATTATTCAGAAATACTTTGTGTCAACAAGGACCTGCCAGAGTTGGCTTGTAAAGGACAATGTGTCCTAATGCAAAGAATTCAGGAAAGGGCAGAAAAAGAAAGCCCTTTAAACCAAATCATCATCAATGCCGATGAAGAAATTCCTGAGATCCTTCCAGTAAATGTTGCCTTTTTAGGATGTGAGAAATCCGGAGAGCTTCATTGGAATTCCTTCAACTGCCAAGCCCTTCATGGCTTCAAAAACCTGGAAATACCCCCTCCCCAGTTTCGCGCCTAGCGCATCTCCTTTTACATGCGTCAAATTCTTGAGTAAAGCTGATTCAGCATTCTGTGCTTGGATCTCTTGACATTTCACCATGGCCTAGCGCTTATTATTCATTTTGACCACCATTTATTGGTGAAAAACCAAATTCATGAAAAAAATTCTTTTGATTTTGCTTGCAACCCTCATGTTGCAAGCACACACAAAGGCCTGTGATATATGTGGATGTGGGTCAGGCTTGATCAATCCTAGCATCATCCCTCAATTCCATAATAATTTCATAGGTCTAAGGTATAGCTACCTCAGTTTCGCTTATCCAAGCTACGAAACCATTGATGAAATGGCTTCTATCGAACTAAGGTTCAGGATGTACCTGGGACCCAAGACCCAACTTCTTGGAAGTTTACCCTTCAGGCAATTAAGCAGGACGGGCAGCAACAATGATCCCAGAACAAGGGGGATTGGGGATGCCAACTTATTGATTCAGAGAAGGCTTTTTGAAGTCGTTGATACCAGTGGTTTGGGTAAGCATCATCAACTTTGGTTGGGAATAGGTACAAAACTGGCTACTGGCAGAAGCCAAATAGGGGAGTCGGGCGAGTTACCCGCCCATTTCCAATTAGGTACAGGGACTTACGATCTGCAAGCATTTCTGAACTATCAACTTCAGTTGGGGAAAGTGGGAATCAGTTTGCAATCTTCCTTCCAGAAAAGCATTTCATCCAGCAATGGGTATTTCTTTGGAGACCAGTCGAGCAGCAGCCTACTTTTCTTTCAGCGAAAAAGAATCGGCAAGCTCACGTTGATGCCCTCAATAGGGGCAGAATATGAATGGCTGGGGAAGGATCATGAAGATGGCTTTATCCATTCCCAGAGTGGTGGGAAAGCTGCATTGCTTACTGCAGGTGTAGACGCCTTTTTCTCACAGCTAAGCATCGGTATCAGGTATAGAAAGCCTTTGTACCAGGAGTATGCCAAGGGTGAAATCCTCTCCGGCGACCGTTTGGGAATAACTGTTAACTATCTCTTCTAAAGTAAATTACCTATGAAATTTATACTTCAGTTAATAGGATGCTTGTTGCTATTGAGTTGCGAACAAGAATTGATTCCTATCGAAAGTGCTCAGGAGGACAATTCACCTCCTGAACTCATGCTTTACTCTCCTCATGAAGGAGAGAGTTTTGATAGGGATTCCGAAATTCTCATTGAATTGGATGTTGTTGAGAATTTTAAGTTGCACGATGTGCTTGTGCAGGTATTCAAAACCGAAAATGACAGCCTGGTCTGGGAATATTATGCCCATACCCACCAAAAAGGAATCGAAATTAGGGAAAAGATCCCCTCAGGGCTCTTACATATGGGAAGCTATATGTTAACGGTAGAGGGGCAAGACCACGATTACAATTTGGAAGAAATTCAGCGTCAATTTGTAGTCAGGTAAATTTTAAGACAACTTTTTTCAAGAATTTTCATTAAAAACAGAAATCAAACAATCCAGTAATATGAAAACCATTAAAGTTATTCTTATGGCCCTAATCGGGCTAACTATGTTAACGCTACAAGGCTGCGACAATTCAGGTTGTACTGATCCAGACTCTCTTAATTTTGATCCTGAAGCCACAGAAGATAATGGCAAATGTGACTTCCCCAACTTGACAGTTAATTTTTCTTATTCTGTTGACGGGCAGGAGCTAACAAAAGGTACTACCTATACCATTAATGGAACTGCTATATCTTTCAGCGATGTTCAGTTCTATGTATTCAATCCCAGGGTGGCAAAGGATGGTGTTATGGAAGCTACGGGAGAGACCCATTTCATCTCATTTGACAACAGAAGTATTGAATTTGAAGACCTCACTGCTGGCCACAAACACATGCTAATGTTTGGTCTGGGGGTAGACTCAACCACCAATGCCACCATTCAGCCAAGCGATTCTGACCTGGCAGATGGGGCGGCATTGGGACCTCAGAATCCAAGCATGCATTGGGGTTGGGACAATGGTTACATCTTCCTGAAGATGGATGGAATGGTTGATACCGATGGTGATAATGTTCCCAATGCCGGAATGGAATTCCATATCGGTAAAAACATCAACTTCAATACCATCGCCTTAGAAATCCATACCGATGCATTGGAAGATGAAGTTGAGGTTACAGTGGATGTTGATTTTGCAAAGGCCTTCACAGGCATTGACCTAAGTAAGGACTATATCACACATACCGGTGATTTTCCTGCCCTTGCGAACACTGTCATCAACAATATGAAGACAGCCTTTGCAAAGAAATAAGCCATGAACAGGCCAAAAGAAATATTCATGATGACATTCCCACTGATTCTTCTGCTGGGAGTGTTGTCATGTTTGTACTTGGAGTCATGTTCTGCCAAAAAAGAAATTCAGTTAATAGACAGTGAGCCCTATCCAATTGAAATACCCAAAGGCTTCCCTGATATAAAGATTCCGGAAGGTAATGAGCTCACAAAAGCACGGGTAGCTTTGGGGAAAAAACTCTTTTTTGACCCCATACTTTCTGTAGATTCGAGCCTTTCCTGTGGGAGTTGTCATCTTCAAAAAAATGCCTTTACTGACCTAAGAACAACTTCTATAGGTGTGGAAGGAAGAGTGGGTCCTCGCAATACGCCTAGCTTGGTAAATGTAGCTTTCAATCCCTATTTCTTCTTCGAAGGAGGAAGCCCAAGTCTGGAAGCCCAAAGCCTTGGCCCCATCGAAACCTTTCATGAAATGGATTTCAATGCTGCATTACTTACCAAAAGACTGGCTGCTGATGAACATTACCAGAAAATGGCCCAGGAGGCCTATGGAATGGAAATGAAGTTATTTGTGATTGTGTCTGCCCTGGCAAGTTTTGAGCGGACCTTGATCAGTGCAAATAGCCCCTATGACAGGGCCATCAATGGCGATTCTTCGGCCATGACCCCCGCACAATGGCGTGGTAAAGAATTGTTTTTCAGTGATCATACCAATTGTGCTTCCTGCCATCCTGCTCCTCTTTTTACAAATTTTTCTATTGAAAACATTGGATTGGAAAAGGAATACCAAGATAAGGGCAGGTATAGGGTCACGCTCAAGAATGAGGATATAGGTAAATTCAAGACCCCGGGGCTCAGGAATATTGGCCTGACAGCTCCTTACATGCACGATGGCAGCCTAGAGAGTCTTGATATGGTTATTGAACATTTTAATGTGGGAGGGTTGGGGCATAAAAATCAGCATCCACTGATTCGTCCCCTTGACTTATCCGACCATCAAAAAAAAGACTTAATCGCCTTTCTTCATGCGTTGACAGATCAGGATGTCTTGTTGAAGCCGGAATGGGCTCCGTGATCCGCTTTTCAGCTTCGCCGAATTTATTCGGCCGACTCAACCGTAAGGTTACCCATATTGAAGCCGGTAATTTTGACCAAACTTCCTTCAGGAATGAAACCTTGCGTACTCATAGCTTCATAGGTTTGACCATCCAATGTGATGAAACCCATGCTCTTCAATGGTGTGGTGGCTCGGGCTAAGCGTCCTTTAAAGGTACCCATTTGCATCCGTTCACCATTTTCATCTTCCGACTCAGAGCCGGATTTTCCAAAAAAACTAAAAAAGCTCATGGTATTGATTTAGGTAATAGGTGATAGATAGGAAATATCAAAGAAGCGTCTACCGGGAGAGGAGAATACATCTATTTAACGTCATTAATCTTTAGTGGTTACAATATGAATTGTTGATTATCAGGGCATTAATTAAATAATTTTTAAATTTTTCCATCATGTGAAATATTTTTATTTAAGTATTTTTAGTTGTATGTGTGTGACTATCAGGGTTTTGTGCCTATGAATTTGTATGTCTATCTCTGTCCATAAAAGCTAAAAATATCCTTGATCTTTATGAAATAATTATAAAAGCAGAATTTTTGTGAAACCTTTTTCCTGTTATCCAGTAAAGTCGAATGAAAATGTACAACAGATCTGGACAGTTTTAAATCCCATCCCTTTTGGCCCACCTTCTTCCAGATCTCAGACATTCCACTTATATTCACTGCATACACACATTAAATTATGCCAAGAAAAACAAGCGGTAACAAATCGCGAAGAAGAAGAAAAAGCAAAACCAATTCAATTTCAGAAAAAGGCTCCCAAAAACAATCCTACCATCGTCTCATCATAAATTATCTTAAGAAACATTCGAAGAAAGCCTTCAATGCCAAAGAGGTAGCTTCAAATACAGGCATGTGGAAGGAAATGAATACACGAAAGGTCAAGTCATTGATGGATGACCTTGTCAGAATGGGTCAACTTGAAGACGTAGGCCGTGGCCAATACAAATACAGTACCGCAAGTAAAACCAGGGTTGGAAAGCTTCAGGTGAACCGTTCTGGTTCTGGATTCTTACTGGTAGAAGATGGCGATGATATTTTTATCAGCCCTTCATCTTTGGGTAAGGCCTTGAATGGGGACATTGTCAGGGTTCGCCTTAAGGCGACAAGCCGAAAAAATGGGAGTCCCTCAGGCGAAATAACAGAAGTTGTCCAGCGCATGCAGACAAAGTTTGTCGGTGTGGTAGAAAAGGGAGGCCCCAATATTTATTTCCTGATACCTGATGATTACAGGATTAACCAGGACTTTTTTATACATCCCAATCATAGGAAAGGGGCAAAAGATGGACAGAAGGTCTATGCAGAGTTGATGAATTGGGACAAAAGATCCCCCGAAGTAAAAGTACTTGAAGTACTCGGGGATTCCGGTGCCAATGAGACAGAAATGCACGCCATTCTCCTGCAATATGGTTTTGACCCCAGCTTTCCCCACAAGGTGGAGGCTGAAGCAGCAAAAATTCCCGAGGCCATTCCAGAAAAAGAGTACAAAGAAAGAAGAGACTTTAGAGGAACAACCACTTTTACCATTGATCCCCACGATGCCAAGGACTTTGATGATGCGCTCTCTATTAAAAAACTGGAGAATGGGAATTATGAGGTAGGAGTTCATATTGCAGATGTTTCGCATTATGTGAGACCTGGATCTGAACTGGACAAGGAAGCCTTCCAGCGAGCAACCTCTGTTTATCTGGTAGATAGGACAGTTCCTATGCTGCCTGAAAAACTATCCAATAAGGTATGTTCTCTTAGACCTAAGGAAGAAAAACTGACCTATTCTGCCGTTTTTGAAATGGATGATGAGGCCAAAGTCCACAACTATTGGGTTGGACGCACGATTATTTATTCAGACCACAGGTTTACCTATGAACAGGCGCAAGATGTCCTGGATGGCAAGTCTGAAGGGCCATTCAAATGGGAGCTTGAAAAGCTAGATGATCTTGCCAAGAAATTGCGTAAGACAAGGTTTCAGGCTGCAGGTGGTTCTATCGAGTTTGATACAAATGAGATCAAGTTTGAGCTTGATGAAAACGATAAGCCAGTCAGGGTGATCAGGAAGGTCATGAAGGACTCAAATAGGCTGATTGAGGATTTTATGCTTCTTGCCAACAGGACGGTTGCTCGGTATATTTTTGAGATGCAGAAGCCTGAGCTTCCCTCAGTATATCGTATCCACGATGCTCCCAATCCTGAAAAACTTATGAAGTTACAGGAGTTTGTATCCCATTTCGGATACGAATTCAAGGGCCATGCCCGTGGGCTTGAAGCCTCACAGGTTTTGAACGGTTTGTTGAAAAAAGTGCATGGCACTCCTGAGCAAAATGTAATTGAAACATTGGCCGTCAGGTCTATGGCCAAGGCGGTTTATTCTACGAATAATATTGGACACTTCGGATTAGGCTTTCAGTATTATAGCCACTTTACCAGTCCAATCCGACGCTATCCTGACTTGATGCTGCACCGCTTGATTACCAACTACCACAATAAGCAATTTACAGAAAACCCAGTGGTACTTGAAGAACAGTGTAAGCATTCCTCAGAAAAGGAAAGGACCGCAGCTGAAGCAGAGAGAACCTCAATAAAATACAAGCAGGTTGAGTTTTTGGAGGATAAGATAGGTTTGTCATTTCCTGGTGTCATTTCAGGAGTAATTGAATCAGGAATTTTTGTAGAGCTGGAGGATAACTTCTGTGAGGGTTTTGTTCCTGGCAGGAATATGAAAGATGATTATTACATGTTTGACGAGACTACTTACTCCATGGTAGGAAAAGACAGTGGGACACAATTGATGTTGGGAGACAGGGTAATGGTTGAAATCGTTATGACTGACTTGCGAAAAAGGATGATTGAGATGGCCTATTTGGAGAAATTGCCACCTGCTCCAAAGCAGAAATCATAGGTTCTTCTTGAGAAAACTCCAGGCTGATACTAGCCCTTGTACCTTTTCCAATTTCGCTCCATAAATCAAACTTACCCCCCAGGGTTAAAATCCTGGATTCAATATTTTTTAGACCTAATCCAGTGGATTCGGCCTTTTTCTTTTCTATATCGAATCCACGGCCATCATCCTCTACAACTATGGAGAGCTGATCAGGGTAAGCATTCATGGAAAGCACAATATGGCTTGCATGTGCATGTTTGGCAGCATTGGTAAAGATTTCCTGAATTATTCTGTAAAGATTTAACTCATGTTCACTTGCGACCCTTTGATACTCTCCCTCGCTTTTAAATATGAAGCTGATGCTTCCATCACCCCCAGCCTTTTCAATCATGGATTTCAACGCCGTTTCAAGCCCAAACTTCTCCAGACTTGGAGGCAGGAGATCATGTGAAATCCTCCTTACGGATTGGATGCCTTCTTTTAAGAGGTTATTCGTTTCGTTCAGAAGTGCAGAAGGATCTTCTGATTTGGAATGTGTCTTGCTAACTTGAACAATCTTCATTTTTACAAGAGAAAGTAAGGAACCAACCTCGTCGTGCAAGTCTTTGGCAATGCGTTGACGCTCATTTTCCTGCGTTTGGATAGAAGCGGAAAGCAATTCTCGTTGATGGGCAGCTTCTCTTCTCTGCATCTCCTGATGCTGCTGCAATAGCCGTTTTTGGTAGATCATGACAAATGCAATGATCAGGCTCGCAAAAATTAGCATTACCAAGTTGCTAACCATGAAAATCTGGGCTGTATTGTCGACGGTGTATCCTTCCATGTTAGGGTATTTCAGTTCAAATTCCTGTTTAGGCGATCCCAAAGACCAAATTCTCCTCAAATTAATACGTAGGCAGATGAAATTTTCTTTCGTCAATACCTTATTAAAGGTGAAAATTGTAATTTTTTCCTAAAATTTAAGAAAGAAAATTAGTTTAAAAACTTTCTTTCATGGGTAGCCTATCCAAATAAAAAGCAAAATTCGCCCAAGAATACAGGGTAAGTTTTCTGATAACAGATTCAATTATTTTGGGTCTTATAGGCATTTATAACATGAAGGTAATAATCATTTAACCTGAGTTGGTTCTCTTCCTTATTAATTTGCCCCAATGAGATTTACCTACTTCCAGAACATTTGCTTGTCTTTACTACTCTTTCTTCTCGCAATTTCCTGTCAAAATGATGAATTCTCAGGTAAGGAAGGAGAAGAATTGGTGAAAACCTACTGCCAATCCTGTCACGAATTGGTATTGCCTGAGATGTTGCCACGTTCGACCTGGGAGGACCATGTTTTACCCAGGATGGGAGCCCTATATGGAATATATTCAGATGAACTTCCCAGGGAGGAATTATTGGGGAAGGGTCTGGACCGGAAATATTATGAGTCCATCAATTATTATCCTGAAAAACAGCGAATCTCTGATAATCATTGGAATGCTATCAAACAGTATATCCTCAAAAATGCGCCCGATAGCCTTAAACCATTCAAGGAGGTGAAAGCCCTCGATACGCTCTTGCCAACCTTTACACCTGGCTATTCTTCCTACAAACTATCTCCTCCGAGTGTTTCTTATGTGGAAATCAAGCACGGCAATCTTTATCTGGGGGACATAAATACCCAGGGCTTATATCAATACAGTTCCAACCTGGTCTTGCAAAAGGCCGCAAGGGTAGGGAAGGGCTTGGTAAGTTTTCTGGATACCAAGCAGGAGGCTTATGCAACTGTAATGGGGTCTTTTTCGCCCACAGAGGAAGCCAGCGGCTATGTATTGGCCTTACCGAAATATGAGGGTGGAGTGACCAGAAAGATCATCGATAGCCTGGTCAGACCGGTTCACTGCAGTTTTGGTGATATCAATGGCGATAAAAGAACAGATTTGCTTATCTGCGAATTTGGAAAGTACCACGGCCAACTGGCTTGGCATGAACTTACCGAAAAGGGAGACTTCGTTACACACCCAATTAAGTCGGTTCCAGGTGCAACCCGAGCCTACATGAAGGATGAAGATAAAGATGGAGATATCGATATATTTGCGCTTTTTGGGCAAGGCGATGAGGGAATTTTTTACTTTGAGAACAATGGGAAAGGGCAGTTTAAAGAGAAAAAAATATTATCCTTTTCAGCAACCTATGGGTCTTCCTTCTTTGATTTTATTGATTGGAATGGTGATGGTGAGGACGACATCATATACACCAATGGCGATAATGCAGATTACTCACCAATCCTGAAGCCCTATCATGGAATTTGGGTGTTTGTAAAGGAAAATGGAAGCTATAAAGAAGAGCTATTTTTGCCTTTAAATGGAGCCTATAAAGCAATTCCAATTGACTTTGACATGGATGGAGACCTGGACATTGCGGCGATATCTTTCTTTCCCGATTACAAAAATCGTCCCCTGGAGAGCTTTGTGTACTTCCAAAACCAGGGAAATAATGAATTTAAGTCCTTTACCTTCCCCCAGGCAGATTATGGCAGATGGATTAGCATGGATGCAGGAGATATTGATCAGGATGGAGATCAAGACCTGGTTTTAGGTTCACTTACCTTCGAAGTGCCGGGTAATACCCAAATTGTGGAAAAATGGGTCAAGAATGGACTGCCATTTTTATTTCTTGAAAATAACACAAAGTAGTTTGTGGACATTTTGGCATTTTTTTCTTGTGATTTGTGTCAATCTGGCAGTTTTTCTTCCATGGAAAGGTTCTTGTCTCTCATTTTTTAGAAAAATGAAGGCAAATGAATCTGAATCAATATACGCTAAAAGCACAAGAGGCAATCCAGAGATCCAGTGAGATTGCCAAGGAAAATTTACAGACACAGATCGAGGGTGG
>JALEFZ010000033.1 GCA_022760475.1 Bacteroidia bacterium | reverse complement strand
TTTGGGCTTGGTAGCCATGCGGGCACGATCTCTGATCTGGTTCAGAATGGTCCTTGCAGTATTTTCATTTCCAAGGTGATAAGCAGCCTCGGCATGCATCATGAGGACATCTGCAAAACGGATTTTCCTGATGTTCTGATCTCCCGATTTTGTTGGATTAGGAGCCAGTGTAGCAGCCTTGCGATTGAGGTACCCAGTTTCGTTCGAAGCGGGGAAATCCACTTCCTGAACAATTCCTAGCACAATATCTCCATCAGCATAGGCTGTACATGGAAGGCGAGGATCACCGTTTTCGTACTGATCTACTAGATTCTGGGTAGGATTATTAAAGCCCCAACCCCATACACTCCTGTTATTTTGGAATACGTTTTCATTCGTACCTGTCTTTTGATCATTGTTGCTTTGTCCATTGGCCACATTGTTAGACTTTGCTTGAACCTCGAAGACTGACTCAACTCCATTTTCCCCTTCAATTTCAAAGAGACGGGCATAATTATCATCCAGGGCATATTCTCCTGAACCGACAACTTCCTGAGTCAAATCAAATACCTCCTGCCAGTTATGGCCATTGATCTCCAATCCTACCTGATACATGATTACGCGGGCAAGAAATGCCTTGGCGGCACCCTTTGTAGCCCTGCCCAAATCGGCATCGCCATATTGGGATTTTTCAGGGAGTCCTTCGATTGCGGCTAAAAAATCAGCTTCGATAAACTTGAAAGTCTCTTCCAAAGAAGCTCTACTTACTTCCCGGTTCTGTACTGCGTCTGGGTCTACCTGGGTTTCGAACAATGGAACACCACCGAAGATCTTAGCCAGGTAGAAGTAAAAATATCCACGAAGGAAACGAGCTTCAGCCAAAAGACGGGTTTTTAGCCCTTCTTCAATCGTGGCATCAGGAATATTTTGAATTACTCCATTGGCACGAAAAATTCCGACAAATTGGTTGGTCCATGCAGCAGCTACTGTCCCATTGGCAGCGGTTGTCCGCCACTCTTCCATCTCCTTCAGCTCCAAGTAGTCATTAGGAGTACTTCCTTTGGCCGCATCATCCGAAAGGATGTCCCCAAACATGAATTCATAGTTGTGGGCCAACCACCCAAATGGACTCGGTCCCTCTCCACGGGTCATGGCTTCATAAACCCCATTTACTGCAATAACTGCATTTCCAGGGTCATTGTAGAAATTCTGGTCGGTTTGCTGTCCTAAGGGATCTCTGTCAAGGAAGCCCTCACAAGCAGTCAGTCCAAAAAGGCCAACCAACGAGACTATTATAATTTTTATAGCTTTCATAATTTGAATCTTCTTGTAGTTGTTTAGTTGAGGAAAATTAAAATCTAACATCAACACCAGCCCTTAGCCTTCTAGCCTGGGGATAATTGGCCTGATCAACACCGAAGAAAAACGGATTGAAAAACAATTCTCCGATTTCAGGGTCCCAACCTGAATAGTTGGTGAAGGTGAATAAGTTATCTCCTGCTACATAAACCCTCATTCTTGACAAACCAATGGCGGAAATATTGAAGGTGTAGCCCAGGGTAACATTCTTGATCCTCAGGTAACTGCCATCCTCGACATAGAGATCACTGAACCTTGTGTTTTGATTGGCATCCAGAATGGTCATTCTAGGAATATCACTTGTAGGATTGTCTGGCGTCCAGCGATTCAGGCGCTCAGTAGTGGAGTTGCTATACCCCAAAGGTGTGTTGAATGGCTGATACATGCCATTTACTATCTCATTACCAAAGACAGAGGTAGCAAAAATTCGAAGATCAAACCCTTCATATGTCAGGTTTACATTAAGGTTTGCCTGAAAATCAGGAGTACCGGAACCCAGATAAATCCTGTCATCTGCATCTATGTCGCCATCGCCATCCTGGTCAACGAACCTGACATCACCAGGCTTCGCCAATGGCTGAATCAAAGCTCCATCTACATTGTGGGCATTCACTTCTGCCTCATCATTGAAAACTCCATTGGTTTGAAGGCCATAGAAATATGCGATTTCAAATCCAGGTTCTGTACGGGTCGTATTTCCTGCTCTGGATACGGATCCACTTTCGATGAATGGGATAGGGCCAAGGGTATCGATCACATTTGAAATGGATGTGAAATTGATACCAACCTCATAGCCCAATTTGCCTTCATAATTTCTGTAATTGAGTCCCAACTCAATACCTCTGTTGGTGATGCTACCTGCGTTGATTTTGGCAGGAAAAGCTCCGACAAATCGGGGCACTTCACCATCTACAATCATATCAGAAGTAGTCTTTACGAAATAATCAGCTGTGAAGGAAAGCCTGTCATTGAACAAGAATGCATCAATACCAAAATTGGTAGATGTAGTGGTTTCCCAGATCAGGTTTGGGTTGCTCAAAGTCGTGGGAGTTGCTCCCAAAGTGATCTGATCATTGAATACATATAAGAAAGGAGAGTTAACAGTGGTAACAAAACCATAGTTTCTGGCAGAATTTTGGTTTCCTACCTGTCCCCACCCGGCTCTAAGTGCAAGATTTGAAAAGAATCCATTTTGTGGGAAGAATGATTCATTTGAAATATTCCATCTACCCGCAAAAGAAGGGAAGAATCCCCAGCGATTCTCAGCGGTAAACCTGGAAGAACCATCATAGCGGAAGTTTGCCGTAACTGAATAGCGGTCATCATAGGTGTATTGGACTCGGCTAAAGGAAGATGCCAGAGCTTCATCAAACTGTGATGAGCCTGCAATGAAATCAATTGATTGCGCACTAGAAATGAATTGCAAGTCTTCATCTTCCAATACATCGAAAGCAGAAATCGAAATATCCCGATAACTCACCTCTTGCGCTTCCACTCCCAGTAATACATTCAGGTTGTTCTTTCCAAATTCTCTTGTGTAATTCAAAAAGTTGGACCACTGCCATGAAAGCCTTTCCCCCCGGTTTTCATTCAAATTGCTCTGAGTTCTTTCTTCCTCAGGAGAAATATAGAATTGTGGAAAGAAGCCTTTGTTGTGAGTCATCCTTAAGTCGATTCCGACAAGGGATGTCAGGGTCAGCCCTTTGGTGATTTCAGCATTGAGGGAGAAGTTTCCGACTAGCTTGTCTACAAAACCCTTGTTTCTCTTGCCTTCATCCACAATTCGGGCAGCATTTGAACCCTCTTCAGGCAGTCCTGAGGTTCCCCAGTTTCCTTCCTCGGCATCCCAGGCCTCCCTGATTGGGTTTGACCTCACAGCCAAAGGAAGTACCCCATTGAAATAATCTCCATTATAATAAGTTCTGTCAGTATTTACATAGGCAATGGAAGATTTAGCTGTCAACCACTTAGATACCTGAAAATCGTTGGTCAGCCTGACAAAGACCCTTCTCATGTCAGAGTTTTTGACAATGCCTTTTTCATCAAAATAGGTAGCGGTCAAACTGAAGGAGTTTTTCTCTCCTCCACCCGAAACTCCCAATGTGTAATTATTGATACTCCCTCTTCGAAGAACTTCCTGTTGCCAATCAGTTCCTTGGTAATTTCCTTCCGCTACAAAGTTCAAGACATTGCTTTCAATACTTACTTCAGGATTAGAAAAATCAATCCCATCATTGGCGTAGGCCTCAAGTCTCAGCTTTGCAAAGTCAGTCGCTCCAAGCATGTCAAGGGTGTTCCAAGCTTGTTGCACACCAGAATAGGCATTAAACTCTACCCTGGTTTTCCCGGCTTTTCCTCTTTTGGTAGTAATAAGAACGACCCCATTTGCACCTCGAGAACCATAAATTGCTGTAGCTGATGCATCTTTAAGGATCTCAATTTTTTCGATGTCATTGGGATTCAGGAAACTAAGGTCTCCGGTCTGAAATCCGTCCACCACAAATAGTGGATCTGAATTATTGATTGAGCCTACACCACGAATCCTGATCCTGACTCCACCTCCTGGTTCACCGGATTGACCTACAATCTGTACCCCAGGAGCACGGCCTTGCAGGGCTTGCAATACATTAGGAGTGGAAACCTGAGTCAGCTCCTCAGAACTCACACTGGAAACGGCTCCTGTCAGATCACTCAGCTTGGACGTACCATATCCAATCAATAGTACCTCATCCAGGGTTGCAGATTTCAGTAGGATCTCCAACTGTCCATTTCCCGTAGCCGAAGTAAATGTTTCAAAGCCGATGTAGGAAAAGATAAGAGAATCGGAAAGGGAAGCATTTACTGTAAATTTTCCCTGATCATCTGTAAAGGCCCCCGTGCTGGTTCCTTTTACAAGAACAGTTACTCCTCCGATGGGAGCACCGTCCTCGGATGAACGGACAGTACCTGTGACTGCCTGTCCATAGGTTTGAGTTAGCAATAAAAGGAAAACCACAACCCCTGATAGGAGGAGATTGAATTTCCTTTTAAGCGTGTAGTAGAAGTTCATATCTGTATAAAGTTGAAATGGGTTAAACCTCAAGCCTAATATGTAATTTCGCTAATACCATAACAGGGGATATTTGTATCAAAGCTAAGGGGCAATTGTAGCATTAAAATACTGGAAACCAGAACTTTTCATCTTTTGCAACATTTACCCCCGCTAGAGGAAACATCTCCCCACCTCCAAATATCAGATCCGGGTTTACCTTACATGTGAAAATTTTAATATCATGATAAAGGGACTTATTTATTACTCGATTTTATGCCTTGGGCTTACAGGTATTTGTCTAGCTCAATCCTTTATTTCAGTGAGTAATGGCAAACTGATCAAGGAAGGAAAGCCCTACTACTTTGCTGGGGTAAATATGTGGTATGCGCTCTACCTAGGTGCAGAACTAAATCCTGGCGATCAGGAGCGTTTGATCAATGAACTGGATAGCCTTCAAAAGAGGGGGATTAACAACTTGAGAATCATGGCAGCCACAGAGGGAGGACTGGAAGAGCCTATGCGGGTTCAACCTTCGATCCATCCCGAGCCAGGCATCTATAATGAAACCCTATTAGAGGGGATGGACTTTCTTTTAAATGAACTGGGTAAAAGGAATATGGTGGCCGTGTTGTGCCTGAATAATTTTTTTCATTGGTCCGGCGGAATGGCTCAATATGTATCCTGGGCTGATGGAACCGATATCCCCTACCCTCACCTGGAAGGCAGTGACTGGACCAAGTTTCAAAATTATTCTTCTACCTATTTTGCCAATAAAAAGGCTCAACGCATTCATAAGAAGTTCGTTAGAAAGTTGATCAAAAGGAAAAACACCTTCAACGGGATTCGATATAAGGACGATCCAAGTATCATGGCCTGGCAATTGGCGAATGAGCCTAGGGGCTTTGCCTACGAAGAAGAATACCTGATATGGGTTGAAGACCTCTCCAGGTTCATCCACAAAAAAGATAAAAACCACCTGGTTAGCTTGGGAGGAGAAGGCTCCCTTACAGGTAAACAAGGAACTGCCTTTTCTCAGGTAGCAAGAATTCCAAGCATAGATTATTTAACGGCTCATCTTTGGGTAGAAAATTGGGGCTGGTACAATCCCAAAAAGCCAGAATTGAGTTATGAGTCCTCACTAAAAAAAGCTGCAATATACCTTAAGAAGCAAATCAGTACTGCAGACTCGGTAAACAAACCCCTTGTTTTGGAAGAGTTTGGCATGTCCAGGGACAATGGGAATCACCATCCACATGCCAACACTTCTTATCGTGATCAATATTATGACTTTCTCCTTAAAATCCTTGAAAATTCTATTCGAGATGGACACTGTATGTCTGGCGTAAATGTTTGGTCCTGGTCTGGGCAAGGTTTACCCCCTAGACCCGAGGAATTTTGGCAGCAAAATGACCCCTTAACAGGAGATCCTCCACATGAAAAGCAAGGTTGGTACTCCATTTACAATTCTGATATGAGTACCCTTGAGATGATTCAAAAGTATAACCAAAGGCTCGCTCATATGTCGGCCGACAGGGCAAAGAAATAGCAGCTCCCTTCACATAGATAGATAGCATGCCTAAATGAATGTAGTATAGTAGTTTCAGTAGTTTGAAGCCCCGTCGATGGACGGGGCTTTTCTATTGAATTCAAGGGTTAAGTGTCCTCACACGGATATCTTTTTTCTTCAGGTTCAACTTCAAGTCTTTGGGATAAAAATTCACCAATAATTCTTCTCCAGGCATTAAGTCCATGAAGTTTTGATCCCACCAACCTTCAGCATCGAGTTCCAGGAAAACATTTTTTGCCAAGTCATTGCTCTGGAGGCTGATTTGGAATTTATCCCCATCTTTTTTTACAGATTTAATAAGCTCCTCCTTTAAGTTAGGAAGGTCAAGATCCTTTGGAGAAGCGAAATAGTGAATCTTTTCTGAGAGAACGTCCTCCTTGTCTGTCAACCTTATGAGTAAAAACTGTTTTTCAGGATTCTTCTTCCACTTTCTTAGGGAAGATTTATAAATCTTTGAAACGCTTTGGGCTTCAATATTTGCCTTTACCATTTCTTTTGTCAATTCGTTTCCTTCAAAATCAAATAATATCAATTCCAGCTTGGCTTTGTTGTCCTCCAAAAGATCTGATACAACATCGACTTCAAGCATGTCATCCTTTTCATTGGCAATTATGAGCATAGGTTCGAAAGATTCACGGACTTTATAATGAAGTGCCTTCCAACGTTGGTAGTAATCCATACTTGACCATGAAGCCACAGGCCAGCAATCGTTGATTTGCCAATAAAGGGTACCCATACAGTAAGGCATCGCACCTCTATGTGCCTCAATGGCCTGACGAATCCCCTCAGCCTGAAGGAGTTGGCCTACATACAACAATTCTTCAAAATCCTTGGGCACCTCGTAATGAGCTTCCATATAAGAACGGATGCGCAGGTTACCAATTCCACTTCTCTGATGTGCAGCCATGACCTCCGACTCAATGTCATAATCCTCTTTAATCGTATAAGATTTAACGGTATTGAATTCAGGGAAGGATTGAAAACCATATTCACTCATGAATCTCCCTACATAGTTTTTGAAATCAGAAAAAGGATGTTCACCATGCCAGACCCCCCAATAATGAATATCCCCATCAGAAGTACTATAAGATGCATGCTTCCCTTTCTTTGCATAGGGTGAAGAAGGCCAATAGGCCAGTTCCGGTTGATAGGTCCCTACGACTTCTGGAAGAATGTGGTGGAATACCGTGTCGTATGCCTTCCAAATTTCCTTGCGCTGCATTTTATTATACAATTGCTTCCAACCCCATCCTGATTTTTCATCAAATTGAGACCAGGCGGCATCGATTTCATTGTTTCCGCACCATAGTACAATTGACGGATGGTTTCTTAGGCGAAGCACTTGCTCTTTGGCCTCCCTTTTTACATTCTCCAAAAACTCAGTATCACCTGGGTACATGCTACAGGCAAACATAAAATCCTGCCAAAGCATGATGCCTTTTTCATCACAAAGTTTGTAAAAGATGTCCTTCTCATAAAAGCCTCCCCCCCAGATTCTCAGCATATTCATATTGGCCTTCACGGAACTTTCTACGATGTTTTCATATTGCTCTGCACTTACCCTGGGGATAAATACATCATTGGGAATGTAATTGGCTCCCTTGGCAAAAACCCTGATGCCATTCAACTCGAAAGCAAATGAGCTTCCTTTTTTATCCTTTTCAATGATCAGTTTGACTGTTCTCAGGCCAATTTTATGGCTTTTCGAGTCTACGCTCTGACCTGCGTGAAGAATTTTCACTTCCAAATCATACAAATGAGGCTCTCCAAGGTCGTGTGTCCACCACAAAGTGGGCTTCTTGATTTCAAAGGGTACAGAGAAGTTATTCAAGCCAATTTGGGCAGCAATATTTTCTGTCTTTAGCAATTCCTCTCCATTCCACACCTGAATTTCAAAGGTCTTTGATTCATTAGATTCAAAAGACAATTCTGCTTTTAGTTCTGCTGTTTTTTTTGAGATAGCCTCCTGCTGGATCCAAAGATCATGGAGCTGGCCATGGTCATAAGCACTCAAACTAACGTCATTCCAAATGCCTGATGGCACCAGGCGTGGGCCCCAATCCCAGCCGAAGTGATATCCAGGTTTTCTCAGGAAAATACTCACCCTTTGTTCCCCCATTCCACCATTTTCAGATTGGTCATTTACAGCTGGAAGCAAATAGCCATGATCTGCCAATTTTCTTAAACCCACTTTTATTGGAGAGTGAAAGTAAATCCTGAGTTTATTTTTTCCACTTTGAAGTTTCCCTTTTACATCGACCTTCCAAGAAAGAAAGAAATTGTCTGCCTCCAGGATGAGTTCATCATTGAGATACACATCTGCGTAAGTATCCAGCCCTTTGAAATCCAGCTCAATAATGTCCTTTTCTAACCATTTATCACCAACTTCAAATTCTGTCCAGTATTCCCAATCGACCTTGTCAATCCATTGTTGGTCTTTTTCATTGGTTCGGTAGTAGGGATCTTCAATAATGCCATTGGCAATCAGATCAGTGTGAACTGTACCAGGCACATTGGCTGGATAGGACAGTTCTTGCCCAGGCTGATGAAAGCTCCAGCCTTCATTGAGATTTTTTTTCATAGGAATTGCCATAAGACTGGTTTGTAGCAACAGGCTGCACAATACCAAAGAGAGTATTCGTAGGTAGTTCATGTTGATTCTTTATGTGAAGTAAGTACCCATGGGCGAAAAGGAACGGGAATATATGTAACTTTTTAAAGGTGCTAATTTTTCAAAGGGCCTCATCTTTCCATTTGGGACATGCTTATTCATCGTTTCCTACATATTCGGAAGGGCTCACCCCATATTCTTTCTTGAACCTTTCCCTGAAGTATTTCAAGTCTTGGAAGCCTACCTTATAGGTTACCTCCGAAACGGTGAATTGCTTAGTTTTCAAGAGTTGTGCAGCTCTCTTGAGGCGGATATTTCTAATTACCTGATTGGGAGACTCTCCAGTCAAGGCTTTTAGCTTACGATACAACTGCATGCGACTCATCCCAATTTCATTGCCCATGATTTCTACACTGAAGGAGGAATCATCCATGTGTTTTTCAATGATCGCAATCACATTAGCCAGGAATTTTTCGTCTAAAGAACCAACAGCTATCTGCGAAGGGGACAGTTCATAACCTCCTTGTGAAAACTTCTTCTTCAGCTTTTCACGGCTTTGGATCAGGTTAATGATTCTTGCTTGTAAAGCCTTCATCTGAAAGGGTTTGGTTACATAATCATCCGCACCGGTTTCATACCCAGTTATTTTAAAAATCAAGGATGTCCTTGCTGTGAGGAGAATCACAGGTATATGGCTAGTTTCTACATGGGACTTAACCTCCTTACAAAGCTCGAGTCCATTCATTTCAGGCATTGCGATGTCACTCACTATCAAATCGGGCGGATCTGAAAGTGCCATCTCAAGTCCTATTTTACCATTGGGTGCATCTATCACAACAAACGATCGTCCAAGGTATTCACAGAGATAATCCCTGATATCATCATTGTCCTCAATAATGAGTACCTTCTTTTCTGAGAAGCCTTCTTGAATTCCTGAGGTAGGACTCCCTACTTTATTAAGTGGGACAGATGCCAGATTTTGACTCACATAAACTGACAACTCTTCACTTCCTTTGAAATCAACCAGTTTTTCATGTGTTTTGAAATGCTTATCCCCTTTTTTTAGGGAAAAGAAGAAGCTTGTCCCTGATCCCAGCTCACTTTCTAGCCAGATTTCTCCCTCATGAGCCTTGATGATATTTTTGGTTAAGGCAAGTCCTACACCTGTCCCTTGATAACTTTTTGAATGGCCAACTCTCCCTTGGTAAAACCTGTCAAAAATATGTGGGAGATCTTCTGCGTCAATCCCACTTCCTGAATCCTTGACCTGAAGAATTATCTTCTCATGATCTTCCACTATTGACATGGCAATACTTCCATAATTTGGAGTGAATTTGATAGCATTGGAGATGAGGTTAAAGAAGACTTTTTCCATTTGATCTCGATCGTACCAAATGAATACCTTGGGATTACGGCTCTCCAATGAGATGGCAATATTTTTTTGCTGCAGAACTTCTTCAAATGAGATTAAAATTTCTCTGATAAACTTTAGGATATCTCCCTCTGCCACGGCCAATTTCAACAAGCCCGCCTCACTCTTACTTAGATCCAGAATTTGATTGATCATTTGAAGGAGTCGGTTACCATTGCGATGCATTCGGCTGAATGTCTGCCTGAGGCCTAATTCCCCAATCTTATTTTTCACCATCTCCTCTAATGGAGTTAAAATAAGGGTAAGAGGTGTCCTCAATTCGTGAGAAATATTGGTAAAAAACTGATTTTTAAGTCTATCCAGTTCCTCAAGTTTCTCACGTTCAAGTCGCTCTAGTTTGAGCCTGTTCCTGAAGTTCAGTCTCATCAAAATAATTTGACGGATGACTACAAAGACGAGGATAGTTAATATGCCATATCCAATTTTTGCCCAGTTAGAAAGCCACCATGGAGGGCTCACCTTGATCTCCAAAGTTTTGACTTCATCTGCCCAGAGCCCATCAGGATTAGCCGCTTTTACCTTGAACGTATAATTTTTATATCGAAGGTTGGTATAGTGTGCAATTCGATGTTGGGCGTCTGTAAAAACCCAATCTTTATCAAAGCCCTCCAGCTTATAGGCATATTGATTCTGGCTTGGTTGGGCAAAGTGCATTCCGGCAAAGGAGATCGATACAACTCGATCGTTGTATTTCAAACTAATTTTTTCAGTAGCCATGGGACTCTGAATCAAAACCTGGCGCTTCTCATATGGGAAGTTGGGATCCAAAGGTTTATTGAAAAGGCTGATCCCAGTGATAACTACTTTGGGGGTAATGGTGTCTTTTCGAATGTCCTGCGGAAAAAAAGCATTAACTCCATTTATCCCCCCAAAAAACACCCTCCCATTCCTTGACAGAAATCCGCAATTGGTCGCAAATAAATCTTCCTGAAGACCATGTTCCTTGAAATAACTATTACAACTTCTAAGGGAATCAGAATAATCCAGTTTGCACATTCCACTAAATGTACTCACCCACATCTTGCCTTCTTTATCTTGAAGGATACCTTGAATGATGTCATTGGGAAGTCCGTCTTTACTCGAAAGATGTCGGAGCGCTTTCTTATGGTCATTTTGAATATAGATTCCATTCTCAGTACCTATCCAGACACGCTTTTTGTCATCCTCGTACAAACAATCAAGAAAATTATTAAAATGCTTGAACTTACCTTCTGCCGACTTGACAAAGGACTCAATCAAATTGAGCGTTTCGTCCTCTGGATTAAACTCCATTTTATGTAATCCTCCACCTCGGGTTCCTACCCAGATGATATTTCTGCCTTGCGAATCTGTGGTCTCAAGAAATGCTACATTTGGAAAAAGCCTAAAATCTACCTTGCTGTCAGAACTGGTAGCAAAATGGAGAACTTTTTCCTTCGAGGGCAGGTAGCAATTGATGCCTCCATCCCAATGCCCAATCCAAATTTCATCCCGGCTTCCACGATAGGTACTCATGGCATAATCATCCAATAGATTTCCTTCACTAAGGGAATATTGGAGGTAGTTTTTCAGTTCACGCTGACCATTTTGCCATTCTAAGGCAGGAATCATCAAAACGCCTTCCCCTTGGGTAGCAACCCACAAATCTCCATTTTGCCTCACAGCCAGAGAGGAAATAAATCCAATTTTCGCAGAGTTTCTATGTCTTTCAAAACTCAAGTTCCTGACGCTCCATGTCTTTCCAGATGAGACATTTTCCTTGATACAGGCCAGGCCTCCTCCTCTTGTTCCGACGACAACGCAATCTGTATTGGGGCTTTCTGCCAGGGCAGAAACAAGGTTTTTGTTAGGATCTTGCAGTTGATCAAGGCGAATGGTTTCAAATGGTTTGGCAAAAAGGTTCAATTTTGAAATTCCCTTGTCAGTAGCGATCCAAAGGACCCCGGAGCGATCTGTGTAAAGTGCATTTACATTGTCATTTTTGAGGCTGGCCAACTTATAATCATTGGCGAAATAACGTCTTACCTCTTTGGAATTGGGATTTAATGAGTTAAGGCCGTGAAATGTAGCTAACCAAATTTGCCTGGTTCCATTTCGAATTTCAATCTTAATGTCTCGGACAAAATTATGGCTGAGTGAGTTTTCTCTTTCCGGGAAATGCTGAAAAAAACTTACTTGAAATCCTTTATTCTCGTGCTTCACCTTTTTCAACCCACCCTTGGTCCCCACCCAGATCAGGGTGGAATCAATTGGGTCCTCTACAATTACATATACATAGTTGTTCAGGGTTTTATCTCTCTCCGAATGAGTAGAAGTTTCGGATGGCGTCAAGTCGACTCTATGGGGCTCTGATCCATCCTTAGCCCTATTCCAAAAAAACAAACCTGCTTCGGTTCCTATCCAAATCCCCTGAGAGGTAAAACTTAGGTCATAAATGAAGTTTTGATCTGGATACCGATCCCAATGGTACTTTTCCAGTTTCTCTTCTCCCTTCCTTAGTAGAAAAAGGCCATCCTCCGTTCCAATCCAGAAATTCCTTTTTCCATCTTCCTTGACAGTCCAAACATTTAAGTTTGACAACCCTCTTTCCCTTCCCAGATAAGAAAATTTCTGTTTTACAGGATCGAAAATAGAGACGCCTCCACTTCTTGTTGCTAACCAAATTTTACCCTCTTTAGACTCATAGATATTCGTAATTTTATTGCTAAGAGGACCTTGTTCCTCACCAGCTCCCGCCCTGAATGCTTTTACTTCGTAACCATCAAACCGATAAAGTCCTGACCAGGTGGCAAACCAAATAAAGCCTTGTTTATCCTGTATGACATCAGAAATAATTGTATTTGATATGCCTATCTCTTCAGGAAGAGCCTCAAAACGACTTTCCTGAGCAGTAACTTGGGTAGTAAGTAATGCTACCAGAATGACAAAATGTGAACACAGAAATTGGCAGAATTTCATCAAGGAGCAATCAATTTGTTTATAGCCAAATCTAAATATATGAATTTTGCTCCTTAAAAAAGTATCCTTTCAGCACTAACTTTTTCGTTCTCTCAACAAGCCCTCTTGTACAATCGAAGCGACCAGTATCCCATCCTCGTTGAAGACCCTTCCACGGGTAAAGCCCCTAGCACCTGAAGCGCTTGGACTGTCAAAGGCGTAAAGCAGCCACTCATCCATCCTAAAAGGCCTATGGAACCACATGGCATGATCAAGGCTGGCCATTTGGAGGTTCTTAAAGTTAATTTTTCCCACATGGGGAATCAGGGCAGTTGTCAGCAAATTATAATCTGAAGCGTAGGCAAGGGCGGCTTTGTGTAGAGATGGGGGTACATTTCCCAAGTTGCTCTTTGCCTTCATCCATACATGTCGATGTGGAGCATGTTTACCACTGTAAAGTTCTGGAAATGCCTCTACAGGCCTAAATTCCACGGGTCTTGGGAGTGTCAATTGCCTGTAAATAGATGGTAGGATATCCTTAAATACCTCTGCCTGTTCTATATCTGTTTTTAGTGAACCAGGTTTGGGAACATCCGGCATTTCATCCTGGTGATCCATTCCGGGTTGGTCTTTGTGAAAAGAAGCAGACATGATAAAAATGTCCCTTCCATGTTGTACCGCACGAACCCTTCGGGTGGAAAAGCTCCCTCCATCTCTGATGTTGTCTACGATGTAAACCACCTCTCTCTCGATATCTCCAGTAAGAATAAAGTAGGCATGCATTGAATGGAGGAACTTTTCCTCCCCTATGGTCGCCATCGCAGCTTGCAAAGACTGTCCAAGTACTTGTCCACCATATACGCGTTTCCAGGGAGTCTTGTAGGTTTCTCCCCTGAAAATATTGTCCTCAATTTTTTCCAGTGTTAGAATGGAAATTAGTTCCTCAACCGTTTGCATGAATATTTCTAATTTGAAGGGACAAATAAAGAAGAATTATGGATTTATTTCATGAGTAATTACATCCTGTTCTAATTAGCTTTTTCATTGAGGGAAAAAACCATTTACGAAGAATCAGCTTTATCCCAATGTTAGAAAAAAGGAAAACTTCTGTATAATGGGTTTAGGAAATCGAGCTAGGCACAGTGTTTGCCTACAAAAATTTGTTTTAGAAAATAAAGTGTTTTTAAAACAGGACAATTTCTTTTAGCTTAATCCGCTGTAATTCGGTCTTTTCAATTTCCTTCAATTATTCATCCAACTATCACACTAATTCTGTCCTTTTATGTCAGTAGCAACTGATCCTGCCGTAACGGCAAAAGCAAACCTTTGGCTCAACAGCAACATTGATGAGGAGGCAAAAGCCGAAATCCGTCGAATGATTGAAAGCGAAAACCAGGATGAAATCACTGACGCTTTCTATAAAGACCTAGAATTTGGAACAGGCGGTCTCCGTGGCATCATGGGTATTGGCTCCAACCGCGTGAACAAATACACCATAGGCATGGCTACCCAAGGCTTTGCCAATTACCTCAATCAAACCTATCCTGAGCAGGAAATCAGCGTTGCTGTAGCTTACGATAGCCGCAACAACAGTCAATTCTTCGGAGAAATTACTGCTGCGGTTTTCTCGGCAAATGGAATCAAAGTATATCTTTTTGAAGAACTTAGGCCTACTCCTGAGTTGTCTTATACCATCAGACGCTTAGGTTGTAAAGGTGGAGTAGTATTGACAGCTTCTCACAATCCAAAAGAATATAATGGCTATAAAGCCTACTGGAACGATGGTGGACAGGTAACTCCTCCACATGACAAAAACATCGTGGCAGAAGTAAAGAAAATCTCAGGTGTTGAGGCAGTTAGGTTCGATGCTGATCACAGCAAAATCGAAAAAATTTCTGAATTGATCGATGAGCCCTATTTGGAAGCTATCACCACAAACGTAGTGTCCCCAGAGGTAATCGATAAGCAAAAAGACCTTAAAATTGTATTCTCCCCTATCCACGGTACTGGGATTACCATGGTGCCACAGATTCTCGATAAAATTGGGTTCACCAACGTACATGTAGTTGAAGCTCAGGCCAATCCTGATGGAAATTTTCCAACGGTAGTTTATCCCAATCCGGAAGAAGCTGAAGCCATGAGCCTGGCCCTTAAAATGGCTCAGGATATGGATGCTGACCTAGTAATGGGAACTGATCCCGATTCTGACAGGGTAGGCATTGGCGTAAAGAACCACCATGGAGAATGGCAATTGCTCAATGGAAACCAGGCTGCTACTGCCATGATCTTTTACCTATTGAAGGCGTGGAAAGAAAAAGGAAAACTCAATGGCAATCAGTACATTGCCAAGACAATCGTAACTACTGACCTGCTGGATAAAATGGCTGCCAGTTTCGATGTAAAGACTTTCAATACCCTTACTGGATTCAAATATATTGCAGAGGTGTTGAAGCAACAAGAAGGCAAAATGGAGTTTATCGGAGGAGGTGAAGAAAGCTACGGTTACCTCGTCAATGACTTCGTTAGAGACAAAGATGCCATTATCTCTTGCGCCATGCTTGCAGAGGTAGTTGCTTATGCCAAAGACCAGGGCCAAAGTCTATTTGACACATTGATGGATATTTATGTAGAGTTCGGTATGTTCCGTGAATCTCTCAAATCCATTAAGAAAGGCGGTAAAAAGGGTGCAGAGGAAATCCAGCAAATGATGGCTGAACTTCGTTCTAATCCTCCAAAGGAACTTCAGGGTAGCAAGGTTGTAAAAGCCATGGATTACAAATCTCTGGTAGAGAAAAACCTGATCACAGGTGAAGAAACAACACTTGATTTCCCTTCTTCCAATGTGCTACAGTTCGTAACCGAGGATGGAACAAAGGTTTCTGCAAGACCTTCAGGAACAGAGCCTAAAATCAAATTTTATGTTTCGGTACAAGCTCCTTTGGATAGCAGAGAAAACTTTGACAAAGTCTATGCTGAGCTTGGAGATAAGATGGCTGGTGCCATGGCCGATTTGAACTTGAACTAATACTGCTTTTATATATTAATCAAAGCCAGTTCCTTCTCGGAACTGGCTTCTTTGTTTTAAAGGCTTGGGGATTAACCCTAACTTAATCATTTATCTTTAAGTGGGTTGCAGCTCTTTGTTCACCCAGATTTATAATTAGCCAGTAGTGTCCTGGCTGAATTTGCTTGGAAAGATTGAGCTCGTAGGGAGTTTCCCAGTCAAACGCTTTGATTTCCAGCCGCTGAACTAAACGTCCCTGTACATCCACCAGATCGGCATAGCCTTTTACATAAGGAAATTCCCCACTGATTTTTATGTTCTTCCCTGCTTTGATAGGATTAGGGAATACATTCACCTCAGTGTCCAATAATACTTCTTCATTCGAAACGAAGAATTTCTGGTCTACCACCAGGCTCAAGTCCCAAACAAGCTCAGGAATGGGTAAAACCAAGGTATCATTAAGCACAGTAACTGAGTCTGTAGCCTTCCACGCGCCTGTCAAGCAATCATACCATTTTGCGTAATAAGTTCCGTTTTGGAAGTCAGGTACTACCAGTTCAGAGCCAGATACAGGATCGGGAATTTGCGATTGACTCACTTCTTCATGGTTATACTTGGGGTTTAGAATCCATGCAGTGAGTTCATCGGCAGAGTCAGGCATCAGGACGTAGGACTCAAGCAGGGAACCAATCCCTGTAAATTTATAATAGGCAATCTTTACCCAATCTGTTCCTGTATTATCTACTTTTATTGAATGCTGGCCTGCAGGTATGTTTATAACATAGTCCGTATTTGTATTGGCATTTGAATTCAAGACGATGTTGCCATTTAACCAAATCGTAATTTTAGGATCTTGTGCCTTTTCACTGCCAGTTCGAACAATTAATTCTCCTTGAACTTCGAAATCTACCATAAAAGTAGGCGGAGACCGAAACTGGGTATTCCATGTAGCACCATATAAATATTCTCCAAGTAAGGCTGCACCTGTTATTTGGCCATTTGCGTCTATATCAATGCTATCATCACCAATTTGTCCCCAGCCAAGGCTGGGTATCATAGATAAATCTCCTGAGTTTCCAGTTGTATAGCTTTTGGCAGGTTGATATTTTCTCTTTTCAAAATCTATCAGTTGACTTAATGTAGAGAAGGCTTCATAATGGTAATAGAGGTTTCGGGGATGAATGTAGCTATCCCACCACCAACTCCCTGAACTCCCCAATCCTCCTCCAAAAAATCCTCCCCAAATTCCATTATGAAGATGGATGCCATCCGGATCTGTACTACTCAGTCCCCCCCCACCAGTGGTAATCCCAAACTCACCATTCAATGTAGGTTTATCAAAGGTCTCAAGGGCATCCTTACTAGCGTTGGCAAGAACGCGTTCAATTCGTGGATTACTAGAATAATTATGATTTTGGCTAATCTCCATTTCAGGCAAAGACCAGAAAAGCTCCCGTTCATTATTTTCTGCTAGAGAAGTCGTAATCAAATGCTCATTAGGATCTAATTCCCGAAGAAATTCTGCCATTTCAGCATGCCAATCAGCGATATCTGAAGCATTTTGGACAAAATTATCTGTCCAGTTGACCTCATTGAATAATTCCCAAGCCATGATAGATCGGGAATATCCCCATCTGGCGATAATGTATCGAAGTCTATTTTTGGTGGCAGCTTTTGCGGTAGAATCTGTAAAGAATTCCCAGGTATTGGCACACATGCCTCCATTGGCCTGGTTGTAGGGGCTTTCAGACCAATTGGGATTGACCTGGGTAGACACCTGACCGTGATGCTGTAAGCATACCATGGTATATATGCCTTGTTGTTCGCAATAGTCATGCAACCAATCCAGATAAAAGGCATTACTCTGCCTATAATCTTTCAAGCCTCCATATCCATTTCCTAGCCATTCGAGGCTCAGTCCCCAATGACAATGCCAAAGCCTAAAATAATTTCCACCACTCGATTTTAAAGCACCTAACCAGCTGGTATAATTGGCATAGACGCTACCATTTTGCCATGCGATGTTATGGCCCACAGGAATGAAGGCTTCCTCATTGTCAAATTTTAAATAATTTGAATTGCCTAATCGCAAAAATCCCTTTTGATTTTCTGACATAGCAGGCTGAACATTGAAACTTTGCATGGCAAAGGTATCCACCCCCATGCCATCTTGTAGAAAAACCTGGAATGTCCACTGCCCCGTACGATTAGGGGAAAACCTTAGAAAAAAGCCATCCTCTCCTGTGGTTGAAATAGCTCCTCCAGTTCCCATGAATTTATAGCCTTCCATGTAGAAGGCATCAACCATTTTGCTCTCCCCTCCCGGCCCCACAAACTGGCTGCTGATCTTTACTTGTTCGTAATCATAAGGATTGCTGAAAGTTGCCCTGGCAAATACCCTGATTTCGAATTTTCCATATTGCTCGACCACAGGCGTGAGAACCTTAATTGAGTCTATTTTGGGTCCTTGAGCCATATGCTGTTTGGGTAAAATAAAACATATAAGAATTGCAGTAGATAATAGCAGATTTTTCATGTGTTATTCCCTTAACTTCGGAATAATTCTTTATTATTTTGAAAGAATTACTTCCAGGTTAGTATATTCATTTTTTGCTATTTGAATTAATCCCTTTTCGATTAAAATCAAGGGGTAATTTTGTAACCAATAGCGGGGGTAATTTTTGCTTATCTCTATTTGAACCATTCTGAATACATTTTACTCAAAACATCTATAAACCAACAAACGCACATGAAATCAATTCTCACCTTTATTTTTTCACTGTTAATATGCCTATCTATTGGCTATTCGCAGGAATACCACCCAGAAATGCTTCATGATCCATCTTACAACTTCTACGATGTGGTGAAGGCAGGAGAAGCCTATTTCAGCACCCATTTCAATGGAAAAGGCTCAGGCTACAAAGAGTTTCGACGCTGGATTGATGAAAATGAAAGTCGCTATTATCCTGATGGCGACAGGTCCAATGTTGATCCATTTTTTACCTCTCATGCTTACGAAAAGTTTTCCAAAAACAATCCAGTCCAACATAGGCTATTTCCTAACGGTTGGAATGACCTTGGCCCCTACTCTGCCAATAATATAACTGAAGGCTATAATCCAGGAATCGGTCGAGTAGAGTCATTTTGGGTAAATCCAACAAATAACCAACAAATTTACCTAGGATCAAGAAGTGGTGGATTCTGGAAGACAAATGACGAAGGGACTACCTGGCAAAACACGACAGATTTCCTGGTAGCGTCAGGAGTCAATACCATTGCTGTTTCACCTACCAATCCTGATTCCATCCTAATCAACGTTAGAAATGGAGGTAATGGAACTTCCCATGGAATTTTTAGGTCTACTGATGGCGGAAACAGCTGGACTTTGACTCCATTCAATCCCACAAACCTTGGATGGGGTGGACTTGGCGGTTTTGGAGCTATTTATAAAATCGTTTACCATCCTACCATACCCAATTTGATTTTTATTGGCACTTCAAATGGAATTTACAGATCAGCAGACAACCTGAATAATTGGACTCGACTATATAACAATGGGGATTTCACTGATATTGAATTTCATCCCACCAACCCAAACATCATTTACCTTTATGATGATTATTCTCAAAGTCAATATCCCAATCAAATACTTCGCTCTACAGATGCTGGCCTGAGTTATACTCCATCAGCCCTCATCTCAGGTAATAATGGCCAAAGAGGGCACATTGCAGTGAGTCCGGTTTCTCCGGATGATGTTTATTTTGCTTCAACCAGTGGTATTTGGAAATCAACAGATCTAGGACAAAACTTCTCTTTCATAACCAATCCCAGTGAAAGTTGTAGAGGGTTTGCCGTATCAGACCTCAGCACCCAAAATATGCTCTATGGCTATGTAAACCTGCAGGCCTCGATTGACAGTGGTTCCAACTTCTTCCTTTCAGCTTCATGGTTTGTTCCAAATGGTGTACCAGGCCCCGCCTACGCCCATGCGGATCTTAGAACCGCTGAGTGTGTCAATGGCGTCTTTTATGTCGGTACGGATGGATACCTGGCTAAAAGTGATGATAATGGAGTTACCTGGGATAGGCTTAACGACGGAACGGGCATTAGGGAATTCTATAGAGCCGGACTGAGTCAATCAAATTGGGAAGTACAGATGGCAGGCTCGCAAGACAATGGTACCAGTATCAGAAATGGAAATGGATGGATTGAATGGAATGGTGGAGATGGTATGGAAGCTGTTGTTCAGCCTCTGAATGCAGATTGGATGATGGGTAGCTGGCAATTTGGTTCTCGCAACGTAACCAAGGATGGTGGTCAAAGCCGACAGGTCCTAGGAAACCCTGGAAGTGGCGGGGGAAATGCAGATTGGATTGCTCCTCTACTTCTAGATCCGAACAACCAAATGAGAATCTACCATTTCAGCGACAGTGTTTATTATTCAGATAATTTTGGTGCTACATGGAACTTCCTCTACTCCCCTCAGTTAGGAAATCTTCAATTGGCAGCGATTGCACAAGGAAATAGCGAATACATGGCAATGACAAGGTTCAGTTCCTTGCTTATTTCTTCTGATGGAGGTCAAAATTTTATTCAAAAGACTACAGGTTTGCCAGGCTTTTCTATCACTGGTGTAACTTTTGATCCCAAGTATGACAGCACCATTGTGGTTACCTACAACAGGTATGTCAATGACAATCAAAAAGTATTCATCAGCCATGACCTTGGAGATAGTTGGACAAACATTACTGCCAATCTTGGAGACATGCCCCTTAGGTCTGTGGCAATTGATCATACGCCAGAAAGAAATATTTTCGTGGGAGGAGAAATTGGCGTTTATACCAAACCCATGAATGGGAGCTCATGGACCCTGTACAATACCAATTTGCCAAATGTTACAGTGAGAGATCTCGATATCCAGTGGGGTTCAAATATAATCAGGGCCGCCAGTTGGGGAAGAGGGCTCTGGGAAATACATTTACCGGGTAGACAAAATTTTCCGGCGATCCTCCACACCAATGTAGATGTACCACCTACCTTGTCCCTTCCAGAATCAGGCCAAAGCCAAGATGTAACATCTGTAATCTCCTATGGTGATAGCCTCAGCAGTGTATTTGTAAAATGGTCTGTAAATTCTTTGGACTTGGACAATACCATTTCTATGAATTTGCTACAGGATAGCACATGGAAGACTTCTAGCCCGATACCTGGTTTTGGTTGGGACTCAGAATTATTTTTCAAAGTTTATGCAGTAGGAACCACTCAGGATACAACAGAGACCTATAGGTTCATGTACAAGTTTAACAAAGTTTCTCCCTGTCTTACCCTAACAAATAACAACGGTACTTCCTTCATCAGTCAGGTTGAATTTGGAGATATCACCAATACCAGTACATCTGAAGGATATACGGATTATACAGAAAGGGAAATTACAGACGTATATAAAGACCAGCTTTATGCCCTCCGTGTTACCTCAGCCTCTCTGGGAACAGATTCAAGCTTTGGAGTTGCCTGGATAGACTGGAATGGAGACGGTGATTTCGACGACTTGGAAGAATCTTATGATTTAGGTCATATCGTTAATCAAGCATCATCCAGCCTTAGCAATGCGCCACTTTTCTTGAGAATCCCACAGCATTCTGTTCTCGGAAAAATTCGAATGAGAATCATGGTAAGAAGAGGTGCGCAACCAGGTTCTTGTGATTTTGGCTTTGTAGGAGAAGTTGAAGATTATACCCTTAATGTTGTGGCTGCAGCCCCATGTTCGGCTACTTCGAGTGTCGTCTCCATAAACAGTTGTGGGCCTTTCACTTCACCTTCAGGCAAAGTCTTTGCAGTAAGTGGAGCTGTGGTTGACACCATACAAAGAACCAATGGCTGTGATTCCATCCTGGCCATAAACCTTAGCATCACCGAACTTGACACAAGCATCAGCAGAGTGGGAACGACCTTGAGTTCAAATGAGACCGGGGCAACCTACCAGTGGGTAAACTGTACAAGTGGCTTTAATCCAATCCCAGGAGAAACCAATGCCTCCTTTACTGCGATCCAAAATGGAGATTACAGGCTGATTGTGAGCAAAGGAAGCTGTGAAGACACAACTGCTTGTTTGAGCGTCAGGAATGTTTCAAACTTACCCAATGCCGAATCATTTGTTTCAATTTATCCCAATCCAAGTTCTGATGGGAAGTTTTTGCTCAAGTTTGGAGAACCATTCCAAACCTGCCATATCAAAGTAACTGACGTCCAGGGAAGACTAGTTTTAACTGAGAGACTTGACCAAAAAGATAAGTACCTCATACAACTTAAAGCAGCTTCGGGAATTTACTTACTAGAAGTAATCAACGAAAAGAAAAGCATGGTCTACAAACTATATGTAGAGTAATATCCCCACAAGAAGAATGCCCCGGCCAAGGTGTCGGGGCTTTTTGTTTCTAGAGTACTGGGAGAATAATCTACACATTGACAAAAAAGCCGAATAGAAATCATTAGACTATTCACGACTTTTTTTTATAGAAGCAAAAATTCCGACTCGCTTTTTTTCCTAAAAATATTACACATTATACATATATACTTTCAAAAAAAGAAAAACAATAATCCACTCATTATCAAAACTTTAAATAATAACTAAAAATATAAAAAACACCAACAACTAATTCACTGAATAAAATTATATCATTATAAGTTTATTTTATTCAAACAAACTATTATTGTTTATATATTAAAATTTTTATATACTTGATATCATCTGACGTCAGAAAGATATACCCTCCGATTCGTTCCATTTTTCTTTAACCAAATCAAATAACATGATTCGCTTTGCAAATTCATGGCTGACAGCCTATGTCTGTTTTGCCATCATGGTCTTTGCGTTGACCAGTTGTCAAAACAATTCAGACCTCACAGCGGACCCCAGCACACAATTCAGGCTGATGTCCAAAGGAAAAGGGAGTGGCTCTGTCTTACTCGAAATGAGTTTTGACTTAGAATCACTGACTACAATTCGCCCTACTTCTGGCAAACTCCGAAAAGTTCCCGACAGGATTTTCCAGGCACCAAAGATTGATAGACAAACTGTCAATTTTACCCTTTATTCTTCAGGAGAAGGTAGATGGGTCATGGAAAATCAAACACCCACTCAAAACCTGACTCCCAATCATGAGTCCTTGCCCAACAATTCTCCAATACCTGTAAAGAGTGTCATCACAGGGGGCAAGATATATCTGTACGACTCAAAGGGTCAGTTGATTCAAAACCATGATGTGCCAGCACCTGACTTATCAGAACTTGTCGCCTCCATCAACGACCTTAAGTCTACCCATGGTGCTGCCCAAGTCAACAAAGCCATAGCTGGCATGATGACATCCTCCTATACAGCAGGTCTTGATGACCTTCTGAGGAATCCAAGGAATTACGGCGCAACCATCAATACAATTTCACCCCAGGTTTCAAGCATCAGGGTAAACCTAAACGCGGCTGGGGTACCCAATACCCAGGATGAAGTCGTTCTGCTCATTGATACCCAAAGAAATCTACTTCTGGGATCTAGGTTGTACGACCCTAATGGCCAGTTCAGAACAAGTACCATGTACAGATATGACACTGGAACTCAGCCCTATCTAAAGGCCATTTACCAGGAAACCCCTACACAGTTTCCCTCTGGTCAAGCTGGTATGATCAAAACCCAGCAAACCATTAGAAACCTGAACATTCAGGTATAAAACTATTTCATTCACACTTAACCTATTCAAGTACCAACTATCATGAAAATAAATTTGAAATATCTCGTATTAGGCCTTCTATGTGGGCTTACACTAGTTCCTGCCCAAGGCCAAAGAAGAAATGTGGTCTGGATGCAGGGTTTGGGAGAAAACTCGACCGTATGGAATGTGTATAGAAACCTCTTCGATGCTGAGCGTTGTATCAATGGAAGGATACAAAATGCAAATACTGATGATGGAATCAACACCTTCGCTAATGCTTTCACCATAACCCTAGCAGGTAATATGGGCGCTGCTCAGGCGAATAGCCCTCAAAACATTGCAGTCGGACACAGCATGGGAGGAGTTGTAGCCAGAAGCATAGACCAAGGAGGCGTAGGCCTCAACTTTGGTGGAATTGTAACTGTAGGATCTCCGAATAATGGCGCAGACATCGTCAATTCCGAACAAGCCGGGGATGTAGAGGACGTTCTTGAGGACGGATGCAACCAATTGGCTCGTGGACCCGCAAGCCAATTGCCATTGATTCTAACCATCGTTGTGAATGGCTGGTTGAGGCAAGACCTCTGCAACCAATTGGCAACTGATGTAGTCCCACAAGTCCTAGAAGATAATACAGGCTTGATAAGCCAAAGCGCAAATGAATTGGCAGTAGGGTCGCCAGAAATGGTAACCCTAAACAACAATATTACCAATACCCCCAAAATTTCCATCGTAGGCAATGAAAATGGGCCCATTCACTGGAGAATGGCCAGTTCATTTCTAACGGCTAATCAGGATGATCAGGTACTAGTAGATGTAGCCAATGGTTTCAGGGGAGTTTATAATTTCTTTTATGGATATAACCTATCTCTCGGAATAGTGAATTCTATTTTTGGATTCCTAAATCCCATTAACTGGTTTTCAGCTGCGCTTCACCTTTACAGGGCACACGAATGGAAACAAGGAAGAGACTGGCTTGACAGGAGTGAGGATCTATGGAATGGATTGATCAATTGCCATAGATTCGAAACCATTTCTGTAACCTCGGATGTTCACGAATGTGATGAATACCTCGAAAGCGGAGATTATCTGGATTGGGAATATTGTATGGATGCCTGCGATTATCATCCGGATGATTGTTATAGTACGGTAACCACCACTGAGGAGATATTCGTGAGAAGGCCTTCCGATGGGCTTTTCTGCGATGATCGCCAGACCGTAAATGGACTTGCCCCCAACAACGTCCTAGAGGCAAGGGGAGTAAACCATAACGAAGAAACCAATACTACCTTCTTACAGACAGACCAAGGCAATGACGAGATGGAAAGGTTGTTTAACCTGATCTGGGATAGAACAGACATATTTGGAACACCTCTGGCGAGCACAGGATGTTAAAGATCTCTGAATGAAAAATCTTTTGCTTTTTACCCTAATTGGACTGAGTCTTCTCGCTTGTGAGCGGGAAGACTCGGTTCTTGATACCAACGAGAAGGGAGAAATAACCAGCTTAAAGCCAATTTGGTCTTTCCCTCTACACGAACAAGAGCCAAGCAGCAATAGCATCGTAGATGCTCATCTGGTATTGGATCAAAAAATTTTACTAGCCACCACTAATGGCACCGACAATCGTGCCCTTACCTGTGTAGATGTTTCTACTGGAGAAGCCCTGTGGAAGTGGCAGGATATTTTTGCTCCACCAATCAAAGAAATGTCTGTCCGAGACGCCTATATCTATGACAATACCCTTGCATTTAACTGGGGTGGACATCATTATGCCATCAACATGGAAAATGGGCAGACGAAATGGAGAAATGCCCATGAAAATAGTTTCCAAAGAAGAATTAGTGGCATCGGAAATACCTACTTCATCCATGGGGCTCCTACGGATACCCTAGAAGAATTCAGGGTGGATGTTTTGTACCAGGGGGATTTGAATACAGGTATGATATCCCATAGGCTTACTCCGTATTTTTCACAGGAATACATAGCTCCTGGCAACAGGATTGGCAACGTAACGGGTACCTACCCCTTTGAGGAAGAAGGAGCCATTTATGCAGCCATCATTTACCAAGAATCTCCTGGTGAATACGACTGGGTTTCTTACTTAGGCCTTTACAACCTCTCTACGGATAAATGGATTTATGAGCGAATCCCCATCAATGAACCCGAACAGTCGGGAGTTCTTTTTCATAAGCCCATTTTGAAGGATCAACGACTTTATTGCATCATCTCAAGTACAATCTATTGTATGGATTTGAAGACAGGTGGACAATTATGGTCATATTATGTGCCAGGCGACCTGAGTTTTGGAGGGATGATAGTTGAAGAAGGTAAGGTAATTGCAAATGGTGGCAATAAAGTCCTTTATGCTTTAGATGCAGAAAATGGAAACCTCATTTGGAGAGCTGAAGGTGCTGGAACCAGTAGCTTCCTTGAGGGACGTTACCTGGATGGAGTAGTTTATTTCAGTGGGGGAAGTAGCAGCAGGATTCACGCCGTATCAATCAAAAATGGCAAGACTCTCTGGAGGCTAGATCCTAGTCAGGTAGAAGAAGGAAGCCAGGATTGGAAGCCAGATTTATATGTCATACCTGGGGCGAATGGCACAAAAGGGAGAATTGTGGCAAGTACACACCAAAATGCCTATTGCTTTGAAGCCGCCAGCGTCGAGTAAATTAAATGGGGAACGAGCCTGTTTCACTGTAAATTAGGCTTGTTTCCCTTCATTGTTCTATCAAGTCTAGGCTTGAATGTAATCTTTTAAAAACTCTGCAATTTTCCGATCGTTGCTAAGGCGTGGAAACTTATTTTGCCCTCCCAGTTTTCCTTCTGCCTTCATGTATGACCTAGAAGCATTCAATTCAACTTTGTTGACAATCGCTTGTCGGAGGATATTTCCTTCCCTCAGATCTGCATAATAGGCATTTCGTCCTTGTAGATATGTATCCAATTTATGTGTAAATGCATCCAGGTCAGTTGGTGCATTTACGAACTCTATGAACCATTCATGGGCAGACTGCCCCTTTTCCTCCACAATAAAAGGCGCCACCGTAAACTCCTGCACTTTTGCCCCTGTGGCTGCCGATGCTTCCAAAATAGCATCATTCACCTCCTCAGCTATGACATGTTCGCCAAAAGCTGAAATAAAATGCTTTACCCTGCCTGAAACCCTCAGTTTCCAGGGTTTAATAGAAGTAAACTTCACTGTGTCTCCAATGTCATATGCCCATAGGCCCGCATTGGTACTGACAATCAAGGCATATTGCTTGTCCAGTTCCACCTCAGCCAAGGTAAGACGCCTTGGATTTTCTGAGCCATATTCTTCCATCGGGATGAATTCGAAGAAAATCCCATTATTAGGAAGAATCATTAGGCCATCATCCTTTTGGGAATTTTGATAAGCAAAAAATCCTTCAGAAGCGGGAAAAACCTCTACCATTCCCAATTTCCCCTCAAAATATTGCTCAAAAATTGGAGCATATGGAGCAAAATTCACCCCTCCCTGAACAAACAGCTCCAATTTAGGCCAAACCTCTAAAGGCTTCTTTCCAGTCTGGACTTCCAACTCTTCAAAAAGCATCTGCACCCAAGGAGGAATGCCTGAAATAAGTCTCAGATCCTGGTCTTTTATCTCCTTTACAATGGTTGATACTTTCTCTTCCCAATCCTCAATGATATTGGTTGCATATTTTGGAACCCTGTTTGAAGTAAGGTAAGCGGGTACAAAATGATTGACTATTCCTGAAAGCCTTCCCGTTTTAAGTCCATAGGCATTTTCATCAATTTCCGGACTTCCTGAAAGAAACATCATTTTGCCATCCAGGAAACTGGCCTTACCTGTCTCTGCAACATAAAGGAGTAAGGCATCTCTGGCTGCATTGATTTGATTTATAATGGATTCCTTGCTGATTGGAATGTGCTTAGCCCCAGAAGTCGTACCTGAAGTTTTTGCCAGGTAAAGAGGCTTACCGGGCCAGCTTACATCAGCTTCTCCATTATAGATCCTGTCAAACCAATCCTTGGCTCCCTCATAATTTCTTATTGGAACCCTTTCCTGGAAATCCTTAAAATTTTTGATGTCTTCAAAACCATGGGCCTTTCCAAAAGCTGTGTTCTTGGCCTTTGAAATCAGATTTTGAAAAGTAACACGCTGAAGGGAAATGGCATTGTCCATTTCTCTTTTCATTGATTTGGCTTTGTTTCTAGCCCAAATCTTTGCGACAAAGGTTTTCAAGCTCATTTAGCAAAGAAAATAAAAGCAACAAAAGGACACAACAGAAATTATGCAATGCCTTTGAGACGTCTTTCATTCCCAAGATGCTCTACTTAAAGGTAGCCTAGCATACGTACATCTCGAATTGCATGGAATCCGCTATTTTCCTATTTGTGGGGAATCAAACCGAAATCAAAAAAAGGGTAAAAAAAAAGCCACCTAGATTTAGGCAGCTTTTCCTGTTAGTAATGCTTTGTTTTGCAGCTCTCAGAGCTCAACTTTTTCCAGTGTGCTTACCAATTTTGGAAGGTTGTCTTCCTGGTGAGCGATGGCAGTCATCTTCTCTGCCAATACACGGATTTGGTCATTGTACTCATTAAGCATTTTCTTACCTTTTTTGGTAATTGTAACAAGGATTGAACGACGGTCTTCCTTGCTATTTACACGCTTAACGAGATTTAGCTTTTCAATTTTGTCAACCAGTGAGGTAAGTGTGCTGAATTTGATCATAAATTTCTCACCAATAGACTTCATTCTTTGTGGTCCGAAGTCATTGATATATAGAATGATCTCCATCTCATTCGCTGTGATTTTGTACCTCTTACGAATTTCGTTTTGATGCTGTCTGAAGGCATCTCTCATTTGAAAAAGCTGCCTTTCAAGGGAAGAAGGCTGTTCATTTTCCATATCCATCTGAATTTCTCTTGCCATTTGTTGTCGTTTATTTTAGTGAGTGAATACGCTATTCCAAGTACATACTAGTTATCGAAAAAATAGTTACAATAAATCATTAATTTCGATAACTAAAGTATTAAAACGTCGGTAATTAACCATTATTGTGTAATTTTTTCAAGTGGCATAAACCACGATGTTAAATTTTTGCAATAAATGCATAAAAAATATGTATGATCGGAGTATTTGGATTCCCCAAAAGCCCATAACAAAAATATTGCCTAAACTAATTGACTGAAGATCAAGCAATCAGTTTTCGTTAATGATCATAAAATGGAGTGGATTTCCCAATCCCAGTTTAAGTGCAAAGGAAGGTCAAAATCCTGTTGTAAGAAGGAATGGTCTGGAAGTACAAGAGTAAGGAGGACTAACTGAAGATATTTTTAATCCAAAAGATCGACTTTTTAACCAAACCCGCAGGCCTAAGAATGTCATTGATCACGTCCATGAAGTCTTTGCTTCTGTCTGCGGGATTTGGACGAGTTGTTTCGTAAATTATTTTACTTAGGTATTTAGGAAATAACCAATCTTTTTGTTTTACGAATCTATGCAGTTCATCGGCTGAATTAAAGCTAAAATCTGCAATAGCCT
>JALEFZ010000032.1 GCA_022760475.1 Bacteroidia bacterium | reverse complement strand
TGAACGAGGGGGAAGAGTAAGGCAAATATGTCCTGATTCTTCATGCGGCTGGACTCACTGGGATAACCCTGTCCCTGTGGTAGCAGCGATTGTGGAGCGAAGGGGCAAGGTAGTATTGGTCAGGAATGTAGGATGGCCAGAAAGCTGGTATGGGCTGGTTACAGGTTTCCTGGAGAAAAAGGAAAGCCCAGAGGAAGGCATATTAAGAGAAGTAAAGGAGGAATTGGGCCTTGAGGCTGAAACGGCTGATTTTGTAGGTCTTTACACCTTTTACCGGATGAACCAATTGATCATCGCCTACCATATACGGGCAGAAGAGGGAGAAATCAAGATTGATGAGGAGGAAATAGCGGACTATAAAGAAATTCCCATAGAAAAGGTGAAGCCTTGGCCTGCAGCCACGGGTTTGGCTCTCAACGATTGGCTAAAAAGCAAAGGAATAGAGGCTGAATTTGTCCAATTTGGGTAATTCAGCCTCCAGCATTTATTTTTTCTTGAAGACGATTTCATTTCCTACTGAAGTCTTGCTTTCCAATAAATCAAGGAAAGAGGCCTTCAGAGTAACTGTTTTTCCATCTTCTCCGATTACAGCATCCTGATTGGTCATGCTTTTGATCTTACCCGGCATGGTGTAGGTCATGGTGTACTTGGCTCCACCAAGCATCATTTTGGCCATTTCGAGAGATTCGTCATCAGCACCTAAACTTCCCATTACATCCCCAAAGTCAGGGGAAGCTCTTTTGAAAACCCTTTTCTTAATATCCAGGTCAAAGTTGGGACCATCGCCGCCTTGACCAATCATGGCTGTTTCAGCACCCATATTTGCATTGGCATCATTTACTGCCTGAATGCTGGCAAAATCATAGCTGATGGTAACGACAAAGTTTTCCGACTTGGTAACTACGTTCGAAATTCCTTTTGAGGAACGCAAGCTTGCAGCTGTCTCATCAATGGCAGAATCCATCTGGGCAAAAGGATCTTCTCCACCTGGAGCTCCCCCCATTGATTCCATCATTTTACCTATTTCAGACATATCCATGACCATAGAATAGCTTCCAGAACCGTCTTTTTTGAGTGAAATTTTCTCTTTTATGTCAAAACATCCTGTGCTAATACTGGCAAGCGCGACCAGGCTCAATCCCAGAAACAAGCGACGAAACGCATGCTGGGGGGCAAAAATTAGTTTATTCATGTAATTAATTTATTCTTTTTCTCAAGATACAAGCTTTTCGATAAAGCAAAAACCTGGAATAGAGACCATTCTAAAGCTTTTCCAAGCAGTTGAGAAAAATCAGTCCTATGAATTCGATCTATCATCCATTCAAACTCCGTTATTTTGCTTTTTCATATCAGTAATAAGAACTCTATGAAAAAGGGATTATTGTTGATGTCGATGCTTTGCTTGAGCCTACCACTGATCCTGTGGGGAATCAACTCATTAGGGTCTGATGTTGTGAATGCTGATACAAATACAGAATTCACTAAGCTGGAAAATCCGGACATCAAATCCTTCGTCAAAAAGATAGAGGGAACATGGGTCAATGAGTCATTTGTTGCTTCGAAAGCCCTAAACTCAGTTCAGGACGAACTGGAGCCTGAAATATTGATAGATATTAGAAGTGCCCATATCAAGGGAAAGCAATTGGCCATTTACATAGCTGAATATTGTCGTCCTGAGGAAGCAGAATATCTTTTGTTTGGCTTTGACGGTGAAAAGTTGACATATGAAGGAGCGGAATGGGAGGGATGTGTTATTGATATCGCCCGAATTGACTTCATGCAGATTAGCTTGGAAGAAAAGCAAAGCCTGGAGATATTGACTTTCGAAGCCAGAGAAGTAGATCATCAAAACCACCAAAAAATTAAATTGCTCCGACTTCCTGAGGAAACTACTCAAGTAGGCTGGCATTGTACCATGCAGTACCACCTGATTGAAATACTTACCAAGGGTTCTTATAGCCTGTTCAATCCTGATTTTAAAGAATTGACATTGCTGGAGGCATTTGGTAAGGAAAACCTCTTGGATGAGCTTACCTTCTTTGAAGCTTTTCATACCACATGGCCCATGTATGAGGAAATCTGCGTGAGCGCTCCATTTGAAATTGTAGTTCTAGGAGAAAATCATCCAAAAGGGCAAATGAATATCTATGGAATTGAATGGAATTCTTCTGAAATAAGGCTTTATGAAACCCATGTAGCCAAGGAAAGTGAGGATGGGGTGTTTCCACTTGTGAAAGGAGATTTGAAAGTAATACTTATACCTAAGTTGCAGTTCCCTCCTCTGGAAAATTTTTAGCACTACATTAAATTTAGTTGCCAGATAATGAGGCTCCAGGGGCAGGTAATTAACAAGTCTACTGGCTTGCCTTTATTCTATTCGTGCTGCAAGCAACTCAACTTACTTAGCCCCTCAATTTCCACTCCAATCAAAAAATCAACTTAAGCAGTTTTGGGCTATCCTTTGAAAAGGTTTTCTTTAAGGATCAATCCTAGTAAACTGAAATGGAACATTCGTTTTCAACTTTCTATGCGATCAATACATCAAAGGCCAAGAAACATCTAAAGGATGCTTTTGGATTTGAGGCTGAAGTAAAGGCCCTTGATGGTGAAGAAGATCGAAATTTTCTCATCACATCCTCCCAAGGAAAGTTCCTTTTAAAAGTATTGAATCCCAGCAAAGCTGAGGGCTATGCAGACTTTTATGTCAAACTCTCCAAGCATGTCCATGCGTTTGACCCTGACACAGCATTTCAATTTGTCATTCCAGACCTCCAGGGCAATTATAAAGGCTTAACTGAAGATGGTTACACGGCATTATTATGTAAATGGATTGAGGGTAGGCGGTGGTCAAGTGTCAATCCCATATCCAACAACCTGCTTTTCAAGCTTGGGGAAAAGACCGCTCAACTCAATAAAGCCCTGCAAGGCTTTGAGCATCCATGGATAGCGGCTATAGAAAATTTTGATTGGGACTTGGCTAATGCAGCCTGGACAAAGGATTACCTACACCTTTTGGACGATGACATCCAAGCCAATGCTGATTATTTTCTTCATAGGTTTGAAACCAAAAAACCCGATTATGATGATTTAAGGAAATGCCTAATCCAAAATGATGGCAATGACAACAATATCCTGCTCAGCAATGATTTAGTGGAACCGAGGGTTGAGGCCATCATCGATTTTGGAGATGCTGTCCAAAGCCAATTGATCAACAATGTAGCCATTACCTCTGCCTATGCGATGATGAAAAAGCCAGATCCGCTACGAGCAGCAGCCTTGGTCATCGCAGGTCATCACGAAAGTTTCCCAATAAAGGAAGAAGAACTACCCCATTTATACACCCTTATCGGGATGAGGTTGGTTACAAGCCTCTGCAAGTCAGCCATAAACAAACAAAAAGAGCCCAACAACGAATATCTACAGGTTTCTCAAAAGGATGCACAGGAATTGTTATTAAAATGGAAAAAGGTCAATCCCGATTACGCCCATTTCACTTTCAGAAAGGCCTGTAACTATAATGCTCATCCCAAACTGGCCGCATTTAATGCATTTGCAAAAAAAAATCCGTGTAGCCTTCAGGAACTATTCAAGGCAGAAAGCCTCACAGAGGTTCTCCCTATTGACATGAGTGTAGGCAGCCTCTGGCTCGGACCCAGGCATGAATTCACCGACGATGAATTGAAAAGTTTCAGGCTGTCCAGGCTACAAGCCCAAGCACCAGAAAAGATGATCGCGGGAGGTTACCTTGAAAACAGGACGTTCTACAGTACAGATGCCTACAGAAAGGAAGGAAATAACGGCTCCGAGTATAGATCTATACACCTTGGGGTGGATTTCTGGCGTAAAGATGGCACTGCTATTTATTCGCTATGGGAGGGGGAGGTATTCTCTATTTTCAACAACGACAACCACAAAGATTATGGCCCAACCCTGATCCTTAAGCACAAATTCGACAAGGGAGCAGTTTTCTATTCCCTATATGGACATTTAAGCAAGGAAACGCTAAACATTTGGAAAAAGGGGGATCAGGTCAAAAAAGGAGATCTATTGGCAAGATTTGGAGGCTATCAAGAGAATGGTCATTGGACTCCACACCTACATTTCCAGTTGATGCTGGATATGCTAGGAAATGAACACGACTTTCCAGGTGTAGCTTTTCCCCAAGAAATTGGAGTATGGAGAGACCTATGCCCCGATCCCAACCTGTTTTTACAGGAAGAACAGTTAACGCAAAAAAAGAGATGGTCAGAGGATCAAATCCTTAAAGGTAGGAAAAAACACCTGGGAAGGGGAATGTCCCTTTCTTATAAAAAACCACTACATATCGTCAGGGGAGAAGGGGCTTATTTGATTGCAAACAATGGACGTAAATACCTGGATACGGCCAATAATGTAGCACATTGTGGCCATGAACACCCCCGAGTCGTACGAGCAGGTCAACAACAAATGGCCCTTTTGAATACCAACACCCGCTACCTACATAAGGGAATCCTTGAGTTTACGGAGGAATTGCTCACTACCCTACCCCCGAAATTATCTGTGGTACATATGGTGAATTCCGGTTCAGAGGCCAATGAACTGGCCTTGAGGATGGCACAAACCTGGAGTGGTCAGCAAGACTTCGTTGCCATGGAGGTGGGCTACCATGGCAATACCAACAAAACCATCGAGGTCAGTTCGTATAAGTTCGACGGAAAAGGGGGAAATGGTTGTCCAGCAACTACCCATTTGATGCCCCTACCTGATGCATTTAGAGGAATGTATCGTGGACCAGATTCCCATAAATATGCCTCACACATCTTTAAAATTCTTGATCAGCTTGATTCTAAAGGCATAAAACCAGCTGGCTTTATATGTGAGAGCATTTTGAGTTGCGGGGGGCAAATTGAATTACCCAATAACTATTTGAAAAGCATTTATCCAGAAATCAGAAAAAGAGGAGGTTTATGCATTGCGGATGAAGTGCAGGTAGGTCTGGGCAGGGTGGGATCACACTTTTGGGGCTTTGAATTACAGGATGTGGTTCCGGACATAGTAACTATTGGGAAACCCATAGGCAATGGCCATCCCCTTGGGGTGGTGGTATGTACCGAGGAGGTAGCGGACGCCTTCGCCAATGGCATGGAGTATTTCAATACCTTTGGTGGCAATCCAGTTTCTTCTGCCATTGGCTTGGAAGTTCTTCGGGTCATCAAGGACGAAAAGCTGCAAGAAAATGCCTTGAGGGTAGGTAAAATAATCAAAAGTACCCTCAAGGATTTTTCACAAAATGAATTTCCCATCATCGCGGATGTGAGGGGGCAAGGCTTATTCCTGGGTTTTGAATTGGCAGATCAAAATAGAAATCCATTGGGAGAGAAGGCTTCCTACCTTGCCAATCGCATGTCAGAGCTTGATTTTCTCATCAGCACAGATGGACCAGACCATAACGTAATCAAAATCAAACCTCCGATGGTTTTTTCAAATGATCATGCCTACCAATTTCTGCATAGATTGAGAATGGTTCTCAAGGAAGACTACATGAGGGATTTCTAAGCCACAATGCCCAATTTAGCCTGAGATTTTAAAAAGCGTTCGAAGTAAAACTTTATCGCCCGGTGTTCCTCCATTTTCAATTCAGGGTCTTTCTCAATGATTTCGAAGGCAGCATCTCTGGCTTCAGCCAGGATCTCCTGGTCTTCGACTATGTTGGCAATGGTGAACTGAGGAAGGCCTGATTGCCTGGTTCCAAGGAAATCTCCAGGTCCCCGGAGTTCGAGATCAATTTCGGAAATTTTAAAACCGTCAGTAGAATCCCTCATGGCTTTAAGCCTTTTTCGGCCGTCAGAAGAAAGTTTTTTTCCAGCCATCAGGATGCAATAGGATTGAAACTGCCCCCGCCCCACCCTTCCGCGAAGCTGATGTAGTTGGGAAAGGCCAAAACGCTCTGCATTTTCGATGAGCATCAAGGTAGAATTGGGCACATCTACTCCCACCTCAATTACCGTCGTAGATACCAACAATTGGGTTTCGTTTTTCACAAAACGATTCATTTCAAACTCCTTATTCTCAGGCTTCATCTTCCCATGAACCATCCCAACCCGAAAACCCTTGAAATATTTCTCCAGCAATTCAAATCCCTTCTCAGCAGCCACCAAATCCAGTTTTTCAGACTCTTCCACCAGGGGATACACCACATATGCCTGTCTCCCTTTTTCCAGTTCACTTCGAATAAAACCAAACACCTCCAGGCGCTTGGACTCTCCATAAACAAGGGTTTTGATGGGCTTTCGTCCAGGTGGAAGCTCATCGATGACTGATACGTCGATGTCGCCATAGACTGTCATGGCCAGGGTTCGAGGAATGGGGGTAGCAGTCATGACCATGTTGTGCGGATAAGGACTTGCTTTGGACCACAATTTTGCCCGCTGGAGAACGCCAAACTTATGCTGCTCATCGATGATGGCCAGGCCAAGTTTCTTGAATTGCACCGTTGGCTCAATCAGGGCATGGGTACCAATGACAATATCTGCTTCTCCATTTTTGACTCGCTCAAGTTCCTGGGTCCGTTCAGCCTTACGCTGTCCTCCGACCAGAAAAGCGGTTGTTAGGCCAACTTTTTCTCCCATCTTGGAGATCTTCCTCCGATGCTGCTCTGCCAGGATGGCCGTTGGAGCCATGAATGCGGTCTGGAAACCATTGTCCTTGGCGATGAGCATGGTCATAAAGGCCACCATCGTTTTACCTGCACCCACATCTCCCTGGATCAGGCGATTCATTTGAATAGGCCTACCCAAATCTTTCCTGATTTCTTTTAATACTCGCTTTTGTGCACCTGTAAGCTCAAAAGGAAGGTGCTGTTCATAAAAATCAAGGAAATATCTCCCCACCTCAGGAAAGGGCTCTGCAGAATGACCCAATTTGGAGGTTCTACGCCTCCGAGCAAGCAAAATTTGGAAATAAAACAGTTCTTCGAACTTTAGCCTCCTTTTGGCGGCCATCATCTTTTCAAAGTCTGTCGGAAAATGTATGTTCATCAATGCCTGGGGCCTTCCGAGAAGGTTATGTCTTTGAACAAAATCCTCAGGTAAATTTTCTTTGAGTGCTGAGCCTGCTTCCGCCAACATTTGTTTCACCAAAGCTCGAATACCTTTGGAATCAAGGCCAAGGCGTTGGAGTTTTTCGCTTGAAGGATAATATGGGACTATTTGTGCAGGGGCTTTTTGCTGGTCATCCTTCAACCAATCAATCTCGGGATGGGTAATTTGGAAGCGACTTTTGTAAAAACTTGGTTTACCAAAAATGGCGATTTCTTCACCCACCTTCAGGCTATTTTGAATCCACTTAGCCCCTTGAAACCAGGTCAAGTCCATTTCACCTGTATCATCGGTGAAGGTAGCATTGAGGATGGAACGTCCACGCTTGGAATTATTCAAGGCAAATCGGGTGATTCTCCCCACCAGGGTTACAGAATGTTCTTCCCCTTGAAGTTCACCTACTTTGGCTACGTAGCTTCGATCTACGTATTTGCGTGGAAAATAATTCAACAAATCGCGGTAAGTACGAATCTGGCACTCCTTTTTCAGGACTTCTGCCCGCTTGGGGCCTACCTTTTTAAGGTACATGATGTCTTTGTCCCAGATATCAGCCATTCTTCGTCATTTCTCTCGCAGGAATGCCTACATAGGTTTTTCCGGCTTCACAATTTTTTGTTACAACAGCTCCTGCACCTATCGTGCAATTCTCTCCCACTTTTACTCCTGGCAACAAGATAGCACCTGTTCCGACTTCAGTTCCAGCTCCGATTTCAACATTTCCACTTATTCTCACTCCGGGATGAAGGCTTACAAAATTTCCCAATCGGCAGTCGTGTCCAAGGGTACATTGGAGGTTGATGTTAACAAAGTTTCCGATTTTTACATCAGTCGTAATTATTGTTCCTGCACAAATGATATTTCCCTCTCCCAAAATGAAATTATAACCTATATGAACGTCAGGATGTATCAGATTGATGGGATTTAGCCCTGCAGCAAGATAGGTCTTGGAGAGTTTTTGCCTGATTCTTGAATTCCCCAATCCAAGGGTAAAAAAGTGATTTTTATTCAGGTGTTTGAAAGCCCATTGATCAGTACCCAAAACAGATACTTGTTTCGGCAATTTTATAGGAATTGAATTATCAACAAAGCCCAAAACTTCAAGATCGCCACCATTTTGATTGATGTCTGTAATTAATTGGTAAAGCTCTCGACCGAAGCCACCAGCCCCAACTATCACGAGCTTCTGTTTTGTTACTGCCTCATTTTCAGTCATCTTTTAACAAGAACTCTATTCGTAAATGGAAAAATTAACCAACAAATTCACCAAAATAAAAGAAATCTTTGCATAAATGCGTTTTAGGTCAGTGATAATGTTTTGATTATGATTCTTTGAAAACCTAAATTGCAATAAGGATAAAATGATTTGTATGACTGGAAAGACATTCTTTTCGTCGGTGTTAGGTAAAGTAGGGATTTTCCTGGGATTGCTACTTTTGCTCCTGCTTACTTCATGTAATCAGGGTCGAGCTACTGAAGGCGAAATTGTAACGGAAGGGGAAGTGCCTGTGGTTCCTAAAGATACCCTTCCCCTACATAAATCAGCCGTATGTGTATGGACTCCATATGCCTCGCTTCGTCAAGAGCCAGGAAGGAAAACCTATACCAAGGATGGAGAGGACAACTGGATTACCTCAATACGATATGGGGAAGTGGTGGAACTGCTTGATTCAACCGTTCGCATAAAAAAAGACCGCAGGGACTACATGAAGGTCAAGCTAAAAGATGGTAAGGAAGGATGGGTACAAGAATATCTGTTTGAAAAATATGCCAAACCGGCTGTGGTGCTACAAAAAACCTATCTTTACCGTAGGCCAGACCAAATGACGCTTAGAGATGACTTTCTTGATCCAGGAGAAATTATAGTTTTGATTCAGGATCCCACCAAACCGGGAGGAAAGTCATGGTACCATGTGTCCAGCCGAAGAAAGATCAAGAAAGGATGGATTCATCAACCCAAGCATATCAGTACTTCGACCAGAGACGTAAAAGCAGCATTGTTGCTATACAAGGCGGTAACGACCAAGTCTACTGATAAGAAACTGGAAAGACTTAGAAGCATTCTTCAAATACCCGGGATTGATGAGAAGTCCCCCCTCTATGCCATGGTTCAGGGAAAAATCAAGGAGACTGAGAATGAAGACATTCAAAATGAACTTTTCAAGCCTGGCTCTAAATTATTCATCACCGAGAATGATACCTGGATGCATTCCAATCCAGATATGGGAATGGGGAATGCCAATCAAATGAAGCAATTAACCAAGGATGATATTTGTCTGATTCTCGACATCGGAGAGAGGGATTCCCTGGGAGCCTTTTACGATTTTTGGTACCGTGTCCAGTATGGAGACGCTGAAGGCTGGGTCTATGGACATTATACCTCCAGGAGGTACCTGGATTAGGCTGAAATCAGAACAATAAAAGAAAGGGGTGTAGAAAATTAATTCTACCCCCTTTTTCAGTTACAGCTTGCTAGTCTTTATTTCGCTTTAAAGGCAGAAATGGCATGTTTAGAATAGTCAGAAAGCACCAATTTTCCACTGGTTGCAGCACGATCTGCTAATAGTTCATCCCAATTTTCACAACCTTCCCAAAAAATTCTTTTGAGTTCGGTCATGGCTTCAGGATTGGAATTTGCCAATTTGCTGGCCAACTCCATGATGGCAGCATCCATCTCTTCGGCATTTTCAAATACCTCCGCATATAATCCTTTTTCTTTTGCCCAATGAGCAGTTTGCCATTCTGTAGCATTGATGGCCAAAAGAGACATGGCTGAAAGGCCGATTTTACGCTCCACAGCTGGACCTACTACAAAGGGGCCAATTCCAACTGCCAACTCACTGAGTTTAACCGAGGCAAATTTGGTAGCAAAACAATAGTCCGTTGCTGCCGCAACTCCTACTCCTCCACCGACAGCCTTGCCTTGAACCCTTCCAATGATCAATTTGGATGATTTCCTGCATGCATTGATCACATTGGCAAAGCCCATGAAGAATTTTTTCCCTACTTCAAGCTCTTCAATAGCCACCAATTCGTCAAAACTGGCACCCGCACAGAATGTACGTTCCCCACCACTTTTAAGGATAATCACCTTAATATCTTCTCTTTCACTGGCATAACTGATCGTTTTAGCCAATTCAGAAAGCAGTTTCCCTGGCAATGAATTATGACTTGGATGAAAAAAGGTAATTGTCCCGATGCTGTTTTCCACATCTAGGCTTACACTTCCTGCCTGAATTATCTCGCTCATGATATTTCTTAAGAATTAATCCTGATTCAATTTTTTTACCATGGTAAGGATGGTTGCGATAGCGACAGTTTCACCTGTCTCATCGTAAACGTCTACCATAAATTTGACAATTCCCTTGGCTACATCTTCCTCGTCCTTTTTCTCCTGGGAAATTTTTTCCTTCACTGTGAATTTTACACCGATGGTCATGCCAGGATAAACCGGTTTGGTGAAGCGGCAGGATTCAATGCCATAATTTAGCAAAACGGGGCCTTTCTTTGCCTCCACAAACAATCCAGCTGCTTTGGAGAGCACATAATAACCATGCGCTACCCTGCCTTCAAAGATAGTTCCATCCAGTGAGGTAACATCCGTATGGGCATAGAAATGATCACCCGATACATTGGCGAAGTTGACGACATCAGCCTCGGTTACGGTGTGTTTGGCCGTAATCAGGCTTTCCCCCACTACCAAATCCTCAAAATGTTTCCTGAAGGGATGCACCTCTGTTTCATTCAACCTGGAACCTTGCTGGTAGACATTGGTAACAGCGGTAATGCTGGTTGGGGTTCCCTGGATTGCGCAGCGCTGCATGTAATGCTTTACCCCTCTGACACCTCCCATTTCTTCGCCTCCTCCTGCACGTCCAGGGCCACCGTGGGTCAACATCGGCATAGGAGAACCATGTCCGGTGCTTTCTTTTGCAGATTCGCGGTTGAGGATCAGGATCCTTCCATGATGGGTAGCAGCCCCCATTACAAATTCTCGCGCAATGCTATCATCAAAAGTAGCAATCGTACTTACCAATGATCCTTTGCCCATTTGCGAAAGCTCGATCGCCTCATCCATATTTTTGTAGGGCAAAATGGTAGAAATAGGACCAAATGCCTCTACGGTATGAGTTTTATGTTTGTTAAATGGATCGTCATTGATCATAAGGATAGGGCTCATGAAAGCTCCTTTGTTCCATTCTCCGCCAAGGGCTTCACCCTCTCCATGAAGATCCCCAAAGACCAGTTCATTCTCGGTCAACAACTCCTCCACTGACTTCTTCACCTCATCCATTTGGTTGCGGTTGATCAAGGCACCCATTCTGGCAGCTTCTTCAAAAGGACTACCAATGGTAACCTTACCCAACTGGCTGGTCAATGCTCCTCTTACTTCATCGACAAGATTCTCAGGAACAATGATACGTCGGATAGCTGTACATTTCTGCCCACATTTAACCGTCATTTCACGACGTATCTCTTTGATAAACAGTCCAAACTCCTCTGAGTCAGGGGTAACACCTGGACCTAAGACTGCCGCATTAAGCGAATCTGCCTCCATGGTAAATGGAACAGCCTCTTCAACGATTCGCTTGTGGGTCTTCAACATCCTTCCGGTAGAAGCGGAACCTGTGAATGTAACTACATCCTGGAAATTAAGTGGTTCAAGGATTCCCACACCCGAGCCACATACCAATTGCAAAGCACCCTCAGGAAGAATTCCTGATTCGATGATGTCTTTAACCATGACATGAGTCAGGAAGGATGTTTGCTCAGCCGGTTTTACCACTGCTGGCATACCAGCCAGCCAATTGACAGCGCACTTCTCTAGCATTCCCCAGATCGGGAAGTTGAAGGCATTGATGTGAACAGCAACCCCCCTTTTGGGTAGCATGATGTGGTGTCCGATAAAGGTTCCTTCTTTTGAAAGGCCAGCAGCCTCTCCATCCACGATGTAGGGCTCATCACCAAATTGCCTACGCAAACTAGCGTAAGCAAAGAGGTTTCCAATTCCTCCATCGATGTCAATCCAGCTATCGCCCTTTGTAGCACCAGTTTGATAACTGATGGGATAATATTCCTTACGTTTGGCATACAAATGAAGGGCAAGTGCCTTGAGCATAAGCCCTCTTTCCTGAAAGGTCATTTTCCTTAGAGCAGGATTACCCACCCTTCTTCCATAAGCCAGAATGGATTCATAATCAAGTACATCAGCGTTCACACTGCTGATTACCTCGCCAGTAACGGCGTGGAACTGAGGAATGCCTTCCCCTGAAAATTCCTGCCATCTACCTTCTATATAGTTTGCGAGTTTAGTAGCCATATTGTATTTGGTTTGAGGATGTTAGTTTCAAAAAATACCTAAAAACAATTAAGCCCTTTCAAGTATTGTTGCATAGCCTTGCCCAACCCCTATACACATTGTTACAAGGGCGTATCTTTTGTTTTCCTGTTGTAGCTGAAGGGCTGCAGAATGCATGATTCTGGTTCCAGTAACTCCAAGTGGATGCCCAATAGCAATGGCTCCTCCGTTTGGGTTGATTCGTGGATCGTCATCCTGGAGGCCCCATTCTCGGATACATGCCAGGCTCTGAGCTGCAAACGCTTCATTCAACTCGATTAGCTCGATATCGTCCATGCTGAGGCCAGCTTTTGCCAGGGCTTTATTTGATGCGGAAACTGGCCCGATGCCCATGATCCGGGGTTCAACCCCAGTTACAGCGGAGCTAACAATCCTTGCCAGTGGGTTGAAATTGTGCTGCTTGACCCCTTCGTCCGAGGCAACGATTACGGCTGCGGCTCCATCATTCAAACCAGAGGCGTTCCCTGCTGTTACAGAACCACCCTGATCCAGTGGTTTGAATGCGGTTCTCAATTTAGCCAGGACCTCAAGAGAGGTACTGGGTTTTATAAATTCGTCCTGATCAAAAATTATCGGAGCTTTCTTCCTTTGTGGAATCTCAATTGAGGTAATTTCCTGGGAAAGTCTCCCACTTTTTTGTGCAGCAGTAGCTTTCATTTGAGACCTGTAGGCAAATGCGTCCTGATCTTCCCTGCTGATTTTATACATTTCTGCAAGGTTCTCAGCTGTTTGCCCCATGCCATCTGTACCAAATAATTGGTGCATCTTTTTGTTGACGAACCTCCACCCAAAACTGGAATCTTCCATTTTGGCATCCCTACCAAAGGCTGAAGAAACCTTGGATATGACCCAAGGGCCTCGGGTCATGTTTTCTACTCCCCCGCACAGGAAGACATCTCCATCTCCAGCTTTGATAGCTCTATTGGCATGGATGATGGCAGACATACCTGAAGAACACAGGCGGTTTACCGTCTCACCCGGCACGGTGAAGGGAATTCCAGCGAGCAAGAGGCACATTCTGGCAACATTTCTGTTGTCCTCTCCCGCCTGATTGGCGCAACCCATGATTACATCATCTATAGCTTCTTTGGGAAAATCAGGATGACGCTCAAGCAATGCTTTAAGCGCATGAGCCCCAAGGTCATCTGTTCTTACAGTAGAAAGGGTACCACGGAAGTTTCCGATTGCTGTACGAATCCCATCTACGATGAAGGCTTCTTTCATAATTTTTAGCAACTATTGAGGAGTATTATCAGGAATCACGGGTTTGGAGGTACGGTAAACCGTTCCACGAAAGAGTGCAACCTCTTTCCCCTCCTGATTGGTAATGTTTATGTCATAAGATGCAGTTTTAAATCCCAAAGAAATTTCTTTGGCGACTGCAGTTAACTCATCTCCTTCTTTTGAAGGGTTTGGATAAGTAATGGAATTAGACAGGGCTACACTAAGCCTTCCATGGCTGTTTGAGGCAAATGCCAAGGCACTGTCTGCCATTGCGAAGCTGACTCCACCATGAAGGATACCAAAGCCATTCAGCATGTCTTTTTTGACCTTCATTCTAATGCTACATGAACCCTTCCCTACTTCAAGAATCTCTATGCCCATCCATCTACTAAAATGGTCATGTTCGGTCATGTGTGCGATATTTTCTTCAGGGGAATGAGGCATTTAGTGGCATTTGAAATAATCAAAAGGTTCCATGCAATCTTTGCACTGGTAAAGCGCCTTACAAGCTGTAGAGCCAAACTGACTGATCATGTGGGTATTTTCAGACTCGCACCTGGGGCATGTCACTTCTGAAAATTCTCCAATTAAGACCCTTTTATCCGTCGTCGCTCCTACGGGTGGTGCAATGCCATATTCTTTCAATTTCTTCTTGCCCTCCTCACTGAGCCAGTCCGTAGTCCATGCAGGTGTCAAAGAAAGCTTAACCTCAATTTTTTCGAAGCCTTCCTTTTTCAGCTCCTTGCGGATATTGGCTCCAATCATGTCCATGGCTGGGCATCCTGTGTAGGTAGGTGTAATCGTAACCCGAATTTCTTTGCCCTCCAACTCTACATGCCTTACGATACCGAGATCCAAGACCGTAAGGACCGGAACCTCAGGGTCTGGCACTCTGGCAATGATCTCCCAAACGGGATTTTTTGTATCTGCTACCTTCATTGTTTTGCTTTTACCATTCCATACCTGGATAGGCACGTTGCATATATTGCATTTCGGCAAGAAGATGTCCCAAATGCTCAGAATGCATGCCATCTTTTCCTCCTATCTGACCTGGTTTATAATCAGGCATTTGAATTTTGGCAGCCTCAAAAACTTCCTGGATTTGAGCGTAATAACTTTCCTCCAAGGCCTGTACATCAACTCCAATTCCCGCTGCTGCCATTTCCTTCTCCAAATCATTCATCAGGAAAAACTCAGCAGTAAAATTCCACAGGTCGTCAACTCCTTCTTGCATCTTTGTACGACTCTCCTCAGTCCCGTCTCCTAGCCTGATCAACCAATCAGAACTGAATCTCAGGTGGTAACTCACCTCTTTGACAGACTTGGCAGCAATGGCAGCAAGTTGTTCATCCTTGCTTTTGACCAACTCCTGGAGAAAGAGCAGATGGAAAGAATCAAAGTAGAATTGACGGGCGATTGTAGCTGCAAAATCCCCATTAGGCTGCTCTACGAGCAGGTAATTTCTGTATTGACGGTCTGTCCTTAGGAAAGCCAGATCATCTTCAGTCCTTCCTTTGTCCTCAATCTTGGCTGCATACTGGAAATAATTCCTCGTCTGCCCAATCAGGTCCAGGGAAATGTTGGTAAGTGCCATGTCTACCTCAAGGATAGGGCCATGTCCGCACCACTCAGACAACCTGTGACCAAGGATGAGGGAGTTATCTCCCAGTTGGAGTATATAATCAAAAAGTCTTTCTTTCATTTGATTGAATTTCTAGGCCTAGATGTGCTTGACTTCATCAGGCAATTCATAAAAGGTAGGATGGCGATATACCTTATCCTGGGCTGGTTCAAAAAGTTCTCCAGCCTCATCAGGATTCGAAGCAAAAATGTGCCTTGATTCTACCACCCAAATGGATACACCCTCACTTCTTCGGGTATAAACATCTCTGGCATTCTCAAGTGCCATTTCCTCATCAGTAGCGTGTAAAGAACCCACATGACGGTGGTTCAATCCATTCTTACTTCTAATAAAAACCTCGTACAAAGGCCAGTTTTTTTTGTCGCTCATTGGTTTGAGAATTGCAGTGGGAAAATGCCTGTCTTCCCACCATGAGATGAAATATTTTTATACCAATTAGGCTGATTTTGCCAGTTTAGCCTTTCTTTCTTTTTTCTTTTCGGCGTGAGCCATTGCTGCTTCACGTACCCATTTGCCCTCATCATATGCCTTTCTTCTTGCCTTGATTCTGTCGCGGTTACAAGGGCCGTTGCCTTTTACTACTCGCCAGAACTCATCCCAATCGATAGGCCCAAAGTCATAATGCCCACTTTCTTCATTCCATTTCAAGTCCTTATCGGGAACACTTAGCCCCAGAAAATCAGCCTGAGGAATGGTTACGTCTACAAATTGCTGACGAAGTTCGTCGTTAGACTTGCGCTTGATTTTCCATTTCATGGATTGAGCAGAGTGTGTAGACTCGGCATCACTTGGCCCAAACATCATCAATGAAGGCCACCACCAACGGTTCAAGGCATCCTGAGCCATGGCTTTCTGCTCTTCAGTCCCTTTTGCAAGGGTCAGCATGATTTCATATCCCTGACGCTGGTGGAAAGATTCCTCCTTACAGATCTTGACCATAGCTCTGGCATAAGGGCCATAAGAGTTGCGCGTTAGCATTACTTGATTCATGATGGCAGCGCCGTCTACCAACCATCCGATGGCTCCAATATCCGCCCAACTTAAAGTCGGGTAATTGAATATTGAGGAATATTTTGCCTTACCGTCCAACAGATCACGGGTAAGTTGATCCCTCTCTGCTCCCAAGGTTTCTGCAGCGCTGTAAAGATACAGTCCGTGGCCTGCTTCATCCTGAACCTTAGCCAGTAGGGCAACTTTTCTTCTTAGACTTGGTGCGCGCGAAATCCAGTTTCCCTCTGGCAACATTCCCACTATCTCAGAGTGTGCATGCTGAGAGATTTGCCTGATAAGGGTCTTACGGTATTTCTCAGGCATCCAGTCTTTGGGCTCAACCTTGATCTCAGCATCAATTCGCTGCTGAAACCTCTCTTCTAAATTTAAAATTTGCTGATCACTCATATCAATGATGTAGATAGTGTTTTGTAGTTAGTAGCAATTAATTAGAGTGTAGTTAACACTAATTGGTATATATAAAAGCAATTTTGTCTCAATTAGAGTGCCTCGTCAAAGTCTATTACGACCTTGGGGGACTTGGGAAAGGCTTGGCAGGCCAATACATAGCCCGCTTCAACCTCTTCAGGTTCAAGGGCATAATTCACCTCCATTTCAACTTCACCTTCCGTAATCTTGGCCTTGCAGGTACAACAAACACCTCCCTTACAAGCGAAAGGAAGATCTGCGCCACGTGCCAAAGCCGCATCAAGGATGCTTTCGGTATCAAAAGGAAGATTGAAACCAAATGAATTTCCCCCATCCTTGATAAATACCTCACAAACCTTGTCTTTATTTTCTTCTCTTTGAACCCTTACTTTTTTCTTCTTACCGTTTCCGGTTGTAAAGAGCTCAAAGTGAACTTTCTTGGATTCAACACCTACTTCCTCCAGGGCTTCTTTGACTGAAAAAATCATTTCCTCAGGCCCACAAAGGAAATATTCATCTATGTTTCTAGGATCAATGATGCCCTTGAACAGGGCTTCACATTTTCCTTTGTCTAACCTTCCATGAAAAAGATCAATATCAGGTATTTCTCTTGAAAAGAAATGAAACACCCTTACCCTTTGGAAGAAACTATTTTTTAGCCCTTCGATCTCCTCTTTGAAAATAACCGAGCTGGCATACTTATTACCATAAAACAAGGTAAAAGTGCTTTTGGGCTCAATTTCCATAACCGTCTTGAGGATGGAAATAATTGGAGTAATTCCACTCCCTGCTGCGAAAGCCACATAATTTTTCTCATTTTCCGGCTTAAGCTCTGAGAAAAAATTGCCCATGGGCGGCATAGCTTCAAGCACATCACCTGCCTTGAGTTCTCTATTGGCAAATGTCGAGAATAAACCTCCGGGCACTTCTTTTATGGCTACCCTCAAATCTCCATCCAATGGAGATGTGCATAAGGAGTATGACCTCCTTACTTCCTCCCCATCAATTTCGGTGCGGAGAGTAAGATATTGACCTTGAGTAAACTTGAACTCCTTGCTAAGTTCCTCAGGGATATCAAAGGAAACAGACCTGCAATCTGCAGTTTCTTTCCTGACTTCTTTTACTTTTAAGGGATAAAACTTTGCCATGGTAATAGCTAAACATAGCTAACTAACGATTGTTAGGTAAAAGTTGGAATTTTTTGACACAAATACAAATCTTATGTTTGTGTCCAATTACTTTTTAGGAATGGGGAAAATAGGATTCAAAGCTGTCCTGATGTTTTTGTTGGGAATGGGAATTCTGGTGGTATTTCACTTAACCAGTTTTTCAGGCATGAAGGGATTTGACGGGATTGAATATGCTCGACATGCAGTTGAAGTCCTTCAGGGCAAGTTGGATCTCCAGGATCACCATTTTGCGCACAGGCTGGCGGTGGTACTCCCCGCTGCAAGTTTTTATAAAATACTGGGAGTAAATGACCTCGCTTCTGCCCTCCCTGCCATGCTGGCTACCATTCTCATCATTTTCATGATGCTCAACCTGGCGCAGAGAAACCATCCCAATTCTGGTTGGTGGGTAATTCTATTTTTTGTACTCAGTCCCAATATTCTGTACTACTGGGATAAATTGATGCCGGATATCCAAGTTGCTTTAGGAGCTATGGTGGCTTTTTGGGCGCGCGCAGCCTATGAGAAAAAATCAAATCCATATTTGGGTATCATTATGGCCATGGGCCTTATCTGGGCTTTTCTGGCAAAAGCAACAGTTATACTGCTAGCCCCCATCATTCTATTTCTTTTGGTCAAAGATCTCTTTCAAAAAAAGGCCCTAAAATTTTGGATATGGGCAACATCCTTCACTTTCGGTCTTCTCCTTATCTATTTTATGACCAATTATTTGTTGACAGGAGACCCATTCATCAGGATAAAAAGAATACTTGCAAAAGGCTACCTGAATACCTGTTCCTACGATCAATTAGAACCTAAATTTCTGATAAAAAGAATATCCTATGAACTTATTCAAATTTGGGCACAAAACGGAAGCCTGATTGCCTTAATGCCCTGCATTCCAGCCTATTTTTTCCTAAGGAAAAAACTGGATATACATCAGCGATACTGGATGGAAATCAGTCTTGTAGGTTTGTTGAGTGCAAATTTTATGAGTATCTCCCCCACCGCCTATGTCCCTATGTGCGCAGATGAAAGGCACTTTTTGTTCCTGATCGCCCCATGGGCCATGGGCTCGGGTTTGGTGTTGGGGAAACTACTCAACAACAGCTCAGCTTCTGTAGGATTGGCAATACTTGCTCTAGTTTTGGCAATATGGATTCCTGGAAGTCCAAGGATCATATTTGGAATTATAGCTGTTGCCTCCCTGCTGACATTGCTCAAACATAAGCTGCATCTCCTACAATATGTAGTCTACCTCTCTATCCTTCTGGCCTTGGTCCTGATTCCCATAGAATATGGAAATTATCTCAGGTCATTGAAATATCATGCACAGAGAAAAGCATTGATGGAATGGATGGAAAAGCAAAAGGGTAATACCCTGGTCGTTACCGATGGCGTGCAGGAGCGGATAGGCAATTACTACATAGGTTTTGACTCAAGTTATCACATTCAATTCAGAGAATTTGAGGTGATAGAAAAAAGCCTCTTAGATAAGCGGCCTAGGCCATTTCTTCTCATGAATGCTTACAGTAGATTCATGAGTGGCATGAATTGGGATGATTTACCTCTTTTTGCACGAGAGATACCTGACCAATTAACTCCTATGTATAAGGAAGACCCCTCAGAAATGTATGAGATTCCAAATATGTCTTGGCTTCAATTTCCTGTATCGAAATGGGAAGATAGTGTGATTTATGGGTATCCCAAGACTGAAAACGAACAACTCGATTCTGCAGAAGTAGTCCTCCCCAAAACATTTAACAAGGGTTGGACATTAGCTTTCTCTGACTTGCCAAACAAGACCGGGAAGTATTGGATCAGGGCGAAACTTCACATCAGGAACATGGATCAGGGTCAGGCCAATTGGCAGATTCACGTTGACGACCTTGGTGGGAATAATAGGCAATGGGAGTCTGCTGAGCTTAAGCATCGGACACCCGTTCCTGGCAAATGGGTAAAACTGCAAATTGACCATATGATTGAAATTCCTGCAGATACTACTCAATTGATAAAAATGAGGGTATGGAATGATGGGCCTGCCCTCTTTGAAATAGCTGCCCTAAAAGTATCAATAGCTCATATTGATAATAAAAAAGGGCAGCCTAATTGACTGCCCCCTAAAAACCTCAACCTAATACACGAAGATTACTCAACCAATCCTCTATTTTTTAATGCACTCATAAGCTGGGAAAACCTCTGCACATATTCATGGGCATCTTTCTTCCTGTTTTTCTTATGAAAGTAGTCTATGTGATTCCTGATAATTTGGGCCACTGTTTCATGGACCTGGGCTTTCATTTCGCTAGGCATAAGACAATTTCTTCGGAAGGCTTCCTCAATGTATAGGGCCGAAGAGCGCTGCACGACCTCTCCACCTTTGAAGGTGTTGTACATCTGCATTTTATGTTCGGTAAATGCTACAGTCATGTAATTCCCCTGTATATCAATAGAGTACAAATCCATGTCCAGTCTCCAACCTACCAACACTGCTATACTTGAGAGAGAAATTTGACTTCCTTTCCTTTGTCTCAAGGTAAAGAGTAAACTGTCATGCAGGTGTACAAGTTCCTCCTGCTCTGGAGATTTGAACTTTTTGTACTGAAAGAGGAATTCCATCAGTTTATTGACACTTACCTGGGAAGCCCACTCCCTGAAATCATTTGCCAGACGATCCAATTCCTTTTCGATCGCATAGGCCTCTGCACCAAATTCCAGAAATGAAAGGTTAATCATGGCCTGCTCAAGTGCAGACTTAGAGTTTCCCAACTCGAGCCAGTTCATCCAGCCCGAACTGAATTCTGTCTTCTTGATTTCATCAAGTATCTCCTCTAATACCAGCCAGTTCTCAGGCTCTATGATGTACCTGAAAGGGGCGACTTCCTTTTCAAGCCTTGGCCCAAATGACTTCAATGCCCGAACAACTTCCTGCTGTACAGTATGTGATTGATCATCTAATAGATTTAAAAGAAAGGGTATATCTTTCCGACTTGCCATATAAAAGTTTGGTCTGCGACTTAATAACTTTTGATATACAATAATAAACACCTACACGATATTACTATAATTAAAATAATTTATTCTCATACATGTCTCAAAACTCGAATAATTAATAAATCTCTATCTATCTAATACCAGGTCTGACAATTATTTTAGGGAATACTTCTCAACAAAATTACCCTGATCAGTGTTAGGAGGGTGTAATTATCAACAAGAAAGTGTAAAATTCAGGCATGGAGAGATCTGGAATTGGTAGCAACCCTGGAATGGTTAACAAGTTGGGAATTTGGTTGTTGATGATAACCATCACCATCCTGTTTGGTAGCCTCGGCCTTGGTTTTATGATGACTGATGGCTCCTCTGCGGATTTTAGCCTACCCAAAATATTTTATATCAATACCCTGATTCTCATAATCAGCAGCTTTTTGTTACATTATGGTTGGTTAAATCGCATCAAAAAAGGCAAAACTGTCATGCTTTGGCCAACCTTAGGTTTAGGACTTGTTTTTCTGGTATGCCAGGTACTCGCTTGGATTCAACTTTACAGCAATGGCTTGGGTATAAAGGAGGGGGGATTAAAGATATCTTACCTCTACGTACTGACCGGATTACATGGATTGCACATCATTGGGGGGCTTTTATTCCTCTTATATGTAACCCTGAACTATCAAAGAAAGGGTAGAAAGTACCTAGAGACTGCTGTTTTCTTTTGGCATTTCCTCGGTGTGCTATGGATCTACTTGCTCCTGCTGATGACCATAAGCTAGCATTTTAGGGTATAAAGGTCCATAATATAGAAAATCAGGCTTTTGTATTCTTACCATTTTATCATACTTTTGATCACTTAATTATATATATATATTTATCAGTGGTTAAAAGCAGGTTCGAAACCGATTTCCTTCAATCATCGTCTGAAGTTCTCAGAGCGATTGCCCATCCCATTCGAATCGCCATAGTCGACCTTCTCCATACAGAGGGGAAACTTTCAGTAACAGATATCCACGAAAGTCTGCATATCGAACAGGCAATCGCTTCGCATCATCTCCGTATCCTCAAAGACAAGCAGGTTCTTAGCTCAAAAAGAGAAGGCAAAAATACCTTCTATTCATTGAAAGCTAAGGAATACTCTCGCATTATATCGACCCTGGAGACTGTTTTATCCTGAAACTCTCTACTTCATTCTATAGGGTCTTAGGGGATTGAATTTTCTCTACAACAAAGAAAGGCTCTGTCAACACATTTTGTATACCTACCGACACGCTTGCTCATTTAGGGCCAAGTTCCGAATCCTTTTGGCTCATTAAAGGTATACCTAAGTGTAAGTCAAACAACAAACAAACACCATGAAATTGCTTTTATACGCCTTGATTATTGCCCTACTGAGCCACTGGGCACTAACCAAAGGGAACTTTAGAACAGACCCGTAAATGGCTCAGGCCACGGAAAAATATAAATGTAGTAGTTAGTTAGTGTGTATGGATGGAGGGGACCGCCGAGAGGCGGTCTCTTGTTTTTTAAAACAAGGAATAAATTTCATTTTGGCCAAGTCTCCATCCCACAAGCCCCTTGCTTTTGGTAAAGTAGATCGCAGTGACCTGAGTTTGATTGGCTACGATGGTCCCTACTTCATCCTCACATGTCCAGACGTTGGCAAAAGTTGAACCATTGAGGGTTACAACATCTACTAATTCAGCGTTTTGAATATCTTCCAACCTACAAGTAAAATTGGGCATGTTGTTCATCCTGATTTCAAGGACCTCAGAAACATTTTCATTTCCCTCATCAGGGTTGTGCTTTAGGAAATCCTTGGTAATGACAATTTCAATGAGAAATTCCAGCTCAGGATCCCTTGCTTGAATCCCAATAAACTCAGCTTCAAATTCATCACAACAAAGTCCACATCTGTTGATTTCCTCACAATTGTCAAACTGGGGGGTAAAACCGTTGACCTGGGTACCATAATCAAGCACAACCGTTTCTCCGCTCGTGCTGCGATATGATTGGGTGGTTTCAGCAAATTCAAACCAGTCTTTCAGCTCTTCCTTAACGGTAAACTGTCCAAGATTTTCCTTTTGACAAGGAGTACAACACGAATAAAGGAGTGATATAGTGGCGAGTATCAAAACTCCCCGCAAAGATGATAGATAATTCATAGGATTTGAAAATTATATTTTCGGCCTACAAATTTGCTTACAGATTAGCAGAATTTCAATGGTAAAATAATTATCAACTCCCGCTAAGTTTGCCGTTTACCTCAATGTAGAAGGGGTCATCCTGCCCGGCTCTTAGTACAATACCAGCAACCGTAGCCAGTTCTTCAGGAAGTTGGTCCAAAGCGAACCAACTGAGTCCCAGACATTTTCTTGGTTCCAGATTTTTGGGTTCTCCAAGCCAGCTACTGACCCAAAAAACCAAATGCAGCTTGGGGGATGAGTTTATTTTATTGCGAAATACAACCCGAATAAGTTCTACCTGGCTTCTTTCTACCTTGACACCAATTTCTTCTTCGATCTCCCTGACCAATCCATCTGCGGGCGACTCTCCCTTTTCAACATGGCCACCAACCAGATTATAGCCTCCCCCCTTCTCTACTGTCCTTTCTAACAGTAAGACCTTACCATTTTGGATGAGGATCCCACGAACCAATATATCGATGGGATCTTTGAAGCTGACCATACAGGTTTAATAATAATATATGCAGTATAAGTCCCGGCTATTTATGGGTATCAAATGGGACCCTTTTAAGTCTACAAACAAATATAATCGAAATGGAACAAAATGCCTTAAGAATAAAAGGCTTCTTAATTCAAGGTAACCTCCTCACGCCACATTTGCCAAAAATTCAGCATCAAACCCGAAAGGTCAAATTTAATCTTGATAGGTGGTAGGTCATCTTCTGGCTCAATCTCCAATAGGTAAAATGGGTCTCCATCAGCTACTCTTCGGAAAATGACAACTGCGGAAAAATAGGTATCTGAAAGTTCTTCCAAATAATAATCTATGAAATATGGGGTATCCTCCTCAGTCAAAAAATGGTCAGACATGATCCACTCTCCTTCCCCAGTTAGATAGGCAACTACATATTCATCCTCGTACTCGAAGCACAATTCATAGGTTCCCCAATCGTTTAATTGCCAATCTTCAATTTCAGCCAGCGGATAAAGTTCTTGCAATGAAAGCTGAACATTCAACGGGACTGATGATTCGTTTCTTATCATGGAATTTACATGGTTTATATCGGCTTTTAACCAATGAGTTCTAATAGCAGCTATCATGCCTAAAACTCCAAAACTGATTTTTAAACGAAAAAAAATTCATTTCCATATACGGGGATTCAATAGCTCGGTTTAATTTTTGGCTAATGTTGCAACTTTTATCAATATTTTTGCGCAAAACATGATTCTCTGCTAATATTATTGACAAAATTATCTTTACTGAATACATCTACCCAATATGAAACGAATTATCACCTTATTCATTTGCCTGCTACCCTTCTGCCTAAGTATCGTGCTAGGGCAAGGCATTTCTTTACCACCCAGTGGGGGAAACCAAAAAAGCGAAGTCAGTCAGTACATGGGCCTTGTAAAGGTCAACATCAAATACAGCAGCCCTGATGTAGCTGATGCAAGAGGAAACTCCAGAAAAGGCCAAATTTGGGGTCAATTGGTCCCTTATGGACTGGCTCCCAACCAGTTTGGTTCTGCCAAAGAGATTCCTTGGAGGGCAGGTGCCAACGAAAATACCGTGATTACATTTTCTCATGACGTCATGGTCCAGGGCAGGTCCCTAAAAGCCGGGAGTTATGGATTCCATGTGATACCACAAGCTGAGGGTCAGGCCTGGACACTTATCTTCAACAAGAAGACGAATTCCTGGGGAAGTTACTTCTACGATCCATCAGAAGATGCATTGCGTGTAGAAGCTAATCCGACTGGGGCGACTTACCATGAATACCTAAGCTTTGAATTTACTGATCGCAAACTCAATGAGTGTACCGTAGCTTTGATGTGGGAAGATCTTGCCCTGCCCTTTACCATCAAGGTTGAAAACATGAATGACCTCTACATCAATAAGATTTCAAACGAGTTAGAGAATATCCCTGGTTATTCATGGCAAAACCTGAATCAGGCCGCACAATTCTGCCTTTCCAACAATACCCATTTGGAAAAAGGACTTGAGTGGGCCCAACAAGCTGTTTCTGCTCCATTTGTAGGTGTCTCGAATTTCAATACCCTGAGCACCAAAGCCATGCTTGAAGCAAAACTTGAAAAGAATGATGATTTTGTTAAAAGCATCGAAGCAGCAATGGTACAGCCAGATGCTACCGTACTTCAGCTACATCAGATGGGGAGGCAAATGATCAACATCGGGAAAAACAATGAGGCCTTGAAGGTATTCCAAACCAATGCAGAAAAGCATCCCAATACCTGGCCAGTAAATGTAGGATTGGCAAGGGGCCATAGCGCTGTAGGAAATTACAAAGAGGCATTAAAGTATGCTAAGAAGGCCAAAAAGAATGTTCCTGAAGGAGATTCCGTCAACAAGGGGAATGTTGATAACCTCATTAAAATGCTAAAAAAAGGGGAAGACATTAACTGAAAAAGATCATTTTAACATTTCTAATGATTTATTTGGACGATTCTGGAACCTTTGAATTTCAGAATCGTCTTTTTACAATAAGATCAAACTGATCCCGTTTGAAATTCCTAGACCAAAGCATATTTTTAGCAGCTGGCTTGTTTAAAATAGAAAATCAGATTAAAAGCAGTTCTTTAAAAAGTAATATTAAAAGTTATCATAGGAAAGAATAATATGACTCTAACCACATAAGATCTTGTCCACATATATTATTTCCTTAATTAAAATAACCAAATTTTCAGAATTTACAGATCCTTAATCCCTAATTAGGGGTTCTCTTGGATTATGTTTTATTTTTTGCGCAAATTGGGCGCATAGGAAAAAGTAATTTTAAATTAAAATAACCCCAACTAATGAAGCATCTGACTATCCTGCTATTTATCCTGGCGTCCCTATCCATAATGGGGCATGCGCAGGGGAATGACACCTATGTAAAAGGTGTAACATTTAAAGTGGAAGACAGCCTTATTTTAGTCAATTATAGCCTAGAAGGAAAAGGGCTTTTCCATGTAAGGGCTTACTATGCAAGTGATGAAAACGGTCCTTACGAAGAGATTCCTGTCGGAACAACCAAAGGAGACCTGGGTAAGCGTGTACGAAAAGGACAAGACAAATCCTTCAAGTGGGAACTACTAAAGGCCAGGCCAGGATTTGTGGGTCTTATGACCATTAAGGTTACTGCTGAACCCTTTGTAGACCAGGGAACCGCTCCACCTTACAACATCATGTTGTCGGCCTTGAGTTATGCCCCATTGCCAGACGGTCCCCCATCTGATTTCGACCTTAATACTTTCGGAGCCAGATTTGGTTGGGGAGATAAATGGGGTGGAAGGCTTTCTTACCTTCAGTCCTCTACTTATGACGAAACATTCTTTACCCTATCCATCGCAAAATCCATTGCAAGATCTCAGTCAGCTAACTGGAACATCTATGTTACGGGTGGCCCACTATTCGTAAGGAGTGCTCCCGAACCCAGCATTTCAGAATGGTTGATCGGAGGAGGGACAGATTTCGTGTTTGGCCCCTTGTGCCTAAACTTTGATGTACTCTCTACCACGGATGGCCAACTTAGGGCTGTAGGTGGTATTGGATGGGCATTCAAAGCAAGATAAGATGCATCATATAACTAGTACCAATTACTACAACCCATGAAAAAATATATCATTTTTATAATTCTTTCCTTATTCGTGGCACAGTTGGCAGCCCAAAGCGAAAACACCTTTACAGGCTTTGTAAAGATTGAAGGAAAAACACGATACGAACACTTTGCCACCAAGCCTGTCAGTATCATCAATAGAAAGTTGATTGATCAAAAGACACAGCAGATCGTCTCGGCCAAGGTTCAAAACTGGATGGTTCGCAAGCCTACAGAGGCCAAAGACCTCTACCTCAGAAGGGTATCTCCTGCCAACAGAAGAAGGGTAGCCCAACATTGGACCCAGGAAAAGATCAATGAATTTGGAACTAAAATCATTGATTTGAGGCTAACAGGCTACGAGTATGACACTGAAAATGAGGTTTGTAAACTTGAAATAGCAGGTGTCAAACCTATTTATATCGAGATTCCCAACCGCAATGGTGAAGTTGAATTATTGATCGACAATCTCGATAAAATAGAGTTAGTTAAGCCCCAGTTTACCCTCTCGCAGGACTCTGAGTTTGCCTTGCTCTACCTGGAGCTGAACAATACCATGAATGGCTACCGCTATCTGTATGACAGTGAGCGTGAGTTGAACTTCAAGAAAGAGGTCATCAATATTGAAACGGAAACCTACGATGTGACTGGCTTTTACAAAGATGTACGACCGGATCTTGAGGAGACAGATGTGGTAAATGAGAAGCAGATCGATGTAGACCTAAAAATTCCAAATGGCTCAGGTAAAAATCCCAATACCTATGCATTGATAATTGGAAATGAAGACTACTCAGGTTCTTCCAAGTATGGGAACACAGAATTCAATGTCCCCTACGCAGAAAATGATGCTGCTATTTTCAAAAATTATTGTGAGAAAACCCTGAACATTCCAAGCAATCAGATTACTTACCTGATCAATGCTACCTATACAGAAATGAAAAGGGCTATTTTCAAACTTCAGGCCATGCCTTCTGGTGCCAATGTAATTGTTTACTATGCCGGTCATGGACTCCCCGATCCAGGAACAAGAGATCCTTACCTAATCCCTGTGGATGGGGACGGAAGCAACCTTCAGGAATTTGGCATTCCCCTAAATTCCCTTTATGACAATCTTTCCAAGCCATCAGTAGGAAGATCAGTAGTATTTCTGGATGCCTGTTTCTCAGGTGCAGCCAGGAACAAAAGTCTTTTGGAAGGGACGGGTGCCAGGGGGGTAAAGATTCCTCAAGAGATTTCTCTAAGTAGCTTTGGAGGGAATACCGTTGTATTCAGCGCCAGTTCCAACTCTCAGCAGGCACTGCCCTCGACAGGAAATGACCATGGTATTTTTACCTTTCACTTGTTGAAGAAACTTCGCGAGACAAAAGGAGAAATCACTTTGGGTCAACTTCGGGATTACTTGAAGGAAGAAGTAAACAAGGAAGCAATCTCCAAGCATAGCCGCCCTCAAAAGCCTGAAGTTCAGGTGACAGAAATGGTTCAAGCCGCATGGAAAGATTGGACTTTATTTGAAAGACCATAATTATTAATACAATCAAACTAATCCAACCCACTATGAAAAAGTATTTTCTGGTATCTATCCTAATAGGAGCCTTTTTTCTTTCTGCTGCTTACAGCCAAGAGTTGAGCAAGCTGGAAATGAAAGAGATAAATAAGCAGTTGAAAGACCTTAAAAAGCAGGGTTACAAGGAGTTCGCAGGTGATTATACCATGAAACTTCAATTGATTAATTTCTACAAAAAGAAGGGAGAGGAAGATGATAGAGGCAACAAAAAGTACCTTACAGCTACAGGAGTAGCTGTGGGTCAAACTCAGCCAGCAGCTCAGGCACTAGCCATTGAGACGGCCAAGGGAACCCTTGCAGGTTACATCACCAATGAGATCAACATCAAGATCAATAACAAGGTGGTTAACAACCAGCTCAACACCAAGGATGCAGAATCATTGACCAAGCTGGTTTCCGGTGGTACCAACCAGATCATCGCTGAGATGTCTTATGTAAGGCCTGGATTCCTGGCATACCGCACCATCGAAGGAAACAAGATGGAGGTTACTGCCAACCTGTATTACAGCCAGTTTGAAGCGAATGAGGCTGCAAAAAAGGCCCTTGCCAACAAGGCAAGAAAAGAAATGGAAGACGAGGCTGACGAGTTGATTGACGAAATCAACGACCTGCTGAAAAGATAAATTATTTTTAACTTTACCAGACCGGTTTTATCAATCGGTCTGGTTTTCTATTTTAGAAATATCTCACTACCTAGCCCAATTTTTAATGCAGACACAAGCATACGCCACATTCATTGCCGGACTTTTCCTTTTTCTGGCTTCCTCCCTTTTTGCACAAAACGATACAGATTCCATTAAAATAGTTGAAGGTAGCTACAGATTGAGCACCGTCAACATGGATGTAACCGACCAGGAAGCCTGCAGCAAATGCCTCGAATTGGCCAAGCTGGATGCCATTGAAAAAGCATTTGGAAGGGTGATGATCCAGGGAAATTCTACTTACATTAGAAATGTACAATCGGGAGAAGAGGTAGAAACCCGCCAGGTATTCAACATGATTTCAGAATCCTTGGCGAATGGTGAATGGATTGAAACCCTTGATAAAGTCTGTAAACAACCTGAGGGAAAGAAAAAACCCCTTAAAAGAAAGAAGTATACCTACGAATGGGTAGATTGCAAGGTAAAAGGCAAGGTAAGAAAGTTGAGCCGCCCCAACTGGGAGATGGAGGTGAAGACCCTCAGTTGTCCAGACGAATACAGCTGTGAAAAAACTGACTTCCAGGAAGAGGAATTTTTCTATGTGTCTATGACTTGTCCCGTAGATGGATATGTATCAATGTACCTATTGGAAGGAGAGAAATTCCAACGAATTTTGCCATACTACCGAGTCCCAAGTTCCATGAAGAAGGGGATTCCCATTGAGGCTCAGGAAAGCTATATATTCTTCTCCAAATCAAAAGATAAACTGAATATCCCGGATTATGTCCACCCATTGCAGCTCTATGCCAATACTTCCAAGGACTTGAACAGGCTGTATGTCATTTATAGCCCCAAGCCACTGATTCCTCCCATTGAACAAGAGGGCATGAAGTCGGTGGATTTTGTGATGCCTAATGAATTGTCCATCGAGAAGTTTACCCGATGGATGGCAACCCAGCGCGCATTGAGCAAAGATGTAACCATCTTTACCAGGGACTTTACGATTCAGAAATAACTTTCTCCATAATAACGTATTCGAGGCCTCCCTTTTCAAATTGGTGAGGAGTCTCTCTCATGCCAAACCTTGCATAAAAAAATGCTTTATCCTTTCTGGCGTTACACCAGATCCTTCGAATGTCCTCTTCTTCTGCTTTGTCCATGACAAATGAGAGCAGATGTGTTCCATGTCCCTTCCCTTGGTAGTGTGCATCGGTAGCAAATTTTCTAAACTGCATTTCGCCACCTTCCACAAAAAGAGAAATCACAGAGATCAAGGCATCTTCATGGAAAAGTCCGTAGTGGATTCCAATTGGATCCTGGTCAAGTATGACATATTCTACATCTTTCTCGGGCCACATTACCTGATGACGTAAATCCCAGGTATCTTGGCAAGAAATTTTTTTAATGAATATTTGTCCCATATCTGTTTAAAAATGGAGAATAGACGGAAAAAAATACCATTTATGTAGCATTAAAGAATAATTCCTCTCCAAGATTTTTGATTTATTGAGGAAACACTAATTTTACCTTCCAAATAATCACTTCATACGCATTTATACATGGCTGATATTATTGAAATGCCCCGTTTGAGCGACACCATGACAGAAGGTGTAATTGCTGCCTGGCACGTAAAGGTAGGCGATACCGTATCTTCGGGAGATCTCCTTGCAGAGGTTGAGACTGACAAAGCGACCATGGATGTTGAATCATACTATGATGGGACGGTTCTGCACATAGGAGTTGAGGAAGGCAAAGCTATACCAGTCGGAAGCTTGCTGCTTGTCATCGGAAATGAAGGTGAAGATGTATCTGCGGTAGTAGCTGCTGCGGCATCCAAGGCAACCAGCGCTCCTGCTGAGGAGAAGAAGGAAGAAGCCCCGGTTGCTAAAGAGCCTGTGGCTGAAACTCCCAGTACAAACAATACACCTGCTGCAGTTACAACTGCTGCACCTGTTCAGCCAACTGATGGCCGAATTAAGGCATCTCCACTGGCGAAAGCCATGGCCAAGGACAAAGGAATTGACCTGAACATGGTTTCCGGAAGCGGAGACAATGGCCGGATCATCAAGAAGGATATCGAAAACTTCGTTCCACCAGCATCAGCACCTGCAGGAGCTGGAGTTCCAATGTTTGCACCTGTTGCTGGCCAGGAAAGCCATGAGGATGTAGCAGTTTCTCAAATGAGAAAAACCATCGCAAGAAGGCTTAGCGAATCCAAATTTGGTGCGCCGCATTTCTACGTTACCATGGAAATCAACATGGATAAGGTATGGACTGCTAGAAAATCAATGAATGAAATTTCTCCTGTCAAGATTTCCTTTAATGACATCGTCATGAAGGCGGCAGCTGTTGCCTTGAGGAAGCACCCAGCAATCAATGCTGCATGGATGGGAGATGCTATCAGATATAACCAGCACGTACATGTAGGTATGGCTGTAGCTGTCGACGAAGGTCTGTTGGTACCTGTGGTCAGGTTCACCGACCAGAAAAGCCTTTCGCAGATCGCTGCCGAAACCAAGGAGTTGGCTGGAAAGGCACGTAGCCGCAAACTTCAGCCTAAAGAATGGGAGGGAAATACCTTTACCATCTCTAACCTGGGAATGTACGGGGTAGAAGACTTCACGGCCATCATCAATCCACCAGATGCCTGTATCCTCGCTGTAGGAGGCATCAATGACAAGGCAATTGTTAAGGATGGACAGATCGTAGCTGCCAAGATCATGAAGGTTACCCTTTCATGTGACCACAGGGTTGTGGATGGTGCTTCTGGCGCGGAATTCCTTGTAACCCTAAAGGGGCTTCTTGAAGATCCTGTTAGAATTCTGGTATAATCAGAAAAAAATAATTGATTTAGGAATGGGATTGGCAGTTGTCATTCCCATTTTCTTTTGTATGTCAGCACTTTTAGGAAGCCATACGTCTTGAAGTAAAAGACATTAGCATGAAAAAACTACTAATTATCCTTTTCTGCTGTAGCCTTGTTTTCACAGCCTGCAGTGAAAAAATTCCTAAAAGCTGCAATGATATTGAAGCAGAAGATGTCATTGGCTGGATAAAGAAGGACTACAAAAAAGTAGATCCAGATAACATCTGGATTGGTATAGCCATCTATGAAGGTGAAACCATTTACTATACAAGCATTCCTGCTGAAGAAGGATTTTGGTTTTGTGGTACAGGACTGGAATTTTATGACATGTATAACGCCTATGACTGTAAAGGAAAAAAAGTTGAAGGCATTATGTGGAATGACTTAAGTGATCAAAGCGAATTTTACAGCTCTTTCAAAGAAACAGTGGTGGAGCAAGATCCATCCTGATTTTGAAGGTAAGTGGTGTAAATAATTTCCTAGGTTTCAGCACAAGCCTGGGATTTTTTTATTGGAAAAATGCTTTAATTTTTAGCAATTATCCATTTTTATTAGCGAGCAATTATTACTTTATTAGCTTTTATCATTCACCTTATTACCAGATAAACAAAATGACTTACAAAGAAAGAGCACATGCCCTTTATGAATTGCTCAATGAAGGCAAATCATTTGAAGCTTTGGACAAATTTTATGCTGATGAGCTAACTGTCATTGACAACAACTTCCCTCCAAGAGAAGGAAAGGAAGTCCAAAAGCAGGCCATTCAAAGATGGTTTGATTCTGTCCAGGAATTTCATGGCAGGGGGACCCATTCTATTACATCTGATGAAGAAGCAGGAGTTACAAGCGTTGAATGTTGGGTAGACTTCACCTTTAAAAATGGCCATAGGGTAAAAATGGAGGAAGTAGCCATCCAAAGATGGCAAGGAGACAAGATTGTACACGAAAGGTTTTACTATCAAATGGAAATGCCTCCACAACAATAAAAAAAGGGACGTAACTGTTGGTTACGTCCCCTACTCTATTTTTCAATTTTTATGCTTCTGCGTAGGCCTCAATTGGAGGACAAGTACAGACTACATTTCTATCGCCATAGGTGTTGTTGACACGCTTGACTGTTGCCCAGAACTTATTCTTGTATAGGCTTTTAACAGGCCAAGCGGCTTTTTCTCTTCCATAGGCATGAGACCACTCGTCAGCAGTTAGTTCCTCTATCGTATGAGGTGCATTCTTAAGCACATTATCCTGGATATCAGCGATTCCCAGCTCGATGTCTCGAATCTCTTCACGGATGCCCAACATGGCCTCAACAAAACGATCGAGTTCGCTCAATGGCTCAGACTCTGTAGGTTCTATCATAATGGTCCCAGGCACAGGCCAACTTACAGTTGGGGCATGGAAACCATAATCGATCAGGCGTTTGGTGATGTCATCTACCTCCAGACCAAGTTTTGACTTGAATTCCCTCAGATCAATGATGAACTCATGGGCTACATGACCTTGTTTGCCTTGATAAAGGATTTTGAAATCTTCCCCTAACCTCGCTTTCAGGTAGTTGGCATTCAGAATGGCATATTCTGTCGCAGCCTTTACCCCCTGACTACCCAACATTTTAATGTATCCGTAAGAAATCAGCAGAATAGAAGCGGATCCATAAGGAGTTGCAGAAACGGCAGATATACCCTGAGCACCACCTGTCTCGACCAAAACGTGCTTGGGCAAGAAGGGAACGAGGTGAGAAGCAACTCCGATAGGTCCCATTCCAGGGCCTCCTCCACCATGTGGAATAGCGAAGGTCTTGTGCAGGTTCAAGTGGCACACATCAGCTCCAATGCGTCCAGGGGAAGTAAGGCCTACCTGAGCATTCATATTAGCGCCGTCCATGTAAACCTGTCCACCATATTGATGAATGAGTTCACATGCTTCGATTACATCTTCCTCAAATACACCATGGGTCGAGGGATAAGTAATCATCATACAGGATAGGTTCTCCTTGTGCTTTTCAGCCTTCTCACGAAGATCGATCATGTCGATGTTACCCATCTCATCACATTTTACTACGACAACCTTCATGCCTGCCATAACAGCAGATGCAGGATTGGTTCCATGGGCAGAAGAAGGAATAAGGGCAATGTTTCGCTCCATGTCGCCATTGGCTCTATGGAAAGCCCTGATGACCATCAAGCCTGTATACTCTCCTTGGGCACCTGAGTTTGGCTGGAAAGACATGCCTGCAAAACCGGTGATCTCACAAAGATCTCTTCCAAGTTCTTCGATCATCTCATGATATCCATTCACCTGATTCGTAGGGACAAATGGATGAATATTTGCAAACTCAGGCCAACTTACAGGAATCAATTCTGAGGCCGCGTTGAGTTTCATGGTACATGATCCCAAAGGAATCATGGCATTATTCAAAGACAAATCTTTATCCTCCAGGCTCCTGATATAGCGCATCATGGCTGTTTCAGAATGATGAAGGCTAAATACAGGATGGGTCAGGAATTCGGTGTTTCTTTGGAGATTTCCAGGAATGTGAGAACTTCCATTTGCAGAAAGGCTATAGGAAATTCCCTTTAGAAGAGCAAAAATAGAAACAAGTTCATCGATGTCTTTTTCTTCCGTGGTTTCGTCTATAGAAATTCTGATCTCACTGGATGAAGGGTAGAAGAGGTTGATTTCCTTGGCTTCGGCCATCTCCTTGAGTCTTGCAAGCTCACCTTCCTCAAGCTGGATACTAAGTGTGTCAAAGAAAGTATCATTGATCAGTTGGAAGCCCAACTGCTTAAGGTTGCTATAAAGCAAGGCAGACATGGCATGGGTTCTGGCAGCAATTTGCTGGATGCCCTTGGGGCCGTGGTAAACTGCGTACATCCCAGCCATGATGGCCAATAGGGCCTGTGCCGTACAAATATTGGAAGTTGCCTTATCTCTTCTGATGTGCTGCTCCCTCGTTTGTAGTGTCATCCGTAAGGCCTGGTTTCCATTGGCATCGATAGATACCCCAATGATCCTTCCAGGCAGAAGACGCATGAACTCTTCATTGGTAGCGAAATATGCAGCGTGAGGACCACCAAACCCCATTGGTACACCAAATCTCTGGGCAGATCCTACGACTACATCCGCACCAAACTCTCCTGGAGCTTGTAAAAGAGCGAGTCCCAATAGGTCCGCTGCAACAATCAAATATGAATTCTTCTCATGAAGGCTGGATGCCAGTTCCTGGTATTGCCCAATATTACCTCTTGCGTCAGGATATTGAACAATGGCAGCAAAAACGTCATCGGTAATCTCAAATTCCTCCAAAGGAAGAACCCTGACCTCAATGCCAACTCCTTCTGTTCTGGTTTTGATGACATCAATGCTTTGAGCAAACAGGCTATCAGCCACCAATACCACATTGGCTTGGGACTTCCTGTCTTTTTTCTTCTTCTGACCATAGGTCATGGAGATGGCCTCAGCTGCTGCTGTCCCTTCATCCAAAAGAGATGCATTGGCAACAGGCAAACCGGTGAGATCGGAGATCATGGTCTGGAAATTCAGCAGGGCTTCAAGCCTTCCCTGAGAAATCTCTGCCTGATATGGGGTATACTGGGTATACCATCCCGGATTTTCAAAAATATTCCTCAGAATCACAGAAGGAGTGATGGTTCCGTAGTATCCTTGTCCAATATAGGATTTGAATACCTTGTTTTTAGAGGCCAATTCCTTCAATTCTTTGAGGTACTGATACTCAGAAAGGGCTGCTTTTTCCGAAAGCTCACTTTCCAGACGTATTTTTGAGGGTACGGTTTGTTCTATTAATTCATTAAGGCTCCCTACTCCTATGACGTCCAACATTTGTTGGAGCTCCTGATCCGAAGGGCCGAGATGCCTTTTTTCAAATGAGTCAAATGATGCGACCATATTGTGTAGTTCCTAATTAGGTATGATTCATTAAACAATAACACATAAAGGACAAAATAGAAGAAGGTAGTCCTGAAATGATCCTGCAAAATAATAAATTATGCAATTCCTTTTCGAGACAACTTCCCCACAATAATCAACAATATTCTCCTGCAATACAGGAAAAAAAGAAAACGAATTTCAGCTTATTTTGTTCCCCCGCCTTGATCTATGTAGTTTCCAATATAAAGCTGACACCAAATGAAGAATTTCCTGCTACTACTTTGTGTATTTCTATTGATTTCGTGCGAGCAAAAGAAAGACATCCTCAAAATTTCCAGATTGTTTTCAGACCACATGGTCCTTCAAAGAAATCATGAAAACCCCATCTGGGGAAAAAGTTTACCCAATAAAAAGCTAACTATCACTATTTCAAGCCCTGATTTGCCCCATCATACCCTCATGGTAATGGCAGATGATGAGGGATCTTGGTTCACAAAACTTCCCAAAATATCTAAAAAAGGACCTCATAAGATTCAAATCATCGCAGGTAAGGCCATCAAGGAAATAGAAGATGTACTCTTCGGAGAAGTATGGCTTTGTGGAGGACAATCCAACATGGAATATACCTTGGGTATGCTGGATAAATTCGAAGAGATCAAAAATTCATCCAATCCGGAAATCAGACATTTCAAAGTACCTCGCAAGATTGCATATAGTCCTCAAGACAGCATCACAGGAGGAGAATGGGAATTGGCCGATTCCACTACTTCGGAAGATTTTTCTGCTGTGGCATATTTTTTTGCAAAAAAACTACACAGAGAACTGGATGTACCAATAGGCTTGATCAGCTCAAACTGGGGAGGAACAGTCGTAGAATCATGGCTGAGTCCGGAAGCGGCTAAAAAGGTATCCTATTATCAGGCTGCCTTGGATAAACTACCTCAAATTGACATAGAAAAAGAAAAGGAAGCAGCTACGAGCAGATTTAAAAACTTTTATACGAAAACAACAGGGCAAGAAGTAGAATTAGGCACCATTTCTTGGGCAAAAGCGGAATTGGATGACTCAAACTGGCCTAAGATGCAGGTTCCAGGTCTATGGGAAGGTCAGGGTTTAAAGGGCCTGGATGGGGTGGTTTGGTTTAGAAAGGAGGTAGAATTGAATGCCAAGCCTGCCCTCCAAAATAGTAACATATATCTCGGGAAAATTGATGATGGGGATTCTACCTATTTCAATGGGGTATTGATAGGGAGCATGGACGCCTCATACAACAAAGAACGAGTATATTCAATTCCAGACAGCCTGATCAAAAATGGAAAGAATACCATCGCCATAAAAATCACTGATACGGGTGGAGGTGGAGGTTTTTGGAGCCCCGAAAATGTAATGAGGATAAGTATTGGCAATCAATCTACCACACTTGCAGGAAACTGGAAATATAGGGTGAGTTTAGAGGATTTATCCATTGAATCTCCTGGTCATGGTCCAAACGGAAATCCGACCATACTATATAATGGAATGATCCATCCCATCCAGCCATACGGGATCAAAGGTGCAATTTGGTATCAGGGTGAGTCCAATCAAGGCCGTGGAGAAGAATATAGGAAGCTGTTTCCCTTATTGATCCAAGGCTGGCGAGAAAAATGGAAGCAAGACTTTGGGTTCTACTTCGTCCAACTTGCAAATTTCAACAGCTCTCAGGCAGCAGCCTGGCCTGAAATCAGAGAAGCGCAGCTGATGACACTATCAGTTCCTGCTACCGGTATGGCAGTGATTACAGATATAGGCGAAGCCGATGACATTCACCCAAAAAACAAAGAAGATGTAGGCCGCAGGCTGGCACTTTGGGCTCTTTCCAAGGATTATGGAAAGGAGTTGGTATACTCAGGTCCGCTATATTCCAGCATGGAGATAAAAGGAAAATCTATTTTACTGAATTTTGATCATGCTGAAACGGGCTTACAATCATCTGATGATTCAGGAAAGTTATATGGTTTCGAAATTGCGGGAGATGACCAAAGATTCTATCCAGCGAAAGCTAAAATTGTGAACCAAAGCCTCCTGGTAAGTTCCCAAAAGGTAGCCAAGCCTGTAGCGGTTCGTTATGCTTGGGAAAACAACCCTGAAAAGGCCAATTTTTACAATGGAGCAGGGCTACCTGCTAGTCCATTTCGGACTGATAACTGGCCCCTGTCATCAAAAGGTGTCATAAAGGAATATAAAATAAGTCAGTAATCATTCTGCAATCAACTTACCAAAGTAAGCATGCCTAAATTCTCTCGAATAGTTTCCTACACAGGTTTTTTTCTTAGCCTTTCCATGGGATATGGACAGTCTGGGCTTCGCCTTCCGAGGATTTTTTCAGACCACATGGTTTTGCAAAGAGGAATGGAAGTTCCGATTTGGGGTTGGGCAAAGGCTAATGAAGAAGTTGTGTTGACCTTCGGGAAAACCGAGGTCAAAAGCCGTACAAACGACCAAGGAAAATGGGAGCTCAAGCTCCCCCCCCAACAAGCTGGAGGGCCCCATAGCCTTGTCATTTCCTCAAAAAAGAAAAGCATAAGCCTCGAAGATGTTTGGTTCGGAGAGCTGTGGTTATGTGGAGGACAATCCAACATGCAATATGACCTCAAGACCCTTAAAAAAGACTCTGCCATTGCCCAATCTACCAATCCCCAAATAAGACTCTTTCAGGTTCCCAGGGGACTTAGTTTTCAACCAAATGAAGATTTGCCATATGGAGAATGGCAAAGCTGTTCGCCAACTACTTCTGGTGAATTTTCAGCAGTGGCTTACTTTTTTGGGCAGAAACTTCATGAAGAACTCAATGTTCCCATCGGGCTCATCAGTTCCAACTATGGAGGGAGTGTACTTGAAACGTGGTTGAGCAAAGAGGCTGCATTAGGCGTTCCGTATTATAAGGAAGCGGTTGAAAGTCTTCAGTTCACTGAACCCAAAGATACCAAGAGGGATGTAAAGCGGGCATACAGATTTTTGAGAAAAAGCATGGGCAAACTAGGTGAAAAAGCCACTGGCTTATCCTCTATACAGCCCAAGTGGGCACAACCATCTTATGATGATCAATCATGGGGTAAAATTCAGATCCCTGGCCTTTGGGATGAACAAGGCTTGAATGAGTTGGACGGGACCATTTGGTGCAGAAAAGAATTTGAACTCAAAAACATAGAGGAAGACGAAGATTATTTACTGAGTTTTAGTCGAGTTGATGACAGGGCACTGGTATTCCTTAATGGCCAACTCTTGAAAGAGGTGGAGCTGGAACTAAAAAATAATGAGATCAAAGCTCAACTGCCTCGATTTTTATTAAAGGAAGGGAGGAATGTCATTTGCCTAAAAATTACGGATACTGGTGGCCCAGGAGGGGTCTGGGGGCCTGATAGCCTTCTATATATTAAAGGCAAACAACAAAGAATCGACCTAGCTGGGGAGTGGAAATACAGGTTGGACAACAGAGATATAAAGCTGGATATACCTGGAGATAAGCCAAATGACATGCCTACCCTACTCCACAACAGCATGATCCATCCGCTAGGGCCAATGGCCATTAGAGGTGCTATTTGGTACCAAGGCGAATCCAATGCAGACCGCGGAGCGGAATATCAAAGGCTATTCAAACTCCTCGTCATGGACTGGCGAAGGCAATTTCGCAGAGAAATCAGCTTTCATTTTGTACAATTGGCCAATTTTAAACCTAATTGGTACTCTGCTAACAACAGCAGTTGGGCAGAACTTCGCGAAGCGCAGCGACAAAGCCTGGATATTGCCAAAACGGGTATGGCTGTAGCCATTGATATTGGGGAAGCCTATGATATTCATCCTAAAAACAAAGAGGACGTAGGACTTAGGCTTGCTCTGAATGCACTAGCATTGGACTATGACATGGAGATTGTTTACCAGGGACCTATGTATCAGAGCCTTGCCATAAAGGAAGAAGGCATAATGCTAAGTTTTAGTTCTACCGGAACAGGCCTAAAATCCCTCGATGGGAAAGCCATCAACGGCTTCCTTATAGCAGGTGAAGACAAAAAGTTCAAGGAAGCTGAAGCATATATCAAGGGACATCAATTGCTGGTTTATAGCAAAGAGGTAAAAAATCCGGTTGCCATCAGGTATGCCTGGAAGGATAATCCCCAAGGTCTCAACCTGGTCAATAGTGTCAACTTACCTGCCAGTCCTTTTAGAACAGATGACTGGCCGCTGGACTCAAAAGACAGAATCAAGGTCTATTATCCTTTCAAACATTAGAGATTTAAAGAAATGTCGCCTTCCCGAAAGCAACTGTGTACCCATGAATTATAAATTTAAATTATTATAATTTCTTTATAATGCACCAAAGGTAGAATCGTCCGTATGGCTTTGAATAAAACAGAACAGGAATTGATTTGGGGAAGATTTTCAGCATTCTTCGAAGATGGCCTCATACAAGACATTATCAATGAAGGGCTGTTGAGAAAGGTGAGTAAAAACAGAATCATCCTGGATATTGGTGACGATATTTCATTTATGCCCCTAGTATTGGAGGGCTCGATAAAGATTATGCGAGTGGATCCAGAGCAAAACGAACTTCTTCTGTACTATCTGGAATATGGAGATACCTGTGCCATCACCCTGAACTGCTGTGTAAAAAAGGCCAAGAGCAGCATACGCGCCACCACAGAGCAGGACAGTACCCTTGTGTTGATTCCAACCTCGAAAATGGAGGAATGGATGCAGAAATTCCATTCTTGGAGGGCATACGTGCTTGAAAGCTACCAGATGCGGGTTAATGAATTGCTAGATTCAGTGGATAGCCTGGCCTTTATGAATATGGGAGAAAGGTTAATCAAGTACTTGAGGGACAAGGCAATGGTCAATAACAGCGAAGAAATCCACATTACCCATAGAGAAATTGCCAATGACCTGCACACTTCCAGGGTAGTTGTAACCCGGCTTTTGAAAAAACTTGAAGCAGAGCAAATCATTGAGCACTTCCGTAACAAGATTATTTTCAAGGAATTACAAGTATAGTTTTAACTTCATCTCTACATTGCTGACCATCCTACGTGTTTTTAGATAAAAACCCAAGTTGCCAGTTAAAGGCATCCAAAGGGTAAATGCCATTTCGATTCATTCCCAACTGTCGTTTCGAATGGAAAATGTCCTATCGAAAGTTAGTGAGAGATCTATGAAGTCGGGCGAGTAGATTTCTCGCTTAAGCTCGAACTCGAAATGAAACCTTGGGTTGCTAGGTAATGGCAACTTTGTCTTTAGCAAATAATAGCATTTAGCACAAATAGCAACTTGAATTAAATATGTAAATTGGTACCAAAGATAAAAAGTACAAGAAGCCAGAGAATAAGTTCTAACAACCAAAGGCCAAGTATGATTTATTTGTAAGTAACATAAATGCAGGTCATGGGAATAGCGAAACTTGGAATCAAAGACCTTAAATGTGCCAGCTTTGGAAGCCTCGAAATTGAGTTTGACATGCAGGCTTTCAAGGAGTTCCAACAAGAATCGGAGGTCTTCGACATTCCCCATCGGCATGACTGCTATGTCCTTTTCCTTGCCACATCTGGCGGAGGTTCGCACCTGATTGATTTCAAGAAGTATGAGATAGAATCAGGGATGCTCTTTCTTATGCACCCTGGGATGATTCATGAGTGGAAAGAGATGGAAGATCTGGATGGATATTTGATGCTTTTTACTGCAGATTTCTTTTCCCAAAGGTACAACAACAACATCCTCCTGAATTTTCCTTTCTTTTCGATCAGCAATGAAAATCCGGTAATCAGTTTGAATCCTGAGGAATTCAAAAAAATCAGGCAAATTTCAAGGTGGATGCTTGAAGAATACCTGTCCAATAAATTGGATTCCGCTCAAATGCTTAGGTCTTACTTGAACATCATCCTGACTAAAGCCGGAAGACTATTTGACCTGAAAAAAGACCACAATAGCCAGGATGGACATCATCACCGATTGGTCCTGGCTCAGTTCGAGCAGTTGATTGACAAGCATTACAAGAAAAAGCATCTGGTCAGGGATTATGCCTCCTTGCTTCACCTGACCCCCAATTACCTGAATGTGATCTGTAAAAGTCAGACCGAAAAGTCCGCAGGAGACCTTATCAGGTCAAGGATCATACTCGAGGCCAAACGGATGTTGCTCCACGAAGACATGTCTGTCTCCGAGATCAGCACAGAGCTCAACTTTGAAGACAATGCTTACTTCAGCCGGTTCTTCAAGAAATATACTGGATCAAGTCCCATTAAATTTAAAAAGGAAGTATTTCATTTAACAAAATAAAATAGATGGAAGTAGAAATTCTGGCTCGTATCCAATTCGCTTTTACGGTTGCCTTCCACTATATCTATCCTCCTTTAAGCATTGGCCTTGGACTCCTCATGGTGATCATGGAAGGCCTTTATCTCTGGACCAAGAATAAAGAGTATGAAATCCTCGCCCGATTCTGGACACGGATTTTCGCCCTTACTTTTGGTATTGGGGTAGCAACTGGGATAGTCATGGAATTTGAGTTTGGCACCAACTGGGCTACCTATTCCAGGTATGTGGGAGATGTATTTGGCTCGGCTCTCGCCGCCGAGGGCATATTCGCATTCGCACTTGAAAGTGGTTTCCTGGGCGTATTGCTATTTGGATGGAACCGGGTGAAACCCTGGGTTCATTTTGTATCAACCATTGGGGTATTCCTTGGATCTATGTTTTCAGCCATATGGATTGTAATTGCCAATAGCTGGCAACAGACTCCGGCAGGTTACCACATTGTGGGAGAGGGCATGAATGCCAGGGCAGAAATAACAGATTTCTGGGCAATGGTATTCAATCCTTCAAGCATGGACAGGCTCAGCCACGTCTGGCTAGGAGCTTTCCTTGCAGGAGCCTTTTTGGTGCTCAGTGTACATGCATACTACCTGTTGAAAGGCAGATTTGTAGAGATCTCCCAAAAAGCCTTCAAGATTGCCCTGGTAGTTGCGCTTATCTTTTCACTTGGACAGCTGTTTACAGGGCATCAATCCGCACATGGAGTATCGGAAAATCAACCCGCCAAACTTGCAGCCATGGAGGGGCATTTTGATAGCCTTGCAACAGCAGACATGTACATCATGGGATGGGTGGACAAGGAAAAGCAGGAGGTTTCAGGAATTGCTATACCCAATGGACTTAGCTTCTTGACCCACGGAAGTTTCGATGAAGAAATAAAAGGCCTGAATGCCTTTCCTGAAAACGAGCGACCGACAGCTCTCAATGCCATTTTTCAGTTCTATCACCTTATGGTTGCCATTGGGATGATGCTCATTGTCCTAAGCCTATTTGCCGGATTCTTTTGGTGGAGAGGAACACTTTTCCAGCAAAAATGGCTCCTGACAGGCTTTGTCTGGGCGGTATTTCTCCCTCAACTGGCCAATCAGTTTGGATGGTACGCAGCAGAAATGGGAAGGCAACCCTGGGTGGTTTATGGGCTCTTGAGAACATCAGATGCGCTTTCGGAAGCAGTTACTGCTTCTCAAGTATGGTTTTCACTGATCATGTTTACCTTCATTTACAGCATCTTGTTCCTCCTCTTCATCTATTTGCTAAATAAAAAGATCAAGCATGGCCCCTATGAAGACAACGACCGCAGTGAGCGGGTCAGACAAAGAGAAATGGTTGATGTAGTCAGTTGAGTTTTTAAAAAAGTACCTATGGACACGTTTTTAGGAATAGATTACCCTACCTGGTGGTTTTTTGTGGTGGGGGGCTTGTTTGCGGGCTATGCCGTACTAGACGGCTTCGATTTTGGGGCGGGCGCCTGGCACCTTTTCTTCCGCAAGGAAAGCAGCAGGCGTATCGCCCTCAATGCCATTGGTCCTGTATGGGATGGCAACGAAGTTTGGCTGGTCATTGGCGGAGGGGCACTCTTTGCAGGATTTCCTGTGGTATATGCGACCTTGTTTTCGGCCATGTACATCCCATTCATGCTTTTTCTGGCCTTTCTGATTCTCAGGGCCGTCTCCATCGAGTTTCGTAGCAAGGAACCCATGAAATGGTGGCGGCAAGGCTGGGACATTACCTACAGCATAGCTAGTATCACCCTGCCAATCCTTCTTGGGATTGTTTTGGGGAATGTTTTGCTTGGTTTTCCGATCCGAGCGGGTGAGGTACTCAGTATTTCCTTACTAGAAGCATTGAATCCATTTGCCATAATTGTTGGCCTCACTACCCTCTTTCTTTTTATGATGCATGGAGCCATTTACCTAGCTATGAAAACCGACGGAAGGTTATTTTCCAAGGTGACCATTTTGTTGCGAAGGTCTACCATTGCTTTTATCATCATGTTTTCCATCACCACGCTATATACGGTGCTCTACATCCCTCACCTGACCGATACTTTCAAAAGTTCGCCAGCCTATTTTATCCTTCCATTGGCTGGCATTCTGAGTATTGCAAATATTCCAAGGTTAGCTAAAAAACGCGAGTATTGGCAGGCGTTCATATTTTCCAGCCTATCCATTTGCCTGTTTTTGCTAATAGTGGCTGTGGAATTATATCCTGTTATTCTTTATTCTACCATAGACGAGGCTTTCAGCATCACGGCACAGCAAGCAGCATCCTCCAACAAGACCCTTCGGATCATGCTTAGGTTCTCCGCCCTGGGCTTTCCATTGGTAGGGCTATATACATACTTTGTATACCGCACGTTCAGGGGGAAGGTCCAACTGGACGAAATGAGTTATTAAGGCTTGAAACGGCCATTTTTTATGCTCAGGTTAAAGGATTTGTAGCCTTCAGCATAGATATTTTCATTTTGGGAATCCTTTCCAGGCTTTTTTAAATCTTCATCAAAAAGCCTGGAAAGATTGTTGCCTGCGAGGTCTTCTACCTCCATGGAAATCCTGACTTCATAGTTCCCATCTTCCCAGCCCTCCGAGTTCCTGCAAGTCCATGTTCTCCTAACTGAGTCGGGTCTGAACCCTGAATCCATGTATTTTCCGTCTTTGTAGAGGGATATACGGTTCCTGACAGACAAAAAAGCCATAGGCTCTCCAAAATCGACTGTTATTGAACTTAGCTTTGATTTTCTCTTGTAAATCAATTTCGGAACAGGCTGGGTCCTATCAGGAGCTGCAACATAAAATTTCTTTACATAATCCTCCTCCAACTCCTCCCCGTATTTATTTCTAAGGGACTTACTGATCCTTAATTCGTATTGCTTGCCTTCTTCAAGAGGAGTATCGAATTTTAGATTTAGTCCTAAGCCTCGTTTGATTCTTCCCGGGTCCATCCAAAGGGTCAAAGACTTCAAGTCCTCGTTAAATAAAGGTGGGCTTAACTCCAAAAAAGTACCCTTCAAGCTGTCTCCCTCTTGATCAACCAAATGGATATAAGGATATGGGGAAGATTCAGCGAATACCTCATGAGAAAAAATTTCAAATTTTAGTTGATTGGCTGGCAGGGTATCAAGCCTGGGTTCGATGTGAGAAATATTATAATTTCTCTTTGAAGGGTTTCCGACATTAAATGTTAAAATTTCCTTGCCATGGAAATAAAGTTCGAAATCTGTGTTCGTGGCAAAAGGCACCAATGGTTTGATAAAGAGCTTTTCCCCAATTCTATAGCTTTTATGCAGAACTTCAATCTTACTGCCTCTCTTATAAAGCTTGGTTTTTCCTTCTGCAGGCAGCCTTGTTTCCAGGCTGATGCCAATTACCTGGTTCCAATGGTCCAGGCTGAAAGCATAGGGAATAGTTCCCTGTCCCCTAGCCTCTCCTGAAAGTAGGAACAAACTAATTGCAAAACATAGTGTAATGGCCTGTTTCATATTCTTTGAAAAATCAAATTGAGGCTACCCGACAAGCGGATAGCCTCAACTTCATGGATCAAAACCAGCGAGATCCCCTGCTCATCAGGTTCAATTCCCCATTGGCCTCACGCTTCATAAGCAGAATTTGGTCATCGCTTAATTTGGCCATGTGAAGTACATTCACCCAGGGTGTATTTACGAAATGAACTCCTTCAGTCCCGTATCGCTCTTCTACTGGCTTGGTCAATTCTCCTTCAAAGGATTCAATATCAGAGAATTTCACCTTCATAACTGCCCTGTTGGTGTTGGCAATCAAAAGGACTGACTCATCTCCTTTTTTCATCACCAGCATGTCCACAGGTGTATTCCAGGAACCCATCTCTGCAATGGTTCTTCCCTTCACATGTTTGCCATCAGCCAGTTGCTCAACTGGAAACAGCACCAATGGCGTACAGGTATAGCCTGCGATGAGGTGGTTCTTTCCGTTTACCTTAGCGGTAGTAAAGGCCTTGATGGGAGCATATGTTTCATAGCGGCCATGTGCAGCATGATATATTTCCAAAGAGGCATCATTTTGAGGAGCAGAAAATGGAAATGCCAATTTACGGAAGGTAGACTTGAACTCACTGTTAGAGAGTCCAGTAAGCATGAGCTGACCATCCGCAAAGGCAAGGTCCGAAATTGCCCATTTCCTCAATTCCCTACCTCTTCTGTCTTTTTCTTCTTTTCCGACAGCAGATTTTATTTCCTTTTGGGTAAATGACACATTATCCAGGGCAACCCATTCCAAATCTTCTCCGGAACTTAGCCTGAATAGAAAAGGCTTGCCGTTTTCATGGTGAACCGCAATGTAGATCTTCTTGGAAATGGGGTTCACAGCCATGTCCTGGATGGTAATTTTGCCCACCTCTGATCCGAGTTTATCCGCAATCATTCGATCGACACCTGAAATAGATACTTGTTTTAATTCCTCAGGCACCTTCAAATCTTCAGTATCAATGGCATGGATGGTTGCCTTTTTTGAGTCTCCCACGAATAGAATCCCCTCCGGTCCAAAAGCAATGGCATTCATGGAGGCAATTTCAGGGCTTCCTTTTACGAAATTCTTTTTCCAGTCTCCTTTTGCCATGATCATGAGGGGCAAAAGCAGGAATAGCAGTACGGCAGATAATTTTTGCATAGGTACGGTATTGTAGAAAGTAATGATTAAAAACCTTAGAGGCTGTACAGGTATTATTTAACAACAAATTGGATGATGAAGTAGCCCACAGGGGTATTTAGCAACTTTCACTCAAATACCAGCAAATAAGCATTCCAAAAATCAAAATTACAAAACCCCACATTTTCCCACATATAGATATATCCACATACGTTCAACATTCCCTTTTTGACTTAGTTTAAACATGCAACATTTTAGATACTAGAATTAATTGGGATTATGTCATGAACCTGACGCTTTATCCCCCTAAAGGATTCTTTGATTGCAGAGATTTCCAAGAGCTTGGCTCTTCTGAAAATACAAGTCGTTCTTTCATTCCAAAACCTAAACTTCTAAACAAATGAGAAAATTACTACTAACAATCATTTTTCTGGGAACGGGATTTCTGTTTGCCCAGACCAACCTCATCATCACTGCTGTGATAGATGGCCCCTTATCAGGAGGAACTCCAAAAGCTGTGGAACTTTATGCTTTGGATGACATAAGCGACCTGAGCCGATATGGGCTTGAAGCTGCTAACAATGGAAACGGTTCGTCAGGAACCATAGAATCCAGTTTTCCAGCTATTCCAGTAAAAAGGGGGGATTACATCTACATCACAACGGCAGCAGGTACGCAGTCCTTCGTAGATTTCTTCGGATTTTATCCCAATATCCGCGATGAAGGCTCCGCCCTCTTCATCAATGGTGATGACGCCTTGATTCTTTACCAGGATGGAAACCCTGTAGACATCTTTGGGGATCCGAATACCGATGGATCCGGAGAAGCCTGGGAATACCTCGATGGTTGGGCCTACAGAAACTCTACCACAGGCCCTGATGCGACCTTCGACATCAACAACTGGTCTTTTTCAGGTCCCAATGCCTTGGACAATGAGACTTCAAACTCAACAGCAGCTACTCCTGTCCCAATTGGCACATACAGCCAGATTACAGTTGATGGTGAGGCATCTGCAATCTACCTTCCAGCCCTTTGCCTGCAAACAAACACCACAGGCTTCGGAAACAACAATGACACCACCCCCACAACTTCATCAGGATCAGAACTTGATGGTGCTCATGCAGTAATTGATGGGGGATTCCTTTACCTCATGTTGACAGGAAACATGGAGACCAACTTTAATAAGTTGGACATCTTCATCGATTGTGTTCCAGGAGGACAGAACACCCTATCCGGAGATAACCCAGATGTAGACTTTAACGGCCTCAACAGAATGGGTAATGATGGGTCCGGCAATGGCCTGACCTTCGATCCCGGCTTTGAATCGGACTATTTTTATACCATAACCAATGGATTTAACAATAATGTGTATGAACAATTTGCCAGCACAGCCCAAACCATCGGCATGGCTGGAAGCGGTTCCTTCATTGGTGGAGGCCCCGGTAGAACCCGAGTCCTTAACAATGGTGCCCTGCTTGGCATGAACAACAGCAACATCGCAGGGGTCAGCGACATCAATGTAGGAGATCCATCAGCTGTGACTACCGGAATTGAGCTTGCCATTCCACTATCCGAGCTTGGAAATCCAATAGGTGAAATCAAAATAACAGCCTTCGTCAATAGCAGCAGCCACGATTTTGTATCAAACCAGGTACTTTGTGGCTTGGATAGTGGGGTTACGAACCTCGGGGAATCGAGAAATGTTGACTTTGGTACCCAAAATGGAGAGCAGTTTTTCACCCTATGCGCAGGGGTAGATGGAGGAACAGTATCTACTGAAAGCGGTAGCTTCCGTGAGGTAGTTTGTGTGGGAGACAACATTGCAGACTTCATTTCATTTGACAGCGCCACCACCGCAGCTGCAAATTATACCTATGTAGTTACAGACAACAATGGTGTCATCCTGGCTGTACCCGGAACGGATAGCATTGATTTTGAAGGAGCAGGATCTGGCATATGCTGGGTATGGGGACTTTCCTACCTGGGAAATATCACTGCACAAGTGGGAGACACTGCTTCCCAGGTTGCCTTGACAGATAGCTGTTTTGACCTCTCCAACAACTTCGTTGTCATAGCCAGGGATAGTGCTGAAGCAGGCATGGTACTTACCGAAACCGGTTCTGACACGGCTTATGTGTGCTACAATGACCCCAATAGTGGAATCATCGCTTTTGACAGTGTCGGAGCTTCAAACCTGAATTTTGCCTACGTAATCACTGATCCTAACACCACCATACTTGGTATCAATACTACCGGAGTCATCGACTTCAGCGGTGCAGGAAATGGTGTATGCTGGGTATGGGGACTGTCCTATACCGGTGAAGTCCTCGTAAACGTAGGTGATACTGTAAGTAATGCAGGTGCACTTACCGATGGATGTTTTGACTTGTCAGATACCTTTGTAAGGGTATTTAGGGATTCTCTCTCCGGTGGAAACATTGCTCTGGCATCAGATACGATTTTCATTGACCTGGATGATAGCTTGTCAAATGTCGTTTCGTTCGATAGTTTGAATGTAGTTGGAAGCAACTTTACCTATGTGGTTACAGATACAGCAACCAAAATTCTAGGACTTCCTCCTGGCGACATGGTTGATTTCTCTGGCGCCGGTCCTGGAATCTGTTATGTATGGGGGCTTTCCTTTAGCGGAAATGTCCTGGTAGGTTTAGGCGATACTGCTGCCACCTCCATGATTACAGACGGTTGTTTTGACCTATCAGATGATTTTGCGGTGGTGGTAAGAACTGGCACAGGAGTAAATGTAGAACCCAATCTCTTTGGTGAACTGAAATTATATCCTGTCCCTGCTAACCAACAGCTCAATGTGAGCTTCGAAAATGCAAGGCTGAGCCGCGCAAGCACCAGCATCAAAATTTTCGATTATTCCGGAGCTTTGATTTTGGAAGAATCCACCACCACTGATAATAAAAAACTTAACGTAAGCAGCCTGGCAAAGGGAATTTACCTGGTTCAGGTTCAAAATGGAGATGCTATCAGCACCAAAAGATTTATCAAAGAATAAATTTCTAGTAGTAATCTTTTATAGTTGACGGATGGCTGGTCGCTTAGGGACCAGCCATTTTTTATTTATTCCTTAAGGCATTGCGGGCCAAAGTAGCTTATCTTTCTCCTAATTGCCCCAAGTTGCCAATTTTAACGTACTCAAAGGGTAAATGCCATTTCGATCTAGGCCCAAATGTCCTTCGAATGGAACATATCCTCTCAAACGTTAGTGAGAGTTCTATGCAATAGGGTGAGTAGATTTCTCACTTACACTCGAAATGACAGACTGGGTTGACTAGATTAACACACAAGGTGTTTTGCCAATGACTACTTTGTCTTCAATCAAATAAAAGTATGTAGCACAAATGCCAATTTAAATTAATTATCTGTTCGAACCACCTTGAACTCAGTCCTGCGGTTCTTCTCTCTCTTTTCAGGGGTATCATCCGGCTCTATAACCAACTGCCCTTCACCATAGCCTTTCGATATAATTCGTTCAGCCTCGATTCCGTTTTCGATCAGGTATTGACTCACTGCGTCGGCACGGTTCTGACTCAACCTTCGATTGTACTCAAATCCACCTTCAGAGCTGGTATGGCCAGCAATTTCCATCACAAGTTTTGGATTTTGTTCCATGATCCGAATGGCACGTCTCAATTCAGGAAAATACTCTTTTTTGAGGTTGTATTTCGCCTTGTCAAAGTACACATTCAAAAGAATCGCCGAATCCTTCTTTAGCGGCTTAAGTGAAACATCGTACTCCAGGTCATCCCGTGTACCTGTTTCTGACAGATCAAAACCTGACACCTCATAGAAGTAGCCCTTGGCCAGGGTAGTCAATTCATACTCTCCATAGGGAAGGCATTTGCGATACATGCCATCTACAGTGGCTCTGACTTTTGCTCGAGTTCTCCCAGTAGAATCCTTAAAGATAAGTCCAGCTTTTGGGATGATCTCACCTGTATGGCGATCCGTTACCACCCCTGTTATACACCTTCCCAAAGGCTCTTTTGACATCCTTACTACCACAGAAACTCCTTTGCCTATGTCATCCTTTTCTACATCAAAGTAGGCGGAGTGGGCATCGTAACCATCTGCCTCTGTCAGAATTTCATAATTATAGCCCAAGGAGATTTGTTTATACTGAAATTCGCCATTGACATCTGCAGTATTGTTCTTGAGCAGGTTTTCATCCTGATCCAAAAGGCTAAGCCCAGCACCTCCAATGGCTTCTCCTGTCTTTCTGTCTACGACCTTAACATTTACGTTGGTCTCCTTGGGGACTTCCAGGTAAATATCCTGGTAAAACTGTTCTTCAGGCATGTCAAATCCTACCCGCCCGGGAGGAAAGCCCTTTGTTCTGGCCAGCAGGAAGTACTTTTTATTTGGTTTGAGTTCAAATTCAAAGTATCCATTTTCATCTGTGAAGACGGCGTCCAAGCCTTTATCAGCCGAACTCCTCAGCGATACACTCACATGTGGCAGAATGATGCCATTGTCCTTGTCGTAGACCTTCCCCTTTACCATCAATTTCATTTTTCTGGTCACCAGGGAATTTTCCATTAGCATGTTTTGATGAACATTAATGCTTGCATCGTCAATAGATCCCGTTACAAGGTCGACATCCCCATCTCCGTCAAAGTCTCCTTCCCCTATCGAAACAGGCCTACGACCTGTAGATCGACTCATTCTATCTGAGAACAGTCCCTTGCCATTGTTGATGTGGAAATTCAGACCATTGTCAACACTGGATGTTGTAACGATATCCAAGTCGTCGTCGCGGTCTATGTCTACAATTACCAAATTGATGTTGTGTGCGCCAGATTCAAGCTCTTGTCTGGTCAAAAATTCCCCTCCACCTTCATTTGGATGGATAAATAAGTCTTGGTTCAGATAGGAACAGGCAGCGATATCCATATGGCCATCCTTGTTAAAATCGGCCAATCCTACTCCCCAGATATCCCTACATGAACGTAAATTAGATGGAGCTGAAAACTGTTTGATTCCCGTGCCTTTGTGGATGTAGAGATAGCCCTTGTCCCCCCCTACCACCAGGTCCTGCAATCCATCATTGTCAATGTCTCCCACTGCCAGACAACGGGGCCCTTCGCCAGTTTTTATCTTTATCGGGGCGGAAAACCTACCTTTCCCATTGTTGGTGTGGATACTAACCACCTGCTCTCTATGAGCTACTGTCAGTAGATCTATGTCTTCGTCGGCATCTATGTCTATTCCCACAATGTCCTGCCCCACCAAACCGGAAAGCAGTACTTGTGAGTTCTTGAAGAAGCCCTTCCCATCATTGTAGATCACACATAACTTTCCCCTTTCGGTGATGGTGGCCACATCCGGCCAATCATCACCATTGGCATCAAGGCTGACCATTGCACGATGGCTGTCCTGAAAATTTTTACTTCTTTTCTTTTTAAAATCCCCTTTTCCATCGTTGTAGTGCACTGAAAGTAGGCCATCTGACCTAGAAGCACTCACCACATCAGGGTTTCCATCTCTATCCATGTCTACTACTACTACTGCCCAATTGGTACGGCCAGAACGAAAGTGCTGAACTGGACCTAGTATGTTTTCATATACGGCATGTAAACTATCTGCTCCCTTGCTACTCATTGGCTGGGAAATACCAGGCAGGACTCTAAACAAAAGCAGAGAGAGGCTAAAAATCCTAATTAAATTACCTATCAATTTGCTAAACATAAGGCTCAAAAATTTATCTAAGTTAATTTCAGGTGTTCAGATGTTCGGTAAATTCTTCCGAATAAAGGAAGTATTTTTGACAAAGGAAATCCCAAATACCGATCCATCCTAATGCCCATTATTTATTTAATGCGAAAATAATTTGTCCTTAAATACAGTTTTTTTTTCGTATCTTAATTTTTCGAAGATTTATTGTTATTGTTCAAGCCATGAGACTACACAATCTAACTGAAAAGCTGTCAAATCCGTACAATTAGGGTATCCTTTGTTTTGCTAGTTCGTCAATATAAAGGCATTATTGTGATATTATATGAATGTACAGATTTCAAATATCTATAAACTATTCTCCCTCAGCCTCCTCTTGATTGTTTTTGGGGGCACTTTACATGCCCAAACAGATTATACCAAGGAGCGCAGCAAGACCTTCTATACCTATGAGGTGGAGGGGGTAACTTACATGACGGGAAAGCTAGATACCATCCTGATTACCCAGGACTCTCCCAGTCAGCGTGACCTCAAACGTGGCAAACGCAAACTACGAAAGTTCTCAAAGCTCAGGAGAGACGTTCATAAGACCTATCCCTATGCCCATAGGGTCAGCCAAATCTTATTGGAGATTCAGGCTGAAATGGACCAAATCGAAAGTGAGAAGGAACTCAAGGAATATATCAAGGAGAAAGAAAAATCCCTCTTTGGTAAATACGAAAAAGACATCAGAAAGATGACCCGAAATCAGGGAAAAATCCTGGTCAAACTTGTTTTTAGGGAAACTGGAAGTTCAATGTTTGAACTCATCAAATCAAATAAAAGTGGTGCTTCTGCTGTTTTCTGGCAATCGGTGGGACTAATTTTTGGCATTAACCTAAAAACTGCCTATGACCCTGAGACAGAAGAAATGATTGAGTACCTGGTAAGAGATTTAGAAAGAGGGGGTTACAATGTGGTTTATAGAAAATACAATTTTCAGTTGGATTAATTGCTCAACACCTACAGCCCTTCTGGAATATTTTTTTTAAACAAATACAAATAAAATCTTTCATCCATTCCCTTTTATCACACAATCTCTAAATTTCCTGGATAACTAACCTATATCAGCTTTCAACCCATACAGGGGATTTGATCCTTAAACATATATATTTATCCTAATTTAAATACTTCATATTAATGAACTATTTAGACCAAAACTTACGCATTGCAAAAACTCGATATTTGCTAATTCACGATTTTTTGGAAATTTTCAAGAACTCGTTCAAAATATTTGGCCGAGTAGATAACTCAAATTAGGAGACATCTAAACCTTATTTTAAGGGTGGCCGAGATGGCCGCCTTTTTTTCTTTAGCTTCTACAATAAAAATTACCAATCCAGGTTATAGTGTTGAAGCCCTAAATCCTTAGCTCTTATATAGTTTGACTGTCGAAGATAAATTATTGTTAATTCATAGTTGACTTTGGCGTATTGATCAGATAAATCAATATTTTTTCTCAAATTTTTAAGACTACAAATCCACTGGGGATGCGAATTATTTTCTTGGGAATCCTGGTTTTCTTGGGCTGGCTTGTTTTTGGCAACTATTGGTATGTCTGCAAGATCCGAGAGGAGTGTGGAGTTATCAATAATTCCTCTACCCCTGCAAAAAAACCAAACTCCAAAACCAAATTGGAAATTGATCCAGATAGGACTGCTGATGGTCCTGTACTGGGAAAACGCATCCTGAGTTATGAAGTCCCTTTCGCACATAAATCTGACAGCATCCTTGACGAGCGGGAGCTATCTTCCCTTGTCAGAGACCTGGATAACATCCTGTCTGAAGACAGCAGCTATCAAAAGTTGATCCTGGTAGGCAATACAGATGATGATGGTGAGGCAGTACAAAATTACAAAATCGGCTTAATGAGAGCCATTGCTCTCAAAGATTTCCTAGTCAGGATGGGATTCAAGGAAGACAAAATCGCCCATAGATCTATGGGCGAAGTTAATCCCGTATTACCCAACAACTCCGAGATCAATAAGGAGAGAAACCGAAGAATAGATATTTACATTCAACCCTAATACCATGCAATTACCCCCTTCAGTCCAAATTAGCTTGCTGTTGATTGTAGCGTTCCTTATCGGAATCGTTATGACGTGGCTTTATTGGCGAAGAAAGCAAAACAAGGCCATAGACCATGCCCTGTTCGACAGGGAAAGGGAGATAGAAAAATTAACATCAGAAATAGATCTCCTGGAAATAGATGGTGTCAAGGTAAGCCCTTCAGAGTATGTCAGGAGTAAAAAGTCTGTCATTTTCAGGAAAAATGAAAAAATAAACCAACTTGAAAGAGAACTTGACCAATTGCAGATCGATGGTGAAAGGGTTAGCGCCTCTTATTATGTGATTAAAACCCAAAAGGAACTGGCCCATAAGGATGAAGAATTGTCCGACCTGAAAAGAAATATGGGTGCTGTGCCTCTAAGTGAAGAAGGAGAAAGTGACAAAGCCGAGCTGGACCAGCTTAAAGCGGTTCTGAATTCATTTACCATAGACGGAGAAGAAGTAAGCCCTCAAGAATATATAGGATCAAAGAGAAAGGAAATTGAGGAGTTAAAGCAGGAAATTGAGCAATACAAGACAAGTTTAGAAGAGAGAGAACAGGAAATTTCCAAACTTAGGCAGGGCTCAGGCAACACCGATGAAATACCTATGGCCGGATCTATAGATGCGGGAGTCCGCTTGGTACACAATGGCATTGAGATGGATATTACAGAATATCAGGACTTTATCTCCAAAGAGCTCCAGACCAAAGAAAACTTCATACAAGAATTTCATAACGAATTAGACTTACTACACATGAACGAAGACAATGGGAAACTCCTTAGCCCTGGTGATGCTTTTTCCCAACTCAAAAGAAAACTCGCTGAAAAAGATGCTGAAATTGAACGCCTGACCTCTGATTTTTCTTTGGTACTAGATCAAGAAGATTCTGAAGAGCAAGGCTCCTTGACACCTGTGGAGGCCTTCCAACGCCTCAAACAACAACTCGCCGATAAAGATTCCCAATTGGCAAACCTAAAAGAAGAAGTCGAAAAGCAGGCCGCAGAATTGGATTCTGTGAAACCCTTGTCTATGAGCCCTGGAGAAGCCTTTGCGGCTATGCAAAATGGCAAGACGGAAGATTCAATTGCCGAAAGCAATGATGAAATTGAGGCATTGAGAAAGGAACTTGCTGAAAAAGACGCCAAAATTGCCAGCTTTGAAAGTGTGTTTGCTTTCATTCCCCAGCCTGAGGGAGATTCCGAGCATGAACCAGTAAGCCCAGAGTTCATCTTTAACCAACTTAAGGAAGAAATAAGCCAAAGAGACCTAGAAATATCCCATTTCAATGAGGAGTTGGCTGAGTTAGATATTACTACTCCTGAGACAGAAAACCGGCTGGGACTGCCAGAGGCACTTCGTTTGATCAAATCAGAAATCTTAAATAAGAATGCAGAGATTGAGGAATTGAAGGCCAATACTTCAAATTCTGAGAATACAGACTCTGAAAACGAAGAAAGCAGAACTGAAGAGTTGGCTAGCTTAAAAACGAAGATGGAAGAGCTTGTATCAAAACTGGAAAAGAAAGATGAAGAGCTGGGTAGTTTCACAGAAATATTTTCTTTCCTCCCCAAGTCCGACGATCCGGAAGTTGAAGCACCCAATCCCAAAGTTATTTTTGATGAACTTCAGAGAAAAATTGACGATCACAAGCTTGAAATCAATCACTTCAATGAAGAACTGGCTGCATTGGACATAGAAACACCTGAAACTGAGGAAAGGGTTGGCTTGCCAGAAGCCCTAAGGTTAATTAAAATTGAGCTTCAGGATAAAGATACAGAGATCAATGACCTCAAGTCTCAACTGGAAGAGGTGAAAAATCAGCCGTACGAGCCCAATGAGGAGTTAGAAGCGGTAGACATGAAGGCATTCAGAGAATTGGAAGAAAAACTGAATGACAAAGAAAATGAGATTGAGGATTTGAAAATGAAGCTGGAAAGTCAGCCGGAATCCGGTGGTACAGAGACTACAGGAGATGAGCAAGAGGGTGAGCTAGCAAAACTTCGCTTGGCACTTGAACAAAAGGATGAGGAACTAGCCAAATTTACTGCCGCATTTGATTTCCTTCCCAAAACTGAAGATCCCGAAGTAG
>JALEFZ010000031.1 GCA_022760475.1 Bacteroidia bacterium | reverse complement strand
CTGCTTCAAAATTCTTCGAATTTTGTTCACCATGTCCTCATAGCTGTAACTAGAAATCAATAAGGTGATGGGTAAGTGAGTCAATATTGAGACTTCCTTACCCATTTACCTACCCAACCTAAGCTAATTATGCCAAGCATAAAAATATTGAATCAAACGATAGAGGAACTTTTAACTCAGCTTCCTTTTTAAAGTATAAATCCGTTTCAAATGGAAGAATTAGCAAAATTTATCATGGCTATTGGTTCCTTTTCCATTTTGTTGCCTTTTCTGGTAACAATTATCAGATGGAGAAGCCTTCGTAAAGAACAATTATATTTGGCCTATTTGGTAATTTTTTCATTCATAATTGAAGGAACAGCACTTTACCTTGGACGGGTTCTGGGTATGCGAAACCTCTTTTTGCTACACATCCTTACCATAGCAGAAGCATGGTTATTCTTATTGATATTTCGGTATGGATTGGCCAGCAAACTCATCAAGAATTGGTACATACTCCTTGGAATTGGATTCTCAATATTCTCGCTGACCAACAGCTTCTTCTTTGAGACATGGGAAAATTTCAATTGGTCGGCACGAATCGTCCTCGCCCTGCTCATAGTTGCACTCTCTGCTCATTATTATTATTTAACTTCTAAGGAACTCAAGGTAAAACGACTTGAGAAAGTTCCTATGTTTTGGCTTGTCAATGGCCTCTTTATTTATTTTTCCTCCAGCTTTATTGTATATTTATTTAGCAATTATCTGCTGAAAAGTGCCGACTTGAGTTTACCCATATGGGCGATTCACGCCTTGCTTGGTATCATCAAAAACCTGTTTTTCACCATCGTCCTATGGATGAAACATCCCTCTTTGGCTCATTGAATGAGGAAGACAAACAGCTCATCATGCTTTTGAGCATTGGCTTAGGGGCGATGTTCCTATTATCACTGCTGGTCATCTATTTCTACATTTTCTATCGAAGACGATTCGTTAAACAGGAACAAAAGCTGGATTTTTACCAGCAAAAACTGCTTGATGCCGAGATCATCGTACAAGAGGAAGAACGAGGAAGGATCGCCAAAGACCTCCACGATGCCGTAGGAAGCCTCTTATCTGCCACCAAAATGTTTGTTGGTAAATTGGACCCGGATTTGAAGCCTGAGCGACATAGGCAATTGAAATACGAGACCAGTCAAATGATAGATGAGGCCATCAACAATGTTAGGCAAATCATTTATGACATCATCCCGGTAGACCTGGAGCAATTTGGGTTGGTCTCCGTACTGGAAAATCTGTTTGAAACTTTTTCAAAGGCCCATGGAATTAACTTTATCTTCAAAGCTCAAAAATCAAGTAGGCTTGATATACAGGAAGAACTGGCCATTTTCAGGATCGTCCAGGAATTGGTCAATAATACTTTAAAATATGCAGAGGCAACAGAGGTCTCCCTTGAAGTCAGTATTCTTTCACAGTCATTTACCCTCCGTTATGTGGACAATGGAAAAGGCTTTGACATCAATTCAATTGTAAAGAAAAGCCCAACTCACAAAAACCTGGGGTTGAAAAGTATCCGAAGCAGAATTGCCTTTTTGGGTGCGAGCTATGAAATCAACTCTGGTCATCAGGAAGGTTTTATGTTGAAAATGAACTTAAATAGAAAACACAAAGAATCATGATCAGAATAGCCATTGCAGATGATCACCTGATGTTTCAAAGGGGGCTTTCCTTGATTCTGGAATCCTTTGATGATTGTAAACTGGTATTCAATGCCAACAATGGACAAGAACTAATCCAGAAAATTGAGGTAGAGGCTGTGGATGTGGTACTCATGGACCTTGAAATGCCCGTCATGAATGGGATTGACGCTACCGCTCATCTTAGAAAACATCATCCCGAAGTAAAGATCATCCTTCTCACCATGCACGACAATGAGCAGTACATGGCATACCTAGTAGAGTTGGGAGTAAATGCCTATTTGCTTAAAAATGAAGGAGAAAAGGAATTACACAAGGCCATACGTTCGGTCTATGAAAATGACTTTTATTTTAATACCTATGTTCAGAAAGCATTGCTCAAAAAGATCAGAAAGGCCAGTACTCCCCGTTCATTTAATCAAACACTCCTTGATGTACTCACAGTTAGGGAAAAGGAAGTCATTCAATTGATTTGTGCTGAACTTCCCAGCAGAGAAATAGCAGAACGGTTATTTATTTCAGTTAAAACCGTAGAGACCCATAGAAGAAATATCAGGGAAAAACTTGGAGTGAAAGGAACTGCAGGCGTGGTCATTTTTGCCATGGAAAACGGAGTCTACAAGTCAATGCCTTAAGTTGTATGAAGCCATTTGGTAATGGCATTTTCCAAAATACTCAGCTCAGCTCGACTTTATCCAACCTCTTCTCCCATTTTTCTACCATTGTAGCCAATTCTTCTCTTCTAAATGGCTTTGAAATGAAATCATCCATACCTGCATCCTCACATGCTTTTTTATCCTTTTTCATGATGCTGGCAGTTAGGGCAATTATGACAGGTTGCCTATCCTTAGAGATACGCTCCCTGATCACCCTTGTAGCTTCCAGGCCATCCATCTTTGGCATATGAACATCCATGAATATTACATCAAAATCCTCCTTTTCCATAGCCTCGACGGCCTCCAGGCCATTTGAAGCCAGGCTTATACTATCATAGCCGATTTTTGAAAAGATTTTCACGACCAGTTTTTGGTTCACGATATTGTCCTCGGAAACCAGGATTTTTAGCTGCTGCTCCTTTTTGGAGAAGGGATTTTCAACCTCCTGGCTCGCTGGCTTTGGTTCGGGCTTCCCACTATGGGTAAACCATTCCTGAAGGGTATGATACCTCAGTGGCAAGGCCATGATATCCATTTCTGGATACAGGGATTCAGCTTTCCATTCCTTGACACCCGTGATAGAACTGATCAATAACTTTGGAACCTTTGCCTCTCCTATTTCTTTAGGGATCATCCCTACTTGAGAAAAGAAACTTTTATGAACCAAAATAAAATCTACCTTTTCAGACTTGATCAGCCGTCCTGCCTCAATCGTGGATTCAAGCAATATCACCTTCATTCCCCAGGATTCCAGTCGCTGCTGAACCCAATCCCTACTTAGGTAAGCCTTAGATACCATCAGGACGGTTTTCCCACCAAGACTATCAATGTCTTCAACCACTTCAGAAGATTCAGCATAGGCAAGCTGGATATTAAAAATAAAGCTCGATCCTTTACCTGGCTCACTTTCAATCCATATGGTACCGTTCATCAAACTTATCAGGTGTCTCACAATGGTTAATCCCAAACCAGTACCTCCAAACCTTCGGCTGATCGAATTGTCTGCCTGGGAGAAAGCCTCGAATAGACGTTTTTGTTTTTCTAAAGGAATCCCCATTCCCGTATCTACCACCGCAATTTGAAGGCAAGTATGGGCTGCCCCACCCTCCTCAGCTTCAACTTTCTTTACATGGATTTGAATACTTCCCTTCTCCGTAAATTTGATGGCATTACTGACGAGATTATTCAAAATTTGATTGATCCGCACCTCATCTCCGATGAGTTTCAAAGGGATGTCATCAGGCAATTGATAATTGAGTTCCAACTTTTTATCCGATGCTTTGGATGCAAATGTCTTCAAGGACTGCTCGATACAGTTGCGCAGGTCAAACTCTTGCATTTCCAGTTCCATCTTACCTGACTCAATCTTCGAAAGATCCAGGATATCGTTGATGATGGCAAGGAGGGTTTGCCCATTATTCTTAATGGTATCCAGATAATCCCTTTGCTCAGTCGAGAGTCTGGTATCAGATAATAAATCAAGATTCCCAATAATGCCATGCATGGGAGTCCTTATTTCATGGCTCATATTAGCTAGAAAAAGGCTTTTTGCCTGAAGTGCCAACTGGAGTTTCTGTGTCCTTTCATCCACTATACGTTCCAGTTTTTGGTTTACACGGCTTAGCTTTTGGGTTCGATGATTTACCCATATAACAAGCCCAATAGCTGCACAAAGAAAATACAGCAACAGAGCAATGGGCCTCTTGTACCAAATTTGCAGCACGGTCACTGGAAGTTCTATGGGAGTACTCCAAGCCGTACCCATGGCATGGCTTGCCCTAAGTTGCAAGACATAATTTCCGGGCAACAAAGCTGGTACTTCCCATGCTTCCAAGGGATCCAAGGGCATCCATTGATCATTATATTTGGGAATTCGGTATTCATAACGAAGTTCCTGGACCGGGAATGCATGAGTTTGAAAGCTAATTTTGATCTGGGAATTATAGGGGATTTCTGTTGATCTATCTTCGGAAAGAACAATCCTTTCGCCATTGACTACCAGTTCTCCCCATTGAGGAATAGGAGCTTCCAGAGGTATTGTCTGAGGGAGTCTGGATACCACAAGACCTTCATGACTTGCTACCCATAGATACCCTTCATCATCCAGTCCAATATTTCGATATCCCATTTCTATGGCTGGAAGCCCACTTTCTTCTCCAAAATTCACGAATTTATCCTCCGTCCAGTATGCCAGTCCCAGTTGGCTGCTCCCCAACCAAAAAGCTCCTTCAGAATCAAGAAATATGCTTCTAATCTCTTTGTCTCTAGGCCAGTCTCCCACTTTTACATGGCTTACTTCCCTTCCATCATGTTTTAACAATCCATTGGTACTGGCCATCCAGATTGTACCACCTTTATCGACCACAAGTTGATGAACTTCAAAATGCTCAGTTGCTGGAAATGGCAGTGTCAGACTCAAATTGATGAATGTATCATTTTGGCTATCATACTTATAGACATAGCTTTTGGAACCAATGCCTGATGCATATAATTCTCCATCCTGGGTTTCTGTCAGGTACAAGAGACGTGTATTAAGGCCTTCTTTTTGGCCGTAACGCCTGTAACTTCCATCAGGAGAGATTTTCAGGATTCCATAAATGGGTTTGGTATTTGGAGCCTGACAAGCCCATAACTCCTGGGTCCTTTTTCTAAAATAGGAGTAAAAAAGGACGCCACCATCCCCTGAAAAATCCCATTCCTTTAATATTTTTCCAGTAGAAAAAAGCCTCAGTTTCCCCTCAATATCAGCCGCCCAAAGCCCCACTTTGCTATGACTTAGGGTGGTGGGTATTCCTTGTCCAGGGATATTGACTTCAGATACTTTATACGTATTGAATTGACGCTTGATTTCAAAGGTTTTCCCAATGTTGGCATATACAGTCTGATCCTCCCCAATGGAAAAACCCCAAGGAGATGTATTGGTAATAATTTGTGGCTTAGCAAAAAACGGGGCATACATAAGCCCAAGACCGTTTTCTGCTACCACCCAAATTTGTCCGTACTCACCTTGGAAAAACTTTTTTACTCCATTGAATGGCAGGGCTTCAAGCTTATGTTGATCAACCTGATTGAACATTTGGGCAGGTTCCCAACTCTCCCCAGCCCTTTGAGCCAAAAAGATCGTTTCATCAGTGCCAAGAAGTAAGTTATCCTCATCCAGGTAGATAGCTGTATTGACCCTTCCAATGGAAGGAGCAATAAGTTTGGCCTGCCTACTTCCGAGTTGATATTCAACCGTTTTTTCACCTAAAAGAATAAGATTATCTGAAAATTGAGTAACATAATTTAATCCACCAATGGCTATTTCGTCGATAATGGTTTGCTCTCCTCCGTTGGCCTCATAGATGGAAAGCATCCCATTTTGATGCAGCATTCCAATGCCCAGTTCCTTCAAGTCGAATGGAAAGCTTGGGTCCATAGAGACCTTTGTGAAATCAGCATCTTCACTGAATCTCAGGCTTTGACCGCCGCATGAACACCAAAGCTTGTCAGATTTATCAATGATTATTTGATCATCAGAGGTAAGGGAATCTCGATAGATGTTTTTTACCTCCAGCTTATGGCCAGAACCAAAGCCTTTAGCTCGGTATATTCCTGATTGGGTCAACATCCATAAGGCGCTATCCTTGGCGAGTTGTAATCCAAATACAGCTCCCCATCCACTGGAAAAATCCAAAAGATTGAAGTTTCTACCATCAAAACTGGTCAAACCTTCGTTCGTGGCAACAATCACCTCTCCATTCCAAACCTGCACCACATCCCAGACCTTTTGCTCCTGCTCATCCAGAATAACCGGATACAGAATTGAACTGTAGTGTTGCCCTATACTTATTGAGAACGAACAAACAAAAAATATGGAATAGCTAATTAAGCTTTTGAGCAAAGATCCGGATGATCTCATAATATTTGTTTCACTTTTCAAAAATGAAAAAGCTTTAGATGTCAAGAAAACTTTGACACCAAAAATGGATGTTTTGATTTAGCCTTGGTTAGTGAAGTCGCCCAATGACGGTAGTTTTCATAAATGGCTTTCTTCTATCTATAAATATACACATTTGGATTTCAAGAAACTCTTTATGACCTCTTTTAAGTAAGTTTTCTATTGAAAAATAAAAGATTTTAACATCGCTTTAAGTAAGGTTTTCATTCTTCTAAATTACCACAATTATGGCAAAGGGGGTTTTCAAGGCAAACTCTTACGAATTTGCCTTCTGGTTCAAAAGCATGCAGAGGAACTTCTATACTTGAATTATCAATTTTCGAAGCCTGCTTTCACAGCCTTTTCAACAATATTTTTGCCCAGCATAGCTGAGGCTGTTAGAAAGCCTGCAAATAGGGCACCACCGACACCAGCAGTAACAATGTCTTGCCCAGTAAGGTAGAAGTTTTTGATAGGAGTTTTGGGCTGGAGAAATTTCTGTTCAAAACGACCAGGATCATGGTCAATGCCATACAATTCTCCTCGCTCATAATTCATAAAATGCCTGGTAGTGATGGGGCTTGAAAGCTCCATGTGGTCTATCTTTCCCCGAAGTTGGGGCTCTTTTTTGTAAAGGACTTCCAACAAGCGTTGGGTAAATTTATCCTTTAAGGACTCATAATCCTCTCCTCTTTTTTTCCAGCGGGTATCTTCCCATTTTTGGAAAATATCATAGGGTACCACCGTAATGATGTCAATCGTACTTCGTCCTGGATATCGCTCTGACCAACTGGGATCTTTGGCCGAAGGAAATGAAATGTAGACCACTGGAAACTCAGCATCCTGATCTTGCAGGTAACGCTCAATACTTGCATCGTGATCCAGGTCTTCAGGATATACCCAATAATTGGCTTTAGGGAGCTTTAATTCATCGGGGCTACCATTTAAGCCCAGGTATAGACAAAGATGAGCAGCAGAGGGTTCCACCTTTTCTAACTGGGCAGTCAAGGAGTGCTTTCTCAACTGATCCTCAGGCAAAAGGTACTTATAGGTGTTGATAATCCCTGTACCACTGATCACCTTATCTGCCAGGAAGCGCTTGCCATCCTTCATTTCTACCCCAATTGCTTTACCGTCCTCTACCAACACTTGCGAAACCTCTGCATTGGTAAGGATGGTACTATTATTTTTTCCCAATACAGGAGCTATTGTATCCACAATCTGAGCGGAGCCACCTATTGGAAATGCTCCACCTTTGAAATAGTGCTTGGCAACAGAGGCATGCATGGCAAAGCTACTTTTACCTGGTGGAAGACCATAATCTCCATATTGCCCGGTAAGCACTTTGATCAACAACTCATTATCGGTCAGTTCCCGAAGGACGTCCAATGTAGTCCTGCTTGCATACTCCAGGTAAGGCTTTCTAAATCTGTTACCAACCACCATCTTCATGTAAGCAGGCATGGCTTTTTCGGCATAATACTGCCTACTGGCACGAGAGACCTCATAAACCCGATTTACATATTCGTCAATGGCACCTTCCTCAGAAGGAAAGTAGGCTTTCATTTGATCCTTAAAGTTTTCTACTCCCTTGGGAAAGTCATAGGTTTGCTCTCCAATCACAATCCTGTCATAAACTTCCCCCATGTCCGCCCATTTAAGTTGAGAGTCAGTGATGTAGTCAAATAGTTTTCGAAGTACAGTCGTCTCTCTATTGACTTCCCCGATGTAATGGATTCCAACATCCCATTCATAGCCCTTTCGCTTGAACACATGGGTATAGCCACCTGCGGTATAATGTCTCTCCAGGATCAAGACTTTCTTTCCTTCTTTGGTAAGACAAGCAGCTGCCGCAAGGCAGCCCATGCCTGAACCAATCAGAATGACATCATAGTGGGATTCAACCTTATATTTCTGTTTGTAGGACTGGACCATAGTAGTTGTAGATTTTCAAGAAACTTAAAATACAGTTTTTTTAGAAAGGATTGGTCCAAATGCATAGCATTGGAAATATTTATCCCAATCCGAATCCAAGTTTGAAGACTCTAATTCTATGTGTTCGTAGGAAAGGCTTGCTTTATCAATCGCGAAAATTTGTTCATCAAAGTGATCAAAGCCATTGATAAAAATTTTGACAAAATTCTGGAAAGGCTAATTAAAAGCCTGAAAATTAACCTTATAAGATATTTTTTTATCAAAATCTATCAAATCCTGACATCGGCTTTCATACATATCTCTTTGGCACGATATTTCCAAAAGCAAAAGGAATGATATTCAAAAATTTAAAATTTGATAAAAAATGAAATTTTCTAAGGGGTAAGCCCTTTTCATTGTTCTGTAATCCCCAATAAACCCAAACCAGGAACCATGGAGGTCAAATATAGAAATAAAAAACTGATTCATGACCTATTTAGCAAAATCCGCCTTCACAGAAGGAGAGAGTTGCCCTTTTCTGCCCTGATTCGTAGGGCTTGCCTTCTTTACAGAGAAGGGATCGCACCCTCTGATGTTTGTCATAATGGTTTTACAGTTTTTCATAATAAATACCAAGATAGCTTATTCAATAGGATCTTAAATCTAGTGGCCATTATGTTTAGTAAAGTAATCATCTACTCGGTTTTGTTGTTGGTGGCTCTATTCATCATTAAACCTGGACAGGCTCAGAATATCATATTTGTGAGTGATAACGAATGGAGGCTTGATAAAAGGAGCATGGAAACCCTAAAGCTTGTAGAGCACGGCAAGTCCATCGAGGCGAACAGAATTTTCCAACTCAAGATGAGTATTTTCCATGAACTTAGTCAATTGGACAGCTTTCAAAAATCTTCTGTAGACTTTGAGTCCTTAGGTATGTTTATCATAAACTTCTCGGATATCAAGGAAATTGAGGAACACCAAATTGAAATAACGTTTGGGAATACCAAAAAATCCCTTGTTGCCGAAAAGATCTTGATAGACAAGAAATTGATATTGGTCTCCAATTACATTTGGAAAAACCTTGAGGTTAAGGCTTTTCTACCCAACTATGAAAATAACCACCACCAGACCAGGGGCTCTAAGGAAGACACTTTATCCAGGGTTCTATCCTTCCGAAACCTACGAATAGGAAGGGATAAAATTGGCTATGCTGAGCTTTCCTCAAGCTATTCTAATGTTTGGGGATATTATGAGAAGCAAGAAGAGTATTTCAGCATGAGAAGCCCCATCCCAGAGGATTTTTACTGGACGCCAGTCAAACCAACGATATCTAATATGGGGAGCAGGAAAAATTTTGAGCAAGTAAAAACCCTCGATGAAGTCAGCGAGGAACTTTCCTTTGCACTTAACAGATCCGGATACCAGGACTTAACCTACTATGGGACTCCCGACATGGGATTTGTAATCACAACAGCGCCAGAGGCAATCAGACCAAATGGCAAGGCCTTTGAAGGGGATAATCGATTCCTCCCCAAAACAAGTGCATATATAAGGATCAGGGAGGAATTGGATGGCATGGACAATAATTGGTTCCAAATAGTTGGAAAAAATATAATTGCATATTCTAAGGCTGCCACTTCCCGCTCCGATGCTTACTACAGGATGGTTTGTGTTTCTGTGAGGAGGAAGAATAATTTTCAAGAGGACAATCCGGATTTCCGAGATAAAGGACAGTTTGCAGAGTTCCACCAAACCGGAAAAAACTACCTAATATCTGAAATCGGTAATCTTGAATTTTCGGATGAATATTCAGTTTGCCTGCTGGTCTATGAATTCTTTATGGATCACAACAAAGGCAATAAGGTAAACCTATTGCTGCATCCTGAAAACAGCAGGGATAACAGGAAGAAAACGCATATACCAGACCCCATGAATGATGATATGCTGACTCCACTGTTTCAACTCATGGACGTTAAAAGGTGATAAAGGCATCAAAATATGTCGATGTCATGAAATTCAATTTTTAAAATATGGTTTGGCTTTAAAAATAATAATCATCAAGAAAATTGAGTTTTTAATAGCTGAACAGGAATTCTACCTAAGACTATGTATTGAACTAATTTACTATCAACTCATTAAATCAATATGTCAACTTCCACTTATAGCAAATGGGAATTCTTATCAAAAACTGCGAACCTTAGTTTTATACTAGGTATTTCGATTGTGTTCCTAAGTTTGCTACAATGGTCGCTAGGCGCCTTTGAGCAAATAGAAAGATTTGCACTATTTTATCTTTTTTCCTTAACTGCACCTTTGACTGGCCTCCTTTATTTTTTAAAAAGGGAGATGGAGTTTTCAGGGAAGCTCGTTGAGAAAAAAATTCATAGGGTCATACTGGTTTTGACAGTTGCGTATTTTAGTATAATCCTGGGAGTTATCTGCTATGAACCTTTTGCAAGCTTAAGCAGAATGAGTTACAGGACCACCACCCTGGCTATACTGCTTCCTATTGAAATACTTTTAATTGTTCTATACAGAGCATTATTTTTAAAACAACGCTTTCATATCATCCCAAATAGGGAAGAAATCAAGGAATACCTCAGCATATTTGATGGCTGGTACAACAAGGAGGATAATCCACATCAAACACTTATTGAGTCGTTAATTGAATCGCTGTCCAAGGATGAAAAAGATGAGGTCTTGAATCAGTTATTTACTCATTTCAAAACACATAATCCTCGGAAGATGGAAAAGATCATTCTTCTTAGAAATCGTTTAAACTTTCTTCAAAAACAAATCCAAGATGGAATAGTAAGTTTTGAAGAAATAAAAAAAGAATCCAGCCTTATTACTGCTGCAATTTTAGATATTATCAAATCTATCAGGTAAAGACTCAAACTACAAAACCTTTCTTTCTAGTGAGATTTCAGGAATTAATCTTTACCCAATTAAAGCAATAAAGTTTAGCTACTTTATAAGTATTAAATACTGAACAGCTCTTAAAAAACAAGAGATAAAATATCCAATTTTGAAAATCCAGTTGGGCTAATGAGATATCAATTACTTCTCATATATTTTCTCTTGTTTTATCCCCAAAAATTCTTAAACAACTGCTTATCAAGTATTTAAATCTATATCAGGGATCAACGATTAACATGAATCAAGATCAAAATAAAAGGATGATGTAGAAGTTTTTCTAAGATGATGTAGTCAAGTTGTAGTAATTGATTGGCTTACATAAGAATAAGGATATATATTTATGTTTGATAAAATCTGTGTTCCGTTTCTTTCTGCTAAGTCTAAATTATCAATAGGTTTTAGAAGAATAGAATAAACCAAATTCTTTACACATGAGAAAAATCCTACTATTGCTACTCATCATGACTGGTACCTTTATGGGCTTCAGTCAGCAGTCTTCCTATTGTGGGGGCGAAGTGAGACACCTTGGCATTCCTGCTGAGGTACTGTCGGGAGTATTCCTGACCATTGAAAATGTAGATGCTACCACCATGAGGGTAGAGATCGAGTCAGCCAACAATGATTCTATCGACCTTCTCCTCATTACCAATGGTAGTGGAGCAATGCTTTCAGCTCAGGATAGCTCTGAAGCTGGAAAAATCAAACAAACACTAAGCTGGATGACTCCTCCGGACAGTGTTCAATTGAATGTACTTTGGAGTAAGAGATCCTTTGGTGGAAACTGGCAGTTGAACCCTACGGATATCAAAATTCCATTTCTAGCCGCTTGTTCGGCTACTCCTTCTGCCCAAGTAGACCTCCCAATCACATTTGATGACACAGCCACTGTAAACTATGATCTGGCTGACTTCGGTGGAAACATCTCCCAAATCGTTGTTGACCCTACAAACGCATCAAACCTTGTAGTTGAGTCTGTCAAAGACAGCACAGCACAGCTTTGGGCGGGTACCACTGCGGGTGGAACAGGGCTAGCAAGCGCAATACCTTTTGCCGCAGGATCTACCAGCATGACAGTCCGTGTATGGTCTCCGGATGCAAATATCCCCATACGTCTGAAAGTAGAAGATGCTTCCAACGCTGCCATCTCTGTAGAAACTGAAGCAATGACGACCATGGCTATGGCCTGGGAAACTTTGACCTTCGACTTCAGCAATAATGTATCAGGTACACCTGCCATCAACTTTGCCAATACCTATGACAAAGTTTCTATCTTCTTCAACTTTGGTACCGATGGGGCCACCGCTGGAAGAAAAACTTACTACTGGGATGATGTGATGTTCGTTCAAGGAACAGTTATGAAAACAGCTCCTGATCTACCGATCACATTCGAAGATACTGCTACTGTAGACTACGACTTGACCGACTTCGGCGGGAACATTTCTCAGATTGTAGTTGATCCTACCAACGCTTCAAACCTGGTTGCTGAGTCCATCAAGGACAGCACAGCTCAGCTTTGGGCAGGTACCACTGCGGGAGATGCTGGATTGGTAACTCCGCTTCCATTTGCCGCTGGATCTACCAGCATGACTGTTCGTGTATGGTCTCCAGATGCAAATATCCCTGTACGTCTGAAAGTAGAAGATGCCGCCAACGGCGCCATTTCTGTAGAAACTGAAGCAATGACGACCATGGCTATGGCCTGGGAAACATTGACCTTCGACTTCAGCAACAACGTTTCAGGTACACCTGCCATCAACTTTGCCAATACCTATAACAAAGTATCTATCTTCTTCAACTTTGGTACCGATGGGGCTACCGCTGGAAGAAAGACCTACTACTGGGATGATGTGATGTTCTCTTCTGGAACTGCCATGAAGACGGCTCCTGATCTACCGATCACATTCGAAGATACTGCTACTGTAGACTACGACTTGACCGACTTCGGTGGGAACATTTCTCAAATCGTTGTTGACCCTACTAACGCATCAAACCTGGTTGCTGAGTCCATCAAGGACAGCACAGCACAGCTTTGGGCAGGTACTACAGCGGGAGATGCTGGATTGGTAACTCCGCTTCCATTCGCTGCTGGATCTACCAGCATGACTGTCCGTGTATGGTCTCCGGATGCAAATATCCCTGTACGTCTGAAAGTAGAAGATGCCGCTAATGGTGCCATTTCTGTAGAAACTGAAGCAATGACGACCATGGCTATGGCCTGGGAAACATTGACCTTCGACTTCAGCAACAACGT
>JALEFZ010000030.1 GCA_022760475.1 Bacteroidia bacterium | reverse complement strand
CAGGTAAAAACCAAAGTATACCTCAAAACGAATAAGGGAAAGAGTAGTTTTTTGAGGTTGCAACGCTTTTGATCAGCTTGCAATTCCTTTGGCTTAGTCTTATTTTCGTTAGGTTAGTTCCACTAATGCAGTTTTATGGCTATTGAGATAAAGAATTTGCAGAAGTCTTTTGGAGAAAAGGAAGTATTGAAGGGCATAGACTTTTCATTCGAGCAGGGCAAGGTGAACATGATTATTGGGGCGAGTGGTTCTGGCAAAAGCGTAATGCTGAAATGCATTGTAGGACTTTTAACCCCTTCTTTGGGCAATGTTTTATACGATGGGGTAGACTTTCATGAAATTGATTACAAAGGCCAAAAAGAAATAAGGAAGAACATTGGAATGCTTTTCCAGTCGTCTGCTCTCTTCGATTCCCTTACCGTTGAGCAGAATGTAGCATTTCCAATTAAGATGTTTACAGGGAAAAATGACAAGGAAGTATTAGACAGGGTGAATTTCTGTCTGGATAGGGTGAACCTCACTGGTAACAACCATATGCTTCCCTCTGAAATTTCGGGTGGTATGCAAAAGCGGGTAGGCATTGCCCGGGCCATTGCCATGAATCCCAAATACCTTTTTGTCGATGAACCCAACTCTGGCCTGGACCCTCTGACTGCATCTATTATTGACAAGCTCATTCTGGAACTTACGGAAGAGTTCAACATGACCACTGTTGTAGTATCCCACGATATGAACTCTGTCATGAACATTGGGCATAAAATCATGTTTTTGTACCAGGGGAGAAAAGAATGGGAAGGTCCCAATAAGGAAATTCTATCGAGCAATAACCCCAACCTTGATGAGTTTGTCTTTGTTTCCCCCCTCATCAAGCGGCCTTTTCCACAAAAGTTGTCAGATTCTTAATAATTTTTCTTTAAAATAAATCCCCTAGGATCACATATTGGCTTTTCATTAGAAAATCCACCCATCCTGTATCCACAAATCCCTCATACATGGATATCAAAGAAAAAATTGCCCTGCTCACTGAGGAACTGAAGCAGCATAATTACAACTATTATGTGCTGGCCAAGCCTACCATATCTGATTATGATTTTGATCAAAAACTTAAGGAATTATCGGCCCTGGAGGAGTCTCATCCTGAGCTGAAGTTACCTGATTCTCCTACAGCAAGGGTGGGAGGGGAAGTAACCAAAGACTTCCCGAGCTTTCGACACCTGAAGCCAATGCTAAGCCTTGGCAACAGTTACTCCCAGGAAGAAATCAAAGATTTTGACGAGCAGGTTCAAAAATTGACAGGTGGTCAGGAATATAGTTTCCTCCTTGAACACAAATTTGATGGGGTATCTCTAAGTGTTCATTATGAGAATGGGCTTTTGGTTCGAGGAGTTACAAGAGGAGATGGGGTATCTGGTGATGAGATAACCGCAAACATAAAAACCATCCCTTCTATCCCCCTTAGGTTAAGAGGGGACAATATTCCTCAACGACTAGAGGTACGTGGAGAAGTGATTATGCCATTGGTGGCATTCGCCCAATTGAATGAAAGTAGGGCTGCCGAAGGTTTGCCTCCCTTGATGAATCCACGAAACACTACTGCAGGAACCTTGAAAATGCAGGATTCGAAGGTAGTAGCTGGTAGAACCCTGGTTTTTTATGCTTACTATGTGGATACAGATGAACTTCCGGTAGAAAAGGATTCTGTGTATATGGATTACTTGGAAAAATGGGGTTTTCTCAATTCAGGTTACCATAGCGTGGTCAATGATATTGATGGAGTTTTGAATTACCTGGATACTTGGGAAGAAAAAAGAAAAAGCCTTGGATATGACATTGATGGGATAGTGATCAAGGTTGATGAACTTGGCCTCAGGCAGGAGATAGGCTTTACCTCAAAGGCTCCCCGTTGGGCCATCTCATATAAGTACAAGGCAGAAGAAGTTACTACCACCCTTGAATCAGTATCATTTCAGGTAGGTAGGACTGGAAAGCTCACTCCGGTAGCAAATTTAAGTCCCGTCCTATTGGCTGGGACTACGGTGAAGCGGGCATCAATTCATAATGCTGATGAGATAGAGAGACTTGGACTTCACATTGGTGATAAAGTGAAGGTTGAAAAAGGTGGAGAAATTATTCCGAAAATTGTAGGAGTATTGCTAGAAGAAAGACAGCAAGGCGCAACACCTGTAGTTTTTCCTGACATATGTCCCGAATGTGGTACACCTTTGATCAGGGTAGAGGGCGATGCCAATCATTATTGCCCGAATTCAGAGAGCTGTCCCCCTCAGGTAAAGGGAAGAATCAAACATTTTGCCAGCAGAAAGGCCATGGACATTGATGGATTGGGTTCGGAGATTGTCAATCAGCTGGTTGATGAAGGCCTGATAGTTACATATGCTGATTTATATGATTTGAATTATGAACAATTGATAAATCTGGAAAGATTTGCGGATCTATCGGCTCGAAATTTGCTTAATGGAATTAAAGCGAGTAAAGAAATCCCATTTGAAAGGGTATTATTTGCTTTGGGAATAAGGTACGTTGGAGAAACGGTTGCGAAAAAGCTGGTTCGTTATTTTAAAAACATTGACAAGCTAATTTCAGCAAGTGAGGAAGATTTGATTGCGGTTCCCGATATTGGTGGCCAAATTGCCAAGAGCCTTAAGGCCTTCTTTGAAATTCCGTCAAACGTTCAAATGATTCAGAAACTCAAACTTTTTGGTTTGAATTTTGAAATAGAGGAAAAAGATCATCAGACGGATACTTTAGTTGGAAAAAGTTTTGTAATTTCGGGAGTGTTTTCAGAAAGAAGCAGGGATGAGATGAAGGAGTTGATTGAAAACTTTGGAGGGGAAGTAAAAAGCTCCGTCTCGAAAAAGACATCATTCCTACTAGCAGGAGAAAAAGCCGGGGGATCAAAGCTGGAAAAGGCGGAAAAAAACGAGGTTAAGATAATTTCTGAGGACGATTTTTATAAAATGATCGGATGGACTGGATCAACGACATAAAAGACAAATTCAGCCGTAAAAGGATACGCTCTCTGGACCGTACCAAAGAGTATAACCGGGACTTTGTCGACATTGACAGTGCCAGGAAAATTGGCATGATTCTAAATCTTTCTACTACTGATCCAGGTGATATATCTTTGGTAGAAGACTATATGGAGGCCCTGAAAAAAAGAAGCAAGGACATCTTGTTGATCGAAATCAACCTGGATAAGAAGTCCGAGCCTACATATTCAAACATTCCTAACTCGATATTTATCAATCCGACCAAGCTGAATTGGTTGGATTATCCCATACCTTCTCTGGAAAACCAAATCCGTAGCCACGAATTGGATATTTTGATGGACTTCGACATGTCAACACGAATGCCTTCAAAATACATTTGTAGCATGGCACGCGCAAAAACTCGCACCGGCCTTCACAGGGAAGGTTTTGAAGTTTGTTATGAACTGATGATAGACCCCACTGAGTCAAATGATATGAAGAACATGATCAAGGAGTTTGATTATTTCCTCAACATGATAGACAATGGGAAGCGGGTAAAAGTATAATTTGGTTGTATGCAATCACTAATTGGAACAGGGGTAGCGGTAGTTACCCCTTTTACTGTAAATAAGGAGGTGGACTTCCCTGCCTTAAGGAGGGTTATCAAGCACCTGATTGATGGAAAGGTCGAATACCTCGTAATGTTGGGTACCACTGGGGAGACAGCTACCCTCACTCAGGACGAAAGCCTGAAAATTGTTGAGACCTTTTTTGAAGAAGCTGAAGGGAAGATTCCCCTGGTAATGGGCATTGGTGGAAACAACACTGCAAGCATTGTTAAAAAGGTTGAAGACCATCATAAACGCTTTCCTCAAACCGAAGCCATTCTTTCTGTTAGCCCCTATTATAACAAGCCTGGCCAGGAGGGAATCTATAGACACTATAAAGCAGTGGCAGAGGCAAGTCCATTGCCACTTATACTATATAATGTGCCTCCGAGGACCAGTTCCAATGTGTCGGCCGAGACTACTTTGAGGCTAGCACATGACCTCAAGAATGTAGTAGCAATGAAAGAGGCTTCAGGAGATCTGGACCAATGCATGCGAATTGTAGCTGGCAAGCCTAAGGATTTCCTATTGCTTTCAGGCGATGATACCATGTCTCTTCCTATGATCTCAATAGGAGGGAAAGGGACTATCTCTGTAAGTGCGAACGCATTTCCGTTTCAATTTAGTGAGATGGTCAGAAGCGCAATTGATGGGCATGCAGAAAAAGCACAACAACTGCATTATAGCCTTTACCAAATAATGAAACTGCATTTTAAGGAAGGAAATCCAAGCGGGGTTAAAACTGCGATGGCCTTACAGGGAATTTGTGAGAATTGGGTTAGGCTTCCACTTATAGAAGCTACTGAAAAATTGGCAGAAGAAATGAAAAGGTTGGTAAATGAGTTGATAGTCAGCAAATAGATTGCAATGCTAGCTTGTTTTAGCCAATAAAAAAAGAGGTGCCAAAGGCACCTCTCTTTATTTTTGGGCGTTTCGAATCAAATACCAAGAGAGATTACTCGTCGGCATTCTTCATGTCCTGGATTTCCTTACGGATGTCCTGTGCCAATACCTTAACTTCTTGCATAGCTTTACGAGCACGGGTGCCAGCAGCTTTGTTGTCCTTGTCGTAGAACTTAGAGAAGTCCTCTTCGATCGCGATGATCAGGCTTTTTAGTTTTGCGTATTTTTCCATTCAAATATAGTTTAGGTTAATTCAAGTTAGCAGTTTAGGCGGTCTGAGTCAACATTTTAGAGCATTAATGATGCAAATTGTTGCACATTTTCCTTATAAACACCCTTTGCAATCTTCTCCCTGACGGCTTCAAAGGCTTCGAGTGTATATTCTACATCCTCTTCCCTGTGGTGTGCTGTTGGAATCAGACGAAGCATGATTACGCCACGCTCAACAACTGGATATACTACACCTGAGGCAAAGATCTTGTGATTCTCTCTCAAGTCAGTGATAACTCCAATAGCCTCCATCTCATTACCACTAAGGTATACAGGAGTAACAGGGGATTGAGTATTTCCGATGTCAAACCCTCTTTCTTTTAATCCATTCTGGAGCTTGTTAACAATGTTCCAGAGGTTT
>JALEFZ010000029.1 GCA_022760475.1 Bacteroidia bacterium | reverse complement strand
CTGAGCTATTGGTACATCATCACCGATGCCAATGACAGCATCCTTACCTGGGTGAATGCCAACATGATGAGAGATTCCGCCTTGATTGATATTTCTGTAGCCCCCGCAGGCGAGTGCCACGTTTGGGGCTGGTCTTACAGAGGCCTTAGTGATCCTGTAGTTGGTGATCATATTTCTACTTTGAATGATGATCCAGAAGAAGACATTTCTGACAATTGGATCACAGTGATTCGCGAGACTCCAGATGGAGGAGATGTTTCTCTCACCAATGGAGGATTGACAGTGAGCGCAGCTGTTGGATCAGATTCCCTGATGTTTTATGTTAAAAATACGGGTACAGCATCAAACTTGAGCTACTGGTACATCATCACTGATGCTGACGACAATATCCTTACCTGGGTAAATGCCAATTCAATGAGAGACTCTGCTTTGGTTGATATTTCAGGAGCACCTGCCGGTGAATGCCACATCTGGGGCTGGTCTTACAAAGGCCTGGATGATCCTATTGTTGGAGACAATATATCTAGCCTGGATGACGATGTCGAAGAAGACATCTCTAACAACTGGGTTACCGTGATTAGAGTTGGGGCAACAAACGTGGAGGAGAGCTTTGCAAGAAGCCTAAAAGTTTATCCCAACCCAGCCAGAAGTATCCTTAATATCGAAAGCGAGGATATACAGATAGAATCAGTCAGAATTCTTAACCTGGAAGGTAAGCTCATGATTCAATCTTCTCAATCGCGTATTGATATCAATGAGCTTAATAGAGGTATCTACCTGCTTCAGGCGGTTTCAAGAAGGGGAGAGGTAATCAGTAGACGTTTTGTTAAGAATTAATTTGATCCATTCAAAGATTAAATTGTAAAAGAATTATTTAAAAATTATTCCACCAAAAAGGGGGCCTGGACAAGGCCCCTTTTTTATTCAAAAAACTATTGTTGGCTGACTCACCCAAGTTGCTAGTTTTAGGCACCCAAAACGTAAATGTGATTTCGATCCATACCCAACTGTTGTTTCAAATGGCACATGTCCACTCTAACTTAAGCGAAAGATCTATGCAACAAGTTGTTTGAACCAACACCCTAGGCTGTCTGGTAACGACAACTTTGTCTTCATGCAAATAAAAGCATATAGCACAAATGGCAACTTGGGCTAATTACTTTTACATTATATAGGTTATGAACATCATGGCTCAGGTACTGCAGTAAGGGTCAGTGTACTTACATAGGTTCCTGGCTGGATATTTTGCTCCAGTAAGGTCGGTAATCCAGTAATGTCCCTGATGTTCCTACTTGCCATACCGATCCTGATTTTCCAGTGGTTTTCTTCATAATCGCCCGCATTTCCATTTGGCCCTGGAACCAGGATGGTTTTGGGAGAAAGTGAAGCGATGTAGATGCCTGACAAGTTGGCATTTGAGCCTCCTCCATCTTTGTTTGGAGCCCAGTTATACCTATCGTTGTATTCACCTTTTACGGTATTGTTTCCGGGTTCGAGGCGATAAGCCATATTTTCAAGAATCAACTGCTCTCCCTGGCCATTGACCATGGGGGTATTAAAAAAATCGACCCTGAAATTGGTATTTGCTGCCACTTGAAAAGGAATAGGCCTTTCTACTGGCCAAAAACCATCTTTGTAATCCTGAATGGTTTTTACTTCCCAAAATACGTCAGATTGTAATACTTTGAGGTGAATAAACTGGCTGAAGTTCGCTTCAATTCTTATTTCGTCGGAAACCTGTGCCTGACAGTTAACTGAAAGAGTTAAAATCAGGAAAGCTGATAAGAGGCGAAGGAGATTGGTTGTCTTTTCCATAGCCATAAAATTAATTTATGGATAAGAAAATTCTACCTTATAAATAATATGAATCTAAGCTAAGTAAGTATTTCAGTAGTATTTTGTAAAAAAATGGAATTGAATAATTTTCATATTTGTAAATCCATCAAACTGCTTTTTCAAGTTTTAGGTACTCATGGATCTATCACTGATTATGGCGTGCTCCTCATGGCCAATATTGATTTTTGTAATGATTACTCCGATAAGAATGATGCCAATGCCGATTCCTTCGAATAGGGTAGGCTTTTCTCCCAGGAGTATATAAGCGAATAGTAGGCTTACAAAGGGTGAGATCAAAGTCAGGTGTGTAATGCGCTCTGGTCTGACCTTCTTACCACTATTGAACCAAAGATACTGTCCTAATACAATGACTACCAGTGAGTAAATAGCCATCAATATCCATAATTCTCCTACAAATGCCTCAGCAAAGTGATGGAAGCCATAGAGGTAAATCGCAATCCAAAAGAATATAAAAGCCGAAAAGAAATTTCTGACAAACAGGAACAATCCAAGGGATAATTCCTTCAAACAAGCCCTGCTCAGATAAACCGATATGGCATACAATAGGGCTGCAATTATCACCAGGAGATCACCCCCTCCGAGCATATACATTTCTCCAATTAAAGCCAGAACAATGACGCCAATGGCGATAATTCCATAGCCAAATAACTCTGTTGTGCCCAATCGCCTTCTGAAAAAAATCCAGGCAAGAGCGACATAGAATAGCCCTTCAAATCTGGACAACAGGACAATATTGGTAACGGAGGTTGATTCCAATGCAAAGAATATCAATGTAGGGTAAAGGAATGCCAGGAAACTGCTAAGGAACAACAACAGCCTTCCTCTGGTAGAGGTACGAATCAATTCCCTAAGAATTCTTTTGAAGCCAAAGCTGAATAGGACAATCAAACCAGCACACAAATTCCCTACGAATAAGACGTTGCAAAAGGAAATGGACATGGGGTGGCTAAGGCCAAATTCTCCTCCCTCCTGTACCAGCAATTTCAAAACAGGGCTTGCCATTGAAAACAAGACGACTGCGACTGATACAAAAATTAAGTGTTTGTTTATTTTGCCTTGAAACAAATTCATGGATAATTAGCCTACATCTTTGGTTACCAATAACAATTAGGAGACCGCTTAGGATTTATCTTCCTGGCTATAGCTGTCCTTCAAAAAACTGAGTTCGAAATTTATCATCGCTTTAAGCCCACTAAAGCCCAAAAAATTATCTCCTCAGAACCTTAAATTACTACCTCTAATCTCAAAATTCTAAATTTAAACAGCTTCCAATAAAACTATCTGAATTATAGGT
>JALEFZ010000002.1 GCA_022760475.1 Bacteroidia bacterium | reverse complement strand
GGCATTCACCAGCAGGTGCACCAGAGATATCAATCAAGGCGGAATCTCTCATCATGTTGGCATTCACCCAGGTAAGGATGCTGTCATTGGCATCGGTGATGATGTACCAGTAGCTCAGGTTAGGAGCTGTTCCGGTATTCTCAGCGTAGAAGGTCAATTGATTGGTGCCAGTTACCCCTACAAGCCTAGTGCTGCCACTTGTGGTAGATACAAGGCCTCCATCTGGAGTTTCGCGGATAACCGTAATCCAATTGGAAGAGATCTCTTCACAGATATTATCATTTAGGGTAGAAATATGATCTCCAACCACTGGATTGCTCAAGCCACTATAAGACCAGCCCCAGACGTGGCATTCACCCGCAGGTGCTACCGAAATGTCAATAAATGCTGAATCTCTCATCGTATTTGCATTCACCCAGGTAAGGATGTTGTCATTCGCATCAGTGATGATATACCAATAACTCAAGGTATCAGCCTGACCTGTATTTTCGGCATAGAAACTTAGCTGAGAAGTTCCAGTAACTCCAATGACAGTTGAAGATCCAGAGGTTGTGAATACCATTCCACCATCTGGCCCTCCAGCAGCACAGGTATTTTCAATCCCTGTAGATGGCATAGCCAGGCTGTAGCCCCCCACCCCAGTCTGGCCATCTCCATCGTATTGAAGGGAGTATCCGCCAGGAATGGTGTTGGCAGAGTCGGCAGCAAGCCAAAGACCTGCCGTTTGTGCTACCCCTGACCTTCCCATATTTACCTGTCCCCATTGAACGTAATCATGGATGGCGGTAGAACTTCCAAACGAATTGGAGGTATAGATGCCAAGTTCATCTGCAGTAGCCAAGGATCTTCCTGAAAGAACTACAATATCGCCAGGGTTCATCATTAAAGGATTTCCTGAAACAGCCGTTAAACTTGAAACTTGTTGATAGCTCGCTCCACCAGCAATGCGGCATACCCACCAGGAAGAGATGTTTTCTGTAGTACTGCCGACATTCTTTAACTCAATTCTGGCAGTTGTAGAATTTCCGGGCAAAATTTCGTTGATCACGATTTGACCGAATACTGTTCCTTGCCATATCATGGCAAGGACTAATAAAACTAGTCTGCTTGTCTTCATCTTAATTGTTTGTTTATTGAAAAGTGTAATACGTACAATTTGACTTCCTAAAGAGCATTTTGACATAAGAAGACCCTACTACAATGACCTCTAGATCAATGCATTATTCCCCTTTCTCCTTTGATAAAGTTAGGTACCAAAGGCCATTTCGCTTATGGCATGTTTCAGTCCTGAAACAGATTGCCTGAGTTAGCTCTCCAGAAATTTTGATGATGGCAAGAAACCCTTAAAGTCTCACAATAATATCACAGCTTGTTATTAATTAATTACTTGTAATTATGTACCTATATTTTTTTATTATCAATGTCCTGGTCAAATATTATTCAATAATCTCATGATATTATATTCTTAAAATAAAAAAGCCGCTCCCATAGAGCGGCTTTAACTTTATATCAGGTTCAAGATTACATCATGCCTGGCATTCCACCTGGCATTCCACCTGGAGCACCGTGGTCATGAGACTCAGGCTCTGGCTCGTCAGTAATCACTGCCTCAGTAGTCAACAATAGAGAGGCGATAGAAGCAGCATTCTCCAATGCCGAACGAGTAACCTTTGTTGGGTCAATGATACCACTCTCGTAGAAGTTTTGGTATTCTTCGATACGGGCATTGAATCCAAAGTCAACAGCTTCTCCTTTACGAACTTCGTTAAGGATTACACCTGCTTCAAGTCCAGCATTGCTTACGATCTGACGTAGAGGCTCTTCAAGGGCTTTACGTACGATAGCTACGCCTACACCAATATCACCTTTCAGCAAATTATCGTTGATTCCACCACGTCCAGGCTCGATAGATTTAATTGCACGTACTAGTGCAACACCTCCACCAGGAACGATTCCTTCTTCAACAGCTGCTTTCGTAGCGTGAAGAGCATCGTCAACGCGGTCTTTCTTTTCTTTCATTTCAACCTCAGTAGCAGCACCTACATAGATTACTGCAACACCGCCGGATAGCTTAGCCAAACGCTCCTGTAGTTTCTCGCGATCATAATCAGAAGTGGTATTTTCAATCTGAGCTTTGATCTGGTTTACACGAGCTGAAATCATGTCAGCTTGTCCACTTCCATCTACGATGGTCGTGTTGTCCTTATCAATGCTGATCTTTTTGGCGGAACCCAGCATTTCAAGGCTAGTGTTCTCCAATTTGAAACCTTGCTCTTCAGAGATAACAGTTCCTCCAGTAAGGATAGCGATGTCTTCTAGCATGGCTTTACGACGATCCCCGAAGCCAGGAGCTTTAACAGCAGCGATTTTGAGTGAGCCACGGATTTTGTTTACTACAAGTGTCGCAAGCGCTTCCCCTTCAACATCTTCAGCAATTACCAAAAGAGGACGACCAGTCTGGTGAGTCTGCTCCAATACTGGAAGCAAATCTCTCATATTGGAGATCTTCTTGTCGTGCAACAAGATGTATGGATTCTCCAATTCAGTGGTCATGTTGTCAGGATTGGTAACGAAGTATGGAGAAAGGTATCCGCGGTCAAACTGCATACCTTCTACAGTTTCTAGGTAAGTCTCAAGACCTTTGGCCTCTTCAACTGTGATTACTCCGTCTTTACCCACTTTTTCCATGGCCTCAGCGATGTAGTTACCTACTTCAGTATCGTTGTTGGAAGAAATGGTAGCTACCTGAGCGATATCTTTAGATCCTTCGATCTCTTTAGACATTTTGCGAAGCTCCTCGATGACAACTCTTACAGCTTCGTCGATGCCTTTTTTAAGTTCCATTGGGTTATGACCCGCAGTTACGTTTTTCAAACCTTCACGTACCATGGCTTGAGCCAATACGGTAGCGGTGGTGGTTCCGTCTCCTGCGATGTCAGCGGTTTTAGAAGCAACTTCTTTAACCATTTGAGCACCCATGTTTTCGATGGGATCTTTTAGCTCAACTTCTTTAGCTACAGTAACTCCGTCTTTGGTGATGGCTGGAGCTCCGAATTTCTTATCGATGACAACGTTACGGCCTTTAGGTCCCAGTGTCACTTTCACTGCGTTGGCTAGGGCATCTACCCCACGCTTGAGTTTATCTCTAGCGTCTACGTTGAATTCAATGTGTTTTGCCATAAGTAAAAAAGTAGTTTTTTTTTAAATGTGTGATGAAACCAAATTCGCTAATCAATCAGTCTTAGACGATAGCCAGGATGTCAGACTCACGCATCATGAGATAGTCTGTACCTTCAATGTTGATCTCAGTACCGGAGTACTTACCATAAAGAATAGCATCACCAACTTTTACTGTAGTTGGCTCATCTTTTTTACCTGGTCCTACAGCTACAACTTCACCTCTCTGAGGCTTTTCTTTGGCTGTGTCAGGGATGATGATTCCTGAAGCGGTCTTTTCTTCGGCTGGTGCTGGCTTTACCAACACGCGATCAGCCAAGGGTTTGATGTTCAATGACATAATTTATCGCGATTTAGTCTATTTGATGTTTGAACTGTTTTATGCTTGTGGCAATCGAATAACGTGCCATTGAGGCACTTAGGGTCATTTTGACAAAGTAGCCTGACAGGAGTACTGACAGGATGACAGAGTGGCAGGATAAAGGGCAGGTTGGCCTTATTGTTTTTTGGAAGAATGTGCATAAACTTCAGCAAGTTATGCCATTAGCCAAGATGAATTCACCCATATCCAAATCAACATTGCCACAGATCATGAGGCTTAAAAGGCTGTATACGTCTAAGGTTTCTTTTTAATAATGGCTACCCAATCTTTACCTCTATCATAAGGAGCATTGCCTAAGTTCTCCTTTCGCCCTCCCACAAGCTCATGGATGCTACCTTTTTGTAACCCTCCCCCTTTCCAGGGATCATACCAGAATAGTTCCCAAACTCCACCTTCCCGGCTTAAGTCTATGGCTGCCTGATTGAATTTTGGAAGGTAAAGCACATAAAACTTTCCTTTACTCCCTTCACATCTGCCTTTTCCTGGATTTAGCAATGCATAATCTGCTTCCATTTCCCAAAATGGTAGATGCCGTTCAAAGAAATTTCTCGCATGAGCCGTCAATTCCCAAAGCCTGTCACGCTGCCTCCAATCTTCAGAATTCAGGTCATTATGAGGGACATTCGCTCCGAAGTACCATTCAACTCCACCAGCTCCTGCAAGCAGACTCCCCCACAAGACATCGCCTATCAGGCTATAGTGCTCAGGCTCTTTTTCATCCGTATTGGCTCCTGTATGCCACATCCCAATTTCATCCATGCTGATCAACCATGGCTTTCCTGCGTCTTTTGAATCCTTTTTCCAGGCTGCAATGGCCTCAGCAGCCAGCTCTCTTTTGTCCTGCTGAAAGGATAAACCATCCAGTAATTCAAAGCCCATTATGCTATCTAGAACAGACTTTCGGGGAGGATCATAAGAATGTGTATGCAACAGGACAGGATTTTTGTAGGGATCCGTTTCCTTGATAAATGAAAGCATCTCTTTTCTCTGACGGTCATTTTGTGCGATGGGAGTCCATGAGGCAGGTCCATTTTCTTCACCCAAATTCCAAATAATTCCTGGATGATGACCAAACCTCCTAATCATTTCTTTTAAATAAATCTGGCGATAAAAGCCTGTATTTCCACTGTCCAATAAGGTCTCATTTTCCGTTTCCTGAAATACCATATGTATCATTATTCCCTTTGACTGCATATGTTCGAATACTATCTCCCATTGCTCAAGTTTGCTTACATCAAAGCGAGTGAAATCACGGGGATTCCTATAAGGCCAAACATCCTTCCCATCACCGCTAATGTTCATGCTAAGGAAATAGCAGGAATTCATTCCCTTTCCTGCCAGATAGTTCACCGCACCTATTAAGCCCTTGCCTTTTTTTCCTTGCCAAAGTGGGTCTCCCTCCTTCCAATCCTGAACATGGGCAGCATAGCTATGAATTTCTCCTGATGCCGCCGCCTCTCCTTTTCTTGCCTCTTGACTGAGCCTGTAAGTCCCATCGAAGTCTTTAAAAGCCAGTAAATTTTCAGGGCTATTGGCTCCTACCTTCAGAAGGTATTTATTTACTTGCTTATGCTTAAAATAGGTTTGATGGACTGTCAGTTTTCCATATTTCCTCAAATCTGGCACCTCCTTGTCCGATTCAGTTACATAAAAACAACCAACTCTATTGGATAGAGGGATTTTCTCATCGCTTTTATGATTGATTAAAATAGCCTTGTAGTACCACAAACCTACAGAATCTGGTACAAAACGTATCCGCCAAACTTTACCAGAATCTGCACCAGTTTCAGCTGCATTGCCATCAGCAGCGAAAAAGCCTTGGTAATTTTTGAGGGTACTGGTTTTAGAATTGGTATTGACTAATCCCACCTGAAGGCTATAATCAGTAAATGGATTATTAGCTCCTGCCTCACTTAAAGCTGGCCCTTCAAAGTCAAGAGTTATGGTATGCCATTTTTTAAATACTTCCAGTTCACCCATATTCTGATCATAGTAGGACATTTGCTTGCCAAATAATTCTCTCCGAAAGTCCTTTTCCCATTTTTCATTAAGGCCGATTCTTGTAGTTTTGAGGGGTTCTGGACTGCGTTTTGGCAGTTTCAGCCTCTCGATCTCAATGAGTTCAGGCTCTCCTCCCCTGTTTCCACAACCTGAGGCTGTGTACACATAGTCTCCCACGATTGCGAAGCCCGTTCCATGCCTGCCTTTTTCCAAACTTGGCCACTTGCTCCAAAGTCCTTCCTTTATGTTATAGCCTTCCACTTCATCATGCGCTTCCACATGTGCCATGCTTTCCCCCCCACCAATAATAATTTCATCTTTCCATGAAATAGCAAAACATCCAGCTCGTTGAGTAGGAATGGCCAATTTATGCCTGGTGGTATCCCATTTGCCACTTGAAAAATCGTACACATTACCATATTCGATGGTCAAGTCCATGTCCTCACCAGTAAGATGAGAGGTATTCCTTCCTCCAAATGCATATAGTTTGCCCTGATTTACCACAGCATGAAAATGATCTCTTGCCATGGGTGCATCCTCAAGGGCTTTCCATGCCCCACTTTCTGGGTCATACTCATCTAGCCATGGCTTAAAACCAGCCTGATGTCCATGGGTAATACCTCCGACTAGGTAGAACTTCCCATCAAACACAACACAGCCAGCCCCTCCCCTTCGCCTATTTTGCGGGATGCTATCACCATACACAAACTCGTCTTTCTCAGGATAATATTTCAATATTCGTCCCAAAGGTTTCTCATCAGGCCATCCTCCTGTCATGGCCCCAATGATATAAATGGCATCCTTATAGGCCACAGCCTGGAAATGATGTATTTCTATTGGACTTTGAGTTTTGTCTTCCCATTTATTTGTAGCAGGGTCAAATACAGAAACAGGATTTATCCTTCTACCACCTATCAAGTATAATTTATCACGGAAGGCAACGAATCCACATTCATGCCGAGCAACAGGATTCCCGATGGTTTCAAGGCTTTCCCATTTCCAACTGAAGTCGGAGTTCTCACACCCGGAGGAAAAGAACGTAGAAAGACAACAAAAAGTGATTGTAAATATTATAGCTGGCCGCATATTGGAATTATTCGAATTATTTGAATAAAATATGGATAATTTTAGATAAGCAACAAGTTTGGATATGAATCAAAAGCCTCCTATAGTTTTACTCACAGATTTTGGTCAAAGAGATGGTTATGTAGGGATCATGAAAGGAGTTATTCACGGCATCAATCCTGAGGCTAGCATCATCGATCTTGCCCATGACTTGCCTCCACAATCCATAGAGGCAGCTCGTTTTATCCTTTGGAACAGCTATAAGTATTTTCCGAATGAGAGCATTTTTGTTTGTGTGGTAGACCCAGGTGTAGGGAGTGAGCGAAAAATTCACATTTACCAAACTCAAAAACACGTATTCATCGTCCCTGACAATGGTGTGCTGGACTATGTCCTTGCAGAGCAGGGCATCAGATATGCCTTTGAATTGGAAAATCCCAGGATCAGGCTGTCAGAGGTATCCAATACTTTTCATGGGAGAGACCTTTTTGCCCCAGCTGCTGCTCAGCTTTCCAAGGGTTTTGTCATTACCCAGGTAGGGCCTACGCTTACCAGCTATAAAATTCCGATCAGTCCATTTATCCATTATGAAAACCAGACTCAGGCCAAGATTATACACGTAGATAGATACGGAAATCTGATTACAAATATTAAGGCAAATCAGAGCACTGGACTTATCTTTATTGCTAATGGGAATATGATTCAAGCTGCTTCATCATATTCCCAAGTGGATGAAGGCAGTCTTCTAGCCATAGGGGGAAGCCACGGCCTTTGGGAAATAGCCAAACGAAATGGCAATGCATCCCTGGAGTTAGGATTAGATTTTGGAAATGAAATTCAAATACAGCAAATAAAATAATAGATATGCTTGAAAAAGTAAAAGGAAGCATCTTTGGTGCTGCGCTGGGAGATGGATTTGGATATCCTACAGAATTTATGCGGGTCGAGGAAATCAAGGCAAAATGGGGTAATGATGGGCTAAGAGCTCCGCTTCCAGGTCTGATCAAGGTAACAGACGACACTCAAATGGCCATTTCGGTAGCAAAAGCCATTGAAAATTCATTTCTGCACGGTGATATAGATCCCTTTAGCTTTGAATCTGAGCTCAGGAAGGAATTTATCATTTGGCTCAACGATCCTGAAAATAACCGCGCACCAGGTATGACCTGCCTAAAATCATGCGAACTGCTGGAAAGAGGCCTTCCCTGGATTGAGGCAACTGCCAAAGACTCGAAGGGATGTGGTGCCAATATGCGGGTGAATCCAGTAGCTTACCTGAAATTCAAAGACCCCGAAATAAGTGATAATCAAATCGCAAAATGGAGTCAGTTCCAGGCCGCAATGACCCATGCCCATCCCACAGCTTTGGTTGCATCAGAGTTAACTGCCATTGCCCTTGTTAGAATTTTAGAAGGTATCAAAGCCGATTCCCTGCTGGACTCCCTCATCGGATATTGCCATAAACAAATGGGTGTCTACCATGAGGATTTTCTTGGAGACCTTTGGCAAAGGCCAGTGATCAATAATGCTAGAGAATTTATCAATCGAGGATGGGAGGAGTGCATTGAAATACTTCAAAGGGTTCAGAAAGCCCTGGCACTAAAAAGTACCCACATTGACCCATGTTTGTTGGTAGGAGAAGCATGGATTGCAGAGGAAGCCTTGGGTACAGCACTTTTGTGTTTCTTGTTGTTTCCAGATTCATCGGTCGATACCCTAATAAAAGCGGTAAATACAGACGGTGATTCTGATTCTATCGCCTGCATAGCAGGAGCATTTGCTGGAGCTTATAATGGGATTTCATCCTTTCCCAAGGATTGGCTGGACAGATTGGAATATAGGGATGAGTTGAACAGTTATGTAGAGTTTCTAAAAAAATAAAAGGTCTCCCTAGTGGGAGACCATAAACAACACTATAAAAACCCCATTCTTAAAGCGCTATCCATAAGAGGCTTCCTAAGATCCCAATGAAGCCCAGGGTCAGCCAGCCCCATATGCGGCTTTCCCCTTTATTTCCTTTTGTTTCTTTTGATTCAGTTTGTTTCCCCCACCGATTGCTCTGGTCGTCTTCAAAAGCATGGACCAGTGAATTGGCAGGAGCAGCTTTTTTGTTTTGACTTTTCCGATTCTTGGAGGTCACCAAGCGTTCATTTTTGATTTCTACCAGTTCTTTTTCAGGCTTTTCCCAAAAGGGATTTTCATCAAATACCTTGACCGAATTGCTTCTGATAGATTCAATCACCCATTTATTTGCAGTGAAGTAGAGCGTTCCGTATGAGTTTAGATCCCCGGCAAGCCAATGTTCAATCACTTTCATCGCTTCATTCGGCTTACTGCTATACAAAGGGATGAAGGCCCCATTGTTCGGAAGTTTATGGATATTTTCTTCCCCCGATGAGGCAGGGAAATAGTGTTTTAGAATTTCTGAGCCATTTCCTATATGGTTGGGAAAAAGGTGGATGAAATCCCATAATTTCTGCACTTCGGGCGATCCCTCGCTCAAGGCCAAGGTAGTTGCCAAAAAACCATCTCTTTGATATTCGTCAAGGGCGTATGAAAATACAGTGAACAAATTGATGGTACCCTCTTCTGATTCAAATTGACTTAATCGGTACAATAGGTCACCTTCAAATATCCTGATTTCCTCTAGTTTCAGTTGAAGGGCATTGTGCAGGTCTTCCCTTTTTGATGAATTATTGATTTCTCCCAAAAGTCCTTCAACTTCAAAAAGCTCGAATCCATCTTTTTTTCCATAATGGGCATAGCCCCAGCTGAGGTTGCTTGTCATTTTCATTTTGGATTTTTGTTGTTTGAAATGGCCAGAAGAAGCCGGACAGTGTATAAAAAAGGCTGTTTGTTCAGGTCTGCCCGGCTTTCTCATCTGGCGCAAAAGGAGAGAGATTTATTTCTTAAAATTGAATAGGCCCTTGATCTTCCCAATCAAATTCCCCGCGGGATTGGCTGCATGGCCAGCTTGCTGAGTTCCTGGCAAGGAAAGCACCTGGTGGACCCACGGAACCAACTCGGCACAGTCTTCCAGATCAATATCCTTGATTTCATCTTTTCTACCTACCAAGGAGTCCACATCTCCAATGCTGAAAGGAAATACCCTTGGTTGCTCAATGTCCCCTGAAGTCAACCATTTGTCGACCTGAGGCAAATAGGTGCGAATGACTTCCTCAACATTCATGTCCGTCCTTCCCCTGTCAAACTTACTAAGGATCACTCCTACCCTTGACATATCAACCCCTTCATTGTACAAATGAGAAAGAAACTGTAGGATCAACTTATCCTCTTTTCTACTCACAACTCTTTCATAATCGGCTACAATCAAGAATGAGATGGAAATCCCTTCACAATTCAAATAGTTCCTTACTGATTCCGGAAGACCTTCTTCTCCTGTATCCACGTCTACCTTTTTGAGGTCCTCACCTGCCATCTCAAGGAAAGTCAGGTTTACATCCTCACCATCCATCATAAAGGCCGTATCGTATTCCGTGATTTGTCCAATTGAAGTAGGCTGCGGAAACTGGCCATCCTCAATATCACGCATCATTTGGTGAATCAGACGAATTCCTTTTTGATTTTCTCCCTGGTTAAGAATTACACGATAATGCTGCCTCATGTACATATTCACAGCTGTCAGAACAGTAGATTTCCCAGCACCGGTATATCCAAAAATGAATACATAGTTGGTGTTTTTGGCCATGATTTCCTCCTTGGTCCTTATGTTGGATACTTCGGGAGTGGCTACATCCTGATTGGGTTCGCTGGTGAAGGCTTGTTGATGCTTGAAAGGCAAGACAGGCGCTTTAGAAGTCTCTATATTTTGAGGCTCATTTGTATAGGTAAGCTCCCCATTGGTTCCCACCTGTGCAAAAAGCTCCTTACGTTGCTCAGCAAATTGCTTTTTCAGTTCAGATTCCATGCGGTCTGCTTCCTGGCGCTTGCTCAATGTATCTTCAATGATCTCGGTCAATTCAGGATCGTGGGTGGGCAGTTTTATTTCTTTGCGGTTCATGATATTCGAATTAATGGTTATAGAAAGTGATAATTAAATGGGTTGATTAGAATTTTCTGTGAAAAGGAATCAGTGAAGTTTCGCTATGGTCATGGCCATTCAGATTTTCGTCTTCTTTGGCTACTATGGAAAGTTCGGTTTCCCTTTCAAAAGTTTGTGGCACAACTTCGCTTGGTGTTTCATCGTTTTCAGGAGTCTCCAACTCATCTTTCACAAGCTCGTTTTCCTCCATGATCTCCCACACTGGTGGCTGCGTATCCGTCTCTTCGATTACAGGAAGGGCTTCATCCATCGGCTTTTCGAATTTTGGTTCCTGGATACTTCCTACCTTCGCAGGTTCTTCAAGCACAGGGCTTTCTGTCTTTCTCAACTCTTCTCTGTAAGGTCTGGCATCTGCTTTATTCGCAGTCCGTGGCTTCCGGTAGGCATAGATTCCCGAATTGGAGTTTTGAGCCTGAACTTTTCCCTGCTTGGCCTGAAAGGTATTTCTTCCATTTGAACTTTCTAGTTCTTCTTCCTCTTCTTTCTCATCCTTGCCAGGACGGTTGATCATTACAATGACAAAGAGTACGATAAAATCAATCAAGAGGGAAAGCAAGAGAGATACGATTACAGAAGAAGCCTGCTTGGCATCCAACTTCCCGATATTGGTCAAAGTCCAAAGAGAGTGGTTAAGGTTTCCCACATCACGGTGCTGGAAAATAATCGGTTCAAATGCAAAGTTTTCTTCACCCACCAGATTCGTGGTCATTTCCCCAATCTGAGAATGTACATCAATGCTTTTATCTACAGCCTTTCTGTATTCCTTGATTTTTCCGGAAGTAAGGGCTGCATCTATGTCTTTTTGTGCATCCGCCGAAAGTGAGTCAATGGTCTTGACAGCAGGGTTGTAGCGAGAGCGAATGGTTTCCATCTGCGCTTCCAAAGGAATTACCACTTCCTTGTTCAACTTTCTGGCTTTCTTGCCATATCCAGGCTCCACCCGGTTGGTGGTCTCCTCCTTTAGCAAGGCCTTGGCCTCAGTCAATTTTTGCTCGATGTCCCTGGTATCGAAGTATTTGTCAAGTGCACCCTTGGCACTTACACGTACAGCGGTGAGCTGAGATTTGTTTTCTTTCAGTTCTTCATAGAGCAACTTTTCAGAAGTGAAAACACCATAAATGGCATTAAAATTCAGCAGGACAGAAAAACTGGCTACAAAAATATATCCAAGTATCAATTTGGTTTGGTTCCCTTCTTTATAGGCTTTCGGTATCCTCAACGCAATTGCTACCATGAATACAGAAAGGGCGATCGCTGTTGCATAGGATAAAATCCAGTTGTCCAACATGGGATAAAGACCAGTTGCTGTTGTATAACAACTCACAATTCCCATAATAAATACAGCGATAGGAAATAGATCTATTCCTTGAGATGGTTGGGGTTCAAGTGGCCTTCGGTTGGGGCGATTACCATTGAACCTATTTGAGGCATTCCCATTTTGGGTGTTTTGCTTGTTAAACATATCAGGTTCGATTTTGATGGTTAATTGAAAGATTGATAGTCATGTACACCCGATCTTTTGCATAGAAGATGCCAAAAGAAAAACGGCTTGATAATCAAACACTTAACTCAAAAACGAAATCGTATTTTTCCAAAATAGAAAAGAAAAATTCTCATTTCGAAAATGGAATAATTCCCATTTGTAGTACTAAGCGATAAATGTCAATTTTATGGCTAAAAATGGTCAAGGAATAAAAAAGGCAGAAAATAGAGGGGAAAAAATATCATAATTAGGAGAACATGAGGAAAGCTCCATAGCTGATAAGCATACCGTATGGAAACATAAAAAGCATAGGAATTATTGTCTCTACCCTGGATAGGGAACGGAAATTTTTCTGCTCTTCCAGGTATTTGTACTCCTCGCTAAAAGGCTGAAAAGGCAACTCCTCCTCCATTTTGTTGATGGCTGCGTTGAATTTTGCTTCATTCAATTGCTTATAGCTCTGGAGATTGACAATCCATACAAAACAAAGAATTATCCCCAACAGGCCGCTTACAATAAAAATCAAATGATTTATATGCTCATCCAGTCCATTCTCCAGTTTCAGGATAAATGCAATTATTCCAAGAATCCCTGATAAAAGGCTGATGTAAAACTTGTTGGCATTATTTCTTCTGTCGCTTACTTTTTCAGCTGTGGCAACAAATAACTTATATTGGTCCAAAAGCATTTTTGTCCTTGGGGAAGAGAAATCTTGTGGGTTGGTATCGGGATTTGTTTGTGTGGACATCTTGGGAAATTCTTTGAGTCAGATGAATTTATAATAATTAAATTAAAAATATACCATTTCAAATGGAGCCTGATCCAATCGTTTTTACTATCAATATATTTACTTCAAATAATTAATCGAGTCAAATCATTCTGGATACCATTTTGCCAAATATCAAAAAAATAAGGGAAGCATCTCACAATGCTCCCCCATTAATTCCCAAACAAGTTATTTAAAACCTCAAACTCACCCCTACTCCATAAGTTCCTCCTCGAAGCCCTCCTGGAGCAAATCCATTCATGACCCCAGGACGAATGTCCGGAGAGATTTCAATGCTGCCATTCAGCGTTCCGCTCTTGAACTTCTGATTCAGGCGAATTCTATTTACGATAATAGCAGCAGAGGCGATCAAAATTGCTCCTCCGGCATATACCATTAGCTGAGAGCGTCTATATTTTTTATTTAGAAAGTCATAGTAGCTTCCATCTGCATCTCCCCTTCCAATAATCCCAAGTTCATTTGCGAGGCTATCATAAATGGGGTCTTCAGGATTGGTAACGGTAGCATAAATGTTGTACTCATCAGAGCCGGGACCTGAGTTGCTCCAAGAAATTGCTCCTGAAGTCAGTAAACCAAGTCCTGTCGCAGCTGCGGCTCCAAGGCCGGCAAAAACCGAAGGTGGCGCGGGTGGTGCGACGGTAGAGCGACCGGAAGTATTACCTCCGTCATCTACCGGGTCAATGGCTACCACATAGATCCTCAAGCCCTGAAGGTCGGAAGTTGTATATCCATCTTCCTGAAAATACCAGGTGATTCTTTTTCCTACACCTGACTTGATGTATTGACCTGCACGAGATACACCTGTCAGGCCATTTCGTGGGCGAATACTTGGATTCGAAGTGCGCAAGTCCACTTCAAAGTTTTCATGGCTCCCATTGGGAACAATATCAAAGGTGATAGTAATCTTGTCAGCTGAAGCAGTTACCTGCTCGTTTCTTACAAAGTTTCTTTGGGCAAAGGCCGAATAGCCTAGCAATAGAAATACAATGGTTAAAATCTGGGTTCTCATTTCTGCGTGTTATTTTTGTTAATTCAGGCGTTAATTGAAATATTTATCCTACCGCTCCACGACATAGATGGGCAGGTTCTTGGTCTCGAAATCGCTGTCCAACTGAGGATTTTGATTTTCTCTTTTGGTATTTTTTACAAGAGCTGGCACTTCAATTTTCAGGTACCTGTACAGCTCATCCAGGGTAACAATTCTGTTGTTGTCTCCCATCCGGTCTGCATGGCCATACCGCAAGCCCTTTACAAGGGCCTCGGTAAAGGCTCCATTTCTCCATCGGCTATCCTCATATGAGAACTCATCCTGTGAGGAGGAGGTAATGGTTACAAACCCATCCCTGACTTTATTCAGTGTTTTTATCGCTTGCTGGACTTCAAGGGGGTTCAAAGAATTCTTTTGGGCGCCTCCGCTATGACAAGCGTCGATCAGGATGACTTTTTTGCATGGAATAGGATCAAGCAAATCAATGATGTCTGACTTATAACTGATCGAATATGCCTTCCAGGCCGAAGCCCTGTAACCTGTCGCCTGGATAAAGAAATCATTCTCCTTCATGAATCCATGAGAGGAAATAAATACCATGATCAGGTCATTGGCTTTTAGGTTATCTGTCTGGTACTTGGTCTGGAACGTCTCAATGGTAGCCTTGATTTCTGTAGGTGATGCCTTGTCTCCAATGATTGGAAATACCTCAACCTTATCAAATATCTTTCTGCTACCTACCCCTCCCTGGCTTTTGAAGAGATTGGCAAAGTCATCAGCATCCTGCTTGGTGAACTGTAAATCAGTCTCTGGCCCAATAGAAATGATGTACAGATTGGGTTTTCCCAAAATGACATACTTGAATTTTAATTTCGTCGACCTTGCGCCTGCAAATTTTGCGTAAAGGGTTTGCAAACGACCTGGATCTTTGATTTCCAAAATATCTGTTACCCGATACTGATTGCTTTGAAGCCTTACGATCTCGGCATTGGAACTCAAAGGCATGTCCTCTTCATTCAAATGCAGGACAATATCTTGCTTTCTGGGCATGCTGATGCTGGTGATTTCCCAGCTTACCTTCATTGTCTTCGAAGTGTGGGAATGAATATAGAGGGGAGGGTCGAGCTTGGCAGGATTGGGATCGATCCAGTTTACCTGAGCATCTGCCTGATCAGCAATATCAAAAAAACGAACAGGAGAATCTTCGCCCAATACCCTTACGTAGAGGGCATTTCTTGTAACATTATTGTTTAGTGGTACAACAGTGGTGTAGATATATTCCTTCTCCTTGGAAAGAGGTGTCAAACTTACCTCCCCAGCCTTTCCTTGTTCAATGGCTCCAAGATCATCCCTGAACACCTTGAAATCTGCATCTGTCAGTTGCTTGGAAGAACTAACTTTCAACTCAATTTTAACTTGGCCGTGAGCATGGGTATATTTTTCAGAAGGATAGATCCATTCAAATTTCACCTTGGCAGCACCACCAAAATCAATGGTAGCGCCATTACCTTTGCTGAAATCAAGCTCTGTTCCATTCGAAACATTCTGAGAACTCTTACAACCCAACAAAAGACCTGCAAAAAGTATGGGGACACAGGCGAAATAAATCAGGATTTTAAATAAGTATTTCATGACAGGGGTTCAATTCAGGTTAATGTGTTTTTTCAGATAGAATTTTTTTCAAAAGCATTCGAAGCTTTGCTAAACCAATCCATTGGTCGTCGAGGAAGGTTCACAATCAACAGCTGGATAATTTTTCTTCAATTCACGGACGTCTGAGTTCCTAAAATTCCATCCGGAAGGCCTAATTTTTCTTTTTTCAGCCTAGCTGTTGCTTCGACCAAAGCTTTTCCGACTTATCCTCATGTAATCCCCCTCAGAGATTCGTCCTGAGTTAAAAGGAATTCTAAAAATTCAATGAAAAACCATTTACAGTTTATAATTCGACACTATTTATTATGACAACCCCATTCAACTTAAAACACGCATTCCTTAGCATTGGACTCCTGCTTCTCTTCTTTCAGGGAAGTCAGGCCCAAACCAATCCAGGAACATACAGAGCCTTACTTACTTTTTTGAGTACAGACTTTTTTACTGAATACCTTGAACTAAGAGAGAGGGCATACGAATCAGTTCATCAGTTTAAAATGAGGGAAAGTAATTATTCGGAAGAGGATGTAGAGAAAATTAAAGCAAGCTATGAGCAGTCCGCAGCCTACTTCAACAAAATGCTGTTGAACATCAAAGCCGATTTATTAAATCCCCAGCGTAGAAAATACATTGTTCAGTTTCCTCAGAATTATTCCAAGGAAGTAGAATGTGACCTAAGAAGGGCTAGAGAATTCTATGAGAATACCTATGGGCAGGAGGTAATCCGAGTTACCCAGGGGGAGGTTACAGGTTCAGCCTTCCTTGCCTTGGTACCTGACTTGATTCGTTATGGCAAATCAGCGTTTGAAATTCTTCAGAAAATTCAGTCTGAAATCAAAAAGTTTAATGAAAAGCTCCTGAATGAAGAGTTGATTAACAAATATGCATTCAAGAGCTGGGATGAAATCAGCTAATTTTCAAGCCATGTTAAAATATACAGTTTTTTTAATCCTCTGGGCATTCTTGCTTGGAGGATTACTTCCTGCTCAAGGTTTGAAGTTGGATGAGTCCGCCTACAACAGGGTACTGCTACAGCCCAGGCTCGGAAATAAAAATGGAACATCCGAAAGTACTCTGAAAGTAGACCTAAGACCATATTGCCCTCCTGTACAAAATCAAGGAAAAACAGCCACCTGTACTGGTTGGGCGGTAGGTTATGCGGCTTTATCCATAGAGAATGCCATTCGACAAGGCATAGAAGACGATCCTGATAGATTGAAATCAGAGGCATTTTCAGCCCTGTTCGTTTACAACCAGATCAAAGACCAACAAATACAGGGATGTTCTGCTTTATCCTCCATAGAGGCAGCGCTAAAGTTGTTGGAGACCAAAGGAAACCTTAAACATAACAGCTTTGATCGATCAGGCTGTGGAAAAATCCCATCTAACTCAGAGCTGGATGAGGCCAAGAACTGGAGGATTAATGAATTTAGAAGGCTCTTTAAGTTAGATTCTAACCCCAAAGGAAAAATCAAGGCAGTCCGAAAAAGCCTTGCCAGAAAACACCCGGTAATTGTCGGGATGTTCATAAAAAAAGACTTTTACACCCAATTTGGTCAGGACATTTATTATATGGGGCATGGCCCTGTTACCGAGGCACATGCCATGGTAGTTGTAGGATATGATGATGGCAGGGGCCGAGAGGGTGCCTTTTTATTGATGAACAGTTGGGGGGAAAGTTGGGGAAACAAGGGTTTTATTTGGATGGAATATGAGGCTTTTGGGGAATTATGTACCCGAGCCTACGAGATGTCCCTTCCCAAATTCAAAATAACCAAGGAGTTCAATTCCTCAGCTACTCGATCCAACAGCAGAAAAACCCAGGGTTCTATTAGTCTCCAGAGAATCGAAATGAGAGATTCCATTACTTTTATTAGGGAACAACCCAAATACCAGGACCTATATTATAGATTTCCAGGTAAGTTCTGGAAGGTAAATGACCTGTTTCAAATAAGGGTAAATGGAGTTACTGACGAAAAATACCTATATGCCTTTACCTATGATGCAGATAAAGGAGTAAAAATTCACTTTCCAAGAGATTATCAAGTAGATCAAAAGTTTGGTGATAAGCACGAAAGCAGCATCATAGGCTCACCGGATAGAGAAGTAATTTTACCCGAAGCCAATATTGCCTTTCAATTGGAGAAAAAAGGAGAGGAATACATCTGCTTGTTATTCGCTTCCGAACCCATCAAAGACATTAAAATGAGGGTAGCCAGTTTGAAAAATTCTACCAAACCCTTTCCCAGGGCATTTTCCCTCTATTTTGGAGACCTACTTTTCCGCTCATCAAATATTCTATACGAACAAGACAAAATGCGATTTTATTCAAGAAAAGGCGGGGTAGATAAGTGCATTCCCATCCTCATAAAAATGAATGTTGAGTAAGGAGGAACTTGTATCCTTAAAAATGGCTAGAAAATGAAAATCCCTAATCACCATAAAGAGGGATTTTCATTTTTTTTGAACCCAGGACTGAAAATTTTCCGTTTCTTGAATCATAAGCAGTACTATACTTACTTAACTAACAATAAATGACATAATGACGTTATGTCATTTCAATTGAGCTGTTTATTAATTATGGCTTATTGGAAGCCGGGATTCAATCAAAATCTTTGTTCAGCATCCTCAATACCAAAGTCTTATGTATAGCTTAGGCCATGCAGAAAATTCAACTTGTCGTGAATTACAATCATTTATCGAACCATCCTGTAATTTTGGTTATATCGCCAGGATCAACTGGAAAGGAATGGACTCTATCAAGGGACTATACATTCCAATGGAAAAATATACTAAAGGAGTTTCAGCAGCAAGTTCGAACCTTATTATGCATGAAGCCATGACCAACATTGGACTTTTTGCTTTGGGGACAGCAATGATGGCCTTAAAAGGCCACGAGGAAAAAGTTTTGAAAAGATTGAGTTTTCACCTTTCAAGATCTGAGGTTCAGTTCATCGCACCGGAAGTAAAACTTACAAAAATTCGGATTGAGTCCAGAAAGTCCTTTTTCAAATACAACAGCCTAAAATGCAATGTAACAGCCTTTAATGACGAAGGAATTTTAGTCGGAAAGGGCATACTAAGTGGAAACATATTCAGAGGAAAATCTCTGTAAACGAATAAAAAATAATGACCGTGGGGTTGTTTTAATTGGTTAATCAGGCTGTAGAGACTGATGCGTTCTTTAACCTCAACTTTGGTCCCTGGCGCAAGCCTGGGACTTTTTTTATTTCTTGAGCCTTAACTTCAGTTTGATAACAGTAGATTTTATTGCTTACTTTCAAATCTGGTAGGTATTACAATTACACAATCACCCAAAAAAATAATTAGTGAAATCTATTTCTTCAATCCTTGGGCAATTAATTGGTCAAGGGCAATTTAAACTGGCATTGGAGATAATGCTAGAGCATAAAAAAGTAGCTAGCTATTTTGAAAAATGTAAGGAGGATATTCTTGCAATTCAGGTGAAATATTTACGGTTGGAAAAGCTCTCTAGCTTGAGGCTCTTGCCTTTTCAAGAGGAAAATCAAGAGAAAGCAAAGCTCCAAAAATCTTCTTTGGAGATACTTCATGCCACTGATACACCTACATTTGATACAAAGATCAGTTCGGCCCTGGTGAGCTTACTTTCAGGTGTAGAGAATTTCTGTAAAAAACATGATATTTATCCATACACCCCAGTAGTGCTTCTTAAATTAATGGATGAAGAAGGTAGCCGGACTAAGGAATATCTAAATGCTTACCATCCAGAATTGGCACAATCACTTGGTTTACAATTTGAGAAATATATCCAGGAAATTCTGATAGAGGCAAGAAAAGGAGCTGGATTTGAGGAGGTAGATTGGGAAAAAAATGATGGGATTGGACTGGGTAGTTTTTTCGCCTTTTTGGATGGGGAAGAAGAACTTCAGTTTAATCATTTTTTATTGGGTATTGTAAATGGCAGATCTAGCACTATTGCAACACTTGAACATGATAATGGCCTAGAGAGGTACGAGTTCAGTAAAATGTTGATGGAGAGCTGGAGGAACTAAGGCTTCAAGTAATTTCCTGTTTTCAAAGATTAGTGATGTAGGTCTTTTGTTATCTTTCTGTTATCAGGTATAATATCAGGTATAAAAAAAAAGCCCTTACTTTTCAGTAAGGGCCTAGATAAAGGTGGCATCGACCTACTCTTCCACGTTCTACCGCAGTACCATCGGCG
>JALEFZ010000028.1 GCA_022760475.1 Bacteroidia bacterium | reverse complement strand
CTCGAAAAGCTCTTGAAATAGAATAGTCTGATCATTAAAAAATATTAGCGCCGAGTCCAAATTCCCCAGAGATGTATGTGTTTGTCCTAGTTTAGAATAGGTCACTGCCAAATTGCCCCAATAGAATGAATTTTTTGCTTCCTTTTTTGCCAGGCTTTGATAGATGGAATCTGCTTTTAAAAAGGCGATTTTAGCGGGAATCAGTTTTCCTGTTGTGCTATGTAGTTCTCCCAGGAATCCATAGGCATTGGCTGCTTGCCAAGCCTCAAGTCCGGGGTGTACGAGGACAAGTCTATTTACCCTGAATGCTTTTTTGTAGCGATGTTGCTGGCGATAGAATTTTTCTGCTTCTCTAAGTATTTCAAGCTTGGTACTGTCAAGTAGGATCAACTGATCAAACTGGCTCTCGGCACTATCACGATTAAAGGTAATGCTATACATATCTGCCAGTAGCCTCACCCTTTTTATTTGCTTTTTGATTTCCTGATCCAGGAGTTCTTCCTGCCTAGCCAGTTCCTTTTTGGCCAGGTTGATTCTTTCTCTTTCTTTGAGAATCTGGCCAGTTCTTTTGGCTGGATTGGCTCTTTCCAGTGTCTGGATGGCCTGATTGATTTTTCCCCCCTGGAAAAGCATCAGTGCATCCTGGTAAAGGGAATCGACATCGTCAAAGTTGATTCTTGCAAACCTCTCTGATAATTTGTCTAGCTGGCCCTTTTGGAGTTCATATTCTTCTCTTAATATTTCCAATTGGTCGAGGTATTGCCCCTGTTTGAGTTCGGCCTGGCTGAGCCTTCTTTGGAGGGATCTCTTTTGCCTTTTAAATCCAGCCAAGAGGGCAGAGTCTGAAACCTCATAATAGAGTTTTTTGATGGAGTCAACCACACCAATCTTTGCCAGGATAAAGTCCACCTTCAATTGATCGGTATTGCTGATTTTGGTTACCTCGAAGTCTTTTTTGTTGACCAGTTCAAAGCCCTTTTTGTAGATGCTTTCCAGGAAAATAAGGTCTCCGGCCTTTTTTCCTACAAAAGCCAGGTCGAAGTTACCTATGTCATCCGAACGGGTATGACCTGTTTCCAGAAACTTGATGTAGACATTGGCGACAGGAGTTTTCTTGGAGTTTAAAAGACGGGTCTTTCCCTTTTGATGGATGGCTTGTTGGGCCTGGAGGGGGAGCAAGTAAAGCAGTATGAGGACGAGTATTGAGATGACTTTTTCCATTATCTATTGTGTTATGGGTATCAAAATATCTTCGAGTGTTTCTCCTTTTATGATGGGGCTTGTGTAATCCTTTGGGTAATAGCCCGCTTTTTTTATCAAAATCCTTTGTTTCTTTTTCTGAAACTCAAAGGGAATATCGATCCTGAACTGACCCAATTGATCGGTCATGGCTTCGCAGCATCCATCTATTTGTACCAAGGCTCCCTCGACAGGCAGATCTGGGCTGTTTTCTTTCCGGGCAGGTTCAAAGATGCTTCCTTGCAGACGGGAGTAGTAATCGTTTCTATAGACCGGGATGTCAACCGATTGGGTGCGCAGTACAAATGAGGTATCTAGGCTCACAAAACCAGGGGCCAGGTACTCAAGCCTTATTTCCTTCCCCCTGACTTTTCCGGGGATGGCATCAAAGATGACTTCCTTTTCTTGTTGTTCTTTGGTTTTTGTATCGGAGCCGAAGTACAGGGTGAGTTTTCCCTTGGGATCAGGCAGGAACTCACTGGGAGTTTGGTTTCGAATGCGGACTTTTAGGCTGAGATCCTGGTTCAGTACCTGGTTGTTGTACCAGAAAAAAGCAACTGAAATGGCCAGTAGTGGAACCAAAACAAAAAGGAAGATTCTAAGCCTTCGGCTGGTTGTGCTTTCTGTTTGGACGTTGTCTCCTATTTGCACATTTCCTCCTGCAGAAATGGGGGAATTGATAAGGGTATTTTTGCTATTTACAACAGAGATAGCTGATTCCAGCTCTTTGCGTATGTCAGTTTTCTGGCTTTGAGAATCTATTTCTGAAACCAAATCCAGGATAGCCTTTCGGATTTGGTTTTTACTCAGCTTTGCCTCTTCAAAGCTGATGGTTCCCAAACGAATTTGTTTGGTAATATCAGCATATCTACCAGATTGATGCAGGACTTCATTGAGTTTGGGAGTATGTTCAAGAAGGGCCTGCAATGCTTTGAGGGCATCAGGAATATCATCATTTTCTAAAGCTGTCCTGATCGATTGAAGGAATGATTTGGTGGCCATTTTCTATTTTCTTTATTAGGACTATTTCGGATATCTTTATCATCTTTGATATATACTTAACGAAATATAGGATTTTTCATTTTGAAATTTACCAAAGGGATAGAAAGAAATGAGCTTAAAAACATCCTTCTCGATTCAGCCTCAAGAATCATGGTTATTTGAGCTTATGGTAAACACCCTATCCGCTAAAATGGGGCAAACTTTCGCCCGTTATATAATGAACGAGGTTTTATATTTGTAATGCACCTGGATTATTCCATATATATTCTCTCTTTTGTGAAAAAAAAGAATTTACTGAAGGCTCCTCCATTGACCAGAATCGCACTTTTATTACCCTCAAAACAGGGAAAAAATATCCATTTTCTTTGAAATTTCAGTTATTTTTTAATCGCCTAAAGAAGGTCGCCAAGTTATCGCCAAGCTGTTTTGTAGGCTCTAACGCGTAGCAAAGGCTTTTTATTGACATTGTCCAAATCCCTTCCGAGTGTACCAAACGGCTTCTACAAAACGTAGAAGCCGTTTTTTTTTGCTTATATCAACAAGCCTGTAACTGGCCTAAGTGAAGTACTCGCTTATTCCCATTTTCACGCTATCAGATTCTATATTAATAAAAATTGATTGGGTTTAGTTCTGATAATTAAGGAGTTATATTCAGTCCTAAGAAGATCACCTGAAACTTTGCATATCAAGTACCTGCAGATTTCTGATGCAAATATCTCCTCCAAGAGCGAAGATAGAAATTCCAATACCTTGGGGTAAAGGGAAGACCCGTTGGGTCATAAGCCGTTCTCCATCGTTTAAGAATACTTCTATAATAGATCGGTCTACCAAGAGATGAAGGTGGAGACATGCCTTCCGTAACTGAATTTGGCATGATTCGGTGGAAGCAAATCCATCAAAGAAATCTGTTTGCCCACTGTTTGTTCTGTCTATGTAAAATTCCTCTTCTTCTATTCGATAGGCCAATTGACAGTGCCTTCCACTACCTTCAAAGCAGCGTAATCCAAATTCCTTAGCCCCTAAGCTCTCTATTTCAAGTATTAGTTCAAAGGATTGGCTATGAAATGGGAGTGTATAGGAATCGTTTTTTAGCTGAGTAGGAAAGGTGATTTCTATCTTTTTTCCCTTTTCCTCCAAGGAAAGATGTGGGCTTTGTTTTAGGTAGAGTTTTCCGTCTTGATTCGCAAGGGTCATTCTCCTAGGGAATGACATGGCTCCCCGCCATGGAGAGGTGGGTTGAAACCTGGCATAAATGTGGTTGCTCAGCCATGCCATCATTATAGCATAATGCTGATTCCCGGTGTTGCTAAAGGTAATTCCTGCGTAATAGTCCTTTCCATAATCCAAGTAGGCAGGAGCAAGATCTTTGTCTGGAATAAAAGTGTGGCCATCAAACTCTCCAATGAAAGATTGCATACCCAAATAATTAGGATGAGGACTCCCCGCAGATATTGTTAGAATCCATTTTCCACTTTCCTTACCCTCTTCCTTTATCCAAAACAAATCTGGACATTCCCAAACTGCATCTGTGTTACCAGCAGGACCAAATTCACCAGACTTTTGCCATTTTATCAGGCTTTTCGATCGGTAAAATGCGATTTTATGTTGATCCGCGAGGCTGACTAACATGACCCAGGAGGATGTCGGTTCATGCCAAATTACCTTAGGATCTCTAAAGTCCACAGACCCTATATCCAAAATGGGATTTCCTTCATATTTCGTAAATGAAAGCCCTTCATCATGACTAAAAGCCAAACTTTGATGCTGAGCAAGGGCAATCATTTCCCCTCCGTCTTTGATTTCATATTCAAATGAAGTATAGATGGCTATAAGGGCATTTTGCCCAAAGCCAGCTCTATTTTGTTCGTCAATAAGTGTACAGCCCGAAAAAATCATCTCACCTTGAGTGCAAGGAATAGCCACTGGTAATTCTTCCCAATCCATGAGATTCTTACTTCGGGCATGCCCCCATGAAATATTGCCCCACTGGTCTCCATCTGGGTTGTATTGGTAAAACAAATGATAAAACCCATTGAGGTAAATGAGGCCATTGGGATCATTCATCCAGTTGCGCATTGGCGTAAAATGGAAAATGGGGCGGTATATTTCTCTTTTCAACTTCAGTCTAGGTCTTATTCAGAAAATCGTGTTCTAATGTCAATTTAAATTGCTTAACCTTCTTTGGAAGCCTGGGTTCACCTTGTTTCAAGCCATGCTGATCTAGGGTCAAGTTGAGGAATCCAAATAATACAGCTTGTAAAGCTCCTCCCGCTCCGGTTACGAAATAAGGGCTAACTCCCTTGCCATCTGCGCATTCTGCCATCAGGCCGAAGGGAGGTAATCCATTGGAGCGATAACTTCGAATGAATATTTCATATGCCCTATCCCATTCGCCCATTTTTGCCCTAAGAGTCGCCAATGTAGCAAAGCCCATTGCTGGGCCTTCGGGGGACATCCTGGGTTCGTAGAAATTGAGATCCTTCAGTATTTGCTCTTCTTCGGAGATCAAATCCAGCGGGAAGGCAAGGAGGTTTACATCTGCCTGTTTTATTTCAGCCCCATCGTAGGTTGCATTTTCTTTGGTAGTTCCATCTTCAAATTGTAGTATGGGGATGTTCTCTGCCACATGAAGCCAGTCAGGATCTGCTTCCAAACCAAGGATTTCTGCAGCTTCGGTGGCAAATTGAAGGACAGTCTTGACTATACCATTTGTAAAGGCGTTGTTGTCTATGTTTTCCTCAAATTCATTAGCACCAATCACATTTTTGATGTCATAATTGCCTGGACCATTGCGTTCTACCCTGCTACACCAAAATTCTGCCGAACCTTTTAGAACTATGTATCCCTTTTCTCTAAGCCATGTCTTATCTTGTGTTAGTTGGAAATATTTCCAAAAAGCCCAGGCCACACAGGCCGTGATGTGTTGTTGGAATGGACCTGTTAATGCCCAAACAGGTGTTTGTTCACTTCCATCATCTGCACTTTCCCATGGAAACATCAACCCCTTGAAACCATGCTTGAATGCATTCTTTCGCGCAGCCTCTATTCTGTCGAAACGGTAATCCAGAATAGATTTGGCGATTTCGGGATGCATAACCAGCAGGGCAGGGTACATCCACAATTCGGTGTCCCAGAAAACATGTCCGTTATACCCGAGGCCTGATAGACCTACAGGTGATAAGCTCAAGGCAGTACCTGCCCTAACTGAAGAGTAGAGATAGTAAAGCATTAAGCGAATCTCGAGTTGAACCTGAGGATCACCATCCAGTTGAATGTCACTTTTCCAAAGTTTCTTCCAGGCTTCGAGATGTCTATGAAGTAGACGGTCTCGTCCTTCCATTTTCGCGTAGATGCTAAGCCTTTCAGCTTCATTCTGAGGATCTGCCGTTTGGACTGTGGTACAAATTGAAACCACAATCGTAAATCGATAAGTTTGTCCTTCATGAAGTTTCTTGGAGAATTTTACCAAGTGACGGTTAAAATCCCAATCCTCATGAATCAAATCAGGTTCCTCACCGTGAGCTTCTTCAAAAATATAGCTATTTGAAGCAGCAAGACTAATTCTACCTGAGGGACTTTTCGCAACTGTGCTAAGCAAAGGGATTTTTACATGAGGGCGATCAATTTCACTGAAATAGTTGCGAACATCTCTGAGATGATCAGGAGATTCAATTTCATTGAAAAGGGTAAACTCCAAATCTTGTTTGGCCTGAACTTCAATGGACAACATTGAGCAGAAAGGCAAATGTCTGAGTGCCATTAGTTCATAGTTGACTTTGCACTTTTCTCCTTCCATATGGCTGTTAAAACTGGCCTGCTTCATGTTCAAAACCTGTTCATATTGAATTAATTCAGCCATACCCTGGTTACGCCCATCTACATCCAGCCTTAGGTTGAAGGGGTTTATCCCTTTTAAAATATTGCTGACCCTTCCTCTTTGATAGCGATCGTATACACCATTTAACACTACCTCCTTCACTGCCATTGGCTTTAAGTCACTTACAATGCCGATGAATCCATTGGCCACCATTGCGCCGTAATATATGCTCTGATCAAATTGATTGGCTCTGATAGACCAAGAAGCAGCTTCCATGGCCTTTAAATCATTTTCCTTTACCGTTTCACTCATTGTTTATGCAATCCTTATTTCTGTTTTTTTGTCAAAAAATCTTAGGCGATTAATGTCCAAACCTACCTTTATCTTTTCATTTCCTTGGTACTGGTAAACTGAATCGCTCCTAAAGCAAAAAGTCTTATCTTCCTGACCTTCAAAATGGAAGTAATTGAAAGACTCACTGCCCACAGGCTCAGTTACATCCAGGATGATGTCCATGTCTACGCTGAGTTCTTTAGAGTTCTCTTTCTCTTTGTCGTATAGGTATTCAGGCCTGAAACCAAAGATGAGGCTCTTCCCTATGTAGGGTTTTAGTTTCTCATGCAATCCAAGCTTTTCCGGTATTCCAAACCTGACTAAACCTGATACAAATTCCAGTTCATTCGACTTTTCAATGCGCCCCTCCAGAAAGTTCATTGCAGGACTACCTATGAAGCCTGCTACAAATTTATTGGCGGGATTGTTGAACAGGTTCATTGGAGAGTCTACTTGTTGCACATAGCCATCTTTGAGAACGACGATCTTATCACCCATGGTCATGGCTTCGATTTGATCATGTGTAACATAAATCATGGTAGCTTCAAGCTGCTTGTGAAGACGTTTTATTTCAATTCTCATTTGAACCCTCAGCTTTGCATCAAGGTTGGATAGAGGTTCGTCAAAGAGGAACACTTTGGGCTGCCTCACCAAGGCCCTGCCAATGGCTACCCGTTGACGCTGCCCCCCTGACATTTCTTTGGGTTTTCGCTGGAGGTATTCGCTCAAACCAAGGATTTCTGCTGCTTCCTCAACCCGTCTTTTAATGTCCTCCTTTTTGTGCTTCCGCAATTTTAGACCGAAGGCCATATTATCAAAAACCGTCATATGAGGGTAAAGGGCATAGTTTTGAAATACCATGGCAATATCTCTGTCTTTGGGTGATAGGTCATTGACTTTTTCCTCATCTATGAACAACTCTCCTTCAGAAATTTCTTCCAAGCCAGCTATCATTCGTAAAAGGGTTGACTTTCCACAACCTGATGGGCCTACCAGCACTACGAACTCCTTGTCTTTGATAGATACGTCTGCTCCTTTTATGGCAATCACATCCTTACCATAGACTTTTTTTAGCTGTTTTAATTTGACATTTGCCATGAGTTAGAATTTTTGTTAGCCAGTTTAGATTAGGGTTATTCTTTTAAGCCTGCTGAGGCCACCCCTTGAACAAAATATTTTTGGAATATCAAGAAAATAGCCAGAGTTGGTAGTGAGATAAGAATGGTTCCTGCCATCAACAAAGGCCATTGCACAGAAAATTCGTTTTTTAGAAATGCCATTCCGACTGGAAGGGTAAACATTTCTCTTGTGGTGGTAACAATAACCGGCCACATGAATTCATTCCATGATCCCTGGAAGGTATAAATGGCCACTGCTGCCAAAGCAGGTTTTGATACTGGAAGGAATATTTGCCAAAATATCCTAAAATAAGAACATCCATCTATCAAAGCAGCTTCTTCTAGGTCTTTTGGAATGGTCTCAAAAAACTGTTTCATCAAGAAGATATTTACCACAGTAACCAATCCTGGCAAGGTAAGACCTGCATAGGTGTTTATCATGTGAAATTCATTGAGTATGATAAACTTGGGTACCAGTAGAATAATCCCTGGGATCATCAGGCTTGCAAGTAGAACGGAAAAAATGATATTTTTTCCGGGAAATTCGAGTCGCGCAAATGCAAAACCAGCCAGAGAGGCAAAAAAGACATTGGTCAGGGTTTGTATAAGGGTGATCGCCACACTATTGAACAACCATTGACCAAATGGAAGGTCTTGCCAGACACGCTGGTAGTTTGCAAGGGTCCATTTTTCTGGAATCAATTTGATAGGCCAACTAAATACATCCTGTTCAGCATTAAAAGATATAGAAAGTGAAAACAGGAATGGCCCCATGTAGATGATTGTCATTAGCAACAACAATCCGTAGAATAATATGCGTTGTATTTTTAGCTCTTTCATGTTTCAGACTTTATTAAACAGACCCTTGAATTAATAAGCCTCTGAAGGCAAATACTTTTTTTGTAACCAGGTAGCCCCAAATATGATGAAGGCCAAAATGATGGCAGATGCAGCACCATAACCCAGTCTAAAAAATTTGAAGGAATTGTTATAAGTAAAGTAAGACATAGTGGTGGTAGAATTTACCGGGCCTCCCGCCGACATTACATAGATTTGATCAAAGACCTGAAAACAGCCTATCAATCCCAGGACTATCACAAAGTAAGTTACTGGACGAACCATGGGAACTGTGATCTTCCAAAACTGTTGCCATGCATTGGCACCATCAATTTTGGCCGCTTCATATAACGATTGCGGAATCGATTGAAGACCTGCCAGGAAGGATATCATGAAATATCCTGAGGTAGTCCAGATATTAAGTGCCATGATCGCAAAGAGGGCAGTACCTGGATTGGTCAGCCAATCAGTCCCTTCTATTCCAATGAGTGAAAGGAGGTAGTTTAACAGCCCTGGCTTAGAATAAATCCAAACAAAGATGATGGATGTTACTACAGAGGAAGTTACCGCTGGCAAGTAAAAGGCCAGGCGGAAAAAGGCCCTTCCTTTAAGTTTTTGGTTCATGATGAAAGCCAAAACCAGAGCCAAAAGGGTCTGAATAGGTACCACACCGATGGTGTATACGATTGTATTCTTGATGGAAATTAGGAAGACCCTGTCTTGGAACAGTTCAAAATAGTTGGCCAGACCGACAAAAGGCTTGTCGTGTATAAGCAGATTCCAGTCAAAGAAACTGATGAAGAAGGCAAATAGGATGGGGAAAAAGGTAAACACCCCAAAAATGACCAATGGAAAAGCGATGAATAGATATGCTGTCCGGGCCTGCTGTTTTTGTTTAGAAGATAATTTCATTGGACCATTCTTATTTGCTCCCTACCAAACGATACTTTTTTATTTGTGCTTCAATGTCTTCCATGGCCTTCCTGGGCTCTTTCTCAGTGTAGAAAATAGCCTGTAGTGCAACTACCACCTCTTCAAATCCCCGTTCGCTATATTGAACCTGGAATGGCCTGGCAAATTCAGCACTTTCCATGAAGACCTTGAATGTGGGATGGTCATGGAAGCCATTGGCCTTCGCTACACTTTTGCGTGTAGGCATAGCGATCCCTGTTTTTGTCCAGGATTCCATACCATCTTTTCCAACAAGGTAATTCACGATCTCCCATGCTTCATTTTCATACTTGGTAGCTTTAGGCATAGAATAAGCAGTGGTAAATGCGACGGTAGCTTTTTGTTTTCCCATGGGCAAAGGCAATATGCCATATTCCAAATCGGGGTAATTGTCTTTGAGAAAAGGAATAAGCCACCCGCTTGAAATAGCCATGGCACAGATACCGCGACCAAAAGCATCACCATTCCAGGCAACACCCTGGTCCTGGGCCATAGTGGCAATACCATTTTTATATAAACCGTGGTAAAATTTCAGTGCCTCAATAAAGGGCTCATCCGTAATGCCAAGACTCCCGTCAGGGTTCTGAAAATTACCGCCATTTTGATATACAAAAGGCATCACCATTTCGATTGAAGGCTCAACTATGAAACCATATTGGTCTGTCTTGCCATCCTGATCTTGATCCAGTGTCAACTGCCGTGACATCATTTCCAGTTCTTGCCAATTGCTTGGAAAACTATCTATTCCTTGGTCGCGGAATAACTTTTTATTGTAAAATAATACATACGGGTTAAAATCCTTTGGTAAGCCATACTGTTTTCCCTCATATTGAAAGGCTTCCAGAGCAAAAGGATAGAAGTCATCCAAGTCAAAATTTGGACTTTGACTGATCAAGTCGTCCAAGGGATTCAAAATCCCAAAACTCATGTAAGAGGGAGCCGTCATACCTTTTAAAAAAAAGATATCAGGGGCGGTACGGGTCCCCAGCATGAGCTGAAGTTTTTCTGAATAATTTCCCGGAATAGGTTCATATTTAAAAGCTAAATCAGGCTTTTGCCTTCGAAAATCATCCAGGGTAGCTTTGAACAATTCGGTCTCACTGGGACTTGAGACCCAACTTGATAGACGTAGTAAATTGCTTTGAGGAGAAGAACAACCAAATAATATGATAGTTCCCCAAAAAGTGGTAGTCAAAATTACCCAAATTGATTGCTTCCTAAGCATACATTCTGCGAGATTATTGTAGTAGGAAAAATTCTTGATATAAAATTACTCGCTTTCGAAATGATTAACTAGGCCGATCTTATCCAAGATAAGCACTATATTTGCTTTGAATTTGTAAATTGATTCGTTAATTCGCAAAATAAATGCTACACTCTGCCGCTTATCAACATTTGGGTTTTGAGGCACAGAACAATTTGGTTCGAGCCTTCTATTTAGAGGTGCCAGATTTTGGGTTCCATTGGCACTATCATCCTGAATTGGAAATTACATTCATCCAGAATGGAAGGGGGACACGATTGGTAGGGGATAACATGAATGCATTCGAGTCGGAAGATTTTATTTTTATGGGATCAAATCTACCTCATACCTGGATTTCAGATGATGATTTTAATAAGTCATCGGAGATGATGCAGGTTGCAGTCCTCCAATTTCATCCATCCGTTTTTCCTGATAACCTTATACTTTCTCAGGAAATGAAATCCATCCGTAATCTCTTGATGCACTCGGGTAGGGGCATTGAAATAGGGAAGGAGATGAGGGTGGAGGCATCTAAATTATTGTTAGAAATGTTGGGTGCAAGAGAATTCGATCGTTACAGGCTTTTCTTGACCTTATTAGACTATTTGGGGCGGGAACAAGAGTTCAAACTACTTGCTTCTCAAGCTTACATTACTCCCTTGAATCATGCCACTGAAAAGCGGATACTGGATGTATGTAGGTTTGTGCACGAACAATTTATGAACCCTATCAAGTTGGATCAAGTTGCACAATTGGCATCGATGAATCCAACTTCATTCTGCCGATTTTTTAAAAAATCAACCGGACAATCCCTTTCAGACTACATAAATGACCTTCGCATAGGTAAGGCTTGTAACTTGCTGATGGACAAAAGAAAATTGAGCATGTCTGATATCGCTTTTTTGTCAGGTTTCCAAAGCCAAACTTTGTTTAACAGGATCTTTTTAAAAAAGAAAGGAATGACACCTAGTTCATTTAGAAAAGCTATGGGCTAAGATTCAGTGGTGGTTTTTTCCAAATTATCATAAGGCTTGCCTGTGAGGAATGGCAAATCAGAAAGTATTCGATTGATTAAGGCAATCACAAAGAGCCTTGGAAATGATTTTTTATTCATGAAAATACTTATTTATGAAATAGAATAAGGCGTGTGTGTAAAAATTTTAGTTGGAGGAAAAGTCTCCCTCCAACTGATTTAATAAGGTTTATTTATTCGATGAGTACCTTGCTATGCAAGATTTTATCTTCATTTGTTACCTCAACCATATACAGCCCTTTGGGAAGTTTGGATACATCCAGGGCCACAAAATTGTTTTTTGACACAGGCAAATAGGATTTGACCAATTTTCCTTGTGTATCAAATAACTTGATGCTTCGAATGCTTGATTCATCCATTTGAAAGTTCAGCTTTTGGGAAGCTGGATTGGGGTAAATTCTCAGCTCTTTGGAGCTGGATTTAATTGTAAGGGTACTTGCTTTCCTTAAGTTTGGGGTAGAACAATCAGCATGGTCAATAAGTGAAAATCCTCTTTGGTAGTTTGTATTTATACTTAGGTTTACCTTTGAAGTATTGACAGAAACAGAAGTTTGATCAGTTATTTCTACGAGTCGAGTGAGTTGGAAACTAACTTGACAAGTTCCATTCCCTGTAGATCCTGTGATTGGCATACGTGTCATCATTAGCCTTGAGTTGGCAGGACCCCAATGATCAAAGCCTGAAAAATAAAGATCCGGATTGATTGAAGATTGGAAAATTGATTTGTAGGATCTGTTACGCAATAAGCTTCCATGAATTTCTCCCCAAAGAAAATTTCCTGAAGGGTCAAATTTGGCAACCATGGGATGCTCCGAAACAGAACCCGATAAGGAAGGGTCTCTATTCAAACCCACAACGTAGATGTCTTGCCCATCTGTGGTGAGGTCATAGAATATCTTCGCATGGTTTGGATTGGAAAAATTAACTGGATCTACAAATGAATGTGTCCACAGAACGTTGCCATTGACATCCACATTCATAAGAAAGCCTCCGGTATAAATTGGGTTACCTAGGTTTGCTAGCCTATAGAGAACTCCTGAGACCACAAAGCCACCTGTATTTGTAGGATAAATAGCATAAGGCCATACATCTTTGTCGCCT
>JALEFZ010000027.1 GCA_022760475.1 Bacteroidia bacterium | reverse complement strand
CGGTTCACTTAATTATGAATTCTCCTGACCTTCTTCTTGATCTCCATAGATATGATCTATGGAGGAAATCACTTCTAGGTCCTGTTGCCAGCTAAGCATTTGATTAATAATTCTGATAATAAGGTAAGCTGATATAATTTTAGCGACTGCGAATGCAATTCCTAAATTAAGGAGACCCTCCATATCCTCTTCAGAAATGTAATTAAAAGCCCGATCTATAACTCCTCGAACTATATACGCAAACCACCACCATCCTACTATTGCCTTCCCAACACCCTGGTAGTATTGGTTTTCCGAGTCTGTTTTTCTCATTATTCTGCCATACTCTTCCCAAAATTGGACTATGATTTGGTAAGGCCTGAAAAGATTAATGATTGGGATGAAAAATGCCCAGCCGAGCTGTCTTCGAGTAAAGGTAATATGCCCTCCATGACTTATCAGTAAATCATAGGTAGAATACATCCAACGCACAAAGAAAACAGCAGTGATAATCATCAAGGGAAAAGAAAATAAGATGAGCACACTATCTAATTCAATAGAATTGACATAAGTATCCCATTGTTCGGTAGGGTCAAGGGATTTGGTATAAAGAGGTAGGAAGAATAAGATAACTCCAAGTCCGAGGTTGGCCCATAGGAAATTTATCGCAAGCAGGGATCTTTCCCGGTTTGTTTCAAAAACGGTTTTCATAGGTCGTGTATATGTATGGAATTTAGTCCAAGGGCAATATAGGATTATTTACCTTTGGGTCTAAATGCCTTGATTATATTTTCGTTTGTTTCCAGCCGTGGACCTCCGATTAGGTCTATACAATAAGGAATAGCAGGAAAAACAGCATCCAGACATTCTCTGATCGCCTTGGGCTTACCCGGAAGGTTTACAATGAGGCAAGTTCCACGGATTCCGGCAGTTTGCCTTGAAAGGATGGCTGTAGGTACATATTTTAGGCTTTCTTGCCTCATCAATTCACCAAAGCCTGGCATCATCTTTTCGCATACAGCCTCCGTCGCCTCAGGTGTTACATCTCTGGGAGCTGGCCCTGTCCCTCCCGATGTAACGACCAGACAGCAATTTTCCTCATCGGCCATTCGGATCATCGCAGCTGAAATCTGATCTTGTTCATCCGGAATGACTGCATAAATCTTTTCCCAGTCATTCTTCAGGTATTCTCTCAAGGTTTTTTCAATCTCTTTTCCAGGGATATCTTCATAGATGCCTGCACTGGCCCTGTCTGAGACATTGATGATTCCGATCTTTACTTCTGCCATGAAAATTAATTTAACTCGATGTTTGCAAATGGTATATGGAAATTTTTGAATCTTATTTTACCTCTACCGCCTCTGTCATAATGTAGAGAAGGTCATTTGGAAGGTGATTCAGCTTTAATTTTCCCTTGAATGTCCTGTACTCATCTACTCCATATCTTGCCCTGGAGTCTTTTACTTCTAAGCGCATGACAGATTCCTGTCCGGCTGCACCACAAAAAAAGCAGGCTGAGTTGGGATAAGCAGAAATGGCATATTCAGTCCCTTCGATGTTCATGGGTATCATGTAGCCTTTAATGATTACCTCTTTTCCATTTAAGTCCTGTATACTTTGTGGAAACTTTGGACTCGGATATGGGAAACTATTTCCTTGATCTTCAGTTAATTCAAAGGAGATTTGACCCAGTTGAATCCAGCTAATTGAAATTTGGGCGGACAGCTTTTGCCCAACCAATACGCATAAGAACAGCATTAAGCCCCAAATTCTTATCATCTTCATATCTAATCCGTTAAGTCAGAACCAACATCTGCTTTTTTATTCAGTCTAAGCAAATTAAATTAATTTTGTTGTCAATTGGGTAGGGGATGTACAATGTTTCCTGTAATAATCATGAAGGCGGTCCAAACCCACCAAACCAGAAAAAACTTATTTTTAGAAAGATCTTTACAAAAAACTATTGATCATGAAGAGGAATGTAGTGATTGTTTTGTTATTCGTATTGTTTGGATTCTTTCAAGCCCAAGCTCAAAGGGCAAAATACAAGCCCCAATCCCATGAATTAAGCCTTCAACTCGGATCTGTTGATGCGGTTTTTCCTTTCCTTGGAAGGGGAGACTATCAGGGCAGTTTGCCGTTTTCAGCCCAGGCGGTTAATGGCTTTCGTTATACCTATCATTATTCCCTCACAGATGGCTTCAGGTTAAATTATTACAATAGAAAGGCCAATCTCCAGGAAGAAGGAACAGATTTAGTCGCTACCCGGGTCGAGCGCCAGCTACAGTTGGGTTATGAGCGTAAATATCACAATGGTCCCCATCAAATTTCCTTTGGGCCTGAGCTATTTTTCAACTACGGCGAAACTCAAAATCTTGAAGCACCAAATGGACCCATCAACGCCTTTAACTTCCAGTCTCTAGGTGCTGCTTTTGCACTTGGATATAGTTATTTCATCAATACCAAACTGTCAATGGGTATTGAAGGGAATCTCTATTACCAGAGACCGAATTACACTTCGGGAGTTACCAATCAAAATGAGTTGCCGGCTTATGCGTTCCAACAAAACATAGGCGGAATTACAGCCGGAATCTGGTTGAATTATCATTTTGTGAAAATGAAAAAGAGGTGTACTTGCCCTAAAAAACGCTGATTACAAACTTTCCATTCGTTTGTGATATTTTTCCTGAATGACTTCTTGCACAGGCCGATCCTGCAGCTTGCTTTCCAACCACGAAATAAAATCCAGGTAATTGAACGCCCTCTTGGCCTGAGGATTCCCTTCATGCTGCTTGAGTTTATCCAACAAATTCTGGAAAGCAATTGGAAATTCTTCAGGGTAATACTTAAATGAATTCCTAATAAACTCGAATATCTCTTTTTCTACAATGTTGAGGTTTTTCATTTTTGCCATGTACCTGTAGGCTGACTTTGCCAGCGAATCAAGTATATCAAAATGTCCCAATTCGTAGTGAGAAATCAAGTGGAGTAGGCGAGCATAACATTGTAAATCATCCCGGAGGCTCCAATTCCAATTGATGATTTTGTTGAGGTATTCTATGCATTTGGAAAAATCAGCAGCTCCAAAATAGAGTGAGGCAATTTTATAGTGAAAAAGAAGCTTCCTGTGGGGGTCAATTTGTATGCTGTATTCTTCCAGAAAGGCTTCAATAGCTGGAACTGATTCAAGTCCTTCGATAAAGGTTCCTTTTAAAAAGTGTTGATTGATCCTGGAAAGGTGGAGGTAGATGAAGGCCTGAATGTCATTATTGGGACTAAAATCATGTCCTGGTTCCATGGAAAGTACAAACAGCTTGTCGAGCCAGTATTCAAATTTTTGGGTATGGCCATTGTAGAATAGAGCTTGTAGAAGGTTATGAATTCCTTTCAAGTAGAAGTTTGATTCAATCTCAATCATTTTAGGATCTTCTTTAAAAAGATCTACCCATTTTCTTGCATAGCGATAGTACATGAGGAAATCCTGCTGGATATAGGCATACCAGACAAAGGATTGGTATAAATAAAGCCGTCCAAAAAAACTGCGAATCAGGTGTGCATCAGGTGGTAGGGATTCCTGAAAAAAACTCCTGATTTCCTGGTATTCTTCTTCATTTCTGGAAAAGCCATTCTTGATATATCGATCATACATCAGAAGAGAGAGATTGGAGAGCTCCTCAATTTTGAGAATTTTTTCACAGTTTTCTTCAATCTCCCGGCTCAATAAAATCGCTCTGTCAGGTGAAGAACGGGTGATATGTAGCAACTCAATCTTCTTTTCAAAGATTAATATTTGAAGTAAAAAACTAAGCTGGTGATAGGACTTGGCGACTTCTTTGATTTTGGTCAATACCCGTAGGCTTAGGTTTATGAGACCTTTTCCATACAGGATTTTGGCATACTCTAGCTGTCGGTGGAGCTCATTTTCAATGTCCTTCCCATCCTGCATCACCCTAAGGCTGCTAAGGATCTGCTTATATAAATGGGCTTTTAGGTTGGATAGTTGAGCTTTCTTCAGGCTCTTTTCCTGCTTTAGCAACAGATCTTCATTGTAAACCTCCATTTTATCCAAGCGGTCGAAGAGTCTGATAATCTTCAATTCCTGGTTTCCTGAATTCCTTTTAACAAACAGTTTGAAATTCCTTTTTTCCCCTTTTTCCAGAGATTTGATTAACTGAAATACTTCCTCTTTTTTTCGGTTGGACATCGTAAAAACAAGCTAGGTAAGATTCTGATAATAAGTATTTTAAAAGGCTATGGCTTCATTTGCTCATAGTAGTTTAGGCCTAAATTAAAATTCATAAATATCTGAATAATGCATTCTTTGTCATTCACACAATTTAAAAAATCTCCTCATACTATTTTGGATTGTGCAATAAATCTAAGGATTCGATAAAAAAATAATCAATTTGTCTATGTCTGATAGTAAAGTTTTTATCTTCGATACCACATTGAGGGATGGTGAGCAAGTACCGGGTTGTAAGCTCAATACCACAGAAAAAACAAAACTGGCATTGCTTATTGAGAAACTGGGGGTAGACATCATTGAGGCGGGATTTCCTGTTTCTTCTCCAGGTGATTTTATAAGTGTCAGGGAAATTTCTGGTGTTATTCAGGATGCAACAGTTTGCGGTCTGGCAAGAGCTGTTAAAAATGACATAGAAGTTGCAGGGCAAGCATTGGCCCATGCCAAAAATTCAAGGATACATACTGGAATCGGAACATCTGATATCCACATCAGGGGTAAGTTTAATTCCAATAGAGAAGATATCCTTCAACGAGCAATCCAGTGTGTAAGGTGGGCGAAGGACCTTGCCAGCGAGGTAGAGTTTTATGCAGAGGATGCTGGAAGGACAGACAATGAATACCTTGCCAGGGTAGTAGAGGCTGTGATCGATGCGGGTGCCACCATCATCAATATTCCTGATACCACAGGTTATTGCCTTCCCTATCAGTATGGAGAGAAAGTTGCTTACCTGATGAACAATGTACCCAACATTGACAAGGCCATCATTTCATGCCATTGCCATGATGATCTTGGACTTTCCACTGCGAATTCAATTGCTGGTCTCATCGCTGGAGCCAGACAGGTAGAGTGTACCATCAATGGTTTGGGGGAGCGAGCAGGAAATGCTTCTTTGGAAGAAATTGTGATGATTGTAAAGAAGCATAAACACCTAGGACTTTTTACGGAGGTTCGCAGTGAAATGCTCAATGAGCTGAGTCAGCATGTGTCAGATACCATGCGTATGCCGGTCCAGCCAAATAAGGCAATTGTGGGTAGCAATGCTTTTGCGCATTCTTCAGGAATTCACCAGGATGGTTTTCTAAAGGAAGCCACTACCTATGAAATCATTGATCCATCTGAGGTAGGAGCTGATTCATCCAAGATTATCCTTACGGCAAGGAGTGGAAGGTCAGCATTGGCATACCGATTTAGAAATCTGGGAATTGAGGTTACAAGAGATCAACTGGATAATCTCTATGAAAAATTCCTTCAATTGGCAGATACCTGTAAGGAGGTCTATGACCGCGACTTGAAAGTTTTGGCCAGACAATACCTTCAAACTTTTTCCTATTGATCCAAACTCAAAAAATTAGAAAGAAAAATACCTATGTCTTCAAAGACGCTTTTTGATAAGATTTGGGAAAACCATGTGGTCAAAGAAATTCCGAATGGTCCCACTGTATTTTATATCGATCGACACCTCATACATGAGGTGACCAGCCCGCAGGCCTTTGCTGGCTTAAACAAAAGGGGAATCAAAGTCGCCAGACCTCAGAAGGTATTGGCTACGGCTGATCATAATGTGCCGACCCTTAACCAGCATTTGCCTATCAAGGATGTCCTTTCAAGGAAGCAGGTCGCCATGCTGGAGAAGAATTGCGAAGAGCATCAAATTGATCTTTATGGCCTTGGCCATGAAAATCAGGGAATTGTTCACGTAATCGGTCCTGAGTTGGGGATGACACAGCCGGGTATGACCATCGTTTGTGGAGACAGCCACACCAGTACCCATGGTGCTTTCGGGACAATTGCCTTTGGGATAGGGACCAGTGAGGTCGAGATGGTATTGGCCACTCAGTGTTTGCTTCAAAACAAACCCAAGCAGATGAGGATCAACATCGAGGGTGAATTAGAAGAAGGAGTATCTTCGAAGGACATCATCCTCCATATCATCTCAAAGATTTCCGCGAGTGGAGCTACGGGATACTTTGTTGAGTATGCAGGCTCGGCCATTCGAGCTTTATCAATGGAAGCCCGAATGACCATCTGCAATATGAGCATTGAAATGGGGGCTAGGGGGGGACTCATCGCACCTGATGAGGTTACATTTAACTACTTGAAGGGGAAGGAATTTGCTCAACAAGCTGATGATTTTGACAAGGCTGTGGTAGAGTGGATGGAACTATATTCTGAAAAGGATGCATCATTTGATGAAGAGATCCATATCCATGCCAAGGATATTGAACCCATGATTACCTATGGTACAAATCCAGGAATGGGAATGAATATCAATAAGAATGTTCCGACTTTCGAAGGAGGTACAACTGCTGAGAGGGAAAATTGGGAGCAGGCTTTGTCCTACATGGGAATCAAAGAAGGTGAACTGTTATTGGGTAAAAAACTGGATTATATATTCATTGGTAGCTGTACAAATTCCAGAATAGAAGACCTAAGAAAAGTCGCTGAAATAGTGAAGGGGAAGCATAAGGCTGAAAATGTTACGGTTTGGGTGGTTCCAGGATCTCAAAAGGTTCAAAAGCAAGCCATCGCTGAAGGATTGGATAAAATCTTTGAAGAAGCAGGGTTCATGCTGAGACAGCCTGGTTGTTCGGCCTGCCTGGCCATGAATGAAGATAAAATTCCTCCAGGAAAATTATGCCTGTCTACTTCCAACAGAAACTTCGAAGGCAGGCAGGGGCCTAGAGCAAGAACCATGCTTGTAAGTCCGATGACCGCTGCTGCTGCTGCTATTACAGGAGAAATCACCGACGTAAGAAGGTTCTTAGCCCTTTATAACTAATCAAGCATGAAAAACTTATCAATGAACACCACGCAATTGGACATAAAATCGGTATTTCAGCAAAATGCTGAATTTTCCTCCAGGGGAATACCTCTGCCAACGGAAAATATAGATACAGATCAGATCATCCCTGCGAGATTTCTTAAGGCTACAAGTAGAGAAGGTTTTGGCGAAAATCTTTTTAGGGATTGGAGATACAAGAATGGGGATGCAAATAGCCCAAATGAAAATTTTGTGTTGAATAATTCATCTTTTTCCGGGAAGATTTTAGTTGCTGGTAAGAACTTTGGGTGTGGGTCCAGCCGGGAGCATGCGGCTTGGGCATTAAAGGATTATGGATTTGAGGTCATTATCAGCTCCTTTTTTGCTGATATTTTCAAGAATAATGCCCTTAACAATTTTCTACTTCCTATTCAGTTAAGTCCATCATTTGTAGGAAGGTTGTTGGAGGAAATCGCTTCAGATCCCACGATGGATATAGGAGTTGATCTGGAGGCTCAGTTGGTCAAGTTCAAAGCTTATTCAGAATCATTTGAGATCAATCCTTATAAGAAAATGTGTCTTCAAAAAGGCCTTGACGATATCGAATATCTACTCTCGATAAAGGATGAGATTGCAGCATTTGAAAAAGATAAAAACAAATAAGTTCCAAATGGAAGGCTGACTTTATGCAAAAGAAAATCACAGTAATAGAAGGGGATGGCATAGGCCCCGAGGTTGTTCAACAAGCCATCAAGGTACTTGATGCAGTTTGTGAGAAATATGGCCATAATTTCAACTACGACCATCAACTGATGGGGGCAGTTGCCATTTATGAAACAGGCGAAGCCCTGCCAAAGGAATGTCTGGAGTCTTGCATGTATGCGGATGCTGTATTGTTAGGAGCTGTTGGAGATCCTGCATTTGATAACAATCCTGAGGCCAAGGTTAGGCCAGAGCAAGGCTTATTAGCTTTAAGAAAAGCCCTACAACTTTTTGCAAATGTGAGACCTGTAAAGGCTTACGACAGACTGATGCACATGGCCCCAGTGAAGCCAGAAATCCTCCAGGGGGTAGATTTTGTCATTTTTAGGGAGCTTACTGGAGGAATTTATTTTGGCGAGAAAAAAGTTGACAAAGACTATACCCAGGCCTCTGATCTTTGTTCTTATTCAAGAATGGAGGTAGAGAGAATTGCCCGAATGGCGTTCGAAATGGCACAAAAAAGAGCAGGAAAACTCTGCCTGGTCGATAAGGCCAATGTGCTTGAAACTTCGAGGTTGTGGAGGAAGGTAGTTAAAGAGATTACAACCGATTATCCTGATGTGGAATTAAGTTTTCTCTTTGTCGACAATGCTGCCATGCAATTGATCCTGAACCCATCTCAGTTTGATGTAATCGTTACTGAAAATATGTTTGGAGATATCCTTAGCGATGAAGCCAGCATCCTGAGCGGTTCATTGGGAATGATGCCTTCAGCCTCAAAAGGGACAGGGACAGCCTTGTTCGAACCTGTCCATGGATCTTATCCCCAAGCAAAAGGGAAAGATATTGCAAATCCTATGGCGACCATTCAGGCTGCAGCCATGATGCTTGATCATTTCGGCTTGACAGAAGAGGCGAAAGCAGTCGATGAAGCCATTGATTGGGCGATGGAAAAGGGCATGGTTACCAAGGATATTAACCCAGAATCTTTTTTCCCTACAAGCATTGTTGGGGATCTGATTGCTTCTAAAATTGCGAATGACATTGACCATGTCAACAACAAATACAGAATCTACAACCAATCCACCATCATTTAATCTAACATCAAAGAATCAAGAGATACAGTTCTATGTTGAATAAGTATAGCCGTACTTTAACCCAAAATGAAACCCAGCCTGCTGCTCAGGCCATGCTTTATGGCATAGGCCTGACAGATGAAGACCTTATGAAGGCTCAGGTTGGAATAGCCAGTATGGGCTATGACGGTAATACCTGTAACATGCACCTCAATGAGCTTGCAGAAGAAGTAAAAAAGCACATTTGGGATGAGGGTTTGGTAGGTCTGATCTTTCATACCATTGGTGTGAGCGATGGGATGGCAAATGGGACTGATGGCATGCGATACTCTTTGGTGAGTAGGGAGATAATTGCTGATTCAATTGAAACTGTCTGTGAAGCTCAGTATTACGATAGCCTTATTGCTGTTCCAGGTTGTGATAAAAATATGCCAGCCTCCATCATGGCCATGGCAAGGCTAAACAGGCCATCCATTATGGTTTATGGAGGAACAATAGGAGCTGGGCACTATGCAGGGAAGGAATTGAACATTGTTTCAGCTTTTGAAGCCCTCGGTGAGAAAATCTCAGGTCAAATCAGTCCTGAAGACTTCAAAGGTATCATCAAGAATGCCTGTCCAGGACCGGGTGCCTGTGGAGGAATGTACACGGCAAACACCATGGCCTCAGCGATTGAAGCCATGGGCATGAGCTTGCCCTATTCGGCCTCTAATCCTGCTGATAGCCAGGAGAAGAGAGATGAACTTCTACAGGCTGCCAAATCGGTAAAAGTCCTGATGGAAAAGGATATCAAACCTTTGGATATCATTAGCAAAAAATCTCTTGAGAATGCATTGGCAATTATTACAGCACTTGGAGGCTCAACCAATGCTGTGATTCACTTGATTGCAATTGCCAAGACGGCAGGAATTTCTCTAGGGCTGGAAGATTTTCAGAAAATGAGCAATAAGGTTCCTCTGATTGGAGACCTGAAGCCTAGCGGTAAGTACCTTATGAAGGATCTACATCGAATAGGTGGGGTGCCATTGGTACTTAAATACCTGATGGGCAAAGGACTCATTCATGGAGAATGCATGACCGTAACAGGTAATAGCTTGGCTGAAAACCTTGCTGAAATACCTGAGCTTGATTTTGAAAGCCAGGATTTGATCCATCCGATTGAGAAGCCCTTGAAGAAAGAAGGGCACATCCAGATACTAAAAGGAAATTTGGCTACGAAAGGATCTGTAGCAAAAATTACAGGCAAGGAAGGCGAAAGATTTGAAGGACCTGCCCGGGTATTTGATGGGGAAAAGCAATTGATAGAAGGGATAGAAAGTGGCAGGGTGAAAAAAGGCGATGTGATTGTGATACGCTATGTTGGACCGAAGGGAGGCCCAGGTATGCCTGAAATGCTTAAGCCTACTTCTGCAATCATTGGTGCAGGATTAGGTAAAGAAGTTGCGTTGATCACAGATGGACGGTTCAGTGGAGGTACTCATGGATTTGTGGTAGGACATATATGTCCCGAAGCCCATGAGGGAGGAAACCTTGCTTTACTTAAGGACGGAGATGTCATAAAAATTGATGCTATAAATAATATCATCGAGGTCGACTTGCCCGATGATGAGCTGGAAGCAAGAAGGGATGAATGGAAGGAGCCGGAGCTAAAGGCCAAAAGAGGGACACTATTTAAATATGCCAGGAATGTTAAAAACGCAAGTGAAGGCTGCGTCACAGACGAAGCATGAGGTAATTAATGGGGCCGAAGCAGTAATGCAAGCCATCATCGGAGAAAGGATTGATACAATCTTTGGTTATCCAGGTGGAGCAATCATGCCTGTATATGATGCCCTTTTTGACTATAGGGACAAGGTAGAACATATCCTGGTGAGACATGAACAAGGAGCGGTCCATGCAGCTCAAGGATATGCAAGAGCTACTGGCAAGATGGCTGTGGTTTTTGCTACCAGTGGGCCAGGTGCGACCAATTTGGTCACGGGTCTGGCTGATGCCATGATTGACAGCACACCTTTGGTATGTATTACAGGTCAGGTGCCCTCGGCGCTCTTGGGTAAGGATGCTTTTCAGGAGTCTGATGTGATTAGCCTTACCATGCCCGTAACCAAATGGAACTATCAACTGACAGACCCCAACGAGATTCCAGAAGTCTTGGCCAGAGCGTTTTACCTAGCCAATTCCGGTCGACCAGGTCCTGTTTTAATTGATATTACAAAAGATTGTCAACTAAAGTCTTTTGAATATAAGGGCTATAGCCCTTGTCAGAAGGTACGTTCTTATAGACCTAAACCTATCATTAGACCCAAATACATAGAACAGGCTGCAGAAATTATTAATTCTGCCAAAAAACCTTTTTTGATTTGGGGACAGGGGGTTCTGCTCGGTGGAGCCGAAAGTGAGCTTAAGAAATTTGTAGAAAAGACGGGTATTCCTGCTGCCTGGACCATTTTGGGTGCTTCCGCCCTTCCGACAGATCATCCACTGAATGTAGGGATGGTGGGCATGCACGGCAACTATGCTCCTAATGTGCTGACCAACCAATGTGATGTGCTAATCGCTATCGGGATGCGCTTTGATGACAGGGTTACCGGGAATGTCGAGAAGTATGCTAGCCAGGCCAAGATTATCCATCTGGACATTGATCCAGCAGAGTTTGGTAAAATTATCAAACCTGAAGTTCAGGTTTGGGGAGATTGTAAGGAAACACTCCCTTTACTCATAGATTCAGTCCATCCGAATCAGCACAGGGAGTGGAAGGCAGAGTTCGACAAATTAGCCAGGTCGGAATACGAAGAGGTAATCCAGAATGAAATTCATCCCCAGGAAGGTGAGTTGACCATGGGAGAAGTTATTGAAGTTATCAATGAGCTTGATCAAGGCAATTCTATTCTGATTACAGATGTAGGTCAACATCAAATGATTACCTACAGATATGCCAAGTTTACCCAAAGCAGAAGCAAAATCACCTCAGGAGGTCTTGGGACCATGGGCTTTTCCTTGCCAGCAGGTATTGGCGCTCAAGTAGGCCTGCCTGAGCGTTCTGTAATTTCAATAAGCGGAGATGGTGGCTTTCAAATGTGTTTACAGGAATTGGGAACCATTATGCAGCATAAAATTCCACTGAAAATTTTAATTCTGAATAACCATTACCTGGGTATGGTAAGGCAATGGCAAGAGATGTTTCATGACAACCGCTATTCTTTCGTAGATATTGAGTCTCCTGATTATGTGAAATTGGCTGATTCCTATGGAATACCAGGAAAAAGCATTTCGGAGAGAGATGATTTGAAAGATGGAGTCAGGCAAATGCTGGAGGCCGAGGGAGCATTTGTACTTGAAGTGCATGTGACCAAAGAAAATAACGTATTTCCTTTTGTTCCACCTGGTGCAAGTGTATCAGACATTAAACTGAAATAAGATGAAGGAGTATACTCTTTCCATTTATACGGAAGACCAGATTGGGTTGCTAAATAGGATTGCCGCCATGTTCACCAGGAGGAAAATCAATATTGAGAGCCTCAATACTTCCCCAACAGAGGTGGCAGGGATTCACAGGTTTACCATTGTCATTTTTTCTGATGAAGATGCTGTGAATAAGTTGGTAAGGCAAATCGAAAAACAGGTTGATGTCCTAAAAGCCTATTACAACACGGAAAGTGAAGTCATCTGGCAAGAAATGGCACTTTATAAAGTGCCTACAAATGTCATCGCGGAAAAGGTGCAGGTTGAGAGGTTGCTAAGGGCACATGGTGCCAGGGTAGTGGTATTGCGAAAGGATTACACCATTTTTGAACAGACTGGACATCGTGAAGAGACCGATAAGCTGGTCAGCATTCTGGAACCATATGGATTGATAGAGTTTGTACGTACAGGCCGCATTGCGATTATAAAGGCAAGTAGTGGATTCCACGACAAACTTCTTGAATTCGAAGAAAATAGCCTTCAAAGGGATGTACTCAAAACCCAAGAGGCATAATCATTCATACAAAATACTCAATCAACAAGTATAATATCATGGCAAAATTGAATTTTGGTGGGGTCGAGGAAAACGTGGTAACAAGAGATGAGTTTCCTCTTTCTCGCGCACAGGAGGTGTTGGCTAGCGAAACGGTAGCTGTCATCGGATATGGTGTACAGGGGCCTGGGCAGGCTTTGAATATGAAAGAAAATGGAATCAATGTGATTGTTGGGCAAAGAAAGCCTTCCAAATCCTGGGATAAAGCTATAAATGATGGATGGGTCCCTGGAGAAACGCTATTCGAGATTGAGGAAGCCTTATCCAGGGCAAGTATCTTTTGTTATTTGCTGAGCGATGCTGCTCAAATTGAGCTATGGCCTACTGTAAAAACTTACCTGACCGAAGGGAAAGCACTTTATTTTTCTCATGGATTTGGGGTAACCTTCAACCATCAGACTGAGATTATCCCACCTGAAAATGTAGATGTATTCCTGGTTGCTCCCAAAGGTTCAGGGACTTCACTTAGGAGGATGTTCCTGGAAGGAAGGGGCCTCAATTCCAGCTACGCAATTTACCAGGATGCCACTGGTAAAGCCTGGGAAAGGGTAATCGCACTGGGGATTTCCGTAGGAAGTGGATATCTCTTCGAAACAGATTTCAAAAAAGAAGTCTACAGCGACTTGACAGGGGAGAGAGGGAGCTTGATGGGCGCCATTCAAGGACTCTTTGCTGCCCAGTATCAGGTACTTAGGGAAAGAGGACATTCACCTTCTGAAGCATTTAATGAAACAGTCGAAGAATTGACGCAGTCATTGATGCCATTGGTGGCTGAAAATGGAATGGATTGGATGTATGCCAATTGTTCTACTACCGCGCAAAGAGGAGCATTGGATTGGTGGAAAAAATTCAAGGATGCTACCCTTCCGGTATTCAACGAACTTTATGACAGTGTAGCTGCCGCAAAGTAGACAAAAAGATCACTCGACTCTAACAGTCAAGCCGATTACAGAAGTAAACTGGAGGAGGAGTTAAAAGAACTCCGAGAAAGTGAAATGTGGCAGGCAGGTGCTACCGTGAGGAGTCTTAGACCCGAAAATCAGCCTGAAAAAGCAGGATTAAAGATGTAAGGCGACCTATTGTTGGATAATTATTATAAAGTACCAATGGAAAAGTTTTCATTGGTACTTATTTATAAAAAAATCTACTTACCATATTTTTGAAATTAAATATGATTTCTCAGGTAAATATGTACTTTTGCTGCATAAGTTTTCCTTGAAATTTTTGCTTAAAAAACACCTCCTATGGATGTAGTTACAAACAGAAAGTTCCGCCCTGGTGTCCTGCATGGAGCCGAGGTGAAAGAACTGTTGGACTTTGCCAACGAAAAAAACTTTGCTCTTCCAGCTGTAAATGTAGTTGGAACCAATTCCGTAAATGCAGTGCTGGAGACAGCTCGTGATGTAAACTCACCTGTGATTGTGCAGTTTTCCAATGGTGGAGCTTCATTCTTTGCAGGCAAGGGCCTTAGCAACGATGGACAGCAAGCTGCCATACTAGGTGCTGTTTCAGGCGCTCACCATGTTCATATGATGGCTGAAGCATATGGAGTTACTGTAATTCTTCATACGGATCACTGTGCCAAAAAACTTCTTCCTTGGGTTGATGGCATGCTTGAACACGGCGAAAAATACTTCGAAATCACTGGGCGTTCCCTGTACTCTTCTCACATGCTTGATCTTTCTGAGGAGCCAATAGAAGAGAATATCGAAATTTCTGCAAAATATTTGGAGAGAATGAAAGCCTTGGGAATGACGCTTGAAATCGAGTTGGGAGTTACCGGAGGTGAAGAAGATGGTGTAGACAATACCGATATTGATAGTGCAAGGCTATATACTCAGCCTGAGGAAGTTGCTTATGCGTATGAGCACTTGATGAAAATCAGCCCAGACTTCACAGTGGCTGCCGCTTTTGGTAATGTACACGGGGTATACAAGCCAGGGAATGTTGAATTGAGGCCAGTTATCCTTAAAAATTCTCAGGATTTTGTTCAGCAAAAATTTGGTACAGGATCAAATCCGATTAACTTTGTTTTCCACGGGGGTTCCGGATCTTCAAGAGAAGAAATCAGAGAAGCTATTGAATATGGTGCAGTAAAGATGAATATCGATACTGACCAACAATGGGCATTCTGGGATGGAGTAAGGGCTTATGAAGCTGCTAACCACGATTACCTACAAGGTCAAATTGGTAATCCTGAAGGTGAGGACAAGCCAAATAAGAAAAAATACGACCCTCGTAAATGGCTCAGAGAAGGTGAAAAATCTTTCGTAAAAAGATTGACTCAAGCCTTCGAAGATCTGAATGCCATTAATGTACATGCACGTTAGTGAATGTGAATACGCTTTGTTTTTAGTAGAGATTCTTCCTGTGGAATCTCTACTTTTTTATTTTAGCTCCCTTTGATTAGAGAAGGAATTACGCGGTGATCCTCTTGATCGGTTTGAGTATGGATAGCGGTAAAACTACCTCGGCAGCCTATCTTTTCAGGGGTAAAATAAAGGCATGTCAAACTAACAAGGATGGTATATTCCAGAGATAAACGGTTTATGGAGGATTTTGGAGCTGATGAGGCGGTCGTGATTTTTCACACCTGCTTTCCTTTCTTGAAAATATAAACCGACATCCTTTTGCCATTTCAGGTTTAATAAATGTAAGCCCACTTTAGCTGAGGAGTAAAAAAGAAGCATTGAGATACTGATATTTGATTTGGATAAACTGGAGAATCCATCTAACTATAGGTCTTTACAAAACCAACAGAGATCATCTCTCAAGGAACTTGGATGGATTTATGATTCTGGAAAAGAAAAGATCTAGCTAAATGAGGAAGTGCCACTGGGGCTTAATCCTGTTTGAGGACAAATTTTCCATTTTTCCACAATAGGTTTCCATAGCTTTTTTCTAAAGATCCATATCTCTGAATTTTGATGGTTGTTCCATACTCTGGTAGGACAAGAAGGAAATCCTGGAAGCCTAATTTTTTTTCTAGGTACTCGATATCGATGACTTCTTTTGTGACATTTTCCCATAGTCCCCAAGTGTTTAATTCATAAAATCCCTGGAAATCGGGCCGTCCACAGGGATAATCGGCCATGTCATTGATAGGAGAATATGCGACGATATCTCTATTCTTCACCCTATCTTTGAATAGCGCATACGACCACTTCCTTTCATCAGGATGAAACTCATCTCTTAGATAGCCTGATTTGACGTTTTGATAGGCAATCCCTTTCTTTCTTGCTTCGATTAAATTTTTGATAGGAGCAGACTCATCACAATCAATGCCAAAAAAAGATTCTGGTAAGGCCAAATAATAATCCTTGATGTTGGGATTCTCCATTTTCAAAACTCGATTTATGTTTTGGGTGAAGCCATTAGTTGAAATATACTTTTGGAATTGAAGGCTTACTGCCTTTTGGCCTTCTTTAGGGTATTCAATTTTAAATGAGATAAGTGCCTTGTCAAGCCTTAAATTGAGGTGTTCTCTTTTCACGTATGGCCGTAGTCTTTCTGGCATTAGCATGGCAATCCAGTTAGAATGTGCTGTCAGGACTACTGCGCGCCTTGGTAACTCAAAATAGATCCCATAGCTATCAAAGGCTTTTTCTATTTCTGAGGTGTTAAGCTGGTCAGCTTCCATTTTCTCCAGATCCATAAAGTCGCTTATCTTGATTTCGGGAAGTATGTTTCCCTTTTCAAGTCTTTTTACTGATTTGACCTGTTCATCCCTAGATTCAGCTTTATAAAATGTTAGACTTTGCTTACAGAGGTTATCGCTCAGGCCACAAAAAGTGCTGGATAATGCCAGGAGTTTTTCTCCATTTGGGAGCTTCCAATAGCAAAAACTCTGTCCTGATGTTTTTTCACTTTCAAATGCCAAATAGGCATTTTGAGGATCATAATCTGTTAGGTAAAAATCATATGGAGCTCTCTCGGAAATGCTATTCGATTGAAGGTAGTCATTGATCAGTTTTTTTCGACCTGCCTGTTCCCAAATCAAGACTTCATATTTTTCCAATGAGTAAAAATAATCTGCCAGATTTTGGGAATTACTTGGGCATGTGAAAATAAATAATACTAAAATGGAAATTATCAGGGCTTTGATTGACATGATGAGTTATTTTATGACTTTATCATTTAGTCTGATTATCTATTCAAATCGTAATAAAACCCAATAACCAAATATTATTAGATGGATTGAGGAAATAAGTAAAATCAAAATTTCTGGAAAATGGATTGAATAGCTATATTGGATAAAGCCTCACATCAACTAATTAAGCATAAAACAACACAATGAGCCTTTTCCAGGATCACTTTTTACGCTCAGGAGAATTTTTTAGCCGAGAATTCGAAAAAGATAAAATTTTTATTCACCATACCGCAGGTAGTTATCGCCCTGATTATGTCATAGACGGATGGAATGCAGATAGAACCCGATCAGGAGGTCCTTTTCGTGTAGCAACAGCCTTCGTCATTGGTGGCAAGGCCAGTAATGGACCATCTAACTGGGATGGGGTGATAGTCAGGGCATTCCCAGAAGAAAAATGGGCTTATCACTTGGCTGCCGGAAATTCCATGCTTGATCGTAGCTCAATCGGCATAGAGCTGTGTAATTGGGGGCAATTAACCGTCAACCCGGTGGGACAATTTTTCAATTACATAGGAGGAATTGTTCCAGATACCCAGGTCGTAGAGTTTGAGGATGAATTCAGGGGCTTTACCTACTATCATAAATACTCTGAAAAGCAGATAGAAGCCCTTGGAAAATTACTTGAGTTTCTAAGCAACAAATTTGGTATCAACCTGAAAGAGGGACTCCAAGAATGGATCAACAAGGAATCCCTAAGAGTTCCTGATGACCTCGAATCAACCCTGGATCAACAAAAATGGCTTAATCAAAATGGTTTTGTAGGCTTACATGGTGAACCCCTGATCGAAGATGACCTGATGGGGCGAAACACTGAATTTGCCCTAAAGGCTGTGGGGCAGTCCGGCTTTGAGTATAATCCCAAAGCTGTTCATGGCTATCCAGGTTTATGGACTCATACCAGTGTAAGGTTGGAGGAATTAGATGACAGGGATGAAAAATACGATTGTTCTCCCCAAGCTCTCCTTAAGGAATTAATTTTGAGCTTTTAAACAAACTAGAACCTAAGCAGTAGTCCTATTCCATTCACTTGGGTGTTGTTGATAGGATAGAGCAAAAAGCTGGTAGCCTTGTCCTTCTTTTTATGAAAATGGGGAACAAGGATACCACCTGCAGCTCCGACTACATATCCGGTTATGACATCTGTCAGGTAATGTTTTCCTGCATTGTACCTCTCAATTCCTGTCCATGCCGGAATGATAGCAGCTACTGCCCAAACTGCAGGTTTGTATTTACTCTCAGGAAAGTAGTCCGCATAAAATTTTCCAAGTAAAAAGAAGTTTACAGAAGTGATGGAAGTATGCCCCGAGAAAAAAGAAAAACGGGCATCAACCTCCATTTTGTCTTCTAAGGGAGCGTTGGGATTGTAGGTAAATGGCCTTGGGCGCAGAATCAATGCTTTGGTGCTTAGGGTAGCTCCTGTTACCAGGGTATTGGCCTCATACCAAATAAGAGCAAGTTTTCCCGCTTCCTTCCAATAAGCCTTTCCTTGCAACCCCTTAGTCGTAGGTAAAGCAAGGTTGACCCCCAATCCAAGAATTGCACCACTTACCAGGCCAATATCACTTCTATGGTCTGCTGCAATGCTATAATTTTGAGTTGCAGAACGGTCAAATGCATTAACATTCATAGGATTCAGGGCATCAAGTTCTGCTTGTGTAAGGGGAGAAATACCATTGGGAATCAAAAGCCCAGTAGCCATTAGAGTGTTTGATCCTAGTACAATTGGTAAATCCAGTTTCCAGCTAAGTTGATAAGGGGACTGGGCAAAAACTGAACTTCCAATTAGAAATATAGCAAGGAGTAAATTTTTCATGTAGACGCTGGTAAACTTGGGACTTAATTTGAAATCAAATATATGGGCAGAACTACAATTTTGATAAATATGTAATTGAAGAATTAGCCAATAGATAGCCGAAATCATTTTTATTGATGGAAAATATATATTTATCTTTTAGCTGTGAAAAAGAAGATACTTTTATATGGATTTGCCTTTTCAATTCTTTTGATGGGCTTTAAGTGGGTGGAATATCAGTTCTTTTCCAAAAATTTCACCCTGGAGGCATATCTTGGTTTGGTGGCATTGGTTTTTTTGGGGATTGGAGCCTTTGTGGCTTTCAGGTTTATGCCAAAAGAGCAAAAACAAATCGCAACACCTGCTACGGGAGGAAGCGCGGCTGAAGCAAATCCTATTCAATCCGATGAAGGCAAAGACTGGGGGTTAAGTGAGAGAGAATTGGAAGTATTGGCCCTGATTTGTCAGGGTAACTCCAATCAGGAAATTGCAGATGCCTTATTTATTTCTATTCACACCGTCAAGTCGCATGTAGCCAATATTTATTCAAAACTGGACGTCAAAAGACGCACACAAGCTGTGCAATTAGCTAAGTCATTGAAAATCATATCCTAATACTCACTCATACTTTAGTATGAAAACGGGGAATGAGCTTGATTTAGTCCCAAAGTATGAGAATAAGTACCACCATATCCTCCTAATTGCCTTCAAATTATTCAAATCAACTATCATGAAGAAAAAAGTAATTCTCTACGGCTCCATAGCAGGATTTATCGTTGTGGCCATCATGTTTGTAAGCGGTTTTTTCATAGGGGAGAATATGGCTGCAGGGCAGGCACTGGGTTATCTGAGTATGTTTATCAGTCTTTCAACCATTCCATTAGCTATACATGAAATAAGGAAAGAAAATGGTAATGGGCCTTTTTCATTTTGGAGTGGCTTCAGGGTAGGCCTATTAATTACCTTGATTGCATCTGTTATCTATGTCATGGGTTGGATGTTTTATTCTGAACAGTATGCTCCTGATTTTGAGGAGAAGTATGGGCAGGCCCAGATAGAGGCAAAAATCGCTGAAGGAGCTTCAGAAGCAGAAATTGATCAGCTTAAGGTGGAGGTTGGTAAAACCATAGCATTGCTTAAAAACCCTTTCATAAAGATCTTGGTGACCTTTTCCGAGATTTTTCCGGTAGGGCTTTTGGTTAGTCTCCTTGGAGCCTTGTTTTTTATGCGGAGAAAAGAACTAACACCTTAATCCAATAAAAGTAGTATATCGAAGGGGAGAGCTATAGGCCTCCCTTTTTTTTATTCTTGAATAATCCGAATTTTCATTAGATTTTTCACACAAAGACTTATTCCTTCAACTCAATCTTTTATCTTTGGGATTAAATATGGCGTTATGAAGAGATTGAGAGGATACTTTAGGCTTTTTCAATTTGTGTGGATCATTTCATTCCACATAATTCTGGTTTTAATTCGAAGCCTATTCCCCAAAAAAGATAAAAATTATGCCTTTCCAATAGTTAAGAGGTGGGCACGTAGATCTATCAGGGCACTTGGTATTGAGGTTGAGTATCAAGGTAAAAGGCCTGAAGAGGCTGCTTTGTTGGTTCCCAATCACAGGTCTTATGTTGACATTGTGGAGCTAATTTCTGGCAATCCCATTTGTTTTGTAGCGAAAAAGGAGGTTCAAAGTTGGCCCCTTGTAGGTAAGGGAGCTGATATCCTGCGTACCATTTGGGTTGATCGTAAAGACAAGGAAAGCCGCAGGCAAACCCGTTTTGAAGTAAAAAAGAGACTGAAAGAAGGAGTTTCCGTCATCGTTTTTCCCGAAGGGACTACTTCCAAAGCCCCCGATTTGGGCAAATTACATAAGGGGATATTCTATATTTCTGCAGATGGCGAAGTTCCTGTGATTCCTGTTGCCATTGAATATCAAGACCCCAATGATGCTTGGGTGGGTGATGAGACATTTTTGCCACACTTCCTAAGGGCATTCGGAGAAAAGAAAAAGACCAAGGTAATCATTAGATATGGGGACCCTATCCGCAGTACAAATGGCGAGGAACTCAGGCTCCAGGTAAATGACTGGTTGATCAAAAATCTAGGTGAATTACAAGACATTTGGGGCATCCCTCGTCCTGACCACAGTCCAATATCTGAATAATTCAAGCTGATACATACATGAAGCTAACAAAATACTTTGTTCTGATTCTCCTATCTTCCTTGATAGGCTCAGTTCTCAATGCTCAGGATCAATCCTACCCTTTTGTAAAGGAAAAGGAATACAACAACGGTCAGACCAAATACTATACATATGATCGCAAGTCCACCTTTGTCGAAATGTCTGATGGAGTGAAACTGGCAGTAGATATCATGGAGCCCACAGGAGGAGTATACCAGGAAAAGAGCCCCGTGATTTTTATTTTTACTCCATATGGAAGGTCTTACCTAGTACCTGAAATCAAAGCACCTGCGAGGTTGGCATCCAAAGTTGCTGGAGCTGGCTGGGGTCCTGATTATGACATGGGCAATTACTACAAAACCGTAAGGCTTTTGCTTAGGAATGGATACAGAATTGTAGTTGCTGATATGCGAGGGACTGGTGCTTCTTTTGGTTATCAAATGCCCCTGGAACCTCGCTTGGGGATTGACGGCAAAGAGTTGGTAGACTGGATAGAGGCTCAAGAATGGTGTAATGGTAATGTGGGAATGATGGGTGCTTCCTTCCTGGGCTGGGCACAATTTCTTGTAGCAGCCCAGAAGCCCAATGCCCTGAAATGTATCATGCCAGAGGTCATGGGGTTCGATGTCTACTCGACAGGAATCAGACCTGGAGGGATTCCGGCCCAGCGGTGGATAAATGGTTTTTCTGACCGATTACAAGGTTTTAACCTCAATGTAAAAGAACTTAATAAGGGCTTGCTTCCTACCTTACCCGTAATTGATGAGGATAAAGATGGCGATTTCCAGGACGAGTGGCCCAATATTGACAGGGAGACTTTGTTGAAAGGCTATTTTCTACCCACTTATTCAGATAAAAAGCCGAGACCTAACTCATTGTACTATCAGGCAATTTTAGATCACCTTGATAATTTCTGGGCGGAAGGCCTACTGGAAGAAAGTTTCAAATTTTATGACTCCTATGGCCCTGCTCCATTTGAAAATATCAGCTATCAAATTACCAGCCCTGGATATTATTCCAGCATGATTGCAGAATCAGGGGTAGCCATCTATAACATTGGAGGATGGTTCGATGGCTTTACAAAAGGTACGCCCATGTGGTATGCTACCCTTAGTGAGACCAATCCAAGTTATTTGATGATGGCACCCAGGTTTCATATTCCTGTCGTACCCCCATACTATAAGTCTTTTGTTTCCTATAAAGGTAACTACAATGATGAGTTGAAGATGGAACAACTGCGATTCTTTGATCATTACCTGAAAGGGATTTCATCGGGTATTGAAAAAGACAGTGCGGTAAAAATCTTTGTGATGCATGAGGGCTGGGTAAAGGCAAATAGCTGGCCATTAGAAAACTCTGGCTACCAACGTTATTTTTTCCAAAAAGATGGCAGTTTGGCAAAGGCTTTGAAGAAAAAAGGCAAACTAACTTATGAGGTGGATTTTGATGTAAGGTCTAACTACGGCAAGCGAAATGGCAATAGGTGGCTCATGTATCAATCAGGTCCTGGGGAAGTCATGAATCGCAAAGACATTGATAATCGAACCCTGGCTATAGAAAGCCAGGAATTGACCGAAGACCTGATAATTGCAGGACATCCCATCGTTAAGATTTTCCTTTCAAACGACCAGCCTTATGGGGATCTTTTTGTCTACCTGGAAGAAGTAGATAAAAATGGTAATGCCTTTTACATTACAGAAGGACAACTCAGGGGAGGATGGGCAACTTCATATGATTATGATGTGGTTGCACAATCAAAAATAGACGTAAAACCCAATGTAATACCCTGGAAAGGATTTAGAGAGGAGCAGTGGGTAGACAGCATTTTTGCCAAGAATGAAGTGGTGGAAATGATGTTTGACCTGCTTCCCACAGCTTATAAGTTTAGAAAGGGAAATAAAATTAGAATTTCCTTAGCTGGTGCTGACTATGGTAATTTTCAACTAAATCCTGGACTCTGTCCGGAGGATGATCCTCGAAAATGCAAGGAAACGATTTACCAAGTTATCTGTACGGATTTATATTCTTCTCAGATATTACTGCCTGTATTAGAGAATTGATCAGGCTTTCTTGAGTTCGATAAGGGTAATCTCTGGCCAGATACCCATTCTGGCCGGTATGCCTACGTAACCAAAACCGCGATTGACGTAAAGGTGCTGGCCTTCCTTTTGGTAAAGTCCAGCCCATTGGGGATAATAGTATTTAACCGGACTCCATTTCAAGCCTGGAAGTTCTACCCCCATTTGGGCTCCATGTGTATGGCCTGATAGTGTCAGGTGAAATCGCGTCGAGTGTGGCAATACCTTGGCTTCCCAGTGGGAAGGATCATGAGATAGAAGGACATTAAATTCTCCTTCCTTGATTCCTGAACTTGCCTTGTCCAAGTCTCCCTTTTGGGGAAATGGTATTTTGCCCCAGTTTTCTACTCCAATCAGGTTTATCTTTTGCCCGTCCTTTTTAATTTCAATATATTCATTAAGCAGGAGCCTGAATCCCATTTCTTTTTCATGCCTTTTGAGTTTTTGAAGATTTTTTTCTTCTTCCTCCTTATTTTTCCATCTGACGGATTCTCCATAATCATGGTTTCCTAGAATGGAATACTTTCCAAATGGAGCTGAGAGCCCGGATAAGTGGGGCATCCAATTTTCGACCTCCTCTGCAAAGTCATTGACCATGTCTCCGGTGAAAACCAACAAGTCTGCACCAAGAGATTGAAGTTTTTCTAGGCCTTTGAGGACAGGCTCGACCTGATCAAAAGAGCCAGAATGAAAATCTGAGAACTGGACAATTTTGAATCCATCAAATGCTTCGGGCAGTTCACTTGAAACAATGCTTGTTTGATGCACTTTATAAGCAAATCGACCTCTGACAATGCCATGTACAACTGAGGAAAATGGCAACAGGGAGGCAATTAATCCTATTTGAGAAATAAATTTCCTCCTTTCAGGTTTGAATTCCTTAAGTTTCTTGCCTTTGCTCACATGCTTCCCTAATGAAATACTGTCTTCGAAAAAGATAAAAATCCCATAAGTAAGTTTGGGAAGGATAATCATCATGATTAGCCCGAGTAGGTAAGGAGTCCACCTGTAGGTATATTGGTCTTTAAAAATTAATGCAATGATTCCTATGAAGAAGAGGGCTAAAACCAACCAATTGCTAATCTTATATAAGATTAAGCCAGCTTTTTTACTCTTTGGTTTGAGGTGTTTTTCTGTGTAAAGTTTGAATGCTTTCCCAACATACCATTCAACTACTATGAAAAAAAGCAAAACACAAAGGGTGAAGAGCAGTCTTATCCCCATTTGGTATAATTATATTAAGTGTTGGTTTCTAATTCAGGTTCGAGGCTGTCCTTCTTTAGCTTGAATAATTGGTACCTAACGAGGATATAAGATAAAATACCTCCATAACCATACGCTACTGCGAATGAACCAAATACCCCTTCAAGACCTATCCATTTAGAGCCTAAATAAGCCAGAGGTAAATAGACACCAAACATCATTGTAATGGTAATGATGGATGCAATTATTGGCCTATTCAACACATTAAGAATTGTATTATCCAAGGCATATATACTCCTGAAGCAGTAGCTTAATGGAACAATAGAAAGATACAAGGCGATGTGTTCAATAACTTTTTCATTATCTGTGAACCATGCTCCTATGAATCTTCCTGAGAAATAAAGCAAGGCCAGCATGACTATACCCCAGAAGATTCCAAATCTTTGGGAAAGCCTCACACCTTCTTGTAACCTGTCCATTTTCTTGGCTCCCAGATTTTGCCCGACAAAAGGTCCTAATACTGTTGATAGAGCAACCACCACCATGATTGCAAATAAATCGATCCTTGAGGCCACCCCCAGTGCAGCTACTGCCTCTTTACCGAATCCAGAGACAATACTGGTAATAAGACCTGTAGTCAAGGGTACAACCAGGTTGGTAAGGGATGCGGGCCCTCCAATGAAGAGTATTTTCTTCCAGGAGTCCAGCAAATCTGAAAAATTTGGGACTGACCAGACCAGCATTTCCTGCCTTAGCAGTACCCATAATCCCAAAACGAGGGAAAGTGCACGAGCAATAACTGTAGCCAGTGCTGCTCCTTCAAGTCCCATAGCGGGGAAGGATCCCCAGCCAAAAATGAACAGTGGGTCTAATAGTACATTGAGGCCAACCATGCTAAGCATAATGGTTGCTGGGGTTCGGGTATCTCCATTGGCTCGAATGGCACTATTTCCTACAAAGGGTACAATGACGAAAATTACTCCGATGTACCAGATGTTCATATATTCCTTGATCAGGGGAAGGGTATCATCTTCAGCACCTAACAATCTGAATAAAGGCTCAAGAGTAAGTAAGCCGGTGATAACAAATACTCCAGCCAGTAAGACTGCAAGAATAAGACTTGCAACGGTCAGCTTCTGAACCTTTTCTTTATCATTTTCTCCAATGGCACGAGAAATAACAGCAGAAGCTCCCATGCTCAGTCCCATCCCTATGGCATTCAATACCAGGACAACTGGAAGTGTAAAGCTAAGTGCTGCCAGTTCATTGGTGCCTATTTGACCAACAAAATAAGTATCTACAAGATTGAAGGAGACCATGGCAAATATCCCAACGATCATAGGTATGGTCAGTCGGGTGAGCATAGGTGCAATGGGGCCTTCGGTTAGTTTTGCTTTGGTTGAACTCGCCATTAAGGTAAATAGATCTCATGTTCGAAGACCAAAGAGTATGGTAGGCTGGGGGGAATATGTGCTCTTCTCAATAGTCGACCCCTAAATCAACGAAAATATTTTGATGATGTTTGTTAATTAGGCGATTTAATAAGAATACTTTCTCGATTTTTTCGATTTGACAAATTTGGCCTCTCTTTTTATTTTTTATAATGAAAATTTCTGCCAATTAAATTTCAGTTCTAGCACGGAAAATATAGTCATTCACTGGCGCCTTTAAACCAGATCGGCTGAACAAAACTGCTATTTGAGCCCTGTGATGTGTTCCGTGATTAATGATGTGGAATAGGATGTCTCTAACAGAATTTTTGAATTTTTTTCCTTTGGAATTGACATATGTTACTTCTTGGCCCAATTCAAATTCTTGCATTACATATGAAGTGGCCTCTATAAGGCTGTTTTGGATGGCTAATAACAGGTGATCTGCATGCATTTCCCAAACTTCGAATCTAGGCTTTTCTTCTTCCATGATTCTGTCAATCCAGATTGCCTGAGCATTAAGGATATGGCTCATCAGAACTCTGGCTCTTTCTGGAAGATCTTGCCTGGCTGCAATGGCTTCGATGTAGTCCTTGTTGCTTTGATGAAAGTATTTGAAAAGTTCGCTTAATTCCATCATTTCGAAAGGAGCTTTTCTTCAATTAAATTTTTAATCATAGAGAAATCTGCTTCGTTTTCAACGAAATCAAGGTCATCAGATTCAATAATTACCAACTTCCCCTCTGTGTAGTCTGAAATCCACTCCTCATAATTCTTATTCAAAGCATGTAGGTAATTGGGATCGATGTCCAATTCATAATCTCTTCCTCTCTTTGCAATTTGCTTTAGGAGTTTTGGAACACTGGCCTTTAGATAGATAAGAAGATCAGGAGCTTGGGTAAGATGACACATCGTCTGGAAAAGACTGAAGTAATTTTCAAAATCACGTTGTGCCATTAAACCAGATTGGTGGAGGTTTTTGGCAAAAATATAAGCATCCTCATAAATGGTGCGGTCCTGGATAATGGTTTGTTTCTTTTCCTTGGCTTCCAAAACCTGGTTAAATCTGGAATGGAGAAAATATATTTGAAGGGGGAATGCCCATTTTCTCATGTCATCATAAAAGTCCTTCAAATATGGATTGTTATCTACAGCTTCGAGGTTTGCCTTCCAGCCATATTCTTTCGCAAGCATTTTTACCAGTGTTGTTTTGCCTGCTCCGATGTTTCCTGCAATAGCAAGGTGAAGCCCATTAGAAAATTTGTCTGCCCTTGAATCTCTGCTCATCGTTGATAAAGCGATGTCCATCTTTTTGGTATGTATTAAGTGATTTTAATGCAATCTAAATTCCTCTTCAAACTTTTCGAAGATTAATCTATCCACCATTGTGCAAAACCTACCTAGCTAAGAAATTGGCATTGAGGAAAATGAGTGAATTTCTCTTAAGCCAATTTGTGTATTGCTTGAAATCTGCTTAGGTATATTTTATGAAATAGGCTATTTTTCGATAAAATCGAGTACATGGATTCTATTTTGATAAAAAATGCCCAGGTCGTTAATGAGGGCACAATTGAAAAACTTGACGTTTACATCCAGGATGGCTTGATCCATTCCATTGGCAAATCACTGGGGAATATTGCTGATCACGTAATCGATGCAGAGGGGCTTCATCTTGTGCCTGGTGTGATTGACGACCAAGTACATTTTCGTGAGCCTGGCCTTACCCACAAGGCAGATCTGACCACAGAATCCAGGGCAGCAGTTGCAGGAGGCATTACTACTTTTATGGAAATGCCCAATACCAAACCACAAACCCTTACTCAAGAGTTATTGGAGGAAAAGTATAAGCGTGCATCAGAGGTTTCGGTTGCAAATTATTCTTTTTTCATGGGAGCTTCTAATGACAATATCGAAGAAGTGCTCAAAACAGATCCAAAAACAGTTTGTGGGGTGAAAATTTTCATGGGTTCATCCACTGGGAATATGCTGGTTGATGATGCCTCAGTTTTGGAGGGGATTTTTTCCAAGACTCCCATGCTTGTGGCTACCCACTGTGAGAAGGAAGAAGTAATTCGACGAAATATGTCAGCTGCCCTTGCCAAATATGGTGAGGATATACCCATTACAGAACATCCAAACATCAGATCTAGAGAGGCATGTCTATTGTCTTCATCTCAGGCTGTTGAATTGGCTAAAAAACATGGAACCCGCCTACATATCCTCCATATTTCTACAGCTGATGAGCTAAGCCTGTTTAACAATAGTCTACCTCTTGAGCAAAAAAGAATCACCGCAGAAGTCTGTATTCATCATCTTTGGTTTGAGGATAGTCTTTATGCGGAAAAGGGCACCCATATCAAATGGAATCCAGCTGTCAAAACAGCAACTGACAGAGCTGCTTTGAGGCAAGGACTTAAAGACGGCTACCTGGATATCATTGCGACCGATCACGCACCTCATACCTTGACTGAAAAGTCCAATATTTATACCAAGGCTCCCTCCGGTGGTCCCCTTGTGCAGCATGCACTACCTGCTATGTTGGACTTGGTCCGGGAAGGCCAGTTTACCTTGCCCTTCGTCGTTGATAAGATGTCTCATGCCCCTGCTATTTGTTTCCAAATAGAGAAAAGAGGCTACATCAGAGAGGGGTACTTTGCTGATTTGGTGCTGGTAGATTTAAATAGCAAGTGGAAAGTTGAAAAGGAAAATGTTCGCTACAAATGCGGATGGTCTCCCTTTGAAGGTCATCAGTTTTCTTCTCAGGTCAGAAGCACGATCGTGAGTGGTGAGCTGGCCTATCACGAGGGGGAAGTAGTAGAAGCTACTAGAGGAAAAAGGATTACTTTCAGCAGATGAAAAATATCCTAATCATTACTGGGACCTCCAAAGGATTGGGGGAGGCGCTTGCCCAAAAATACCTTTCCGAAGGCTTCGTGGTATTTGGGCTCTCCCGCAATCGCGGTGAAATAGAAAATGAGGATTTTCACTTTGTAGAAACAGATTTGGGTAGGCCAGAAGCCATTGAGATTGCCTGGAATAAAATTCTGATTCATTTGGACCTCCTGGATAAGGCCTCAGAAATTCATTTCATCCACAATGCAGGAATTTTGGGGCCTGTTCATCAAATTGGGCAAGCCCATGGCGGGAGTTTGCATGGGAAAGCCCTACAGGTAAACCTTGCGTCCGCCATAGACCTTTCAGAAAGAATTGTGGGTCAACTGGGCGATGGGGAAAAACCGTTAAAGGTGGTTTACATTTCATCTGGTGCAGGCAAAAAGCCATATCCAGGATGGGCAAATTATTGTGCGTCTAAGGCTGGATTGGATATGCTGGCCAGGGTCCTGGCCAAGGAACAAGAAGGAAAGGATAAAGCCCCTAGGGTAGCTTCAATCGCTCCAGGGGTGGTAGATACCCCGATGCAGTCGCAGATCAGAAACACAGCTGAATCAAATTTTCCCAATCTCCAGCGTTTCCTGGACTTGAAGAAAAATAATCAACTTTGGTCTCCAGAATTTGTAGCCGATAAAATGTTTGGCTATATCCAAAGCGATGGTTTTGGCCAAGAAACTATTGTTGATTTGAGGAACATTTAACTTTATCCTCCAACCATTTTATACCTGTAATTCATTTTATTGAGTTCGCCTTTGACCTTCTCTCTAAAATCACCTTGCAACAAAATTTCTCCATTTTTTACTGAGCCCCCACAACCGCATTTGCTCTTTAATTTTTTGCCAAGCTCTTTTAAGTCATCTTCTGCTCCTACGAATTGGTAAATCCTGGTGACAAGCTTGTTTCCTTTTAGTCTGTCCAAGGCAATTCTAAGGTTTTGTTGCTGGGGGGGAAGGGTTTCTTCTTCTTCTACAAAATCGTCCTCAATTTCATAATCAGGGTCTGTAGAATAGACCACCCCATCGTACCGTTTTTTATTCTTCTTTCCCATTATTGAACTTTTGTGTAAAGATAGCTCATTTATGGTTCTAACTTCAACTGTCCTTCTACAAACTGTTGAAAGCAACTTCTTAGAAAAGTAACTATAGGATTAGAATTTGAGGCATAAGTTTGCCCGTCG
>JALEFZ010000026.1 GCA_022760475.1 Bacteroidia bacterium | reverse complement strand
CTTAGAAACTCATTAGCCACTGAGATGGTATAGAAAATACGAGAGTACATAGCTGCAATAAACTCTGAAGCAGCATCCCACTCCTGAGCATGGAGATTCTGGATGGTACCGTCGTTCCAACCGATCACAGCTTCATCTGTGGTCAATTCCTGAAGTTTCCAGTAAAGACGGATGTAGGCTGAAAAACCTTCATCCAAACCGGAAATATCACTCTGTCCTGCAGGACCTTGCTGGCCTGTTACTGCATAGCTGGCATATACCTTAGCTAGAACCTGCTTGTAAGCAGCAGGATCATCAAATACATTTGCTGAGGTAGTTATATCTTCATCAAGGGGAGTTTGATTCAACTCGTGGAAACAACCTGTTAGGAATAGGATGCTTACCAACAAAACCCCGCTTAGTTTTTTAATAATGTTCATCGTAGTCATATTTATTGCTTAAAAAGCGGCATTTACACCAATCATAATAGTTCTTGAACGTGGGTAGATATTGTTGTCAATACCTCCAAAAATCTCTGGGTCAATTCCTTCATACTGGGTAAGTACGAATGGGTTCTGTACCACAACATTCAGATTCAACATTTGGATCTTGTCCACCATACTAGAGAAATCATAACCTACAGTGATGTGATCCAAGCGTAGGAAGGAGCCATCACGGATAAAGTGGTCAGAGAAGAACTGAGAATCCATGAAATCAATCGCTGTAGACTCCGTAGACCTGTTGTTCAGGAAGTCCGTTGAGTTATAGATTCCATTCAAGTTGGTAAAGCTAGACCAGACATTGTTGTAAATGTAGTTACCTACATTGGCACGTCCTGCGAAGAGGAAAGAAAAGTCTCCCAAATACAAAGAGGAAGTAAATCCAAACACGGCCGTAGGAGCTGGCTGGTTCAACCTATAACGGTCATTGGGAGTAATCTGTCCATCTCCGTTTCTATCTACTACCAACCCTTCAATGGGTATATTGTTTTCATCATATACTTGCTCGTAAACGAAGAATGAGCTAGCAGGGAAACCAACAGAGTGAATCTGAATGGTGTTACCTACCCCACCTGCAATTCCTCCGGTGAATACACCCTGGTAAGAGGAATCATCAGTAGCAATCAGCTTGATAATTTCATTCTGATTGAAGTTAACATTAAATCCGAAGTCCCAGCTAACCTTATCGGTTTTTACCGGAGTCGCATTTATCGAGAATTCAAACCCACGGTTTTGAAGCTCACCAATGTTGGTCGTAATGAAGTTGGTCAGGTTGGTACCTGCCGCCACAGGAATGAAGTTCAACAAGTCGCGGGTATCGCGCTGGTAAACCTCCACAGAACCAAACACTCGACCATTCGCCATGGTATAGTCTACTGCCAGGTTGTAGGTAGTTGTTTCCTCCCACTTGATATCAGCAGCATAACCATTTGGACGAAAGGTAGGAATAAACTGATTTCCAAACTGGACTGCAGCTGTTCCGGTAGATAGGGTGTACGTAGGCAAGGCAGGGTAGAAATTGTCTCCAATGTCTTGCTGACCTGTGATCCCCCATCCTAAACGTACTTTCAAGTCATTCAAGACACCAGCCTTTCCACTTACGACTTTGTAAGCGATGGCTGCTGCAGGGAAATACCCCCAACGATTTCCTTCAGCAAATCTGGAAGAAGCATCTGCACGAAGTGTGAAGGTTGCCAGGAAATTATCTCCAAGGTTGTAGTTAACCCTTGTAAAAAGAGACTGAAGGTTAAGTCTTCTTGGATCTCTATTAAGCTCAACAAGTGAATCTGTCGGGTCAACGGCAGATACAGAATAGAAGGAGTTGAATCTGTAGAAATTCTGGTAGGAATATCCACCCATCACATCAATCTTCTGATTACCGAAGTCCTTGGTATAGTTCAAGTAGAACTCGAGCAGTCTGTTGCTGTTATCATTTTCGTAAACCGCCATCTGACCACCATTTGCAGAAGCAAAGGCAGCATCAGTAGCAATGTCATCCGTACCTTGTCCATGAGAGAAATCCAAACCAAGATTCAGGTTGGCGCGAAGTTCAGGAAGGATTCTGTAGTCTGCAGAAGCATTCAGGATTACTCGATATACGTCAGATACATTTGTACGCTGATTCAACAATGCAAGAGGGTTAGGGGGAGCTAGAAGGTTAGGATTCCCATCATTGTCAGTCCAGATGTAGTAACCACCCCATTCGTTGTCTTGGTTAACAGGCTTGGTAGGATCAAATGAATTGGCAGCGTTAATAGCCCCCTGATCCGCAAACTGGTTCTGGGACAGCATTCCTTTTGCACCGGCATTTAACTGGAGTTTACCATCCATCAATTTTGGTGAAAGATTCAAAGAGAATGTCTCCCTGGTAAATCTGTCAGTCTTAAGGATACCTGTACGGTCAGTAAAGCCAAGGCCCAAGCGGTAAGGCACCTCACCTACAGCACCCGAAAGGTTGATGTTGTGGTCGTGAGTAATACCCTGTTGGAAGATCTCCCCTTGCCAATCAGTATTGGCTGTACCAATTAGGTCTCTGGCAGGATGTCCTTCGGCGTATACCTCGTTTACCAGGTTGGTAAAGCCTTCCGCATCGTAGATGTCGACGTTGTTGGCGCGGTTACTGAATGCAACGCTTCCGTTGTAACCAACCTTCAATTTGCCTTTAGCACCCTTCTTGGTAGTGATCAAGATTACACCATTAGAAGCACGGGAACCATAGATAGCTGTCGCAGATGCATCCTTAAGTACAGTAAATGTTTCGATGTCATTAGGATTAATGACATTTAAGGCATTTCTCGAACCGGAAATACCATCATTTGAAACAGGAACACCATCAATTACAATAAGTGGATCATTGCTCGCACTAAGAGAAGAACCACCTCTAATTCGAATAGCAGCACCATCACCAGGAGCAGCGCCTGGAGTGATAGATACACCAGCTACTTTACCTGCAAGCAGGTCTTGAGGAGAGGTAATTGCACCGCGGTTGAAGACCTCTTCGTCTACCGCAGCTACCGACCCTGTAGCGTCGTCTTTTTCAATGGTACCATACCCAATTACCAATACCTCGTCCAGGGTCTTACCCCTGGTCATGCTAATGCTTAGGTTGTTTGATTCTCCAAGGTCAACTGTGACATCGTCAAATCCAAAGTAAGAAACTTTGAGTTGGTTGGATCCATCGGGAACGGATAGGGAGAAAGCTCCGTCATTGTTTGTCAAGGCACCGATAGATGTGCCTACTACCAAAACACTCGCCCCAACTATGGGTTCGTTTGTTTCGGAGTCCGTAATCTTCCCTCCGATGTTGCGCTGTGCCATCATCCAAACTGGCATCAACACCATCATCATGAGAAGAAGAGTAGTGTTAGTAGTTTGTCTCATATGAAAAAATTAGCTCATGTAAATAACGCTTGGTGGGTGTCCAAGACTTATACCTTTATAAGCGTTATGTAAAAGTTTGTAATGCAATTTATACATATTTTGACTTTAAAATACATAACATTACTCATATTCCATTTTGTATATTTCTCATTGTATGGGCTATCAGACGTAATTTTATGATCTAAATCGTTTTAGATTTCTAAATTTGGATTGGATACTCCTTTTTTGGCTGATTTTTTGGCAAAAAATGCAATTTTTTTTTCTAAAAAGGCTTAAAACACACCTTCACTGGTCTAAAACTCAATTTTCAATCTTTTCCTAAAATAAAATCCCAGAATTCTTCTTTCTCTAAGGACTTATTAAATTTAGGTAAATTAAACAATAAGCACCTTAACAGAAATCCGACATTTCAAAAAGAAATCCGGATGAATCTTTATCAAAAATTCACCCGGATTTTTATAAAATCTGCAATACAGTTTGCCAAGAAAACGAAATATATAATTAGCCTTATGTAAGAAACTAGAAGCTAAAAGGTTTTCGTTAGGCAATTAGCTCTTTATCTCCGATTACTGTCAACACTTCAGGATCCATGATAATCTGGGATAATCCGTCTGTTTTCGGCATTTCATATTTATAGTAGAACTTCATGGTATGAAGTTTCCCTTCAAGGAAATCTGTTGTGTAGCTGTGGTTACCAGTTACCAAAGCCTGCTTGGCAATCGTAGCCATTTTTAGCCACTGCCATCCGATTACGATGATGGAGAAGAACTCCATAAAGATCGTAGCATCAGCAAGGAATCTTTCGTAGTCACCCTTCATCGCAAATGGAACCAGAAAGTTCAGTACTTGCTGATTTTGACTTAGCTTCTTACCCAACACCTCTGCGTAAGGCTTAAGGTCATCGAATGTAGAGGCTTCCTCAATGGTCGCCATCACCTCTTTAGCGAGGAGTTTCAAGGCTTTGCCATTTTCCATGGTAATCTTCCTACCCAGTAGGTCAAGAGACTGAATACCAGTTGTCCCCTCATAGATGGCCATGATTCTCACGTCCCTGTAATACTGCTGAAGGACAAAGTCTGAGGTAAAGCCATAACCACCTAAAATTTGCAGACCATTGTCAACCGCTTCCTTACCTTTCTCAGCTGGAAAGGTTTTAACAATGGGGGTAAGGATCTCCAAAAGCATGTTGTACATGGCTTTTTCCTCGCCTTGGGCAGTATCTTCCAGGTCTTTGTATACAGAGGCTTCCATGATCAAACTGAAAGCTCCCTCTACGATGGCCTTCTGCAAAAATAACATCCTACGTACATCAGGGTGATTGATGATCAAGGTTTGATCCTGATTAGGATCTTTTTTGCCTGCGGAGGTCAACTTACGTCCCTGAGGTCTTTCCATTGCATATTGAAGAGAAGAATAATAAGCTGCTGATGCTACGCCAGTTGCGTCACGTCCTACCGCAATTCTTGCTCCGTTCATCATTTGGAACATCTGCTTGAGGCCTTTGTTGGCCTCTCCAACCAGCCATCCCCGACAATCATCTTTGTCGCCAAAGGCAAGATGAGTGGTACAATAGCCTTTCTGACCCATTTTCTGGAAGTCCGCAGCAGTGGCTACGTCATTGTGCTCAAGGCTTCCATCTTCTTTTAGTCGATGTTTGGGAACTACGAAAAGGGAAATTCCCCTGGTGCCCTCTGGAGCCCCATCAATCCTGGCCAATACCAGGTGAACAAAATTGTCACAGTATTCATGGTCTCCACCAGAGATAAAGATTTTTTGACCCTTGATCAGGAAAGAACCATCTTCCTGAGGAGAAGCTGAGCTAGTAATATCAGACAAAGAACTACCTGCCTGAGGCTCAGTCAAACACATGGTTCCGCCCCACTCGCCTGAAATCATTTTCGGTACGTAGGTATCCTTGATTTCCTGATTAGCAAAGGTTACCAAAAGGTCAGCAGCACCAGAGGTAAGGCCTGGATATCCGGTAAGGTTATTATTCGCAGCAGCAAGGATAAAGTCAGCACCTGACATCACGGACAAGGGAAATTGCATCCCCCCATCCTCATAATCAAAGGATGCCCCAATTAGCCCCATTTCTCCTGCATGATGCATAACCGTGGCAATGGCTGGGTGAACCCAGATTTTTCCATCCTTCCAGTATGCTGGCTTTTCGTCCATTTCTCTGAATACAGGATATAGTTCCTTGTCAGAAAAGTCCTTTACAGAGTCAAGTAGCATGTTCACCGCATTCTTGTCCATCTCACTGAAGCGGGCAAGCTCAAATAGTCTTTCAATCTTATGAACATCGAACATCGTGAAACGAATGTTGTCCATGCTCACATATTGGTTAGCCATAATTGATCTAATTTAGTTACGAGTCGAGGTCTACCCTTGTAGTCCTTTTCATGAAATTACTATTTATGGTCTACGAATGGAAGAAATTTGAAAAAAAATTATGCATGCATAACAAAAAAAATTATAAAACATATACGAAATCGATTTAGAACACTGATTTTATCAACCTAAAGCTAGAGCAGTGCAAACTACTAGCTGCTAATCAAAACTATTGTTTCATAGCTCTATTTCTACTCCACGGGTATTAAATGCGCCTAAGAAGCCCAATCCAACATTGACATTGGATTAGACAGAATCATTAAGTATCAATTAAAAAGTCCTCGAGTTGCGTTAACCCGAGGACATTAAACTTTATCAATCCTGTTATTTCCGATTTAAACAAAAAGCCAGGTTCTTACCATCCAGTTGCTTTCATGATTTTATGGTAGATTTCTGTATTCTGATAAATACCACCAAAATCTTCTGAACCAGGCCCATATGCAAAAACAGGAACCATGGAAGCAGAATGACCTCCGGTTGAAAAACCATAATCCAGCAATCTATAATCAGGAATATCGCCTCTTTTGCCAGCCACAAGTGAGAATCCTCCTGTTTCGTGGTCAGCAGTAACTACCACCAGTGTATTGCCGTCTTTTTCTGCGAAATCGAGTGCAATGCCCAAGACTTTGTCGAAATCCTGCACCTCAGTGACAATGTACTCGCCATCATTGGCATGACCACCCCAATCAATTTGCGAGCCTTCCACCATCAGGAAGAATCCCTCTTTTGAATTGCTCAATTCGCTCAGAGCCAATTCTGTCGCCTTCGGGAGAAAGTCTCCCCTGCCTTCTACCATCTTGGGCATTCCGTCATTGGCCAGCAAGTAAGCAGGTTTGCCTTCAACCGGATTAAGCCCCGTTGTATCTACCCCAAAACCCATTACTTTCAGGCTATCCAGGTAATTGAGTTTATCTCTTCTCTTATTGAAATATTCCAATCCTCCACCAGCGAAAAAGTCTACATTAGAATGAAGCAGATACTGAGCAATTGCCTCATGCTCGTTTCTGGAATAAACATGGGCATAAAAAGCGGCAGGTGTAGCATGGGTAATGGATGAAGTGGCAATAACTCCCGTTTGGATTCCTTTGGGAGAAGCCAGTTCGATTATGGTGGGTATGGCTACGGTATCATCATCCACCCCTACAGCTCCATTATAGGTTTTTTTTCCACTGGCGAAAGCAGTGGCACCTGCTGCAGAATCTGTAATTTTTTGCCTTGAAGAGGAGGTTCGACTCAGGCCAATATGCTTGAACCTTGAAAAACTTGGTTCACCTTCACCAAAATAATACCTGGAGGAAACCTGTGTAAGTCCCATTCCATCTCCAATTAACAGGATTACATTTTTAGGTTTTGATTGTCTTTCTCCTTCATTTACAGGGCTATTGCAGGAAATGAATGCAATAACAATCCATAAGCAAACACTGGAGGACAGTAGTCTTTTGAGGTTCATCAGTTAGTTAGGTAAAAAGTAGTGATGTAATTTGAGGGACAAATTTAGTCAAGGGATTGGTAGCAGGCTAATTCCTACATCAATTTTAATACAGACATAAAATCCAACTTAAACACGAACTGGCTTGGGATGGAAAAAGAAATTCCTAACCAGCCCGAACCCATGGCAAGCCAGAACCGTAAATAAGTTTACAATTTTATTTGGTTAATAAAATAAACTAAATTACATTTACAATAAGATAATTAATTTACCAATGGAACCACAATCACTTACACCTAAGGAAAGCCTGGACTTGATCAAAGAAGTTATCCTGGATGCTAAACATAGGCAGGAAGAAAACGGGATTATATATATGTACTGGGGCATCACTGTGGCCTTGGTAGGCATCGCACATTATGTGCTATACCTTACTGAAACTTATAGCCTAATTTTTATCCCCTATCTACTCTTTCCTGTAGCAGCATTGATATCCTACTTTATTTTTCCTCATTACAAAAAAGAAACACCCAAAAATCAAATAGGCACCATCATTGGAGGAATTTGGATATTTGCTGCAGTAAACATGATGATTTTGGGTTTTGCATTGAGTAGCAAACTACAAGATAACTTGATGCCCTTCATCATCATTTTACAATCTATGGCAATTGGAGGTACGGGCTTGGCTTCTTCTAGCAGGACTTTATTAATTGCAGGAATCGGAGCGAATGTGGCTGGAGTGCTTGGATTTTGGCTAGCTCCCCAGTTTCATCCCTTATTAATGACAGGAGTAAGTATCTTTGCGTTGCTGTTGCCAGGAATCCTGCTCAACAACGCTTATAGGAAAAGAAAGCATGTATAAAGATCTTGATCCATTGATTCATTCTAAACTAAGGCTGACCATCATGTCTCATTTGGTCAAGCAGCAGGAGAGTGATTTCAAGGAACTAAAGGAAATTACGAAGGCCAATTCAGGTAATGTAAGCATCCAATTGGGAAAATTGGAAGAGGCAGGTTACTTGACAATTGAAAAAGGATTCAAGAACAATTACCAACATACCCGTATCAAACTAACTTCAAAGGGTTTGAAGGCTTTTGAAGACTATGTAGAGGCTCTAAAGGCCTACATCGATCCAGAGTAATTCCAATTAGGAAACTCCCATTTTAACCTTCGACTTCAGCTTTAGCCTGATTTCGAATAGACACTTATTGTACAATCACAAGCATTAAAAAAATGAAAAGGATAAGCCTTATCAGCATTCTTATTGCCCTATTTTTGGGTATGTCATTCTTCATTTCTTCGCAAATAGCCATTGCAAATGGACCCGTGGCAGCTCCTTACAGCGAAACCTGGACAAATTCCGCCTTAAGCGACAGTTCCCTAAAAGGAATACAAGACCGGATTTACCAGAGCTTTGTCAAAAGCATCATGTCAAGTGAGCCCAAATCAATGAATAATTTGATGCTTGAATTGGAGACATATCACCAGGAAAAAAAACAGAAACTTGCCCTATACTGGATGAGTTATGCTCAGTATTACCAATCCATTTCCTATCTAAAAGGCGGCAAAAAGGAAGAGGCAAAAATCGCATGTTCTGAAGCTGTCAAAAGGCTTGAAAACATGAAAGCCAAAAACTCAGAAGACTTTGCCCTCTTAGCCATGATCAAAAGTTTCAGCATACAGTTCCAGGCACCAATGAAAGCGCCCATCACTTCCAACAAGGTGAAGAAATACGCTGAGAAGGCCATTTCACTGGATGACAAAAACCTCCGTGCTTACTATGTATTGGCGAGCAATGACTTCTATACGCCAGAACAATATGGAGGACTCAAAAAGTCGGAGTCCTACCTAAAAAAGGCCATTGCACTCAATGATCAAGCGATCCCCAACCCTTACCTTCCTTCTTGGGGCAAGGAAGAATCCTATGAGATGCTGATCAAGTATTACATCAAAAAAGCGCAATGGGCTGAGGCAAAGGCTATTTTTAAGGAAGCGAATGAAAAGTATCCCTCAAATTACCAGATCAACCAATTAGCCACGAAGTTGGTAGGAAAATGATGTCCTGATCGCAGTATATATATGGGGAGGTAATGTACCTAGATTCCATGTCTATCCCGCCTTTTTGGCATTGCCTTCCCAATTCATTTTTCAACTTTAATATTTTTTCATGAAATACTTATTTGGGCTGATTGGCCTGTTCTCGATGGTATGGGGACAAGCCAAGTACAGTGGGCAAGTCTTGTCCCCCACATCCGAGCCCCTCTTTGCAGCCAATATTGTCCTGAAAAGTAATCTGCAAAAAGGAGTAATCACGGATCTTGAAGGTCGTTTCCAATGGATTGGCTCTGAAAGCGATACCTTAATCATCTCGTATCCAGGCTATGAACTTCATAGCTTGCCACTGCTAGATTTGGATGAAAGCACACCCATTAGCATTAAATTAAAAGAAAAGTCTCTTTCTCTGGATGAAATAAGCATAAGGGCATACAGACCTATAGCAGAGGAATTTTCTGTAGTAAGAATGGAAAAACTGGATATTTACCTCAATCCAATTTCAGCGGCAGACCCTCTAAGGGCCATTACTGTCCTGCCTGCTTCTACCAATACCCAAGAATCTGCCAATCCCTCACTTAGGGGAAGTGCAGCTAACAGAAGTCGGGTGATTCTAAATGGGGTACCTATCTACAATCCTGTCCGAAACTCTCAAATAAATGGATTGGGGAATTTTAGTTTATTCAATACAGAACTACTTGAATCTCAATCTGTCTATGCTTCGAATCCCCCCCTCACTTATGGAAATAGCAGTGGTGGCCTGGTTCAGATAGAGACAAACAGAGAGCTCAAGCAAAACTCAACGCAACTGTCTCTCAGCCTGGCCAATGCCGGCATTTTTCGTAGCCAGCAACTCGGAGACAGAGCCTTTCTTCAAGCCTATGGCAATTACCAGTTTTCGGGAGCTTTTACAGGTATTCAACCCAATTCGCTGGATTTTCTCAAATCATTTTCCACCCAAGACGCAGGGCTTTATCTGTTCCTTCCCCTCTCTCCAAAATGGGAATTACAAAACTTTGTGTATGGGATTGCAGAATCCTACCGGGTAGAAACGCAGGTCTTTGCACACAGGGACGATGCCTTCGGATCTCGAAAACGCGCATTCAATGTCTTGCGTTTGAAGCGTCAAGCTAAGAATAGCATATGGAGTACCCAAGGAAGCCTGGATTTGATTCAATCCAAATACAATTTTGGCAACCTCCAGTCCAGAACAAACAGCACCCAAGGATACTTCTCCACAGAATACAAATCATTTATAGGTAGAAAGTTCTCATGGCAGGCAGGGGCCAATTATGACAGTTATGGAAGACATTTCAGAGATAGTAGCTCTATACTTTACTTCTCAAATCGACCAGACATACCTAGCAGTTTTGTGGACACACAGGTATTCAGGCCTTTGGTGGAAGCCCATGTGTATGCAAGCTGGTCTCCCAATGAATCTCTGAAGCTATCCACAGGCCTAAGAAGCAATCTTCCTTTGGCTGGTCAATCCCAGTTTTTGAGTTTTCAAGGCTCAATGAGGTGGAACCCCAATTCATCTCATTCATTTTTGCTGAGCGGAGGTCGATACCACAGCTATGGATTACCTAATTTTTTCTTGCGTGGCAATGAACTCCTGGCAAGTGATCAGTTAGCCCTTGATTATAGCTGGAGCAAAGATAATTTCAGGCTAGCGGGAGCAGCATTTGCAAAGGATGAAAAAGGGCTACAAAATGAAGGCTTTATTTTTATCCAAAGATCCAGGATATTTGGTCTTGAGGGATCCCTAGAAGTCAATTTTGCCAAGTATTTTCGGGCTAGCATAGCCAACAGCTTTTTGATTCATAGAATCAGGTTCTCCGAAAATTCTGAGGAATTTAATGGCAACATGGATTTGCCATACTTTGTCAAAGCAAGTCTGGCCTTCAATCATCCAAAATGGTTTAGCTTCACAGCCGTGTGGCTTGGGCGTTCAGGTACTTACTTCACTCCGATAATTGGGGGAGAATACCTGGAGGAATTTGATCTCTACGAACCTCAATGGCCAAATTCAGTATTCAGCGAAAGACTTCCTGATTATCACAACCTGAGTCTGAGTCTAAGCAGGTACCAGTTATTGTCGCAGGGGAGTCTTGTACTTTTTTTCAGTGTAAACAATGTCCTCAATAGGCTGAATCCTCAGGATATTTGGTATAGTGAGGATTTTCGGGAGGGTAGTTTTGCCCCATTTAGTTTGCGCACCTTCTATTTTGGAGTAGTATGGTCGATAAATGACCAATAGTCTACCCCTTTCATTTCATACCTAAAAAATTATTTATCAATCACTTACAAGTTATGTGTAAACCTTTTTTTATATAAATCAACCCAAAAAAGTTCGGCAAATAATTGCCAGGGAATCTTCATTTGATTTTCTTTCAAACACAAATAAATCTAATGAAGCGACTACTCAACAAGGTAGCCATCATCACAGGTGGTTCCCGTGGCATCGGCAAGGCCATTGCTAGGCTATTTTCCCATGAGGGAGCAAAGGTAATAATCTGGGACCTCGACCAAAATGGAGGAGAAAGCCTGGTCCAAGAACTTGTATCTTCTGGGGGAGAAGCCCTTTTTCAGCTTGTCAACACCTCAAATCACGAAGCCTGCGACCAGGCAGCCAAAGAAGTTCAAGAAACTTATGGTAGCATTGACATCCTCATCAACAATGCCGGAATTACCCGTGATGCGCGCTTGATCAAGATGACCCGAAGCCAATGGCAGGATGTACTGGATGTAAACCTGACAGGAGTATTTAACTGTACACAAAGTGTGGCACCCTATATGATCCAGCAAGGAAGTGGAAAGATTGTAAGTGCCTCATCAGTTGTGGGTGTGTATGGAAATTTTGGTCAGACCAATTATGTAGCTACAAAATCAGCTGTCATAGGCATGACCAAGGTATGGTCCAGAGAATTAGGACCCAAGGGGATCAATGTGAATGCCATTGCTCCGGGCTTCATTGCCACCGAAATGATCGAAACCATACCTGAAAAGGTAATTCAGGATATCGAAGCCAAGACTCCATTGAGGAGGTTCGGAAAACCAGAAGAAGTGGCAGAAGCCTATCTTTTCCTGAGTTCAGAGGCAGCCTCATTCATCAATGGAGAAACACTTAATGTCAACGGGGGGATTACCATTTAACAAAAGGAAGATGAGAAACGCCCGTATACTAGCTTCCGGCATGTATGTCCCGGAAAGAATCATTAACAATAAATGGTTTGACAAGCAACTGGGTGAAGATGTGTCAACCTGGTTGGAAGATATAGCCCGAATTCACAACAGAAGATGGGCTGCAGAAAATGAATCTACCGCAGACCTCGCAGAAGCAGCTGCCAAAGATGCCCTCGAAAAGGCTGGATTGGAAGCAAAGCAGTTGGACATGATCATAGTGGCTACCGATACCCCGGAATACGTTTCGCCATCCACGGCCTCCGTAGTTCAACACAGGTTGGGAGCTTCAAATGCAGGGACTTTCGACCTCAACTCTGCCTGTGCAGGTTTTGTAACTGCCCTGGACATAGCGGCTACCTACATCAGGGGCAGACAAGATTATAAAAATATCCTGGTGGTTGGGGCTTACGCCATGAGCAAGTATTTAAATAAGGAGGACAAAAAGACTGTTACCCTATTTGCTGATGGAGCAGCAAGCCTGATTCTTCAAGCCCATGAGGGAATCGAAGGATTTCAATCATCCCTAATGTTTACCCAGGGACAATACCACGATGGCATGGGGATTTATGGTGGGGGAACCTTCAAGCCCATTTCAAATGAAGTTATTGACAACAAGGATCACCTACTCAAATTTGTTTACCGCTTCCCAAAAACCCTCAACAGAGATGTCTGGAGCAGGATGGCTAGAGATCTAAGTGCCAAAGCTCAAATTGATCTCAGTGAGATAGATCATTTCTTCTTTACCCAGATTAATTATAATACCATTATCCAAACAATGGAAGTGCTGGAACAACCGAAGTCCAAAGCACATACTATTATGCACGAATATGGTTATACAGGATCAGCTTGTATTCCGATGGCTTTTGCAGAAAAAGAAAAGGAGGGTGTGTTAAAAAGAGGGGAGAAAATCATGTTCATAGGCTCAGGGGGAGGGCTAGCTTTTTCTGGAGCTTGTTTTACTTATTAAGACCCTTGAAGCAGGAAATTTTGCTTCATACCCACAGAAACCAGAAAATAAATGGCCCAGAAAGGGAAGGAAAAACTGAAAAATTTCACCCAGTTTGTGGAACAACTCTTTCCGCATGAGGTCTCCTATCTGGTTTCTGTGGCAAACTTTGAGGATCATGACAACAAATTGATCTTTCAACGAATTGTTGAGAATAAGCATTCTGAATCCCATATTCCTTTTGATACGGACATTGACAAAAGAAAATACTCTCGCATCAAAAAGTGGATTAACTCCAAATTAGGATTATTGGATGTAGACCTCCAGTATCAATGGATTACCCATATGGAGAGCCAGATTATGAAGGACGAAATAAGTCCTGGGGAGGAAAAAGAACTGCTAAAAAGCCTATCAAAGCCAGGTTTGCCCTATTACTTCGTCAAGTATTATGATTTACTAAAGCATTTCAGGCAATATCTATTGATCAGGATGCGCCACAGAGCTTATGAAAAAGTAAGTGAATACCTGTCCTCCAAACAGTCTACCTATGAAAAGTCGCTTTCTACCTATGAAAAAATTCATCAGGCTACCATTGACATTACCAATCAATACTCTCTGAACAATACAGAGTCCGAACAATGGGAGCAACTACTTAAGGGCTATTTCTATGATGAGGAATTGGATGGACTTAATAGATTCCTTTCAGCGGTGAGGCTGAATTTCTTGTATTTGAATTACAGAGAATACCAAAAACTGGGTAGGATACTTGATGGCCAAGACAAGATCTTTAGCAAGGGAATTTGTTACTCCAGAAGAATTCTATCAAACTATTATTCAAATAGGCTGCTTTTTCACAGCTTGATTGGAGAACTGGATACCGCCATCGAATATGGCTACCTGTCAATTCAGACCAAGAATTCTGACTACCTTCATTATGTAAATAGCCTCAGCTCTGTTCTTTTAAGGGCTGGAAAAACGACTGAGGCATTGAAGTTAATGAAAGAAGCCTTACCTGAACTTCGACATAGCCCCAATACACATACCCGGGTTGTATTTGCCACCTATTATATTCGATGTCTGAAGGAGAATAAACTTTGCAAAGAAGCCCAACGATACGCAGAGATATTCTTGAGGGGATATAGCGATCAGGTGATGAGCCAAAGGTGGCATTCTTTCTTTACTGCCTACCTTCAAACCCTCCTCCAACAAGAGGATTATGATCAGATTGTCAAGTTGTCCAATAAATATAAACTCCTGAAAAAGGAAGAAACCTATAAAAAAAGGCCGGGCTACATCCCTACCCTCGATTGGTATATAAGAATGGCCCAATACAAGGAGGGCATCATTTCAAATGAGCAACTTCAAAGGCATATGATTGAAAAAGGGCGAAGGGCGTTTTTGTCTTCAGAAAAAACCCGATACGCTATTCAGGAGCTCATAACTGAAATATATCCTCATTTACCGGCCAGTATGGAAAAAATCAAACAGCAAGTTTGCAGCTAAGTCTACCCAGGGTCTTTAAAAATCAAACCCATGATTACCAACAACTTAAAAAACCAAGACAATGAAAAAATGCCTTATGTCCACCTAGTTTTTTTTATGATCAAAGTCTGTCCAAAGCGTTTTTTTCTATTATTTAATTATAAATCGTAATCTTCCACTTTTGGAAGTAATACATCTATCATTGATTAAAAAACCTTGTTAATCAGCTTTATCATACGATAAAGTTCAGGGGGATGCTGTGTTTATATTCTCCAGAGAATCAAGGCTAAATAATCACGGATAAGATCCGCAAAATTTAATTGGACTACTACGAAAAAACCATTACTCGCTATGAAGCAGATCAGGACTATCCTATTTATTTTATTGTTATTCCCTTTGGGTATGATGGCCCAAACTGGGAGTATCAAAGGTACTGTAAAGTCAAAAAATGGCTCTGAATCCCTCGTAGGCGCTACTGTCAGCCTAAAAGGTTCCACCAAGGGAGCCAATACAAATGAAAAAGGGGCATTTGAAATCAAAGACCTCAAAGCAGGTTCCTACACCTTGCTTGTTTCATTTATTGGTTTCTCAGACGAAAGTCGTGAAGTAGAGGTAGAGGCTGGAAAGACTGCAAGTGTATCCATATCCATGACAGAAGCAGATGTGTTTGGACAAGAAGTTGTCATTTCCGCCTCCAAGAGACCTGAAAAAATCACACAAGCTCCTGCCTCAGTCAACATCATCCGAAGCCAGAGTTTTGAGGAGCTGCCTTCCTTTAATGTGGGTGAGCTTGCAGGCAGGACAAAAGGTGTAGACTACGTAAGGTCAGGTGTGTTGGGAACAGGCTTGAATATCAGGGGTTTCAACTCTGCCTTTAACCCCAAAAACCTTCAGGTCAACGATGGCCGTTTTTCTACCTTGATTGCAACAGGTTTGCCATTGGGATCTTTGGGCACAGTAGTGAAAGAGGACATTGAGCGAGTAGAGATCATCCTGGGTCCTGCTGCAGCACTTTATGGCCCTAATGCTCATAATGGATTGGTAAATACCATCACAAAAGATCCAAGGGACTATCAGGGTACGACCCTTGCTTTGGGCGCAGGCAACCAAAATGTATTGACAGGAAGATTTCGCCATGCCCAGGTTTTGATTAAGGATAAATTAGCTTTTAAGGTAACCGGAGAGTATACCCAGGGAACTGAGTTTGACTATGTTGACTCGGTTTATATCGGAGGAACTCCATTCGAAGAACTTGAATTGAACAGGGACTTCGACGTCCTGAGAGGCGAGGCTCAAGTGATATATACTCCGAAAGAAAATCACGACTTGATTTTCATGACTGGTCATTCCAACAGCAACAACCTTGCTCAGACCAATGCAGGCAGGAACCAAATCAAAGACTGGAGGATTCACTATTATCAGTTTAAATACCAATCTCCAAGGATATTTGCCCAGGCATATTACACCCAATCCAGGACTGATTCTACCTACGCCATCAACCAAAGAACCCAGAACTACTGGTCTTATAGAGCCAGTGGATTCAGCGATGAGGAAGCAAGAGAAGCATCCTACAATACTGCATGGTTCCCTTTGAATGCCGATACGCCAAGCATTGGAATTCCATTGAATCGCGGAGCCATTTTCAAAGACCAAAGCAGCAGGCTCAACGCAGAGGTACAGGCCAATCAGACATGGGGAGGTTTGACCCTTATCGGAGGTGCCCAATACCAAAGAGACATGGCCAACAGCCTTGGCACCTACCTTCTTGATCAAAATGGTGTAATCAATATCAACCAGATTGGAGTTTATGCCCAGGGGGAGTATAAAATTGGCACCAAAGCCAAACTGATGGCGGCGCTGCGTGCAGATAACCACGACCTTTATGGTTTCAACCTTATCCCAAAGGCCGCCTTCCTGTACTTTGTACCTAATGGTGCTGTTCGCTTGACCTATTCACAGGGTATCGCAGCACCTACCATTCTGAACCTTGAAGCGACCATCTTTGGAGGATTACTCCTGGGCAATGGGGCAGGATTTACCCTTAGCGACGGAAGTACCATTGATCCCCTTCAGGTCGAAAAAATCCAGACCTTTGAAGTGGGATATAAAGGAACCATAGCTGAACGACTTTTTGTAGATGTAAATGGTTATTTCAATGCATCCAGAAACTTCCTAAGCCCTGCCATCAACATTGCTCGTCCTACAGATGGTGTATTGGTTACCTCCAGGGGAGATCAAGCCATCCAGGATGTTATCCCTGGTACGCCTGAAGCTGGTGCTGGACTGGTACTTACTTATGTAAACTTCGGCCGAGTAAATACTTATGGTATTGATGCTGGATTGAGGTATATGTTTAGCAAAAATCTGGACGCAGTCCTGAATTACTCCTTCTTTGGATTCAACCTGGATGAGGATGATCCTGAGAACGACGGAAACGGAGACGGAACCGTAGGCCCTGCAGACCTTCCGATCAATACCCCTGCCAACAAACTGTCAGCTGGCCTTAACTACCGAAATGACATGTTTTTCGCCAATGTATTTGTACGCTGGGTACAGGCTTATGATTTCTTTAGTGGAATCAATGTAGCAGCAGCAACAGACGAAGAGTTGATTTACAATGGTGCCCCCGTGGTAGAAAATGCCCGAGTGGGACGCACCTGGAACTACGGCCCACTGGGTGGTTTCGTGAATGTAGACCTGGCCGCCGGGGTAAAACTTGCAGATAACAGATATGTCATCTCTGGCCAAGTAAGCAATCTCTTCAACTCAGAAGTTAGAGAATTCGTGGCCTCTCCTGCTATTGGAAGATTGTTCGCAGTAGAGCTCAAAGTAAACTTAGGCCCAATCAAACCCATAAAGTAGTTTGGCAATACTTAGTTGGGACTCCCTTTTGGGGAGTCCCCTACTTATTACATCCACTTTTTAGATATTATCTCACATGAAACGTGGAACAATTTTAAACCCCATTCTGAAGCCTTCAAACTCAATTTTGCTTGGCCTCATCCTAATTTTTCCTTTAACAATTCAAGGACAAATGATAGAACTGGAAGATTTTGGACTAAATCCCGGTGAACTGAAAGCATTTCTCCATGTGCCTCCCAATGCAGGCAAGGACATTCCCCTGGTAGTTGCCATGCATGGATGTCTGCAAGACGCCAAGATCTATGCACAAGAAACAGGATGGAACGAAATTGCAGACAGGGAAGGCTTCATGGTCCTCTATCCTGAGCAGGCAAAAACTAATAACCCCAACAACTGCTTTAGCTGGTTTTTGGAAGGGGATATCAACAGAGATGAAGGAGAAAGTAGGTCTATCAAAAGCATGATAGACTTTGTGATAGACTCCTTCCAGGTAGATAGCAGCAGGCTCTATGTTTCCGGGCTTTCTGCAGGAGGATGCATGACGGCTGTGATGTTGGCTACTTACCCTGAGCTTTTTCAATCAGGTGCAGTTATTGCCGGAGTTCCATACAAGGCAAGCACCACACTTGAAGGCGCATTGAGTGCAATGAAAGGGCTTATCGATCAGGAACCAGATAAGTGGGAAGAACTTGTATTAGAACAAAACCCATCATATGATGGGAAATACCCAAATCTCGTAGTCTTCCATGGGGCAGAAGATCCTGTTGTAAATAGAAAAAATATGGTGGAGCTGGCCGAACAATGGATGGCACTCCACAACATCAAGCCCGAACATATGTCTCTGAGCAATCCTTTTGATGGCAACCCAAATGTTACCCAAAGAGTCTACCAAAACCCTGCGGGTAAAGGGAGGGTAGTCACATTTGAGGTAGAAAAACTAGGTCATGCCTTATCAGTCAATCCTGGAAAAGGGCCCAAACAGGGAGGGCGTACCGGTCAATTTGCGGTTGATGCAGATTTTTTTGTTACCTATTGGGCAGCCGATTTTTTTGATTTAATAAAAAGTAAAAATTGATTGAACTAATCCACAGATTTTCAATCATTTATCCTAGAAACTGAAGCAATGTTCGAATCACCCAAAATACTGGGGAGCTGGCTACTGATCCTATGTTATATGGGGGTCGTTTTGTACTTTGTCATCAGAGGAGCCAGGAAAACCCAAAGTATGGCTGACTATGCCATTGGCAATATGGGTTTTTCTCCCATTTCAGTTGCATTGGCACTGGCTGCCTCCATAACAAGTGCAGCAACCTTCATCATCAATCCAGGCTTTGTAGCCCTTTATGGTTGGAGTGCAGTCATTTCTTATGCCTTTGTACTCCCATTGGGAGCCTTGATTTCCTTGATCATATTCACCAAAGGCTTCCGATCATTCGGGACATCCATTAAAGCCCTTACCATGGCCCAATGGATTGGCAAACGCTATGGGAGCAAGGCATTTGCCCTGTTTTTTGCCGTTTTATCTCTATTGCTCTTGACCTTCATTGTATTGATCTGCGTAGGCATTACCAAAGTCTTATCCATCTCACTGGACACAAACCAGGTCTACACCCTGGCAGGAGTGATCATATTCATTTTTGGTTACATGACTTTTGGAGGTGCCAATTCTATGGTCTATACCAATACCATCCAGGCGGTCATCATGATTGTAGTTTCAATCATTTTGCTCAGTTCGGGCTATGAGCATTTTTCTGAAGGTGTCCATGGCTTTTGGGACAAACTTTCCAATATCGATCCCAAACTTTCCACTTACACAAATTCTTCTTCTCCGCTATTCAGGGACTATTTTGAAATCATATTTTGCCAGTTTGTAATAGGAATAGCCGTTATTTGCCAGCCACATATCATTACCAAATCGCTACTCCTCAAAAGCGAAAAGGACGTAAATACCTATCTGGTTTGGGGCATAATCGTAGAAGCCTTGTTTTTCCTGGTGGTAATTGTAGGTCTTTATGCAAGGCTGGAGTTCCCAGATTTGACATTTCAAGGAAAAAAACTGGCTATGGACGGGATTGTATCTGCTTACGTCATTTCAGAGTTCCCGGTCATATTGACCCTCATAATTATCCTTGGGCTTATTTCTGCTGGGATTTCTACTTTGGAAGGCTTGATCCAATCACTCTCAACCACCATTACTTCAGATATCATAGAGAGCCAGTTTGGGAAGCAATTGTTTGCGGGCGAAAATGGTGAAAGGAAGAAGATTCAAGTCAATAGAATGGTTATCGCTGTACTGGCTATCCTTGCCTTTGTATTTTCTTATCAGCAACTCCTCAATCCAAATTTAAGTGTAGCTCTATTTGCTCAAAATGGAGTTTATGCCTATTTCTCGGCAGCCTTTGTTCCGGTATTATTCGGGACATTTTTCCCAAGAACTCCCCTGATTGCCCCTGTAGCCGCTTCTATTACAGCTGTCATGGTACACTTTGCTATATATTATGGGAGGTTGGGAACTTATATGCAGGAAGAGGTAAGAAACCCTGCCATAGCTGCAACCATTGCCATATTGGCTGCAATTGGCGTAGGATTTCTTTTCTATTTTCTATTCAAAAACAAACAACAAAAACCAGAACTACAAGCTGAGCAAGACTGATATGGAAGGGATCTCAAACTCTCAATTTGATTGGGCGTCCAAATGGGCGAATTATCGAGCTGAAAGCATTGCTTTGATAGAACATGAGACAAATAAGAAATATTCATATTTCGACCTTAACAGGGCAGGAAATTACTGGGCTAAAAAAATTAAAGAGTCTTTTGGTCTACAAAAAGGAGACAGATTGGCTATCCTCGGCGAAAACTCTGCCATACAGCTTGTCCTTTTCATCGCTGCCCAGAAATCAGGGATTATCCTCGTTCCCATGAATTGGAGGCTAAACCCCTCCGAAATTTCATATTTACTAAAGGACGCCCAGCCCAAAGCTCTGGTTGCCCAAAGTCATTTCATGGAAAGGCTTCGCGAGAAGCACGAATCCAAGGAAGCATTGGCAGGAATTTCCTACAAATCTACCCTTGAAGAAATAGAAAAAGAAAATGGAATAATGCTGGCTTCAAATCATTCGGAGATTTTTGAAGCGGTAGAAATAAATGAAAATGACCCCATTTTTATTCTTTATACCTCTGGAACAACCGGTTTTCCCAAGGGTGCCCTTTACACCCACAAGATGCTATTTTGGAACAGCATCAATACAGCTTTACGACTCGACCTCACCAGCCAGGATATCACCATCAATGTGATGCCCCTCTTTCATACCGGTGGCTGGAATGTACTATTGACCCCTTTCTTACACAGGGGAGCTTGCACCGTTTTGATGAAAAGTTTCGATGCCCAGACTGTCCTCTCAAGCCTAGAAGAAAACAAAATAAGTATTTTCATGGGAGTCCCTACCATGCTGAAAATGATGGCTGATCAAGACAGTTTTGAAAAAGCTGACCTGTCTTCCTTGCGATACTTTGTGGTTGGTGGTGAGGCCATGCCTTTGCCCCTTATCGAACGCTATCACCAAAAAGGAACTCCTATCCGCCAGGGCTATGGCATGACAGAGGCTGGTCCTAATCTGACTTCTTTGAGTCATCATGATGCCATCAGCAAAAAAGGATCTATTGGCATGCCCAATTTTTATGTGCAAACGCGTATCGTGAGCCCTCAAGGAATGGAAGTCGATCCGGGAGAGCCGGGGGAACTGTTAATAAAAGGACCTATGGTAAGTCCAGGCTATTGGAGGAATGAAAAAGCCACTCAAAAAACCATTGTTGATGGTTGGCTGCACACAGGGGACATGGCAGTAAAGGACAAAGACGGTTTTCTATTCATTGTAGACAGGATTAAAAATATGTATATCTCAGGTGGGGAAAACGTATATCCCGCTGAGGTAGAAAGGATTCTCCGAATGCACCCCTCTATATCGGAAGTTGCGGTCGTCCCCATGCCTGATCTCAAATGGGGCGAATCCGGAAAAGCATTCATCACATTAAAGTCTCCCAATAGTTGCAGTGAAGATGAGGTAATTGTTTTCTGTAAGGAAAAACTGGCAAAGTTTAAAGTCCCCAAGCAGGTTGTCATTCTGGATAGTCTTCCCAAAAATGGAACAGGGAAAATTGACAGAAAAAAGCTGCAACAAATAGAATAAGGACTTTATTTATAGGAATAAGTAGATACCCACCAGAAATTTTAACAGCAATTCTGCCTTGAAGTTTTGACATAATTGTCAGAAAAGCCGAAAAAATAGCAGCAACCATCAAAGTATTGTCAGCAATGTGCGAGTAAACTTATAAAAATTCTTCATTTGGCATGTCCAACAAAAAAGCGCCCAACAAAAACACACCTTTTAACAGCAAATAAAATGTCGTGAGTTTTTTCTAAAATTTAATCGGAAGTTTTAATAGCAATTATCCATCATTTGGCATGTTTGGCACAATGGCACAAGCTATGCAAGAAGAGGGATGTAAACGTGTTAAACTTTAAATCAACTTCAAACGAAATAAAATTGCTATGGAAAATCTATTGAAAAAATTCTTTTACACAGGTGTTGGTCTTATTTCTATCACTGCTGAGCGTCTACAGCAAACTGTTGACGAAATGGTAGGCGAAGGTAAGGTATCAGAGGAAGAAGGAAAAAAGATTGTTGGAAGTTTCATTGACGATGTTGAAAAGCGTCGCGGAGAGTTCGAAAACAACATGAAAGAGACCATTGACAATTTCACTGCTAACATCAACGCTCCTGAATTCCTGAAAAACAATTTCTTCACTGACTTGATGGATCGTCTATCTGCAATCGAAGACAAATTGGGAATTACTCGTGAAGAGGCTGAAAAAAGCAATCCTGTACAGGAAGCTGTAGATCAGGCGGCTGAAAAAGCCAAAGAAGTAGTAGAAGAAGTAAGCGACAAGGCGGCTGAGGTAATTGAAGAGGCGAAGGAAGAAGTGAAGACAACCAAAAAGCCAAGAGCTAAGAAATAATTTCGAGATGTATGTAGGCCTTAGGCCACATAAAAAAAATTATCTGCATTGCAGATGTTTTATTGAGTAGGTGAAGAAAGCCGGTCCCGTGAGGGAGCGGCTTTACTTTTTTGGGCTTGACGGGTAAATAGTGTAGACAGAATAGGGACTGACGAAGTATTGACGTAGTCCTAAATATTTGATTTTCTGAGGGTTTACAACATTTTTGTCCACCACTCATCTAATCATTGGCGTGGAAAAACTCTTTAGCATTTCGATCATTATTTATAAAATTTTCTACTATGGCTCACCAAACTATTGCTCCAGTATTAATTGGGAAACAAGAATACTTCCCTCAGGTATCCTCGGTTTCCTTTGAAGGCCACTCTTCATCCAATCCCTTTGCTTACAAATTTTATGACCCTGCAAGAGTCATAGCCGGCAAGTCCATGAAAGATCATTTCAAATTTGCAGTGGCTTATTGGCATAGCTTCTGTGGCACAGGTGCCGATCCTTTTGGGAGTGGCCCTCGCCCCATGCCATGGCTGCAAAACCCTGACCCTATACAGAAGGCAAAAGATAAAATGGATGCTGCCTTTGAATTCATGACCAAAATGGGACTTAACTATTATTGCTTTCATGATTTTGATCTGGTGGAAGAGGGATCAGACCTTCAGGTATCCAGGTACCGCCTGGAAAGCATAGCTGATTATGCCCTTGAAAAACAAGAAAACAGTGGAATAAAGGTATTGTGGGGTACTGCAAACCTCTTCAGCCATCCCAGATACATGAATGGTGCAGCTAGCAATCCAGATTTCTCGATCGTAGCATATGCTGGCGCCCAGGTAAAAAATGCCCTTGATATTTCGATCAAACTGGGAGCAGAAAACTATGTCTTTTGGGGAGGCAGAGAAGGCTACATGAGTCTTTTGAATACCCATATGAAGCAAGAGCAAGAGCAGCTAGCAAGATTTTTTACCATGGCAAGGGATTATGCCAGAAAAAAAGGATTCAAAGGATACTTTTTCATTGAGCCTAAACCTGCAGAACCTTCCAAGCATCAGTATGATTTCGATGCGGCAACCGTACTGGGTTTTCTTCAAAAATATGACCTCTTGGAGGATTTCAAACTCAACCTGGAGGTTAACCACGCCACCCTCGCCCAACATACCTTTGCCCATGAGGTTCAAGTAGCCGTTGATAGCGGAGCGTTGGGCAGCATAGATGCAAATCGCGGTGACGAACAAAATGGATGGGATACAGACCAGTTTCCAAATAACCACATGGAATTGGTTGAAGCCATGATGATCATCCTTCAATCCGATGGATTTGTTGGAGGGGGCGTTAATTTCGATGCAAAACTTCGCAGAAATTCTACCGACCTAGAAGACCTCTTTTATGCCCACATTGGAGGAATGGATGCTTTTGCAAAAGCCTTGATTGTCGCTGACAAAATCCTGCGAGAAAGCGATTATCTTAAAATGAAAAATGAGAGGTATCAATCATTCCAGGAAGAAAAAGGCCAACAATTTCTAAGGGGAGAATTGAAAATGGAAGACCTCTCTATTTATTCATGGAATCAGGGAGAACCAGAAGCAAAAAGCGGAAAACAAGAATTATATGAAAATTTAATTGCTGAGTATCTTTATCGCTTTATTTAACCCAAATTGCTAGTTAAAGGCATCCAAAGGGTAAATGCCATTTCGGTTCATTCCCAACTTTCGTTTCAAATGGAACACGTCCTCTCGAGCGTTAGTGAGATATCTATGAAGTCGGGTGAGATGCCAGGAAATGACAACTTTGTCTTTGAGCAAGTAAAAGCATTTAGCACAACTGGCAACTTGGGTTATTTAAGCAAAAAAGGAATAGGCAATTCTGGCTTAGTGATTATCCTTATTTTTCCAGGATCTCACCCAGTTCTCTGCAACTTTGAATAGGAAAAAGTATATTGATAATTGACTCATTTAAGAGAGGTTTATTCCTGTGTAGTTTTTAGTTAAGGTAAAGATGAGCTTATTCCAATACGACCAGAGATGGGAAGGTAATCTATATCTTCCCATATATTTTATCTTGATTGGAGCCATGATTATGGTAGCTGGGAGGTTTTCTTTTGCCCAAAGTAGTCTCATATCCACTCCCCTATCTCAAAATTTTCTTCCAGCTGAATACCAAGGTGGGTCTCAAAACTGGGCCATTGCGCAGGACAAAAGGGGGTTCCTTTATGTGGCAAATCATTATGGACTTCTCGAATTCGATGGAAACAAATGGTCTCTATACCGGACCAACCTTGGAGGAAGTTTAAAAAGCGTAAGGGTAGACTCCGATGGCGATATTTATGTCGGAGGGCAAGGCAAGTTTGGGTACTTTTCTCCCGATACGAAAGGCAAGTTACAATACCAGGCCTTAGATGTCTTACTTCCTGAAGAATATAGGGATTTTGATGAAGTTTGGGATATTTACGATACTTCCGAAGGCATGTACTTCTTTACAAGAAGGCATATTTTCCTCTATCAGCATAAGCAATTCCAGGTATTCTCCCTGCCTAAGATGCAATATGCTTACTATTACAATTACAAGCTCTTTGTTTCAAGTTGGGAAAAGGGTTTAATGGTAAAGGGGGATGAAGGATTCGAAGAAATCAAGGGTGGGGAGATTTTCAAAAGAAAGTCCATTCGAGCCATCGTAGCAGGTGCCAATAACCAAGCCCTTATTGCCACCCTTGATGGG
>JALEFZ010000025.1 GCA_022760475.1 Bacteroidia bacterium | reverse complement strand
TAGAGCCATTTTTCAGGTCTGTTTTTTGAAGATTCTCAATAAAAGAGAGTCAAAATTTCAATTTATGCAAATTTATCAAATTTTTTTAAAAAAATTTGAATTATTGATCAACGTCTTTATATTTGTATCAACAAAGAAAGCAAAGCATTGCAAATATTATAATCACCATTTGCTTCCTTTTATACTGTAGGGTGATGAAACAGGCAGCCATGCCCTCTGGTCTCGGGGGTGAGGAACTTGGGAAAGCCTCTGGCTCAACCACCTCGTGAAGGTTCGAATCCTTCCCCTACAGCGATACTTCAGAAAACTCTCCTTCATTGGAGAGTTTTCTTTTTTTTAAGAACAAAAGTTATACTCCTCCCTGAGACGGATTACTAGGAGGAATAACTTTTACAGGCTGGTTTTCATTCTGGTTTTCTATGCTCTTGAGTCTATTGGCATAATCGATCACAGCTTTCTTGTAATCATAATCACTTTTGATAGCCTGGGATTTCATATTATTTATGTTAACCCTAAACTGGAATATGCTGGCTGGAATCTCAAATACTGCTTTTAGCAATGATACTGGCATTTTGAACAAAGCCAGGGCAGAGCTAGGCTTTTTAATCTGAATCGAAGTAGGATAGCCTTCTGCTGAAAAAACCATCTCAAATTCCGTTTTAACAAAGCTCGCTGTCGGGATTTCAATAAACTCAAGAATATGTGGATGAGGAATTTCTACGATTTCCGTCTCCTTGCCACCCACACTAAATATACCCAGTTCTACCAATGCCCTTGGTTTGGCAAAAATTCCTGAAACATCAGATTTATCTCCTTTTACTCCATTGGATTCTTGATTTCCCAGTATCCTGGCTTCAAATGTAGCCCCACTACCCAATTCAGCCTGTATCTTCTGGTTAAGCATTTCCATATCATCCTTAGCAAAAGGATCTATAAATCCCTCGAAGAGTTCCTTGGCATTTGCTGAGCGAGTTTTGCTCTTCTTCATGCCGTTCGTTACCAACTTAGTAGGAGCCATGCTATCACCAAGGGTTCCCAAGATATCCGCCAAAGAAGTAAGTATTTCATCGGTTTGATCATCAATCTGGGTATGAACTTCAGATAAAAAACCATTTGGACCGTATTTCACAACTATATCATCATCCGATGATCCTGAGGGTCTGTAGCTGAAAGAATAATAATGGTCAGGGTCAGGTACATGCTTCACCTTGTGAATCTGTAAAAATACTTCTTTACCTTCCATTTTATCTTGTAACTTGATTGATAAGTGAATCAAGCCTTTTGGAAGGAAGTATCCATAAAGGTTTCCCTGCTGAGGTGATCGTAGTGACGGAAGAAAGTTACGGGGCATTGTTTAGCTGTTTCAAAAGAATGTCCGTTAATTTATGAAAATCTTTATAAATCGCGGAAATAATTGCATTTTTTCTAATAAATGAAATTACCCATACACAGATCCAGCATAAAACACTGAAAAACAAACACTTACATATTATGAATTGCTAAGTACAAATCGAGTGACTTTGATTTGAAGCCTAGTCGAAACAATAAAACAAACTCAGATTATGCCATTTGACATTTCAAATCCCTGGTTTATAGTGATTTTACTGGTAACAGGGGCCAGCATGTTTATTGGATGGAGGTTAAAGGCTGTTATGAGAGAGATTGGTAAAATACCAACCTCTTCGGGGATGAGCGGGAAAGAAATTGCTGAAGCCATGCTAAGGCATTACAACATCCATGATGTGGAGGTATTGCCAGCAAAGGGGTTTCTTACTGATCATTACAACCCTACCAACAAGACCATCCGGTTGAGCGAAGTGATTTATGGGGAAAGGAGTGTAGCCGCTGCCGCAGTCGCTGCCCATGAATGTGGCCATGCAGTCCAACACGCAACAAAGTATCCAGCATTGGGCTTTAGGTCATCCCTGGTTCCTGTTGTAAATATCGGTGCCAGATTCAGCCAATATCTCCTTTATGGAGGGCTTATCTTGTCAGGGGCAAGTATGGGAGCAGGGAGTTCAGACCTTGGTTTTGGGTACTACCTTTTGCTAGCAGGAGTGATACTCCTGGGTGCATCAGCCTTGTTTTCATTGATAACCTTACCGGTAGAATTTGACGCAAGTGCAAGGGCATTAAAATGGTTGGATGAAAGTGGCTTCGTTCGGGGCAAAGAATACCAAGCAGCCAAGAAAGGCTTAAACTGGGCTGCTATGACCTATGTAGCTGCAGCTATCGCGGCCTTGGCCAACCTGATGTATTGGGCACAATACCTTTTGAGGGCTCAAGCTAGGAGATAAGCTCAAAAATATAAAAAGTCCAATCCTGGATAGGATTGGACTTTCTTTATCGGAATGAATATTTATTATTCAGTCTTGTCTTCTTCAGAATCATCTTCAGCAGGAGCTTCTTCAACTACTTTACCACCTTTCAATTCATCCTGAAGGGTAGAAAGTTCGTCGAATTTACCTTCAGCTGCCAAACCAGCCTGCTGTGGCCAGGTGGTAGGATCCATAGACTTCATAACTCCACCTGCTTCGCTAAGAATTTCCTTCAAGCGATCTGCCTCAGTAGCTGCCAACTGTGCAAAGGTTTCAATTCCTGCTCCATAGAGTAGCTCTTGAACCTTAGGTCCGATTCCCTCTACCTTGGTGAGTTTATCTTTGACTACCTCAGCGCTCTCTTCAACTTTGGTTTCTACTGCTTTGCTTTCAGCTTTCGCAGTACCTTTGCCCTTTCCACCTCTACGGCGACGACGACGACGTGAACCACCTTCATTCTTGTTTTGAGAGTAGTCAAATTCGTTATAATCTACCAACTCAATCAATGCCAATTCAGCATTATCACCTCTCCTTTGTCCTAGTTTAAGGATTCTTGTGTACCCTCCCGGACGGTCACCAACTTTTTCAGCAATCTCTCCAAATAATTCCTTCACAGCTTCCTTATTCTGGAGGTAGCTGAAAAGCACCCTTCTGGAGTGCATGGTATCAGTCTTGGCTTTGGTGATAAGTGGCTCTATAAAAACCCTTAGGGCTTTGGCCTTGGTGAGGGTAGTTTTGATCGCTTTGTGCTCGATCAGTGAGATTGCCATGTTGCGAAGCATGGCTTTTCTGTGAGAGGCTGTACGCCCCAAGTACGCGGTCTTGTTGCCGTGTCTCATTGTTAAAGCAATTTGGCTTGGCCTTGGGCATTCCACAATCTGGTAATGATTGGGGTCATACTCCCAAGGGCAATGAGTGAAAAAATGTTATGAAAAGATCAGTAAAATTGAATGTGGCGATTGTCATACAATGCCACATTCAATTGTTTGTTAACCACTGGAGATTATTCCTCCTCCAGTCGATATTTTGTTACATCCATCCCGAAGCTAAGGTTTTTGTCTGCCACAAGCTCTTCGAGCTCAGTTAGGGACTTTTTACCAAAGTTACGGAACTTCAAAAGATCTGCGATGTTGTAGCTTACCAAATCTCCAAGAGTCTTGATGTCAGCTGCCTTCAAACAGTTGAAAGCACGAACTGATAAGTCAAGCTCAGAAAGAGGAGTTTTGAGCAGCTTACGCATAGCCAGGAAGTTTTCATCAACTTCGGGCTTTGGATCAGCTTCTTCAGAACGAAGTGCAATGGTTTCGTCAGAGAACAACATCAGGTGCCTAACAAGGATGTTAGCCGCTTCCTTCAGTGCGCTCTCAGCGTCGATGGTACCATCAGTCTGCACATCGATTTCGAGCTGTTCGTAGTCAGTCTTTTGCTCAATACGGTAAGGTTCTACCGCGTACTGAACATTTTTAATTGGTGTGTAGATCGCATCAATAGAGATCTCACCGATTGGTTGATTTGATTGTTGATTCAGTTCAGAAGGAACATAACCTCTTCCTTTTCCGATGGTCAACTCAATATCAAACTGCGTTTTAGAATCAAGGTGAGCAATGACCAACTCCGGGTTGGTAACCTCGAATGCAGCAGTATGGTCGGTAATGTCTGCTCCGGTGAAGGTCTCTTTTCCACGTACAGAGATGAAGATTTTATTATCTCCATCAGCTACTTTCTTCAGTCTTACCTTCTTGAGATTTAGGATGATTTCTGTTACATCTTCAATCACACCGGGAACAACGGAAAATTCATGGTCAACACCAGGAATCTTAATAGAGTTAATGGCGTATCCTTCCAATGAGGACAGCAACACACGGCGAAGTGCGTTACCTACAGTAATCCCATACCCACGCTCTAGCGGTCTTACCATGAACCTACCAGAAAAGGCGGAATCTTTCTCAAGGACGATTTTCTCCGGCATTTGGAAATTAAGCAATGCCATAAAGTCTTCTCCTTTCGTTTAAAGATTAAAAAAAATTACTTAGAGTATAATTCTACGATCAACTGCTCATTGATTTTTTCAGGAATATCCTCTCTATCGGGATAGTTCAGGAAAGTACCTTTGAGCTGGTCGGTCTGCACCTCAAGCCAGGAAAAACGGGTAGAACGTCCAAGGCTATTTAAAATAACCTCAAGGTTCTTGCTTTTCTCCCTGATTTCAACTTGATCGTTCGGCTTCAATAGGGCAGAAGGTATATTAGTTACTACCCCATTCAGTTTAATATGTTTGTGCGTTACCAGCTGGCGAGCGGCTCTCCTTGTAGGAGCGAAGCCCATGCGGTAAACAATATTATCCAGTCTTGACTCCAAAAGCTGTAGGAAAACCTCACCGGTTACACCCTTTCTTCTGGTAGCTTTTTCAAATGTATTACGAAACTGCTTTTCAAGCAAGCCATAAGTGTATTTGGCTTTCTGCTTCTCAGCGAGCTGCACTCCATAGTCAGATACTTTTCTCCTACGAGATTTTCCGTGCTGACCGGGAGGAGTTTTACGACGTTCCAGGGCTTTTCCTTGACCCAGGATCGGCTCTTTGAACCGACGCTCTATTTTACCTCTTGGACCTCTATATCGTGCCATGTTTTTTGATTCGAGTTAAGGACTTCTCCAGTTAAAAATTCAGACCTAATTTATACCCTTCTTCTTTTGGGAGGGCGACAACCATTGTGGGGAAGTGGAGTGATGTCCCTGATCATGGTAACATCGATCCCTGCAGCCACTACGGCACGAATTGCTGATTCACGTCCGGCACCTGTACCTTTTACAAATACTTCTACCTTGCGCAATCCCATGTCATACGCAGTTTTGGCGCAATCGGTTGCAGCAACCTGAGCTGCATAAGGAGTATTCTTCTTAGAACCTCTAAAACCCATTTTACCGGCAGCAGACCAAGAAATGGTATTTCCTGATAGATCTGTGATAGTGATGATGATATTATTGAAAGAAGAACTGATGTGTACTTGGCCAACTGGCTCCACACGCTTTTTCTTCTTCTGCTGTCTTGATGATCCCTTTGCCATAGTGATTACTTAGTTGCTTTCTTCTTACCAGCCACAGTTTTCTTTTTCCCTTTACGGGTACGTGCATTGGTTTTGGTTTTCTGGCCACGTAGGGGAAGACCCTTTCTGTGACGCAGACCGCGGTAGCAGCCAATATCCATCAAACGCTTAATGTTAAGCTGAATCTCAGAACGAAGTTGTCCCTCTACTCTGTAATCATCACCAATGATACGACGGATCTTAACAACGTCTTCGTCTGTCCAATCGTTGATGCGCTTGTTTTCGTCAATCTCTGCTTTCGCCAAAATTTCTTTCGCAAGGGTATTGCCAATACCGAAAATGTAGGTAAGGCCAATTACTCCGCGCTTGTTTTTAGGTAAATCTACACCTGCAATACGTGCCATATTTCCTCAATTAATTAACCCTGACGCTGCTTGTGCTTAGGGTTCTTTTTGTTGATGACATAGACCTTGCCTTTGCGGCGGATGATTTTATCATCCGAACTACGCTTTTTTACAGAGGACCGTACTTTCATCGTTTTTATTTTTAAGTCTGAAAATTACCTTGTTCAAAAAAGCCCTTATTTGTATCTGTAAACAATTCTTCCTTTGCTCAAGTCATAAGGAGGAATTTCCAGTGCTACTCGATCTCCTGGAAGGATTTTAATGTAGTGCATCCTCATCTTTCCAGCAATATGTGCCAATAATTCATGCCCATTCTCCAGCTTTACGATAAACTGGGCATTAGGCAAGGCCTCTAATACTGTTCCATCTACCTTGATAGGGGCTTGTTTTGCCAAAATTTGTTCGTTTTAGTTTTCTATATATTCAAAAGTAGAAAGGATCTCAGCCTTTCCCTTTCGGACGACTATGCAATGCTCATAATGAGCTGAGGGTAGTCTGTCAGTCGCAAACACTGTCCAGCCGTCTTCATCTACCTTGATGTGCCTTTTGCCCATGTTAATCATTGGCTCAATCGCAATTACAAGGCCTTCCTTCAGTTTCATCCCTGATTTTCTCCTCCCGTGGTTTGGAACTTCAGGTGGTTCGTGGAGATTAACTCCCAAACCGTGCCCGACCATTTCTCTTACTATGCTGTACCCATGCAATTCTGCATGCTTCTGTATGGCGTAAGAGATCTCTCCTAATCTATTTCCTTCAACTGCTTTTTCAATGCCCAAGTACAAAGATTCCTTTGTTACCTTCATGAGCCTGGCAATTTTCGAGGATACTTCCCCCACTGCAAAAGTGTAGGCAGAATCTCCATAATAGCCGTTTTTGAGAACTCCACAGTCTACAGACAAGATATCTCCTTCTTTGAGGACGATCTTGGATGAAGGCATTCCATGAACTACCTCCTCGTTTCTGGAGGTACACAAAGTATATGGAAATGGTGAGTCCCCAAAACTTGGTGCATAATCCTTAAAGCCTGGAATCGCATCGTGATCACGAATGAATTGCTCAGCGATTTCATCCAATTGTTTTGTCGTTACACCGGGTTTGATGTGTTTTTTCAACTCCCCCAGTGTTTTGCCAACAAGCAAAGAACTTTCTCTTATCAGCTCAATCTCCTCCTCAGTCTTGTATGTAATTTCTGCTGCTGAAGCCATTACTAGACTGCTATCCCACTTCTATTTCTTGTTACTTTTCCTGCACCCATCAATCCATCATAGTGGCGATTGAGTAGGTAACTGTTAATCTGTTGCAGGGTATCAAGTACTACCCCGATCATGATCAGCAAGCTGGTTCCTCCATAGAACTGAGAGAAAGCAGAAGATACTCCTAGACGACCCGCAATGGCAGGGAAGATGGCTACAAAAGCCAGGAATATCGATCCGGGAAGTGTAATTCTTGACAAGATCATGTCTATGTAATCTGCGGTTTTCTTACCTGGCTTAACACCGGGGATGAAACCACCATTTCTCTTCAACTGGTCAGCCATTTGTTGAGGCTGGATCATAATCGCCGTGTAGAAGTAGGTAAAGATTACGATCATTAAGAAGAAGATGAAGTTGTACCAGAAACCAGTGAAATCGCTAAGTGTTGCTATCAATCCTGATGGGGCTCTGTCGCCTGCTACCTGAAGAAGGGTTACAGGAAGGAACATGATTGCCTGAGCAAAGATGATAGGCATTACACCTGCTGAGTTAACTTTCAATGGTATATATTGTCTCGAAGCTGTTCCTCTTCCCATTTGCTGATAACGGCTGGTAGCCATTTGCCTAGCGTAGTGAATGGGGATTTTCCTGGTAGCCTGAGTAAGTGCAACTACTGCTATGGTAACCAATCCAAGAGCAAGGATCTCAATGAAGAAAATCATTGGCAATTTAGATTGGAACTCCTGAATAATTGCAGAAGGTAAACTTGCGATGATACCGATGGTGATCAACAGAGAAACACCATTTCCAATGCCATTGTCTGTGATTCTTTCACCCAACCAAACCAAGAACATGGTTCCTGCGGTAACCAATAGAATGGTGGATACCCAGAAGAAAAGGTTTGTTGTTACCAGGGCATCGGGGTACTGACCTTTTAGGTAGTAGACATAGCTTACTGCTTGCCCGAATGTTACTGCTACTGTCAGGTAGCGTGTAATCTGGTTCATTTTCTTTTGACCACTCTCTCCTTCCATGCGCAACTTCTGAATAGAAGGCACGATGGCACCCAACAACTGCACGATAATCGATGCAGAGATGTAGGGCATGATCCCTAGTGCCAGAATAGCTCCCCTGGCAAAGGCTCCTCCCAGGAAGGTGTTAAAGAAATCCAGGAGTCCACCGGAATTACTGGCGAACTTGGCCTGAAGAATCTCGGAGTCAATCCCTGGAAGGATGACAAAAGTCCCTAGCCTGAAAACAGCGAGCAAGAGCAGGGTGTATAGAATCCTGTCTCTCAGCTCAGGGATCTTAAAGATGTTCCTAAAGGTTTGGAATAATTCTTTCATGAATTTAGGCTTCTGAAGCGTCTTCTCCTTCTGTCTCGTTTGTTACAATGTTTCCGTATTTATCAACCTCTACAGCTGATCCTTTGCAAGCTTCGATAGCTTCCAAAGCAGATTTACTGAATTTATTCAATTTTACGGTAACCTGCGTCTTCAATTCTCCTCTTCCAAGAACTTTAACCAATTTTTTTGTGTTTGAGATGATTCCGTGATCATTCAAGTACTGATGGTTAATTTCTTCAGCGGGATGCTTCTCCAACAACTCTTGCAGGGTGTCGAGGTTTACGACCTCATACTCCACACGGTTGATATTTTTGAAGCCATACTTGGGCACCCTACGATAAAGAGGCATTTGCCCACCTTCAAACCAAGGACGATACTTGTATCCACTCCTTGATTGGGCTCCCTTATGACCTTTGGTAGATGTTCCACCTCTGGTAGAACCTTCACCACGGCCAATTCTTTTATTCTTTTTTACCGACCCTTTTGCAGGTGTTAATGTATGTAATTTCATGACTATTCGGTCTCTTCAATTTTCACCAAGTGTGACACCTTCTTAATCATACCCAGAATCTGAGGTGTGCACTCTTTTACAACTGACTGGTTCATCTTTTTAAATCCAAGGGCAACCATGGTCGCTTTTTGATCCTTGGGTCTATTGATGACACTCTTAACCTGGGTTAGTTTTACTTTTGGGTACATGATGAATCTCTTTACTCTGCCTTACCATTAAATACCTGTCCTAGAGGAATGGTTCTTCTTTTTGCTACATGGTGAGGCATATTCATAAAGGCAAGTGCCTTAATTGTTGCTTTTACCACGTTGTGAGGGTTAGAGGACCCGAGGTTTTTCCCGATTACATCCTTTACTCCTGCAGCTTCAAGAACCGCACGCATCGCACCACCTGCAAGTACACCTGTACCCGGAGCAGCCGGTTTTAGGAGGATCTTGGCAGCGTTGTATTTAGATACTGTTTCGTGTGGGATGGTCCCATTCAAAACACCTACCCTTACCAGGTTTTTCTTTGCGTCATCTATTCCTTTGGCTATCGCGTCTGTAACCTCGTTGGCTTTCCCCAGACCGAAACCTACTACACCTTCTCCGTCTCCTACTACTACAATGGCGCTGAAGCTGAAGCGACGCCCCCCCTTCACTACCTTCGCATTACGGTTGATTTTCACAACCTTCTCCTGGATCTTGTCCTGGGAGATTTCGCTTGATATTACTCTTGACTCGTTTGGAAAAACCATGATTTTTAGAATTTTAGTCCTCCTTCACGTGCTCCTTCTGCCAACGCCTTTACTCTTCCGTGGTATTTATAACCACCTCTGTCGAAAATTACTGTCTCAACCCCCTTTTCTTTAGCGATCTCGGCCAGTTTTTTCCCTACTTCTCGGCTAGCGTCCGTTTTTGAAAGGGATTGCAAATTTAAGTCTTTATGTTGAGAAGAACAACTGACTAGAGTTTGTCCTTCAACATCGTCGATGATTTGTGCATAGATCTGCTTGTTAGACCTGAACACAGCCAGACGAGGCTTTTGGCCTGTACCAGCAATTTTTTGACGTAGTCTCCTGCGAATTCTGCTTCTGCGGAGAACTTTTTTAGATGTTGCCATTTTTTATTCAGATTAATCCGTGCTGCAGCGGCTGGGGCCGGGATCATACACGGGTTCCAACCTTTATTATTTTTTACCAGCAGCTTTACCTTCTTTCCTGCGGATTTGTTCTCCCTGGAACCTGATCCCCTTACCTTTGTAGGGCTCTGGTGGACGGAAAGAGCGAATCTTTGCTGCGATTTGTCCGATCAATTGCTTGTCGTGAGATTTAAGGGTAATAACTGGAGGCTTACCACGCTCAGAAACAGCTTCTGCTTTGACCTCGGGTGGAAGGGCCATCACGATGGGGTGAGAGTACCCTACCGTAAGTTCGAGCAATCCGCCCTTTACTTCTGCTTTATAACCTACACCTACAACCTCAAGCACTTTGGTATATCCTTCTGATACACCTGTAACCATGTTATTGATCAGGGTTCTGTAAAGTCCGTGCATCGCACGGTGACGTTTCTGGTCAGAAGGACGCTTAACCTCAATTGTTCCATTGTCAATCTCTACGATCATCTCAGGATCAACTTTCTGGGAAAGCTCACCTTTAGGGCCTTTGACCTTAACCAGGTTTTCCTTTTCAATGGTTACATTGACACCATTAGGAATTGATATGGGAAGTTTTCCTATTCTGGACATTGTTTTGAATTCTTAGAATACGTAACAAAGTACTTCTCCTCCTACGTTTTGTGCTTTGGCGGCCTTACCGGTCATCACACCATTTGGTGTAGAGAGGATTGCAATGCCCAAACCGTTTTTGACGCGTGGCATTTGCTTAACCTTGGCATACCTACGTAGGCCAGGTTTTGAGATACGGGTAATCGCGTTGATGGCTGGTTTCTTGGAAACCTTGTCATACTTCAAGGCGATTTTTATGGTTCCCTGAGGACCTTCGTCAAGGAACTTGTACTTTCTGATAAATCCTTGTTCGTGAAGCACGCGGGTAATTTCCTTCTTCAGGTTGGAAGAAGGGATATCAACAACTTTTTTCCCTGCCGCCTGCGCATTTCGGATTCTGGTCAGAAAATCTGCTATAGGATCTGTAAACATATTACCAACTTGCTTTCTTTACACCTGGGATTTTGCCTTCTAAGGCCAAATCTCTAAACTTGATACGAGATATTCCGAACTTTCTGATGTATCCTCTTGGACGACCGGTAAGTTTACAACGGTTGTGTAGCCTTACGGGAGAAGAGTTACGTGGAAGCAGGGCTAGAGCCTGGTAATCTCCTTCTTCTTTCAGCTTGCGACGCTTTTCGGCATATTTTGCTACCAGGCGTTCACGTTTTTGTTGACGAGCAACTGCGCTTTTTCTTGCCATAATCCTTATGCTACCTTTTTGTTTCTACCCTGGAAAGGCATTCCGAATAATACCAAAAGTTCTAGTGCTTCTTCATCGGTAGGAGCTGTGGTAACGAAGGTTACATTCAGTCCAGCGATCTTGTTGATTTTATCTACATTGATCTCCGGGAAGATGATTTGTTCTTTGATTCCCATGTTGAAGTTCCCTTTTCCATCGAAACCCTTCTGAGGAAGACCTCTGAAGTCCCTTACCCTTGGCAAGGCAACATTGATGAATCTATCCAGGAATTCGTACATTCTTTCTCCCCGCAGCGTAACCATTGCGCCGATAGGCACTTCTTCACGCAATTTGAAGTTAGAGATAGACTTCTTTGCTTTGGTTACCATTGGCTTTTGACCCGCGATGGTAGAAAATTCTTCTACTGCTGCATCGATCAACTTCTTATCACTTACTGCATCTCCGATACCGCGGTTGAGGACAATTTTAGTCAGCTTAGGCATCTGCATACTGGATTGGTAATTAAACTTCTCCTGCATCTTGGACTGAATTTCCTCCAAATATTTTGTTTTGAGTCTTGGAACGTATGCCATGATTCTACTTTTCTTTAATCGAGTATTTGACCACTTTTCTTGGAGTAACGAACCCAGCCTTTGCCATTTTCGTTTCTTTGTCTTCCGATCCTTGTGGGTTCTTTGGTAGATGGATCAATCAGCATCAGATTAGACAGATGAATGGGAGCTTCGGTTTCAATGATACCTCCTTCTGGCTGAGTCTGATTAGGCTTGGTGTGCTTGTACACGATCCTTACTCCTTCTACGATGGCCTTGTTGTCCTTTGGTAGCATTACCATCACACGACCTTCTTTCCCTCTATCCTTGCCTGCAAGGACCCTCACCATGTCCCCTTTTTTAATGTGAAATTTCTTTGCCATTGTGATGTTTATTTAAAGCACCTCAGGTGCAAGGGATACAATTTTCATGTAGCCTTTTTCGCGAAGTTCGCGGGCTACCGGTCCAAAAATACGGGTGGCTCTTGGCTCTCCCTCGTTGTTGATGAGTACTGCGGCATTGTCATCGAAGCGGATATAGGACCCATCTGCACGGCGCCCTTCTTTCCTTGTACGAACGACAACAGCCTTCACTACGTCTCCCTTCTTTACGTTGGAAGAGGGGTCAGCTGATTTCACAGAAGCAACAATTCTGTCGCCAATGCGAGCGTAGCGTTTTTTTGTCCCTCCCAACACACGGATACAGAGGATTTCTTTCGCTCCGCTGTTATCCGCTACTCTTAATCTACTCTCCTGTTGAATCATGATTATTATGGTTAAGGGTTATTGGCAACTGAGTTATGAATTGCTGTAAGAAGAATTCTGTTGTTCAGCGCCAACACTTACTTTCTTATTTCTGAGCAAACACAAATTGTCTGCAGTAAAAAATATTTATTTGGCCTTCTCCAATACTTCAACCAGTCTCCAGCGCTTGCTTTTGCTCAGAGGACGGGTCTCCATGATCCTTACGGTGTCGCCAATGCTACACTCGTTCTTTTCATCGTGGGCCAAAAATTTCTTGGTCTTGGTCACGAACTTCCCGTATACCGGGTGCTTTCTTCTTCTTGAAACCAGGACGGTAATGGTCTTGTCCATTTTGTCACTCACAACCCTTCCGGAACGAACCTTTCTCAAGTTTCTTGTGATGGCGTTTGCCTCATCTTGGATTTCGTAGTTTTTGCTTTCTTCGCTCATGATTCAGCTTCCTTTGATGTTTCTGCCTCCAGTTCTCTCTCTCTCAATATGGTTTTAAGACGTGCGATCATTTTCTTCGCGTCTCTGATATCAGAGGGTCTTTCAACAGCAGATACTGCATGGTTAAGGCGAACACGTAGCAGAGATTGCTCCTCATCTACGATTCGAGCCTTTAGTTCTTCGTCAGTAAGTTCTCTAATGTCCTTGATTTTCATTTCAACTAGACGTTTTGAAGGTCTCTGCGTACAATAAACTTGGTTCTACCTGACAACTTGTTTGCAGCGAGTCTCAATGCTTCGCGTGCTACCTCTTCAGGTACCCCATCCACCTCAAAAATGATTCTTCCTGGCTTCACAGGGGCTGCCCAGTATTCAGGGTTACCCTTACCCTTACCCATCCTTACCTCTGCAGGTTTTTTGGTGATAGGCTTATCAGGAAATACCCTAATCCAAATCTGACCTTCCCTTTTCATGGCCCTTGAAATCGTGATACGGCAGGCCTCGATCTGTCGAGAGGTGATGAATCCATTTTCCAGAACTTTCAGTGCATAAGAACCGAATGAAATCTGGGATCCTCTTTGAGCGAGTCCTTTAATCCGTCCTTTTTGGACCTTTCTACGTTTTACCTTTCTTGGCTGTAACATAATTTCTTTGAGTTGGGGAAAGGAAGTTCTTTCGAGCTACCTTCCCAGATACATGCCGTTGGCGTATTTATTTTCTTCTCCTTTTGTTTCCTCCTCTACCGCCTTTTCTGTCGGTAGCAACACTTGGAGATAAATCAACCTTACCGAAAATTTCTTTCTTGAAGATCCATACCTTGACTCCGATAACTCCGTAAATGGTATGCGCTTCAATCAGGGCGTAGTCAATGTCAGCTCTCAGTGTCTGCAAAGGAATTCTTCCCTGCTTATACTGCTCAGTACGTGCCATTTCTGCACCACCAAGACGACCTGAACACATTACTTTGATGCCCTGGGCTCCTGCCCTCATAGATGCAGCAATCGCAGATTTCATCGCACGACGGAAAGAAACCCTTCCCTCAAGCTGCTGAGCAATTTGCTGACCAACAAGTCTGGCGTCTAATTCAGGGCGTTTGATCTCATAAATGTTGATCTGAACGTCCTTACCAGTAATTTTCTTAATCTCTTCCCTTACCTTATCAACCTCACTCCCCTGACGACCGATTACGATACCAGGTCTTGAAGTGTGAATGGTGATGGTGATTTTTCTAAGGGTTCTTTCAATGATGATCCTTGAAATACCCCCCTTATGAATACGGGCACGAAGGTAGGAGCGAATTTTTTCGTCCTCAACCAGCTTATCGGAAAAATCCTTTCCCCCGTACCAGTTGGATTCCCAACCTTTTACGATTCCAAGCCTAAGGCCTATCGGATGTGTCTTCTGTCCCAATTTCTTTTTTGTTTAAGTTTAATCTTCGTCCCCGTTGTCTTCCTCTTGTTCAGGAATTTCGTCAATTACCAATGTAACATGGCAGAAGCGCTTGCGAATGATGTGGGCTCTACCCTGAGGAGCAGGCTGCAGACGCTTCAACATACGTGAGCCATCTACCATTGCTTCCTTAACGTAGTGAGTATCCACGTCTACCCTTTCGTCAAACTTCTCTTCGTAAGAGGCGATGGCTGATTGAAGCAACCTAGTTACGGCTGGAGCCGCTGCCTTAGAAGTAAATTTCAACACATTAAGGGCATCAAACACTTCCCTCCCGCGAATTTGATCAACGATCAAACGCATCTTTCTTGCAGATGAACGATAGTTACGCAAAGTAACTCTACACTCGTCCGCTTTCTTATCTTTCAAATTCTCAGCATATACCTTCTTCCTCTTAGGAGTCTTGGGTATCCCCTGAGCAATTTTTTCTTTTCTTGTCAATTTGGTCGCTTGTTCCGCCATGATATTTGGTGTTACAAATCGGATAAATATCCGGTTACCAGTTTATTATCTCTTGTTCCCTTTTTTGTTTCCACCGTGGCCACGGAAGGTACGAGTAGGGGCAAATTCTCCCAACTTGTGCCCTACCATGTTTTCAGTAACATATACAGGGATAAATTTATTTCCATTGTGAACAGCGATGTTGTGCCCTACAAAATCCGGAGAGATCATAGATCTTCTAGCCCAGGTTTTGATCATGCGCTTCTTCCCGCTTTCGTTCATTGCAAGGACTTTTCTTTCCAGCTTAGGATCGATGAATGGTCCTTTTTTGAGTGATCTAGCCATGATAAATTCTTTTGATCAGTTTTTGATGTAGTTGAATGACACCAAAGATTATCTCTTCTTTTTGCGGCTGATGATCAACCTGCTTGAATGTTTCTTCTTCGCCCGGGTCTTTTTTCCTTTAGCAGGGAGCCCGTTCCTGTTACGAGGGATACCACCGGAAGCCCTACCTTCACCACCACCCATTGGGTGATCAACAGGGTTCATGGCTACACCTCTTACTCTTGGACGACGTCCTTTCCACCTTTTACGACCTGCCTTACCAAGCACCACGTTTTGGTGATCGGAATTACCAACAGATCCTACAGTTCCCATGCACTCTCCAAGTACCATTCTGGTTTCTCCTGAAGGGAGTTTCAAAATAGCATACTTTCCTTCTTTTGCAGTCAAGTTGGCATAGGTACCAGCGCCTCTGGCCATCATTCCGCCTTTGCCAGGGTAAAGTTCAATATTGTGAACAATTGTACCCAAAGGCATATTCTTCAATTTCATGGCGTTGCCTACCTTAGGTTCGACAGAATCACCAGAAATAACTTTTTGTCCTACCTCAATCTTCGCAGGTGCGATGATGTAACGCTTCTCACCATCAGTATACTCAAGAAGAGCAATGTTTGCCGTACGGTTGGGATCGTATTCAATGGCAATGATGGTTGCCTCTACCCCAAACTTATCACGCTTGAAGTCAACGATACGGTAGCGACGCTTGTGCCCTCCTCCTCTTTGGCGAATGGTCATACGCCCGGCATTGTTTCTACCCCCGGATTTCTTCAGGGGAGCAATCAAAGACTTTTCAGGCTTCGACTTTGTAATCTCCTCAAAGTTCAGAAGAGACGTTGTTCTTTGGCTTGGCGTTACCGGCTTTAGCTTACGGATACCCATTTTCTTTTATGCTTAATTGATGTGCAATGGAGCTACAATGAACTCAAAAGCACCTCTTTTATTCATTAAATGTGTTTGTAGAAATCAATTTCGTGTCCGTCTTTCAGCGTTACAATTGCTTTCTTGTAGTTGGAAGACTTCCCTTTGATGACTCCTTTTTTGGTAAACCTTTGTCTGCGCTTACCCCTTACAACAAGGGTGTTTACGCTTTCGACTTCCACCTCGTACATCTGCTCCACTTCTCCTTTGATCTCTTCCTTGGTGGCTTGTAAATCGACCTCAAACCCATATTTATTAAGGCCGCGCTCCTGCTGGAGGCTCGTTTTTTCTGTGATTATGGGTCTCTTTAGTATAGTCATAACCTTAGTTGGCTAATTTTTCGTTGATGAAATCCAGGGCTCCTTCTGTGAAGATGATGGTCTCCGCATTCAGGATGTCATAGGTATTCAAATCAGCTGCCTCCTTGATGTATTTCTTTGGAACATTCCTTCCAGAGAGGTATACATTGTTGTTGGACTCACCTACGATTAGAAGAACTTTCTTTGATCCTACTTCAAGAGCGTTCATGATTTTCACGAACTCTTTTGTTTTTGGAGTTTCGAAAGCGAAATCTTCGATTACACAGATTGATTCTTCTCTCGCTTTGTAGGTAAGGGCACTGTTTCTTGCCAGTCTCTTAACCTTTCTGTTTAGCTTAGACCTGTAATCTCTTGGTCTTGGTCCGAAGATGGTACCACCGCTTCTTGGGAACAAAGGCGATTTTCTATCACCTTGTCTGGCGTTACCCGTACCCTTCTGGCGGAAAGGTTTTTTATTGGTACCGTGAACCTCGCTTCTTTCCTTTGCTTTGGAAGTTCCCTGACGCTTATTTTTCTGAATGTACTTTACGTCCAGGTAAATGGCGTGATCATTGGGCTCTTCAATTCCGAAGACAGAATCTGCTAACTGGACAGATCTCCCGGTTTGTTTTCCTTCGATGCTCAATACTGCTACTTCCATCTTCTTATTTCTCGATTATAACGTAAGCGCCTTTGTGTCCCGGTACGGATCCGGATACAACCAATAGGTTCTTCTCTGGAATAACTTTCAAAACTTTTAGGTTCTGCACCTTTACCCTGCTGTTGCCAGTACGGCCGCCCATGCGCATTCCTTTGAATACACGTGAAGGGGTAGAGGCATTACCGATAGAACCCGGAGCTCTTTCGCGGTTGTGCTGACCGTGTGTACGACCACCTACACCTGCGAAACCGTGTCTTTTAACAACACCTTGGAAGCCTTTACCCTTAGACATACCCACGATGTCTACAAAGTCTCCTTCTTCGAAGATGTCTACGCTGACGGTATCGCCAAGATTGAGCTCTATATCTTCAGTAGAGAAATCGAACTCAACTAATTTCCTTTTCGGTGAAGTACCAGCCTTCTCAAAATGCCCCTTTAACGGTTGGGGTGTATTTTTCTCCTTGCGCTCGTCGAATGCCAATTGAATGGCATCATAACCGTCGCATTTTCCATTCTCACGAGGTTCGCTGCTCTTGATCTGAGTAACCACATTTGGTTCTGCGTAGATCAGGGTGCAGGCGACGCTTTTTCGATTGGCATCGAAAATGCTGGTCATCCCTACTTTCTTTCCAATAAGTCCCGCCATCTTTTTTGGGATTAAATTTTTTTAATTACAAGAACTTACCCTCCTAGGAAGATTCGCTCCAGCTTCAGCCAGCCGGAGCGTTATTTTTCCCCAGAAAACTGTGTTCAAATTGTTTACTTACACTTTGATCTCTACATCAACTCCACTAGGAAGTTCCAGCTTCATGAGTACGTCCACGGTTTTGGAACTGGAGCTAAAAATGTCAATCAAACGCTTGTAAGAACTGATTTCAAACTGCTCGCGTGATTTTTTATTCACGTGTGGTGAGCGGTTCACTGTAATGATAGAACGTTCTGTCGGTAACGGGATCGGTCCACTCACGATGGCGCCGGTGGACTTCACCGTCCGTACGATCTTCTCTGCAGACTTGTCTACCAGATTGTGATCGTATGATTTTAATTTGATGCGAATCTTCTGGGTCATTGCCTTCTCTAATTTGAGCACTAAGGCTCCCTGTTTTATTCAATCAATGTTAAGCACCTGTCACTTTTGCTACTACTTCTTCCTGAATGTTGGAAGGAGTCGCCTCAAAGTGAGAGAATTGCATAGTCGAATTTGCACGTCCAGATGAGATAGTTCTCAAGTCAGTTACATATCCGAACAATTCCGATAGAGGTACTTTAGCTTTCACTACTTTGGAGTTACCACGGTCGCCCATCTCGTCGATCTTTCCACGACGCTTGTTCAAGTCTCCCACTACGTTACCCATGAATTCTTCGGGCATCACAACCTCTACGGCCATGATTGGCTCCTTGATTACGGGCTTACATAGCTTGGCAGCAGACCTAAATCCAAGTTTGGCAGCAGTCTCGAAAGACAACTGATCGGAGTCCACCTGGTGGAAGGAACCGAAGAATAACCTTACTTGCATTCCTTCTAGAGGGTATCCAGCCAGGACACCTTCATTAAGAGCAGATTCGAATCCTTTCTTTACAGAAGGAACGAATTCCTTAGGGATCGCACCACCTTTGATCTGGTCAACGAAGACCAAACCTTCAGTTTGTGCTTCCGGATCGTCGCTTGGTACAATAGGTCCAAGTTCGAATTGGATATCTGCAAACTTACCACGACCACCAGTCTGCTTCTTATAAACCTCGCGGTGTTCAGTATTGGAAGTCAAGGCTTCACGGTAAGATACCTGTGGGGCACCCTGATTTACCTCTACCTTGAATTCACGTCTCAGACGGTCAACGATGATCTCAAGGTGAAGCTCACCCATACCAGCGATAATAGTCTGACCTGTTTCTTCATCGGTACTAGCGCTGAAGGTTGGGTCTTCCTCAGACAGCTTTGCAAGGCCTACACCCAGCTTATCTGCGTCTTTCTTGGTCTTAGGCTCAATAGCAAGGCGGATCACCGGCTCTGGGAAGTCCATGGACTCAAGGGTCAATGGGTTGTCCAGATCAGTAAGTGTATCACCTGTTTTGAGGTCTTTGAAACCTACACCTGCAGCAATATCTCCAGCTTCTACTCTTTCGATTTGCTGCTGCTTGTTAGAGTGCATCTGAAGTAGACGCGAGATACGCTCTTTCTTTCCTGTACGGTTGTTCAGTACATAAGAACCGCCTTCCAGTACACCGGAATAACAGCGGAAGAATGCCAAACGACCTACATATGGGTCAGTAGCAATTTTGAAAGCCAATGCTGCGAAAGGCTCATCGTTGCTAGCGCTTCTTGTTTCAGTTTCTCCTGTATCTGGATTGATACCTTCGATAGGAGGCATATCCAAAGGAGAAGGAAGTAGGTAACATACTGCATCAAGTACAGCCTGTACACCTTTATTTTTGAAGGCAGAACCACACATCATTGGAAGGATCGCCATGTCCTGTACAGCAGAACGAAGGGCTCCAATGATTTCGTCGCGGGTGATGCTGTCTGGGTCTTCGAAGTATTTCTCAAGAATCTCTTCGTCATATTCAGCTACAGCTTCTACCATTTTTCCTCTCCACTCTTCAACAGTTTCTGCCAAGTCTGCAGGAATCTCGATTTCTTCGTAAGTCATTCCGAAGTCATCCTCATTCCAAACGATGGCTTTGTTGTCGATAAGGTCTACAACGCCTTTGAAATCAGTCTCTGCACCGATAGGCACCTGAATAGGAACTGCATTTCCGCTCAACATTTCGTTGATCTGACCAACAACCTGGAAGAAGTCAGCACCCGAGCGGTCCATTTTATTAACGAATCCTACGCGAGGTACTTTGTATTTCTCAGCTTGTCTCCATACAGTCTCAGACTGAGGCTCTACACCAGAAACAGCACAGTAAAGCATCACGGCACCATCAAGTACACGTAGAGAGCGCTCTACCTCTACGGTAAAGTCCACGTGACCAGGGGTATCGATGATGTTGATACGGTGTTCCTTTCCTTCAAAGTTCCAGAAGCAAGTAGTTGCCGCAGAGGTAATGGTAATACCCCTTTCTTGTTCCTGCTCCATCCAGTCCATGGTTGCAGCGCCATCGTGTACCTCACCAATTTTGTGAGAGATACCGGTGTAGAACAAGATGCGTTCTGTAGTGGTGGTTTTTCCTGCGTCAATGTGAGCAGAAATTCCAATGTTTCGAGTGTCTTTTAGAGGTACCTTTGCCATGTTTAAATTCCCTCGTTATTCTTTTTTAAAGTGTTGAAGCGAAAGAAGAACAGAATGAATTAGAATCTAAAATGTGAGAATGCCTTGTTGGCTTCTGCCATGCGGTGAGTGTCTTCCTTTTTCTTTACAGCAGATCCTTCACCCTTGGAAGCAGCAATCAATTCAGCAGCCAATTTTTCTCTCATTGACTTACCATTGCGGCTTTTAGAGTATTGAATGATCCATCGGAAGCCCAAACCTTCTTTACGTTTAGGAGTAACCTCGATGGGTACTTGGAAAGTAGATCCACCTACACGTCTACTCTTGACCTCGACTGCGGGCATTACATTGTTAAGAGCGGCCTTAAAAATCTCTACTCCTTCTTCGTTCGTACGCTCTTTGATTATGTCCATCGCACCGTAGAAGATTTTGTAAGCAATGCTCTTTTTGCCATCTACCATGAGATTGTTTACAAACTTACTGACTACTATTTCACCGTACTTGGGATCAGGAATAGTCTTGCGATTTTTTGCTCTAGTCTTTCTCATTTTTTCTTAGCCTCTTTAGGTCGTTTTGCACCATACTTAGAACGTCCCTGCATACGTCCCTCTACACCTGCGGTGTCAAGGGCACCTCTTACGACGTGATAACGTACACCAGGTAGGTCTTTTACACGACCACCGCGTACAAGAACAATAGAGTGCTCCTGCAAGTTGTGGCCTTCTCCACCGATGTAGGCATTTACTTCCTTCTGGTTGGTCAGGCGAACCCTGGCAACCTTACGAAGTGCCGAGTTTGGTTTTTTAGGAGTTGTCGTATACACACGAAGACAAACCCCTCTGCGCTGAGGATTCCTGTCGAGGGCTGGAGATTTACTCTTCCAAACCTTGTCGACACGTCCTTTTCTTACCAGTTGTTGAATTGTAGGCATATTTTTGTTTACCTATATTTTTGGCAGTTACCCACCCTAACAATTTTTCGTTTTTGCTAAGGACTGTAAATCAATCGAATGTTTAATCTGAAGTATCCGGGAGGAATGTGATAGTTGGGAGGATATGCGGCAGAATGATTTAGTGAATCATGTAAGATTCACTTGTTGCCTGTTCAATGGTTTGAAATCCTCACCATCCTACCGGGATACCTTATTAGCATTGCCATGAAGGACAGTTCCTTGTTTGAAACCCTGAGAAAAGATATTCGTATGAAATGCCTTTCCGATTGGGATTGCAAATGTCTAAATAATAATTCAGAAAAACAAAGGGCATTCCAAAAAACTCTCCAATAATTAATATGGATGAAAGTAAAACCGGGTTCCTCAAAATAGAAACCCGGCTGAAACTCTATTACACTACTACTATTGCTTTTTATTTTACCTATATCTATGCTATTATTTTCCTTTACTCATAACTGTTTGGGGTCAATATCTAAATGGCTTTATTTATCTATCTATTTTATCTCCCTAAAACTAAATCGTTGAATACAATGGGCTTTACCTTCTTTCTAAGTGCGACTATGTCGTACATTTCAAGTTGGTCCTTATATACGTAGTCCTTGAAATCGCTATGAGCCTTATTTTGGGCCTTCATGAACAAATTTTCAAAACCAAGATCCTTTTCGTTTCTGGTCATCTTGTTTTCTGCCTTTCCATTTATCCCCAGGGACATGCCGACCATTGTAGTCTCCACAAAGCCGAGGTCATTTCGCTGGCTTGATGCTGGATACCTATAGTACGCCAGGTAGGCATGGCCAGGTCTTACCACAATTACAGGTCGTATGCCCATTCTCATCAGGACAGAAGCCATCAGGACAGTACCATCAATACAGTTACCGGCCTTCATATCAAGGGATTGAGAAATGGTGTAAACTTCCTGGTAAGCAATGTTCTCGTTTTCGGTTTCAATGATTCTGCTTGCATACCTGAATCCGCGGTCATGCAAGACCCTGAAAACAGCCGAAACCTGTTTGTCTACATACTGGGCTCCTGCCTGATAACCGACCACCCCATTTATATATCCTTTATCCATGGCTTCTTTCAGGATTTTGTCAATCTCAGGATGCGTCTCTTGCACATAGGCAGCCAGCATTTCCTTAAAGTTGTAGGCTTTTTTCTCCTTGCCTGCCCTTGCCATTAGGATACATTGGTTGACATTCATCAATTCAATCTTTTCTGCTTTTGTTTTGGTCTTGTTGGACTCATCTGTCAAAAGAATGCTCAACTCCAGTGTGGCATTACTTATCTGACCAGACAAGGCTTCTCGTTTCCAGGCAATATCGGGGATGATCCAATTCAGGCCTTTTTTCAGGTGAATACTTTGGGGGGGCATCATTTTAAGGAATTTCTCCTCTGATGGGACAATCTGAAAGTTGATGTCCATTTCTCTTTCTGATTCGATGTAGAGCATCATTTGGTTGCTCATGTCGCCCTTGGTCCCCAGGGAGGCCTCGCGGCTTAGCACAAAGGAAGAGAATACCTTATCTTCGAATAAGCCTTCCATCCAAAACTTGGTAACATGCCTTAGCAACCAGCTTTTTTCTTTCATGACTTCATCATACCTCCTTGATGCATAGCCATCATCTCCAGAGTAGTTTAAGCCTCGAGCTTTGTCCAAATATCTGAGCGCCTTATCGTAGTCTTCATTTGCAAAAGCCTCATTGGCCTTATCTATATAATACATGTATTCCTTGCGTGGGATCTCATCGATCAGGTTGCGCGCTTCAGAACTGTTGCCCTGAACGCCCATGTTCAACCCTCTTTGATACCAGTTGCGGGCTGCGTAGAAATTTCCATTGCGAATGGCATTGTTTCCCTGGTTCATATAATATCGAAACTCATCTGAATATGTCTCCTGAATCTTGTGCCGAGCCAGTAGGTTGTTGACATTCATATTGAGGGCCCGTTGGTAATTGCTGATGGCCTGGTCGAAATAGCGTGATCTTCTGGATTGGTCTCCTTTTTTAACCAGGGCATCAAATTGATTTTGCCTCTCTACACCCCAGAATTCATCAACTCGTTTCTTAGGAGCGATCAATGGACCTCCATAAGGCGAATTATCAATCAATACATAATTTCCTCTATGGGTGGCGTCATACTTTCGAAGCCATTTGTTCCAATCTGTAGCCGTAACACTTTCTGAACGTGTATTTAATTGTCCAGATTTTGCCATTTTGAAAAGTAGAGAAGTCGCTAAGGCTCCAGTAATCACTCCCAGGTAAATTCCATTGTCGGTCGCGGAAAGACCATTTGTATTTCTTCCCGCCTTTCCTGCATAATAGCCTGCGCCATAACCGGCGAGTCCCCAGGTCACAGGCATTGACCAAGTTAGGATGCTTGGTTTACGATGCCATTTGGGATTGACTTTCATCGCTCCCGAATGGATCGGCCTGGAACTGGAGACTACGGCTTTTCTAGTATAGCAAGAGGTAAAGATCATCGGTATAAGGAGGAGGGTGATGATCTTTGAAAAATTTTTGGATAATCTTTTCGAATTACTTCTCATCTTTCTCGTGTGTTTGGTATTAGATTACTTCTAGAGACATTAATTAAGTATACCTACTGAATGGAGTTAAAAAATCGGGTGCATAAAAGCGCCTTCACCAATACTATCCCGTGCAGCAGGCAGATGTAACGCTATAGTAATTTTTTTTTATTTTTTTTTTAGCGTTACATTCACAGGAATGATGGGATATATAAGATAGACCATGAACGATCCTAAGCTTAAAACCTTTATTGTTTCCGAAAATGATTTACAGATTGGAAAGGCCCTGGATTATTTGAAAAGAAGGTACTATCAGATGTTTCTCTCCTGGGCAAGCACTTTTGGGATTGCTGATTTTGAAATGGAGGTAGACGTTATCTGGTTTGACGCCTTTTACAAATTGAGAGAAAAAGCCAAGCTGGGAATCTTTGATGTGGGAACAAGAAAAATTGGTCCCTATTTCTATACCATACTTAAAAGAGATTGGCTGAAATTCACCCAACGTGGGGTACAGTTTTCGCCATTAGAAGAAGAAAGTGTAGAGAGGAATAATTTTAAAAATGAATTGCAGGCCAGTTTATCTGCTGAGAGGAAGCAGGAATTGCTGAAATTGATAGCTGAGTGCTTGAAGCGTTTAAGTTCTGAACAGCAAACGGTCTGGAAATTATGGGTTAAGACCCCCGATTACGATTGGGAAGAAAGAGGTGAGCTGCTATCTCCCGTAAAATCAGCAGCCAGTATGAGAAATATCTTCCGACGTGCCAAAAATGGCATCAAGGACTGTATAAAGAATTGAAGTATTTGTCATGGACAATAAAGAAGAAGATTATTGGGAACTACTACACCGAGGCATTAAAGGAGAAACAGAGGCTGAAGACGAGGGAAAAATCCGGAAACTGCTGGAAGAAGATTCTGCCAGGGAAGAGCTGAATATGCTGCTTGCCCTTGAAGATGGTGAGAACCTTCATAAGCAGAGTGAAATCGATCGTTTTAGAAAACTGGATCGCCATCAAGCGAAGCGTTTCAAGCTTCAGAGAAGGGCATGGCTAATCGCAGCAGCAGTAATCGGTCTCCTTATTGCATCTTATTTTTTGCTACAAAATCAAAACCGCACTCCATTAAATTCAACTTTGGCAGACCTAAGTTCAGAGTCAGTTAAGGATAGTACTGCCGAAAGTGAGACTAAGGAGAAAATGGTTCTGAGTGAATCTATTAAGAAACAGGACGAAAAACAGCCTAACAAGCAAAAGATCATTCCCAGAAAATTAGTTAAGAATAAGAAAAGCCCCCCAGTCCAGCCTAAATCATCCAAATTTCAAAGGCAGGAGCTTGTCTCATATCTTGCTACAAGTCAAATGAGGTATTCCATGGTGTATCAAGCTACCCGTGGAAATAATTATATGGGAGATGATAGTGAGGAAAAGCTCAAAAAGCTGAAATGGTCCCAATTGGAAAGCTGGGCTAAAACACCTGGCAAGGATAGTAAAAGGGAAATTCAGGATTTTCTTGGTCAAGCTGATCAAAAAAATAAATTCGATTCTCTCCAAGCAGGTCTCTACCTAGGGGTCAATTATTTAGTAGAAGGGAAAAACGAAAAGGCATTGGAATATTTTAGGAAGCTGGACAAAAGCATCCCATTTCTGGCATTTGACACTTATAGCAATGATGTAAAATGGTGGCTTGCCATCGCCCTGATTGCCAATGACGAAGAAAAAGAGGCATCAGCATTATTAACAAAATTATCTAATAGAAGTAACGTCAAGGAATTAAAGCCAGCGATAGAGGATCTTCTTCTAAAAATAGCCCCTAAGGACGATTAATATATAGCCATATACAATATGCTAACACTTCTACTCCTTTTTCTCTGGGGTCATCCTTCTATTGACTCAAAAAATGAGGTTGAAACCCCTCATAATCGGCCTCACCAGATTCAATTAATAGATACCACTAATTGGCATGAGCTTTTACCGGATTGTCCTTGCACCAATCCAGATTTTAAGGGCTTGACCAGGAATGATGGCTGGGCCAAAGACAAAGGAAATCTGGCAAAACATCACCCCGGTGCGGTGGAATGTTTTCGATCGTATCCCCAGACTCAAACCACCGCAGGCTATTCAGGCCAACAATGTTGCTACGACGCCGAAGGCAAACTGATCAAGACAGGGCCTGGAGCAGGTACTCCTGACAAGGTCTCTCCTTGTTATCAAGAAAATAAAAAAGGAAACATGAAGTACAGGCTGAAGGATGTTCGAAAACATTACCTGCTGGATGTAAAGCCCTGGAATAAAATGCTGAAGGAATCTCCTGACAGTGCATGGGTTATTTACCACAAAGGCTGGCCTCCAAACCCGGGCCAGAACTGCGATTGACCTTCAAAAACCCTAATCACTGATTATGTCTAATGGATCACTATTTCCAGTCAATACAAACGGCGCCCAAAAATGTGGATGCTTCATGGTAGTTTTTCCTGACTGAAGGAAGCTCAATTTCGCCATTCTAAGAGCTTGTGACTTGTTTTCACCATTTTTTATGTGTTCGAAGAATGTTCTGAGAAAGTTTGGATTGTCACCGTCGGCACTTACCTTCCAAAGTGTCATCATGACGGAAGGACAACCTGCGGCACGAAATGCCCTTGCCATGCTTAGCACCCCCTCTCCTACCATGTAGTTCCCCAGTCCTGTCTCACAGGCTGATAGAACTACCATTTCGGCGTTCAAGGGTAAGCCGATGATCTCATGGGCAAAGAGGATATCATCTACTCTATTGTCCTCGCTTTGCTGAAAAACCAGCCCGGAACTGGCATTGGCATAGGTTGACAATACCCCGTGCATGGCGAAATGCAGGATTTGGTAGGGAGCAACAATCTCTTTGAAATAGGCTTCTGTCGTTTCTGCCTCAGAGGTGAGCGTCCTCCCATCAAACAATTTAGCAGCTTTATTTACCTCTTCTTTGGTATGGGGAAGCGCCTTAAAATCTACCTGTTGGAATTCCTCAGGGTATAATTCTTCACTCCTGCTTTTGGAATACCCCAGCAAAGGATTATAAGGTGGGGCAATTCCCAGGTAAGGATGTTGTGGGTTACCCTGATAGGGGTATGCCCCATATAAAGCTGGTGAAGATTCATAGCTAACAGCCACATCTCTGATCAAATAATCCAATTCCCAATCTGCACTTGCCAAGTCATCGAGGTCAAGTGCCTGGCTTTGAATCAATACTTCCATTGGGAGGCTATGCAAGTTTCCATCCTGGAAAAATACAAGCTCTTCTATTCCTTGAGTTTTCCACTCCTCCCAAAATGGCCTTACTAATTCGTCATATAATTCACTAGAAGCTTTGTAGAAATTTTTATACAGGTCCACAAAGTTGCTTTCAACCCTCTTGTCACCAGGATTATAGCTCAGCAAGTTTTTGATGTGAAAAATATTGGCTTCAATGCTATCCAGTGAAAGAGTTGCTTCCATCAGTTTACTGGATCTTCCAGATAATCCAAACATAAACAGACTTTCCCCTCCCCAGAAGTATTGGATGGTGCCTACGTTCTCGGGAATCCGTTTTCTGAATTCGTCCAAGCCCAAGGGCGCAGGCGTTTGGGTATAGTCTTTATAATTGGGATACCTTAGACGAATGAGGCTATCAACTTCAGCCCTGTCTCTTCGAATTCTTTCCCTGTTTTTTATACTATTGGTAATGATGGTGTCGTAGGCATCGTTTTCTGTAATTTCTTCAGGAGTAAAGCTCCTTACTTCTGCGAAATAGGACTCCTCCGATAGGGCATTTGCTCTGGCAACCAAGGCTTTCAACTCTTCCTTTCCTTCGAGGTATTGCTGACCAATATTACGTACCCTCTCATTGAGTAAGCTGGCACGATTGCTTTCCATGAGTTGGAAGACCATGTCTTGGTATTTGGGCGAAGCAGTTTGTTGGTACAAGGCAATCCCAAGTTTCACTCCTTCCTGGTAATCGGAGATAAACTTCTCTAACAATTGAACCTTTGACTTGAGGCCATGAAAGTCAGAACTGAGGTTTTGGATGATCCTTGCAGACTCCAAATAAGCCCTTAAAGCTTCATCTCCATCTTCAACCTTCTCTGGATCTTCAAAAAAATTCAGGGCCTGGTTGTGCGCAAAATTCTGGAGGCTCAAGACTGTTTCCGGCAGGCGAAGGTATTCCTTATCGCTGTCTTTTTGAGCAGCAAGTGATACAGCTCCCAAGGCTTTTTTATACATGATTCGAGCAGAATCCCTTTGATTTCTAGCCTGGTAGACATCACCTAGTTCATTGTTTATAATGGCAAGGTCAGGGTGGAGTCCCCGATACAGGCTGTCCCAAACCTGACTTCCTTCCAAATAATAGGAAATAGCATCAGCGGTATCTTTTTCTGCCAGAGCCAATTTTCCTTTATTATACATAAATCTCCCCTGCAGTCGCTTCCATCCTGCCTGCTCAAGTTTCTTTTTCCTTTTGTAGAATTTTTCCCGGATTTGGGGTAGGCTAGAATCCCCTTTCACCATATAGTAGGCAGTTAGTTGCAGGTATTCACGAGATTGCTGCCTCAGGGCTTCTGCTGTATTGCCTTCACTTTGGCGGCTGGCTTCAAGGGCTCCAAAAGCCATGTTGTTGCACAATTGTGCCCCTACAAAATAGTTGGTTGCAATGGCTCCCTTCGAAATATCGAATAGCTTGGGACCAATGAAAGACATTCCCGTGAGGTCTCCAATTTTGCTTTGTGAGGAAACATTTTCCGAAAAAACTATATCCAAGGGAAGTTCAGGCTGTTGGGGAATAAGGAGTTCGCTGGCATATACCTTTTGCCAATAGTCATAACCTGTGCGGGTATAATACATTGCAGAATCAATTTGGCCTTCCAGAAAAAAGCTGAGGCCTATCAATTGATTGCCATGCGGATACCACCAATGTGGCTTTTTGGCAGATTTAAAAATAAGTCGAACAAAACGATAGCCATCAACATCCTCCCAATCCCGACTTTCATAGACCCCAACCGTACTCACCAATTGCTTGAATATCAACCTTGCATTGTCGAGGTCCCCCAGACGAGTAAGGTTAAGTGCTTTGATAAAATTGCCATGTAAGTTGAGGCAGCCCTCCGGATCCAGGGAGTTCATTTCTGGAGAATTGAGCAAGAATGCAGCTACTTCTGCTGCCTCTCGGTAGTTCCCCAACTGCTCGCTGATCAGAATCCCACCCTCTTCCTGCATGACATAGGCCTCCCTGACCCACTCAGCCCTGTTGGGATTCTTATCTATCTTCTCTTTGAGTATTGCATTTCCTGTTTCCAGATAAGACTTACTTTCCAGGTATTTTCCCTCGATATATGCATCCCTTGACTTTAGGGAGTTGCGATAGGCACTATGCCAACTACAGGCTGATATGAAAAAACACAGGATAATCAGGATAGGTAGTGTTTTCAATACTTGCATATCTATATTTTAGAATATTCAATATTTTACTTTTTCAAAATTACTTACATTTTCTATTAGTATTAATTTAGTTTAAAAATGGGGCTTTACCTACAACTTATCTTCCTTTGAGGTCACTTTTTCCAACTCCTCTAAAAAGCCCCAACAACCATATCGGATATTATTTAGAAACATCATTAGGATAACCACATCTGTGCCTTCTATTGCATCCTCCAATTTCAGGGGTTCCTTTCTTTTGGTATAATGGTTTTTTCCAGATACATATACCTGGTTAAAGTAGTACCAAAAATAAAAATCCTCATCAAAAAACTTCTTAGGAATGTCATCCACATGAAAATTCCAGAAAAAGCTATCCCCTATCAACAGAATTTTGGGCTTGGGACCTTCAGTTGGCTGCACCTCTATTTGGGGATAGACATAGGTATCATTTACCAATGAAGACCAAAATAGGTTGGCTGCATCCGCCAGGTCACGATCTATTTTATTGGGTTTTTGGCTGACAATTGGTGCTCCATAGGAATATGCTGGCAATGATTTGGTACTTGTTTCTTCAATCCTGCTGTAGAGTGTATCCCATACTTTGTAGATAGATTCCTGAGACCAGTGATAGCCACCACTACAAAAAAGGGCTATATCTGTGGTATCCTTCCACGATTGAAACAGGGAATAGGTATCCAGGATGGGAATCTCATACTTCTCCAGGTAATACTTCCACAAATGATAAGAGGGAAAAGGCTTATCTACTTGCTGATCTGAGTCAGGAAGGTATTCGGGATATACTCCAGGCTTGGAAGGCTCAATCACAAAAAGAAAGGAGGTCCCTGACTCCTGTAGCCTATCAATTGATTTACGTAAGGTTTTGATTTCCTGATCCACCTTTGAGCTATCAATGTTTTCCCCACCATAATATGCCTGAATGGATGCCGGGCTGTAGAGGTACCTGTTTTTGCCCTCAGTAATTTCTGGCAGGGTAAACTTGTCGTAAAGTTGGTATTTTAGCTCATTGTTGAGACGGACATAGAAGGGTTTGAACCTTAAATCATACTTCAAGCGAGACTCCTCATAATTCTGGAAGCTGTGATCCATGAAATTCTCCCACGCCAAAGAAGCCGTATCTTTGGCAGGAGCCTGATAACCTTTCAAGCTCCGGACCCAATGAAACTCCGTCAATTGGTAGATCAGTGGCAGTAGCAGCACCAAAACAGCCAAAAACCAGGGTATTTTTTGTATCCAGGCTCTTTTTTTCATTAAAAAATAAAATAAATAAATGGCGAATAACTTCCCATCATCACTTCGCTAACAGACAAAGCCATCAAGGTGGCAATTATGATAAATTGAAGGAAATTGAAGCGAAGTGATTTTCGATTCTCCCACAAAGCCAGATAATGCTTTTTTACTGGTCCCAGAGCAGGCAATATTAATAAAATGGCCGCAAGGAAAAATACCGTCCAAAACTCTGAATCCAGGGGAATCATTTCTCCCTCGAAGGCAAATAGTTGGGTGTAATATTGAATGGACTCACTTAGATCCTCCGCTCGAAATACTACCCATGTGAGTAGGCTGAGCAAAAATGTAAGGAGTACCGATGGAATTTTTCCTAGCCTGGCAAACAGCTCTCCTCCTGCCAAGCGATCCAGGCTAAGGAAAAAGCCATGCATGGCTCCCCATATGATAAAATTCCAGGAGGCTCCATGCCAAAGGCCTGATACCAGGAAGACAATCCAGAGATTTACGAAAATGCGCCCTTGAGATAATCCCCTGGAGCCTCCAAGAGGTATGTAGAGGTAATCGCGCATCCAATTGGAGAGGGTAATGTGCCATTTCCTCCAAAAATCAGTGATGCTGCTAGCCAAATAGGGAAAGTTAAAATTCTCAGGGAAGGTGAATCCCATCATCCTACCCAAACCGATGGCCATGTCTGAATAGCCAGAGAAATCAAAGTAAATCTGCATGGCCCAGGATAAGAGGATGATCCATGCCATTGGGCTGCTCAGGTCCTCCTGCCCGAAATATTGATCAACTTGCCTCCCCAGGACATCAGCGATGAGTACTTTTTTGGCAAGGCCAATCGCAAATCGAGTCAAACCTGCCAGTTTTTCATGGACATCTCTGTCCATTTTACTCCTGTCCAGCAACTGGGCTGCAATTTCTTTGTATCGCACAATAGGTCCTGCAATGAGTTGGGGAAACAGCAGGACGTAAAGCGCATAGTTTACTATGTTTTGTGAAGCCTCTACTTCTTTCCTGTATACATCTATGAGGTAGCTCATTTTTTGGAAAGTAAAGAAGGAAATCCCCAGGGGCAGAATCACATTGACCCATAATTGACTATCGAAGCCCAGTAACTGAAAGAGGTTGAGGACAAAGAAATTGGCATATTTGAAATAGAGGAGCAAGCCTAGGTTCAACGCCAGTCCCAACCAAAGCCATTGTATAGACTTGAGTCGCTCATTAGAATGGATCTGGCGGCTTACAATATAGTCTACCAATATTCCGACAATAACCCACACAAGAAATTCGGGTGCCCCCCAGGTGTAGAATCCAAGGCTTCCAACTAGTGCATATGGGTTCTTCCATTTTTGTGGAATGAGAAGGTAGCCCAGTAGAAAAATAGGGAAAAAATAAAACAGGAAGAGTCCACTGCTAAAAACCATGATTTAAGGGAGGCCTTGGATGAATTGCCAAAAGAAGCAGTATGTTTTGGAAAATTTTAGAATAATGAGGGCGAAGATACAGATAAGCCAGCGAATTTCTATATGTTTGAATATCTGATTTAGCGAGGTGGGTTGGAACCTACCATAGCCCAAAGCGAATGAAATTGCAGAAAAAGATACTTGTATTCGATTTTGACGGCACCATAGCCGATACGCTTAAAATTGCCTTACTCATTGTAAATGAGATTGGTGAGGATTATGGCTGGCCCAAACTAGACAAAGCAGGCTTTGTAGAATACAAGAAAAAAAGTCTGAGAGAGTTGATGGACATGGTCGGTCTGAAATACAGGCACCTTCCAAGAATAGTTCGAAAATCTCGTAATGGCTTCAAAAGGCATATGAATCAGGTAAAGCCAATTGCCGGCATCCCTGAGGTCCTGAAACAACTAAAAGACAGAGGCTACATCCTGGGTATTTTGACTTCGAATACGAGGAAGAATGTCCAAAAATTTCTAGAAACCCATGAGCTGGAATTATTTGACTTCATATATGCCCCCAATTCCCTTTATGGAAAGGCTCCTGTCCTAAAGAAGATCCGCCGCAAATATCGCACGAGCATGGAGGATATCGTCATGATCGGTGATGAGCATCGCGACCTCGATGCAGCTAATCAGGCTGGTGTGGATGGACTTGCAGTCCTGTGGGGATTCCACGAAAATCAACAGCTTGAAGAGGCTAAACCCGTTTATATCGCCACAAAGCCTGATGAATTGTTGACCCTCTTCCCCTAATTACCCCAATATTTCGTTTTATATCCCTTAAAATTCTGGATTCATATGTTAAATATTCATATGTGTCATTTTGACACAATATAATTTTTCCTAAATTTACGATAGACTTCACAATAACTCTCGCATATGAAAAAGGGCTTAAAAATCACCTTAATTACACTCGGTGTGATCCTCGCTGTGGCAATTGCCGTTGGCTTTGGATTCTGGATGTTCATCAAATCCAACCTACTCGACTTTGAGGATGCCTATTCCTTGAAAGAGCAACCCAAAGAAATTACCGTAGATGGCTATACCTTTCTGGATAGAAACAAAAACGGAGAATTAGACATCTATGAAGATGATCGCAAACCCATTGAAGAAAGGGTATCCAATCTACTTTCCCTGATGACTCCCGAGGAGAAAATCCACCTTCTCAAAGGCTCAGGGATGGCTTCCGGCTCAGGGAGACTAGAACCCGGCGAAGGCATTCCAGGAGCTGTAGGCACAATAGTTCCTACCGAAAGACTTGGCATCCCTACTGTCTACCTTTCAGATGGCCCTGCAGGGCTGAGAATTCAGCCCAAGCGAAAGGGTGAGGACAGGACATATTACTGTACAGCTTTTCCTATCGGGACACTCCTTGCCTCCACATGGAATGTAGAATTGGTTGAAGAAATTGGTCAGGCCATGGGCAATGAAGCCCTGGAATATGGCATTGATGTAGTCCTTGGCCCTGCGGCCAACATCCATAGACATCCATTCTGTGGGCGAAACTTCGAGTATTATTCTGAAGACCCCGTACTTACCGGTATGATCGGCGCAGCCATGGTAAATGGCATCGAATCCAATGGGGTAGGTACTTCAGTGAAGCATTTTGTAGCGAACAACCAGGAGACAGAGCGTACGCTCAATGATGTCCTTGTTTCTGACCGAGCGATGCGGGAAATCTATTTGAAGGGATTTGAAATCATAGTTAAGGAATCACAGCCATGGACCATCATGTCTTCCTACAATAAGGTCAATGGAACCTACACTTCAGAGAGTAAAGAATTGCTGACGGAGGTTTTAAGGGATGATTGGGGATTTGAAGGTCTTGTGATGACAGATTGGTTTGGTGGAAAAAACCCACCAGCTCAAATCAGTGCAGGAAATGACCTACTCGAGCCAGGAACCAACAAACAGTGGAAAGCACTAAGAAAAGCCCATAAAGACGGGGAATTATCTATCGAAGATATAGACGTAGCAGCTGGTAGAATTTTAAAACTGATCCTGAGTTCCAAGAAAATGCAGAACTCCAGCTACGGAAACAATCCTGACTTGAAGTCTCATGCCAAAATCACCAGAAATTCTGCAACTGAAGGCATGACTTTGCTTAAGAATGAGGATGTCCTACCATTGGACGAAGAGAAAAACATCGCCCTGATCGGTGTAACTTCTTACGACTTCATCTCTGGCGGTACAGGCTCCGGCGATGTCAATGAAGCATACTCCATTTCCCTTGAAGATGGACTTAAAAATGCTGGTTTCGAAATCAATGAAAAGGCCAAGTCCTATTTTGAAGCGTTTAAGTCAGCAAATGAAGAAGCATTTGAAAAGCCGGAAGGCTTCGGAGCTATATTCACCCCATATAAGCCCCCTGAAATGAGTCTGGAGGCTTCTCAACTGGAAGAGATCGTCAGTTCCTCTGATATTGCGATTGTTACCATTGGTAGAAATAGTGGAGAAGGAGGAGACCGGGTAGAAGTTGATGACTTTCTATTGAGTGAGAAAGAAAAAACCCTCCTACAAAATACCTGTGAAGCCTATCATAAAGCTGGAAAGAAGGTGGTTGTGGTCATGAACATTGGTGGAGTCATTGAAACTGCCTCATGGAAATCCCAAGCCGATGGTATCCTATTGGCTTGGCAAGGTGGACAAGAAGGGGGGAACTCTGTTGCAGATATTTTAAGTGGGAAAGTTAGTCCCAGTGGGAAATTACCTATGACCTTTCCTGTTAAATTGAACGACCACGCTTCCAATCAAAATTTCCCACTGGATGGAGAGCCGTTTTCTCTGCTGAAACTCATGATGGGAAGTAAGGAGAAGCCAAAGGATAAACAGGTCAAAAATAAGGATTACACCAAATATGAAGAAGGCATCTACGTAGGTTATAGACACTTTGACAAGGCAGGACTAGAGGTTTCATACCCCTTTGGTTTTGGGCTTTCCTATACAAGTTTTGATTATAGAGAATTAGAAGTCAATACATCTTCTGACAGCATTACAGTTTCCTTTAGCCTTGAAAATACAGGTAAACTAGCTGGCAAAGAAGTTGTACAAGTCTACGTATCAAAAGCTGAATCTAATGTTGATCGCCCCAAAATGGAACTCAAGGCATTTGTCAAAAGTAAGAAGCTTGAAGTTTCCGAAAGTGTGCGACTCAGCTTACAAATTCCAATCACAGACCTGAGGTATTGGGACGAGGCAGAATCCAAATGGAAGTTGGAAAAGGGCAAATACATGATCCACCTGGCTGCTTCTTCAAGGGACAGCAGACTGACACAAGAAATTGAACTTTAATAAAAAAACTCCTCTGATATGACAGAGGAGTTTTTTATTCCTTTTTATTGAGATTTTAATTACTTGGAACCTTCACTTTATACTTTTCTTGTAGGTGATTGAGCATTTCTTCGGTCATCTTTTTTAGGTCATAGGTGGGATTCCAGTCCCAGTCCTTTCTTGCATATGAGTCATCAATGGATCGTGGCCAGCTATCTGCAATTCCCTGTCGAAAGTCAGGGCTAAAGGAAATTTCAAAACCTTCAAAGTGCTCTTTTATACTTTGGAAAATCTCTCTTGGCGAAAAACTGATCCCTCCCAGGTTATAGGAAGACCTGATGCTTAATCTATTGGGATCTGCCTCCATCAGTTCGATGGTTGCTCGGATTGCATCCTCCATGTACATCATCGGAAGATAGGAGGCTTCATTGAGAAAGCAACTGTAATCCATTCCTTGAACCGCAGAGTGGTAAATATCTACCGCGTAGTCGGTTGTTCCTCCTCCTGGCATGCCTTTGTATCCTATCAAGCCTGGATACCTAATAGAGCGAACGTCTACCCCATATTTCTGATGGTAATATTCACACCAACGCTCTCCTGCCAATTTGCTGATCCCATAAATGGTCGTAGGATCTGTCCCTGCATACTGGGGGGTTTGGTCTTTGGGAGAGTTGGGTCCAAAAACGGCGATTGAACTAGGCCAAAATAGTTTATTGAACAATCCTACTTTTGCAAGATCAAGCACATTGAGAAGTCCCTTCATGTTGATGTCCCATGCTAACTGAGGGTTCTGTTCTCCCTTGGCAGAGAGGATCGCGGCCAAATGATAAACCTCAGCAATCTCATAGGACTGAATGGCTTCTCTTAGTTGGTTGCTATCGAGGACATCTAACTTGACGAAGGGACCATTACCGGTATCTTCAGGCAAGCGTATATCACTGGCAATGATTTTGTCGGCCCCATGTTTTTCTCGGAGAGCGGCGACAAGGTCTTGACCTATCTGACCTAAGGCACCGATTACAAGTATATTTTTAGAGGAATGCATCAGTAGTCTTTATTTAGCAAATGAAGAAGCGGATTATATGTTTATGTTATTATCAAATCTCATACAAAACCGACAAATTCAGGACAAAACCTAGCATTTAATTTACCATTCTTCAACTCATTAATAAAAATGAAAATCCACTCAACTTATGTTTCACATTTGACATAATTTACCAGAAATTACTGTAAAAAAAGCAAGGCAGAAGTTTTGCAACCCCTGCCTTGATCTATCTTATTAAGACTTAAAAATCCTACTCTACTGTCACAGATTTAGCCAGATTTCTGGGTTGGTCTACATTACATCCCCTCATCAATGCCACATGGTAAGAAAGTAACTGAAGTGGAATTACTGTCAAAATAGGCAATAATGCAGGATGAGTAGATGGTATTTCAATGACGAATTCAGAAAGGTCTCTGATGGTCGTATCTCCTTCGGTAACTACCGAAATTACCCTACCCTTCCTGGAAACCACCTGGTCCACGTTGGACACGATCTTCTCATAGGATTCATCCTTGGTCGCTACAAATACAACGGGCATATTCTCGTCGATCAATGCGATCGGTCCATGCTTCATTTCTGCCGCAGGATAGCCTTCAGCATGGATGTAGGATATCTCTTTGAGTTTCAACGCTCCTTCCAAGGCGACGGGAAAATTGTATCCACGTCCCAGGTAAAGGAAGTTCGAGGCATCCTTAAATTGCTTGGAGATCTCGATGATCTTATCGTTTTGATCCAGGATCTTACGAACTTTCTCAGGAATCTGAAGAAGTTCATTGACCATGGGCTGAAGGTTGCGGCTTGGAATGCCTCTAAGCTGGGCCAAAAAGGCAGCAAAAAGAGACAAGACTGTAACCTGTGAAGTAAATGCTTTCGTAGAAGCAACTCCAATCTCAGGTCCACAGTGGATGTAAACCCCGGCATGTGTTTCACGCGCAATAGAAGAACCCACCGCATTTACCACCCCAAGGACAAGGGCACCCTTCTCCTTGGCTATCTTGACAGCTGCAAGGGTATCGGCAGTCTCGCCACTCTGGCTAATGGCAATCACAAGGTCGTCTTCCCTGATGATGGGGTTCCTATACCTGAACTCAGAAGCATACTCTACCTCTACCGGGATACGAGCAAATTCTTCAAAGAGGTACTCTCCCACTAGTCCTGCATGCCAGCTGGTACCACAGGCTACCATGATTACCCTGTTGATCTTCTTTAGAGGTTCGTGCATGTCGACCAATCCTCCCAGCCAGACAGAATTGTCCTTGGGGTTGATCCTTCCACGCATACTTTCATGGATGGAGGTGGGCTGCTCAAAGATTTCTTTCAACATGAAGTAATCATACCCTCCCTTTTCCAGCTCTTCAAGTTCCATCTCAACCTTGGTAACAAAGGGGTTCAATACTTCATTGTCGATATTTTTAATGGTATGCCCTTCTTTCGTAAGGATGGCCATCTCGTTGTCATTCAGGTAAATGACATCCTTGGTATAGGCGATGATAGGGGTGGCATCTGAAGCAATGATGTATTCCCCTTCACCAATTCCCAATACGATGGGACTACTTTTTCTTGCCACAATCAACTTTTCGGGTTCATCCTGACAAAGAACCACAATGCCATAGGCTCCTACGACTTCGCGGAGGGCCAGGCGTACGGCCTCTTCTGCGCTTACATTCTGGTGATCATAGATATATTCGATCAACTGAACCAACACCTCGGTATCCGTTCCGGATTTGAAGGTAAAGCCCAAAGAACTTAGTCGACCTTTAAGGGCAGAATAATTCTCAATAATTCCATTGTGTACTATGGCAAAATTACCAGAAGCGGACCAATGTGGGTGGGCATTGGTATCATTGGGTTCGCCATGAGTGGCCCACCTGGTATGCCCCATCCCTATGGTACAAGTGATTTCTTTTTCCCCGATATAGTTTTCCAGGTCTGAAACTTTGCCCTGCTTCTTATAGATTTGCATTTCACCATTCATGACTGCAATCCCGGCAGAGTCATAGCCTCTGTATTCCAGTCTTTTCAGTCCATTGATAATGATGGGGTATGCTTCCCTGTGTCCGATGTAACCAACAATTCCGCACATATTAAGCTTGGATTATTAAATAAAAGATTGCTTGAAGGTAAATAACGCCTAGCTGTCAGGAATATTCAAGGCCATTTGCATGGGTGACAGAAAGGGTAGAAAAAGTGCAACAAATCTGTGATTATTTGTCGCCCACAATATATTTTATTTTGAGCAATTTTAGGGTTAATAAATTCTTACCTTAACTTACAAGCTTCCCATCGCTCTAAGAATAATCGAATATTCTGGACGATTTATTCACAAAAAGGTTTAAGAATGTGGATGATCCTTCTCCTTGAACGCATTTGTTAGCCCTAATAAGGCGTTGTAGCAGTAGAATTTGAGCAATCCAGGAAAAGGTCATTATAAGGGATCAATTTTGTTTCAGGAAACAAAAAAATCCACTGGAGGGCAAAAGTATTGATTTTTCTAAGAAAAGATACCCCAAAATTTTGACATTGGGGTATTATCTTTCATGTGCGAGCGTATGAATTTTGGATCTAGTTGGGGAAGTTGATGTAGAATACCTCAAACTTGGGGGCATAATCAGGATGAGCCAAGCCACCAAAAATGGCGCGATTCACAACAACATTTGAGAATACAGGCCTGATCACCAAGCCGTTGTTTTCCTCTTGCCCTAAAATTACTTGATTCACATATTCAGTCAGTATGATTTCGTATGAGTTGCTGCTAGAGGAATAAGAAACCAATCCATCTACAGCAAGTCTGGCGACACTATCATCGTTGAAAGAAATATTGCCTTCAGCATCCGCAACATATACTTCCAGGTCTTCAGGTGGGGTAAAGCGGTCGTTACTCCCAAGAAACTCAGGTACAACCTGAAGGGTGAGGACGGCTCTGTTGGATAAGACATTCCCTAATTTGGGTAGATCAGGAAACTTGACGGTATTTTCTATAAGACTGACCCCTTGAATAAATTCATAGAAGTTCGCGCTGTCCTTATCAAGAAAATTGCTCTCAAAGACGGTTCCTTCCGTATCTTCTCTTCTTAGGCTAAAGAGCCTTTTGGTGCTTCCAGAAATTCCAAACACAGCAGATTCGCTAAAGAAAGCCTGGCTGTTTTCGTCTCTTTTCTTGTAAAACAGCTCGATTTCTGTATTTCCTCCTGTAGAGAAAACCTGATAAATAGCTCCTGGTTCTCTGGAGAAGAAATTAACTGGCTGGGTTGATATGGCAAGCCCGGGAAAAAGTTGGGCGAAAGCATCATCGTTGTTCAGGTCGGAAGAATCTGCGAAAAGCAATCTTGTACCAAGTTCATCAGAGAGACGAACGGATAGCTGTGCTTCGCCCGTATTGCCATCGACGGTAAACTGAAAATCGTTGGAAAGTTCTGGGCCTTTGACGGGCAATCCATCGTTATCGGCGATGGCCTCAGTGGGTAGGGTATCCTGAAGCTCAAACACCTGAAGAATCTGTGGACTCTCAGGTCTCCCATAACTGGCAGTGATGGCAATTTTCAGGATGACTGAGTCAAACACCAGGTCGTTGGAGGAAAGGCCATTGAAACTGGTGGTAAGGCTTGGATTAAACTCAGAGAAAAAGCTGGCAGTCATTCTCCCAAATTGGGGATCTACATAATTACCGAATAAGTCCCTGATTTGACGATAGGAATTGACACTATCGACTGCCTTGGAAGAAAACTCTAATTCCAGATCATCGGCAAAAAAAGTATTGATTTGATCGGTGGGGGGAAGGACTTCCTGTCCAACACTCCCTATGCCATCTTGGCATCCAGCCAAAAAAAGCATGGCTGCCGCCAAAAAGCAGGCGGACAGCCATGAAGCCTTGATATTTCTCAAAGTAAAATCAGTTTGAAATGTCTGCGTAGAGTTTCTGGTACCCTTCGACATATTGGTCTTTGTCTTCGTAATCGAAGTAAATCTTTTCATTTTGCGTCTGCTCAATATAAGCCTCGAGTTGCGCATCGATTTCAGGATGTCCTTTGGTTACTACATCTGAAAGTGCGATTCCACCCTTTACTACACCGACGTAATTTGGGCCGTCATAGTTGTCTAGGTTCTCATCTTCGATGCCATCTACCCTTACTTTATCCAGGTAATTTTGGGCCAACTCGCTGTCAAAGCCATTGTTGTAAACAGTGAAGACGGTTTTTGTTCTTTTGAACATGGGGTCTTCTTTGTAATGCGTGCGCAAATATAGTGGAATAAATGCAGTCATCCAGTCATGACAGTGAATAATGTCGGGCGGCCATCCGAGTTTTTTGACCGTTTCGATCACCCCTTTGCAGAAAAAGATTGCTCTTTCGTCATTATCCACATGAAAAGTATCTGAATCCGGATCCTTAAGAACAGATTTTCGTTTGAAATAATCCTCATTGTCCAGGAAGTAGACCTGAAGTTTGGCATTTGGAATGGAAGCCACCTTGATGGTTAGCGGTTTCTCCTCGCCAGCTACCCTAATGTTGATTCCCGATAGGCGAACCACCTCGTGCAGACGGTTGCGGCGCTCATTTATGACCCCAAACTTGGGCATAAAAATCCTGATCTCGTGGCCCTTCTCCTGCAGCTTTTGAGGAAGAAGACGGATCAGGTCGGCTGCGCTACTCATCTTGAGGAATGGATCAATCTCGGAAGTTACATAGAGGATTCGCAATTTTTTGCTCATATAACACAATTACTAGGAGTGAAAGCCTTTACCTCTACAGGTATAAATATTAGACTGCAAAAATAATCAAAAATATTTGGTTTAACAATTAAGCTCCCTATATTAACGCCCTTATTGGTACCGTTTCGCATTCCAACGGCCATTTTCTCCTCATTATCAGTCTCTTGCCTCAAAATCACCCATGATACAGGTATTTAATGATATCAATTCATACAGGAATTGGAGAAAGAACCTCCACTCTGGCCTCAGTTTAGGATTTGTTCCGACCATGGGCGCCCTCCATCAGGGTCATGCCAGTCTAATGGAAGCATCCGTCGCACAGAATGACCTGAGTGTCCTGAGCATCTTCGTCAACCCGACTCAGTTTGCTCCGGGGGAGGACCTGGATAAGTACCCCCGTACATTGGAAGCAGATATCGCTCTGGCCGAGTCTCTGGGTGTAGATGCAGTTTTTGCTCCAATAGCTAATGAGGTCTACCCAGCCGAACCCAGCCAAATCAATTTTAACATTAGAGACCTGGACAAGGTCATGGAAGGCGAGACCAGACCCACCCATATGAATGGTGTGGTGCAGGTAGTATCTATCCTTTTTCACATCATTCAGCCACAACGTGCCTACTTTGGACTGAAGGATTTTCAGCAACAATTGATCATCAAAACCCTTGTCAAAGAGCTGCATTTTCCCATCGAAATTATAGCATGTCCCATAATAAGAGAAGATGATGGCCTTGCCATGAGTAGCAGAAATCGCTATTTAAGCCAGGAGGAGAGAAAGGACGCCCTTTATTTATATCAGTCATTGTGCTATATAAAAGACCATCCAGAACAATTTGATTCTGTCGATAAAGCCTTGGCATTTGTAAAGGAAAATATCACCAACTATCCACTGGTCAAACTTGATTATATTCAGATTCGAAATGCAGAGACCCTAGCATTGGTAGACAGTCTGGATGCTGCTAATAAGCCCCATGCCTTTATGGCTGCCTATCTTGGAAAAACAAGGCTGATTGACAACATGAGATTGAGTTAAGGTTTAAACCCCTTGGAATAATTTGTTATCCTTATTGAAATCAATAAGCATGAACACAAACTGGGTGAAAGATTATTCGTTTCAAATTGTTGCTCCGCCTAAATACCCTCTACTGAATTCTAGCCTAAACTTTTTCCTGACAATTTCTTCCATTGTATCAGTTGGAATGATCGGGCCATTGTGGATGTCGCTTTTCGGGGCAAAGACCAGATTCGGCGGATCTATTGCTGCCCAGCCAAAGTGGTTTTTTCCCTTGTTGATATTTACCCTTAGTATTTTTCTTGGAGCAATTGCGATAAAACTATACAGACGTTTTGTCCCCCTGGATAGCCGAATCAAGGTATTGGGAAAGCTGAATCTCTCTGATGCAGGAATGCAGTTAATAAGTGATTCAAAGACTCAAGACATTCCTTGGACCAACATCAAGCGCCTCAATGTATATGTTTCAAGAGGAATGGGTGGGGGGTTTGAAGATGATTCTATGGATTGGATCAGGAAGGCTGAAGCACTCAGGCTAACTATCATTCACCTTAAGGGGAATATAGAGGTGCATGTACAAAATAAAACGCAATCAGAAGAAGATAATATTTTCCTGTTCGACTTATTGAATCTTATCAAAAACAGAAGCACGAATAACTTTCAGAAAATTCAATTTTGGGACAAGGTCTGATCATGAATGATCTCCATCCAATGCCTTGACAACAACATCCAATTCATTCCAAAACTCATCTCCATAGGCCCTGATTATGGCATCTTTGGTGAACTCATACACCTTCACCCCTTGAACCTTTCCTTTGAGACAGGCTGCAGAGCATATTTCCCATCGATCATAGGATAGGGTTTCAAAGTTTTTACTCTTTTCAACCCTTATGGGATAAAGGTGGCAACTGACCGGCTTTTTGAAATCAACTTCACCTGCTTCATATGCCTGTTCGATTCCGCAAAGTGCTACCCCATCCTCAGAAAAGGTAACATAGGCACATTCATTGCCATCCACAAGAGGAGTGGAGATGCCTCCAGTCCAGTCATTGATCCAGCTACCTTGATCTTCGATCGCCTTTACGCCTTCTTCACGAAGGAAGGGCTTGACCTTCGGATAGATGTCCTCCAGAACGGCCAATTCGCTCCTGTCCAAGGGTGCTCCAATGTCTCCCTCCACACAACAAGCCCCCTTGCATGCAGATATATCGCAGGCAAACATCTCGTCTTTCAGGTCTTCACTGATCAATTTGTTGCCAATCTGAATGAGGCGGGGATCTCTAGCTTTACGTTTTTTCATCGATTTAATTCTAGCAGACTTACCTTACAAAGCTCATCATGCCAAGGCATTAAAACAAGCGTTGCAATTCATTTCCATCAACAGCCAGCACTCCCGGTTTGTTGCCAACTTCGAATGAACCCAATCTATCAAAGCCCAAAGCCCTAGCTCCATTGTATGTAGCCCAGGAAACCAACTGATGAAACGGAACTTCTGGATAGTGCTTCCTGATCCATTTTACTTCCTCCCAGATACTCAGGTCATAATTGCTTGCCAGGCTATCGGTACCTAGGCAAACCCTGTCCGAATATGGCAGAAACTTGTTGATGTCAGGCCCGTCTCCATGGATAAACACATTGGAACGAGGACAGAGACAAAACCATGACTCGGGAATCAGTGCCAATTGCTTCAAATGCCTTTTACTTGCCTCCTTCAAGTGAACCCAGAGCACCTTCTTCGAAGTGGGAAAGCCTTCCAAGAGGTAGGATTGTGGATCGCGATGCTCCATCCCGATGAAATTGATGCCCAACTTCATGAAGAAATCAACCATGGCACCCTCCCCTTTCTCAAATACTTCTCTCTCCTCTTTTGATTCAAGCAAATGAATGGAAAAAGGACCTGGCTCCTGATAGACCAGTTCCTTTAGTGTCGCTGAGATGGAATAAGGTGCATGTAAAGTTAGGGAGGCCTTTCCAAACTTTGAAAGTAGGTCTTTCCCCTTCTCAACTACTGTTTCGGCCATTTTTGCATTCAGGCCTATCAGTTCTATGAAGGTATGAAAGTGAAAATATTCTGCCCACTTTTCCTTGATTTCGGAACTTAATTCTTCATTGGCAATATCCCCAAATCCTTCTACGCCATCTTCCCAAGCCATGTCCAAAGCACGATCCATGGCCTTGATTTTTTTGTGTAAGGGAAAATCTACCACCCTGCCACGGCTTTTGACTACTTCCCAAGCAAAGCCTGCCATGCCTGTATTTTCGGGGATTTCATATTTGAGGTAAGAAAGCTCAAGGTGTGTATGGGCATTGATCAGACCAGGGATGAGGTAATCCCCCAGTTTTTGAACTTTTTCTCCTGGACGTAATTCCCTTAAATTCAAGATGCTCCCTTCATCTGTTATTTCCAGTACATGGTTATCCAACCACTTTTCTGGTGAAAATATACGATTTGCAGTAATTACTAGCATTTACTTAGAATCTGGAGGAAAATAGTTAAATTCGAATATTATCAAATAAAAATCTCATCATATGAAGCGTCTACTACTACTCGCTTTTGCACTGGGTACTCTGTATTCATTGCAAGCTCAAAAAGATATTCGCAAGGAATTACAGACCAAATTCATCATGGCTGAAGCTGGTGATACCATACACATTCCTGCTGGCAATTTTGTTTCCTCCGGCGCTATTTCTATGGATGAAAAGAAAAAGGTCGTAGTCAAAGGAGCAGGAATGGACAAAACTACAATTTCTTTTAAAGGGCAGACCGATGGGGCGGAAGGATTTAGGATAGACAACAGCAAAGACATTGTTTTGATGGGAATGACCTTGCAAGATGCCAAAGGTGACTTGATCAAGGTGATGAATACAACGGGTATTTTTATGTTTGATGTGAAGGTAGAATGGACGGGCAAACCTAAAAAGACCAACGGAGCGTATGGCTTTTATCCGGTTTCTTGTACCAATGTAGTGATAGATGGCTGTGTGGCCATAGGCGCTTCTGATGCAGGCATATATGTAGGCCAATCACACAACATAGTAGTTATGAACTCGGTGGCTCACCACAATGTGGCAGGGATCGAAATTGAAAATTCTACCATGGCTGATGTACGCAACTGCGAGGCCTATGAGAATACCGGAGGGCTATTGGTCTTCGACCTTCCTGACCTTCCCAAAAAAGCCGGTGGGAACGTCCGCCTTTACAACAACAAAGTACATGACAACAATTACAAGAATTTTGCTCCCAAGGGGAATTCGGTAGCCTTTGTGCCTCCCGGAACAGGAATTATCATCCTGGCGGCTAGCAATGTTGAGGTTTACAACAATGAAATCATCAACAATCAGTCTTTTTCGACTTCTATCGTCTCATATTATATGACTGAAAGGCCCATAAACGACAAGGAATACTATCCTTACCCTACAGCCATTTATATTCATGACAATACATTTGAAAGAGAAAACACCAAACCCATTCTAAAGCATAAACTGAGCCTTCTGACCTTCAAGATGTTCAAAAAGAACCAGCCACATATCTGGTATGATGGAATTCTGGATAAGGATAAGACGGGTAAGGATGGATTGTATACTTCGGAGCATCAAATTTGTGTCAGAAATAATAAAAATGGATCTTTTGTGAACCTTGATGCAGAAAATAATTTCAAGAACACCAGTCAGGATGCTTCCATTTACGACTGTGAGAGAAATTCTCTGAGTGCTCCTGAGATTTCAGTAATCAATGACTAAACCTACATTCACCGAGAAACCACCACAGCAAGCATAAACTATTTTATTTCTTGGTAATGAAACGACTTTTTAAATTCATTTTTATTGGAATCATTCCAATCCTGATTTTCGGATTCAAAAGCCTAAATGAGCAAGATGAGTTGACAGGCTACCCAATGAACCTGAGTGAATATGGGTTTTTCAAGGGTAATCTTGCGGAGCAGCTTCCTGCTAAAGGGGTAATTCCCTATGAACTGAATACCCCCTTATTCACGGATTATGCCTGGAAAAGGCGCTACATAAAATTGCCTAAAGGCAAAACTGTGGCTTACAACGACCAAAAGGTTCTTCAATTTCCTGTTGGTACTGTGATCATCAAGACATTCTACTACCCTGAGGATATGAGAAATCCTGAAAAGGGAGAGAGGTTGATGGAAACTCGACTATTGATTCATGAAGAAAAGGGCTGGAAGGCATTGCCTTATCACTGGAATGCAGAACAAACAGAGGCGGTATTAGAGGTCGCTGGAGGAACTGCCGAAGTAAAATGGAGGGATGAAAACGGCAAAAAAAGGAAGGTAGAATATGTCATGCCCAACATGAACCAATGCAAAAGTTGCCACAGTTGGGATGGAGCCCTCACCCCCATCGGGCCTTCAGCCAGACAGTTGAATGGGAGCCTGGACTACGGCTCTGGTGCGAGCAATCAGTTGGACCACTGGGCTGAAACTGGAATACTGGAAGGCCTTCCTGAGGATCATGCATCCATTCCATCTGTGCCGAATTGGAAGGATTCTCAATCCGGCAGTACTGAGGAGCGAGCTCGGGCATGGCTAGACATCAACTGTGCACATTGCCACAATCCCCATGGTCCTGCCAGTACTTCGGGCTTCTTTTTGGACATTCATCAAAAAGACCCTTCTGTGTATGGAGTCAAGAAAACGCCCGTTGCGGCAGGTAGGGGTTCAGGAGACCTGGATTATGACATTGTCCCCGGAAAACCAGATCAGTCAATCCTTATCTACAGAATGGAAAGCATTGATCCTGGAATCATGATGCCGGAAGTAGGACGTAAGTTGGTCCATACAGAAGGAGTTGAAGCAGTGAGAAAGTGGATTGAAGAAATGAAGTGACTCATTGTTTCCTTCTGTATAACGGAGAGGGCTTTAACAGTAGCAATACCTAAGGACAGAGAGACTTTTAGCAAACATGAATTATCCTTCTTTTTGGGATGATTCATGTTTTTCTTATCTAAGGGCTCAACCACAAGAAAACAAAACATCATTATGGCCAGAACATTCCAAAAAACCATTACAAGCCCCGAACAACTTCGCCAGATCCTTGGTACTCCTTCAGAATTGGCAGTCGGAAAATCCATTGATCACATTGACCACAATTGCCAGAGTTTCATAGAGCACTCTCCCTTCATCCTGATTGGTTCTTCTGATGGGAGCAGTTTTGATGTCTCTCCTAAAGGAGATCCCGCAGGCTTCGTCAAGGTATTGGATCAAAACACCTTACTAATTCCTGATAGAAAGGGCAATAAAAGGGCTGATACGCTCTACAATGTCCTTCAGAATCCAGGGGTAGGATTGTTATTTTTGATTCCAGGGCTTAAGCAAAGCCTTCGCGTGAATGGCATTGCCGAAATCATAGTCGATGACGACATTCGCCAAATGCTCGCACATAAAAATTCCGTTCCTCAAGTTGTCCTCGCAGTACATGTAAAAGAAGCATTCATGCACTGTACCAAGTGTATCATCAGGTCAAAATTGTGGGATGGGGTAGATCAGGAAGCCATCAAGGAAGTTCCCAGCCTTGCCCAGAGCTTGATAGATCATGCAAATGTAGACAAGACCCTCGAACAAATGGAGAAAAGACTGGAAGAGGGGGAGAAAAATCGTCTATATTGATAATAGAAACTGAGTCCCCACTTTTGGACCATCAAGCATATATTTATGAAACCGTTCCAACTAATCCTTCTTCTTGCATTTTTGCCTTGCAGCTCTTTTGCTCAGAAATTCAGCTTTGAATTGAACTATGTCATTCCCTTTGGAGACAACTTTCTTAGCGAGAATTACATAGGCGTGGCCGAACTGGGTGTGAAGTATCGCCCCATCAATATTGGGATTGCCAAGCTCGGGCTTTCGATGAAGGCATCGGGCTATGTAAGCAGGGCGCAGCTCAATAACCTGACCGGACTCAACACCCAGGGATACTTTTTTCAGCCCAAAATATTCGTTGAACTGGCCAAGGTACCCTTTACCAAGATCCACCCCTTTGCTGAAATTGGCTATGACTATGTGATTTTCCGATCTACTGCTTCAGGCACTTCAGACCCCATTATCTCCACCATAGACGGAGGGAGCATTGAGGGAGGATTGATGTATGACATCAATGGGCTGGTATTCATCCAGCTTATCTATGACTTTAGTCGGGTATTCAACGATCAGATTCAAGGGAGTTCTCCCTACAACAACAACCTGAGTAGGTTAAAGGCGGGCTTGGGTGTCCGCATTTGATATTTCTAAAAAATGATCAATCAGAAAAACATCCTCGTAACCGGTGCCAACAAAGGCATCGGTTATGAAATTTGTAGGCAATTGGGAGCTGCAGGCCATCGAATATTCCTTACAGGAAGAAATGAAGCGAGGGGCAGAAAGGCTGCTGAAATGCTAAAATCCAGGAATATTCAAGTGGAATTTATAGTGATGGATGTGGGTCAAAGCGATAGCATAAAGGCAGCATTTGACCTACTCAAACAAAAAAATGTCCAGCTTGATGTATTGGTCAACAATGCCGCGGTGCTCCTGGATGAAGGAAAAAATATCCTGGACTTTGATCCTGAGGCCTCTCTCCACACCCTAACCGTCAACTCTTTGGGACCACTTTGGGTGAGTCAGGCATTTAGCAGACTCATGAGCAGGGGAGGAAGAATCATCAATATTTCTAGCGGTGCAGGGCAATTTTGTGGGGGAGTTTCTGCCTATGCTCCCCTGTATGGCATTTCCAAAACCAGCTTGAATGCCATTACACTCCACCTTCACAGAGACCTTGAGCCTAAAGGCATTTCTGTCAATGCCATGTGTCCCGGATGGGTAAGGACAGATATGGGCGGCAGTGGAGCCAGCCGAGATGTAGCAAAAGGCGCAGAAACAGCCGTTTGGCTGGCAGTGGATGCACCAGTTTCTCTCAGCGGAAAATTCCTCCGAGATAAAGAGGAAATCTCTTGGTAGCCAATGGATTTAGACTTGTTTTAGTCTTCTATTATAATTTCAATATCTTCCTTTTCCTTTGACTTCACCTTTTTGGGAGGAAGCTCAGGACCTTTTCCAATAGAAAACATAAAGGAAATATTGATGGATTGAAGCGCATCAAAGGAGTTGATTGCATCACTTTGTCCATAATTATCCAGGTAGTCTGTGGGAGTAAATCGATAAGAATAAGAAGTTTCTATGGAAATCAATTGATTGAGGCGCACTTCAAAACCAAGGCCGATAGGCAGTTGTGGTACAATGGTATTGGTTGAAGCTCCTTGCGAGGTGGGCGCCTGGTTGCGGATGAGTTTACGGCCATCCAAATCCTTGGGGTTGAAATACAACCAGCCAAAACCTCCATGAACGAAGGGTTGAAAACGTTTTTGTGGGAAAAATCTGTAGGTAAGGGCCAGTTCTCCATGCAGGAAGTTGGTTTCGACGAAGCGTGGTAGAGGCAATCCATCGCTACCTAATGGTAACTCCTCACCTTCAAATTGATCTGCGAACCTGCCAAAGCCTACCCTGAGGTGGAGATTTACATTTCTCCGGCTGGCCTTCTGCAAGCTAAAAGCTCCTCCTGAATATATTCGAATGTAATTGGGGTCTGAGTAATCTCCCAGGTAATGGTTAGCAGTCAAACCCAGTCCAAACTTGACAGGATCTCGTTGTTTTTGAGCGAGGAGAGATGGGAGAACTCCCAGGCTCAGGAGCATTAAAAACAATAGTTTTTTCATTTTGGTCAGTATGGTATTCTAGCTATTTGGGTGTTGTTGCATTTACATAATCACAATGGAAGAAATAATCAGCGAATCTGGAATCACTTTCAGGTCAATGGTTTCTTTTCCTTCCCAATAAGCTGGCTTTTTTACTTTGAATAAAAAATGGATTCCTGAACCTTCTCTTTCTACCAAATCCAAATACTCATATGCTTCCAGGTAAGTTCCCCTGCCCCTCTCAAAATACCCTTTCACCTCTCCGTAACTCTGCCCCTGTTGAATTCCATTCTTGCTTTTCCACTTTGGGTGCTCAATCCTGATTCGATTGATGATTCCTTTTACAAAAAAATCTTCCTCAATCAGTATCCTTCCATCTTTATCACTCAGGATCTGTACCCCCCAGCTATAGCCTGACTCGCTGTAAACGGTATCCAGCACCTCCATGCCTTTCCAGAAAAAATCATCTACAGGTGGCCATTCAGCACCAACTTCAAATTTTCCTGTCTTCCGATTTTTGATAGAATAGGTAGAATTACAGGAAATGAAAGCCAATGCCATCAGAGAAAACAAGATCAGTATGAATCCTTGTTTATTAAAGCATTGCGGAAACTGTGCCAATATTTTCATAGTATAAGAATTCATAGAAAATGATTTATCTGTGCCAACGAAAACTTTTGAAAACGTCTCATTTCGACTAAATTTGAAAGTATGAGTAATTTCTTAAAATATTCTATCCTCGCACTAATATTTATCTTCATAGGATTGGTAGCAGGATTTAAAATAAAAGGCAGCTTAGCAGGGGGCACTGGACTTCCAGCAGACGGAGGATTAAAAAAAATCCAGCAAGCCCTATATTTCATTGACAAGAATTATGTAGAGAAACCTGATCAATCAGAACTCATTGAGGATGCTGTTGAGGGAATCATGGATGAACTCGATCCACACTCTATTTATATTCCTGCAAAAGAACTTTCCCCCATCAATGAAGAAATGGAAGGTGGTTTTGATGGAATCGGTGTCCAGTTCAATATTCTGGAAGATACCATCTACATTGAAACGCCACTGGCAGGCGGGCCAAGCGAAAAAGTAGGCATCATGTCCGGCGACAGAATTGTAGAAGTCGATGGAAAACTTGTAGCTGGCATTAAGATTAACAATACCGACGTATACAAATATCTAAAGGGTCCCAAGGGTTCCAAGGTAAAACTGGGAATCAAAAGAAGGGGGCATAAAGAATTGTTGGAATTTACTGTAACCAGGGACAGGATTCCATTGAATAGTGTCGATTATGCCTACATGATTGCTCCTCAGATCGGATATATAGGGATTACTCGTTTTGCGGAAACCACTTATGATGAATTTCGCGCAGCTCTAATCATGCTGAAAAAACAAGGAATGGAAAAACTCTTGTTGGACTTGAGAGGGAATCCTGGCGGTTACATGCAAATGGCCTACAGGATTGCTGATGAGTTCCTTCCCGCTGGTAAGACCATTGTATCGACAGAAGGTCGAATTGCCGATTACAAAAATAAATACAATGCCACCTCTACCCTCAATTTATTTGAGAATGGACCTTTGGTTGTACTTCTGGATTATGGTTCTGCATCTGCGAGTGAAATTGTGGCTGGTGCGGTTCAAGACCATGATAGGGGGCTCATTGTAGGAATCAGGTCATTTGGCAAAGGCCTTGTTGCCATCCAGGAAGACTTTGAAGATGGCTCAGCCATTCGGGTGGTCATTGCCAAGTACTATACCCCCAGTGGAAGGTGCATTCAGAAGCCTTATGACAAAACTGAGGAGGAGTACCAAAAAGACTTTTTGGAGAGATATGAGTCAGGGGAATTGTTTGACGAATCAAAAATCTCCTTTCCTGACTCATTAAAATACAAAACAGGTTCAGGAAGAACCGTTTACGGTGGGGGTGGGATTTATCCCGATGTCTTCGTCGCCAATGACACTTCGGGAGGAAGCCGTTACCTCATTAACCTCCGCCTCAACAATGTTTTCCAGCGCTTTGCAGTGGATTATGTAGACTCTCATCCCTCTCTCACGGATAAATACAAAGAGTCTATTGATTTTGTGAAAGGCTTCACCGTTTCCTCTTCTATGGTACAGGAATTCATAGACTTTGCCAAGGAGCGAGAGGTTCCCTTCAACGAGTACCAGTTTAACCGTTCCAAGGCCATTATTGTAAATCAGATGAAGGCATTCATTGGACGCAAAATGTTCAGTGATGATGGATTCTATCCCGTCTTACATCAAAGAGACAGGGTCATTCAGAGAGCCATCAAATTGATGCCCGTAGCGAAAAAGCTGGAGGAAAATGGTGAGTTAGATATCAGCTTGAAGGAGTATTGATGACTTAGTTCTTCAGAAATGTGAATAACTTCTTTTGGCTGATTATCAGGTGTTTCTTAACATTCTGTCATTGCTGGATTACTCCTTATTGTTGACACATGTTCAAACCTTCCCAAATAGAGAACCTTCTTTTCCTGGATATAGAAACTGCCCCAATGGCCCCAACTTATGAGCAGTTGGACCCCAGAATGCGTGAGCTGTGGGACAGCAAGATGCTTCGCTATCAAAGGCAAGAGCCTGATAAAGATGCTCCCCAGTTATTTTTAGAAAAAGCTGGCATACATGCTGAATTCGGAAGGGTAGTGTGTATTTCCTGTGGCTATGTCTTTTTCGACGAATTGACCAAGCAGCCTGAGATCAAAATGAAATCTTATTTTGGTGAAAATGAGAAGGAAATTCTGACTGAGTTCTCCAAAATGGTCAACAAGTTTACCCAATCTAAACCAGGCAGGAGCCTTTGTGCCCACAATGGAAAAGAGTTTGACTTCCCATATCTTGGACGCAGGTATGTAATCCAGGGTCTGGAAATCCCTTATGTCCTTCGCACCCATGGCAAAAAACCATGGGAAACCGGTTTCGTAGATACCATGGAGCTTTGGAAGTTTGGAGATTATAAAGCATATACCAGCCTAAACCTTCTTTCAGCTGTATTGGGGATTCCCTCCCCAAAGGATGACATAGACGGAAGCCAGGTAAGGAGTGTCTTTTGGGAAGAACGGGACCATGAAAGAATCAGGGTATATTGCGAAAAAGACGTACTTACCACCGCTCAGGTATTGTTAAGGATGTCTCTCCTTCCCCTGATCAAAGTTCCCGAAAACTTTTAACTTGACCTCAAATACATCAATAGATGCCAGAATTACCATCTGAATATAAAAGGCTAAAGAGGGTAGCCAAAAGCCTAATCCCTCGATTCAACAAATCTCCCAACAGGAAACATTATCAGCTAAATGATGCCAAGCATATGCTCAACGAGCTTGGTATGCAAATGTCTCCTGCCCTACTCAAGTACCTGACCGAGGACGATAGGAATCTTGATGAATTCATTGATGGAATTTATGCACTTGAAGACGAACTGGGAGTTCCCGTCGTCAATGAATTCGGAAGTGTCCGACCTGATCTTTCCCCTCAGGTATATGTAGTTACTGAAGAAAGGGTAATTGGATTTTCGGTGGTATATGGAGGAGAAGAAATTGTATTTGTTGAATACACCATCCCTAGCCCAGAATAACCTATTCCACAAAAAGCATTTCAAATTCCTCATTGCCTTGGAAATCTCCTGCATATGGAAGGCAGAAGCTAAATACGTTCCCGAATTCGGATACGCTTCTGGCCCAGATTTCTCCGTCGTTTTTCTGAATGAAATCTCTTGCCATCAATAGGTTGATTCCAAGGCCTCGTTCTTTGGCGAAAGCCTCTAGCACCCTTCGGCTATCAAACCTGAACAGCCTGTCGAGATATTTCTGAGGAATGTTAATCCCTGAATCAGCAATGTGGACACAAAGTTTCTTATCCATCAGTTCAGCATATATCCTGACTTTTTGTCCAGACTTACTGAGCTTTATGGCGTTCTCGAGGAGGTTTCGGACTACGAGGTTCAGGAGGTTTCGATCTCCCCAGACCAGCGATCTGTATCCCATTTCTACATTTATTGACAGGTTTTTCTTCTTGATGGCACCATCTAGCCAAAACAGGCTCTCGCTGATAACTACTTCCAGGTCAACTCTTTCTTTGCGGATTACTATTCCATGCTGTTGATCCTGCGCCCAATATAGGAGATTGTCCAGGAGGGATGAAGTGCTGGTAACACGTTCTTCTATTTCAACAAGTAGCATTTTATGCTCCGATTCAGACAATGTCCCTTCATTCAGGAGGCTCAAAGCCCCTTGCATAAAAGTTAGAGGTTGCTTGAAATCATGACACATCATGGCAAACCACTGGTCTTTGGTCTTGTTCAATTCTTCCAGTTCCTGCTGTTTGGCCTCATTTTCCTGTTGCTCAATTTTCAGCAGTTCATTGGAGCTTTTGATTCTTTCCCTGCTTCTCAATAGCGAGATGATCAGAATAAACATGGATATAGCAACCAGTGTAATGGCTCCATTTAGTATTTTTTGAGTCTTGATCGTGCTTTTTTGCTCCTTCATCACTGCTTCTTGCAGTTCCCTATCCTTCTCCAAAATTTCATTTTGCTGCCTGTTCCGCTCGATGGCGTAGCTCATCTTCAACTCTTCCAGGTCTTTGTTGGTTGACTCCTTAAAAATGGAGTCCTTGTACTGCATGAAAAGGCTCTGAAATTTATGAGCAGACTTATAATTCCCTTTTTTAACATTCAATCTATCCAGATTCTGATATACCGCTACGAGTGTATGATTGAGACCAGCCTCCTCGGATATAACTTTAGACTCATTCAGCACCTTTTCTGCCTTGGCAAGCATATCTTGACTGATGTACAGCCTTCCGATATTGACCTTTAGGTTAGCTATCCCCACCTTGTCTCCTATTTCCTCTTTGATTTCAAGTGATCTTTGGAAATAATGCATTGCCCTGGGATAGTCTTTTTGAACCTCATAAAGATCTCCCAAAGAAGAATAGGTGTGAGAAATCCGTTGAGGATCACCCTCTTGCTTAAAAATTTCAAGCGCAAGCTCATAATGCTTTTTTGATTGATCATATTTGCCCAAATATGACCTGATCAAACCAAGTCCCAAAGCGGTAGCTGCTATGCTGGCCCGGTTAGTAGAATGAGAGACGATCTCAAGGGCTTCTAGTGAATATTCCTCTGCCTGCTTAAAATTGCCCTGATTGTAATATACCCCTGCGATATTGGAGAGATTTTTCCCAATCGCTACTGAATCCTTTATTCTCTTGAACACATCAAGTGCCAGGATGTAAGAATTAATGGCAAGCCCATATTCCCCTTGAATAGAGTGACTGATACCTGTGATTTGCTCACTTACGCCTACTCCTTTTTGATAACCAATCCTCAAGGAGAGTTCTTTGATGTCTGCTGCAATCCTGCGACTCTCAGGGGGAGAGATGATGCGATAGGCAAAGGCAAGACGTGTAAGAAGTTTGACCTTTTCTTCATCATCATGGGCATGTTGATCCACCACCTTCTGTAGGGAATCTACCAGGTATTGTTGTGCAGACAAGGGAGACCAAAGGGGGATAAAGGTAAAGGATAGGATAATTATCCACCGAGCTTGGACCATATCAATGATTTTGAGCGTGTTTTATGCTATATTTTAAAATACAAAAAAATCGAATCTCAAAGAAATATCTTACACCAAAATAACAATGTCAGCAGGAAAGATTTTTCGAAATATGTATTTTTTTATCCGATATACTAAAGTCGCAAAAAACGCTTAGCGAATTTCTGTGTGGCAGAAAGGACAGTTGAAGGCGGGGATACCATGAAAAAAAATGGATGGATCAAAGGAATTGAAGCCACATCCCGGACAGGGTCCGGAAGCCTTTTTGTCAGCCATTGCAAGTCCTTCAGCACTGATTTCTACGAAAGATCGTCTCATCTCATCCCAGACTACATACAGGCTCCTGTCCTTCTCCCCACTCAAGGCAACGGCAACAAAAAGGCCTCGATTAACTTCTTTCAAAATCCTTGCCCAAAAAATTCGGGTTTCTAAAGGGTCAAAGGAAATTTTCCAAACCTGAAACTCATTTGGATGCCTCGGATGGGCATAGGGACGGATTGGGAGGGGAATGTATTCAAAATCTATTTTTGCATTTTTTTCTTGAATAGTCAAAGTCTTGGGAGGGATGAGTCCACTCTCCACAAGGCTATCATGGAGGCTTTGAGAGACAAAGCCCAGGCTCCTAAAAAATTCTAGTTTGGTATCCAGGAAGGAAGGAGGTACTTCTGATGAAGGACAAAGATTAAGGTGCAACAATATAATCTCTGCCCCAATAGCCATGAATCCGACAGCAGAAAAGGGTATTTCTTCAATGGATAAATGATTGATAAAAAAACTTTTAGAAGGAAAATTAAGGGTAAGGTTGATGGTGTGGATTTCTGCCTGCTGGTGCTGTTGGCCAAAGCCATTCCACCATTCGGAGAAAAACTCATCTAATTTTGGGCTGATTTTAGGCATCCTGATCAATTGCATAGCCTTCTCACCTTCTATAGGGCTGGAATCAGGTTCAAGTTCAAAGGCAATGGTGCGCCCATCTCCCTGGACACTGGAGTGGGTTATTTTCCATTTCTCATCCTGAGGCCATGCAAGTACAAATGATTCCATCGAGCTTCTTATTCAGCAAAATCAATTCGGAGGAGTTTTTTTCTTTTTGGCTACAATTCAAATACCCTAGAAATCCAATTTGGTAACAGATAACTTTGGCTTCCCGCTTAAAACAAGCCCCAGTTCAATCCCACCATCTTTTTCATTCACAGCATTCATCCTAACCACAAGACCTTCTGTTTCAAGTAAAGCATACTCGTTCACCCTAAATTTGATTAGGGCATCTCGAATAGCCATTTTGGCGATGTCCCATTGCCTGTTCAACTCCTCCCTGACTGATTGTTGAAGTTCTTTGCTTAAGGAGTTTCTCCGGAAGAGGTTGACCAGTCTTAGCGGCAGGTTTCCGCTTAAAAGTTGATAAGCAAAGTCTTCTACCACAAACTGCTGTTCTTCTGGTATCCATTCTATCTTTCCTTTTACCAGCACCATGCCCTTAATTCTGAAGGGACGACTCCTACCTGAAAGTGAAGTTTTCAAAGCAACATCCAATCCTGAAACTTCTGACTTACTCAGTTGAATGGAAGAATCCTTTATTTCAAGGAAGCTATGAACATCCAGCGGAAAGGTCATTTGGTCAAGGATGAATTCCAAATCATCTTTACTAAAAAGGACATCCAGTTGAACTGCCTCATCGGATTGAACCATTATTCTGGAAGTATAGGAGGGCAAAGTTTTGGGCTTAGTTTCTTCCACCCTAAGCCCACTTGCTACTACCCTATCCTGAGCAAAAGCCAGTTCCATGAGCAGTCGAATCTCCTTATCTTCAACTTTGATGGGCGAGGCATTCACCTCTCTATCAGGAAGGTTAAGTTCTACATAGAGAGGTCGTCCCCAGTCTGTATCTATCTGAATTTGATTCTTGAGGACATGCCAGCTTTCCCACAACAAATCCGTTAGATCTACCTCTTTCTCAATTAATTGATCAATTTGCTTCGCCACACCCGCCAGTTCCTTTTCGATAACCGGCTCAATGAAGGACTTCACTGGCAACTTCAAGAGTCCCCCTCCCCAGGCAGGCTCTTCTCGCCATTCATATGATGAGGCCGAGGACGCCTGTAATTTCCAATCCTTATTGAGGAGGAGTGAGGTATCCAGAAATACCATGAGGCTCATGCTTATATTTTCCAGGCTGGGGATATTTGGAAGGAAACGGCTATTTCTCTTCAACTTGGCCCTTACGAGGATAGGAATCCGGCTGATCAGTCTTCCATTGTGGGCAGAAAGTTTGATTTTGTCCTCGATTTCAACATCTATTTCAGTAAAAGCAGGTGCACTTTCTTCTCCATCCATCCATTCCGATACGTCATTGAATCTGTCCTGGATGGCTTTTTCCAGCAATTGAAGGGGTAAGACGATTGGAATGAGCATATAGTTTTCCTGAATTGAAGGTAAATAAAACTTTCAAAAAGAATCTTTTCAAGGATGGATTAAAGAAATTATCGAAATATCCCAACAAGGCATTGGCTTAAATTAGTGAATAAGAGTTGTTTATTTTATTTTTGTGGCTATGAATCAGAAGAAGTTTGTTCACGTTTGTTTGACCCCGGCTCTAATCGATCAATTTGACGTTTCAGATGCCATTGTAGTGGTCATTGATATATTAAGGGCGACAACGACCATGTCGGTTGCCTTTGACAACGGAGCTGAACTGATCGTTCCTGTAGAAAAAATTGATCAGGCCACATCTTTCAGAGACAAGGGGTACCTGGTTGGTGGAGAACGCGCCGGAGTTAAAGTTGAGGGATTTGACCTTGGGAACTCTCCCTTTGCATACAACAGAGAAACAGTTGAGGGCAAACGAATAGCGATGACTACGACCAATGGGACCCGTGCTATCAAAGCTGCCCAAGAACGTAATGCCAAAGAGATTGTAACTGGATCTTTCTGTAATATAAGCCTGCTAACAAAATGGCTGATCGATCAGAATGAACACGTTTGCCTTTTGTGTGCTGGCTGGAGAGATAATGTTACCCTGGAAGATTCCATCTTTGCAGGAGCACTGTCCAGGAGGTTAAGACACCACTTTAGAAGGTTTCAGGATACTGCCTTGGTTGCGGAGACCCTTTTTCAGGCTGCCAATATCAGAAAAAAATACTTTTTCAGGCACTCCTCTCACTTCCATAGGCTGGTACATTTGAATCTACAAGAGGAAGTCAAGTATGCCATGAGAAGAGACACACATAACGTCCTTCCACTTATGATTGGCAATGAACTCAGGGATATTTCCCATGTTGAGGGAGATTACAGGATTTATAAAGATTCTGTTTTGGCCTTACAAGAAAAAGAAGCTATCGCATAAAAAAATGCCGGAACCCAACATTCCGGCATTTGAACTCAATAACAATCATCTACACAACCCAAACTAGCTATTAAACTTCCCTAATTGGGCTATTAAAACAATTAATAATCAGCGAGTTAAAAAAGGAATTCAGGATTTAATCCTTACAGGCTATTTATTCATTTTATGAAATAAATATTACATGATTTTTTCTCCTGTCCATAAGGGGATTTCTCTTCGTGAATGACAAAATTTGAGTAAATTTATGCCATTCGGTTCTTCAGAGGACTTTTTTTCTAATTGCAGTTTCTTTTTCAAACCTGCCATTTAATGAAGCAGCGCTTTACCCTAAGTACTCTTTTGCTCCTTCTTTGGCTGCCTCAGATAGTTGAGGCTCAGATGTTTCCCACGCTATCATTCCAAAGATTTTATGACAACAAAGGCATTGATATTCCGAAGAAAATTATCAAGGCCTCTGATGGAAAATTGTTGATTGGAGGAAATACCCTTACAGAAGATGGCACCAGACAAGACTGTCCATCTATTTGGATTATCAAACTTGACCTGGATGGGGAGATGATTTGGGAGCAAGAAATTGCCCTGACTGGCTGCGAGGAGATCAGGGATATGGCTCCCACCGAAGATGGGGGAGCTATGTTTGTAGGGGTAACTTCCTCACTCATCCTTCACGAGGAAATGGGGGATGAAAAATACTGGGGTGATTTTTTCATTGGAAAACTGGACGGTAATGGCACGGTGGAGTGGCTTGAAAGCTACGGAGGCAGTCGACTTGACCAGGCAAATTCAATTGTCAAAGGTGTATATAAAGAATTTTTCATCTCAGGGGTTGCCCATTCATCTGACGGAGATGTGGAACAAAACAATGGGATGAGTGATATATGGGCATTAAAAGTTGATACCAAAGGTGCTCCAAGATTTTCCAGGGTAATGGGAGCTCAAGGGCATGAATGGGCATCAGCCGTTGCTCTTTCCAGAAATGGAGATTATTTGTTGGCAGGCTTTACCAACTCACCCAACTGGAGCAATGCCCGAACTTCCCACCTGGGCAATGGCTTGCTCATGCGCCTAAGTCAATCTGGCAAGACCCGTTGGATGAAATCCTTTTACTGCCCTAATGGGGGCTTTTTCTCAGATGTAGAAGAATGTGCAGACAATAGAATCATGCTCACAGGTTCTTACATGAGTGAGAAAAGTGGCAAAGATTTTTGGTGGCTGCTCTTGAGTCAGGATGGCAGAAGGGTAGCAGATTACCGTCCTTCCTTTCCCAATAATGAAGAATTGGTTTCTCTTTCTCCACTGGGAGATGGAGGCTTCATCATGGGAGGATTTTCTACTCCGATTCTTGGCAAAAGGAGTAAATTTAATAAGGGTGGAGAGGATTTCTGGCTAATTCGAACAAATTCTGCTGGAAAAAGAATCTGGACAAATACCTATGGTGGCCCTGACAACGAACGTTGCTCTGATGTCATAGAATATAGCCCGGGCATATTTTATGCTGTGGGGAGCAAAAGCGATTTCTTTACCAATAATCCTTCAAAAAACCAGGACTACTGGCTCCTGAAGATCGAGGAACTTCCAGAGGATTCCATTCAAGCAGATATATTTGTCAGAGCCAAAAATTACCGCATCAACCGAAAGACTCCTACCAGATTCAGGGCAATCTGCAAGTATGGAGATCGTTTTTTATGGGATTTCGGTGATGGTACGACATCCCGAGAGGCCAACCCTTTAAAATCGTTCAAATTACCTGGTCTTTATACCGTCAAACTGACAGTCTTTGTCAATGAAAGTTGCAGGCAGACCGTTACCCTTAAAAAGGGGCTTGAAGTATGGTAGAGAAGAATGGAAAAAATCTTTGGGAGCGATTAATGGCATCTGAAGCTGGAGGCCACATTCTCACGGTTTTTTCCGGAACCTTTGTTGCCCAGGTATTTTCATTTTTGATCTTGCCCTTTCTTGCCATTTTATACACACCCGAAGACATGGGAGTTAGAGGGGTATTTTTGGCGGTGCATGCCACCATCGCAATTGCCTTAAACGGAGGTTACGAAGTCGCCATTATGCTCCCAGAACAAGATGAAAAGGCAAATGAACTGCTGCTGCTAAGCCTGTTCTTGACCTTTGCTGTTTCTACGATTTCCCTTGGCTTGGCTATCATTTTTGGAGATTGGTTCTGGAGCTTGGTCAATACACCCGAACTGCTTCAATGGCAATACCTGTTGGTCATGAGCCTCTTGTTTGAAGGCTTGAACCAACCCCTACGAATTTATGTCAACCGATTCAAGCATTATCGCCTTTTGACCGCCAGTAAGATGGCCCAGCCCATGATAGGAGGCATAGCCATGTTGGGTTTCGGGTATATGGGATGGGGATTTGAAGGCCTGATTCTGGGAGGGCTCATTGGGCAAGTATCAGCTACGATTTTATTGGTGGTGGACGGCTTGTCAGTTCTGAATAAATATCCATTCCGCTACACATTAAGCTCGATCAAAGAAGTTGCTTTGACTTACCAGGACTTTCCCAAAAAGGGGATGGGCTCTGCCTGGCTCAATGTGTTGGCAACCCAACTGCCTATGTATATCCTCCCAGCTACATTTGGGAAAGAAGTAGCAGGCCACTTTCACCTTGCTCAAAAAGCCCTAATGATGCCTTTTGCCATGGTTGCAAAGGCTGTGGGTGATGTCTTCTATGAGCAAGCTTCCAGAGCCAAGGCCAAGAGTCAGGAAGCATTGAAGAGCTTGACCCATGAGACTTTCCGATACCTTGCTATTGGTGGCTTGGTTCCTTCGGTCTTGATCATGCTTTTTGCTCCTGCGGCAATAAGTTTATTTCCTGATCCTGATTGGCATGCAGCTGGAGAATATATTCGTTGGCTCATGCCTTGGGTCTATGCGACACTATTAGCAATACCTCTGTCCTTTATCATGGACGTAGAGCGCAGGCTTGACTTCCAGCTCTGGTATCAAATGGGTTCATTTCTTGTCAAAGCCCTTGCCCTTGGGATAGGAGCCATATACCTCAATGCCCTTGGAGAAATTGTCCTTTACAGTTTGAGTTGTACCATACTTAGCTCATATTTGGTTTGGGAGATGCTGAAAATGTCGAAGGGAAGGCAAGGTGTCTGACAGCTTCCAGAAAGAGTTCAATATTTCGAGGGAACATAGCCTCTCTTTCTACCCATTCAAGGTTGGAGATCGCAAATCGGGTTTTTAATTTGTCAAAATCTGAAAAAACATCCTCAATAGCTTTTTCGAGGCTAGCCTCTGAAAAATCAGAAACCATCCAGCAATTTTCATTGTGCATCATCATCTCCCGATGAGCTGGAATGTCATTAAGGATAGGAACAGAACCTACATAACGGCCTTCATTCAGTGCATTGGAATAGCCATCATAAACAGGAGCAATGACAAAAGCATCCGTCAGCTTCCATAGTGCCCCCATTTTTTCCCTTGGGATCAAGTCTTTGACAAAGGTGAAATTCTCATAGGTATGATCCAGCTTTTCTGCCAGTCCCTGGACTTCATTTGGGGCAGCATAGCCTGCGGAGAGTACTACAAAATGAATGCTATCCACCCCTTTTTCCAGTAAATTCCCAAATGCTTTTAGAATGATATCCCCTTGATAAACGGGCTTTAGTCCTCTAGGAGAAAGCAATAGCCTGGCATCCTTTCTGATACCCAGTTCGGTTCGCATGCTTTCAAGTTCTTCCTGCTCAATGGCAAAAAACTCTTCCTCGATGCCCCAGCGGTTTAATCGAAGATGGTTTTCAGGAATATTGAACCAGTCCCTCATGGCTTCCACCAATTGGATGTTATCTCCTACAGACAGGGCTGCCGACTTGAGGGCACGAGCTACATTTTGCCTAAATATTTGCCATTTTACAGGGAATAATATGCGCTGGATGGTACTGGGTATTCCCAGGCTGTTGCTATCATAGAGTCTTTCGGCTGAGATGCTTAAATCGGACAATCTTGGGGGATATTCCAATATATCTGCCCCCATTGCCATATGGACGAGTGGCTTGAATCCAGACCTTTCTCCCCATACTCCATATGGTGTTACATTTACAGGATTTAGGACATCCACTTTTCGATCAACAAGTTCTTTTCTCAATGCTCCTGCTGCACCCAGGTAGGAGAAATAAGTAATTTTTCCGTTTAAGAGAAACTTTGGCTGGATCCTTACACATTCAGCGCCTTCAATTTTCCCTTCGAAAAAACTGAAGACCGAAACCTGCATTCCTGCATTCAACAAACCTCGCACCCACTTTTGTGTATGGAAATGATTGGGGTCAGATAAAACAGCAATGTGCATAGATAAGGCTACAATTAGATGAGATGTTTACAGCAACAAATTTATGGATCAATGAAAATTAAATAATCCCCTCATTTGCCAAAAATTGAACATTCATTCAGGAATGATCAAATGTTCATTTGAAATTATGACCTAATCCGTCCATAAAAAATTGAAAAGGCACGATTTTTTCTAATTCAAATTGGTTAATAAATCATTTGGGGTTCATTTTTCTAGACATTTCACTTTACCTGATGGGAACTTCTTTGAAGGGCCCACGATTTGTTGCACTTGAGCCCGAATGTTCACATATACCAGGAATTACCCATGGATGATTACGGATATACCGGCTCTCCCACGGAGGAACAGGCAAGAAGATTGGAATCCCTTGAGCAACGTCAAAGGAGGTACAAGTGGGCCCTGCTTATCTTTGCCGGTCTTACCATGTTGTTGTTAGGCTTGCTTTGGTTCATCATGATGTCAGGAGGGGCCAAAAAGGTTACCTATATGGTCCTCAATCCAGAGAACTCTGCTAAGGCCAAGCAAGACAAATCGACCATCATGGAAGATACCTTGGTCGTTTTTGGTCCTGAGGTAGAGTTTAGCAATTCAGGCGATACAATCAACAGCCTCAATGAAGGTCAGGAGGACTTTAACACTCCTGAATCAAGGATTATTTCTGCACTTGAAGAAGATCAAAGATATTCGCCAAGCACTTCTGAAGATAAAAAGGCTACTTACGATTATTCTCATAATAGCTACGAAGAGAAATCCTCAGCTAAGTCAGTCTACGATTATCCTATGGATCTGATTATAAAGGGGGATCCTACCACTGGAAAAAAACTGCTTTTTATCATCGAAGGATACGAAGTCGGCATGAATTATTCACTTAAGTTTCAGGAGAACCATACCCAAAGTAATGTAGGCGAAACTACCCTATTCGCATACCGCCAGGTTGGGACTTACCGGATTCAACTCATGGTAGAAGACGAAAATGGAGACCGTAGGAGTATTGTGAAGAATATTGAGATTCTACCTCCTATGCACAGCTTGAGTCTTGAAGAAAAACTTCTTGCATCTACCAAAAATGTAAAGGGCAGTCAGGCAAAAATGATCAAGACTTCAACTTTACCAAACTTAAAAAAATCAGCTACTCCCGAATTGGCGGATACCAAGAATCTTGTGAAGCCTGATTTTAGCACTCCAAAGAAAGCCGAGCCCAAGACCAAAGAAGAGAAAGTAGATACTACTCCCCTCAAGTTGGCGAGGCAGATGCCAAGTTTTCCAGGAGGAGATGCAATTCTAAAAAAATACCTGGACCTGAATCTTAGGTACCCTGAAAAGGCTCTCGCCAGTAAAGTGGAAGGGAGGATCTATGTCCGCTTTGTGGTGCAGCCTGATGGCCAACTTACAGATGTCAGGATCATGAGAGGTTTGGGGCATGGCTGCGATGAGGAAGTTATTCGCCTGGTCAACCAAATGCCAAAATGGACTCCCGGCAAGCAGGGAGGAAAAACAGTCCCCGTTTACTACACGTTACCCATAAATTTCAGGATAAATTAAATCCCAAATGAAACTTACCTACAGGCCATTCTTGCTGATCATTTTGTTGAGCAGTTTCCTGTCGCTTTACGCCCAAACTACAATCAAGGGACGTATCATGGATGCCGAAACTAAAGAAACCATCATTGGAGCCTGGGTGATGGTCGAAGATTCCGGTTCTGGTACCATATCTGACTATGAAGGCAGGTTTGAGTTTAAAACAGCCCAAAACCCTCCCATAAAGATGAAGATCTCATTTTTGGGATACAGGTCTTCTAACTTCATCTACTATGGGGGTCTGGGAGAAATGCAGATTTTTCTGGTTCCGGATTGGGGAGGAAACATTGATGACATTGTTATTTCAGCCTCAAAGGTACAGGAACGAAACCTGGAAGCTCCGGTTACCATCCAAAAATTAGGCATCCTGGATCTTGCCTATGCACCGACTGATGATTTTTATGCCTACCTCCATCAACTTAAAGGTGCCCAGGTAAATACAAGTGGTCGTACTTTCCAATCCATCAATACCAGGGGATTTGCAGGCGTACAAAACTGGCGATTCCTTCAGCTTAGAGATGGTATGGACCTGGCGATTCCTGGATTCGGATTCGCCTTTAGCATGATGTCCGGATACTCAGAACTTGACCTAAAATCTATTGAGATTGTACCCGGTACAGGTTCTCCTCTTTATGGTCCCAATGCCTTTAATGGGCTGATGCACCTACGCACAAAATCTCCTTTTGACTACGAAGGTGTCAGCTTTTTCGTAAACTCTGGCGCAAGCCAACAAATCGCAGGAGGGTCTCATCCTTACCTAAATGCAGGAATTCGCGTAGCGAAGAAACTCAACGAGAAATGGGCTTTCAAAGTAAATGCCTCCTACCTGGACGCCGTAGACTGGACAGCAGATGACCAGTCATCCCTGACCAATTCTGTCGAGGAAGTAATCGAACAGGAAAGTAATCCACAAAGCCGTAGGCAAGCTAATTTCAATAGGGTCAATACTTATGGAGATGATATTTTGGTAAATGTAGATCTCCTTGGAACCGGTGACCTTACCGAAATTACAAGAAGTGGAATTGCAGAAAAAGATATCCTTGATTACAATACCGAGGTCCTTCAACTTAGTGGGGCGATTCACTACCGCCCCAATGCAACCCTTGAACTGATTTACGATGCGTACTTTACCGAGGGAGATGCAACCCTACGCCAGGCCAGCCTTTACCCCCTTGTCAACATGAGCGTGTTCTCTCATAAGCTGGAAGCCAGAGGGAGTTTTTTCCAGGCAAGGATATATTATTCTGAGGTTGATGGTGGAGAATCTTATAGTACGCTACAAACAGGGGCGTTCATCCAGGAAGGCCTAAAGCCTTTAAATATCTGGGCAAGGGATTATCAGATGGCTTTTTCAGGACAAATTCCAGGGGTAGCCGGAGGCTTGCATGACAGCGCAAGGGCATTTGCTGACTGGGGTATGGCAAGTCCTGAGTCTGAAGAATTTCAAGAACTGAGAAAAGTTACCCTGGAAAGTCCAGACATCCTGTTTCTGGGATCTAAATTGATCAACCAGAGCAATCTGTTTCATGCCGAAGGAAACTATGACCTCTCAAAGCAGGTAAACGGTTGGCAACTGCTGGTGGGAGCCAGTGCAAGAAGGTACCAATTATACTCAGCAGGGAGCCTTTTTAATGATGGTGTACTTGGATTTTGGAGCCCAATTCCAATTTTTGAATTTGGTAGTTTCATCCAGGCAGGGGTGGATTTGGCTGATGAACACATACAACTAAAGGGGATCCTGAGATACGACAAGAACCAAAACTTTCAGGGGAGGATCTCCCCACGCGCTTCGGCTGTATTCAGCCTGGGCGGAACCAAAAACCACAACATCAGGATTTCAGTCCAGTCAGGATTTAGAAACCCTTCCGCTCAAGAATCTTTTGCAAGAATTCGTGTTCCACAAGGGACTATATTAGGGGGGGTAGAAAGCAACATCGAAAACTATTCAGAATTTGATTCTGGGGGAAGGCTTATAAAGGGTAACGAGATTTGGGGGAATCTTTTATCCTTGCCTTCCTACCAGAATTACTTAAATAATGGCAACGACCCTGGCTTGCTGGAAGCTCAGGAACTTGATTTTCTTAGGCAGGAGCAGATTTTTTCTATGGAACTGGGGTATAAAGCCTTGTTAAATGATCAGTTGTTCCTGGATTTCAATGTTTACAGAAGTATTTATAATCAACTGGTCTCACAAGTTTCAGTTTATTCCCTTCAGTTAGACCAGGTCCTTTCGGTGTACTCCAACATTGATGAGCCAATCAGTTCCGTTGGAGGTAGCGCGGGATTCTCATTCAAAACACAGGATGGATTTAAGATAGGCAGCAATTATACCTTTGCCAGTTACAATGCGGATGAAGCTGTGGCAAACAATCCCGGCTTTTTGCCCGCCTTTAATATGCCCAGGCACCAGGCCAATGCTCAGGTACAGCACCTGAACTTGTACAAGGGGCTTGGATTTGGCCTTGCTTACCATTGGTCGGACGCTTACTTCTGGGAATCAGAATTTGGGGTGGGCAGGATCGATGCCTTCCAAACCTGGGATGCCTCACTCCATTATGACATTCCTGAAAGTCCCTTCAGAATTAAAGTGGGAGCTACCAACCTTTTAAATAGAGAGTACAGAACCGTCTATGGGGGTCCCTTCATCGGTAGGCAGTACTTCCTGAAGGTGGTCTTTGAATAATAAGGTACTCCTTCCACTTATTTTAAAATGATCATGTATTTAGAGATAGCAATCCGTTAAAACCAGCTTGTAAGGCTTCTTGCCATGAAACAGAGGCTTCACCTGAAATAGGGTGGAGCCTTTCTTTTTTTGTACCCCTTAAGGGTCATTTTCTAATCATATTTCTCACAAAGCCGGATGTAACAATCCCAATGAATTTATCCCAAATCAGGGCTAGTACCAACTAGGCCAAGAAAAATTATCGATATTGAATTATTATTCATTTAAAATATTTTTACAAACAAAATAAACGCTCTATAATGAAAAAGTTAGGCTTAATAATCTTAGGAATTTTCCCTTATATCTTGCTAGCCCAATATTCAGAAACCTTTTCAACAGCTGGGAAAGGATTGCAAGGAGCTTGTAGCACTGCAGATGCCTCAAGCTGTTCAACCAACGATTTTTCTGGTGTAAACTGGAGCCTCTCAGGGGATGCCAGTGGTCTGGTTAATACGGGTGATTTTTTTATTACCACCGGAGGTACCCTGACCGCTCAGGATATTGACAACGAACTTTGCTGGACTTCACCAACCCTGGACATTGACATTGGAGGCAATGTTTCCATTTCAATAGATGCTACTTGGGCTTTTTATGAATCAGGTGATTATGTGGATATGGAATACAGCATTGATGGGGGAAGTTTTACCCCCATACCAAATTATTCAAGTGGCTTAACGACTGATAATACCATTGATGGTTCCTTAATCGGTGGTGGTCAGGGGGCTGATTCGCGGACCATATCCATAACGGGTTTAAGCGGATCAACCATGGTTATCAGGATTTGTGCAGATCACAATTCTACAAGTGAAACCACCACCTTCGACAATATAAGTGTACCAGAAGTGGGTGTAACACTTTTAACGCTTCCAGTTACATGGGGAAGTTTTCTCCTAAAACGCAAAAATCCTGGTGTAGAGCTGTCTTGGACTACGCATACTGAGTTAAATAACCAAGGATTTGAAGTCCTGAGAAGTACAGATACTAAGGAATGGGAAACCATTGGCATGGAAAAAAGCCAGGGCAATTCACAGGCTATGCAGGCTTATACCTTCTTCGATGTCGGAGCTTCCAATAAAAAACTTTACTACAGGTTAAGGCAGGTTGATATAGACGGAACCTCCACCCTTAGCCAGATAAAACAAATTCAACTAAAGGAGGAAGCATTTTCATTGGGTAATTTCGCACCCAATCCAAGTACGGGAATATTCAACTTTGAAGGTGAAATACCCAGTCCCGGAGAACTCAGCCTTGAAGCCATGGACATCAACGGTAGAAAAATCTGGCAAAGTCAGCATTACTTTAGTGAAGCTGGAACCAAAGTAATCTCTGCCGATTGGTCTTCCCTACCCAGGGGGCTTTATTTTCTCAAAGCACAATTTCAAAATTATCAACAAACGGAACTGATCATCCTTCGCTAAGCCTATTGGAGAATTACCTTTGATTTGAATTTCTGCCCATTTGCGCTTTTGACTTCAAGGAAGTAAACGCCTTTGGGAACATTCAAATCGAGGGTAATTTCATTTTTGACCTGGAATTCACGACTCCAGATACGTTTCCCCATCAGGTCATAAAGATCCGCTGAAGCCTTTCCACTATACTCGCCGAAATCAATGCTGAGTTTCCCATCAGTCGGGTTGGGATACACGGATATGGCCTGCTCATTCAATTTCCTGCCGGCAGACACATTCACGATATTAAAACAGCCTGACATCTCTTCACAATCATTTTTTCTGATGATTACAGCCACATCGCTGATCCCTTCTGGTACTGTATAACTTCTTTGGGTGGCAGCAGGTATCGGGCTAAAGTTGTTGCTACAATCCACCCATTGGTAGGTAGCACCTTCCTCCATGGCGGTGAGGGTAAATTCATCCCTGCTTACAGCCGTATCTATTTGGGTAATGAACAAATTCAGGTTAACTACCGAATCACATCCATTGGCATCATAGAGGGTATAGCTGGGTTCATTGGTGCTACTGGCGTAGGTTTTCCCGTCTACCCAGGTAATGGGTCCACAACTGTTGATCAGATCCTGATGCTTGCTCGTGGTGCAGAGTGTGTTCAGGGCAAGGGTGTGAACTACCGTATTGGTGATGATGGGTTCATTAAAATCAAAGTAAATGGCAGCGGAATTCTCAATGGTTGTCCCCAATGGCAGGCCAGGATTCATCTGTATGCCAAACTTGATGAAACCATTTGAACCTTCCAGATCAGTGGTACTATCGGGCAGCAAGATGGGATCAAATTTGAACCTGATGACATGGGGATTTTGAGAAATCACTTCATAGACAAAGGGATGACTGGAAGCATAGACCTTGACAGTATTCCCATCAAGATGCTGGGAAAGGGTATCCAGGATGTTGATGAAGAAGGCGGTATCTGTCCCTGTGTTTTGAAAGCGAATGGTATAGGTTAATGGTACATCTGGGGAGATATTGCCTGCGGGAGGATCTGCATTTTTATCATTGGGGTCATAACTACCAATGTTGGGTACACATTCGGTATCCTGGTAATCATTTGCAGAATGAGCAGGAAAAGCCATGTTTGTAACTCCACCCCCGCCACAAGAAATCGCAGCAGTTGCATTGTAATATGATGGCTGGTTCGGTGCCAGTACAAATTGGTAGTTCTGCAGTGAATCAAAACTCGATGGGTAGATCAAGATGGAATCATTTGTGCCCAAAGTGATGGAACCCGAATCAAGCAAGGCTCCATTTCTGCCAATGGCGAATGGAAAAGAATTAGGCAATCCCCCCAGGTTTTTCACTTTAAAAGCAAGTGAATCCTGTATGCATGTACTTTCGACCAGGGTATTGGGAGTATTGGGATTACAAATGGTATCTGGATAGATGTGAGCTGAGGAGCAGGTAATATCTCCAAGGGCACTCGTACAATTTTCCTGAAAGTCAATCCTGATCTGGCCACATTCCCCTATTTCCACAGTACCCAAGTCAAACCTAAGCAATTGCCCATTCTGAGAAAGTAAGATTCCGTCTGTACTCACAAAAGTCAGGTTGGGGTCAAGCTCTACCTCTACATATGCTCCAGTAGCATCTTCTGAGCCATAATTGCAATAATTGAGCAGGTATGTTCCAGGGAAACATCTTCGAATTCGGATCGTCGTCAGTTCTACTGTCATATAGGGGCATGAGATGCTATCCTGAAGGACAAAGTCAGGACTTCGGCTAGTTGTTGTATTGGTTGTAATACTAAAATGCTGTGTATCAGGACAGGCATCAAAGTAGAGATAGGGTCCTGTATCTATGCTGAATGTATAGGATCCAGTATCCAGAAATACGGAATAAGCTCCTGACGATGTCGTACTTGTGAGCAATTGATAGCCATTTTTTTCAATAAGTACCCCTACAGAACCCATGCCTTCTTCAAGGGAATCTGCCTTGCAATTGTTGTTGGTATCCCTCCTCACATAGCCTGTGTACACCTGATTCAAGCCATAGACTTTTGCAGACCCTATCCTTCGCCAAAAAGGATTACTTGTATCATAGGTATGGGGAGATCCAACAACTATTCTTCTGCCATTGTTACTCATAGCAATGGAGAAACCCGTTGAATCATATTCTCTGACTCCTTCAATTCGTTGACTCAGCTCTACCCAGGCATTTCCACTCCAGTCAAAAAACCTTACATGTCCTTTATGTTGCCAATTATTTACAAGTCCATCATATGCCCCTACAGCCAGGAACTCCCCATCATCCGTCAAGTCCACTGAGGTACCGAAATGTTCTCTCCTAAAGTCTCCAACCAGGCTGTCCCCCATTTGGATCCAATTACTTCCAGACCACTGATAGACTTCTGTTATTCCTGAACGGGTACCATTGGCATTGCTATATTCGCCCCCAATAGCAAGAATATTTCCATTGGCAGACATGGATAGGGATGTCCCCATTCCATCAAAGATATGTTTTCCTCTGATCCGGCTGCCAAGGCTTACCCAATTTCCACCCTGCCATTCATATACATAGACAGATCCGTTGTAATCAAGGTTGAGGTAATCCTCATGAGGTAAGCCCACGGCAAGCCTTTGGCCATCTGGTGAAAGTTCAATTGCTCCGTGGGATTGGTACCAACTGCTGTTGTTTGTAGGATACAAGATTTCCAAACCTGCCTGTTGCCATGCACTTCCATTCCAATCAAACACCTTTACCTGATGCCCATTCGAAACCGTTGAATCATTGTACCTTAAGCTGACGGCAAGTCGGTTTCCATCTTCAGATAAAGAGAAAACTGCGCCAAAATTTTGTCTAAGAGAATCTCCCAAAAACCTGCTCCCTGTAAGGTTCCAAGTACTCCCATCCCAATCATAAATATTTATACCTCCTATTCCTGCCCCTGTACTATCCTCTATATGGGGTCCTCCGATTGCAATACGTTCACCGTCTCCAGACAATTTTATGACCATAAAATCTGCAGGAGAAAAATATCCTGAATAGCGGTTTGAAGGTATTAGAATAGAATCCCCTAACCTTATCCAGTTTCCCGCTTGGAACTCATAAACCTCTGCAAATAAAAATTCATTATTCAAGGAATCTGAGTAAAATGGACAAGCAATAGCAACTCTATTCCCATCGCTGGAGATATCTGTAGAATATCCAAAATTACCATAAAAGTATTTGCCTTCCAGGGTTTGCCCGAGCTGGTTCTGGCCTGAAACTGAATAGGTCAGAACAATAAAAAAAATAAGGGGGATATAAAACTTGTTCATGGTATGAGATTTTCCTTTAACAAAAGTAAAAATAAAAAACTTATTCTTTGATGAGCCTTGTCATGACAGCCTTGCCATTAGAAGTACTGATCTTCAGCAGATAAATGCCACGGGCTATGGCCAAATCCATTTTTAACTCTCTCTTATTAGCATAGCTCTTCTTCACGACATGCTTGCCCATCAAGTCGTAGAGGTCTAGATCAGCGAAAGAATAAACCGTCCCTAGATCTACAGAAACACTCGCATTGGCAGGATTAGGAAAAACCCGGATTTCATCCGCTTTCCAATTATCTGAAGAGAGATTTATCACTTGAAAACATTCAGAGGTATCCTGACAGCCATTTTTCGAGATGATGACAGCCACATGGCCTTCAGAGTGGGGTAGTGTATAACTCCTCGCCCTAGCCCCCTGAATGGATTCATAATTGTTATCACAATCTACCCATTGGTATTCAGCTCCTTCTTCAAAAGCTGTGAACGTTTGGCCTTGTTGTTCCACCTCAGCATTGATCTCCGTGAGGGTAAAATTAAGTTGTACCATCGAATCACAGCCAGAGGCATCCTGTAAAGTAAAGCGAGCTTCGCTGGTGCTGCTATCGTAGAGCTGTCCATCGATCCACAATATGGGTTCGCAACTGCTAATTAAGTCGATGGCAGTGTTCGAGCTACATACCGTAGGTTCAGCAAGGGTATGTACCACAGTATTGGTGATGATGGGCGCGTTGAAGTCGAAGTAGATCGCAGCCTTGTTTTCAATCGTACTCCCCAAGGGAAGCCCAGGCATCATCTGTATCCCGAATTTCACAAAGCCATTGGAGCCTTCCAGGTCGGTGGTGCTATCCGGCAGAAATATCGGATCAAACCTGAATCGAACTACTGCAGGATTTTGAG
>JALEFZ010000024.1 GCA_022760475.1 Bacteroidia bacterium | reverse complement strand
TTCTGCTGGTACCGCCCTGCTTGATTACCCTTTGCGCTTTTACTGCCGATCGCAGATCGGCTTACCCTTTTGAGCGCAGCGAAGGTGGCTTGTTCGGCTATGGGTTGCCGAGCGAAGCGAGGCTCGGTTTGCTAAGAATAGACCTTTTCTTCCTGAATATATTCCCTCCTACAGCCTTTTGACAAGGCATCAACACCTCAGTAAATTTTTTTTCAAAAAACTTGATGACCTTTTCTTCCCCCTGCGATAAAGAGGCAAAAGACAACGAAAAACATCTTTTGTCATGAAATATCTAAACCTCGCGTCAATCATCATCGCTCTTCTCTTCACCGCATGTGGCTCCGCCAACACCGATGAGACGGCCCCTTTTGACAACAACAGTTCCTACAGCACAGAATCCAACAACAACAATATTTTCTCAAACTTTAGCAAAAAGAAGACCGTGGTACATAAAGTAAAAAATCCTCAAAATGGCATGGTCCATAGCCTGGTATCAATGCCCTCCAACTGGAAAATCGAAGGCAACAAGTGGACAGGCCCGGATGGAAGCGAAGTAAACTTCTATACAGGACAAAGCTACCAGAATAGCCATTATCAGAACATAGATCAGATCATGCAACAGGTTGTCCTCCCTGGACTCAAGCAGCCCGGCCTGCAAGTAGACGGAGTCATCGACCTGCCTGAGGTGACCCGAAACAACCGCCTTTCCTGGTCGAAGTTCTGGAAAGCCATGCCTTCAGAAGATTTCCTCCAGGCAAAAGCCGTCGAAATAACCAACCATACGGAGAAGGTAAGAGGACTCCTGGTCATCAATTTCTACTACTCAAGGTCTTCCTATGGTTCTTATACAAATTATAATTGTACGCTCCTCTCGGCTAAACCTGGCAGATATGAGCAGGATAAAAAAGATGTGCTTCACGGCCTTGCCAATATGCACATGACCCCTGAAGCCATCGCAGCACATAACCAGAATGAGCAAATGAAATCCAAGCAGAGTTGGGCGAGCCACAATCGCTACATGGAAAGCAAAAGAGCCCTCTTCGAGGCAGGGCAGGCATCCGCCCGCACCAATTCGGAGATCAGCGACATGATCTATGACAGCTACAAGAAAAGAAGCGACATGATGGATGCTACCCACGAAAAATTTACTGATGCCATCAGGGAAGAATCTTCGGCAATCAACCCCTACACCGGGCAGGAATTCAAAGTGAATCAAGGCTATACTTACTATTACATGAACCAATTTGGACAGGTCTTCGGAACCAATGATGCCTTTTACAGACCAGAAAATGACCCAAATATAAATCATCAGCAATGGCGCAAGATTCGCACAAACTGATGATTTCGTAGAGGTGCGGCTTGCCGCATCTCTACGTCCCCCCAAACTCGCTTGACATCATCATCAAAGTGGTCTTATCTTGAATCTTTGCCATAAGAATTCACCACTTTTGACTGATCAGGAAATATTCGAAGGAATCGTCCAAAAAGACAACAGGGTTTTCCGGTATCTCTACCAGGAGCATCGAGGCAAAATCCTGAACATGGTTCTGAAAAACAATGGGAATGAAGAGGATGCACTGGATATCTTTCAGGAAGGGCTACTTTGTCTTTGGACCAATATTCAGTCCGGAAAGTATCAACTACAAAGCCAGACCAAACTCTCTTCATACCTCTTTACCATTTGTCGCAATCTCTGGATCAGTAAATTGAGGAAGCTCAAGCCAAGTCTTTCAATTGAAAATCAGCAGTTGGCCGAGCCTGTGGAGGAAGGGAATTCAGAGGAAGAAAAGTATGAGCGCCTAAAGCAATTGGAACAGACCTTCAAAAAACTGGATGAGGCATGTAGAAAGATGCTAAGTTCATTTTACTACCAAAAACTCTCCCTAAAAGCAATAGCCGAAAACATGGGCATCACCGAGAAGTCAGCCAAAAACAACAAATACCGCTGCATGAAAAAATTAAGATCTCTATATTAAATCACCATGGAAGCAGAACTCATTGCATACATAGAGGATTACCTGGATGGGAAAAGCAGCAAGGAAGAACTTGAAAAACAAGCTGCTCAATTTGAGGTGGAGGACCTGGAAAAAGAGATTGAATGGGTTCGAGATTCCCGTTTGGCCATAGAAATGGCTGGACTTAGGGAAGAATTGAAAGGAATCGACTTTTCGGCTACCGAGGAGAAAAAAAAGATCAGAAGCATGAAATTGTGGCGCCCCCTGATGGCCATTGCTGCAGCTTTCTTGCTACTATTGGTCGTATACCTTGGAATTCAACCCTCAGAAAATGAAAACCAGCTTTACGCCCAGTATGAATACAAGGTGCCAGGGCTTCCCATGCTGATGAGTCAATCAGAGAATTATCTCCTTTACGATGCCTTGACCTATTATGGAGAGGAGAATTATGCAGAAGCAGCGCGGCGCTTGACTGATATTCAAACTCAGTTTGTGGACAACGATACCTTGCTGTTCTACCTGGGGGCTTCCCTTCAGTATGAAGGCAGGGTAGAGGATGCAAGAAAACCTCTGGAAAAGCTGGGACAAATGCCCTCTTCATTTGGCGAACAAGCAGACTGGCTTCTTGTACTTGGCAGCATCAAGGAAGACGATATAGAATTGGCTCAAAAGTACCTGAAACCCATTTTGGAAAATAAAGATCATGCCTTCCATACACAGGCGATGAAATTATCTCAGGATGTCAAAGACAGGAAATAAGCAGCCATTAAGTCTATGGACTTACTCCAAACTCAGTTCTTTGAGTTTCTGTGGGTTGGTCATCGGTCTTGTATGTTTCTTTTTTTCAAATACTTTGTATGCCCAGGATGCCCAAACCAGCCTGACCAAGGCCAGAGATTACTATCGCAATGACCAAATGGACTCAGCGAGTGTGGCCTACAAGGACGCATTGACAAATGGGGACCCTGATACTCAACTTTATGCCCTCAGTGGCCTGGCCAAAATTGCCATCAGTCAATCCCGAATGAAGGAGGCAGATTCACTGATTGAGTTAGGGCTCAAACTCCAGAAGGAAGCTGACATTTCACTTACAGCCCAATGCTCATTCGGTACCCTTCAAGGCAATTTCCTGAAAAACGCATCTCGCTTGTCAGAAGCTCTGAAGGTTCATAAGGCGGTCATTTCCCGCAGCCTGTTGATAGAGGACGATCGCCTGCCATATGCAGAAGCCCTATTCAACACTGCCCTCATCTTTGAGCGCATTGGCCAATACGATTCAGGGGTGTATTACATACAACTGGCTTATCCCTTATACAAGGAGATCATGGATAGCACCGATATTCGCCTAAGTTCTATTTACAATGGAATGGGGGTTTGTTTTTATCGGGCAGGAAAATTTGAAGAGTCTGAGAATTTTTACCTGAAAGCCAAAGCCATTGCCGAACAAACACAAGGACCAATCTCCAGCGATCTCGCGCTTTGCCTGAGCAACCTTGCCAGCATTTACAGGGAAAAAAAGGATTTTCATAAAGCGATTGAAGTAACTGAGGAAGCTCAGCGAATTTTTACCTTCCTCAAAGATGAGGGAAACCTCTCTGGCACCTATTACGGCCTGGGTGTGTACCATTATTACCTGGGGGACTACGGCAAAACCCGTTCATACATGCGGGCATGTATCGGTATCCGGGAAAGACTTTTTGGGAAAGACCACTACACGTTAATCGGACCTTATGAGGTTTTGGGGATTACCTACGAAGAAGCAGGGAAATATCCGGAAACCCTCAGGATGCTGGACAAGGCCAGGAAGAATATACTTGCTAATTATGGGCCCAGGAGCCTGAGCATTGCCTATAATTCAGAGAACCGTGCTGTTGTCCTGAAAGTAACCGGCCAACTGGACTCCGCCTTGAAGTACATCGAAGATGCCTACCGCATTTTACCTGATCATTTGTCCCCAAACGATGAAAGCCTGGCAACCAATTACTACAATTACGCAGACATTCTTTACTTCCTGAATGACTTCGAGAAGGCCGGTTTCATGTTGCAGAAATCTATGGAGGTCTTGGAAATCAAAGGCCTCCAAAATTCTGAGGAGTATAGACAAGCCATGGCTTTAAGGGCGTCGATCAAAGCAGGTCAAGGACAATGGAAGGCTGCCACAAAGGAGTTCAGAAAGGTATTGGAGAAAGAAAATTTGAAGTCCGCATCCAGTTCATTCAATGAGTCCTCACTCAATCCTACTACGCTGAGTATCCTCAACGATTATTGTTCGTTTCTCTTCCATAAATACAAGGCATTGAATGATGTACAAATATTGGATGAGTTGAACACATACAGCCAAAAATATCTTGATTTAGCTGAGAAGTTTCGCCTGCGTCATAATGATCCCTACACCAAGAGTATTTTGATCAAGCGAAATTCAAAGTCTCAAAAGCAAAAAATCGGGATCTACAATAGCCTCTACCAGGATACAAAGTCCGAAGAGTTCCTCAATCAGGTTTATTTGTTTTCGGAGCATAGCAAAACCTCCATGCTGAGGGATATGCAAAATGAAAAGATAAAATCTTTTGCTGGTTTGCCAGACTCCCTATTAGCCAAGGAAATCAAGCTGAAGAAGAAAATTTCCTCTCTCATTGAAAAGCAGTACCAGAACATAGATTCTCTTACGGTTGTGCGTGAGTTGTTGAAGGTCCAGAAAGAATTGGATAATCATGTAGATCTAATGTCTTCAGAATATCCTCGTTACCACAATCTTAGGTTCGCCACCCAGGTTCCTTCCATTGATAATATAAGGAGTAAATTGGCTTCTGGGGAGAACCTGTTGCAATTTATGCATGATGATACGGCATACTATGTCCTTATGCTTCGGCCTGAAAAACTGGCATTAAACTACCTGGGAAACAAAGAAAAGATAGACAAGGCCATAGAAAAGTGGCGGTTGGCCATGACAGGACGCGGTGACGTTCATTCAGATTCTTTTTTATATAAATGCCTTTGGGGAAATATTAAGGAAGGAATAAATGGAAATCGGATTGTCATTGTACCTTCTGGAAAACTATTTTATTTCAATTTCGAACTGTTGCAGGAAAATGGAAGATATTTGTTAGAAGATTACAATATCTCCTACTCTCTTTCTTCATCTGTGTATTTCTCCGAAAGTCAGGGAGTGAAGAAAGCCAACTTACTGGCTATCGCGCCGGGTTTTGAGGACGAGTTGAAAGAGAAGTATCTCGACGGACTGGACAGCCTTAATCTCCCTGATGAAGCCTACCTGCATACCCTCCGTCAGCCTTGGTCGCTGAACTACGTCCAGGAGATTGATAAGCGATATGCCAACCTAAACCTTGCAGGACTCAACGCCACCGAAAGCAGGGTAAAGCAAAGCCTACCCAAGGGTAATTTGATTTATTTTGGGACCCATGCAATAGCTGATGCGCAAGACCCCCTCAGGTCGCGATTTGTCCTTGCCAAAGAATCGGGTAATCAGTCAGAAGATGGATACCTACATGCTTATGAAATGTATGGCATCAAACTCGATGCTGAGATGGCCATTCTGAGTGCCTGTGAGAGTGGTCTGGGCCAACTCCAGGAGGGCGAAGGAATGATTTCCCTTGCTTATAGCATCAACTATGCTGGCTGTCCAAGTACGGTGATGTCTTTATGGAAGGTGGACGAGAAGGTCAATACCGAAATCAGCGAGAGGCTGCTTACCAATTTGGCCAAAGGCATGCCCAAAAGCGAAGCAATACGGGAAGCCAAATTGGCCTATCTGCATGACAATCCTGGAACTCATCCCTTCTATTGGGGTGGAATGGTTTTGATGGGTAAAGATGGCACGATTGAAGTAAAACAGAAGAACCTTTACCAGAAATATTTGATCCCAACCGCAATTCTACTCTTTTTGATTCTGATATTCGCCTTGATACCTAGGAATTTGTTGCCCTCCAACTAAAGTTTAATTATATTAGATATTGTCGATACTCCTGAAACTTACACTTTACTTAGGTTTGGGATTATAAATCAAGTGTACCCCCTATTTTCTATGAGTCAAGAATTCCAGGAATTATTGCTGGAGATGAGTCAATGGCATCATAATTTTATGGTTACCCATAATTATGGCAATGTGAAACTCACCCCCGATCAAATCGAACATTTGGAGAAAGAATGGAAAACCAGAACCCATTACATTCCCAATGATACTTTTGTCTTTGGTGTACCTTTTTACAGCCTTCAAGAGTCAATGAAAGTAGCCGGAGTGGAGAAGTTTTTTGGAAAAAGAGAAATGACAGTTCTGGACTTCATCCAATTTGTCCATCCAAGAATTCTCGGGTCTTATTTACTGATGGGACAAGCCTCCTACCAGCTAGCCTCAAGACCGGAGTATAAAGAGCACGCCATGAAAGGGAGCTATTCCTCAAAACTTGAGCTGGCGATTAGGCATCATGCCAACAATAAGTATTACAGCGTCATCCAATATTCCGAACCCATTTTATTTGATGAAAATAGCAATTTGCTGTATCATATTAATTCTTATAGGATAGGTAATGAGTTGTCTGTCAAAGAATTAAATAGGTATATGGCACAGATTATATTTGGCCCTGTCGAAAGGCACGACACCTACAGCCAAATGGTGATCGAGGAGGCCGGAAAGATCCTGTGGAGCAAAATGGATGAGAAAGACCATGCGGTAGTAATGGCCTGTATAGAAGGATTTGAGAATCAAAAGAAACTGAAAACCGCTGAAGTAGCAGAGATGACAGGCTATTCTACCCGGACCATTACTTCGGTGAACGAACGCCTACTGAAAATAGGTAATATGTACCTGCCTTTCAAGGAGTTTACTACCGCACAACGTTTCATCAACTTTGCCTTTGAACAAGGATTTTTCCGAAAAGAAATGTTTGTAAGCCATCAATAATGTAAATTCCTGAAACTTTACACCCTGTAGATGGAAATTAAATTTGATCTTTAAAGTAGAAAACAGGGAGTATATTTTCTCAGTTCGACCATGATTCACACTTAATCCATGATTGGCACAATCTTGGACAAATAGGTAACATTCCCCACCCCCGGGGAATGCTGCCTTTTGCTTTTTATGCCCACCACATCGCTTGAGGATATCTGGAAAAGTATGTATATTAATTTTTACATCTTTTGTTGATGTATCGTACAACAAATTCAGATATAGATGAATTCATTAAATCCAAATTGGTTTTTAGAGGGGAATCTGGATTTTGAATATAAAAAATACGTTCTCCTGGCTTATTTACAGAAGGTTAGCCAAGAATTTGCTCAGGTAAAACTATACCCATCATTTTCCGACCTGATATTCCACTATCGAAATCTCCAATCATTTAAGGAAAACAAAGACTCCATCAGTCAAAAATTTCCAAAAGAACTTAACAAGGAGGAATTTAAACGGATGAAGTTAAAAATGGAGGAGACAGTCGCCGATTCAGAAGAGATAGAAGAGGTTGATTCAATCGTTTCTTATGCCATTCCACAAATCCATCATCAACTCAAACAGGGAAAAGAAATCTATCAGTATATAGAAGAACATCTCAAGATAGAACCCGTAGGGATTTTACCACTTTACAAGCGGGAAGGCTACGTTCTCCTTCAAATTCCTCCTGCAAAGGAGGTTGATGCCTACGAATACAAAATAGCCTTCTTTGAAAATACCGATGCCAATTACTATGGGATTTCATTCAGCCTGATTGGAAATTTTCGACACAGCATTGCAAACACCTACGAAAATATGAAGCGGAGCTTGATTAAGGATTATAAAAAATATCCCAACCCAGCTACCTTCCTATTGCTGCCAGAGAGGATATTTCCCGCCGAAGAGGCCTTGATTCCTGTGGCGAAAAGAAAAATGTTGGCCTTGTTGAAATAATCTTCAGCATATTGATTCGGTCTTTTGAAATAAAATTTTCTCCATCATGCAGCAACTCTGTACTGATACGCGTAGTTAGGGAGAGTTCCCTACAGCTAAAGAAGACTTACACCATGAGAATCATCTTACCAATTTTGGTATTTTCCCTGATATATAGCCAGGGGAAGTGCCAAAACTGGCAACTATTCCACAAAGACAGGACGTATCTATATGCCCTGGAACATGACAGCCTACAAGCAATTGCATTTTCTTACCGAACGCTAAATTTTTCTGCTACAATATCCGGTTCGGATACCATTTTCCAGGGAAATCGCCTGGTACAGCCTGTGGAAGATCATCCAAGGAATCAATATGACGACAGAGTTTGGGAGAATGTTCCAAGTTCTATGCTGGGTTCTCAAGTCCTAAAAACACCCAATTCATATTCCAGCCTTGATCCAGGAGGAATGTCTTGGCTTCCATATGCTCCCAAGGATACAAGCTGGGTTCTGGACAGCTTAAATGGTATTATGGCCTTGGTTGATTCGATTTATCAGGATTCCGTCTTGGGACAAATGGACTCTGTAAAGAGGATCCTACTTTCTAGTGGAGATACCATCCTGGCTTCCAAGACCTTTGGACTCCTTCGTTTTCCACCCTTTAGAAAAACAGGTCAATATGCCCGATTGGTTGGATTGGAAAATCCTGAGCTTGGTTTGCAAGTCCCCAAACTACATGACTTGTATGATTTTGATCCGGGCGATGTCTTTTATTTTAAAAGAACACATCATGGGGTAAATAGCAGCGATTATGAGAGATGGATAAGGAGAGAGGTCGTTGCAAGACAGAAAGTTGGGGATACGTTGAGGTATAGCTACCTGGATTCTGTTGTCTTCTATTGGAGAGTTACCTATGGATTGGGACATTTGAGTATCAGGAATGTCACGATTGATTATCTGGACAGTGCTGGGCATCCTTTGAGTTCATATCCAGGCGAATATACCCAAGAATACGTTTACTGGAATCTAGATGAATCTGAATTTAGCCTGGATCCTGTATGTGGAAATAAGTGCCTCAATCCAATTTATATTGTAAGAGATAGTCTGGGTAGGCTACATAGGTCTTTCGGTTTGAAAGAATTTCCCAACGAAAATTATAATTGGTACACCTCAACTTACTTTCTAAAAGATTCGGTAAACAACCCCACCTTTATGGGGCAGAACCACTATGTATCTGGTGGTGAAGCATTTTTTGGAAAGGGTATTGGCTTGGCATGGTTCAACAAAGGTTATTTTGAGTCTCATGATGGGCTGTATTTGTTGGGATATATCAAGGGAGGTGATACCACAGGCAATGTTATTCCCCAAAGTATCCTGACAGACATAGAAGATTTGTCAAAAACAAAGTTAAACTTTGTTTACAAGAGGGATCAGCATGCTTTGGCTCCTACAACAGAACAGTCGGTAGCCAGGGCAGAGCAGCTAAGCTTGATTGATCTGAGTGGCAAAGTAGTCCTTGCACAAGGGTATACGGGGAATCAAATTGATCTACCTGAATTAGCCAATGGAATGTATATCCTGAAAGTTATTTCTGGAGTAGAGAAGCCTTATTGGCAGAAGATCATGATCAAAAGATAAAAGGAATTGGGGGCAAACCAGCCCCCATTTTCATAATTTACACCTGGAGTACGCCCGGATTGAATGGTTTCATATCAGGGTTGTGATTGGCCATCTCAATTCCCATGGAAATGATTTCCCTGGTCTTGAGTGGATCAATGATTCCATCTACCCATAGCCTCGCCGCACCATAATAAGGCGACATTTGGTGCTTATACTTATCCGTAATTTCTTTGAGCAACTGCTTCTCCACCTCAGGATCTATCTCCTTTCCCTTCTTTTTGAGGGCTGAAACCTGAATTTGAAGCAGGGTCTTGGCAGCCTGTTCGCCTCCCATCACCGCCACCTGCGCCGATGGCCATGCAAAGATCAGACGAGGATCATAGGCCTTGCCACACATGGCATAATTTCCTGCTCCATAGGAGTTGCCTACGATGAAGGTAAACTTCGGTACGACCGAGTTTGCAACGGCATTTACCATTTTCGCTCCGTCCTTGATGATGCCTCCTTGCTCCGAACGACTACCTACCATGAAGCCCGTTACGTCTTGCAAGAAGACCAAAGGGATTTTTTTCTGGTTACAATTCATGATGAATCGGGCAGCCTTATCTGCGGAGTCAGAGTAGATCACCCCGCCAAATTGCATTTCACCCTTCCCTGATCGCAGCAGCTCTCGCTGGTTTGCAACTATGCCTACAGCCCAGCCGTCAATCCTGGCATAGCCTGTCAGGATGGTCTGCCCATAGTCAGATTTATATTCGTCCCAACTATCCCGGTCAATGACCCGATTGATGAGGTCCCTCATGTTGTAGGGCTTCGCCCTGGAAGAAGGTAAAATTCCCAATATTTCCTTAGGGTCGTATAGAGGGGCTTTCTTTTCAATTCGGTTGAATCCTGCCTTAGGTTTGTCGCCAAGTTTGGAAACAAGGGAACGGATTTTTTCCAATGCCTCTTGGTCATTGGCCATCTTATAGTCTACTACACCGCTTATTTCACTGTGCATGGTGGCTCCACCCAATGTTTCGATGTCTACGTCTTCTCCAATTGCAGATCTTACCAGATAAGGTCCTGCAAGGAACACAGAACCTGTGCCTTCTACGATCAGGGTCTCATCACTCATGATGGGCAAATAGGCTCCACCTGCTACACAAGGCCCCATGATGGCAGCAATCTGTGGAATTCCCATGCTGGAAATGATGGCATTGTTCCTGAAAATTCTTCCAAAGTGTTCTTTATCAGGAAAAATTTCATCCTGCATAGGAAGGAAAACACCTGCACTGTCTACCAGATAGATTAGCGGTAGGTGGTTTTCCATGGCAATTTCCTGGGCCCGGAGGTTTTTCTTCCCTGTCATGGGGAACCATGCACCTGCCTTTACCGTCGCATCATTGGCGACAATCATGCACAGCTTGCCCGATACCCGACCAATCCCGGTTACTACGCCTGCTGATGGAGCTCCTTTTTGAGCTTCGTACATGTCATGTGCGGCCAGGGCACCAAGTTCCCACCACTCTTCTTTGCTATCCAGCAATAGGTTGATGCGTTCACGAACCGGGAGCTTGCCCTTTTTCTTGTGTTTTTCCATGGCCTTCTCTCCGCCCCCCTGGAATACCTTTTTCAGGTGTCCATGAAGCTGACGGAGAAGTTCCCTGTTGTGGTCTTCATTGGCGTTGAAAACCATGTCATCCGCTTGAAAGGAAGAGGTGTATTTCACTCGTTAGTAGTTTTAGATAGTATTTGAGAAAAAGCAATATTTAGCATGAAGCCAAATTAACAAATGATTGTCCAGAAAACGAATAGCAAGACGCGCATGCAAGAACTACATATTGCCACTTTTTTAGACCAAAATTACCCAAAAACAAAGCATGTTTGCCAATTTACGAATCCTGTTTAGGGATGAGTAAAGCAAATTTGTAAATTAAAGTAAAGCGCTATATCAAAATTGAAAATACACTATGAAATCCCTCGAAAGCAGCAATCAAACCTACGATATCCCCAAGATAGCCTTGCCTCTACTCCTTGCTTTGATTCCAGTTTTTTTGATCAGCATGCTCTCATTGCTTTTTGTAATGTTTGAGCTTAGAATTGGTCGATACCTGGAAGCCATATGGCAGAGTTTCATCTTTGTCAGTTTTGGTGTACACATATTTCGCCTTTACCTGATGATGAAGGGAAAGTATAACCTCATAAAATCAAGACAGATTCTGAATAAACTGGCCTTTTTTGTTCTTGCTGTTCAAGTTTATGTAGGGATTTATGGAATCATCCACCTGATTGAAGATCAGCATGTCATGGATCATATTTTTTGGCTGATCCAGTTTTATGGATTTGCTTTAGTGGGAGCTACAGTTTGGGGAATTCGAAAACTGACAAACTGGATAGCCAGGTCTCAATCCGCTTGAGACTCGCTTAGTTCCTGATCCTCCTGTTTTCGACTTCTTCTACCATATACCCTGCGAAGCCAAATAGGCAAGAGTACCACCCCGATCAGTAGGTAAGGATAATAGGTCGCAAACCTCCATAATAGGGCGATGATGTTCACGATGCTGGAACCACCGATGATGAATTCATCAAAAAGAGGGTAGAAAGTTCCTTCTGCGAAGCCGGATGCGCCAGGTGATGGCGCTACAATCATGACTTGAAATAGGATGACCTGCCTGGCAAAGATGGTCAAATGCTCATTGATGTTGAGGATATAGAAAGCTGCCAGTACGCTATTTAGGGCGAGGTAACGTCCCATCCAGGCCAAAAAAGTTGCAAAAGATGATTTTACCCAAAACATCACTGGCTTGGACTGAAACTCCTTGGAGGCACTCATCATGTCATCCGCCAGTTTATTGGCTCCTTCACTCCAACGACGAAGGCGCTTCCATCGAAAAATCTTCTTGATGGCGTAGTTCGTCCCTCGTGGATGGACAAACAAGGCAAAAGCCAAGAAGAGGGTGTAGGCCAATAAGGCCAGATAGGCTGTCCAAAAGAAACCTTCCAGGGGAACCCTATAGCCAAAAACCTCCGGTGTAGAAGCTGCGCCGAATACCGTCTGGTAATCCACCAGCAATAAGACCAGAGGAAATATGATGATGTAAAAGCATTCATCCAAAAATATAGTGATGAAGACCAGGGCTGTACTTTTTCCTGCAGTCAACTTCTCCTTCATCAACATGAAGATCGCCAAGGCCGAACCACCTACAACCGAAGGTGTCAGCGCAGAACCAAATTCCCACAAAAGGATAATTTCAGCGGAGGATCGCCAACTGAGTTTGTTGTCCGTTAACAAACGCATTCTCCAGATATAACCAATGTCCCTTAAGCCCATAAACAGGAGGGCAAGGCCAAGCATGAGGAATAGCCCAGTGGTTAATTCTATAACGTGAAGGGGATTTTGCCCCGTCCTTTGGGTCTCCTCAATCACCTGATAGATGGTATAGCCAAGAATGGCCAAGCCAATAAGAATAGGCCAGATAATGTTCTGTAAACGGAACTCCTTTAGAATGTCAGAACGTTTTATACTCTTGGCCATAAAATGATTGAGGGTATTTAATAAATCAACACCATAGGGCTCTACTTGTTAAAGAATGGTGTAGTTTTTTGATGAAATGGTAAGTTACATATCCCTGCAAGAATCGACAAGAGATTCTTATGATTCTAGCTCAGGATTGATCATTTTTGAAAGCTCCAGGTATAATTTTTGGATTTCCGGTTGGTCCTGAAGCAAATTCAGGTGTTGGCGGATTACATCCTGATCCCCTCTGATGGCTGGCCCGGTTTGGGTATTTTCAGGACCCGACTCTAGGGCTTTTTCTACAGTACTTCTGATCAAAGGAGCGTAAATAGAGAGATTCAAGTCCGAATCAGCCGGGAGTTGATGCTGGGCTAGAAGGTATAAATAGTTGGTGAAGTTGCAGGCAATAACTGCCCCCATGTGCATTTTTAGCCGTTCTTCAGAATTTTGGTAATAAGTCCTGGGACTCATTTTGTCGGCAAGCTCCATCAATTCCTCCCCAACTTCTCCCTCCCCTTCGATGAAGATAGGTGTTTCTTGGAAGGGAGTAACAGCACTCTGGGTAAATATTTGTAAGGGATAAAATACTCCTATCCTTTTTCCCAGTCTTTTCAGACTAGCTAGCGCAGTACTACCTGAACTATGGACAAAGATTGGATTTTTATTAAGATCTAGTAGAGAGAGGTTTTCCGCAACAGTTGCTATTCCACCATCGCTTACAGCAATGAAGCAAAGGTCTGCTTCTGTTTCCAAATCCGCTAGATTCGTTGTGGTAAACGGGATCTGAAAGGCCTCCTGATATTGGTCCAGGCTTTTTTTATCTCGGCTTATTAACTGTGAAACCTCAATCCCAATTTTTTGCAAATTGGGAATGAGGCTCCAGGCGAGGCGTCCTGCCCCTATGACAACAACTTTTTTGATCATACGTTGAGCTGCGTCAGGATTTCTTCCAGACGTTCCAATTCCACTTTGCGGAATTTGGTTTTGATTTTTATTGTTGGTCGCTTTTTGCGGTTGCTCTTTTTCTTGTAGAACTTCTTCAAGTAATAATCAGGCTTGAAAGAAAGCTTGGCCAGCATTGGATTGCCCTTGTTGTCGTATTGAATACCAATCAAAACAAGTTCAGTCTCTTCTCTAAGGAACTTTACCTTTGCAGCCTCGAATTCTTTTTTACCCTTGGATTTTAGCGGAATGTATGTCTTGACTACTTCTCCTACAATCATTCCCTGGAAAGTTTTGTCATATACCTTGCCTTTGAATTTGACATTGAAGTCCACGCCCTGGTCATCTCTTTCTGAGTTGAGGGCATAGTACAAAGGACGTGAGATAGAATAGCTGCCTGGACGTTCAACCTGGATTACATATCCATTCATCAATCCATTGTACTTGACGGGGTTCTTTGTCTCAGTCCAGGTTGATACATTGGGCATACTGGGTTTTTGAAGTCCTCCCGAGCCACGGCTTCTTCTACGGCTTCTTCTGGCTTTCCCTGAGTACACTGCCATGTCTCTGTCTCTACGTGAAGCAGGCACCACAGCATCAAATTTTACTCCTTCCTTGATCTTGGCTGCCCTCCTCCCATCTCTGACCTCGAAAGAAAACATTCCTGCTGCTTCCAGCGGCCCATCTTTTGACAAGGTAGGCTGATTGGCCACAATCATATCCCTCCTCGTAAACATTTCTGCCATTCTTACTGAAATGATTTCCTGATCCGTCTCAAAGGCATCTGGAGGAATGACTAGCTTGGTCTTCTGGGGAGTGAAAATAACGGTAGTATGCTTGGGGTTGATGTCGAAAAAGTCATATTCGGCATTGACCGTATCTATGAGGGTCGCCGGATCAATGACTACCACCTCCTCCTCAGGCTCTAGTTCGCTGGAGTCAACCTCAACAACAGGTTCGAATACTTCTGTTGTATATATGGCCGAGATGTCAGATCGGCGGTTTTTTACCCTTCCATCGAAAGACAGGTTGGAACCCACAGGCTGGGTGGTTCCCATTCCTTCGTAGCTAATCCTGTCAAGGGCAACACCCTTTTCTCTCAGGTAAAGAGCTACTTCTCTGGCCCTTTTTTCAGAAAGTTCCAGGTTGTAAGCTGTACTACCAATGCTATCAGTGTGGCCGAATACCTCAATAAAGTAAGTGGGGTATTTCAACATGGTTGATCCCAATGAGTCAAGCAAAATTTTATCAGCTTCTTGCAACTCATGGCTATCAAACCTAAAAAACACTGTATCAATGAATATTTTCTGGCTCCAGCACTGTTGGAGGCCGATGATAAGCACAAATAAAACTAAGTAGCGCTTCATATGTAGAAGGATGTTGTAGGGATAATGCAGTTTTACGGTCGAAATATAGAGAAAATTCGTCAATCACAGAAAAATTATAACATATGTCCGATATTGTTCTCTAAGGTATGTTCGGAATTTACGTAATACTGAATTGATGAGTCGCCAATTCACCCTATTTATGTCCTGGAGATGTATTTTTCCAAAATGGGGCGGAAGCTATTCTCTTCGAAGGGTTTGATGAGGACATCGTCCATTCCGGCAGCTTTGATTTGAGCGATTTTTTCAGGTAGGGAGTGTGCTGTCAAGGCTATGATTGGGGTTTGTTTTCCGTTGGGATGCTTGCGTATAATCGAAGTCGCTTCCAGTCCATCCATGAAAGGCATTTCTACATCCATTAGAATCAATAGAAATTGCTCTTTCTGAACTTCTTTTACTGCTTTTTCCCCATTTTCAACTGCAACTGTCTCAAACCCCAGCTTTTTCAGTATGTGCTGGGCAATCATGACATTTACCTCTTCATCTTCTGCAATTAAGATCTTTGGGGTTGGGAGAGCCATAAATTTTTCTGTCGCGTTAATCAGGGAAAGAAATTAGGCCAGATAGTTCGATTATCCAAACCAACTTATCTTTAGAGCGAACATGGATCCTCTGGCTCAGGGGTTCCATTAAGGCTAAGCAGGTATTCACCACATGGGCTTAACCTGGCAATGGCAGATTCTTTGGATATAGATCCAAAAAGGCCAAGGTTGATGTCAGAATCAGGCCCTGAAATATTTGTGTAGTTTGGGCGGACAGTGTTAAAGTCCGTAAAGTTAGGGCTGTTGACACGGCGGTAAGCCGATACCTCAGCATCCATGCCCGTTATTTCAAAGCGAAGCGCCCTAGGGAGATCATCTGGATCATTCTGACATCCATTGTCGTCGTCAATGTTGTAGGTGTAGAGATTGGAGGACTGGATATCCATGTCCGAGAAAAAACTTCTTAGGACAGTGCCCTCTCGAAGTTCATAGCACCTTGCTGATGCGCCTGTTCCATTTGAACAGCCTACATTGGAAGTAAACATACTGGTAGGACCGAAACTGGCAGTCTTAGGAATACCATTTTCCTCATACGAAAGAAAGGCACGAATCTCCAGTCCACTTGCGCGAAACTCATTACCAAGGCTGAATTTTACCTGAAAGTCATTTTCTAGCAGAACCTGAACTAGGCAACGGCTGCCACCCGGGCCTGGACGATGATTCCTGTTTGGACTTTGGAAATTTACCTTGGAAGGGATGGTGGTCTGGGAACTCAACAAGAAGTCCGGATCATCCCCTCGTCTGATTTCTAATTGGTAAGTTTCACCGGTTTCAAGGGCATTCAAACCGGTAGTTTCTATTTTATACAATGCGGTATAAGGGAAAAATACCCCATCAATGGGTTCTTTGACCACGCTGTCAATTTCCGTAGCAAGGAATTCCCTGTTGCCATTGATCAATTTTACTTGTAGCCCTCTTTCGCTTAAGTCGGTATTTCTGGCAAATTCCAAGGCATCACTTTCTTCCAAAAATCCCCTGGAAACCCTGATATATTGTACCGAATCAGATTGATCCAATACACCATATACCACCCAAATGTCTTTTTTAGGGGCATTCAGGTCTACTTCTGTAGAACAGGAATTGAGTAAAATAAAAGTTGGGGTAAGAAGAAAAAGAAGTTTTAGAATAGCCTTCATCTGGAATTGTCTCAAATTGAGGATTAGCTTGAAGAGGAAATAAGAAATAAAATCCGTAGTTTTTTTCTTATTCAGGCTGCAAATTTAGAAAATGCTGAACAGACTTTTATAAAAGGGAAAAATAATTCTCTTTATTTTTGCAGGATCTGCTAATCAGTAATCAAAAATCGCAATGTTGGATGGGTTTAGACCTATGAATCAACATTTAAATTAATCCCAAAGGAAAAATCATGTCAACGGCAAAAAAGGACTTTAAAAGAATCACAACCAGGGTATTGAGAACCATGAAGGAAAACGGAGAGAAAATCTCCATGCTTACTGCCTACGATTATTCGTTGGGACGCATTGTGGATGAAGCAGGGATAGACGTAGTCCTTGTAGGTGATTCTGCCTCCAATGTAATTCATGGACATGAGACCACCCTACCCATTACACTTGATCAAATGATTGATCATGCCAGTGCGGTAGTAAAGGCCGTCAAGCGTGCACTGATTGTCGTTGACCTGCCTTTCGGAAATTATCAGGCTGATTCCAAACTGGCTTTAAAAAGTGCCATCAGGATCATGAAGGAGTCCGGTGCACATGCCATCAAAATGGAAGGAGGGGAATTCATCATGGAATCGGTCAAAAGAGTTATTAGCGCAGGTATTCCTGTCATGGGGCATCTGGGACTCATGCCACAGTCCATTTATAAATATGGAACTTATACCGTCAGAGCCAAAGAGGAAGAAGAAGCCAAACAGCTACTTACAGATGCAAAAAGGCTTCAAAAAGCAGGTGTTTTTTCAATAGTATTGGAGAAGATTCCACAAAGTCTGGCTGCGAAGGTCAGCGAAAGCCTGTATATCCCTACAATTGGAATTGGTGCAGGGCCCGGCTGTGATGGACAAGTCCTTGTAACGCATGATATGTTGGGCATCAACAAGGAGTTTAGCCCCCGCTTTTTGCGCCGATATGCCAATCTCTTCGATGTCATCGAAGAAGCTGTCCAAAATTACATCAAAGATGTTAAGGCAGGAGAATTTCCTTCAGAAAAGGAGGCTTATTAATCAATCCATTCTGAATTTCCTTCTTCTTACATGCAAATTCTCTACGAAGACAATCACATCATAGCTGTCAACAAACCCTTTGGGATGCCCTCACAAGGGGATGAGTCAGGAGACGAATCAGTCTTTGACTGGGTCAAGGAATACATCCGTGTGAAATACAATAAGCCCGGAAACGTATACCTCGGTCTGATCCATCGACTGGATAGACCTACTGGCGGGGTCTTGATCCTGGCCAAAACCTCCAAAGCTGCTGCGCGCTTATCAAAACAGTTTCAAGCCCGACAAACGCAAAAGCTTTATTGGGCCATAACCGAAAATATACCCAGTACACCCCACGGAGAACTGAAACATTTCCTCAAAAAGTTGCAGGGAAAAAACATCATGAGGGCGTACAACAAAGAGGTTCATGCCAGCAAAGCTGCACACTTGGAGTATCGGGTATTAAAAACCTCAGGGAAAAGGGCCTTACTGGAGGTCAAGTTGCATACTGGCCGAAGGCATCAGATTCGTGTACAATTGGCTTCCATTGGCTGTGTCATTAGAGGTGATGTGAAGTACGGAAAGAGTAGCTTTAATTTTGATAAATCTATCTGCTTGTTAGCTAGAGAGCTAAGCGTAGAGCACCCCACAAAAAAGGAAATGTTGACCTTTGTAGCGGAGCTCCCCAAAAATGAGCTTTGGTCTGAGTTTGAATGAACAAAGACTCTTTTTTTGTAGTTTGATACATAAAGTAGGGTAGCATGAAAATTTTATCCAGAAACAACATCCTGGCTTCACTAGCCATGGGACTGTGCATTTGCATGTCAGCTTGCCTAAGTATTGAAATTGGTGGCTCTTCGTTCGAGTACAGTAAACTCGACTCCAAACAAAGAGAAGCTGTGGTATTTCTGGATACCAGCCTGAATTTTATTCCTAGAGCCTTGCCCGGGAAGTTATATGCTGTACATGCCAAGCACCTGCTTGCAAGCATGAAAAAGGATAGCGAATACCTCATTTATCTCTGGGATCCTGACTGCAAAGCCGAAGGCTGTGTGCCCATTTCTGCCATGCAAAGATTTGCAGATAAAAAGGGATACATACTATATGTAATATTGGATTATAAATATGACCCGGAAATACTGGAGTTTTTGGCGAGTAATACCGAAAGAAGGTTCTTGCTAAATTATGATTACTACGATGTAGACAATGTAAGAAAGGTCAATGATCTTTTCCGAGCAGAACTACTAGGAAGAAAACCTAAAGATGAAGAAAATTGGCGAAGGTCTTTGGTAATGAAAAACGGAGAATTTCAATACACCCTGAATGGCATAGATGAGGCTAAAGAAAATCCCTGAGCCCCTATTCAATTCTAAAGGCGCGCATATCAAAAGTGTATTCAGTTTCATCAAAAAAGTACATCCAAAACTCATCCTGCTCGAACTCTTGGGTTCCCCTACGTCTTGTATATTGAATTGAGTGATTTTGAAGGGTATCGTGTTCCAAAGTAATATGGATGCTGGAGTAGTATCCCTCTGGGGTATTCTGATCACTGGATACCCTGTAGGTGCCTTTTTCTATCCATGTCAATCCAAAATTATCGATTGTAGTCTGAATCAATTCCCCACTATTATCATCTGTTGGGATGAATTCCCATTCTTTGGTTTGGATATCTCTTCCAATCAAATTTACTCCATTTCTGTATTCATGCGCGACACTAAATTTTCCCCCCAGTTCTTCAGATAGGCTAGTTAATTGCTCCGTACAAGCAGTGAGAAGGAAAATTGTCAGGGATAGAATTATGTGTTTCATCACAGGTGGTTTTGTGGCTGATTTAGGATAATTAAATAAAGTAATAAACGGAAAGAAAAAAAATAATATTCAGTACAGCAGCCTTCAGCCAAAATCTGAGAAGAATTTTATCCAGTTAGATCTATTAAAAAAGAAAAATGCAACATTTCGGAATGGGATTCATTCCAAAATGTTGCTTGAAGTAAGTAGCGTTTCTATTATTTTCTTGTGCCTCGGTATTCACGTTTCGCCGCACCAAATTCCTGGATCATCTCCATTTCATCTCTTTTGGCCCAAACTTCGTAGACGAGTACCCTTTCATCTTCAAGGGTCAACTCAACTAATGTGCCCTCGTCGTCAAGGCTATAATTTCCAGCTTCAATCAACTCATTTCCTTCAAGATCTACCGAAGTAAAGGTGAATTTTCCTTTGTCACCATTATAAGACTTGAATTCAATTTCAATGGATTGGAAGGTATTGCCGATCTCTTCCGATCCATCTAGGATATAAGAGGTGATTTCCCATGTTCCAACCAGGTTTCTGGCCAGAGAATTTTCTGGGTTGCAGGATGTGAGTAGTAGGGACAAAGAAAGCAGGGAAAGGACGAATAGGTTTTTAAGGTAGAATTTTAACATGATCTTTAGATATGGTTACTAGGTTATTTGGGTATTTGATCTATTAGAGAAAAATTTATGCCAGAATGATAAGTTTGGACTGATGGCTTATTATGTTTAGGTAATCTATTTTTTAAATTTAATTATTTGATCGAGTTAATTATTTGATAGTGAGTGCTCTAGTGTAAAATATATGAAAAGGGGTATTGTTTGGATTTTGATAGAAATAATATAAAAAAGTCGGGAGAAAGCATAATGATCCTTCCTCCCTTTATGTTGTTAATCTTGACGCTTGTAAACAAGCTTAGCTTCTGTCGGCCTCAATTTTGATCAAGAAGCCATCGATATTTCCTTCCATGGTCACTTCGTCTCCATCTACCTCTATGTCGTATTCTTCCAGGGTACCATCTTCGTAAGTCAATTCAATTTCTGTCCCTTCGGAATTGAGTTCGTACTCACCTTTTGCGATGGTGGTCTGCCCTGCGTTATTCACAAACGTAAGGGTAAAATCTCCTTCATCCCCATCGTACTCATCAAAATCGATTTCACCTGATGTAAGGTCGGCTCCAATAAGTTCAGTTCCATCTACGGTAAATGACTTCATTTCCCAATCTCCTTCAAGGTTTTTGGCCAGGACATTTTCGGGATTACATGAAGTGAATAATGCAGCGCTGACAAGCAGGGCAGCAAGTGACAATGTTGAGAAGATGTTTTTCATTTTTCTTCGGTTATGTATAAATGTGGTTAAAATTCGATAGTTAGGTCAGTACACAAACATATTTCACTGGAATTTCCAACTACCTACATTTGCTTACTAAAGTAATAGACATAGGTTGTTCTTGCAAGGATGCAAAAACAAGAAGTCTTACGAGTTCGGGTTTATGGTCGATTAGAGTGACGCCTATATCACCCTGAAATACATGAATGAGAGAGATTTAGTTCAGTTCGTATTCGGTTATTTCCTGAACGATTGTGGTAAGTTCTTTATTGTCAAAGGGTTTGGTAAGGTAAATGTCTCCTCCACTTCCATAGCCTTTTGCCATGTCTCGGTCGGTACCCTGTGCAGTAAGGAAGATTATTTTGGTATTGAAATAGCTGTCGTCTTGCCTTAGTGTCCTTGCCACTTCGAAGCCGTCCATATGTGGCATCATCACATCAAGGATGATCAGGTGAGGTTTGAATTCATTTACTTTTTCAAGTGCTTCCAATCCATTATATGCCTTAGCCACTTCATAGCCTGCCTGTTTCATCAAAAATTCAATTGCGAGGACGATATTGGGTTCATCATCAACAATCAGTATGCGATATTGCGGTATTGTAGCAGACATAATAAATTCGGATTAGAGCGATAAGATTCCCTAAAGGAGAAGGCCTCACTATACAATATAGTTGTTTAGGTGGAGTCGCCCAAATAATCTAATTGAAATATGTGAATTGTTACATATAATGAGGATGTAGAGTGATCTATGGTACAGAGAATCGACTCGGGCTTTTTATTTTTTTCTCCAAAGGCAACTCTACAAGGAAGCTCGCTCCATGGTTTTCTTTACTTTCCACACTGATACTCCCTTTATGCAGGTGTACAATACGCCAGGTTATGCTTAGGCCCAAGCCACTGCCATGGGGACGGCCACTTTTAAGGTCTGTGAACTGTGAAAACTTGTCGAAAATGTAGGGCAAGACTTCTTTTTTCAGACCAATCCCATTGTCCTGAACCATGAGTTGAATTTTCTCCTCCTTGAGTTCAAGCGTTACTTTAATTTCTCCTTTCTCATGGTCGCAAAACTTAACAGCATTTGAAAGGAGGTTCATGACTACCTGTACAAGGCGGTCTCTGTCTCCTATGATCAATGGAATGCTATCCGGGTAGTTTTCAATTAGCTTGATATTTCTCTCCTTACAAATGCCTTTGATGCTGCTTGCCGTACTACTTACAATTTCCAACATGTCTACCTCTGTGAGGTTCCACTCCGCATGGCCTGACTCCATTTTTTCGAGATCCAGGACCTGATTGATCAACCTCGAAATACGTTCACATTCCTTGATGACGATGCCCAAAAACTCATGTCTTTTTGCCTCATCCAGGTCTTTATTGTCATGGACAATGGTGGTCAATGCCCTGATAGAGGTAATAGGGGTTCGCAGTTCGTGGGTTACCGTAGTCAAAAAGTCATTTTTGAGCTTGTCCATCTCCTTGAGTCTGGCATTCGCCAATTGGAGTTTTTCAGAGGCCCGGCGAAGTTCATCGGACTTTTGTTCCAGTTCCTTGCTGTACCTCATCAATTGATGGGTCTCATCAAGTGCTTCCATCACCTCCCTTAATTTTGGAGGTTCTTCCTTCACCACAGATGAAATCAAAAGCCTTGCAGAAGCTGCTCCAATAGCCCCTGCCAGTTGTTTTTCGGCATGGTTGATCAATTCAAAGTCAACTTCCTTGGTCTTGGTTAGCTTGATGCCTTTTTCAGCAGCATATTGATTCAAAATTGTTTCTGTCCTTCTGGGGCCGAGGAATCTGGCCAGGAGGTTTTCGATATCGAAGAGGTATGCCTTACCTTTCCAGATGGGTTTTTCCTGATAGGTACGCTCCAGTTGGTAGATGTTTACAAATAGGTTGGCTTGAGAATGTTCCAGCGCAGAAGGGGAAGTCAGTAGCGATACAAATACATAGGCCCCCAAATTGACAAAAAGGCTCCAGAAAGTTGCATGAGAAATTTGATCCATTCCCTCTAATCCCATAAGGGCATAGGGACGAAATATCCCCCAGCCAAAGACTCCATTTTCAAGGATGGAGTCGGCAGTGGCTCCATCTGGTAAGAGGCTAACAAATGGGAGGGTGAAGCCCCATACGATGAAGCCGAGTAGCAATCCTGCGATGGCACCTTTTCTGTTGCCGCCACGCCAGAAAATTCCTCCTAGCACCGAAGGGGCAAATTGGGCTACTCCAACAAAAGAAATCAAACCAATGGATACCAACGAGCGGTTTTGTCCCAAGGAAGAGAAATAAGCATAGGCAATCATTAAAATAGAAATGATCACAAGCCTTCGAATGCCCATCAGTCTTGATGATATATCTCTTTCAAATGATTCTTTTATGATGGATGTTCTGAGCAGTATGGGAACGATCAGGTTGTTGCTAGCCATGATGCTGAGTGCAATGGTAGCCACAATGACCATGGACGTGGAGGCAGATAAGCCCCCAATGTACACCAGGAGTGCCAACAGATTTTGCCCATTTTCAAGGGGTAATTGCAGGACATAGGTATCGGCAATTCCTGGAGTAGCCGGGAAGAACATCCTTCCCCCCAGTGCAATCGGAATCACAAAAATATTGATCAGCAAGAGATATAGTGGAAAAAGCCAAATGGCCTTTTTTACATGATTGGGATTGGTATTTTCGACTACAGCAACGTGAAACTGCCGCGGCAAAAACAGGATGGCAAACATGGAGATGAGGTTGAGCCAAAACCAGTTCCATGGCCGCAGGGAAGATGAAGGAGAGGAGTTGTACATCTCGTGAAGGTCTGGAACTTCCATTGCCTGGCTGAAAAGATCTCCAAAGCCATCAAAAAGGAAAAAACACACAAATATCCCCACTGCCAAAAATGCCAGTAGTTTGACAATGGATTCAAATGCGACGGCAGCCACCAAACCTTCGTGATGCTCAGGAGCTTCCAGGTGTCTTGTTCCAAAAAAAATGGTAAATAATCCCAGAATCACAGCCACATAAAAGGCCTTGTCGGCGAAGAAACTCTCTCCATTTAAGACTTTTGTAACAAAGGAGTTCTGCTGGGTAAGGAGTTCGAAACTGGTTGAGACTGCCTTGAGTTGAAGAGAGATATAGGGGATGATAGCCACGATGGCGATGATGGTAACCAGTCCCCCAAGTGTAGAGCTTTTGCCGTAACGAGAGGAAATAAAGTCTGCAATAGAGTTGATCCGTTGAGACCTGCTGATAACTATTATTTTTCGGAGAATCAGTATCCAAAGGGGGGCTGATAGGGTGGGGCCAATGTAAATAGCCAGAAACTCAATCCCGTGCGTAGCTGCTCGCCCTACACTGCCATAAAATGTCCATGCGGTACAGTAAACTGCCAGAGAGAGGGCATAAACTATGGGATTTCTAATTAGGCTCTTTCCTTTGGCGCGCATCTTATCCGCCCAGTAGGCTACCCCAAATAGAGATGCCAGGTAGGAAAAAGAAACAATAAGGACGACCCAAGCGCGCATGTAATAGTGCCTGATTAGGAGGAATTATTGGAGCCTGAGCCCCTTTCTATGACAAATGCAAAAATAAGGATCATAAAGAGCCACAAGCCAAAAATTCCCAGATAGCTTTTAGGGATTCCCATCCATTCTCCTTCTCCTGTAAATAACTGTATCAAGGGGAAGTTGAGAAGTATGCCAAAAAAGAAAAATAAGGCTGCAAGGACTCTGCCTATCCTCATAATTGTCATGTATGTAATTATGTGAATGGATTGGGAAAATGCAAATAGGAATGACTGGGGCAGGCTGATAGATGACATTACCCGAAGGGAAAGTTATGCTTTTGCCTCTGAGGACTCCTCCTTAAACTCCTTCTCGAACCAGAACCAGCCTGGGTTTAGAAAACCCACTTTGATCAAGGCATAGGGGAGGGATAGGAAGATAACTCCTGTAACTAAGGACAGCCAATAGTGGCTGGTCAACTGAACCTCATAGACAAACCGAAATCCAAAAGTGATTGCGATATAGGCGATAAGGATTAACTGTGAGACGGGCCTATTTAACTTCAATCTCATGACAGTAGTATTATTTGTAGTTTGTAATTCTTGTTAAAAAACCCGGCGGAGAAAGCCTCGCTTTCAACCGCTCAGGCCTAATTATTAATGAAAAGAGATCATTGACCTCCTTTATACACAATGGGTGATCAGTGTGCTTGAGCTTCTCCAGCACCCCTTGGGATACGGATCTCCTCTACGATATTCTGAATTTCCTGACTTGGTGCAGGTGTCATTCTTGAAACTGCAATCGTAACGATCAGGTTCAGGAACATACCTACCGTACCAATTCCCTGGGCAGAGATTCCGAAGAAGTCCTTGATGATCGGCGCATCAGTTCCGAAAAGCTGTACCGAACGCATCATGCAGATCATGGCTGTAGTGAATACAAGACCTGTGATCATTCCGGTAACAGCACCGGGTGTATTGGTACGCTTGTCGAAGATTCCCAGTAGGATCGCAGGGAAGAAGGACGATGCTGCCAGACCGAAGGCGAAGGCAACTACCTCAGCCACAAATCCCGGCGGATTCATACCCGCAAGACCTGCACCTACTACCGCTACTGCCGCAGCGATACGCGCATACATCAATTCCTGCTTGTCAGAGATGTTTGGCATGAAGGTTTTCTTCAGCAAGTCGTGAGAGATGGAGGTAGAGATTACGAGTAAGAGTCCTGCAGCCGTAGAAAGTGCAGCAGCAAGGCCACCGGCTACTACCAGAGCTACTACCCATGCTGGAAGCTGAGCAATCTCAGGATTGGCCAATACCATGATGTCGCGGTCAGGCGAGAACTCATTTCCTTTCCAGCCTTTTTCAGCAGCCAGGGCAATACCAGCTTCGCTCTTGTCATCATAGTACTGAATGATTCCGTCCCCATTTTTATCTTCCATTTTGATCAGTCCAGCTTTGTTCCAGTTGGTAACCCAGGCTGGAGCATCGTCATAGGCAACTCCACTTACGGAGTCAATCATGTTGGCACGGGCGAAAGCAGCTACTGCAGGAGCAGTGGTGTATAGAATCGCGATGAAGACAAGTGCGTATCCAGCGGATTTACGAGCGTCAGATACCTTGGGAACCGTAAAGAAACGCACGATTACGTGAGGGAGGCCTGCAGTACCTAGCATCAATGCCGCTGTGATGAAGGCAACGTCGATCATCTCCTTTTTACCAGAGGTATATTCTGTAAATCCTAATTCAGTATTCAACTGGTTCAGCTTGGTAAGCAAAGAAACACCTTCTCCTTTGAACTCGCCCAATAGGCCTAGTTGGGGTACAGGGTTTCCAGTGATCTGTAGAGAAATGAAGATCGCAGGTACTGTAAAGGCGAAGATCAATACACAGTACTGAGCTACCTGGGTATAGGTAATCCCTTTCATACCACCCAATACAGCATAGAAGAATACAATAGCGATACCAATAAGTACACCTGTTTCGAATGGTACTTCAAGGAAGCGAGAGAAGGCAACTCCTACCCCTTTCATCTGACCTACCACATAAGTAAATGAAACGAAGAGGGCACAGATGATAGCTACAAGACGAGCTACGTTAACCTGGGCATTGGGATTTTTACCTGAGTAGCGTGTTCCAATGAAATCAGGTACTGTATATTGTCCAAATTTTCTTAGATAAGGTGCCAATAATAAGGCAAGTAGTACATACCCACCGGTCCATCCCATCAAATAAACCCCACCGTCGTATCCCAGGAAGGCGATCAAACCAGCCATCGAAAGGAATGATGCGGCTGACATCCAGTCTGCTGCAGTTGCCATACCATTAGCAAGAGGAGATACACCCCCACCTGCTACATAAAAATCTTTGGTAGAAGAAGCGCGAGACCAGATTGCGATCCCGATATATATTGCGAACGTGAGGCCTACCATGACCAGCGTCCATATTTGTTGATCCATTTTTTCAGTATTTAATTGTGATAATGAATGATAGAATAGAATCGGGATTATTTTTCGTCCACATCATACTTCTTGTCCAGGCGATTCATCAGATACACGTAGACAAAAATTAATGCAACAAAGACATAGATTGATCCCTGTTGGGCCCACCAAAAACTCTTGGCCATGATGCCCAATCCATAGGAAACGAAGAACCAGATCGCAAGCAAAATGCTCAGGTAGGTCAGGTTAGTCTTCCAATATTGTTTTAGATCCTTCATAATTGTAGGTTATTTCGATGTTAATATTTGTTAATTGAGATAAGAATATATAGAAATATATAAATATTTAGTTAAATATTTCATCATCTTATCACCTTTATTTTAAATCAAAGCGTGAAGCTGGATTCTGAATAGGTTGGCAGCATCAGGAGTGGCTGTTGCACCTGTACCTGTGCTTGTCTGGAATTCTGCAGATACTTTCAGGTTATGTCCTTCGATGAACCAGTTAGCACCTACTCCCAGTCTGGTAGAATTGCTTTTGGTAAAGTCGCTGTGAGCCTCAAGGCTTCTGTTGGTGAAATGTACATATGGCTGGAACTGACCCACATTTTTGATTTCTTTTAAGGCAAGACCTGCCTGGGCATAGGTAATGTTTCCAGTTCCTACACCATCAAGACCTCCAGTCAGGTTAGGCCCCCAGCTGTGGTTGGTGAAGGAAGCATATCCGGTGAAACCCATGGTTTTACCCTTCAATGGAAGGTCTGCGAATACATCTACTGCAAATGAAGTTGGGCTAACAAGGGTAGGAGCTGTTCCTGCCTCAGCAGACTCGTAGTAGCTGGCGCCATCTGCATGGTAAAAGAATCCTGCACCTACATTAAGAATTTTCTTCTTACCCATGTAGGTTCCCACAAAGTAAGGAAGCGTGTTGCCTTCCTTGTCGAAGAAGTCATACTTTACGTAACCGGAAACAATCTTTCCTCCACCTGGATTGGCCTCATTGCGATAAACCGCCTTGTTAGTTACAAAGGTGGTTGTATCGCCACTCCCATTTGTAATGTTACTCAGACTTCCGCCCAATAATGGGTTCTGAATCGCTTCATTTACAGCAAAACGGTAGTCCAACTTGCCCAGTTTACCCTTAGCAAATACCCCAAGGTGTCTGGCAAACTGATCACTGGTACCAATGGTCGCCCAGTTGTGTCCAGGAGCATCAAGTGTCAGGAAGTTCAGAGTTGATTGATTGTTGAGTCGGCTGATGCCGTTCCAGTAGTGAAGACCGGCTCCGACATTCAGATAGCCTTTTACAACCGTTACATCTGCCCATGCATCGTGCATAAAGAAGCGCCCATTTCCGCTTCCTGAAGGAACGGGAGCAGCAGTTCCCATCTGCGCAGGGGAAAGGTTGTTCAAACCGAAATGCGTCAAAATGAGGAATCGATCATTGATCTTTGCAAAAGCAAGAAAACGAGACCTGCGTAGGCTGAAGTTTACCTGATCATTAGAGAATGTTGCCCACATTTGATGCCAGGTGATGAAGCGAACATACTTGGTACCTTCGTCGTTAAGGGAGACTTTCAGCCCTCCCTTGTAATCAGGAGAATACTGACCATGTGCGGCAATACTGACCAATGAAGCCAGTACGAAAAGCAGCACAAATTTGTAAATGGTTTTCATCATGATTCTATGAGTTGTAGAGTAGTCAACGATAATTTTGTTAAATCTAAATTATATAGATAGTTAGATAATTACAAATATAGATAGGTGATGAAAATCATATGTTGAGGTGAAATCGGTCAACAAAGCCGCTGAGGATAGTTTTTAGTAAGTTATTTTTTTAAAATTATATAGATATATAGATACTTTTAAGGTTATTTATTATCTTTTACAGACAATTTTGCTAATACTACAATCGCGATTACAATGGATAACTACATCAACGACTACAAAATGAGTCTCGAACATCCAGAGACATTTTGGTTAAAAAGGTCAAAACATATCGCATGGTTTGAAGAGCCTAGCCAGGGTTTAACTAAGGAAGAGAATGGATTGTACAGGTGGTTCAAAGGCGGCAAAATGAATACCTCATTCTTATGCCTGGACTACCATGTCCAAACAGGTAGGGGAAATCAAAAGGCTTTGATTTATGATTCTCCAGTTACTGGAAAAAAAGCGAGTTACACTTTCCGTGAACTACTCATTGAGGTGGAGAAAATGGCTGGTGCCCTAAAGAGCCTTGGCCTCCAAAAAGGAGATACGGCCATCATTTATATGCCCATGATCCCACAGGCTGCGATTGCCATGCTGGCATGTGCCAGGCTGGGAGTGATCCACTCTGTGGTGTTTGGAGGCTTTGCAGCCCATGAATTGGCCATCAGGATTGATGATGCTCAGCCCAAAGTATTGCTCACAGCCAGTGGGGGAATTGAGCCGTCAAGAAAAATTTCCTATCAGCCCATTATTACCCATGCCCTGGAGGAGGCCAGCCACAAGATTGAGCATATTCTTTTGTACAAGAGGCCTGAGTTTTCTGAAGCCATTTCGGACAGCCGTTTTCAGGATTGGGAATCCCTAGTGGAGCAAGCTGAGCCTGTAGGATACGAAATCCTTGATGCAACAGACCCTCTCTATATCCTATATACTTCCGGAACTACAGGGCAACCCAAAGGTATCGTACGTGATAATGGAGGGCATGCGGTTGCCTTGAAATATAGCATGAAAGCGGTTTACGATGTAGATCCCGGTGATGTCTATTGGGCTGCATCAGATGTAGGCTGGGTTGTAGGCCACTCCTACATCGTGTATGGACCCTTGATTCATGGTTGCACCAGCATTATGTTTGAAGGCAAGCCCATCAAGACGCCAGATCCTGGTACTTTCTGGCGCATACTTAGCGAATATGATGTTAAGACCTTTTTCACAGCACCTACAGCTTTCCGCGCCATTAAAAAAGAAGATCCCGAAGGCATTTATAAAAACAAATATCCAACGCCAAAACTCAAGTACCTGTTTTTGGCTGGAGAAAGGTGTGATGTTGCTACGCTTCAATGGGCAGAAGGCGTATTGAATGTCCCGGTGATAGACCACTGGTGGCAGACAGAGTCCGGTTGGGCGATGCTTACCAACCCGGCTGGTTATGAACTGATGCCCATCAAGCAAGGCTCAGCTGGAAAAGCTGTTCCTGGTTTTGATCTAAGGATACTCGGTGAGGATGGTACCGAGCTTGGACCTGGTGAAGAAGGAGCAGTTGTGCTAAAATATCCTCTTCCTCCTTCATGTCTTCCTACTCTTTGGAAAAATGACGAAAGGTTTATTTCAAGTTACTTGAGCAAATTTCCTGGATTTTACCTTGCTGGCGATGGTGGATACAAGGATGAAGACGGCTATGTATTTATCACAGGAAGGATAGACGATGTCATCAACGTCGCAGGGCATAGGCTTTCGACTGCTGAAATGGAAGAAGTAGTGGCTTCGCATGAAGCCGTAGCCGAATGTGCTGTGATTGGCGTCAATGACCAACTGAAAGGACAGTTGCCGGTAGGTTTTGTGGTGCTGAAGGAAGGAGTCGGCAAGTCTGAAGATCAATTACAAGGTGAGTTGGTTCAGATGGTAAGAGATACAGTGGGTGCGATTGCTTGTTTTAAGCGTGTAGCGAAAGTAGATCGCTTACCCAAAACCCGTTCTGGAAAGATTCTTCGCAAAACCATGCGCGCCATTGCAGATGGTAAAACCTATAAAATGCCATCAACCATTGAGGAGCCGCTGGTATTGGATGAAATCAAGGACATTATGTTAAAAGGGAACATTGGCACTCCGATAGCTTGATAAATTTTATATTTGGTTTGTTAGTCCCTTCTCTGAGTTTTCGGAGGAGGGAATTTTTTTTGAGAAGGAAAAAGCTAGTGAAATGTTCCCTTCGATTTTTCATCTAACACATCTGTACACTCAGGCTACACGCTCATACATTTTGGGTAAAACTCTTGCCGAAATTCCCGTAACTATAAACAACAAAAGGAATTCAACTCATTGATCGTGATGAAGTGGTTGACTATCGAGGCTGGAGAGTTGAGTATCGCTAAATTTTAACTGTTGTAAAAAATTTGAGTTAAATTAAAAAGATTCAAATGCAACTTAAAACAGGGACAAATTCTTCTAAGATGTTAAACGTTCTTTATTCTGAATAAATGCTCTTGGATGACGCAACCCCGACGTGTTAAAGTTGTCATTTCAGCGCAGAGATAAAATACCCAATTGCCATTGAGCCATGAAGAAATATATACAGTTATTAAGCATTTCTATACTGATCTTCTGCCTTGCCACACCAGGTTTTGCCCAAACTAGAGATAGCCGCAGGATACAAGAGATTGGCCGAAAGATAGAGCGTACAGGACTTGAACTACTTCGAATCATCGACCAGTATTCCCAACAAGTTCACAGGAACCCAAACGATGCAACCGCCTATAACAACCGGGCTGCTGCTTATTTCGACAACGGAAATTATCGCGAGGCCATTTTAGATTATACCAATGCCCTACGCCTTTACAGTCAAAACCAATTTAGCCACCGCGCGCGCATGCATTATAAGAGAGGCTTGTGCTATTACATACTGGGAGAATATGACAACGCAACAAGAGATTTTACCAAGGCTATAAACTACAGGCCTGATGTAGCAGATTCTTATTATTTCAGAGCAAAAATAAACTATCTCGTGAAGGGAGACCTCTTTTCCGCCAAGAAAGACTTACTAATGGTCTTGGACAAGAGTAACAGCCCTTCTGTACAGGGAGCATATGCCCA